>NZ_JBISAC010000001.1:0-323896 GCF_044391475.1 Micromonospora sp. NPDC018662
TCGAAACTGCCGAAGTAGAAGGGGAAGTGCGTACCCCAGTCGTTGCCCTCGGGGTAGTAGATCTCCGCCGAGTTCGGGCGGTAGATCGGGCTGGTGCCTCCGCTCGGCAACGGGAACGGCTTGTCGACCAGCGCACCGTACGTCCGGGTGATGTTGTGCAGCGCCGCCCTGGGCGCGGCCCGGTTGGCGAGCCCGTGGACGAAGCCCTGGTAGAGGCTCTGATCGAACGAGACCATGTACAGCGGATGCAGCCGTGAGTGATTCTGCAACGTCCCGTCGTCGGCGATGTTCGTGCCCTGTAGCCAGGACGACAGCCGAATCCCGTTGATCGTGGCGGTGCCGGTGAGATCCGCCGGACAGGCCGCCGCAGCCAGCAGGAGCTCGACGTTGCGGCGGGCCCAGCGAGCCACGTTGGCATGGCCGGGCAGCATCACCGCGGCCAGGGAGAGCGCGGCGGCGCTCCAGCTGTCCTCTTCGGCCTTGCTGTCGCCGGCCGTGACGACGGTGCCGTCACGGCGGGTCATGTAGAGCTGGTCACCGGCGGTACCCACGAGGTGGACCGCGTTGCCGGTGGCGAGCCGGTCGGCCTCCCAGGCGAGCATTGCCGCCAGATGTCCGTGCGTGACAGCGTCGAGATGGTCGGTGAAGAGCCGCCCGGCGAGCGCAGTGTAGTACGCCCAGAGCGCGCTCTGCCACGTTCCGCCCCAGCGGGTGGCGCTGTTCGTGTTGGTGGCCCGATGCCGGGCCGCGAGGGTACGGATCAGGTTGCGGGTGCGGACGGTGGCGTTTGGGACCGACAGGGCGCGAGGGTCGTAGGTGCCCGTGACCAGAGCCGCCGCGGCGGCGACGGCGGCCATCGCGGGCAGCCGGACAGCTCGCTCGTCGGTGCCCTGGAGATCGAGGTAACCGTCCGGCAGGTAATAGGTGTAGGTGGTCGCGTACCACGGCCCGATCAGGTAGCGGGAACTCCCCGCGAGAATCGGCGTCAACCGCTGGCCGGCAGCGTCGGCGTTGGGATACGACCCCAGTTTCCGCCAGTCGATCGGTACGACAGGGGTGGCGGCAGCCTGAGCGCGTCCCGGGGTCCCGAGCAGTGTGGCGGCACCGCTCGCACCCGCGGCACCCAGCAGTTGGCGGCGGCTGAGTCTGCCTGTACGGCTCATACGGGCGCTCCTTCAACTTATGCGTCGGGCACCTCGCAACTGGCGGCGACCATCCGCGGGGACGCGCGAACTCCAACGCCAGGCCGGTCGCCTGCCGGGGCGGTGCGGCTTACCGAACTAACGGTTAAGAAAACTTACAGATGATCCTCATGTCAATAGGTAGACGAAGTCCGCGTACGCATGCCTCCAACTTGGTCAAACGGCGAACCGCGATGAGTGGAGCGCGCGCATCAGTCGAGGACTCGTCCGGATCTCCACCATCACCCGCCCAGACGGCTGTGCCGGCGGAAGCCACCTCGCGTCCACGTCCACACATCAGGAGGCCGTTACTCATTGTTGTGGCGAAAGAACAGAAGACATCTCGCCGACAGGAGCACCCAACGGAGCATCATGCGTTCACAGAGTGAACGGTCACGCCACATCATGGGACACAAACAAGGCCGTGACCCGCGTTTCCGCTGGTCACGGCCTTGATCGTGAAGTGCGCCCGAAGGGACCCGCTGCTGGCTGGTTTCGTCGAACCCCAGCGCATCACGGATCGGCCCCAACGCGGCGGGCAGGGGCCCGCGTTGCACCCGGACTGCGTCCGGCGGAGGACGGTCACCGGTTCGGCGCCTGGGTCGCCGCGCCCGGGTCGAGGTCGTTGATCCGGCGCTGGAGGAAGTCGCGCTCGGCCCCGTTGGCGGTCAGGTCGAGCGCCGCGCGGTAGGCGGCGGACGCCTCGCCGCCCCGGCCGAGACGTCGCAGCAGGTCGGCCCGGACGGCGTGCACGTACGGGTAAGAGCGCAACCGGGGGTCGCCGGCGAGCCGCTCGACGATCGCCAGCGCCGCCGCCGGCCCGTCGGCGAACGCCAGCGCGGCGGCGCGGTTGAGTTCGACGACGGGTGACGGCTCGACCGCCAGCAGCAGGTCGTAGAGGTGCACGACGCGGGCCCAGTCGGTGGCTGCGAACGTCGGCGCGACGGCGTGGGCCCCGGCGATCGCGGCCTGCAGGGCGAACCGTCCGGGGTGCGGGGCCTGCAGGGACTCGACGGTCCAGCGCAGCCCCTCGACGATCATGACGTGGTCCCACTGCTGCCGGTCCTGGTGCTCGAGCAGCACGAGTCGGCCCTGCGCGTCGAGCCGCGCGACCCGGCGCGCGTGCGTGAGCAGCAGCAGCCCGAGCAGCCCGCAGGTCTCGCGCGTGGCGGGCAGCAGCTGCACGAGCGTGCGGGCCAGGTCGAGGGCGCGCTCGCAGAGGTCGTCGCGCACGAGCTGCTCGCCGGTCGGGGCGGTGTGGCCGGTGCTGAAGAGCAGGTGCACGGTCGTGAGCACGCTGTCGAGCCGTTTGGGCAGCTCGGCGGCCGTCGGGGTGCGGTAGGGGATCCGCGCCTGGGTGATCTTCTTCTTCGCCCGGGTGATCCGCGCCGCCATCGTCGGCTCCGGCACGAGGAACGCCCGGGCGACGTCGGGCGTTGCGACACCGCAGACCAGCCGCAGGGTGAGGGCGACCCGCGTGGCCGGGTCGAGCGCCGGGTGGCAGCAGGTGAAGAGCAGGCGGAGCCGGTCGTCGGGCACCGCCTCGTCGTTGCCGGCCATGGTGTGCTCCTCGGGTGCCTCGACGGGTTCGACGAGCAGCGGCAGTTTGCGGCGCAGGGTGACCTCGCGGCGAAGCCGGTCGACGGCGCGCCGCCGGGCCGTCGACGTGAGCCACGCCCCCGGGCGGTCGGGCACCCCGGTGCGCCCCCACGACTCGAGGGCGTCGACGTAGGCCTCCTGCGCGCACTCCTCCGCGACGTCGAGGTCACCGGCGACGCGCACCGTCGCGGCGAGCACGAAGGCCCACTCGCGCCGATGCGCGTCCGCCAGTGCCTCGGCGACCGCACCGGGCGTCGTGGTCACGCGGTCAGCGACCGCTGGCGGTCGAGACGTCCAGGACCGGCCGGATCTCGACCCCGCCGAACTGGGCGGGCGTGAGCTTGGCGATCTCGATGGCGTGGTCGAGGTCGCGCGCCTCGACGATGTAGAAGCCGCCGAACGCCTCCTTGGCCTCGACGAACGGCCCGTCGGTGACCTCACCGGACCGGATCGACGTGGCCGTTGTCGTGGCCTGCAGGACGCCGCCGCCGACGATCGTGCCGCCGAGGTCGCCGACGGCCTTGGCGAACGCGCTGTGCGCGTCGACGACCGACTGCCAGCCCTCGGGCGTCATGGTGGCGTAGTCGGCCTCGCGCTCGTAAATGGAGATCATGTACTGCGTCATGTCGGGCTCCTGTCGAGGGTGCGGGCCGGTCCCTCCGGCCCTACACCCTTCCGTCGCACAGCCTGACCCCAAATCGACAACGAGGACCCAGAAAACTTCAAACACTCGCCGGTTCGCCTGCAGGGTCACCCCGGCGGACGACGGCCGCGACGTCGAGGTCGCCGGCGACGCGCACCGTCGCGGCGAGCACGAAGGCCCACTCGCGCCGGTGCGCGTCCGCCAGTGCTTCGGCGACCGCACCGAGCATGGCGGTCACGCGGTCAGCGACCGTCGGCGTCCGTCGGGGCCTCCAGGACCGGCCGGACCTCGACGCCGCCCAACGGGGCAGGCGTGAGCTTGGCGATCTCGAGGGCGTGGTCGAGGTCGCGCGCCTCGACCACGTAGTACCCGGCGAGCGCCTCCTTGGACTCGAAGAACGGCCCGTGGGTGACCTTGCCGGACCGGATCGACTTGGCGGTGTTCGTCTGCTGCACTGCCTCGCCGCCCACGATCGTGCCGCCGAGGTCGGGGACGGCCTTGGTGAACGCGTTGTGCGCGTCGACGACCGAGGCCCAGCCCTCGGGCGACATGGTGGCGTAGTCGGCCTCGCGCTCGAAGATGAGGATCAGGTACTTGCTCATGGGGGGAGCTCCTGTCCGGGGTGCGGGCCGGCCTCTCCGGCCCCTGCACCCTCCCGTCGAACAACCCGGACCCACATCGACAACGAGGATCAAAAATCTTCAGACGCTCGCCTGGTTGCCTGCCGGGTCACCACGGCGGACGGCGGCCAGCAGCATCTGGGCGACGTCGACGACCTCCACACCCTCGCCCGCCGACCCGTCCGCCTGCTTGGACGTCAGGCTGTCCCCGAACAGAACACGGCAGAACAGGCCGGCCACACCGCGGCCCCACAACCGGCACCCCGACGCCGACCAAACCGAAAACAGGTGCTCCGACTCCACCGAAGCGCAAGCCGGCCGTGAAGCCGCAGGTCACGTCCCGACGAATCAGCGAAAAGGTCGCCTCCGGGCCTGCACCCACATCGCACCCACGTGACACCCACCATCCACACCGACCGGACAGCAAAAAGGGCCTGACCCGCGTCTCCGCAGATCAGACCCTTCATGATCTTGTGCGCCCGAAGGGACTCGAACCCCTAACCTTCTGATCCGTAGTCAGATGCTCTATCCATTGAGCTACGGGCGCCCGGTGCTCGGCCAGTCTACACAACCGGCTTTCGCGCGGAGACTCCGGGATTCGAACCCGGGAGGGGCTTTAAGACCCCAACCGCATTAGCAGTGCGGCGCCATAGACCAGACTAGGCGAAGTCTCCTCGGTGCCCCGAAGGTCACCGCGCCCGAGAATACAGGTCCGCACCCGCCGGGGGCAAAGCGGATACCGGCACCCCGCCGAACCGCCGCGTCGTCGCCGTGTGCCAGGTCACGTCCACGACTACGCTCCATCGATATGCAGGAGCAGCCGCCGAGCGATCCGCCCCATCGCGAGCCCACCGCCAAGGCCCGGCGGAGCCGCTCCCCCCGCCCGACCTTCAGCCCCCCGCCGACCCCCGAGCCGCCGCCGACGGACGTGACGGGCGACACGCCGCCACGCAGGCGAGCGCGCGGGGCCGCACCCACCGTGCTCTTCCAGCCGCCGACGCCGGCCGCCGACGTCCCGCCGGCCCCTCGCCCGAGACCGGCCGCCGAGCCGTCCCCGACCGATCCCGGCCCGCCGGCCGCCGCACCGGAACCGACCGATCCGGGTACGCCGGCCGAGCCGACGCCACCTACCGCGTCGGAGACGGCCGAGCCGACGCCGGACGAGACTCCACCCGCCGCACCGGCCCCCGCGAGCGCGGCAGCTCCGCAGCGGGCGCGCCGGGCCCCCGCCGCGAAGAAGGCCGCGCCGAAGACGCCCGCCACCACGCGCAAGACCGCCATCGCGCCGGAGTTCACGGCACCGGACCGGACGGATCCGTCCCCGACGGAGGCTTCCGAGGTAGCGGTGGAAGAGGCCGGGCCCGCGCCTCGGCCGGTGCGGGCCCGCCGGAGCACGAAGACCGCCCCGGCGGCGAAGACCAGCCCCGCGAAGCGCGCCGCCAAGCAGTCGCCCGCCGAGCCCCGGCCCGACGCGGCGGCCGGGGACGAGCCGATGACCCGACCCGCCCCCGCTCGGAAACGCACCGGCGCCACTGTCGAACGACCGGCCGCACTGATCGTGGGCCCGGACGTTCCCGGCCCAGACCCGGACCGGCCCGAGGGGACCGAGCGAAAGCAGGCCGAGCCTGAGCCGGCCGCACCCGAGCCGGCCGAGCCCGAGCAGCACAAGCCCGAGCCGACCGCACCCGAGCCGACCGGACACGAGCCGGCCGCACCCGAGCAGCACGCGCGGGCCGAGCGGAAGCGGAGCGATCCGGAGGCGGCCGGAGCAGCGGTCGCGACGGATGCGCGTACCCCGGTGGAAGGGTGGCGGGCGGTGGGGCCGCGCCTGCGCGACCACCCCGGGTTCGCGCCGGAGCTGCTGGCCCTGGCCGCGGTGGACGCGCTCGGGCCGCGGGCCCGGGGTTGGGTGGAGCAGGTCCGGCGGGCCTACCCGGCGGCGGACGCGGACGGGGTGGCCCGGCTGGCGACCCGCCGGTTCGTCCGGATGGCCGGTACGGGTGGCGCGCTCGCGGCGGGAGCCGGGGTGTTCGCGCCCGCTGCGGAGCTGGCCGTGGTGCTCTGGACGCAGGCGAACCTGGTGCTGCACCTGGCGGCCGCGTACGGACGGGATCCGGCGCATCCGGACCGGGCGGCCGAGTTGCTGGTGCTGACGTCGGTGCACCCGGACGACGGCACCGCGCGGGCGGCGCTGGCCGCGGCCCGGGCGGCAGACGTCCCGACGGACGGGCCGTGGGGCCGGACGGCCGAGGCGGCGTGGCGGCTGGCCACGCCGGTGGCGGCGCAGGCCGGCGGCTGGCTCGGGCTACGGCTGGCGGCGCGGTTGCTGCCGGGCGCGGCGGTGCTGGCGGCGGTGACCGGCGGCACGGCGGCAGCCGAGCGGGTCGCCGCCCGGGCGGTCGCGCACTACCGGACGCGAACGCCGAGCCGAGGGACGAGCGCCGACACGCGGGCTCAGAGCCAGCCGAACCAGGACTTCGGCAGCAGCGCGTAGCCGACGAAGGCGACCACGTCGAGCAGCGTGTGCGCGACGATCAGCGGGGCCACCCGGCGGGTGCGCAGATAGAACAGCCCGAAGATCACGCCCATCACCGCGTTGCCGACGAACGCGCCGAAGCCCTGGTAGAGGTGGTAGGAGCCGCGCAGCACGGCGCTGGTGGCGAGCACCGCGCCGACCCGCCAGTTGAGCTGCCGCAGCCGGGTGATCAGGTAGCCGACCACGATCACCTCCTCCAGCACGGCGTTCTGCACGGCGGCGAGGATCAGCACCGGCACCGCCCACCACAGGTCCGGCAGCGCGGCGGGGACCAGCGTGGCGTTCACGCCGAGTTGGGCCGCCACCCAGAACAGCGCCAGCCCGGGCAGGCCGATGAGCGCGGCCAGGCCCGCGCCCCGGACCAGGTCCGCGCCGGGCCGGGTCAGGTCCACGCCGAGCGTCCGCGTCGGGTCGCCGGGGTCCCGCGCCAGCAGGTGTACGGCGAGCAGCACCGGCAGCAGCGCGAAGACGATCCCGAGCAGTTGGTACGTGAGGTCGAGGTATGGCCGGGCCGACGTGGACGTGTTCAGCGCGGCGGTCTGCTTCGACAACCCGCCCGACGCGGTGAGCTTCGCGATCAGGGAGACCAGCGCGTACACGGCCGACTGGCCGAGGGAGAGACCGAGCACGAGCAGCGTCTCGGTGCCCAGCACCCGGCGGGAGACCGGCCGGGCCGACTCGTCAACCGTCACCGGACCATGAAACCACTTCGGCGGGCAGATGAGCCGATCGCACATTGTGTGCGACCGCCGCACACGCTCCGTGGACATTCTATCCGGGCCGATCCGCCCGTACGGAGAAGGAGCGTGCCCCTGTGGAGAACGTCGCGCGGCTGTTGAAGGAGAGCTGGGCCCTGGTCGAGGAGCACGGGGAGCGGCTCTGCGGCCACTTCTACGCCCGGATGTTCCTGCTCGACCCGGAGCTGCGGGCGCTCTTCCCGGTGCAGATGAGCGGGCAGCGCGACCGACTGCTGGAGGCGATCGTCACGGCCGCCCAGACGGCGGACGACCCGGAGGCGTTCGACGACTATCTGCGCGGGCTGGGCCGGGACCACCGGAAGTACCACGTCACGGCGGACCACTACGCGACGCTGGGCGTCGCGCTGCTGGACGGCCTGCGCACCGTCGCCGGGGACGGCTGGAGCCTGGAGTACGACCAGGCGTGGCGGGACGCATACGCGAGCATCAGTGAGCGGATGCTCGCCGGCGCGGAGGCCGACGGGAACCCGCCGTTCTGGCACGCCGAGGTGCTGACCCACGAACGGCACGGTCCGGACACCGCGGTGCTGACCGTGCGGGCGCTCCAACACACGTTGCCCTGGCGGGCCGGCCAGTACGTCAGCGTGGAGGTGCCCCGCCACCTCCCGCGGACGTGGCGGACGTACTCGGTGGCGAACGCCCCGAACGAGGAGAACGTGCTGGAGTTCCACGTCCGTACGCCGGCCGGGGCCGCCGGTTGGGTGTCCGGTGCGCTGGTCCGCCGCACCAAGCCGGGTGACCTGCTGCGGCTGGCCGCCCCGATGGGCTCGATGACGCTGGACCCGGAGTCCACCCGGGACGTCCTCTGCGTGGCCGGCGGGGTGGGACTGGCCCCGATCAAGGCGCTGGTGGAGGAGCTGACCCGGGTCAACCGCACCCGCTGGGTGCACGTCTTCTACGGCGCCGGCCACCCGGACGAGCTGTACGGGCTGCCCGGCCTCCAGGAGCTGGTGTCGGCGTACCCCTGGCTGTCGGTGACGCCGGCATGCAGCGCGGCCCCGGACTTCGCCGGCGAACTCGGCGACGTCTCCGAGGTGGTCACCCGGTACGGGCCCTGGACCACGCACGACTGCTACGTCTCCGGCTCGGCCGCCATGGTCCGGGCGACCCTGCGGGCGCTCGCCGCCGACGACGTCCCGCCGGACCACATCCGCTACGACACGTTCGGCACCCTCTAGAGCCCTACTCCCCCCCAAGCCGGGGGGGGGGGCCCCCCCCCCCCCCGGGCCCCCCCCCCCCCCCCCCCCCCCCGCGGCCTGGGGGGGGGGCGCGCCCCACAAGCCGGTGGGGCCGCCGGCCCCCCCCCCCCCCCCCCCCCCCCCCCCCCCCCCGCGGGGGGCGCCCCCCCCCCCCCCGGGCCCCCCCCCCCCCGGCCCCCCGTCTTCCGGTGCGCGGGCCGGGCCGGCAACCGGCCCGCGTGCCGGAGCCGGTCGTCAGTAACGCCAGGGGGTGCCGGTCTCGCGGTATTCCTCCACCGGCACCAGCGGCACGCCGGGCGCCATCCGGTCGACGTAGAGCCGCCCCTCCAGGTGGTCGATCTCGTGCGCGACCAGGCGTGCCATCGCGTACTCGAAGGACGTGATGACGCGGCTGCCGTCCCACTGGGCGTGTTCCACGTCGATCCGCAGCGGCCGGGGCACCAGGCCGCGGTGGTCGAAGAAGGAGAGGCAGCCCTCGTACTGTTCGTCGGTCTCGACGGCGGCGTCCACCACCCGGGGGTTGAGCAGCACGACCGGCTCGGCCGCCCGGTCGGCGGGGCGGACCAGCGCGGCGGCCCAGCCGATCCCGAGTTGCGGCGCGGCCAGGCCGACGCCCTTGCTGAACGGGTGCAGCTCGTCGAGGCGGGCCAGCATCCCGGCGAGCCGGTCGACCACCTGCCGGGCGTGCCGTTCCTCGGCCGGCAGGTCGAACTGGCGGGCGGGTTGCCGGAGCAGGTCGTCGCCGCGTTGCACGATGCCGACCGCGCGCATCCGGTCGCTGGCGCGCACCCGGGTCTCCCCGGCGGGTGCGCTGTCCGGCTCGGCGTCCGGCGCGGGGCTGCGGAACCGCCACTGCATCCGGTAGCGGGCGTTGAGCGGCGGGTCGTCGGTCCCCCACTCGTAGATCACCCGGTCGGCGTCGCGGGTGTGCTGGATCGGGGTACGCAGCGGGCCCTCCTCCGCCGACAGCGAGGTCTCCGCACCCCACACCTTGGGGTCGAGGTCCGCCGGCAGGTCGAGGCGCACCGCGAGGTGCCGGGTGGGCAGGCGTACGGCGCGCTGGAACCAGGGGCCCCACTTGTCCCGTCCGACGCGGTAGGCGTACTCGATGGTGACCCGGTCGCCCGGGTAGAGCGGGAAGCGCCCCTCGTCGTTCTCGAAGAGCAGCCAGATCTCCTTGAACGCGTCCCGGTCGTGCTTGGCCCGCCAGTGCATCGGCTCGCGCCCGCTGCCGTCGTCCCGGTAGGCGGTGAGTTGCAGCTCGGCGAAGGTCAGCGGGTGCTCGCGGTGGTGCCGGTTGGAGCGGCCCGGGTCGTTCGGGTAGCGGTCGACGGCGACCCGGACCAGGTAGCGGGTGACCGGCTCGGTGCCGGCGTTGTACAGCTCCCGCCGGATCGTGCAGTGGTAGCCGTCACCGGTGTGGGTGAGCGTGGCGATCTCGCGTTCGACCACCAGGCCGGTGCCGGGTGGCAGCCACTGGCCGGGGACGGGTGGATCCCGGTGTGTCCCGGTGGCCCGGCTGTGCCGCAGCTCGTCGTACTCCCGGAAACGCTGCCAGATGGCGCCGCTGGCCTCCAGGACGGCCTCGGCCCGGCGGGCGAAGTCCTCGGTGGGTCGGTGCCGGCGCCCTTCGACGTGGCTGACGTAGGACGGGTCGAAGCCCATCAGGGTCGCCAACTGCTTCTTGGACAGCCCTCGGCCGGTGCGGTGCCGGGCGAGCTCGGCCGCGAAGGAGTCGGCGGCACGCTCGATCGGTGAGGTCATCAGCTTCCTCGTACGCGGGAAGACCATTTTCACGTTTCGTGGTCGAACGCGCACGGAAACTGGCTCGTATTCGACAGTCACCTTGACAATTCAACGGCGTACGTCGATGCTTGCGCGACCCGGCCGGCGCTCCCGACGGCGTTTTCCGCCCCCCTCGCCGGGTAGTACGCGACGGCGGCGGAGTGACCGGGACCTCGCTGTGAAGCCCGCGCCACCACTTCCCTCCGCCGGAGGCTGTGGTTAGGCTAGCCTTAGCTTCGGTCGACGGCACGCGCCGGCCGACGGGCTACCAGACAGGGGACGGCCAGGTGACTGCGGTGATGCCGGGGCGCGACGTCGCCACCCCGTTCGCCCCGGTGACCGCGACGCTGCGCGCCATGTTCGGCACCGACGACCTGCCCGGGCTCGCGCCCGGCCTGCTGGTCCGCGACGAGCTGGACCGCTGGGCCCCGGCCACCCGCCTGATCGACGGCACGCTGCTCCCCGAGTTCCTGGCCGCCGCCGGCCGGCGCTGGGGCGGCACCCCGCACGCCTGCGCCGCGCTGGCCTGGAAGTCCTACAGCTACTGGACCGCACTGCCGGCCGTGCTCGGCTGGGCCTCGGCCCGGCGGGTGCCGCTGCTCGACCCCGCCGACGTGCTGGTGCACTTCGAGGACCACCACCAACTGCTCACCCTCGGGCTGCGCGGCTCCACGCCGGTGGCCGTGCTGCCCGGCGACCCGCTGGCGCTGGCCGGCACGCCGGGTGTCCGGGTCGTCGCCGACGAGGCGGCGCTGCTCGGCGCGCTGCGCACGTCGCTGCTCGACGCGCACTTCGCCCCGCTGATCGCCGCCATCCAGGGCGAGGTCCGGATCGGCACCCGTACGCTGCTCGGCTCGGTGGCCTCCGGCATCGCGCACGGCGTGCTGCGCGCGGCGGACGCGCTGCCCGGCCCGAGCGTGGCGGCCGTCGGCACGCTGCTCGACGCGCTCGACCTCGCCGACCTGGTCGAGCTGGTGCCCGGTCCGACCGGCGAGCCGACCGTGCAGCGGCGCACCTGCTGCCTGGCCTTCACGCTGCCCCGACCGAAGGTCTGCCAGGGCTGCTGCGTCCGCTGACCGCCGGTCAGTCGACCAGTGGGCGCACGTCCCACAGCCAGACCCCGCCGACGCGGGTCGGGGTGATCCCGGTCAGCTCGGTCATCGCCCGACGCAACGACTCGGCCGGCGGCAGCCGGGGGTCGAGGATCACCGCCCCGGCCCGCCAGTGACGCAGGTCGTCCACGGCGTCCACCCGGTCCTGCGGGGTGATCGGCGGCACCGCGTCGGTCCGCCGTACCGTCTCGAAGAACGTGCTGGTGGGGCGCGGCGGCGCGGTGAAGAGCGCGACCCGGCCGGCGCCCGGCCGGGTGTCCGGATAGAGGAAGTAGCCCCGGGCCAGCGGCATGTCCAGCCGGGTCTCGGCGGACCAGCGCAGCGGAACCGCGTAGGTGGTGTCGGGCAGCGGGAGCGTGACGATGCTCCGTCCACCCGCCACGTAGGGCCGCCACGCCCCGGAGGTGACGAACGCCGGCGTCGGGTCCAGGCGCGTCGCGGGCAGCGGGGTGGGCAGGATCGGCAGCAGCGCCATGGCGAGCACGGTGCCGGTGGCGAACCGGATCTGCCCCCGGGCCGCCGGGTGCCGCCGCGCCAGGCGTCGCGCCCGGTCGGCGCCGAACGCGAGCAGCACGCCGATGATCGGGGTGAGCGCGAGCGACCAGCGGGTGGGTACCACCGAGTGCAGGACCGGCAGGTCCTCCAGCGCGGCCCACGGCCCGGGAATGCCGGTGTCCCGCCCACCGAACCGGATCTCCCGGCCGAGCGAGAAGAGGCCGAACACCACACCGACCGCGGCCAGCCCGCGCACCACCGCGTCCCGGCGCAGCCACCAGACCAGCGCGGTCACCAGCACCACGAGCGGCCAGCCGAAGAACGCGTTCTCCTCGGTGGCGTTCTTGACCAGCGGCGCGCTGCCCCGGGCGTCGCCGGCCACCGACTCCCGGGACCAGGCGAGATGGGCGGCGAGGTCGGTGGAGTAGCCCCGGATCAGCGTGGAGAGCCCGGAGTACGCGCCGGGCCCGGCGAACTGCACGTGCAGCGGGTACGCGAGCAGCACCCCGGCCACCACGGCGGCCACCCCGAGCCCGGCGGCGAACGGCCGGGCCGCCGCCCGCAGCGCGGGCCGGCCGAGCGCGAGCGCGAGCACCACCACGCCCAGGCCGAGCGCGGTCATCAGCAGGATCTCCAGGTTGAGGAACGCCTGCCAGACGATCACCAGGCCGAGCAGCAGCCCGTTGCGCAGCCAGCGGCCGGGCTGCGCCAGCCGGAGCGTCCGCCAGACGATCAGCGGCACCACGAACTGGCTGACGATGTTGGGGTGGGCGTTGGCGTGCGACACCATGGCCGGCGCGAACGCGCAGAAGCCGGCGCCCAGCCAGGCCGGCCCTCGGGCGCCGACGACCACGCGGGAGAGCAGGAAGTACCAGGCGACGCCGGTGGCGGCGAGGCCGAGCGTGAGGAAAATGAGGAAGGACCAGCGCGGCCCGAACCATACCGTTATCGGTGACAACGGCAGCGAAATGGATAATACGGACGTATTTGCCATGAGATTGACGACGTCCGGCACATTCATCCGGTCCGAGGTGAATGGATAGGCGAAATCGGTCACCACGCGCGCACCGTGCGCCATCATCCACTCGAATTGCGCCTGGTCGGTGCGATTGTCGCGCACCCCGTTCGCCGGGTCGACCCAGAGCCGGGCGGTCACCCAGCACGCCAGCAGCACGAAGCTGAGCACGGCGAGGGCGTCTGTCCACCGCCCCCGCCGCGGGTCCGCGTCCGGTTGTGGAGTAGTCATGGCATTTCAGAGCGTAGTCATTGTATGACGGGCCCGTGACATATTTCTGGGACTCGCGTACTATGTGCCGAGTTCGCCGACCGCCGATCACGCGCCCCACCCGACCGCAATTCGGCCCGCGCGGTGCCCCCGATTTTCCCGCCGGCCATCCAGATGGTTGACTCTGACGGTCCAGGCGCGGGTCAGTCATATCGTGAGGAATCGACGCATGGCAGAAATCACTGGGGATCAGCGCGTCCAGGCGGAGGTGCTCGAGGGCCTGGCCACGGCGGTCAACCACCGGCGGTGGTTCGTCGAACTGGCCGTGCCCTACCTCGGTGACAACCCCATCGAGATCGGCAGCGGTCTCGGCGACTACGCCCTCGAGTGGGCCGAGCACATCCCCCGCATCACGGCCACCGAGGCCGACCCGGACCGGCTGGTCAAGCTCAAGGAACGGCTGTCCGAGCACCCCGGCGTCGAGGTCCGGCAGATGCTGCTGCCACACACCGAGCGGGGCGACTACAGCGCCGCCGTGTCGTACAACGTGCTGGAGCACATCGACGACCACGTGGGCGCGCTGCGCAGCATGCGCGACCTGGTCCGGCCCGGCGGCGCGGTGATCATCATCGTGCCGGCGTTCCAGTTCGCCATGGGCCCCGCCGACATCGCGACCGGCCACGTGCGCCGCTACACCAAGAAGACGCTCGCCACGGCGATGACCGACGCCGGCCTCACCGTGGAGAAGATCCACTACGCGAACGCGCTCGGCCTGATCGGCTACTTCATGGCCACCAAGGTCTTCCGGCTGATGCCGAAGGAGGGCCCGATGGTGAAGGTCTACGACACCCTGGTGCTGCCCGCCACCAAGGCCGCCGAGCAGCGCATCCGCCCCCCGTTCGGCCAGTCCGTCTTCGCGGTGGCCCGGGTGTAAGGCGGGGCCCCCGCTTAACGCTTTCGGTAGAGGCGGGGCCCCTTCTTAACACCAACTGTTAAGAAGGGGCCCCGCCTTACACCTCAGTCCTTGACCTGGTACGTGGGACGGATCACCGCGCGGGCCAGGGTGTGGAACGCGAGGTTGAAGCCGACGAAGGCCGGGCTCGCCTCCTTGCCCACCTCCAGGCGCTCCACGTCGACCGCGTGCACCGCGAAGACGTACCGGTGCGGGCGGTCCCCCGGCGGCGGCGCGGCGCCGCCGTAACCGGTGTCGCCGTAGTCGTTGCGGATGCTGAACGCGCCGCCGAGATCGGCCTCCCGCACCGCCGTGGGCAGCTCGGTCACGGACGCCGGCACGTCCACCAGGACCCAGTGCCAGAAGCCGCTGCCGGTCGGTGCGTCCGGGTCGAAGCAGGTCACCACGAAGCTCTTCGTCTCCGCCGGGAAGCCCGACCAGGACAGGTGCGGCGAGACGTTCCCACCACCGGCGCTGCCGTGCGCGTACCGCGCGTCCATCGGCTCGCCGTTGTGCACGTCGTCGCTGGTCAGGTCGAACGACGGCACGGTCGGCAGCAGCTCGTACGGGTCCGGGGCGATCGGTCGTTCCAGGGTCATCGAAACGGGTCCTTCCGGGTACACGGATGTTCTGCGCCCCTTCATACCCCGCTGTGGTGCTGCCGGCCGGGTCACCCGAGAAGAATGTGCACTCGAAACACTTATGCCTCTCAGTCATAAATATGACCGAGAGGCATAAGCCGCGGAAGCGATGGTTACTTCCGGCGCGACACGCCGATGCGGTCCGCGTGGAAGTGGCGGAGGGTGTGGGATTCGAACCCACGAAGACATCGCTGCCTTACCGGTTTTCAAGACCAGCGCCATCGGCCACTAGGCGAACCCTCCCGGCGCGCGCCCCGAGGGGGTACGCGACCGCGCCTAGTCTGCCACGAACGGCGGATCGGGTAAGACTGAGCCATGCGCGCGATCACGATCACGGAACCCGGCGGACCCGAGGCGCTCGTCTGGGCGGAGGTCCCCGACCCCGAGCCCGGCCCCGGCGAGGTGGTCGTCGACGTGGCGGCCAGCGCCGTCAACCGGGCCGACCTGCTGCAACGGCAGGGCCACTACCCGCCGCCGCCGGGCGCGTCCGCGTACCCCGGGTTGGAGTGCTCGGGGACGGTCCGGGCGCTCGGTCCCGGCGTGACCGGCTGGTCGGTGGGCCAGGAGGTCTGCGCGTTGCTGGCCGGCGGCGGCTACGCCGAGCAGGTCGCGGTGCCGGCCGGGCAGTTGCTGCCGGTGCCGGACGGGGTGGACCTGATCGACGCCGCCGCGCTGCCGGAGGTGGCCTGCACGGTCTGGTCGAACGTGGTGGACCTGGCCGGGCTGACCGAGGGGGACACGCTGCTGGTGCACGGCGGCGGCAGCGGCATCGGCACGTTCGCGATCCAGCTCGGGGTGGCACTGGGCGCGACGGTGGTGGCTACCGCGCGCGGGGCCAAGCACGACCGGCTGCGCGAGCTGGGTGCCGCGCACCCGGTCGACTACCGGGAGCAGGACTTCGTCGAGGAGGTCCGCCGGGTCACCGACGGACGCGGCGCGGACGTGATCCTGGACATCATGGGCGCGTCCTACCTGTCCCGGAACGTGGCGGCGCTGGCCACCGGCGGGCGGCTCGTGGTGATCGGCATGCAGGGCGGGCGCAAGGGCGAACTCGACCTCGGGATGCTGCTGGCCAAGCGGGCCTCGGTGCACGCCACCGCGCTGCGCTCCCGCCCGGTCGACGAGAAGGCGGCGATCACCCGGGGCGTACGCGAGCAGGTGTGGCCGCTCGTGGCGGCCGGCCGGATCCGCCCGGTGGTGCACGCCCGGGTGCCGATGGCCGACGCCGCCGACGCGCACCGGCTGGTGGAGACGAACGACCACCTGGGCAAGGTGCTGCTGGTGCGGTGACGCCTCAGTCCCGGGGGAGCACCAGGCGCGCGCCGGGTCCCTCGGCGGCGAGCGAGTCCCCCGGGTTGTAGAGCGTGCAGCGCTGCAACGACAGGCAGCCACAGCCGATGCAGCCGTCCAGGTCGTCGCGGAGCTTGCCGAGCAGCCGGATCCGCTCGTCCAGCCGCTCCCGCCAGGCCCGGGAGAGCGCGGCCCAGTCCTCCGGGGTGGGCGTCCGGCCGGCGGGCAGCGAGTCCAACGCCGCCCGGATCTCGTCCAGCGAGACGCCGACCTGTTGGGAGATCCGGATGAACGCCACCCGGCGCAGCTCGGTGCGGGCGTAGCGGCGCTGGTTGCCACCGGTGCGGGCGGCGTGGATCAGGCCGAGCCGCTCGTAGTAGCGCAGCGCGGAGGGGGCCACGCCGCTGCGCTCGGCGAGCTGGCCGATGGTGAGGGTTGCCTCGTGCATCACAGGCCCTTGAGGTGAAGTTCGGTTGAGGTTCGAGGCTATCGGCATGACGACGACCACCGCCACCGAGCTGGCCACCCTGCTGGACCGGGTCCGCGCCGGCCGCGAGTACGGCGCGAACGCGTACTCGACGCTCGACGTGCTCCAGGTGCTCTACGACCGGGTGCTCCGGATCACCCCGGCGACCGTGGCCGACCCCGACCGGGACCGGTTCCTGCTCTCCAAGGGGCACGCGGTCGCCGGCTACTACGCGCTGCTCGCCGCGCGCGGCTTCGTGCCGGTCGAGTGGCTGGACGACCAGGGCGGACCGGACAGCCGGCTCGGCGACCACCCGGACCGGACGCTGGTGCCGGGCGTGGAGATCGGGTCCGGCTCGCTCGGCCACGGGCTCGGGCTGGGGCGTGGGCACCGCGCTCGGCCTGCGGGCCCAGGGCCGCACCGACCCCCGGGTGTACGTGCTGCTCGGCGACGCCGAACTGGACGAGGGCGCCAACCACGAGGCGATCGCCTACGCCGGCGCGACCGGCCTGGCCAACCTGACCGCGATCGTGCTGGACAACCGCTCGGCCACGCACGGCTGGCCGGGTGGCGCGGCGAGCCGGTTCACCGTCAACGGGTGGACCGCCGCCACCGTGGACGGGCGCGACCACGACGCCCTGCACGCCGCCCTCACCGGGCACGACCACCACCGGCCGCACGTCGTCGTCGCGGCCGTCATCGACGGGGAGTGACCATGACCATGCGGGACAGGTTCGTGACCAGCGCCGAGGAGGTGCTGGCGGATCCCCGGAGCGTGATCGTGCTGGCGGACATCTCCGCCGACGCGTTCGCCCCGGCCGCCGCCCGCTACCCGGACCGGGTGGTCAACGTCGGGATCCGGGAGCAGCTCATGATCGGCGTGGCCGGTGGGCTGGCGTTGACCGGGCAGCGGCCGATCGTGCACAGCTACGCCCCGTTCCTCGTCGAGCGGGCGTACGAGCAGATCAAGCTGGACCTCGACCACCAGGGGGTCGGCGCGGTGCTGGTCAGCATCGGCGCCTCGTATGACCGGGCGGCGGCGGGACGGACCCACCTGGCGCCCGCCGACGTGAGCCTGATCGACACGCTCGACGGGTGGACCGTGCACGTGCCGGGCCACCCGGACGAGGTGCGACAGCTGCTGCGGGACGTGGTCTGCGGGACGCACCCGGCGTACCTGCGGCTGTCCACCCGGAGCAACGCGTCCGCGTACCCGGAGGCGGGTGACCTGCGGGTGGTCCGCGACGCCGGGCCGGGCGCGCCGCTGCTGGTGGCGGTCGGGCCGGTGCTGGACGCGGCGCTGCACGCGGTGGCGGACCGGCCGGTGACGGTGGCGTTCACCCACCGGCCGCGCCCGTTCGACACGGCCGGGCTGCGGGCGCTGGCCGGCGGCGAGGTGATCCTGGTCGAGCCGTACCTGGCCGGCACGTCCACCCGGGTGGTGTCCGACGCGCTGGCCGACCGGCCGCACCGGCTGCTCGCCCTCGGCGTGGGCCGGGCGGAGCTGCGCCGCTACGGCGGGCCGGAGGACCACGACCGCTGGCACGGGCTGGACGCGGCCGGACTGCGCCGCTCCGTGGACGCGTTCCTCGGCGTCCGACCCTGACACGACGAACCCCGCACCGAGGCCGGTGCGGGGTTCGCGGTCGTGCGGTCAGCGCGCGGCGGCGGGACCGGCCGGGCGGCGACGGGCGCGCTCGCGGGCCAGGATCCAGATCGCCTCGACGCCGTCCTTCCAGGTGATCTTCTTGCCCTCTTCCCGACCCCGGGCGCGGTAGCTGATCGGCACCTCGTAGGGGCGGATGCGCTGGCGGAGCAACTTGCCGGTGACCTCGGCCTCCATGCCGAAGCCCCGCGAGCGCACCTGAAGCGAGCGGTAGAGCTCCAGCGGCATCAGCTTGAAGCAGGTCTCCAGGTCGCCGATGTACGAGTTGTAGAGCACGTTGGCCGCCAGCGTGACGCCCTTGTTGCCCATCACGTACCAGAAGCTGTAGGAGCTGTGACTGCCGAACGTGCGGTTGCCGTAGACCACCGTGGCGTGCCCGTCGAGCACCGGCTGGAGCAGGCGCGGGATGTCCTGCGGATCGTACTCCAGGTCGGCGTCGAGGATGACCATGTACTCACCCTCGGCGTTGTCGACGGCGGTCTTGATGGCCGCGCCCTTGCCGGCGTTACGCGGGTGGGTGATCACCCGCAGCCGGGCGTCGTCCACCCGGCCGAGCACCTCGCCGGTGCCGTCCCGGCTGCCGTCGTCCACGACGACCAGCTCGATCTCGCACGGGTAGTCCACCGCCAACGCCTGCTTGAGGGCGTCCGCGATGCGTTCTTCCTCGTTGTAGACCGGCATGAGGATCGAAAGCTTCACGGGTTCTCCATGGAGGCGACGGCAGGTCGGGGCATAGCGTAGCCTGGCAGATTCCTGAGGTCACGACAGCCCGCCCACGTTACTCCTGGCGGAGCGGCACCACGACCAGCCGGGCGACCCCCTTCTCCCCGTCCTTGGCACCGGCCACGCCGACCGTCGTACCGACCTTGATCTCGTTCGCCCGGATCGTCGCGCGGCGCTCGACCACCCGCAGCTTCTCGCCGAACGTCCAGGTCATGGTGAACCCGTCGGCGGACTTCACGGTCATCGACTTCGCGTCGATCGCGGTCACCTGGCCGCGCTGCACGGCGACGGTCTTCGTCCCGTTCTCCTTGGTCTGCACCACGACCTCGCCGTGCAGCCGGTTCTTGCGCAGCAGCACCCGGGCGCGGTGCCGCTTGCCCCCCTCCTGCGCCCGGTCGCCCTTGCGCTCCGGCCCGGCCTGCTCCTCCGGCGTGCCGGAGTCGGCCTGCTCCGTCGGCGAGCCGGAGGCCGACGGGGCGGGCGCCGCGACCGGGTCGACGTCCAGGTCGGCCGGGTCCACCCCGAGCGCGGCCAGGGCCTGCCCGTCCGTGCCCATGGCGGCGGCCACCTCGACTGCGGTCTCCCGGGCCGCGTCGGCGCCGGTCTGCGCCGCGCCGCACCCGGCGAGGCCGAGCGCCGCGGCGGTGAGCAGCGCGGTGGCGCCGGTGACGATTCGCTGACGTGCCATCGGTGTTCCTCTCGTCGGTGGTGCGATCAGCGTTCCGCACCGGCGCGAGCGGACCGTCAGGCCGATGTTCGAGCCAGGTAAGGATCTCCGGGCAGCCGGACCGTGAACGCCGCGCCGCCCTCCGGCGCGTGCCCGGCGGCGATGTCGCCACCCAACCGGCGCACCAGCCCGGCGGCGAGCGCCAGCCCCAGCCCGCTGCCCACCTTGCGCACCCCCCGGTAGCGCTGGTGCAACGCGCCCCGCTCGAACGCCACCGCCAGGTCGTCGTCGGTGAAGCCGGGCCCGCCGTCCCGGACCTCCAGGATCCCGCCGGCCGCCGGGTCCGCGCCGGCGGGCCGGACCGCGAGCACCACCGGCGCCCCCGGGGGTACGACCCGCAGCGCGTTCTCCAGCAGCCCGTCCACCACCTGCCGGATCCGACCCGGATCGGTGTACGTGGGCACCGGCCCGCCCGGCGTCTCCACCCGGAACGGCACCCCGACCGCCGCGCACCGGTCCGACCAGGTGCGCTCGGCGTCGGCCGCCAGCCGGGTCAGGTCCACCCGCCCCGGTTCCAGCGGGAAGTCGGCGGCCTCCAGCCGGGCCAGCGAGAGCAGGTCGCTGACCAGCCGGTCCAGGTGTTCCGCCTCGGCCAGCACGGTACGACCGGTCGCCGGCACCGCGTCCGCGTCGATCACGCCGTCGGCCAGTGCCTCGGCGTAACCCCGGATCGCCGTCAGCGGGGTACGCAGCTCGTGCGAGACGGAGAGCAGGAACTCCCGCTGCCGGCCCTCGCTGGTGGCCAGCGCGGCGGCCAGCCCGTTGAGCGCGTACGCCAGGTCGGCCACCTCGTCGGGCGGCTCGACCGGCACCCGGACCGCCCGGTCCCCGGCCCGGAGCCGGGCGGCGGCCGTGGCCGCGACGCGGATCGGCCGGGCCAGCCGGCGGGCGAGCAGCAGCCCGGCGACCGCCCCGGCGGCGAGGCCGGCGAGCAGCGGCAGCCAGAGCCCGCTCAGCACCCGCCGCCAGGGGCCGGTGGTGACGGCGCGGGTGAGCACCACCCCGTCACCGCCGGGCAGCGCCCGCGCCTCGACGAGCCGGCGTTCCCCGTCGACGAGCCGCCGACCGGAGACGTTGCCGCCGGCGGCGACCCGGGCGACGAGCGGCGCCGGCAGGCCCGGCCGGTCGACCTGGCCACCCCGGACCACGTACACGTCGATCTGCTGCTGACGGAGCTGCCGGATGAGCCGGTCCCCGGCGCCGTCGCGCTGGCGTACCGCGCGGACGCGCAGCACGTCGGCGGCGAGCCGGGCCTGCGCGGCCAGCGCGTCCTGGTCCCGCCGTTCCGCGCCGCGTACCGCCAACGGCACCGCCACCAACGCGGTGACCAGCACCGACACCAGCGCCACCGCGCAGGTGACGAGCACCGCGCGGGCGGTCAGCGTGTGGCCGGGCCGGCGGCGGGCGGGCGGTGCGGGGGGCCCGGTCCGGATCACCGGCAGCGCCACGGTGAGCTGGTCAGGCATCGGCCGCGTACCCGACGCCACGGTGGGTGCGGATCACGCTGGCCGGGCCGAGCTTGGCCCGGACCTGCGCCACGTGCACGTCCACGGTCCGGGTGCCGGCGTGCGCCGCGTAGCCCCAGACGCCGGCCAGCAGCTCCTCCCGGGTGAACACCCGGCCGGGGCGGGCCATCAGGTGCGCGAGCAGGTCGAACTCGGTGGAGGTGAGCTGCACCGGCGTCCCACCGACGGCCACCGCCCGACGGGCCGGGTCGAGCGTGACCGGGCCGAGCACCCGCGGCTGCTCGGCGGTGGCCGGCGTGCCGGCGCTGCGCCGCAGCACCGCTCGGACCCGGGCGACCAGCTCCCGCGGGCTGAACGGCTTGGTGACGTAGTCGTCCGCGCCCAGCTCCAGGCCGACCACGCGGTCCACCTCGTCGTCGCGGGCGGTGAGGAAGATGACAGGCGTCCAGTCACCCGCGGCGCGCAGCCGCCGGCAGATCTCGGTGCCGGCCAGGCCGGGCAGCGCGATGTCGAGTACGCAGGCCACCGGGCGCAGCCGCCGCGCGGCGGCCAGCCCGGCCGTGCCGTCCCGTTCCAGGTGTACGCCGAAGCCGTCCCGGGTCAGGTAGAGCCGGACCAGGTCGGCGATGGACGGCTCGTCCTCCACCACGAGGACGAGCCCGCGCTGCGCGGTGTCGGCGGTCACCGGCCCATGATGACCGACCGGTGGCCGCCCGGACGGTACGGGAGACGTTCGGGTTCGGTAAGGAGAACGTCAGCGGGCCGGCGCCGGCCGGAACACGACGGGCCGGAGGCCGGCCGGTGGGTCACCGATGGTGGCGACCAGCCGTTCCGCCGGGGTCCGCAGCCGGGTCCGGAAGGCGTGGTGGAGCAGCGCGTCGAGCTGCCACACCCCCTTCGGATGGTGGGTACGGATCAGGAAACGCTCGCGTGCGCCGTCGATGGCGGTGGCGGCCAGCTCCAGGCTGTGCGCCCGTGGGTCCGGGCTCCAGGTGACGTTGCTCAGCTCGCGCAGCTCGGTGTTGAGGTGCAGGCGCAGCCGGTGCAGCAACCGGGTCTGCCGGGTCACCACCAGTCGTCGGTGGGTGAGGAGCATGAGGTATTCGCCGCCGACCGGATGCTCCGGGCGGCTGCACCGGGTGACCAGGATGGTGGCGTCACCGGAGCCGACGCAGCGGCGGAACACCGGCATGTGCCGGGTGGCGGTCTGCGTCGCCAGACCGGTCTCGGCCGCGGCCGGGAGGAACGTTCGGGAGAACACGTCCATGCAATGTGCAACGAGCGGTCGACCGGGGGTGACATGGGTCACCCCCGATTTCTGGAACTTCCACCGGCCTCAGAGCAGCTCGACGATTGTCGCGTTGGCCATGCCGCCGCCCTCGCACATGGTCTGCAGGCCGTAGCGGATGCCGTTGTCCCGCATGTGCTGGAGCATCGTCGTCATGATCCGCGCGCCGGAGCCGCCGAGCGGGTGGCCCAGCGCGATCGCGCCGCCCCGCGGGTTGAGCCGATCCGGGTCCGCCTCGGTCTCGGCCAGCCAGGCCAGCGGCACCGGGGCGAACGCCTCGTTCACCTCGTACACCCCGATCTCCTCGATGCCCAGCCCCGCGCGGCGCAGCGCCTTCGCGGTGGCCGGGATGGGTGCGGTGAGCATGGCGACCGGATCGTCGGCGGCCACCACGGCGGTGTGCACCCGGGCGAGCGGGCGCAGGCCGTGCCGGCTGGCCCACTCGGCGGTGGTCACCGCGAGCGCGGCGGCGCCGTCGGAGATCTGCGACGCGGACCCGGCGGTGACCACGCCGTCGGCGCGGAACGGGGTGGCCAGCTCGCCGAGCTTGGCCAGCGAGGTGTCCCGACGGATGCCCTCGTCGGCGCTGAACTTGCCGCCGTCGGCGAGCGCCACCGGCGCCAGCTCCGGCTCGAACGCGCCGGCGTCCTGCGCGGCGGCCGCCTTCTCGTGGCTGGCCAGCGCGAACTCGTCGAGCTGGGTACGCGAGAAGCGCCACCGCTCGGCGATCAGCTCGGCGCCGACGCCCTGGTTGAACGGCAGCGGCGAGTCCTCGGCGACGCCTTCGACGCCGCGGTAGCGGGCCAGGATGGCCGGGCTGAACGGCATCCCGCCGGCCACGCTGGAGCCCATCGGCACCCGGGTCATCGACTCGACGCCCCCGGCGACGACCAGGTCGGCCTGGCCGGAGAGCACGGTGGCGGCGGCGAAGTGCAGCGCCTGCTGGCTCGACCCGCACTGCCGGTCGAGCGTGGTGCCGGGCACCGACTCGGGCCAGCCGGCCGCCAGCACGGCGTTGCGGGCCACGTTCCAGGACTGCTCGCCGACCTGCGACACGCAGCCCCACATCACGTCGTCGACCTGACCGGGATCGATGCCGGTGCGCTCGGCCAGGGCGCGCAGCACGTGCGCCGAGAGGTCGACCGGATGCACGCCGGCGAGGCTGCCCTTGCGCCGCCCGACCGGGGTCCGCACCGCACCGACGATGACCGCGTCACTCATGTCTACTCCCCGGTAACGTCGCTTTGCCCCGATCCTACGTGCTGACCCGACCGACCGTCCTCCCCCGCCGCCCGGTCCTGCCGGGCGGCCGTGCCGGATGGTCGTGCCGCTGGCATGCTGGGCCGATGGATCCACAGCCGTCACCGGCCCGGGAGTGGCGCGTGCCCCGGGCGCTGCCGGTGGTCAAGGCGCTCGGCGCGCTCGCCCTGGCTGCGCTGGGCCTGGCACTCGCCGCCGGCGACCCGGTCCGCCCGGTGCTCGCCGGGTCGATCGCCGCCGCGCTGCTCGCGTGGGCGCTGCGCGACCTCGTCGCGCCGGTCCGGCTCGCCGTCGACCCGGAGGGCCTCACCGTGATCCGGGGGTACGCCGGCCGACGCCGGCTGCCGTGGGCCGCGGTGGAGGCGATCCGGTTGGACCGACGCAGCCGACGCGGGGTCACCGCCGAGACGCTGGAGATCGACGCGGGGGAGTCGCTGCACCTGTTCGGCCGCCGCGACCTGGACGCGCCGCTGGACGAGGTGGCCGCCACGCTCACCGCCGCCCGCGCCGCCGCACGCTGACGACGTGGCCGCTGCGGCGCGGCCCCGGCCCGGCGTGGGCCTTGCGACGTCGGCCCTGCGACGTGGGCCGAGGCTCGCGCGCGCCAGCGGATCGCATCCCAAGGTCGAGCGACCGCGCTGATCCGCGCGACTGGCCCGCCTATCGGTCACGTTGGGTAGGCGTTAGCCACAAACCGGTCAGTGACCACTGTGCGTAACGGCTGATTGACCCATCTCCGGGCGGCCTCCCGTGCCGCCACCCCCAGAACTGGCGCTGAGCTGGAACAACGCTCCCGAGTCCGAGCCACCGACAGAATGCCCTCCGCGCGCCTTTGCTCTGCAGCCATGGACGCAGCGGCAACGGTCCGTCACTGCTGCACCGGTGGCTGCAGAGCAAAGGCGCCGTGAGGATAAGGCCCGCCAGACCTCGGGCCACACGCACAGTGACGGTCAGCCGCGTCCGCCCGGCCCACCGCCGAGGGAGCGGGCGGCACCACGGGGAACGCGGGCCGTCCCACGGGAACGCGAATCGCGCCCGGCGGCGTCGGCCACGCGGAGGGGTACGCCGGATCAGCCGGTCAGCGCGGCGGTGCGGATGAGGGCCATGCCGATCAGGGCCACCAGCACGATCGCGCCACCCGCCGCCTGGAACACGGTCCGGCGCATCCGTGGGGCGTACGCCAGGACCAGCGCCGTGACCGCGCCCACCACGAGGCCGCCGAGGTGCCCGGCCACCGAGATGCTCGGCACGGTGAACGTGAAGACCAGGTTGATCACCAGGATCGGCACGATCGCCGAGGTGTCCCGGCCCAGCCGGCGCATGATCACGAAGATCGCGGCGAACAGGCCGAAGATGGCGGTCGACGCACCGGCCGAGAACCTGTTCGGCTCGGTGAAGACGTAGGCGGCCACGTTGCCGCCGAGCCCGGCGAGCAGGTAGAGCGCCAGGAACCGCAGCGGCCCGAGCAGCGCCTCCAACGACCGGCCGAGCACCCAGAGCCCCCACATGTTGAGCAGCAGGTGCAGCAGGCCGTAGTGCAGGAACATGGCGGTGACCAGCCGGTACCACTGGCCGTCAGCCACCCCGCCGACGGTGCCGTCGGGGAAGCGCGCCAGGCCGAGCACCGCGCCCCACTCGGTCAGCGGGGTCCCACCGCCCATCAGGCCGCCGAGGCCGCCGCCGGCGATCGCGGACCCGCTCCGGGCCGACGCGATGGAGATCACCATGACCAGCACGTTCAGCGCGATGAGGACCTTCGTGACGTGGCCGTGGCGGCCGGCGGCACCGCCCCCGAAGGCGGTACGCGCCGGCCGCACGCTGCGGCGTCCCTCGGCGACGCACTCCGGGCACTGGTGGCCGACGGAGGCGTCGCGCATGCACTCGGGGCAGATCGGCCGGTCGCAGCGGGTGCACCGGAGGTACGTCTCCCGATCGGGATGCCGGTAGCAGACCGGAGCGGTCGGCACCGGCCCCTCGGTGGCGTCGCCTGCCTGCCCGGAGCGCTCAGTCATGCGAGCAAAGGTACCCGCGCGACGTTCAGGACTGCTGCCGCTCGATCTCGACCCGCTCGATCACCACGTCCTGGCGCGGCCGGTCGCTCGGCCCGGTCGGGGTGTTCGCGATCGAGTCGACCACCTTCACCGACTGCTCGTCGGCCACCTGCCCGAAGATGGTGTGCCGGTTGTTCAGGTGCGGCTGCGGCGACACGGTGATGAAGAACTGCGACCCGTTCGTGCCCGGCCCGGCGTTCGCCATGGCCAGCAGGTACGGCCGGTCGAAGCGCAGCTCGGGGTGGAACTCGTCGTCGAACTTGTAGCCCGGGCCACCCCGCCCGGTGCCGGTCGGGTCGCCCATCTGGACCATGAAGCCGCTGATCACCCGGTGCGAGATGGTGCCGTCGTAGTACGGCCCGCTGCCCGGCTGACCGGTACGCGGGTCGATGTACTCCCGGTTGCCCTCGGCCAGCTCCACGAAGTTGCGGACGGTCTTCGGCGCGTGGTTCGGGAAGAGCTCCAGCCGGATCGGGCCGGCGTTGGTGTGCAAGGTGGCGTAGACAGCCTCGGCCACGGGTACTCCTCACTCGTTGGTCAGTTCCTTGCGGATCCTCCCATGTGCCCGATCTGGCCATGCGGAGGCATCCGAAGGTGGAGGATGACGAAGGAACAACTCCCAGGAGGTGGGACCGTGTTTGGAATCGGGCGGCGAAAGACCCAGGGCCAGCTCGCCAAGGCCGAGCTGAACCAGGGCATCGGTCACCTGAGGCAGGCCGCCTCGCACGCGGCGAAGGGTGCCGGTGCCACGGTCGGCCCGCGGGTCCAGGCAGCCCGGGTCGCCGTCGCGCCCACCGCGGTCATGGTCCGGGACCGGGCGTCCAGCGGCGTCGCGTCGAGCGCCGCCGCGCTCGCCCCGGTGCTCCTGGCCGTGCGCAGCGCCCGGACCGAGGCGGCGGGCAAGGCGCGCACCGGTCGCAAGGTGGTGGCGGCGAAGCAGTCCGCGATGACGAAGAAGGCGAAGAACATGAAGGCCGGAAAGAAGAAGCAGCGCAGGTCGCGGGGCATGACCGCCGGCCTGCTGGTCGCCGGCACCGTCGCCGGCCTGGCCGGGGCGATGGCCATGCGTCGCCGCCGCGAGCAGCAGGAGTGGGCCGAGTACGACCCGACCGGCACGCTCGGCCCGACCGGTCAGGACACGTTGGAGCCGATGCGGGAGGACGTGGACACGATCGTGGTGGAGACCCCGGACGCGAGCGCGAAGGTGACCCAGGCCACCACGCCCGGCGCCGACCCGGTGATCCACCCGAACAGCCAGGTCCCCTCCGTCGCCGAGGGCGCCCGGGACGTCTCCGGCCGGCCGGCCGACGACATCACCAAGGCCGTCCAGAACGGCCGGAACGCGGCGAAGGCCAGCGGTCGCCGCTGAGCCGGATCCGGCCGACGGATCAGCGCCGGCGCGCGGGCACGTCCCGCGTGGCCGGCGCTTCCGCGTCCGGACCCGCCGCGCCCCGGCCGGTGTCGCCGGTCACAACCAGCCGTTGCGACGGAACCAGCGGTAGAGGACGAACGACAGCGTCAGGTTGACCGCCCACACGCCCGGATAGCCGTACGTCCACGTCAGCTCGGGCATGTTCTGGAAGTTCATGCCGTAGATGCCGGCGATCGCGGTCCACACCGCGCCGATGGCGGCCCAGGCGGCGATCTTGCGCATGTCGTTGTTCTGGTCGACGGTGACCTGGGCCAACCGGGCCTGGAGGATCGAGTTGAGCAGGTCGTCGTAGGAGTTGACCTGCTCGACCGTGCGGCTGAGGTGATCCTGCACGTCGCGGAAGTAGCGCCGCACCTCCTGCGGCACCGCGCGGTTGACCTGGGCGGTGAGCGTCATCAGTGGGCGTTGCAACGGCACCACCGCACGCTTGAACTCGACCAGTTCCCGCTTCATCTGGTAGATCCGCTGGATCCGACCGCTGCTCTGCCGGTCGAAGACGTCCGCCTCCAGCACGTCGAGGTCGTCCTCCAGCCGGTCGGCGACCTCCAGGTAGAGGTCGACCACGCGGTCGGTGACCGCGTACGCGACCGCCCACGGCCCCTGCCGCAGCAGGTCGCGTTTCGCCTCCAGGTCGGCGCGGACCGGCGACAGCCGGCAGGCGTCCCCGTGCCGCACGCTGATCACGAAGTTCGGCCCGATGAAGAGCATCACCTGGCCGGTCTCCACCACCTCGGAGTTCTCGGTCAGCTCGGCGTGCTCGCAGTAGCGGGCGGTCCGCAGCACCAGGAAGACGATCTCCCCGAAGTGTTCCAGCTTCGGGCGCTGCTCGGCCTTGACCGCGTCCTCCACGGCCAGCTCGTGCAGGCCGAACGTGGCGGCGATCTCGGTCATCTCGGCCAGGTCGGGCTCGTGCAGACCGAGCCAGACGAAGCCGTCCCGCTCGCGGCGGGCGTCGGCCAGGGCGTCGGCGTACTGCGGGCGGCCGGGCCGACGCTCGCCGTCGACGTAGAGCCCGCAGTCGACGATCCCGCTGCGCCCGGGACGGGTCGGCTGGGGCGTACGCGGGGAGCCGTCGGCGTTGAGGATGCGGGACATGGCGCGTACCGGCGCTGCCCAGGCGCGGGGCCGGGGCGGCCGGTCTCCGTGCTGGCCGGCGGTTCGGTCGCGTGCCACCCGGTCCGTCATCTCTCGCCCCCTCTCCACGAAACTGCGGCTTGCAGGTTACGCCGATCGGGTGTGCGCGCAGCGCGGCCTGCGGTCGGGCGGCCGCGGTGCGGTGCCGGGCGGGCCGGCCGCGTCAGGGGGGTGAGGGGCGACACGGCCCACCCGGCACCCTTGGGGGCGGGAGTGATGCTGGCGGCGTCGCCCACGAAAGGTGAGCGACGCTCGCAGCATTGTGGGCCGAAGGCCGACCCGGCGGGAGAGCCGAGCCGGCCAGCGGGGCCATTCTGTCGGAAACCCGACAGAAAATCAGGCGCGAACGGCAGCCATCGCCTCGGCGAGTCGCCGTACCCCCTCGTCGATCCGATCCGCCGTCACCGCGGAGTACGCCAACCGCAGCGCGTGCCGACCGCCGTCGACCATGAAGTCGCTGCCCTTGACCACCGCGACGCCGCGCTCGGCGGCGGCCGGCGCCAGTCGGTCGACCTCGACGTCCTCCGGCAGCTCGACCCAGAGGAAGTAGCCGCCGTCCGGCTCGACGAACCGGGCCTCCGGGATGTGCCGGCGCAGCGACTCGGCCAGCACCCCGGCCCGCTCGCCCAGCGCCGTGCGGACCGTGTGGATCGACCGCTCGATCGAGCCGGAGACGCAGAACTGGTGCACGATCGCCTGGGCCACCATGCCCGGCGAGATGTAGAGGTTGGTGGCCCGCTTCGCGATCGCCGCGATCAGCTCCGCCGGGCCGACCAGGTAGCCGACCCGGACACCCGGGCAGACCGTCTTGGTGAAGCTGGAGGCGTGCACCACCACGCCCCGGCTGTCCATCGACAGCATCGAGGGCAGCGGCTCGCCCCGGAACCGGATGTCCGCGTACGGGTCGTCCTCGAAGATGGTGAACTCGTACTCGGCGGCCAGGTCGAGCAGCTCACGGCGCTTCTCCAGGGAGAGCGTCACGCCGGCCGGGTTCTGGTAGTTCGGAATCACGTGGGCCAGCCGCGGCCGGACCCCGGACTCCAGCAGCTTGCGCAGCTCGGCGGTGTCCAGGCCGTCCGGCTGGATGGTCACGCCGTGCACCTCGCCGCCCATCTGCTGAAGGTTGAGCAGCGTGCGGTCGTACGTCGGACGCTCGACGACCACCGCGTCGCCCCGGCGGACCAGGTGGTCGAAGAGGAACGCGTCGGCCTGCAACGAGCCGTTCGTGACCAGCACCTGGTCGGCCTCGACGCCGTGCTTCTCGGCGATCCACTTCCGCAGGGGCGGGTAGCCGACGGAGGTCCCGTACGCGGTGACCCCGGCGGGGTCGGCGTCGAAGGCGCGGACGGCGGCGGCCTTGAGCCCCTCGACATCGACGATGTCCAGCGAGGGAGCCCCACGGGCGAAGGAGATCAGCTGCTCGGCGGTCATGCGCAGAGCCTAGGGCCTGCCCCGTCGGGTCCGACCGGCATACACGCGAAGTTCAACATGCGGGCGGTCACCGGCGTCGACCAGCGTCGACGGGGAACCGAGGCCGGCTCGCGACTGTCTACGATCCGACCGGACGCTGGCGCCGGTGACACCGGTCGCCGAAGGATGACGGGTCGCGGCAGACCCGCGAGACAGGGATGGGGCTCGTGACCGAGGACGAGACGGGACGACTCGACGACCAGCAGTTCGCGCAGTGGCTGGCCGCCGAGGCCGGGGCGGCGCTCACCGCGTTGCGGGACCGGCAGGGCTTCGCCGACCCGAAGGCGCTCAAGGACGCCGGCGACCGGGCGTCGCACGAGCTGATGACGGCGGCGCTGGCGCGCTGGCGGCCGGCGGACGCGGTGCTCTCCGAGGAGGAGGCCGACGCGCGCCGCGCCTGGGCGGACGGGGAGCGGGCTCCCCGGCACGAGGCGGACCGGGTGTGGATCATCGACCCGCTGGACGGCACCCGCGAGTTCTCCGAGGCCGGGCGGGACGACTGGGCGGTGCACGTGGCGCTCTGGCAGCGCTCCGCCGCGCCGGACGGCGCGCTGGTCGCCGGCGCGGTCGGCATGCCGGCCCGGACCGGCGCGGACGGCAGGCCGGTCGTCCTCGGCACCACCTGCCCGACGCCGAAGGCGACCGACGGGCCGATCCGGATCGCGGTGAGCCGCAGTCGCCCGCCGGCGTTCGTGGGTGAGCTGGTCGAGCTGCTGGACGCCCGGGCCGTGCCGATGGGCTCGGCCGGGGTCAAGGTGTGCGCGGTGGTGACCGGCGAGGTCGACGCGTACGTCCACGCGGGCGGCCAGTACGAGTGGGACAGTGCCGCGCCGGTGGCGGTGGCACTGGGCGCGGGCATGCACGCGTCCCGGATCGACGGCTCGCCGCTGCGCTACAACCGGGCCGACCCGCGCCTGCCCGATCTGCTGGTCTGCCGCCCCGAGTTGGCCGACCGACTGCTGGACGCGATCGCCCGGACCGGGGTCGAGATGCCCGCTTCGGCCGTCACCGGTGACCCGGGTGAGGCGTTCGGCTGAGAGTGACGGTACGTACGGCCAGGGTGAATCGGGGTTATCGTCGGGTGCGAATGCGCGTCCGACCTGAGCCCGACACCACGGGCCGCCGACAGCCAGGGAGGGCCATGCCGGCCGACCGAGACCCGCACGATGCCTCAGGGCAGCCGACCGGCCTGTGGCCGGGGCAGGACATTTCTCGCCAATCGGGTGGCCTCGCGCTGCCCTGGCCCGAGAACCCGACCTCGCCACCGGCGCCGGTCCACAGCCACGGCGACCTGCCGTGGCCGGAACGGGAGCTGCCCGGCCCTGGTGGTCACGCGGACCAGTCCTGGGTGGACGCCGGCCCGGCCTGGCCGGGGCACGAGTCGCCCGGCTGGGGCGAGGCGCCCACCGCGCCCACGAAGTGGGCCCAGGGAGCGACCGCGTCCGCCGGTTGGGGCGAGGGACCGACCGCGTCCGCCGCCTGGGCCGAGGGACCGACCGCGTCCGCCGCCTGGGGCGAGGGACCGACCGCGTCCGCCGCCTGGGGCGAGGGACCGACCGCGACCGCCGGCTGGGGCGAGGGCGCGACCGCGACCGCGACGCTGACCGGGCCGCCGCCCGGAGGCGTACCCACCGGGCCGGACGCCCGACCGGGCGCGGGCGGTCCCGGCCAGCCGCCGCACCCACCGGTCGCGTCGGACCCGCCGCCCGGCGGGCCCCGGCGGCGCTGGCGCGCGGTGCTGGCGACGGCCGTCGCGCTGGCCCTGACCGGCGGCGGCGTCGCGGTGGCCGCGCTGCGGCCCGACGCGACCAACCCGCAGGCCAGCGAGGTGCCGACCACCGCCGGCCCGGCCCCGTCGGCCGGCCTGGGTGCGCCGGCCACGCCCGGCGCCGCCGCCCCGAGCGCCGACCAGGGCCTCGGCGGCAAGCCCGGCGCGAAACCGTCGGCCTCCGCCGCCCCCGGCGCCAAGGGCTTCGCCGGTACGCAGCAGACGTTGCCCGGCGCGTCGATCGGCGTGCAGAACGGGGAGAGCTTCGGTCAGGCGTTGAGCCGTTCCGACCGGACGTTCGGCAAGCTGCAGATGGCCCGGATCTTCTTCCCCGGCCTGCCGCCGGCCTGGTCGGGCAGCCGCGCCGACGTGGTGGACCGCACCGTGGTGGTGTCCTTCAAGGCTTCCCCCCACGAGATCAACTCCGGTCGGCACGACTCCCGCCTGCGCTCCTGGTTCGCCTCCATCCCGCGCGACCACAACGTCTACTGGTCCTACTTCCACGAGCCGGAGGACGACGTCGAGCGCGGCGCGTTCAGCACCGACGCCTACCGCGCGGCGTGGAAGCGGGTCGCCGGCCTGGCCGCACAGGCGGGCAACCCGAAGCTGATCAACACGCTGATCCTGATGTGCTGGACGCTCGACCCGAAGTCCGGGCGCAGCTTCGACGCGTTCTACCCCGGCGGCGACGTGATCGAGGCGCTCGGCTGGGACTGCTACAACTGGGGCAAGAAGTGGAAGCGGTACGCCTCGCCGCAGGAGATCTACGGCCCGATGATCAGCAAGTCGAAGGCGCTGGGCAAGCCGTGGGGTGTCGCGGAGACCGGCAGCGACCTGGTGCCCGGTGACTCCGGCGCCGGCCGGGCCGAATGGATCCGGTCGATGGCCGGCTTCCTCAACGGCCAGCGGCCGGAGTTCGTGGCCTACTACAACCAGACCGTCAGCCAGGGTGACTTCCGGCTGCTCGACCAGCCGAGCATCCAGGCGTGGAAGGCGTTCTGCGTGGCCTGAGCCGGGCCGGCGGACCACGACGGGCGGGCGACCTCGGTCGCCCGCCCGTTCCGCGTACGGCTCAGATGCCCCGGCCGCGCTTGTGCAGTGTGCGCAGCACCCGGTCGGCCTGCACGGCGCGGCTCGCCACCGCCAGCGCCAGGTAGGCGCGCGGCTCCTTCGGGTTGCGGGCCAGCGTGCGCCGGGCCCAGCGGACCGCGTCCCGCCGGTTACCCATCGCCGCCTGCGCGAACGCGATCTGGCCGGCCACCCGGGCCTCACCGTGCGGCACGGTGGCGAACTCGGGGTAGCGGCGCAGCAGCCACTGCAAGGCGGTCGAGATCGTCTCCCAGCGCTGCGCGAAGTAGGACCGCTTGTGCCAGCGCACCAGCACGTACGGGCTCTCCACGTTGACCAGCGGCGCGTACCGGGCGGCCCGGAGCAGGAACTCGTAGTCCTCCGCGTAGCTGCCCGGGATCTGCTCGTCGACCAGGCCGATCGCGTCGAGCAGCGCGGCCCGGCGGATCAGGAACGTGGACGGGTGCAGCTCGGTGAGCCGGTCCCGGAGCAACGCCTCCAGCGAGATCCGGGCCCGGTCCAGCGAGCGGTCCACCGTCCGGTCGTCGTAGCTGACCCGGATGCCGCAGCTCACCAGCGCGCCGTCCGGGTGCACGTCGAGCGCCCCGAACTGGGCGGCCAGCTTGCCGGGCAGCCACTCGTCGTCGTCGTCGCAGAACGCCACCCAGTCGCCGGTGGCGGCCTCGATGCCGGTGTTGCGTGCCCCGGCCAGGCCCGCGGTGCGGGTGTTCGTGATGACCCGGACGCGCCGGTCGCCGCGGTCGGACTCCAGCGACCGGTCCGGCTCGGACTGGTCGTAGACCACGATCGCCTCGATCAGGCCGGGGTGCGCCTGGCTGAGGATGGCGTCGAGCGCCGCGCGCAGCAGCTCCGGACGGTCCCGCGTCGGTACCACCACCGAGATGCTCGGCCCACTCATGCTCTCTCCACGGATTCGTCGGATCCCCGCTGGCCCAGGTAGCCGTAGCGGACTCGGAGCGGCAGCGTGGCCAGGCTGACCACGGCCCGGCTGCGACGCGGCAGGCGGTCCCGCCACGCCTCGTCCCGGCGTACCGTCAGCGGGCCGCCGCTGAACCGCAGCGGGTTGCCCGCGACGCTGTGCGCGCGGAACGGCGCGGCCGGCTCGGCCGGGGCGTCCGGCTGGTCGCCGGCCAGGATGCGCAGCGCCGCCGGGTCGTCCGGCAGGCCGCTGAAGTCGCGCACCCGGCGTACGGTGCCGGCCGGGTCGGCGGTGAAGTCCTCGTAGCGCAGCCGGAGCACCTTCGCCCGCTGGGCGAGCAGGTGGAACGCGGCGTTCTGCGCGGTCCACAGCTTGCTCACCTCGAACGGCGAGAAGGTCGGCATGAAGTCCTCGCCGTCGACCACCTCGGGCCGGCGCACCTGCTTGCCCCAGGAGTAGGCCACCGCCCGGCTGTCCCGGACCAGGTGCAGCACCCGCAGGTCGAGCCCGTCGGCCCAGCTCAGCGCGAAGGCGAGCGAGGCGTGCTTGCTGGAGTCGACCACCACCCGCGCCCCGGTCACCGCGAGCGCGGCGCGGTAGATCCGGGTGTAGAGGTCGGCGTAGCGGCGGACGTCGGCGAGCTGCTCGGGCGGGAGCGCGTTCTTGGCCAGCCGGGGAATGTGCCGGGTCCGGTCGACCCGGTCCTTGAGCGCCAGCACGTCGTCCCGGTCGATCGCGGACCAGCCGCCGAACGCCTGCTCGCCGACCTGCCGCCAGAACGGGCAGGCGGTGAACCGCTCGCCGCAGCCGCACCGCTCGTCCGCGCCGAGCGCCCGCTCCCAGAGGTGCACCACCTCACCGACGGCGCACACGTCGGGGCTCTGCGCCAGCAGCAGCTCCAGCAGCGTGGAGCCGCTGCGGCCGAGACCGCCGACGAAGAGGACGCGCGGCTGCGCCGGCTCCGGGGCGCTCATCCGCGCCGCCCGCCGGCCTGCTGACGGACCCGCCGGGCCACCAGGTCGTCGATCACGGCGCCGACCCGGGCGACCGCCTCGGCACGCGGGTCCGGCCGACCCGGGTCGGCGGCCAGCACGAACCGGCCTGGGTCGGCCAGCCCTTCGTCCAGCGCGGCGAGCAGCTCGGCCTCGGTCTCGCAGAGGCGGACCATGCCGGCCGCGCCCAGCCGTCGGGAGAACAACTGCTGGTGGTTGTCGACGTGCTCGTCGTGGGCCGGGTCGCGGGGCACCACGATCGGCAGGTGGCCGGTGCGCCGGGCCTCGGTGATGGTGGCCGGCCCGCCGTGGCTGACCACCAGCGTGGCCTCGGCCATCGCGCGTTGCAGCTCCTCGTGGCCGAGGAACGGGGTGGCCTCGGGCAGGGCCGGGGTGCGGCTGTGGCCGTACTGGAGGACCAGCCGGACCCCGGGCCGGGCGGCGTGCCAGCGCTCCAGCCAGCCGACGAGGCGGTCGAAGCGGTGCACGTCGGTGCCGACCACGACCAGCACGTAGGGGACGGACCGTCGGTCCCGCTGCTGCGGAATGAGCCCCATCAGAGGAGGTTCCCCACGACGGTCGCCTCCGGGTACATCCGGCGCTGCTCCTCCCACTGCACGAGCATCGCGGAGAGGAAGGGCCGGCAGAGCCGGGCGGTCAGCGTCGCGCTGTCGATCCGGTCGTACACCTCGATGTAGACCGTGGGGATCCGGCGCAGCCGGGCCGCCACCACGAACGGCAGGGCGACGCCGGCACCGGTGGTGACCACCGCGTCCACCCGGCGCCGGCGGATCACCTTCAGCGCGAGGAACGCGTTGCGGACCAGGTTCTTGACGTTACGGGTGGTGGGATGGTGCGCCCAGACCACGTCCTCGCCGTCGAGCAGTGAGCGGGCGTCCGGTGTGTCGAAGGTGACCCATGCCCGGTCCCGCTCCCGGTACCACGGTTCGAGAGCCAGGAGCTGGGCCAGATGCCCGCCACTGGAGCCGACCAGCAGGACCTGCCCCGAGCCCTCGGTTGACCCGCTCACCACAACGTTTCCTCCCGTAACCGTGCGTCCGCGCCCGGATTTACGTGAATGACCCTCGGACGCGCCCTGACAACCTACTGGCGCGGCCCTGGGCAACTGAAGGGGCCGTTGGACGGATGCCGGCCGGCCGGTCGGGTCACCTCGGGATTCCCGTCACCGGGATCCGGCCGGCGGTGCCACCCGCCAGGTCAGCCGCGCCGGCCCCGGGTCGGTGGGCCGGGACCACCGGCCCCCGGGCGGATGTGTCAGGATTCCGTCACCGCTCCGTACGCGAGCCGGCGGCGACGCCGGCTCCCGGGGGCAGGTCGGGCCCGATGCCGGGAAACCCGCTGAATGGCCAGCACCAATCGGCCATCTCTCCGCGGGCTGCCCACACCTGGGCAGGCTTACCGGAACGTGAGCAGACTTTCCCTCAACGTTCGGATCGGGGACACTCGAAGTCACGGTCAGTTCCAGCTGTGCCGTGGACTGCCCGGCTCGGTCGAAAGGGAGCGACAGACTCTGATGCCCTCACCCCATTTGGCCGAGAACGACTCCGACGGTCTTGCCCTGATGGCGTACCTGGGCTGGTTGCGCCGCCGCTGGTGGATCCTGCTGCTCGCCGCGGTCCTCGGCCTGGCCGGCGGCCTGGCGATCAACCAACTCCAGGACGCGCGCTACACCTCGACCACCTCGCTGCTGGTGCGCCCGCTCGGCTCCGGCGCGGAGAGCAACCCGAACGCCAAGGTCAACCTCGACACCGAGGCGCAGGTGGTCCGGTCGCTCGTGGTGGCGGAGCGGGCCAAGGGCCTGATGAAGGTCACCACCGGCGGCGACGAGCTGGTCAAGTCCGTGACCGTCAGCGTCCCGCCGAACAGCCAGATCCTCCAGGTGGCCTACGAGGCGGGCACCCCGGCCCAGGCGCAGGCGGGCTCGCACGCCTTCGCGCAGGCCTACCTCGACCTGCGCAAGGCCACCGCGCAGAAGGCGCTGGAGAACGAGACCACCGCGCTCAAGCAGCAGATCGCCGGCCTGAACAAGGAGCTCAGCGCCGTCGCGGGGCGGATCGCGGCGGCCCCGGCCAACTCCCCGGAGCGGGAGCGCGCCGAGGCCGACCGCAGCGTGCTGACCAACCAGCTCAACGGGTTGAACAACCGGCTCAGCCCGCTGGTCTCGGCCGACTCCGACCCCGGTGAGATCATCTCCGACGCCCGGCTGCCCGAGCGGCCCAGTTCGCCGAACCGCACGCTCAACCTGGCCAGCGGCATGGGCGCGGGGCTGCTGCTCGGCATCGTGCTGGCGCTGGTGCTGGACCGGCTCGACACCCGGATCCGGCGCGGACGCGACATCTCCGACCGGGTCGGCCTGCCGCTGCTGCTGGAGCTGACGACCCGCCCGCCGTCGCTCTCCGTCCTGCCCGCCACCCACCGGATCTCCCGCGAGCTGGGCCGGCTGCGCAACGTGCTGCTCTCCGCCGTCCCCGAGTCGGCCCAGGCCGGTCGCGGTCGTCAGCTCCTGCTCTGCGACGGCTCGGCCGGCACCGCCGCCGGGTTCGTCGCCGCCAACCTGGCCGCCGCGTACGCCCGCACCGGCGCGCAGGTCGCGCTGGTCACCACCAAGCCGGACTCGGCGCTGAGCGGCATCACCGGGGTCGCCGAGGGGCGGCACAGCCTCGCCTCGGTGCTCCGCCGCGACGTGCCGGCGCTCAAGGCGCTCGCGCCGGTGCCGGGCCTCGGTCAGCTCCGGGTGCTCGTCCCCGGCGACCTGGACGCGGAGGTCGAGCTGCCGGTCGCCGGCCTGCTGGAGATCCTGCACGAGCTGACCGCGCGCTTCGACCACGTGCTGATCGAGACCGGGCAGCCGACCCAGGCCGTGGAGGCGCAGGCGCTGGGCCGGTACGTCGACGCGGTGATCGTGGTGGCCGAGTCCGGCAAGACCCGCAGCGGTGAGATCACCGCCGCCCTCCAGCAGTTCGAGCAGGTGAACGCGCCGGTCATCGGTGCGGTGCTGGCACCGCGCCTGCCCGCGCCGACCGGTGGCGCCACCCGCCCGGCCACGCCGGCCGGCTCGACCGCCCCGGCGACGCCGGCCGCCAACCGGCCCAAGCCGCGGCCGAGTCCCGGCCCGTCCGCCGAGTCGACCATGGTGCTGCCGCGCATGCAGTCGTCCCGTTCCGGCCCGGGCGCCGGGTCGGCGAAGCCGGCGGCTCCGGGCAAGGGCGCCGCGTCGGTGAAGCCGCCGGCCGGTCCGGGCAAGCCGCAGGCCGGTCCCGGCAAGCCGATGCCGGTCAACGGCACCGGCGGCACCTACCGGTCCCGGGGTGACGGTGGCGACGGCCGCAGCTACGCCATCGACTCCGGCGAGGACCTGGGGTGAACCGCCGGCAGATGTTCCGCGCCGCCCTCGCGCCGGCCGTCGTCCTCGGCGTCGGCACCGGGTGCAGCGAGCCGCAGCCCAAGCCGGGCAGCGTCGACGTGGCCGACCCGGGCAGCGTCGCCGCGACGCCACCGTCGGCCAGCCCGACCTCGAGCCTGCCCACGGGCCCGCTGACCGGGGCGCCGGTGGGCACCCCGGCGGCGGCCACCCGCCAGGCGGTCGCGGTGCCGATGCGGGTGAGCCCCGCCACCACCCCGGCCGGGCTGGACGCCGCCGATCTGGTCTACGCCGAGTTCGCCGAGTCGGACACGCTGCACCTGACCGCCGTGTTCCACTCCCGGGACGCCACCAAGATCGGGCCGGTCACCGAGATCCGGCCGGTCGACATCCGCTCGGTCTCGGTGCTGCGCCCGTTCGTGGGGTACGCCGGCGGTCCGACCGGTTTCCTCAGCCAGTTCGAGAGTTCCGACCTGGACGGCGTCACCCCGGACGACGACGGGAAGGTCTTCAGCGGCGACTACACGTCGACGGCCGCGCTGCTCAAGGCCGCCCCGAAGGGGGGTCAGCCGCCCACGCCGGCGCTGGACCACGCCACCGACGGCGACGCGCTGGCCGCCCGGGACCTGACCCCCGCCACCGAGCTGTCGATCACGGTCTCCGGCGGCCCGCCGATGGTCTGGCGGTACGACCAGCCGAAGGCCCGCTGGGTGGGCAAGGTCGGCACCGCCACGGTGACCGCCACCTCGGTGATCGTGCTGACGATGGAATACCGCACGCTCGAGGTCCGCAAGCCGTCGTTCCGCGCGCTGCCGTCGGCGAACGTCTTCGGCGAGGGCGCGGTGGTCGCGGTGTCCGGTCCGAGCAGCGCGAAGGGCCGCTGGCGCAAGCCCGGCCTGGGGATGGTCTGCACGCTCGCCGACGCCGGGGGCGACCTGCTGCACCCGCAGCCCGGCAACGCCTGGGTGATCTACGCGCCGACCACCGCCAAGGTCACCGTGAAATGAGCACCGTCACCCCACCCCGCCCGGCGCGCGGGTCGGTCCCGGTGGGCGCGGTGGTGGCGGCGCCCGGGGGCAACCGGCTCGCGCCGGTCCGCGCCCGGCCGAAGGGCTGGTCGTGGCGGCTGCCGACCGCGTGGCCGCTGATCTCGCTCTTCCTGCTCTGGCCGGTGTGGTGGGCGCTCGGCGTGTCCAGCTTCGTCTTCATCATCTTCGCGGTCCCGATGCTGGTGCAGATGGCGCGGCGGGGTCCGATCCGGACGCCGGCCGGCTTCGGGATCTGGTTGCTGCTGCTGCTCTGGCTGTTCCTGTCCGTGCTCACGCTCGGGCTCACCGCGCCGGACACACTGCCGCCGGGCGGTGGCGGCGGCCGCTACCTCGGCTGGGGCATCCGGCTGGCCAACTTCGTCGCCATGACCGTCGCCATGCTCTACGTCTACAACCTCAGCGAGCGGGAGCTGTCCCGGCGCCGGATGATCCGCCTGTTCGGGTTCATGGGCGTGGTGGTGGTCATCGGCGGCTGGCTCGGCTCGCTCTTCCCCACCATGGGGTTCGTCGCGCCGCTGCGCTTCGTCCTGCCGCACTCGATCGCCACCCACCCCTTCGTCGCCTCGCTGATGGACGTGAAGTTCGCCCAGGTGCAGCAGGTGATCGAGGGGGAGGCCAGCTCACCCCGACCGTCCGCGCCGTTCACCTACACGAACTCGTGGGGCGAGAACACCGCGATCCTGCTGGTCTGGCTGATCGTCGGCTGGGTGGTGCTGGGCAAGCCGCTGCGCCGTACCGCCGGCGTGGCCGTCGCGCTGGCCGCCATCTTCCCGATCATCTACTCGCTCAACCGCGGCCTCTGGATCGGTCTCGGCATCGCCGCGGTCTACGTGGCGATCCGGCTCGCGCTGCGCGGCCGGATGGTGGTGCTCGGCGGGCTCGCCCTGGCGGTCGGGCTGATCGGCGTGCTGATCGTCGCCACCCCGCTCGGCCGCACGTTCGACGAACGGCTGCAGAACGGGCACAGCGACGACATCCGCACCACGCTGTCCGAGGGCGCGGTCACCGCGGCCAACCACTCGCCGATCCTCGGCTACGGCGGCAACCGGGCGCTGATCGGCAGCAACCGGTCCATCGCCATCGGCAAGTCCGACGACTGCAAGCAGTGCGGCAACCGGGAGCTGGGCAGCAACGGCCAGCTCTGGGCGCTGCTCGTCGGCCAGGGCTGGGTCGGCGCGCTGGCCTACAACGGCTTCTTCCTCTACTGCCTCTGGCGCTACCGACGCGACCACAGCGCGATCGGGATCGCCGGCACGCTCGTCATCATCCTGATGCTCTTCTTCCAGTTCACCTACGGCGCACTGGAAGCCACCCTCGCCTACGCCCTGATCTCGGTCGCCCTGCTGGCCCGCAACGACCGGCTCCGCCGGGCACTCGCGCCGGCGCCACCCAAGGGCACGATCGCCGGGCTACGGGCCCGACTGGAAGCAGCCGGTGAACGTTGATGGTGCTCCGCGTACCCCCGGACGGCGACGGCCGCTCCGCCTACCTCGGTGAGCTGGCCGGCCTGATCTGGCCCGAACCGGCCGAACCCGCGCTGCGCCGCGGCGGCGCCGGCTGGGTGGTGGTGCCCTCGGCCGCGCGCCCCCGGCTGCTGGTGCCCACCGGCTCGGGCCGGGCCGCGGCCGGGGCCGTCCGGCACTCCACCGAGGCGGTCGGCCGCAAGGCCAAGCTGGTCCGGCAGGGGCTGGCCACCGCGTTCCGACTCGGTGTCGGGCCGCTGGTGTTCCGCGACCGGCTGGTGGTCGCCGGCGGTGGGCTGGACGCCTACCTGACCGAGGTGCTGGGCGAACCGGCGCTGGTCAGCCTGCACATCGGCCCGGCCCGGGCCAACCGCAAGCCGGTGCTGCAACTGCTCGCCCCGGACGGCCGGGCCCTCGGGTACGCCAAACTCGGCGTCGACCCGCTGACCCGGGCCCTGGTCGACGCGGAGGCCGCCGCGCTGCACCGTCTCGCCGGCGTGCCGCTCGGCCCGGTCGTGCTGGCCGGGGTCCGCCATCACGGCGACTGGCACGGGCACGCGCTGCTGGTCCAGGAGGCGCTGCCGGTGCGGCTGCCCCGGGCCGCCCCGGCCGTCGCGGCGGCGGCCGAGCGGGCCGCCATGGTGGCGGTCGCCGGTTGTCTCGGCGTACGCCGGGAGTCGTGGGCGGGCAGCGGGCACGCGGCCCGGCTCACCCGGGCGGTGGACGCGCTCGGTGACCGGCCGGAGGTCGGGCGGCTGCGTGCGGCGCTGACGTCGGTCGCGGACGCCGACCCGGTGGTGGCGTTCGGCGCCTGGCACGGGGACTGGAACGGCGGCAACAGCGCGGTGCTGGCCGACGGCCGGGTGCTGGTCTGGGACTGGGAGCGGTTCGAGGCGGACGTGCCGGCCGGCTACGACGCGCTGCACCTGGCGGTGCAGGGCGCGATGAGCCACGACGGGGTGGAGCCGATCGAGGCCGCCCGCGCGTTGATCGCCGGCGCCGACCGGACGCTCGCGCCGTTCGAGCAGGTCGGTGGGGGCGCCGACCTGGTCGCCGTGCTCTACCTGGTGGAGCTGGCGGCACGTTATCTGCGGGACCGGCAGGCCGAGGCGGGTGCGCGACTGGGGCATGTCGACGCCTGGCTGCTGCCCGCCGTCGAGGAGCACCTGGCCCGCCGGGCCCGGTGAGAGTGAGGAGTGGGGACGTGACGGTGGCCAGGGAGCAGGCGCTCCGCGCGGTGAAGTCGGTGAGTCGGACGGTCGGTCGGTTGACCGCGGGCTCACGGATGGTGCCGGGATTCCTGATCGTGGGGGCGCAGCGCTGCGGCACCACCTCGCTGTTCAAGACGCTCTCGCAGCACCCCGGCGTGCTGCCGCCCGCCTACCACAAGGGCGTGCACTACTTCGACGTCGACTACCACCGGGGGATGAGCTGGTATCTCGGGCACTTCCCCACCAACGGCAAGGCGGACGCGGTGAAGGCGCAGCTCGGCGTGCGCGGGATCACCGGCGAGTCGAGCCCCTACTACATGTTCCACCCGCTGGCCGGGCAGCGGATCGCCAAGGACCTGCCGTCGGTGAAGCTGCTGGTGCTGCTGCGTGACCCGGTGGAGCGGGCCTATTCGGCGCACTCCCACGAGTTGGCCCGCGGCTACGAGACCGAGGCGGACTTCGAACGGGCGCTGGCGCTGGAGGAGCAGCGGACCGCCGGCGAGCGGGATCGGATGATCGCCGACCCGACGTACGCCAGCGAGCACCTCCAGCACAACTCCTACCTGGCCCGGGGCCGCTACATCGAGCAGGTGGAGCGGCTGGAGGCGCTGGTCGGCCGGGACCGGCTGCACGTCATCGACAGCGACGACTTCTTCGCCGACCCGCGGCCGTCCTTCGACGCGGTCTGCGACTTCCTGGAGTTGCCCCGCTGGGCGGACATCGCCTTCGGCAAGCACAACTCGCGGTCCCGTTCGCCGATGTCGGCCGAGCTGCGGGCCCGGCTGGAGGACCACTTCGCCCCATACGACGAGCGGCTGGCCACGTGGTGGGGACGCGTGCCGTCGTGGCGGCGGTGACCCGGGCGGACGCCGACGCCACTGTCGTCCTGCCGGCGGTCGGGCCGGGCGCGGGCCCGGGCGCGGGCCTGGGCGGCGCGGCCCGGCAGGGCTTCGCCAACCTGGTCGGGGTGGGGCTGGCCGCGGTGGCCGGCTTCGGTCTCAACATCGTCATCGCCCGGGGCTGGTCGGTCCGTGAGGCCGGCATGTTCTTCGCCGCCACCAGCGCCTTCATGATCGCCGCGTCGACGGCCCGGCTCGGCACCGACGTGGGCACCGTCTACTTCGTCAGCCGGCAGCGCACGCTGGACCGGCGGGACCAGATCCGCGGCACGATCCTGGCCGGCCTGCTGCCGGTGCTGGCGGTCGGCGCGCTGCTGGGCGCGGCCGGCTGGCTGGCCGCCCCGGCGCTGGCCCGGGCGACCATGCCGGAGGCCGGTCCGGGCGCGGTGACCGCGCTGCGCATCCTGCTGGCGTTCGTGCCGCTGGCCGCGCTGAACGACTACGCGCTGGCCGCCTGCCGCGGCTTCGGCCAGATGCGCCCGCTGCTGACCGTGGAGCGGCTCGGTCGCACCCTGGTGCAGTTCCTGGCCGTGGCGGTGGCCGCCTGGCTCGGGCTCTCCGCCACCGTCGCGTTGCCGGTGGCCTGGGTGGTGCCCTACCTGCTCGCCGCCGTGGTCGCGCTGATCTGGCTGGGCCGGCTGGTCGGCCGGGCCGGCCGGCAGGTGGCCCGGCCGGTCCCGACCGGCGAGATGATCGGGCCGTTCTGGCGGTTCACCGGCCCCCGCGCGGTCAGCAGCGTGGCCGCGATCGTGGTGCAGCGGCTGGACATCGTGCTGCTCAGCGCGCTCCGCGGGCCGGCGGACGCGGCGATCTACACGGCGGCGACGCGGTTCCTGGCGCTGGGTCAGCTCTCCAGCGTCGCGCTGTCCAGCTCGGTGCAGCACCGCCTGGCCGCCGCGTTCGCCCGGGACGACCGGGCCGACGCCCGGCAGCTCTACCAGGCCGCGACCGGCTGGCTGGTGCTGCTCTCCTGGCCGGCCTACCTCATCTTCGCGGCGTTCGCCGCGCCCATGCTGTCGCTGTTCGGCACCGGCTACGACGACGGCCGTCGGGTGGTCGTGCTGCTCGCGCTGACCATGCTGGTGGCGACCGGGTGCGGCATGGTCGACATGGTGCTCAACATGGCCGGCCGCACCGCGTGGACGTTCTACAACGCGATGGGCGGCACGATCCTCAACGTGGTCGCCAACGTGCTGCTCATCCCGCGCTACGGCATCCTCGGCGCGGCCCTGGCCTGGACCCTTTCCATCCTGGTCACCAACCTGGTGCCGCTGACCCAGCTCTGGTGGTCGATGCGACTGCACCCGTTCGGCGCCGGCACCCGGGCCGCGATGGCGCTGGCCGTCGTCGCGCTGGGCCTGCCGCTCGGGGCGGCCACCCTGCTCGGCGTGTCGCTTCCGGTGCTCGCGCTGGTGGCGGTCGCCGGCACGGCGGCGTACCTGGTGGGGGCGTGGCGCTGGCGGCGCACGCTGCACCTCGACGCGCTCCGGTCGCTGCGCCGGGGCCGTAACCGCGCCGGGGCGGACCCGGCGGCCCAGTCCTGACCGTTCCTGCGCACCCCGATGGGATCTTCGATGACCAGCGACTCCCCCCTCGCCCCGCACTCCGGGCTGTCCACGGTGAAGGCCGCGAAGCTGGCTGCGGTCGGCCTGCTGGCGGACCGCAAGGAACGCCGGGACCTGGAGCGGCCGGTGGAGGCCGGCAAGCGGAAGCTCACCCTGAAGGTGGAGCGGCCGATCTTCATCCTCGGCGCCCCGCGTTCCGGCACCACGTTCCTGGGTAGCTGCGTGGGCGCGTTGCCGGACGTGTCCTACCACTACGAGCCGCGGCTGACCAAGGCGGTCGCCCGCTGCGTCTACGAGGGAAGCTGGACCCCGCAGCGCGCCGCGCGTTACTTTCGCGGCTACTACGGCGCGCTGCTCGCCGCCGCCGGCCACGGTGGGCTGCGGTTCGCCGAGAAGGACCCGGAGAACTGCTTCATCGTGCCGTTCCTGGCCGACGTCTTCCCGGACGCGGTCTTCCTGCACGTCTACCGGGACGGCCGGGACGTGGCGGTGTCGCACGCCGAGCAGCCCTGGCTGAACGCCGCCTCGACCGGCACCGGGCGCAGCGGTCGCGGCGGTACGCCGTGGGGTGCCGCGCCGCGGTTCTGGGTGGAGCCGGACCGGCGCGAGGAGTTCACCCGGGTCTCCGACCTGGGTCGGTCCGCCTGGATGTGGCGGCGCTTCACCAGCAGCGCGTTGACCCAGCTCGCCGCGCTGCCCGCGGACCGGGTCCGGCACCTGCGCTACGAGGACGTGGTCACCCGGCCGGCTGAGGCGGCCGAGGTCGTCGCCGACTTCCTGACCGTCGGTGACCCGGCCGGCCGGCAGGCGTTGCACGCCCGGTTCGCGCAGGCCCGGCCCGGCTCGGTGGGGCGCTGGCGGAAGCGACTGACCGAAAAGGATCTGGCCGACGTGCTGGCCCAGGCCGGCCCGCTGTTGACGGAACTCGGCTACCACCCGTGAGGACGCTGGCACGGGTAGAGTGCCAGAGGTCGCCCGCCCGGCCCGGCGTGCCGTCCCGCTGACGCGGGGCCCGCCACCAGAATGACAGTGGGCCGGCGACCATCCTGGGGAGAGGTTGCGGTGGTACGACGGTTACGACGGACGATGGCGGCCGTGCTCGCTCTGGCCCTCCTGGCACCGGCGGTCGCGGCGTGTGACTCCGGGTCGGACGACCGGCCCGAGGAGACCGCGTCGGCGGTGCCGCCGCCCACGGTGACGCCCCGCAAGGGCGCGGTGCAGACCACCGGGCGCGGGCCGGAGCTGCCGGAGAAGGGCGCCTGGGTGGGCGCCTGGGTGAAGCCGGAGTTCCACAACGCGACCGGCCGGGTGGCGGCGTGGGACGACTTCAACCGGGCGGCCGGCGGCCAGCTCGCCATCGCGCACATGTTCCACGAGTGGAACGAGCCGTTCCCGGGCGGCACCGAGCGGGCGTTCCAGGCGCAGGGCAAGCTGCAAATGATCTCCTGGCAGGGCACCGACACCCGGTCGACGGTCAGCGGCGTCTACGACAACCTGATCCGGCAGCGGGCGCAGGACGTCAAGGCGTTCGGCGTGCCGGTGCTGTTGCGCTACCGGTGGGAGATGGACCGGCCGAACCTGGCCGCCAGCATGCACTCACCGGAGGACTACGTCGCCGCCTGGAAGCACGTGCGCGCCATCTTCACCGAGGTCGGCGTCACGAACGCGGCCTGGACGTGGTGCCCGCACGCGGACGGGTTCGCCGAGCCCGAACGCCGGGCCGCCGACTACTACCCCGGCGACGACCAGGTCGACTGGCTCTGCACCGACGTCTATCCCAGCCCGGAGTGGAACAGCTTCAGCAACCGGATGGACCACTTCATGGCGTTCGCCAAGAAGCACCCGCGGCCGGTGGTGATCGGCGAGTTCGGTCTCACCCAGGACGGCCGGCCGGGCCAGCGGGCCGAGTGGCTACGCGAGGTCGGCCCCTATCTGAAGAAGCACCCGCAGATCAAGGCCGTCATCTACTTCGCGGCCCGGCAGACCGAGAAGCCGCTGTACGACAGCACGTTCGGCAAGGACCCGGAGAGCGCGGCGGTGTTCCGCGAGCTGGCCACCGACCCGTACTTCAATCCGCCGATGCCGGATCTCAGTGCCTCCGCTGCGCCATCTCCCGCACGCACAGAGTGATCTTCACTCGTCTTTTCGTGCGACTCGGGTCGCTTCTTGAGTCAAAAAGGCCGGTCCCGGGTGGACGGGCGGTAGGCGAATGCGAGAAGGTATTGCTCTCACGTCTGCGGTCGGCCGTGCGACGCCACACCTCGCGTCGGCACCGGCCACGACCGCAGCGCCTCCGACGTTCCCCCCGGAGCAGCCTGTGCCTTCCTCGATCCTGAGACACCGCTCGGTGTCCGCCTTCGGTGCTGCCGTGCTCGGCATCGCCACCCTGTTCACACCGGTGCCGGCACTGGCCGCACCGGCGGCCACGGTCGCGCCCGACCACAGCACGCTGGTCGGCGAGGTGCCCTCGGAGAAGACGCCGAACATCAACGACGGCAACGTCGTGGCCATCCACGACGCCGGCAGCAAGGTCATCGTGGGCGGCTCGTTCACGAACGCGCAGAACCGCGGTTCCTCGCCCACCCCGGTCGACCGCCGGGGCCTGCTCGCCTTCGACAAGGCGACCGGCAAGATCGACAACGCGTTCGCGCCGGTGCTGGACGGTGACGTCACCGCGGTGGCCGCCGGTCCGACGCCGGGCACGGTCTACGTCGCCGGCACGTTCAACAAGGTCGGCGACAAGAACTTCCGCAAGCTCGCGCTGCTGAACGTCGCCGACGGCACCCCGGTCGACGGCTTCAAGGGCCCGGCGTTCAACGGCACGGTCAACGACCTCGCGCTGGTCGACGGCCACCTGCTGGTCGGCGGCATCTTCAGCACGGTCACCACGACCACCAACCGCGCCGGGCTCGCCTCGCTGAACCCGACCACCGGCGCCGTGGACGACTACCTGACCGTGTCGCTGACCGAGCACCACAACTGGACGCCGACCAACGGCGGCGCCTCGGCCGGCGTCGGCGTCGAGAAGCTGACCGTCTCGCCGGACGGCAAGCACCTCGTGGTGATCGGCAACTTCAAGAAGGCCGACGGCGCGGTGCACGACCAGATCGTGCGGATCAACCTGGGCGCCGGCTCGGCGACCGTCGCCAACTGGAACACCGACGGCTACTCCGGCGCCTGCAAGTACAGCGCGTTCGACTCGTGGGTCCGGGACGCGCAGTTCTCCCCGGACGGCAAGTACTTCGTGGTGGTCACCACCGGCGCGTCCTACCCGGGCACGCTCTGCGACTCGGCGGCCCGCTGGGAGACCGACGCCACCGGCGCCGGCCAGAAGCCGACCTGGACCAACTTCAGCGGCGGCGACACGTTCCTCTCCGTCGGCATCAGCGAGAAGGCCATCTACGTCGGCGGCCACTTCCGCTGGTCGAACAACCCGCTCGCCCGTGACAAGGCCGGGCCGGGCGCGGTGCCGCGGGCCAGCATCGCCGCCCTCGACCCGGCCAGCGGCCTGCCGCTGGCCTGGAACCCGGGCCGCCACCCGCGCGGCTACGGCGTCACCGAGATGCTGGTCACCCCGGAGGGCCTCTGGCTGGGCAGCGACCAGGAATACATCGGCAACTTCGACTACCAGCGGAAGCGGCTCGCCTTCTTCCCGCTGGACGGCGGCAGCACCCCGCACTCCACCAGCACCAAGGGCCTGCCCGGCGACGTCTACCAGGCCGGCCGCGCGGCGCAGACCGAGGTCCTCTACCGCGTCAACGCGGGCGGTCCGGCCATCCCGGCGACCGACGGCGGTCCGGACTGGGCGGCCGACACCGACGCCGCGCCCAGCCCCTACCACAACGGTGGCAACAGCGAGAAGGTGTACCCGACCAACGCGACGTTCGACGCCACGGTGCCGGCGAGCACCCCGACGACGCTGTTCAACACCGAGCGGTGGGACCAGTCGACCGCGCCGGACATGCAGTGGGACATCCCGGTCGCGGCCGGCACCCGGGTGGACGTCCGGCTCTACCTGGCCAACCGCTACCCCAAGACGGGCACGGCCGGCAAGCGCAAGTTCGACGTCAGCGTCGACGGCGTGCTCAAGCTGAACGACTTCGACCCGGTGGTGGCCGCCGGCGGCACCGACCGCGGCACCATGCAGTCCGTCTCCGTGGTCAGCGACGGCGTGGTCGACATCGACTTCGGCCGGGTCATCGAGAACCCGCTGATCCAGGGCATCGAGATCGTCAAGACCGCGCCCACGCCGGACGCCTCGGACGTGCTCTACCGGGTCAACGCCGGTGGCGACCAGCTCGCCGCGCCGAACGGCCCGGTCTGGGCCGCCGACACCCTGGCCGCGCCGAGCACCCTGCACAACGCCGGCAACACGGTGACGACGTACACCACCGACGCGACGGTCGACGGCACCGTGCCGGCCGGCACGCCGGTCCAGCTGTTCAGCAGCGAGCGGTGGGACGAGGCGCCCGCGCCGGACATGCAGTGGGACTTCCCGGTCCCGGCCGGCACGCCGGTGCAGGTGCGGCTCTACCTGGCCAACCGTTACGGCAAGACGGGCACGGTCGGCAAGCGCAAGTTCAACGTCAGCATCGACGGCGTGCAGAAGCTGAGCAACTTCGACCCGGTCGCCGCGATCGGCGCCACCAACAAGGGCACCATGCGGGCCTTCGCGGTCACCAGCGACGGCAACATCGACGTCGACTTCGGTCGCGTCCTGGAGAACCCGCTGGTGCAGGGCATCGAGGTCGTCAAGCTGCCGCCGGTGCCGCCGGCCACCACCGTCGACAGCATCACCAAGCGGTCGTACGACGGCGCGACCGGCGTCGGCAACGCGATGTCGGTGCCCAACCCGGACAACACCCGCTGGTCGGGCGTCAAGGGCGCGTTCTGGGTCGGCGGTGACCTGTTCTACGGCGTCGGCGGCGACCTCTACAAGCGCTCGTTCGACGGCACCGAGTTCGGCACCCCGAAGAAGCTCGACCCCTACCACGACGAGAAGTGGGACAAGGTCGTCACCGGCTCCGCGCCGGAGGGCTCGACCTACGCGGGCATGACCGTCAACTTCGGCGCCGAGCTGCCCAACGTGACCGCGATGTTCTACAAGAGCGGCCGCGTCTACTACGCGCTGGCCGGCCAGGCCACGCTGTTCTCGCGGCAGTTCGCGCCGGACACCGGCACGGTCGGCGCGGAGCGGACCACGATCACCGGAACGACCGCGTTCGCCGACGCGGGCGGCCTGTTCCTGGACGGCGACAAGCTCTACGTCGTCTCCCGGAGCACCGGCAGCCTGTCCTCGATGGACTGGGCGGACGGCGTGCCGACCGGTTCCGCCACCACCCGCAGCGGTCCCGCCGTCGACGACGTGGACTGGCGCGGCACCGCGGTCTTCGTCGGTCCCTGACGTTCACCTCGCACGACGCGATGGCCCGGCCGGTATCGGCCGGGCCATCGCCCGTGTAAGGCGGGGCCCCCTCTTAACGCCTGCGGTAGAGGAAGGCGCCCCGCTTAACACCACATCGCCGTGAGCGGCGCGGATGGCTACTGTCGGAGGGTGCCCACCGATCCCCTCCGCTGCGCCGGCGCGCTGATCGTCGACGACGACGGCCGCATCTTCGTCCAGCGCCGCTCGCCCCAGCGGCGTCTCTTCCCCAACTGCTGGGACATCGCCGGCGGCCACCTGGAGCCCGGTGAGGAGATCGACGACGCGCTGCGCCGGGAGGTCACCGAGGAGACCGGTTGGGCGGTGTCGCACGTGCTCGGCCTGGTCGGCGAATACCGCTACGTCGGCGACGACGGGCTGGACCGGGTGGAGACCGACTTCCTGGTCCGGGTGGACGGCGACCTGAGCCGGCCCCGACTGGCACCGGCCGAGCACACCGAGTTCCGCTGGCTGGCGGAGCGCGACATCGACCTGCTGGACGAGCACCGGGATGTCAACGACGGGCTGATCCGGCGGATCGTGGCGGACGGGTTCGCCGCGCTGCGGTCGATCGGCCTGTAAGGGCCCGATCATGGGCTGAACCACGGCGGCCGGGCCGCCGACGATATCCTCGCCTCGTGGAATCCGGTCGAGAAGAGGAGCGTGTCGGCATGATCGGGATGGTGCTCGCCGCGGGTGCGGGGCGCCGGCTGCGGCCGTACACGGACACCCTGCCCAAGGCCCTGGTGCCGGTCGACGGGGAGGTCACCATCCTCGACATCGCGCTGCGCAACCTCGCCGCGGTGGGGCTGACCGAGGTGGTCATCGTGGTCGGCTACGCGGCCGACGCGGTCCGGCAGCGGCAGGCCGAGCTGGCCGAGAAGTACGGCGTCACGATCACGCTCGTCGACAACGACAAGGCCGAGGAGTGGAACAACGCGTACTCGCTCTGGCTGGCCCGGGAGCACTTCTCCCGCGGAGTGCTGCTGGTCAACGGCGACACCGTGCACCCGGTGAGCGTGGAGAAGACGCTGCTGGCCGAGCGCGGCCCCGGCATCCTGCTGGCCGTGGACACGCTCAAGCCGCTGGCCGAGGAGGAGATGAAGACCACCTTCGACGCGGCGGGCCAGCTCACCCGGATCACCAAGCTGATGGACCCGGGTGAGGCGTACGGCGAGTACATCGGCGCGACGCTGATCGAGCCGCAGGTGGCCGACGCGCTCGCCGACGCGCTGGAGGCGACCTGGCGGCGTGACCCGAACCTCTACTACGAGGACGGCTACCAGGAGTTCGCCGACCGGGGCGGCGAGGTGCGGGCGGCGCCGATCGGGGACGTCTCCTGGGTCGAGGTCGACAACCACGAGGATCTGGCTCGGGCGCGGGAGATCGCGTGCCGCTACTAGCCCGTAGCGTCCTCACCCCGCTGCACATCGACGTGCGGCGGGGTGCGGTGGCGGACCTGGCGGCGATCCTCTCCGACGGCCGGATCTCGGCCGGCGGCGACGTCGCCGTGGTGGTCGGGCCGGGGCAGGGCGAGAAGATCGCCGAGCTGATCCGGCCGTCGCTGCGGTCGGCGGACGTGTTCACCGTGGCCGGGGGCACCCTGGACGCGGCCGACGAGCTGGGCGGCAAGCTGCGCGCCCGGTCGTACGACGCGGTGGTCGGCATCGGCGGCGGAAAGACCATCGACGTGGCGAAGTACGCGGCCACCCGGCGTGGGCTGCCGATGGTGACGGTGGCCACCGCGCTCGCGAACGACGGCATCGCCTCCCCGGTGGCCAGCCTGATCACCGAGGGCCTGAAGGGCTCCTACGGGGTGCACATCCCGATCGCGGTGATCGTCGACCTCGACTTCGTGGAGGCCGGGCCGGAGCGGCACAACCGGGCCGGCGTCGGGGACGTGGTCAGCAACATCAGCGCGCTGGCCGACTGGGAGCTGGCCCGGCGGGTCCGCGGCGAGCCGGTCGACGGGTTGGCCGCCTCGCTGGCCCGGGCCGGCGCGGAGGCGGTGTTGAACCATCCGGGCGACATGACCGACGACGCGTTCGTCACGGTGCTGGCCGAGGCGCTGATCTCCAGTGGCCTGGCGATGGCGGTCTGCGGCACCAGCCGCCCGTCCAGTGGCGGCTGCCACGAGATCATGCACGCGATCGACGCGCTCTTCCCGGGCACCGCCTCGCACGGTGAGCTGGCCGGGCTGGGCGCGTTGTTCTGCACGTTCCTGCGCGGCGACGAGCGCCGGTTCGCGGAGATGTCCGCCTGCCTGGCCCGACACGGGCTGCCCCGGCTGCCGTCCGAGGTGGGGCTGACCGATCACCAGTTCGTCGAGGCGGTGCAGTTCGCGCCCGCGACCCGCCCGGACCGCTACACCATCCTCGAACACCTGACGATGTCCGCTTCCGAGACCCGGGAGCGGCTGGCAGACTACGCCGGTGCCCTCCGCGACCACCTTGGCTGAGCCCCGTCCCACCGTCGCCGACTTCCACCGGGTCAACCGGGGTGGCGGCCTGTTCAGCGAGTCGATCAGCCAGTGGATCGGGGCGGCGTTCGCGCTGGCCGCCCAGCGGCTGGGACTGCGCCCGACCGCGTTGACGCTGGCCAACCTGGTGCTGGGGCTGGCCGCCTCGGTGACGGTGGTCGCGCTCGCCGACGAGGTGGCCGCCGGCAGCGTCCCGGCCTGGGTGGTGGGGCTGGTCGCGCTGGTCGGCTGGCAGATCGCGTACGCGCTTGACTGCGCCGACGGGCAGCTCGCCCGGGTGACCGGCCAGGGCAGCGCGGCCGGCGCCCGGATCGACGTGCTCTGCGACGTGGCCGCCCAGATCGCACTGGTGACCGCGATCGGCGCGGTGGCGGTGGCGCAGCGGCCGGCCACGCCGGTGTGGCTGGTGGCGGCGTTCGCCGGCACCTGGATGGTCAACCTGGTGACGTCGGTGATGCAGTCCGGCCCGAACGCGGCCAGCATGGTCACCTCGACCTCGTTCCCGGTGCGCGTGGTGAAGCTGGTCCGCGACTACGGTGCGGTGATCTTTCTGGCCGGGCTGGTGCTGGTGTTCGCGCCCGCGCTGGCGTTCTGGGTGATGGTGGCGTTCACCATCGTGAACGGCGGCTTCCTGCTCGCGAGCATCGCCTTCTCCGCCCGCGCTGCGCTGTAAGGCGGGGCCCCCGGTTAACGCTTTCGGTAGAGGCGGGGCCCCTTCTTAACACCGCCTGACGGAGTCGCCGGACCGCTGGCGTTCCTGGCGACAGGTTTCGTCGAGGCCCCTACAAGCTTGATGTCATGAATGACTCACTGAAGGGCTGCTCTTCGGTTCCACCTTCGAAGCCCCATGGGAGGTCCCCCACCTGCTGGTCCGTAAAGCGGCGGATGCGCAGGCAGCCGAGGCGATCCGCGCCTTCCATGTGGTGAGCAGGTTCCCGTCCCGTAGGCGCGGTTCCCGCTACCGACGCCGAACTCCGGGCAGCGGACGACTCTCAGTGGTAGCTGCTTGACCAGGTACGGGCAGCGGCCGCTAGTTGCTCTTGAGCGAGCCGATGAACGCGCGCCAACCCTGCGCTCCGAAGGCCAGCGTGGGACCGGCCTTGTCCTTGCTGTCTCGGACGGCCACCCCGTCGCGGAGATCGGCCACCTCGACACACGCACCACCGTTGGCGTCGCTACGGGTGGACTTCCGCCACACCGCGCCGGTGAGGTCCGGGTTCGTCATGTCAGCCTCTACTTCATCTCGTCGGCGATCCGGAGGATGAGCTTCCGGGACTCCGCCGGCCCCAGGGCCGCAGCCCGGAGACCATCCCAGAGTCGATTGTAGGACCGGAGCGCCTCGGGGCTGTCGAGGTAATCCGCGTCGGTGAGCGTCTCCAGATAGACAACATCGGACGCGACCTCCTCCCCGAACCGCAGGATGATGAAGTTGTACGAGGAAACCACATACGTCTCGGCATCCAACGGAAAGATCTGGATTGTCACGTTCGAACGCTTGGCGACGGCGGCGATTTGGGATAGCTGCTCCCGCATCGCCGTCCGGTCACCCAGGTCACGCCGTAGCGCCGACTCGCTGAGGATGAAGTTCAACTCCGGACCGTCCGGGCGATCGATGACCTTTTGTCGTTCGAGGCGCACTGCGGTCTGCGGCTCGACGTCCTCCCCGCCGATCATCGCCCGGATGTAGGGCTCGGTCTGGAGGATGCCGGGGATGACCTCGGACTGGTACCAGCGGATCTCGGCCGCGTCCGCCTCCAGATCGAGGTACTGCCGGAACCAGTCGGGCACGACGTTCCGGTAGCCGCTCCACCGTCCCCGCTGCCGTCCGGCGCGGGCGAGGTCCCGTAGCGGCTCGGCGTCCTCACCGGTCACCCCGTAGAAGTCGAGCAGCAGCTTCAAGTCCGTCAGCCGGATGCCCGACTGTCCCAGTTCCAGCCGACTGACCTTGCTGGATGCCGAATCGATGACCTCTGCGGCCTCTTCCTGGGTCTTGCCCGCCGCCTCGCGGGCACGCTTGAGGGCGTTGCCGAGACGACGCCTCTGAATCGTTGGGGTGACCATGCGGCGAGTATCCCGCCCTTCCGGCCACCCGCCCGGCGACACGCCGTGAGTTCCCAAATCAGGAACAGCGCCGTAGCCTACTTTTATGGACTCCTAATTTGAGGAACCAGAGAGATCTTCCAGGAGGGCTCATGGCTCAGCATGCAAGGGAAGAGTCGTACGGTGTAGTGCGGAGGCCCAGGTCGTGACGGGGCGACGGAAGCCCGAGCGTGAGGACCGGGGCGAGCAGATCCAGGCGGCGGAACGGGAGGCCGCCCGGCAGCGGCTTCTCGCCCAGGCCGAGGCGGAGCGGATACCGGCCGAGGAAACCACCCGGGCGGTGCCGGACCGGCGGCGGCAGCGTGGACAGCAGTGAGCTGCTGCCGGTCGGCCGGCGGGTGGCGTACTGGCGGGGGCGGCGGAAGTTGTCGCAGCAGGTGTTCGCCGATCGGCTCGGCCGGTCGAAGTCCTGGGTGGACAAGGTCGAGCGGGGTGTCCGGTCCCTCGACAAGGTGTCGACGCTGCGGGACATCGCCGCCGTCCTGCGGATCGACACCGCCGTGCTGCTCGGCCGGGACACCCGACCCGCTGCGGTGGCCGGGCGTACCGAGGGCGTGGAGGGGATCCGGGCGGCGCTGTCGGCGTACGAGATCGCTCTGGCACGGCCGACCACCCACGGCACGGTGCTGCCGGCGGACCGGGTGGCGCGGGATGTCGAGCACGCGTGGGTGACGTTCCAGCATGCCCGGTATCCGCAGGTGGTTGCCGCCACGCCGGGCCTGCTGGCCGGCGTGCAGCGCGTCGCCGCCGACGGGTGGGGGCGCCCGCTGCTGGTGGAGGCGTACCGGCTCACCGCGTCGCTGCTGGTCAAGCTCGGCGAGGTGGAGCTGGGCTGGCTGGCCGCGGACCGGGCCATGACGGCCGCGATCGGCGATCCGGTGTTGGTGGCCGCCGCTACGGTGCAGCTCGGCCAGGTGTTCCGCGCGTCGGGGCGGGCGCGGGAGGCACAGTCGGCGGCCTTGGCCGCCGCGTACCGGATCGCCCCCGAGGACGGTTCCCCCGGCCACTTGTCGTTGTGCGGGACGTTGCTGGTGCAGGCCGCGCTGGCGGCGGCCCGCCGGGGTGACGCTCGTGTCGCGGCCGACCTCATTGATGAGGCCGCCGGCATGGCCGCTCTGGTGGGCGAGGGGCACGACCATCACCGGACCGCGTTCGGGCCGACGGCGGTGGACCTGGCCCGCGCTGCCGCCGCGCTCGACCTGGGCGACGCGAGCGAGGCGGTCGCCTGGCACGAGAAGACGATCAAGCGGGACGCCTGGCGGTGGCTACCGGTGGAACACCGGGCGGCGCACCTGGTCGACGCGGCCCGCGCCTACCTTCAGGCCGACGACCCGGCCGGCGCCGGCCGCGTGCTCGTGGATGCGGACCGGATGGCACCCGCCGAGGTACGCCAGCGGCCGGTCGCGCGGCAGGTGCTCGCCCAGGTGGCCCGTGACCCGCGGGCGCCAGCTTCGATCATCCAGCTCGCCGCTGCTCTCGGCGTGGGCTGAGCACGACCGGGCCGGCTCGGACGGGCCGTAGCCGGCAGCCGGTCAGGGGGAGACACATCGGGCGGCAGCGCTGCGCTGGCGTGCCGATTCGTAGAGCACGACGGTCGCGGCGGCCGCCGCGTTCAGGGAACTCGCGGCGCCCGACATCGGGATCCGGACGAGCTGGTCGCAGGCCTCCCGCCAGCCGACGCTGAGACCGGTGGTCTCGTTGCCGATCAGGGTCAGCGTGGGTCGCGTGAAGTCGTGCTCGGCGGCCTCCAGTGCGCCGTGCTCATCGGCACCCACGATGCGGATGCCGACGCCGTCGGCGCGCACGTCGGCGACCCAGGACAGCACGGTCTGGTGTGCGGGCACCCGGACCACGGGCAGCGCGAACAACGAGCCGGTGCTCGCCCGCACCGCCTTCGGGTCGTACACGTCGGCGGCATGGCCGGTGACGATGACGCCGGACGCGCCGAAGGCGTCCGCGGACCGGATGAGCGTCCCGATGTTGCCGGGGCTGGTCGGCCGGTCGAACACGACGGTGAGCATGGACGGCCCGGCCGGGATGCGGCACAGGTCGTCCTCCCGGAGCGCGACCACGGCCAGCAGCTCCGGTGCCGTGTTCGCCTTGCCGCCCAGCTCGTGCATCAGTCCACGGGAGACGGCGTACCTCTCGGCCCGGACGGTGTCCAGGAGCGTGCGCGCCCAGCCGGACATCTGGGCGTCGGCGTCGTAGAGCAGCTCCCGGACCTGCCAGCCGTGTTCGACGGCCATGGCGATCGGGCGTACGCCCTGCACGAGGAACTCGCCGCGACGCTGCCGCTTGGTCCGATTGCGGAGCAGCGCCTCCCACTGCTGGAACCGTGCATTGCGGCCACTCACCCGCACCGTCACCGGTGCACCTCGGCAACGGGGGTGTCCCGTCCGAGTCCTCGGCGAATCGCGATCTCCACGGGCGAGTACGCACCGTCGGCCCGGTCCAGTTCGTACGGCACGGCCGGCATCAGCGGCGGCTGGGCCATGAAGCGCGGTCGCGTCCCGTGGTGCGGTTGCGCCGCGTGCACCAGGAACGGATGGCACAGGAAGACATCGCCCGGGGAACCGGTGGCCAGGGCGAGTGGCCGGTGGTCCGAGGCCGCCACCAACTCGGGCGCGAGGTCCAGCCCGCTCGCCCCGTCCTCCCCGTACCTCTCCAGCACCTTCGGCACGTCGAGGTGTGAGCCGACCCGGATCCGGGTCGGCGCGTCCCCCGCACCGACCTCGCTGAACAGGAACAGCATCAGCAACGCCCGGCCCCGGGAGCGAACATTCGTGAAGTACCAGCTCGCGCCCTCCGGCAGGTAGCTGCCCTCGATGTGCCAGCCCGCGTCGTCCGGCTCATCCCGGTGCGGGAAGCGCAACGGGAACGTGCCCAGCGAGTAACGCGGCTCCCAGCGTCCCGCGCCGACGAGCAGGTCGTACGCGTGATGGAGGAACGGAGAATTGGGTGCGGCGGCGAACGGCCCCTGCGCCATGCCGGGCACCCAGTGCACGGCCTGCGTCCAGGTTGTCGGGTCGTCCGGGTCGCAGCCCGTCTCCCGCCACAGCAGCCGCGCGCAGTCCGCGGCCACGCGCGGTGCGACGGCCCCCGCCACCTTCACGAAGCCGTCGCGAAGGAACCGGGATACCAGTGTCTCGTCGTCCATGCCCCCATCGTGTGGCGGCACCGCTCCCGATCACCCGACACTTCCCGCTCCGCCTCGGTCGGGTGTGCCGGTGACAGTGATGGTCACGCTACGGAGGCCCAACTGTCGCAGGGAGCAACGCATGGAAACCCGCATCGTCGACCGTCCCGCGTTCCGGCTGGTGGGGCACGCTGCCCGGGTTCCACTGATCCACCGGGGCGTCAACCCGTACATCCGGCAGCACGTCACCGCGCTGCCGGCAGCGGAGCACCTGCGCCTGACGGCACTCGGCGACACCGAGCCGGGCGGCCTGCTCGCGGTCTGCGACGACGTGGACGTGGACTACCGCGAGGGCAGCGAGCTGACCTACCTGCACGGGGTCGCCGTGTCCCCGAGCACGCCGATTCCGGGCGACCTCGACGTCATCGAGGTCCCGGCGGGCCGCTGGGTGGTCATCCGGGCCGTGGGGCCGCATCCGCAGACCCTGCAAAGGACCTGGGCCGCCGTCGCGGCCGAGTGGTTCCCGTTCCACCCGTGGCGGCTGCGGCCGGGCCCGGAGATCGTCGCACCGGGCGACCCCCGCACCTCGACCTGCGAGGTCTGGCTCCCCGTCGAGCCGGCGTAGCACCCCAGTAGCACCGACGGCCCACCGACGGCCCGGCACGGTTGATCAAGGAGTTTGCGTCGAAAACAAGCTGATTCTCGACGCAAACCTCTTGATCAACGCCGCGGGCGGGCGGCGGTCAGGTGAGGGAGGCGTAGACGTCGATCAGGCGCTTGGTGATCACGTCGGGGTGGAAGGTGCGCTCGTAGCGGGTGCGGGCCGCGCCGGCCAGGGCGCGCGCCTCGGCGGCGGCCAGCGGCAGCGCGGCGGCCAGCGCGTCGACCTCGGGTGCCACCACCCAGCCGGCCTCGCCGCGCTGCACCCCGGTCGGGAGCGACACCCGCCCGTCGCCGGGGGCGGCGGTCGCCACCTCGGCCGGGCCGGTGCCGGCCGGCTCACGGGGAGTGTCCGCGCCGACCAGGTACGGGATGCCGCCGAGCGCGGTGCCGAGCACCGGCCGGCCGGCGGCCAGCGCCTCGATGATCACGGTGGGCAGCACGTCGTGCCAGGTCGAGGTGGCCAGCACCACGGCGCTGTCGGCCAGCGCGGCGCGTACCCCCTGGCGGTCGAGCTGGCCCAGGTAGTGGACGTCGGACCGTTCGGCGGCGGCCGCCTCGGCCAGCGGACGCAGCTCGCCGTCACCGGCGATCCGCAGCGGGCCGAGCGCGCCCACCGGGTGCCGCCGCCACGCCGAGAGCAGCAGGTCCAGGCCCTTCTCCGGGCTGAGCCGACCCATGAACAGGAAACCGTCCCCCGGCGGCGCCGGCGTGCCCGGGTCCGGCACCGCGTTGGGCTTGACCACGATCCGCTCGTCCGGGATGCCGTAGTCCCGGAGATGGTCGGCGACCGCCGTGGTCAGCGCGACGAACCGGTCCACCGACCGCCAGGTCGGGCGGTGCACGGCCAGCGTGGTGGCCATCAGCGCGCTCTGCGCCCGGGAGTTGCGGTAGCAGCGGTGCACGATCGCCGGCACGCCCAGCGCGCGACCGCGGCAGTCCTGGCAGATCACGCCGTCGCGGAAGTAGAGACCGGAGGAGCAGACCTGGCGGTAGTTGTGCACCGTCTGCACCACCGGCACGCCGCGCTTGTGCGCGGTCCGCACCACCCAGGGCGAGAGCAGGGGGTACGGGTTGTGCAGGTGCAGCACGTCCGGCCGGTGCTCGGCGAGCAGGCGGTCCAGGTCGTGCTGGGCCTTCGGGGCCCAGATCGGCGAGATCGGCAGCAACGCCTTGGCCGGCTTCGACATCGACGGGATCTCGTCGGAGCTGCGCAGGAACGGCAGCACCTCCACGCCCGCAGCGGTGAGCTGGGCGATCTCCGCGTCGACGATGGTGTTCTCGCCGGACGGCTGAGCTTCCCGGTACCGGTTGTGCGCCACCACGATTCTCACGGGAAAGAAGGCTACCGTTGTCGGGTGCCTGAACTACCGGAGGTGGAAGCGCTCGCCGGTTACCTGCGTGAGCGGGCGGTCGGCCGGCGGGTCGAGCGGTTCGAGGTGGCCGCGATCAGCGCGCTGAAGACGTACGATCCGCCGCCCAGCGCGGTCGCCGGGCGGCCGGTCACCGGCGCGGGCCGGCACGGGAAGTTCCTGGACGTCCGGTTCGGCGAGGATCTGCACCTGGTGGTCCACCTGGCCCGGGCGGGCTGGCTGCACTATCGGGAGGCGTTTCCGTCGGCGACCCCGCTGCGGCCCGGCAAGGGCCCGATCGCGGTGCGGGTACGCCTCGACGACGGCTCCGGCTTCGACCTGACCGAGGCCGGCACCCAGAAGAAACTGGCCGCCTACCTGGTCACCGACCCGGCCCAGGTGCCCGGCGTGGCGAAGCTGGGGCCGGACGCGCTGGCGGCCGACCTGCCCACGTTCGCCGAGCGGCTGCGCAGCCGCCGGGGGCAGGTCAAGGGCGTGCTGACCGACCAGTCGGTGCTGGCCGGCGTGGGCAACGCGTACTCGGACGAGATCCTGCACGCGGCGCGGCTCTCCCCGTTCGCGATCACCGACCGGCTCACCGACGACCAGCTCGCCGGCCTGCACGCGGCGACCCGCACGGTGCTCGGTGACGCGGTCCGGCGGTCGATGGGCCAGCGGGCCGCGGAGCTGAAGGGGGAGAAGCGCTCCGGCCTCAAGGTGCACGCCCGGAAGGGCCTGCCCTGTCCGGTCTGCGGCGACACGGTGCGGGAGGTCTCGTTCGCCGACTCCAGCCTCCAGTACTGCCCCACCTGCCAGACCGGCGGCAAGCCGCTCGCTGACCGAAGGTTGTCCCGACTCGTACGGTGAGTAACCACACCCGTCGGTTACTGAGCGGAATCGACCGGGGATCGCGGAAGGTCCCAGTCGGTGGCTCTACCCGAGCCGCCATCCATCGGTATAGTGGCTCGGTCCCCGGCTTCACAACTGACTCGGAGCCGGCCAGATCGCCACGGTCAACGTGGGAGACTGGGACGGTGAGCGACCCGCGTCCTCACGGCGAGTGAGGTTCGGGTCATGCGGGAGGACATGGGTTGAGGTGACGACAAGCCTCCAGCGCCCGGTAACCGACACAGGCCGGAGCAAGAGCGTGCGGCACGTCGACAGCTTTGAGATCCAGCCGCCGACACCGCCGTCCCACAACGGCGTACCCCGGTCGGGGTGGGCCCGTGCCCGCCGCCGGGTCTCCCGCTGGCACCGCCCCTACATCGCCATCCTGCTGCTCGCCGACTTCGGCGCGGCGGCGCTGGCCAGCTTCCTGGCCGTGCAGATCTTCGAGCAGGCCGACTCCGGCTTCAAGAACTCCCCCCAGGTGTGGTTCTACACCGTCGCGTTCCTGCTCCTGCCGCTCGGCTGGCTGCTCATCCTGTGGGGAAACCGGGCCTACGACCGGCGCTACCTGGGCCTCGGCCCGGACGAGTTCAAGCGCGTCATCCGCTCCGGGGTGGCGGTAGCCGCCACCGTCTCGTTCCTGGCCTTCGCCACGGTGACGTCACTGTCCCGGTGGACGGTCGGCTTCGCGCTGCTCGGCGCGCTGCTGTTGATCCTGCTCGGCCGGATGATCGCCCGGGCGGGCCTGCACGGGCTGCGCCGCCGCGTCGGCCAGGCCGGGCACCGGATGGTGCTGGTGGGCACGCTGCCGGAGTGCCTGGAGGTCTACACCACCGTCACCCGCAACCCCGGCGTCGGCCTGGTGCCGGTCGCCATCCACCTCACCGACGGGTACGCCGCCGCCCGGGGCCTGGAGACGCCGGTGCCGGTGTACGCCGGCCGCGACGTGCTGGCCCTGGTCCGGGAGGTCGGCGGGGACACCATCGCGGTCTGCGGCTCCGCCACCGCCGAGCCGGGTGAGCTGCGTCGGCTGGCCTGGCAGTTGGAGGGCTCCGGCGTCGACCTGGTGGTCGCGCCGCAGCTCACCGACATCGCCGGCCCCCGGGTGCACATCCGACCGATCGAGGGCCTGCCGCTGCTGCACGTCGAGGAGCCGACGCTCTCCGGCCCGGCGCTGCTGCTCAAGAGTCTGATGGACCGGGTCGCGTCCGGGCTGGGCCTGCTGCTGCTCGCCCCGCTCTTCGCCGCGATCGCGCTGGCCATCCGGATCTCCGACCCCGGGCCGGTGTTCTTCCGGCAGCCCCGGGTCGGGCACGAGGGGCGCACGTTCCGGGTCTGGAAGTTCCGCACCATGTACGTGGACGCCGAGGAGCGGCTCGCCGGCCTGGTCGACCAGAACGAGACCGACGGCATGCTGTTCAAGATGAAGCAGGATCCCCGGGTCTTCCCGGTGGGCCGCTTCCTGCGCGCCTCGTCGCTGGACGAGCTGCCCCAGTTGATCAACGTGCTCTGGGGCGAGATGTCGCTGGTCGGCCCGCGTCCGCTGCCCGCCGACGACGGCGACTTCCTGGGCGACGTGCGGCGCCGGCTGCTGGTGCGGCCGGGCATGACCGGGCTGTGGCAGGTGTCCGGCCGCTCCGACCTCTCCTGGGACGAGGCGGTCCGGCTCGACCTCTACTACGTCGACAACTGGTCGCTGGCGTACGACCTGAGCATCCTGTGGCGGACCGTCGGGGTGGTGCTGGCACGTAAGGGCGCGTACTAGCGTTCCCGGGGTGGGTGGCAACCTCTCGTCCGTCTTCGCCGTCGTCTCGCTGGTCACCGCGTTGGCCGGGGCACTCTGGGCGGTGCTGCGGCTACGGGCCCGCCGGGGCATCGCCACCGCGACCCAGCGGGCCACGTACGAGGTGCTGCACACCGCCGGCCTGGCCGCCGAGCCGCTGCGCGCCGGCCTGAGCGCGGCGGGCGCGGCGAAGGCCGTACGCCATCTGCGGGCCCTGGTGGGCGCCGCCGGCCTGGCGCTGACCGACCGGGACGCGTTGCTGGCCATCGACGGGCGCGGCGCGCACCACGGCGACCAACTGGCCGCGGCGGCCCGGCGGGTGATCGGCAGCGGGCGCTCCACCGTGCTGCGCGAGTCGGAGCTGCACTGCGACCTGGTCGACTGCCCGGTGCGCGGCGCGGTGGTGGCGCCGTTGAGCGCGGACGGCCGGCTGGTCGGGGCGCTGGTGGCGGTGGCCGACGAGCGGCCGGCGCCGGGCCTGGTGCAGGCCACGCTGGAGACCGCGCACTGGGCCGGCGACCAGCTCGCCCTGGCCGAGCTGGACTCGTCGCGGGAACGGCTGGCGCGGGCCGAGGTGCGCGCCCTGCGCGCGCAGATCAGCCCGCACTTCATCTACAACGCGCTCACCGCGATCGGCTCGTTCGTCCGGACCGACCCGGACCGGGCCCGGGAGCTGATCCTCGAGTTCGCCGAGTTCACCCGCTACTCGTTCCGTTCGCACGGCGAGTTCACCACGCTGGCCGAGGAGCTGCGCTCGATCGACCGCTACCTGACCATCGAGCGGGCCCGCTTCGGCGAACGCCTCCAGGTGCGCCTCCAGATCGCCCCGGAGGTGCTGCCGGTGACGCTGCCGTTCCTCTGCCTCCAACCGCTGGTCGAGAACGCGGTCCGCCACGGGTTGTCCCGCAAGCCGGGCACCGGCATGGTGAGCATCGAGGCCCGGGACGCGGGCGCCGAGTGTCACATCACGGTGGAGGACGACGGAGTGGGGATGGATCCGACCACGCTGACGGCGGGCATCGCCGAGGTGTCCGGCGTCGGTAGCGACCCGGCCGACGACCCGGGGCAGCACGTCGGCCTCTCCAACGTCGACGAGCGGCTGCGGTCGGCCTTCGGGGACCGCTTCGGCCTGGTCGTCGAGACCGGCCTGGGTTCGGGTACGAAGGTCAGCATGCGGGTGCCGAAGTTCCACCCCGGCGTCCGGGTCTCCTCGTGACCGCGACCGGCACCGGGTTCCTCCGCGTGCTGGCCGTGGACGACGAGCCGCCGGCCCTCGACGAGCTGGCCTACCACCTGCGCACCGATCCCCGGGTGGCCCGGCTGCACACCGCCGGCGACGCGACCGAGGCGCTGCGGGTGCTCCGCGACGACGACGTGGACGTGGTCTTCCTCGACATCCGGATGCCCGGGCTGGACGGCATGGAGCTGGCCCGGGTGCTGCGCCGGTTCGCCCGGCCACCGGCGATCGTCTTCGTCACCGCGTACGACGACGGCGCGGTGGACGCGTTCGACCTGGGCGCCACCGACTACGTGCGGAAGCCGGTCCGCGCCGAGCGGCTGGCCGAGTCGCTGCGCCGGGTGATCGGCGCGCGGGTGGTGCCGTCGCACCCGGCGGCGCTGGCCCGGGCCGAGGAGGACCCGACGATCCCGATCGAGCTGGCCGGCACCACCCGGATGCTGCCCCGCTCGGCGGTGCGCTGGGTGGAGGCGCAGGGCGACTACGCCCGGCTGCACACCGCAGAGGGATCGCACCTGGTGCGGGTGTCGCTGGCCACGCTGGCGGAGCGCTGGGCCGACGCGGGGTTCGTCCGGGTCCACCGCTCCTACCTGGTGCAGTTGCGGCTCATCGCCGAGCTGCGGCTGGTCAACTCCGGCTACGTGGTGGTGATCGACGGGGCCGAGCTGCCGGTGAGCCGCCGGCACACCCGGGAACTGAAGGACAAGCTGGTCCGGGCCGCCAAGCAGGACTGGAGCCGCTGACTCCACAGTCGATTCCGCCGTTACGGCTGATCGACGGGTGTCGCACCGCGTACCTATCCTGGCCGGGCCGATCCCGGACGGGGCGCGGGGGGCGGTGTGGGCGCAGCCTGCGCGGGGTCGCCCCACCATCCTCACGTTGGGACGCAGATGCGTTTTTCCTTCGCACGTCGCGCCGCCACCGCGGCCGTCGTCGCCGGTTTCCTCGTCCTGCCCGGGTCAGCCCCGGCGCAGGCCGCGGAGACCAGCACGGTCAGCGGACGGCTGACCACCAGCGCCGGTGCCGGCGCGGCCGACGCCCAGGTCGAGGTGTTCGACGCCGACACCTACGCCACCGCCGGCTGGACCACCACCGACAGCGACGGCCGGTGGTCGGTCGGCGGGCTGGACGCCGGGCGCTACCTCGTCGGCTTCCAACCGGTCGACCAGCCGGCGCAGTACTACCGGCAGCAGGCCATGATCTGGGACGCGGACCCGGTGACGGTCGGCAACGGCGAGACCGCCACCGCCGACGACCAACTCCGGGCCACCGGCGTGCTCACCGGGCGGATCACCGACGCCGGTGGCGCGCCCGTCGCCTGGCTCAGCATCTACGCCGACCGGCCCGACAACTCCGGGAACGCCTACGGGTCGACCGACGAGGACGGACGCTTCCGGATCGCGGCGACGCCCGGCGACTACACCCTCTCCTTCCGGCCGATCGAGGGCTCCTACCAGACGCAGTACGTTCCCGGGAAGCTCGACGAGGTCGACGCCGGCCGCTACCGGGTGACCGCCGACCAGGAGACCGTGGTCGACGAGACGGTGCTGCCCACCGGCAGCCTCACCGGCACGTTCACCACCGCGACCGGCGCGCCGCTCGTCTCCGCCCAGGTCGCGGTCAACACCGCCAACATGTACGGCGGGGTCGACGCCGAGACCGGACCCGACGGCACCTTCACCGTCCCGGCGCTGCTGGCCGGCTCCTACAAGGTGCGTTTCGAGACCGGCCAGCGGACGCAGTACTACCGCGGCAAGCTCGACTACACCGACGCGAACCTCGTGGTGGTGCGCGGCGGGCAGCGGACCCGGATCGCCGACGCGCTGCTCGGCACCGGCTCCGTGCGGGTCCGCGCCGTCGACTCGGTCACCGGCGCCCCGGTGGCCGACTTCTGCGTCGAGTCGGCGGAGACGTGCAGCCGGGGCACCGGGTCCGTCACCCTCACCGGCCTGCCGCAGGGCCGGCACGAGATCTACGTCTACACGGCGGACCGCCTGCACTTCGACCGCCGCCTCACGGTGCGGGTGGTGGCCGGCCAGACCACCGAGGTCGCCCCGAAGCTGCGCCCGGGCGCGCTCATCACCAGCACCATCGTCGACCGGGCCACCGGACGGCCGGTGGCCGACGTCTGCCTCGACGCGTTCCTGCCCAAGCAGGCCACGCTGGTGGACGGGCACGGCAACTGCAGCGACGGGGCCGGACGGATCCGGGTGGGCCCGTTGACCGCCGGCACCTACCGGCTCTTCGCCGACCCGGGCGACGCCCCCTACGGCCGGCAGTGGGTCGGTGCCGACGGCGGCACCGGTGACGAGCGGCAGGCCGCCACCGTCACCGCGACGGTCGGCACGGTGACCGCCGGGCCGCAGGTCCGGCTCGACCCGGCCGGCCGGATCACCGGCACGGTCACCGACGCGGCCACCGGCAAGCCGGCGAACTCGGTCGACGTCTCGGTGCTGACCGGGCACCCCGGCGTCGGCGTCAACGACGCCAGCACCGACGAGCAGGGCCGTTACACGCTCGACCGGCTCGGCCCGTACGACTGGCCGGTGGTGTTCAGCGGCCACCCGTACGCCGTCCACTGGTCCGGTGACGCGGTCAGCCGCTACACCGCCACGCCGGTGACGGTGACCGCCGGGGGCACCGCGACGCTCGACACCGCCATGCGGGCGGGCAGCACGGTGACCGGCACGTTCACCAACCAGGACGGCGCGTCGTTCACCAACGGTTACGTGATCGCGCGCAGCGCCGACACGGGTGACGTCGCCGGCTCCGGCTGGATGTCGGACGGCCGCTACACGCTCCAGGTCACCGGCCGGCAGCGCGTCTACGTCACCTACGACGTGTCGTACGCCGGCCAGGACTACTCCGGCCGCTACCTGGTGACCGGCCCGGACGGCACCCGGAAGCTCGGGTTGTTCGTCGTGCCGGCCACCGGCTCGCTCGCCGTGGACCTGGTGGTCCCGACCACCTGATCCGGAACACCCTGAGGGGCCGGTCCCGTCGGGACCGGCCCCTCACGTCGTGCCCGCGGGGGCGGGGAAGTCTCTGATTCCGCTCAGAAGAGTTCGGCGACCGGCAGGACGAGTGGGAACGGATGGTCGGCGCGGTAGACGTCGGGGGCGGCGAGGACGGTCGACTCGCGATAGCCGTGGCCGACATGCTCCAGCACGGTCACGGTCTGCTTCCGCGGCTCCACCAGCCAGTAGCGCGGGATGCCGGCCAAGCCGTATTCATGGCGCTTGAGCACCAGGTCGCGCCCGGCGTTGCCAGGGGAGACGACCTCGACCACGAGCAGCACGTCGGCCGGGGCGAGCGCGGGGCCGCCCCGTTCCAGGGCCTCCTCGTGGGCGACGAACACGTCGGGCACGAAGTAGGAGGAACGTTTGGCGCTGACCCCGACGTCCTGCCCGACGAGCAGGCCGGCCGGCGCCTGCCGGTCGAGAAGCCGGCGGAGGCGGTTGGCGATCGCCCCGTGGCGGACGTCCGCGTGTGGGGACACGAGCAGGCTCCCGTCGAAGAGCTCGTAGTCCTGGCCGTCCTCGGGAAGGTCCTGGAGGTCGTCCACCGTCCAGGCGTCGCCGCTGCCGGGTCGTGCCGGGCTGGTCACTGTCACACCTCCTCTCCATCGGCCCACCCTGACATCCGGTCCGGTCGTCCACAACGACTCCACGCTCATCCACCGAGTTGTCCACAGGCTCGACCGTTTATCCACAAGTTGTGCACAGGGTCGCAGCCGGTGCGCTTGACATTCGCACCGAGCAGGCGAGACTGCCGGGGATGACCGCAGCCGAGGAACAGCAGCCGGCTCCGCTCCCCGGCCCGCGCGCGCCACAGCCGGCCCGCCCGCCGCAGCGGACCCGGATCGTGCTGGCCGAGGTCTCCCGTACCGGCAACCGGGCCGACCGCACCCGGTCCGAGCTGGCCCAGCAGACCCGGGTCGGCGAGACGCTGGTGCAGGGCCTGATGCGCGCCCAGCTCTCGCTGGCGCTGCGGCTCAGCCTGCTGGTGCTGATCGGGCTGGGCGGCCTGCCGTGGCTGTTCGCCATCGCGCCGTCGGTCGGTCGGGTCACCGTGCTCGGGGTCAACCTGCCGTGGGTGCTGCTCGGGGTGGCCGCCTTCCCGTTCCTGATCGCGGTCGGCTGGGCGTACGTGCGGCTGGCGGAACGCCACGAGCAGGACTTCGTCGACCTGGTCCAGCGGCCGGAGCGCTGATGGCCAACGGGTACGTGGTCCCCGCGATCGTGGCGGTCACCCTGGTCACCGTCGGCATCGGCTTCTACGGGCTGCGGCTGGCCCGCACCACGTCCGACTTCCTGGTCGCGTCCCGGGCGGTCAGCCCGACCTGGAACGCGGCCGCCATCGGCGGGGAATACCTCTCGGCGGCCAGCTTCCTGGGCGTGGCCGGGCTGATCCTCAAGTACGGCGTGGACGTGCTCTGGTACCCGGTCGGCTTCGCCGCCGGCTACCTGGCGCTGCTGCTGTTCGTGGCCGCCCCGCTGCGCCGCTCCGGCGCCTTCACGCTGCCGGACTTCTGCGAGGTGCGACTCGGCTCGCGCCGGCTCCGCACGATCGCCACCGTCTTCGTGATCTTCATCGGGTGGCTCTACCTGGTGCCGCAGTTGCAGGGCGCCGGGCTGACGCTGGCCACGCTGACCGGCTCGCCGTACCCGCTCGGGGCGCTGCTGGTGGCCGTGGTGGTGACCGCGAACGTGGCGTTGGGCGGCATGCGGGCGATCACGTTCGTGCAGGCGTTCCAATACTGGTTGAAGCTGACCGCGCTCGCCGTACCGGCGATCTTCCTGGCGTTGCAGTGGCAGGCCGACGCCCGCCCGGCGGTGACGCCGCCGGACGGGCCGGCGTTCCGGACCGCGACCACCGTGGTGGTCGAGCACCGCGCGACGCTCACCCTGCCCGACGGCGACGTGCGGGAGGTACGCCCCGGCGACCGCCTCGACTTCGCCGCGGGCGACCCGGTGCCCGAGGTGTCCGGCGCCGCGATCGCCGCCACCGACTGGCTGCTGCCGGACACCGCCGGCGACGACGACCGCAGCCTGTTCGCGACGTACTCGCTGATCCTGGCCACGTTCCTGGGCACCATGGGGTTGCCGCACGTGCTGGTGCGCTTCTACACCAACCCGGACGGCGCCGCCGCCCGGCGCACCACACTCGTGGTGCTGGCCCTGGTCGGCGTCTTCTACCTGCTGCCCACGATCTACGGCGTGCTGGGCCGCATCTACACGCCGCAACTGCTGGTCAGCGGCCAGACCGACGCGGTGGTGGTGCTGCTGCCGGGCGCGGCGCTGGGCGACGGCGTCACCGGCCGGCTGCTCGCCGCGCTGGTCGCCGCCGGCGCGTTCGCGGCGTTCCTCTCCACCTCGTCCGGGCTGCTCACCAGCGTCGCCGGGGTGATCTCCACGGACGTGCTGGGCCGTGGCTCGGTGCGCGGGTTCCGGATCGCCACGGTGATCGCCGGCGCGGTGCCGGCGGTGCTCGCGTTGAACGTCTCCGGGCTGGACGTCTCGCAGGTCGTGGGGTTGGCGTTCGCGGTCGCCGCGTCGAGCTTCTGCCCGCTGCTGGTGCTCGGCATCTGGTGGCGCGGCCTGACCGACCTGGGCGCCGCCGCCGGGGTGCTGGTCGGTGGCGGCGCGGCGATCGGCGCGGTGCTGCTCACCGTGCTCGGGCCGCCGCTGACCGGCTGGCCGGCGACGCTCACCACCCAGCCGGCGGCGTGGACGGTGCCGCTGGCGTTCACGGTGATGGTGGTGGTCTCCATGGCGAGCCGGCGGCGCCTGCCGCGCGATGTGGGCACCACCATGCTCCGCCTGCACACCCCGGAGTCGCTGCGCCTGTGAGGAGCTGGCCGGGGCGGGCTACCGTCGGTGCATGACCGATCAGCACCCGGCCCTGCACCTCCGTGGCCTGGCCAAGCGCTTCGACACGAAGATCGCGGTGGCCGGCGTCGACCTGGCCGTGCCGACCGGCTCGTTCTACGGCCTGCTCGGCCCGAACGGGGCCGGCAAGACCACCACCCTCTCCATGGCCGTCGGCCTGCTGCGGCCCGACGCCGGCGAGGCCCGGGTGCTCGGGTACGACGTCTGGGCCGATCCGGTGCGCGCGAAGAGCCTGCTCGGCGTGATGCCGGACGGCGTACGCCTCTTCGACCGGCTGAGCGGGGCGGAGCTGCTGGCGTACCACGGCCTGTTGCGCGGCATGGACCCGGCGGTGGTCGACCAGCGGGCGGCGGAGCTGCTCGACGTGCTGGCGCTCGGCGACGCCGGCCGCACGCTGGTGGTCGACTACTCGGCCGGCATGAAGAAGAAGATCGGCCTGGCCTGCGCGCTGCTGCACGGCCCGCGCCTGCTGGTGCTCGACGAGCCGTTCGAGGCGGTCGACCCGGTCTCGGCGGCGCTGATCCGGGACATCCTGCACCGCTACGTGACCGGCGGCGGCACGGTGGTCTTCTCCAGCCACGTGATGGAGGTGGTCGAGCGGCTCTGCTCGCACGTGGCGATCCTGGCCGACGGCCGGATCAAGCGGGTCGGCACGCTGACCGAGGTGCGCGGCGACCGGTCGCTGGAGGACGTCTTCGTCGAGGTGGTCGGCGGCCGGACCGCTACCGGCGAGGAGCTGTCGTGGCTGTCCCGGTGACCGCCGTCGAGCCGCCGACCCGGGCGGTCTCGCCTCGGCACTTCGTCCGGCTGAAGCTGCGGGTGCTCGGCAACAACTTCCGCGGCCAGGCGTGGCGGATCGTGCTGTTCGTGCTGGGTGTGCTGTTCGCGCTCTGGTTCGCCGCGACCGGGTTCTTCCTGCTGGCCGCGCCCGGCCTGGCCGACGAGTCGCGGTACGCGCTGATGGCCGCCGCGTTCGGCGGCGGCGTGCTGACGCTCGGCTGGCTGCTGCTGCCGCTGGTCTTCTTCGGCGTGGACGAGACGCTCGACCCGGCCCGGTTCGCGCTGCTGCCGCTCTCCCGCCGGACCCTGGTCACCGGCCTGCTCGCCGCCGCCCTGGTCAGCGTGCCGGCGCTGGCCACCCTGGTCACGGCGGCCGGGCTGGTGGTCACCGCCGGCGCGCTGGGCGGCTGGCCGGCCGCGCTGGTGGGGGCCGTCGGCGTGGTCGCCGGGCTGCTGGTCTGCGTGGCCGGGGCCCGCGCGCTGACCAGCGCGTTCGCCACCATGCTCCGGTCCCGCCGGGTCCGCGACCTGGCCGCCGTGCTGCTCGCGGTGCTGGCCGCGCTGCTCGGGCCGTTGCAGCTGCTGGTGCTGGCCGCGGTGCGGAACGCCGACTGGGACCGGCTGACCGGGGTGGCCCGGGTGGTCGGCTGGACGCCGTTCGGCGCGCCCTGGACGGCCGGCGTCGACGTCGCCGAGGGCCGGGCCGGCGCGGCCGTGGTGAAGCTGCTGATCACGGCCGCGACGATCGGCGTACTCCTGCTCTGGTGGTCACGCTCGCTGGAGTCGGCGATGGTCGGCGCGGCGAGCACCGGGCCGGCGCGGGCCCCGCGCGGAGTGGTCGGCGGCGCGGTCGCGCAGCTCTTCCCGCGCGCGGTCGGCTGGGCCCGGCGGGACCGGTTCGGCGCGCTCGTCGCGCGGGAGTGCCGCTACTGGTGGCGGGACGCCCGACGGCGGGCCAACCTGATCACGGTCGCCGTGGTGGGCGTGTTCGTGCCGGTGATGGTCAACCTGGGCGGCGCGTCGCTCGCGGTGGAGGGCGGGGCCGCGTTCGGCGAGGCCAGCGCCAACTCGTCGCCGGTGCTGGTCAGCATCTCCATGGTCCTCGTCGGGGTGCTCGCCTCGTTGACGCTGGCCAACCAGTTCGGTTTCGACGGCAGCGCGTACGCGGCGAACGTGGTGGCCGGTGTGCCGGGGCGGGTGGAGCTGCGCGCCCGGATGGTGGCGTTCTCGCTCTACGTGGTGCCGATCCTGGTCGTGGTCGCGGTGGTGCTGGCCGTCGTGCTCGGGCGGCCCGAGTGGCTCGGGGTGATGGCCGGCGGGCTGTTCGCCGCGTACGGCTGCGGGCTGGCGATCAACGGGTTCATCTCGGTGCTCGGTGCCTACTCGCTGCCGGAGACGAGCAACCCGTTCGCCATGAACACCGGCGCGGGCATCGCGAAGAGCATGCTGACACTGCTGTCCATGGTGTCCTCGGCGGTGGCGGCGATCCCGTTCGTGGTGGCCGCGGCGCTGCTCGGCGACGTCTGGCTCTGGCTGGCGCTGCCGGCCGGCCTGGCATACGGCGTGGGTGCGGCGCTGCTCGGGGCGTACCTGGCCGGGGACGCGCTGGACCGCCGGCAGCCGGAGCTGCTGGCCACCGTGACGCCGAGGCGCTGATGCCGGTCGTCGAGGCGGTCGTCACCGTGCCGGTCCCGCCGGAGCTGGCGTTCGCCGTCTCCCAGACCGTCGCCCCGGTGCGCTACCGGTGGGACCCGTTCGTCCGCGAGCAGCACTTCGTCGACGGCGCGACCCGGCCCGGCCGGGGCGTGCGCACGTTCACCCGCTCGCGGCACGGGCTGGTGATGGTCAGCGAGTACGTCTCCTGGGCGCCGCCGACCAACGTCGGCATGAAGATGGTCCGTGGCCCGTGGTTCTTCGAGCGCTTCGGCGGCGGCTGGCGCTTCGCGCCCGGCCCGGCGCCGGGCACCACGGTCGCCACCTGGCGGTACAACTTCCGGTGCCGGCCGGCGTTCCTGCGCCCGGTGGCGGAGCGGATCGGTGGTTGGCTGCTCAACCGGGACATCCGCCGCCGGATCGCCGGGTACGCGGCCGGCTGCGCCGACCCCGAGGTGCTGGCCGCCGCCCGCCGCGCGCTGCCGTCCTAGCTCGGCGCTCGGCGCTCGGCGCTCGGCGCTCGGCGCTCGGCGCTCGGCGCTCGGCGCTCGGCGGGAATCTACTTTTTCGCGCTATGACGGTGAGTCATAATTATGACCCGGCGTCATAACGCTGAAAAGCATGCATTCTTCTGGTCGTGGAACCATCGGCGGAGGTAGGTGCTACGGGATGCGGCGCATCGCGGCGTAGACGTGGTGACCGTCGCCGACGCTGAGCACGTTGACCAGCTCCCAGCCGTAGTTCGACAGGTGCTCGACCGCCTCCATCAGCGGCGGGAAGCCGCTGCTGCCCCACTTGTGCCGGGCGATGACCATCAGGTGCCGGTGCGGGTAGGCGCGCAGGTCGACCTGACCGCCGAGGATGGCCTCGGCGGTGATGACGCGGTCCTGGGCGAGCTTCTGCGGGGGTACGAGAGCCATGCCCGGAGGGTAGGCGGATCAGTCGAGCGGCGCCCGGTGGAGATGGGCGAGCAGGGACCGCCAGGCGTCCGGGGTGCACGCAGTCTGACCGCCTGCTGCTCGTACCCTCGCCAGGGCACGAACCACGACGGACCGCGCCCCTGGTCGGCGGTCGTGAGCAGGCTTGCCAGGAGGCCGCCGGTGCCGAGGGCCTGGTCGGCGGCGGCCGGTCTCGATGGCGGCGACCGTCGACGGGCTCCACCGGATGGTGGCCGCCAGCGCTTCCTGCGAGACGTCCGCCCCGGCGCGGGCGGCCTTCAACGCCCGGATCCACACCTCGATGTCCATCCTCACCTCTTCGGTAAGTACGCGACTGCGCGGCGACATCATGGAGATCTTGGAAGGAAAGGGCCCTCGGAGGGGCCCGGAGCCTCCAAGATCTGGACGGGACGGGCGCACCTTCCTATGCGGCCGGCGTGGCGGCGCCGGGCGTGCGGGGCGCCTTGGCCGTGCCAGCCGGCCCGGCTCGGGCTGCTGCGCGAGTTCCGGGGTGACCGGACGGCGCTGTTGTTCCAGCTCGGCGGGCTGCTCGTCGAGGCGAACACGCAGCTCGGTGACGCCACTGACCGGCACCGGCGCTTCCTCGGCTGGGCGCGGGCCCGGGGCGGCACAATGTTTCACGTGAATCATGAGCAGCCGGGTGCCGAGATCCACCACACCGACCCGTTCGCGGTGCCGGCCGGCCAGCGTTCGCCGGTGCGCCGGCTGCGCGGCCGGCTGGCCGCTCCGGTGACGCTCTGGACCGCGCCCGGTCCGGCCGGCCTCACCGTCTCCTCCACGCTGGTCGCCGAGGGGGAACCGGACCGGCTGCTCGGCCTCGTCGACCCGGAGTCGGAGCTGTGGGCGGCGGTCGAGGAGGCCGGCCGGTTCACGGTCACCCCGCTCGGGCCGCCCCACCGGCAACTCGCCGACCGCTTCGCCGGCCTCTTCCCGTCGCCGGGCGGGCTGTTCGCGCTGGACGCCTGGACCGAGACGCCGTACGGGCCGGTGCCGACGGATGCGGGTGGGTGGGCCGGCTGCCGGCTCGACGCCGCCCGGGAGTACGGCTGGGGCCTGCTGGTCGAGGCCACCATCGAGGCGGTCGACCTCCCCGGCGAGACCACCCCCCTGCTGCACTACCGCGGCCGCTACCGGGAGTTGACCGACTAGGCCGGGGACCGCCGGCACGAGCGGGCCGGAGGTCCCCGGCCGGGTTACTTGGTCAGCCCGCCGTTGCGCTGCTGACCCTGGGACGGGCCGGAAGCGCCGCTCGGCGGACGGATGCTCGGGTTGCCGCCCTGGCCCGCGTCGGGGGTGGAGGTCATCCGGGCGATCGCGGCCGTACCCCCGTTCTGGACCTGCGCGATCCGATCCGTCGGGCTCTCGCTGCCCCGCAGGTAGGCGCGTTGGACGTCCTGGTTCGTGTAGCCGCCGTCGCGAACCGCGTCGCGGACGGTCCGGGTCTCCTCCCGATAGGTGAAGCCGCGCTCCCCCGGCGGGCCCGCCGTCCGGAAGTCCAGCCCGGTCGCGGACTGCGTCATGTATTCCGTCATCCCCTCCACCGTGGAGTCGGTGAGACGGCTGCCGGACGCCTGGAGACTGGGGTGCTCGATGCGGTGGAAGTTCTCGTGGGCCTGCGCGAACACGGTGTGGTTGTTCGGGTTGAGGTAGGTGTCGCGTTCCCCGACCGGCCCCCGGGTGGTGATGCCCTCGACGTGCGCGGCCCGCCCGAACGCCTGCCCGGGCGCGCCGGCGTCGTTGGCGGCCACCTGTGACACGAACTCGCTGTAGCCGGGACGGTGCATCCGGCTGTCGTCCGCCAGCACCGACCGGTGCTGGTCGGTGTACATGTCGCTGCCGGTCAGGTAGTTGCCGACGATGTTCCGGGCGCGGTCGTTGTTCTGTTCCGGGGTGGGGCGTACCACCTGGTCCGGCTCCGGGGAGGGGGTCGACGCGGTCGGTTGCCGGCCGACGTACCTGATCTCGCCGGTCGCCGCGTTGCTGATCTGGATGTCCGTCCGCCGGGGGTCTTTCGCCCGGACCGCCGCCTCGATCCGCGCGCGCCAGGTGTCGTCCACCGCGAACGGCACCAGTACGGTCGTCCGGCTGGCGTTCTGGCCACTGTGCACGTAGTCGACCTGGATGCTGCTGTTGTTGTCGTAGGGCAGGTAGAGGTGCCCTCTCTTCGCGGGCATGGCACTCCTTCCGAAGGTGCCCGCTACGACGGATCGGGTTCCGTCCGGGTTCACGGCCGACCCGGATCCGACCGGTTAACGGAGTGACGTGGGTCACTGGGCGCAGCCGGAGTGCCGTTGGGCGCACCCGCCGACCGGCGCCCGGCCGAGCCTTTCGTGGCGGGCAGCGCGCTCTCTACCGTGCGCGGAAATCCCCCACGCCTGCGAAGGTGGTGATCCACAGATGTCCACGGACACACCCGCGTCCGCACCCTCCGAGTCGACGGCGGACCGGTACCTAGCCGTCCAGCGGTCGGACGAGTTCGCCGGGTTGCGGCGCGCGCTGCGCGGCTTCGTCTTCCCGATGACCGTCGCGTTCTTCCTGTGGTACGCGCTCTACGTCATCCTCTCCGCGTACGCGCGGGGATTCATGGGCACGAAGCTGGTCGGCAACATCAACGTCGCCCTGGTCTTCGGCCTGCTCCAGTTCGTCTCGACGTTCGTCATCGCCTGGCTCTACTCGCGGTTCGCCAACCGGCGGATCGACCCGGTGGCCGACCGGATCCGCGCCGAGATGGGGGAGGTGACCCATGAACACGGTCCTCGCGGCTGAGGCGGGCGGCACCACCGCCCGGAACCTCACCATCACGCTGTTCCTGATCTTCGTGGCGATCACGTTGGCGATCACGGTCTGGGCCAGCCGGCAGACCAAGACCGCCACCGACTTCTACGCGGGTGGTCGCTCCTTCTCCGGCTTCCAGAACGGCATGGCGATCGGCGGCGACTACATGTCCGCCGCGTCCTTCCTGGGCATCGCCGGCATCATCGCCCTCTACGGCTACGACGGCTTCCTCTACTCGATCGGCTTCCTGGTCGCCTGGCTGGTGGCGCTGCTGCTCGTCGCCGAGCTGCTGCGCAACTCCGGCCGGTACACGATGGCGGACGTGCTGGCGTTCCGGATGCGGCAGCGCCCGGTCCGGACCGCGGCGGCCGTCTCCACCATCACCGTGTCGATCTTCTACCTGCTGGCCCAGATGGTCGGCGCCGGCGCGCTGGTGGCGCTGCTGCTCGGCATCAAGCCGGGCACCACGTTCCTCGGCATGGACGCCGACACCGCCAAGGTGGCCACCATCGTCCTGGTCGGCGCGCTGATGATCATCTACGTCACGGTCGGCGGCATGAAGGGCACCACGTACGTCCAGATCGTCAAGGCGTTCCTGCTGATGACCGGCGCGCTGGTGATGACCCTGCTGGTGCTCGCGAAGTACAAGTTCAACCTGTCCTCGCTGCTCGGCGACGCGGCCGACGCCTCCGGCAAGGGCGCGGCGTTCCTCGAACCCGGGTTGCGCTACGGCGTGGAGACGCCCGGCGACGCGCTGAAGACGTTCTACAGCAAGATGGACCTGCTCTCGCTCGGCATCGCGCTGGTGCTGGGCACGGCCGGCCTGCCGCACATCCTGATCCGGTTCTACACCGTGCCCACCGCCCGGGCGGCCCGCAAGAGCGTGCTCTGGGCGATCGGCATCATCGGCGCGTTCTACCTGCTCACCCTGGCCCTCGGCTTCGGTGCGGCGGCCATCGTCGGCGGGCAGGCGATCACCGCGCAGGACAAGGCCGGCAACACCGCCGCCCCGCAGCTCGCCGAGGCGCTCGGCGTGGACTTATTCGGTGGGAACCTCGGCGGCGCGACACTGTTGGCGATCATCGCGGCGGTCGCGTTCGCCACGATCCTCGCGGTGGTGGCCGGGCTGACGCTGGCGTCGTCGTCCAGCCTGGCGCACGACTTCTACGCCAACGTCATCAAGAACGGGCAGACGTCGGAGCGGCAGGAGGTGAACGTCGCCCGGATCTCCGCGCTGGTGATCGGTGCGGTCTCGATCGTACTGTCGATCTTCGCGCAGAGCCTCAACGTGGCGTTCCTGGTCGCGTTGGCGTTCGCGGTGGCCGCCTCCGGCAACCTGCCGGCGATCCTCTACAGCCTGTTCTGGAAGCGGTTCAACACCTCGGGCGCGGTGTGGGCGATCTACGGCGGCCTGCTCGCCGCCGTACTGCTGGTCTTCTTCTCCCCGGTCGTCTCCGGCGCGCCGACGGCGATGTTCCCCGACCACGACTGGCACTGGTTCCCGCTGTCGAACCCGGGCATCCTCTCCATCCCGTTCGGCTTCCTCTGCGGCTGGCTCGGCACGATCCTGTCCAAGGAGCGCGACGACGACAAGTACGCGGAGTTGGAGGTGCGCTCCCTCACCGGCGCGGGCGCGCACTGACCGGGTAGTTGTTAAGCGGGGCCCCCGCCTCTACCGGAGGCGTTAAGCGGGGGCCCCGCCTTACCTGTATAGGGTGCTGAGCATGAAGGTCGCTAACCGGTTCGGTTCCGGACACCGCATCCTCGTCACCGGCGGCGCCGGCTTCGTCCCGTCCCACCTGGTCGACCGGCTCGTCGAGCGCGGCTGCACGGTGGTGGTGCTGGACAACTTCGTCACCGGTTCCAAGGACAACGTGTCCCACCTGCTGGAGAAGCCGACGTTCACGCTGGTCGAGGCGGACATCTCCGACGGCCTGCCGACCGACCACCCGGCGATGGCCGAACGGTTCGACGCGATCCTGCACATGGCGTCCCCGGCCAGCCCGACCGACTTCGAGAAGTTGCCGGTGGAGATCCTCCGGGTGGGCTCGGTGGCCACGCTGGCGCTGCTGGAGCGCGCCACCGCCGACGGCGCGCGGTTCCTGATGGCCTCCACCTCCGAGGCGTACGGGGACCCGAAGGAGCACCCGCAGCGCGAGACGTACTGGGGCAACGTCAACCCGATCGGCATCCGGAGCGTCTACGACGAGGCGAAGCGCTTCTCCGAGGCCGCCACCATGGCGTACCACCGCAGCCGGGGCACGGACACCGCGATCGTGCGGATCTTCAACACGTACGGCCCGCGGATGCGGCCGGACGACGGCCGGGCCATCCCGACATTCATCTCCCAGGCGCTGCGCGGCGAGCCGATCACGGTGCACGGCACCGGCAACCAGACGCGCTCCATCTGCTACGTCGACGATCTGGTGCGGGGCATCCTGCTGTTGCTCGACTCGACGCAGACCGGCCCGATCAACTGCGGCACCGAGCACGAGATGTCGATGCGGCAACTGGCCGAGACGATCGTGTCACTCACCGGAAGCACCTCCGAGGTGAGCTACATCACGCGCGCCTCGGACGACCCGGAGATGCGCCGCCCGGACCTGACGCTCGCCCGTGAGCTGCTGGGATACGAGCCGACTGTGACGCCCGAAGACGGCCTCGGACGCACCATCGCGTACTTCCGCGAGCGGCTAGGGTACTGAGCCCGGCTGTCAGCCGGCTGAGCGCCGCGCGCGCCTGAGGGCGGCGGTGGATCGGCCGACCTACCCTCGGTGACATGTCAGCGACCTCGTCTGCCGGCGCATCCCTCCCGCACCACCTGAACCGGGGTGCGGGCCGCGCCTCGGTCCCCGGCTCCGGCCGGGGCACCCCCGCGCGCACCCGCGCGACGGAAACCCGCTGGTACCCGTCGCACGACGAGGCGCCCCGCTCCGGTGGCCCCGGTGGTCCGGGTGGGCCGGCCGGTCCCGGTGGCCCGGGCGGCGGCGGCTTCGGTGGGCCGGGCCGTCGTCCCCGCCCGCGTTGGGGGCGCATCGGCTTGGTGGCCGGCGTCGCGGTGCTGGTGCTGGCGTTGCTCGGTGGGCTCGGCGCCTGGTTCTACGCCCGCAACCTCGACGACGACCTGGCCCGCACCGACCCGTTCTCGGAGATCACCGGGGGACGGCCGGCCAAGCAGGTCGACGGCGCGTTCAACATCCTGCTGGTGGGCAGCGACTCGCGTGACCCGGACGCCCCGGTCGACGGCGCCGGCAAGTGGCGGGCGGACACCGTGATCGTCATGCACATCCCGGCCGACCACAAGCGCGCCTACCTGGTCTCCGTCCCACGTGACCTGTACGTGCCGATCCCGGAGAACGCGGGCGCGTCCTGCGACTCCGGCTCACGTAACAAGATCAACGCGGCGTTCGCGTTCGGCGGCCTGCCGCTCGCGGTGAAGACCGTGGAGTGCTTCACCGACGTACGCATCGACCACGTCATGGCGATCGACTTCGCCGGGTTCAAGGACGTCACCGACGCGCTGGGCGGGGTCGACCTCAAGGTGGAGCGCACCGTCACCTCGATCCACAAGCCGTACCGGACGTTTACCAAGGGCGTGAACCACATGAACGGCGCGGAGGCGTTGGACTGGGTCCGGCAGCGCAAGCAGTTCCCGGACGGCGACTTCGCCCGGATGCGCCACCAGCAGGAGTTCCTGAAGGCGCTGATGGACAAGGCGGCGAGCACCGGCACGCTGACCAACCCGAAGAAGCTGAACGACTTCCTCACGTCGGTCACCGCGGCCGTCACGGTCGACCAGGGCTTCTCGTTGACCGACATGGCGGTGCAGTTCCGCAGCCTGCGCGGCGAGAACCTGACGTTCGTCACCAGCCCGAACCTGGGGGGCCAGACCATCGACGGCCAGTCGGTGGTGGTCTCCGACCGGGAGAAGGCGCTGGCGATGTACCAGGCCATCGCCGGGGACAAGATGGCCGACTGGGTCGCGGCCAACCAGAAGAATTCGGGCGACAGCGCCGGCGGCTGACCGGGCCCACGCCCTCGCCCGTTCGGCCACATCTCGGCAACATCGGCCGGGATTGACGGGAATACCCGTCTCAGGAGGTCGCGAGAACGGGAACAGATACGTAGAGTGGTCCCGCCCCCGATCACCGAGCTGGAGCACGCATGTCGGTCCAGGCCAGTCGTCGCCCGCACTCACCGGCGCCCGGATCATCCGGGCGGGTCCCCCCGGTCATCCCCACGCAGCCCGGTCCCGGCGGCCGTGGTCCCGGCGGCGGCAAGAAGAAGCGCACCAAGCGCAAGGATCCGCTCTGGGCGAAGCTCACGCTGGTGCTCGGCGCGGTGCTGATGGTGACCAGCGGCGTCGCGATCGTCGGCAGCAAGGCCGTGATCGGCCAGGCCACCAACAACATCGCCCAGCGCAACCTGCTGGGCGAGGCGGGCAAGAGCGAGGCCGAGGGCGGCAACAGCCTGGACGGCCCGATCGACATGCTGCTGCTCGGCGTGGACGCCCGGGCCCGCTGGGCCGCCGACGACGTCCGGTCGGACACGATCATCGTGCTGCACATCCCGGCCAGCCACGACCAGGCTTATCTGATCTCGATCCCCCGGGACACCGAGGCGCGCATCCCGGCGTTCAAGAACAGTGGCTACAAGGGCGGCACCGACAAGATCAACGCCGCGTTCTTCTTCGGCGCGCAGAACGGCGGTGGCTGGGAGGGCGGCGCCCAGCTGATGGCCAAGACGATCAAGGGGATGACCGGCATCAGCTTCGACGGCGCCGCGATCATCAACTTCGGCGGCTTCAAGAACGTCATCGACGCGCTCGGCACGGTGCGGATCTGCGTCAGCCACGAGGTCCCGTCGCACCACATGTCGATGGTCGAGGGCAAGCCGATGTGGAACGCGGACGCGAAGAAGACCGGCAAGCCCTACAAGCCGGTGGTGCACAAGAAGGGCTGCAAGGAGATGGAGGGCTGGGAGGCGCTCGACTACTCCCGCCAGCGCTACGGCCTGCCCAACAGCGACTACGACCGGCAGCAGAACCAGCAGCAACTGATCAAGGCGATGGCCAAGAAGGCCACCGACGGTGGCATGCTGACCAACCCGATCAAGCTGAACTCGCTGATGAAGGCCGCCGGGAAGGCGTTCGTCCTGGACACCGGCGGCGTCCCGATCGCCGACTTCATCTTCACGCTCAAGAACCTGAGCGGAAACGACCTGGTCACGCTGCGCACCAACGGCGGGACGTTCGCCGGGAACAGCAACGGCCGGGAGACGTTCAACGAGACGACCATGGACATGTTCCAGGCGGTCAAGAACGACAAGCTGGCCGACTTCATCGTGGCCAACCCGACCGTCCTCTCCACCCGGAAGTGACGGAAGCCGGCACCGGCCGGCCCGTCCCCCCGTAGCCTGACCTGAGCGAGTCTCAGGTCGGCGCCACGGGGGGATCGTCACGTCCAGACCAGCACGGAACCGACGCGGACGGGCCCGACCGGCCCGCTGGCCCCGGTTCCTGCTCGGCGGCGGGCTCGCGCTGGTCCTCCTCGCCACGCTCGGTGTGGCCGGGCTGCACTGGCTCACCCACCGGTACGACCGCACGGTGGCCAAGGAGCAACTGCTCGACCCGACCGCCCGGAAGAAGCGGACGGACCTGGACGGCGCACTCAACTACCTGCTGATCGGCTCCGACCACCGGCCCGGCGCGGACGCCGCCGACCAGCGCTCGGACACCATCCTGATCGTGCACGTGCCGGCCGGCATGCGGCAGGCGTACCTGATCTCCGTGCCGCGCGACCTGCTGGTGGCGATCCCGGCGGCGCCCGGCTTTCCCGGCGGTCAGGACAAGGTCAACGCCGCGTACGAGCACGGCGGCGGGGGGATCGGCGGTGCCCGGCTGCTCAGCGCCACCCTGACCCGGCTCACCGGCGTCCGCTTCGACGGCGCCGCGCTCGTCGACTTCTCCGGCTTCACCCGCGTGATCGACCAGCTCGGCGGCATCCGGATGTGCGTGGACACGCCGGTGCGCTCGATCCACACCGGGGCCCGGTTCGACCCCGGCTGCCAGCAGATGGACGGGGCCCGGACGCTGGACTACGTGCGGCAGCGCTACGGCCTGCCCGACGGCGACTACGACCGGCAACGGCACCAGCAGCAGATGCTCCGGGCGGTGCTCGACCGGGCCGGCGAGACGCACCTGCGCGGCGACCCGGTGAAGCTGGACCGGGTGCTGCGCGCGGTCGGCGGGGCGCTGACCGTGGACACCAACGGCGTACCCCTGGACGAACTGGTGTTCGCGCTCCGCGCGCTGCCGGCGGACGCGCTGCGCGGGGTCCGGCTGCCCTCCTCCCCGCAGACCATCGACCAGGTGTCGTACGTGGTGCTGGACCCCGGCGGCGGCGATCTGTTCACCGCGTTGCGGGACGCCCGGGTGCCGGCGTGGGCCGACGCCAACCCGCGCTGGGTCAACCGGCTCTGAGCCGGACGGGCGACTAGGATTTCACCGTGTTCGGAGCCCAACTTCCCAGCGTGCCCGCGTCGGCCGTGCCCGACGACGTCTACCTGCTCGACGTCCGGGAGGACGACGAGTGGGCCGCCGGCCACGCGCCGGCCGCCCACCACCTGCCGATGACCGAGCTGCCGGCCCGGCTCGCCGAGATTCCCGACGACCGCGAGGTGGCGGTGATCTGCCGCTCCGGCGGCCGCTCCGGTCAGGTGGTCGGCTACCTGCTGCGCAACGGCTGGGACCAGGTCCGCAACGTCGAGGGCGGGATGGGCGACTGGGCCGCCGCCGGGCGTCCGGTGGTCACCGACGACGGGCAGCCGGGTCGGGTCGTCTGAGGCACGTCCCGGCCATGACCGACCCCCTGGTCTTCGCCCACCGCGGCTCCTCGTACGACCTGCCGGAGCACACGCTCGCCGCCTACCTGCGCGCGTTGGAGGAGGGCGCGGACGGGCTGGAGTGCGACGTCCGGCTGACCCGCGACGGGCACCTGGTCTGCGTGCACGACCGCCGGCTGGACCGGACCAGCAACGGTCACGGCCTGGTCAGCGCGCGTACGCTCGCCGAGCTGGAGGCGCTCGACTTCGGCTCCTGGCACCCGGCCGCGGCGGAGGCCGTCGCCGCCGCGCGCCTCGACGAGTCGCACATCCGACTGCTCACGCTGGAACGGCTCCTCGACGCGGTGCTGGCCGCCGGGCGGCCGGTCCGGCTGCTGATCGAGACGAAGCACCCCTCGCGCTACCGGGGTGACGTCGAACGCCGGCTGGTCGGCCTGCTGCGTCGGCACGGGTTGGCCGAACCCGGCCCGGACGATCCGGTCCAGGTGACCGTGATGTCCTTCTCGCCGCTGGCCGTACACCGGGTCCGGGAACTCGCGCCGGCGCTGCCCACCGTGTTGCTGCTGGAGGTGCTGCCGCGCTGGCTGCGGCTCGGCCGGCTGCCCTTCGGCAGCCGCATCGCCGGGCCGGGGGTGGATCTGGTCCGGGCGCGCCCGCAGCTCGTCCCCGCGCTGCGGGCCGCCGGAAACTCGGTCTACGTCTGGACCGTCAACGAACCCGAGGACCTGGAACTCGTGCTGGCCGCCGGGGTGGACGGGGTGATCACCGACCGGCCCGCCCGCACGTTGGCCCGGTTGGGCCGGTGAGCCGCGTCGATCCGCCCGGGGACGGTCGCCCGGTGAGGGGGTGTCCCCGACGCGGCCGGCGCGGCACACTCGGGACATGCCGGAGCGAACCGACTACCCCGCCCTCATCGCCGGCCACACGAGCGCGATCGAAATGATCAATTCTGGCGAGTCCGGCCTCTCCGTGCTCACCCGCCTGCTCCGGGAGGTCGCACCGGCGCTCGGCGCGGCGGGCCTGGTCTTCGTGGAGTTCACCCCCGCCGGCGGGCGGGTGATCGCGGCGACCGGCAGCGCCGAGTTCGTGATCGGCCGTCCGCTGCCGGCCACCGACCCGGCCACCGTCTGCCTGCTGGCCGGCCCCCCGGTCCGGGAGGTCCGGGTCGACGCGATCCCGGGCGCGCTCGCCGACGAGGTCGTCGGCCGGGGGCTGCGCCGGATGATCGTGGCGCGCGCCGAGATCGCCGGGCTGACCGTCGGCAGCCTGCACGCCCTCTACCCGACCGGCGAGCCGCTGGACGCCTCGCAGCGCGCCGTCGTCGGGTACGTCGCCGCCTGCATCGCGCACATGTACGGCGACCAGACCGGCCTGCCGGTGCACGGCGACGGCCCGGTCGTGGCGGCGCTCGCCGACGGCCTGGCCGTGGTCGACCGCGACGAGCGGGTCCGGCTCTGGAACCCGGCCGCCGCCCAGGTGACCGGCCGGCCGGCCGGCGAGGCGCTGAGCCGGCCGCTGCCGTTCCCGCTGCCGCCGTCCGGCCAGGTGCTGGACCACCGGCTGCCGGACGGCCGCTGGCTGCGGATCACCTCCGGCGAGCTGCCCGGCCCGACCGCGCTGCGGGTGGTTACCTTCCGCGACATCACCGACCAGCAGCGGCGCGACCACGACCGGGACCTCTTCGTGGCGGTGACCAGCCACGAGCTGCGCACCCCGGTCACCGTGATCAAGGGGTACGCGGACACGCTCACCGACCACTGGGAGTCGCTCACCGACGCCGACCGGCGGCAGGCCGCCCGGATCATCGGCCAGCGCGCCAACGAGCTGGCCCGGCTGGTCGACCGGCTGCTCACCGCCGCCACCGAGAACCGCCCCGGCGGGGAGCCGGCCGCCCCGTTCGACCTGGTCGACGCGCTGCGGGCGGCGGTGCTCGACCTGCCCGCCGACCTCCGGCACCGGATCGTGCTCGACCTGCCCGCCGACCTGCCCAAGGCGCTCGGCGACCGGCACAGCCTGACCACCGTCCTCACCGAGCTGGGCACCAACGCCGGAAAGTACTCCCTGCCGGACACGCCGATCGAGATCGGCGCCGACGCGAACGAGCGGACCGTCTCGTTCCGGGTCGCCGACCGGGGCATCGGCATCCGTCCGGAGCACGTGGAGCGGGCCTTCGACCGGTTCTGGCAGGGCGAGTCCGGTGACCGTCGGCGCTACCCCGGCGCCGGGCTGGGCCTCTATCTCGTCCGGCAGATCGTGGAACAGCAGAATGGATGGGTATCCCTTCGGCCGAGGGCCGGCGGAGGTACGGTCGCGGAGGTGCGGCTGCCCCGGGGGTGACCCGGGGCGTCCACGGGGGTGGAGAGGAACGGCGTGTCGACGGGACCGGCCGAACGGTCATGGTGCGTGGTGGTGCCCCACCACGGGATCGGCGCGCGCGTGGCCCGGCACCGGCTCGCCGACGAGCTGACCGGCGTCGTACCCCCGGCTCTGCTGGCCGACCTGGTGGCGGTCCTGGCCGAACTGGTAGGCAACGCGGTCCGGCACGCCGAGGCGCTGCCCGGCGGTGTGGTCCGGGTGGCCTGGCGGGTGCGCGCCACCGACCGGGGGCCGGCCGTCCGGCTCCGCGTCACCGACTCCGGTGCCGGCGCCGGCCCGCGGATGCGGGTCGCGTCGCCCGACGCGGTCGACGGGCGCGGGCTGCACATCGTCGCCGGGCTGGCCAGCCGCTGGGGCGTCGAGCGGGACGGCCTGGGCCAGAGCGTGTGGGCGGAGTTCGACCCGGCCGGGTCGCACCGGCCGAACCTGATCGTCGCGCGGTCGGCGTGATCCGCGCGGTCGTCGACGAGCTGGGCCGGCCGGTCGCCGGCTGAGCCGGCGGGCGTGCGGGTCCCGCCCCCGGCCGGGCCCGCGGCCATCTAGGCTGACTGGCCGTGAGCAAGCGTCGAAAGAGCCAACGGGCCACCGAAGCCACGCCGAAGCGGGAGAAGGTGCGCGACATCTTCGTGCCCCGACCGTTCGAGGGCCTGGTCGACGAGCCGGAATGGATCGCCCTGCGGGAGCTGGTGCCGGCCGCGTCCGCGCCGCTGCGGCTGAACCCGGAGCTGGTCGAGGAGTACGGCGACCGGCCGGTCGTGCTGGCCACCGTGCTGCCGATGGCCGCCCCGGCGGTGGCCAAGCCGGACGGGCGGGTGCTGATCGGCCTCCAGCGGCACCAGCAGTCCGGCGACGTCTCCCGCGACCTGGCCGACGCGCTGCTCTGCGCGCTGCGGACCGAGCCGGGTGGTCAGGTGAGCGTGCCGCCGCTGCCCGGGCCCGGCCCCCGCCTCCAGGACGTCCTGGAGGACGGGCCGTTGGAGATCAGCATGCACGACGGGTTCGAGTTCTGGCTCGACCCGGGGGCCATCGACGACCCCACCGTGCAGGCGTCCCTGGAGCGGGCCAACGCGGCGGTCTACCCGACGGTCAAGCTGGACGCGGCACGGGCCGCGTACTGGTGTCAGGTGCCGGAGAAGGCCCACGTGCGCTGGGTCCTGCCGGACGACGAGGACGCGGCGCTTGACGCCCTGTCCCGGCTGGGCGCGACCGGCACGCTGACGCTCGGCGAGGACACCCGGTTCGCCGGCATGTTCCGGGCGCACGGCCGCCTGGCGCCGGTCTGGGACCTGCCGGAGGGCACCCCGGCCGCCGAGTGGGAGGGCCCGGTCGCCGAGTTCGCCAAGCGCTACGCCGAGGCGCTCGCCGAGCGGGAGCCGCTGGACGCGGCCGGCCGCCGGACCCGCCAGGGCCTCCTCGGCCGCCAGCTCACCCTGCGCTGACCGCCCGGATGTTAGGCGGGGGCCCTTTTTAACGCACGAGTGTTAAGCGGGGCCCCCGCCTCTACCGAAAGCGTTAAGCGGGGCCCCCGCCTTGCTCGCGGACCAGCGGGCAGGACATGCAGCGGGGGCCGCCCCGGCCGGAGCCCAGCTCCGAGCCGGCGATGGCGATCACCTCGATGCCGGCGCGCTCGAGCTGCGCGTTGGTCTCCACGTTGCGTTCGTAGCCCACGCACAGGCGTGGCGCGAGCGCCAGCGTGTTGTTGCCGTCGTCCCACTGCTCGCGTTCGGCGGTCACCGGGTCCAGGCCGGTGTCGATCACCCGGAGCTGGTCGAGGTCCATCGCGTCGGCGGCGGCCCGCAGGAACGGCGCCGGACCGTCCACCCGTGGCTCGCCGTCCGCGCCGGCGACCACGGTGTACGCGGACAGCTCGCTGGCGATGTTCGGGTACATCAGCACCGCGTCCACGTCGACCATGGTGCAGACCGTGTCCAGGTGCATGGTGGCGCGTTCCTGCGCGATCGGCACCACCAGGATGGTGTGCGCCAGCCCGGCGGCGAAGACCTGCCGGGCCAGCCGCTCCGCGCCGGCCGGGGTGGTGCGCTCGCCGACGCCGACGGCGAGCACGCCCGGGGCGAGCAGCAGCACGTCGCCGCCCTCCAGGTGCTCCAGCTCGGGGTGGTAGACGAACTCGGTGCCGACGAAGCGCGGGTGGTGGCGGTAGATCGCGTCGGTGAGCGTGGTCTCCCGCCGCCGCGCCGGCATGGCCAGGCTGGTCACGCCCACCCGGTCGCCGATCCACACCGACGAGTCGCGGGTGAAGAGCAGGTTGGGCAGCGGGTCGATGACGAAGTCGTGCCGGTCCATCAGCGTCCAGACCAGACCGCCCGGTCGTTCCGCGCCGATCCGCAGCTCCTCGTGGGCGAGCCCGGCCATGAAGACGTCGGCGAGGGCGGCCGGATCGAGGTACGCCAAATGGTCGGCGACCCGGGCGCGCAGGGTGTCGCCGAGGCGTGGGGACCGCAGCACCTGCTCGGTGAGTTCGGCGCGGGCGTCCGCCACGGCGAGCGTCTCGGCCAGCAGGTCGGCGAGGTAGAGCACCTCCACGCCGCGCGAGCGCAGTGCCGCCGCGAACGCGTCGTGCTCCTCCTGCGCCCGTCCCACCCATGGGATAGCGTCGAAGAGCAGGGAGTCGTTGTTGCGTGGGGTGAGGCGGGCGAGTTCCGGCCCCGGGCGGTGCAGCAGTACCGTCCCGAGTCGAGCCACTTCGCTGTCCACGTAGTGCGTCACCCCCGCAGCCTAGGGCAGGCTTCCGCACCATCCGGAAAAGAAGTGTGAATGAATATGGCATTCATCCGCACTCACTCCGGCGCTCCAACTTGCCGAGCCCCCGGGTGCGCAACGTAGGGTAGTGGAGACATAACTTCGAGAGACCTTTTGCCGGAGGTCGCGATGACTGTCTTTCCCGCTCGTCGAGCCGTACCGAGCCGGGCGCTGCCGCCTCCCGCGGCGCACCCCCGGGTCGAGGCCGCCTCGGTGCTCGAGCCGGCTCGACCGACTCCCCTGGAGTGGGCCCGCCGCCGCCGTGCCGAGCGGGGCGCCCGCCGGCTGGAGGCCGCCGGCGCCCGCGCCCTGGGCCAACTCGACCACCTCGGTCCCGCCTGGCACGTCATCGAGTGGCCCCGGACGGACCCGGCCGACGCGCTGTTCGACAATGGCGAGTCCGACCGGGCCGGGTTCCTCGCGATCGGGCCGAGCGGTCTCTTCGCGGTCACCATCGCCGACCACGGCCGGGCCCGCGTGCTGGTCGCCGGCGACGTCGTGCAGATCAACGGCAAGCGTCCGCCCTATGTGGCCGAAGCCCGCCGCGACGCCAAGCGGGCCAGCAAGGCCCTCTCCGACGCGGTCGGGCTGCCGATCCCGGTGACGCCGGTGCTGACGTTCGTCGGCTCCGGCGTGATCAGCGTCTACGGCCTCCCGAAGGACTGCCTCATGGCCACCCACCGGGAGCTGGACCGGCTGCTCGTGGCCGCCGGCAACCGGATCAGCCCGGCCACCGCCGAGAAATTGTCCCGGGTCGCCCAGGCGCCCTCGACGTGGCTGAACGGCACGTACCGTCCATCCGCCGACTACCGGTGGTATGACGAGGGCCGAACGGCCGCTGACAAGCGGGCCGCCCGCCGGTAACGTCTCCGGCGACGCCACGCGGTCCGCGGCACCGCCCCGACCGGTTCCGTCGGTCCGCGTCGTCGCCGGCCGCCCGACCCCCCGGGGCTCCCGCCGCACCGACGCATGTCCCCCGGCACCCGAGCCATCCCGGCCCCACGGGCGGCACCGGCGGCCGGGAGAGCGCAGCGCGGCCGGGAGGTCGCCGTGCCGACCGGCTAGCGTGGACGGACCGTCGGTGTACATAGGAGGCGCGGTGGCCCACGTCGAGCTCTCACTCTCGGAAGTGTTCGCGTCCCCGGCGGAGACAGGCACCGAGCAGGAGTCCGACAACTTCGCGCAGTGGTCCGGGACGGTCTCCCGGGCCGCCGAGCCGTGCCTGTTGATCGACGCCGACACCACAGTGGTGGCGATCTCCTCGTCCGGCTGCGACCTGCTCTGCCTGGGCGCGCCGGAAGACGTGATCGGCCGGCCGCTGCTCGAGGGTGGCCTGCGCCTCGTCGACTTCACCGCCAGCCCGAGCGAGCTGACCGAGCAGGAGACCGACAAGATCCCGCCGCTGCTCGCGCTGCTCTCCGGCCGGCTCGCCCGCGGCCTGCTCCGCGTCCAGGGGCCCGGCTCCGACGCCGGGACGACAGTGGACGCCATCTCCACGCCGGTGCTCACCGGCGCCGCGGTAGCCGGCTCGCTCACCTTCTTCTCCGTGCTCTGACCGCTCGCCGAGGTCGAGGACCGCACCGTGCCCCGCACCCCACCCCGCCGCCGGCATGCCCCGGTGACGCTGCTCACGCTGCTCGTGCTGGCCTCCTGCGGCACCCCGCCCGAGCTACGCGAGCCGCCGGCCACCCCGACCAGCACCCCCCGCGCCTCGGCGTCGGCCACCCCCACGCCGAGCGCGATCCCGACCGCGCCGGCCACGCCGGCCCTGCCACCACGTACCCCATCGGCCCCCGACCCGGTCGCCGTGCCCTGCCGGGGCCGGCCGTCCGGCGACCGGATCGTCGCGTTGCTGCGCGGCTCCGCCGGGGTGCTGCCCCGCAACGTCCGGATCACCGTGCGGACCGGCCCGCTGTGCGCGGAGGGCTGGCACTACACCGTGCTGGCGGTCTCCGGGCACGAGGAACTCCAGGTGGTCACGCGCGGCCGGTCCGGCACACCCACCCTGGTGACCGCCGGGACGGACGTGTGCGGCGTCGAGGTACGCGCCACCGCGCCCACCGGCATCCGCACCCTGGCCTGCGACGGCGCGCCGGGTGCGTAGGCTGGTCGCCATGCCCGGAACACCGCCGACCCGCTTCGTCTACCTCGGTCCCGAGGGCACCTTCGCCGAACAGGCGCTGCGCACCGTGCCCGCCGCCGAGCGGGGGGACCGGACGCCGGCCCGCAGCGTGGGCGAGGCGCTGGACGCCGTACGGGCCGGGGAGGCGGACGCCGCCCTGGTGCCGCTGGAGAACTCCATCGGCGGCGCGGTCGGGGTGACGCTCGACGAGTTGGCCGAGGGCGACCCGTTGGTGATCACCCGGGAGGTGGTGCTGCCGGTCGAGTTCGTGCTCGCCGGCCGGCCCGGCGTCACGCCGGCCGTGGTGCGCAGCATCGCGGCCCATCCGCAGGCCTCCACCCAGTGCCGGGGCTGGCTCCGGGACCACCTGCCCGACGCCACCGTGGTCGACGTGCTCTCCAACGGCGCCGCCGCGGCCGGCGCGGCGACCGGCGAGTACGACGCCGCGATCTGCGCCCCGATCGGCGCCGCCCGGCACCGGCTGACCGTGCTCGCCGACAAGATCGCCGACCACCCCGACGCGGTGACCCGGTTCGCGCTGCTGTCCCGCCCCGGGGCGCCCCCGCCCCCGACCGGCGACGACCTCACCTCGCTGGCGGTCTACATCGCGCACGACCGGGTGGGCGCGCTGCTGTCGGTGCTCATGGAGCTGGCCGTCCGCGGCGTGAACCTGACCCGCATCGAGTCCCGCCCGACCGGTGAGGCCCTGGGGCGGTACGTGTTCTTCCTGGACTGCACCGGGCACGTCGCCGACGTACGCCTCGGCGAGGCGTTGCAGGGGCTGCGCCGGGTCTGCGCCGACGTGCGTTTCCTCGGGTCGTACCCCCGACACCGCTGGAGCACGGCGGCGGGTGACCGGCCGACGCCCGCGCCGGCCGGCCTCTCCGACGCCGACTACGCCGACGCGGCGGCCTGGCTGGCCCGGCTGCGCGCCGGCGAGCTGAGCTGACCGGGCCGGGTGCGTCCCCCAGGGGCGCACCCGGCCCGGGGATTCACTGGAGCAGGCCGCCGAGCAGGCCACCCTGCTGCTGCTGGGCGCCGCTGCCGGCCACCGGCGGCTCCTCCGACGGCTGGACCACGACGAAGCCCTGACCGGCGAAGCTCATCGTGAACGCCTCGCCGGTGCTGCGGCCGAGCAGCGTGCCCAGGCCGAGCTGCTCGGCCCGGTGGTAGCCGGTCTGGAGGTTGGCGGACCAGCAGACCGCCGCCTGCGGGTCGACATAGGTCGGGGCGTCCACGTTCAGCACCACCGGGGTGCCCTTGGTGGTGATCGCGATCCGGCCGTGCCCGCTGAAGACGCAGTTGAACAGGCCGGCCGAGGACGCCATGCCCATGCCGCTGACCATCTTGATGTCGTACTGGAGGGTGGAGTCGAACGCCAGCACGCTGGAGCCGTTGATGGAGAGCGCGTCGCCCGGCTCCAGGTCGATGACGTGCACGTCCTTGGCGGCCTCGGCGAGGAAGACGTCGCCGCGGCCGGAGAGCTTCATCAGCGGGACGCCCTCGCCGGTGAGCCGCTGCTTGATGAACTTGCCGATGCCGCCCGAGCCGAGCGCCTGGAACTGCACCTGGCCCTGGTACGCGACCATCGACCCGACGCGGGCCATCGCCTCGCCGTTCAGCTCGATCTTCAGCATCTTGGAGTTCTGCAGCCGCATGCCCGGCTGCTGGGACTCCTTCTCCAGGTTCTCCGCGGAGAACAGCTCGCTGCGCATCGGGTTTCCTCCTGCATCGGGATGTGCCTGATCCGCAGGTTAGGGGACGGGCGCAAGTACGGGGATCGGCCGAGCGGGGACCGGCCGGGAGCCGGTCAGCCCCAGCCGAGGGCGTGCAGGCGCTCGTCGTCGATGCCGAAGTGGTGGGCGATCTCGTGCACCACGGTCACCGCGACCTCGTCGACGACGTCCTCGTCGGTGTCGCAGATCGCCAGGATCGGGTTCCGGTAGATCAGGATGCGGTCCGGCAGCACGCCGGAATAGTCCCAGCCGCGCGCGGTGAGCGCGTGCCCCTCGTAGAGCCCGAGCAGGTTCTCGCCGGGCGGCGGGTCGTCCTCCACCAGGATGACCACGTTGCTCATCAGCCCGAGCAGTTCCTCGGGCACCTCGTCGAGCGCCTCGCCGACCAGTTCCTCGAACCGGTCCCGGCTCATCTCCACGGCCACGCCCACCATCCTCCCCGCTCCGGCCGCCCGGCCGCCAGCCGTCGAAGATCGACGCGCCTTCTCGGAAAGAGGGCTCATCGGTGGCCCGATGGGCCCTCTTTCCGAGAAAATGCGGCCGGGCGAGCCGGGCGAGCCGGGGTCAGGCCAGGCGGGCGGTCAGCGTGATCTCGGCGCCCGGGGAGAGCAGCCGGGAGATCGGGCAGCCCTCCTTGGCGGCCTCGGCCAGCTTCGTGAAGCCGGCCTCGTCGAGGCCCGGGGCCTGGCCGACGGTCTCCAGGTCGATGCGGGTCACGGTCATGCCGGCGTCGGTCTTGTCGAAGTGCACCTTGGCGGTGGTCTCCACCGACGTGTCGGTGACGCCCGAGTCGGCGAGCTGCTTGGAGAGGGCCATCGAGAAGCAGCTCGCGTGCGCGGCGCCGATCAGCTCCTCGGGGTTGGTGCCCTCACCCTCCTCGAAGCGGGACTTGAAGGAGTAGTTGCCGGACAGGCCGCCCTTGCCGGTGCGGACGGTGCCGGACCCCTCGGCGAGGTTGCCCTGCCAACGAGCGGAAGCGGTACGTATAGGCATGGCACCGACGCTAACCGAAAGCGGACCGCCCCGCATCGCCGGTCCAGGTGACCGGGGGCCGGTTGTGCCATGATTCGACGCAGGCCCGCGTACGGGAGAAGGGTGGCCGATGTCGCAGGATCTCCCCATCCCCAGGCAGGACAACCGCGCCGACGGCACCACGGTGGTGGAGTGGGGCGACGTCGACACCGGGAGGGCCCCGTCCGGCCGGGTCGGTCGGTCGCTGGCCGGCCTGGGCCGGGACCACCGCCTGCCGCCGGTGCTCGCCGGGCTGGGCGCGGTCGCCGCGCTCGCCTCGCTCATCGGCGAGTGGCTGGTGATCACGGTGCCCAACGAGGGCGAGGACGGCAACACCACGTTCCGGCTGCCCAGTGGCGTCGCCGAGATCGGCGGCTTCGGCACGGCGTACCTGGTGGGTCTCCTCGGGCTGTCGGTAGCGGTGGCGCTGGCGCTGCGCGGTGCCCCGGCGGTGCGTCAGCATGCCCGGATCGCCGGGTTGGGCCTGGCGGCGACGCTGCTCGGCGTGCTGGTCGCGACCGCCGCCTCGCTCCAGTCGCTCGCCCGGCGCATCCTCTTCTTCCCGGTGGAACGGGACCTCCAGGTGGAGCACGGGCGCGGCCTGGTCACCGCGTTCCTCGCGGTGGCGTTGCTGGCGGTCACGCTCTACCTGGCCGGGCGGGCCACAGGCCGGGCGGAGGACGAGGCGGCACCGGAGGACGGGGCACCGGACGACCGGCCGTTCCGGCGGCGTCGCCGGGTCCGGAACGACGAGGCGCCGCCGGCACCGGCCGACCTCACGGTGGAGCCGACGGTGCCGTTCGCCGGCCCCGAACGCTCCCGCTGAGCGGGCTGGCCCACCGGTCCGCCGGCCACCCGATCGCCGCCCTGGATTCGCGGCGGATTCGCCGGAACGCCATGGTTGCCCCCCGCCGCGCGAGATACGGTTGCTGCCCGCCGTCCGACGGTCGCGGCACGAGGACCGGGCCGGCCGGCGCGACGGCGGCGGGGCGAAGGAGGAACCATGACCCGCCCGGGGCTGCCCAAGCTGATCGCCACCGACCTCGACGGCACGCTCGTCCGCAGCGACGACACCGTTTCCGCGTACACCCACGGGGTGCTGGACCGGGTGCGGGCCGCCGGGATCCCGGTGGTCGGCGCGACCGGACGCGGCCCCCGGCTGGCCGAGCTGAGCCGCAACGACATCCGCGCCGCCGACTTCCTGGTGATGGCCGGCGGCGGGTGGGTGGTCGACCAGAGCGACCCGGCCGGCCCGCTGGTGCTGCGCGACGAGCGGCTCCGGGGCGAGGTGCTCGCCCGGCTGCTCGCCGACCTGGAGGCCGCCGTCGGCCCGCTCACCGTGATGGTGGAGGCGTCCGGCGAGGACGACACGCCGCTGTGGGGCGACTACCACCCGAGCTGGCCCTACCCGGACCGGTTCGAGGCCCGCAGCCGGGCCGAATGCCTCTCCTGCGACGTGGTCAAGGCGTTCGCCCGGACCGAGGACCACCACGTCGACGAACTGCTGGCGGTGGCCCGCCGGATCGTGCCGGCGGAGGTCGCCTCGCTCACCCAGGCCGGGCTCGGCTTCGTGGAGATCTGCCCGCCCGGGGTGGACAAGGCCTCCGGGCTGAGCGTGGTCGCCGAGCGGCTCGGCGTGGACCCGGCGGACGTGCTGGTCTTCGGCGACCAGCCCAACGACCTGCCGATGTTCGGCTGGGCCGGCTGGGCCCGGGTGGCGGTGGCGAACGCCCACCCGGAGGTGCGCGCCGCCGCCGACGAGGTCACCCTGCGCAACGACGACGACGGCGTCGCGGTCTACCTGGACCGACTACTCTCCCGGTGATGGGAGAGCCACCTCGCCTCGTCGCCACCGACATCGACGGCACGCTGCTGCGCGACGACCGGACGCTCAGCCCGCGCACCGCGGGCGTGCTGGCCCGGATCGCCGCCGCGGGCACGCCGGTCGTGCTGGTCACCGGCCGTCCGATCCGCTGGCTCGATCTCGTGTACGAGCAGCTCGCCGCGCCGCTGCCGGCGATCTGCGCCAACGGCGCGGTGGTGTACGACCCGGCGACCGACGAGGTGCTGCGCGCCGACCCGCTCGCCCCGGAGCTGCTCGCCGAGGTGGCCCGGCGGCTGCGGGCCGAGGTGCCCGGGGTGAGCTTCGCGGTGGAGATCGTGGACAGCCGGCAGATGCGGCACGAGGCGCACTACCCGCTGCGGTGGGACGCCGACGAGGACGCGATCCGCGCCGTCGAGTCGCCGGAGGAGCTGCTCGCCGCGCCCGCGGTGAAGCTGCTGGTCCGGGCTGGGGAGCAGGACCCGGACGTGTTCGTCCGGGTGGTGGCCGGCGCGCTCGAAGGGCTGGCCGAGGCGACCCACTCGTCGTACAGCGGGCTGATCGAGGTCTCCGCCGCCGGGGTGACCAAGGCGGCCGGGCTGGCCTGGTACGCGGCCCGGCTGGGCGTCGACGAGCGGGACGTGCTGGCGTTCGGCGACATGCCGAACGACGTGCCGATGCTGACCTGGGCCGGTCGGGCGGTGGCGGTGGCCAACGCCCATCCGGCCGTCCGGGAGATCGCGGACGAGGTGACCGGGGCGAACACCGACGACGGCGTGGCCGCGTACCTGGAGAAGGTCTTCGGGGTGGACTGACCGGCCGGGGCGCGTCAGGCGCCCCGGCCGGTGTCGGTCAGAGGTACTGGCCGGGCGCGTGGCCCTCGGCGCCGCCGGGCATGCCGGGCATGCCCGGGACCATCCCGCCGGGGCCGCTGGGCAGCGCCTGCCGGCCGGAGCGCATCTGCTCCAGCTGGACGCGGGCGGCCATCTGCTGGGCCACCAGCGCGGCCTGGATGCCGTGGAACAGCCCTTCCAGCCAGCCGACCAGCTGGGCGTGGGCGATCCGCAGCTCACCCTCGCTGGGTGCCTGCTGCTCGGTGAACGGCAGTGAGATCCGCTCCAGCTCCTCGCGCAGCTCGGGAGCGAGGCCCTCCTTCAGCTCGACGATCGAGCGTTCGTGGATCTCGCGCATCCGGTGCCGGCTGGCGTCGTCCAGCGGGGCGGCCTTCACCTCCTCCAGCAGCTGTTTGATCATGCTGCCGATCCGCATCACCTTGGCCGGCTGCTCGACCAGGCGGGTCGGGTCCTCGCCCTTGCCCTCCTCGGTCTGCACCGTGCCGACCGGTCGACCGTCCGGGCCGACCACCACCACGGTGCCGGGGATGCCGTCGTCGGCCTGTTCGTCGTCGTGTCCGCCGGAGTGTGCTTCGGTCATGGGTCCCATCTTTACCCACCCCGGCCACGCGCACGCGCCCGGACCGGGCACGCTAGCGTCCGGGCATGCCCAGCGACCCGCGCGACGTGCTGACCAGGCCGGCTCCGCCGCCGGACGCCACCGTCGCCTACGGCGACCACCCGGACCAGTGCGCCGACCTGCGTGGCCCGGCCGGGGACGGGCCCGCCCGGCCGCTGGTGGTCGTGGTGCACGGCGGCTTCTGGCGCGCGGAGTACGACCGGACCCACACCGGCCCGATGGCGGCGGCGCTGGCCGCGCTCGGCCATCCGGTGGCCCAGCTCGAATACCGCCGGACCGGCGGTTGGTCGAACCCGCTCACCGACGTGCTCACCGGCGTCGCCGCGCTGCCGGGGCTGGCCGCCGCCGCGCTGCCCGGCCGGGTGGCGTCGACGCCGCCGATCCTGGTCGGCCACTCCGCCGGCGGCCACCTGGCGCTCCACGTGGCGGCCCACGCCCCGGACACGACCGGTGGGGTGCTCGCGCTGGCCCCGGTCGCGGACCTCGCCGAGGCGTACCGGCTGGACCTGGACGCCGGGGCGGTGGCCGCGCTGCTCGGCGGCGGCCCGGCCGACGTGCCGGACCGGTACGCCGCCACGGATCCATCGGCGTTGGTACCGATCCGGACACGCACGGTAGTCGTGCACGGTCTCCTCGACCAGCAGGTCCCGGTGTCGATGAGCCGTTCCTGGGTGGCCGCCGACCGCGCCGCCGGCGGCTCCGCCACGCTCATTGAGCTGCCAGAATGCGAGCATTTCGGGCTGATCGCGCCGGACTCGGCCGCCTGGCCCCGCGTGCTGGCGGCGTTGCGGTCCCTGCACGGTGATCCATCCGGCATTGACGCAGCGTCGCCGACCAGGTAGAACGCCGGAGGGGTGTGCACCTTGGCCACCCCGGCGGGAAGGAAGTCGGTGGCACAGATGAACCGCAGGCGAGCCCTGCAACTGCTGGCCGCACTGGGCACCACCGGGCTCGCGGCGGGCTGCGGCTCCGGCGACGACAGCGGGGACCAGGCCGCCCCCGGCAGCCCGGTCAAGATCGGGCTGATCGTGCCCGGCAGCGGCCCGAACAAGGTCATCGGTGACGAGATCGCCAACGGCTTCCAGCTCTTCCTCGCCACGCACGGGCAGCAGCTCGGCGGGCACCCGGTCACCGTGGTGCCGGCCGAGGAGGGCGACAGCGTCGCGACCGGCAAGGCCGCCGTCGACCGGCTGCTCAAGGAGGGCGTGCTGGCGCTCACCGGCGTGGTCAGCCCGGCCGTCATGACCGGCATCCGGGACGCCGTGGAGGAGGCCCGGGTGCCGCTGATCGGCTCCAACGCCTCCCCCGCGACGCTCCAGGGCGTCGTCTACATCTGGCGCACCTCGTACGTGCTGGACGAGCCGGGCGTGGCGCTCGGCGAATACCTGCGGGACAACCTGGACGCGTCGAGCCGGATCGCGATCTTCGGCACCCAGGGCTCCGGCAGCCGGGACGTCGTCGACGGGCTGCGGCGCGGCTATGAGCAGGGCCGCCGGCTCACCGAGGACCCGATCTACACGCCCGACTACGCCAACCCCAGCAAGGGCGCCTACACCGGGCCGATCCGCAAGGCGCTGGGGCGCCGGCCGGACGCGGTCTTCTGCCACTACACCGGCCCGCAGGCGGTGCAGTTCGTCAAGCAGCTCTACGACGAGGGCTTCCGGGGGCCGATCTACGCGCCCGGCTTCCTCACCGAGGGCACCGTCCTCGACCAGCTCGACGACGGCGAGAAGGGCCGGGACCGGGCGCTGATCGAGAAGTACGGCATCGAGACCGCGTTGAACTACTCGGCCGACCTGAACAACACCGCGAACCGGATCTTCGCCTCGGCGTACCGCAAGACGTTCAACACGTCCCCGACCACGTACGCGATGGCCTCGTACGACGCCGGGCTGGTGCTGGACAAGGCGATCCGGCTGGTCGGCGGGGACGTGTCCCCGCAGCTGGTCAACCTGGCGCTCGGCAAGATCGGGCAGATCGACAGCCCGCGCGGCTCCTGGCAGTTCAACCAGCCGCGTACGCCGCAGCAGAAGTGGTACCTGCGCAAGGTGCAGCTCGACGGCCGGATGCTCTCCAACGTGGTGATCAACGAGCTGGCCACGCTCGGCTGATCCGACGACGAGGGCGGCCTCCCTTCCGGGGGGCCGCCCTCGCACGTGTCGTGGTCAGTGCCGCAGCTCGGCGATGCAGCACTTCACGCTGCCGCCGCCCTTCTTCAGCTCGGCCAGCTCGACCGGCACCGGGTGGTAGCCGGCCGCCTTCAGCTTGCCGGCCAGCCGGGTGGCATCGCTGTTCAACACCACGTTGAGCCCGTCGCTGACCAGGTTCAGGCCGAATGCCAGCGCGTCCTCGTCGTCCGCGACGACCGCGTCCGGGAACAGCTGGGTCAGCACCTTCTGGCTGGCCGCGGAGAACGCGCCCGGGTAGTAGACGACGTTCCCGTCGTCGATCGAGGCGAGCGCCACGTCGAGGTGGTAGAAACGCGGGTCGACCAGGCGCAGTGACACGACCGGCCGGCCGAGCGCCTCCTGCGCCTCGGCGTGCGCGGCCAGCTCGGTGCGGAAGCCGTGACCGGCGAGGACCAGGCCGCCGTGCGCGTCCGGCAGGTACGCGAAGTCGCCCTCGCCCTCGTTGGTCTCGCTCGGCGCGATGAAGTGCCAGCCCTGCGCCTCGTAGAACGCCCGGTGGGCGGCGGCCTCGGCGGCCCGCTGCTCGTGCTTGAACCGGGCGCCGTAGACGGTGCCGTCCACCACGAACGCCCCGTTGGCGGCGAAGACCATGTCCGGCAGGCCGGCCTCGGGGGTGAGCAGGTGCACGTCGTGGCCGAGCCCGACCAGCGTCTCGCGCAGCCGGTCCCACTGCTTGACCGCCAGGTCGGCGTCGACCGCCGTGGTCACGTCCATCCACGGGTTGATCGCGTACTCGACCGCGAAGTACTCCGGCGAGCACATGAGATATGTCCGCTTTCGCGAGACTCGCTGCTGGTTCACGGTCACCAAGAGTAGGTAGGCTAGAACTTTGGTAACAGCCACAACCATTGCTTCCCAGAGGCGGAACGTTGCAGATAGACGCGGTAGACCAGCGAATCATTGCGTTGCTCGTGGCGGACGCCCGCGCCTCGTACGCCGACATCGGCACCCGGGTGTCACTCTCCGCCCCCGCCGTCAAGCGCCGGGTCGACCGGCTCCGCGCCACCGGCGTGATCCGCGGCTTCACCGCGGTCGTCGACCCGGCCGCCGTGGGGTGGACCACCGAGGCATTCGTCGAGCTGTTCTGCGCCGGCCGGACCACACCCACGCAGATCGGCGTCGCCGCCCGCCGGCACCCCGAGGTGGTCGGCGCGTACACCGTCTCCGGCGAGGCGGACGCGCTGGTGCACCTGCGCGCCGCCGACATCGCACACCTGGAGGAGGCGCTGGAACGACTGCGCGCCGAATCGTTCGTCACCTCGTCCCGCAGCACCATCGTGCTGTCCCGGCTGGTCGAGTCCCCGGGCGTCGGGCCGTCCACGAGTTGACCTCAAGCCCGCTTCACGTCGTTGACTCGTCGTAGGCGACGTCGGTTCGGGACGGGGAGGCGTGATGCGTGCGGTGTGGCTGCGAGAGTTCGGCGGGCCCGAGGTGCTGGTGCCCGGCCCGGCACCCGACCCGGAGCCCGGGCCCGGCCAGGTGCTCGTCGAGGTGGCGCACGCGAACCTCACCTTCGTCGAGACGATGTTCCGGGCCACCGGGTTCGGCCCGTTCACCGGCGACCCGCCGCTGATCCCCGGCAACGGCGTCGGCGGCACGATCGGCGCGGTCGGCCCCGGAGTCGACCCGGCGCTGGTCGGCCAACTCGTCGTCACCGGCACCGGCGGCACCGGCGGGTACGCCGAACGCGTCGTGGTCGACCAGCACGCGCCCATCCCCGTACCCCCGGGGTTGCCGCTGGACGCGGCCGTGGCGCTGCTCGCCGACGGCCGGACCGCGCTGATGCTGGCCCGGGCGGCCGGGCTGCGGCCCGGCGACCGGGCGCTGGTGGAGGCCGCAGCCGGCGGCGTCGGCAGCCTGCTGGTGCAGCTCGTCGCGCGGGCCGGCGCCACAGTGGTGGCCGCCGCCGGCGGCCCCGCCAAGGTCACCCTGCTCCGCGCCGCCAACCTCGACGTGGTGGTCGACTACCGGGAGCCGGACTGGACCGACCGGGCCCGGGCCGCCGTCGGCGCGCTCGACGTGGTCTTCGACGGGGTCGGCGGCACCCTCGCCCGGGAGGCGTTCGACCTGCTCGACTGCGGTGGCCGGATGCTCAGCTTCGGGCTGGCCGCCGGCACCTGGGCGGACGTCCCGACCGACGTCGCCGCCGCCCGCGGCGTGACGCTGCGACGCCCCCGACCCCGGCCGGACGAACTGCGCGACCTCACCGAGGAAGCACTCGCCATGGCCGCCGCCGGCCAGCTCCGGCCACTGATCGCCCAGCGCTTCCCGCTGGAACGGGCCGCCGAGGCGCACGCCGCGATCGAGGGCCGGTCCACCGTCGGCAAGACGCTGCTGGACGTGCGCTGACCCGGCTCCCTCAGAGGTACATGCCGGTGCGGTGCTCCTGCGGCCGGGCCGGCTTGTCACCCTCGCCGAAGAACCGCTTGCCGCCGAACTCACCGTGCAGCCGGTCGTCCAGCTCGTCGGCGAGGCCGGTCATCACCTGCACGGCCAGCATCAGATGGGTGGCCTGGAAGTTGCGGCCGAAGACCGGGATGGACGCCCAGACCGTGTCGTCGGCGCAGTAGAGCCGGCCGATCGGCATCCGGTTGGTCAGCTCGGAGAGCTTCACGTAGAGGCGCTCCGTCGGCTCGACCTCGGTCAGCACCGGGGAGAAGACGTCGACCAGCGGCGGATTGTCGCGGACCCGCACGAAGACCATCGCCGAACCGGCCCGGATGTTGATGTCACCGTCCGAGTCCACCTGCACCTGGTCGGAGTTCGACTTCAACATCGTCGAGACGACCGTACGGACCCGCTCCTCCAGGGCCAGCACGTCGTTCTCGCCCGCCTGGGCGGCCGCCGCGGCGGCCAGCGCCTCCTCCAGGTCGGCCTCCACGTCCCGGTCCGGACCGAACTCGCTGCGGGCGGTGCCGAGCGGCTCCACCGGCAGCGGCTCACCCTCGGCGTCGTGCACCAGGTAGACCAGGAAGGCGGGATGCGGGGCACCGTAGACGTCGCGCAGGGTCCGGGAGAGCACCGCGGACAACCGGGTCGCCTCGTCGACGCCGCAGTCCAAGCCGAACTGCTCGCCGGAGCCCGCCACCACGCCGGGCGGCGACCAGCCCAGCGCCACCATGTCGGCCACCGCCGCCCGGTCCAGCCGGTAGCCCGCCGGCAGCGTGGCGTTGCCGACCGCCCGAGCCGACAGCGCGCCGTCCTCGCCGGCATCCGCGCTGACCGAGTAGACGGCATCCCCGGTGCCCGAGGCGGTCGGGTCGAGCGTGACCTCCAGGTGACCACCGGCGGGCAACCCGCGCAGCCGCTCGGCCAGCGCCCGGGCGAACTCCCGCCAGGCCTCGGTCACCTTGGCCCGCAGGTCAGCCGTGGTCGGCTCGTCGAGCAGGATCGACTCGTGCTGCTCCGGCGTACCGCCGGAAGGCTGGTCGACCGGCGCCGAGGGGTGGTCTGCCGTCATGATCGCCTCCGTCCGTTCCCGCCACCCTACCCACGGGCGGCGGGGCCGAGTCACAGCCGACCGGGATCGGACAAGCCGCTACTCCGCCGGCGTCGTCCCGTCCAGCTCCACCGGCCACGACCCCGCCAGCGCGCTGAGCCGGGCGGCCACCGCGGCCGGATTCGCGCCGCGCCCCACGGCCACCCCCAGGAGGTACGCGCTGACCGGTGCACCCGGCCGCACCACCTGATGCGCCACGTCCCGGGCCACGTCGAGCACGGCCGACACCGGCACCTCGGCCGGATCCAGCTCCAGCTCCGCGCAGGCCGCGGTGACCCAGTCGTCCAACACGGTCATGTCGTCCACTCCTCGGCCCGGCATACGTCCTCGTCAGTGTCGCAGTCGAACCAGGGTGGCGGCCCGACGCCGGACCAGGCCACCTCCCGAACCGTGGCACCGGCCAGCAGCCCCCGCACCGCCGCGCCGTCGACCGTGCCGCCGCGCTCCGCCGCCAACCGGTCCACCGCCGCGCGCAGCGCCGACAGCCGCCACACGCCGCAGAGCTGCTGCCGGCGACCGGCGTCGTCCACGTAGCAGGCCAGCCCGGCGGTCGACCCGTCGAGCGCGCGCCGCAGCTCCGTCACCGCGGCGGCGGTGAGCAGCGGCAGATCGGCAGCGAGCAGAGCGACAGTGGCCGTACCGGGTCGCAGCAGGGCCAGCCCCGCCGCGGTCGCCGCCACCGGGCCACCGCCGGGCGGCTGCTCACGGGTCACCCGCACCCCGTCGGGCACCGGGCCGGACGAGCCGACCACGATCCGCTCGTCCGCGTCGGCCACCGCGGCCAGCACCCGGTGCAGCATCGGCCGGCCGCCGACCGGGCGGGCCGGCTTGTCCACGCCGCCCATCCGTCGGGCCGCACCGCCGGCAAGCAGCACCGCCGCATACCCGGTCACCGCCTCACCCTACCCACGGCCCGCGCCACCGACCGGCCCGCGCCCGTCGCTCGGCGGTGCGGTAGATCTTGGTACGAGCTGGCCCCTGGAGGCGGACTCAACTAGTGGTTGCGACACCCCGTGCGGGTGCGGTGGGGTGCGGGAGAGGATGGCGGCATGGGACGGGCGACAGACCGGCGTGCGGTGCTGCGGATCGACCTCGGGGCGACGGGCGACCGCCGGGCTCGGGTCCGCCGGCAGGACACGCTGGCCGTGGAGGAGCCGCTGGAGATCCGGGTCGGGACGGCCGGCCCCGGCCGTCGCCGGCCGCTCGCGGTGACCATGCGCACCCCGGGCGACGACCTGGACCTGGCGATCGGCTTCCTGCTGACCGAGGGGCTGATCCGCTCGGCGGAGGACGTGCACACCGCGCAGCTCTGCGCCGGGGCGGAGACCCCCAACACCTACAACGTGGTCGACGTGGTGCTCGCCCCCGGCGTGCCGGAACCGGCCACCGACCCGGCGCGCAACTTCTACACCACCAGCTCCTGCGGGGTGTGCGGCAAGGCGAGCATCGAGTCGGTGCGTACCCGCTCGCAGTTCGCCGTGCGGGAGGACCCCGTGGAGGTCACCGCCGAGCTGCTGGCCGAGCTGCCCGACCGGCTGCGCGCCGCGCAACGCGCCTTCGACCGTACCGGCGGCCTGCACGCCGCCGGGCTCTTCACCGCCGGCGGCGAGCTGCTGACGCTCCGCGAGGACGTGGGCCGGCACAACGCCGTGGACAAGGTGATCGGCTGGGCCGCCCGGGCGGGCCGGCTGCCGTTGGCCGGTCACGTCCTGCTGGTTTCCGGGCGGGCCAGCTTCGAGCTCACCCAGAAGGCATGGATGGCCGGCGTACCGCTGCTCGCGGCGGTCTCCGCACCCAGCACGCTCGCCGCCGAACTGGCCGAGGAGGCCGGGATGACGCTTGTCGGATTCCTGCGCGGCTCGACCATGAACGTCTACACCGGGGCGCACCGCGTGCCTCGCTGACCCGCTCCGGCTCACCGGCGCGGACGGCGGCGTCGGCGGCGCAGCACCGCCGGACCGGCTGCACCCGGCCAGCCGTCCAGCTCCGACGGAGCCAGCCCCCGGCGGAGCGCGTCGTCGAGGAGCACCGCGAGGGAGTAGTCGGGGTGTGCCGCGAGCACCCGTTCCAGGGCGACGGCGGCCAGCGCGCCGTGCCCGGACCGCCAGGCTGCGAACGCGAGCAGCGTCCCGGGCGCCGCGGTCAGCTCGGGTTCGGCCCTTCGTAACACGTCGGTCCACAGGCTGATGTCGGCGTCCCGCCCATCCGTACGGGACCAGGCGTGGTCGCGCACCACGAGGTGGGTGAGGAGCACGGTCAACCAGGCCACCTCGTCGTCGTCGAGTCGCTCACCGCGCCGCTGTCGCCGGAAGGCGGCCCGCACCGCCGCCGTCCCGGCCGCGCGTACGGCCCGCGCCGCCGGAGCGTCTCCGGACCGGGTGGCGTCGGCCGGCGTCCCCCCGGCTGGCCGCCCGTCGGACGCCGTGCCCCCGGGCGAGGGACCGCCGGGCGGCTCCCCGGTGAGTACGGCCAGCCGGCGGCGGGCCCGGACGGTGGCCGAGCGCATGGCGAGCCGGACCGGACCGCCGAACGGCGACACCTGCGCGGCCAGCGCGGCGCGGTCGGGCAGGGCGACCTGACCGGCGAAGACGGCCGCCGCACTGACCCGGCTCGCGGCCGGGTCGTACGGCGTGCCCTCGGCCGGGCAGCAGGTGGGCTCCTCGCAGAGGTAGGACCACCAGCGACCGTCCGTCACCCGGAGCGCGTCGAGGACGATCAGCCCCACCTCGTCCAGCGCCTCACCGACCGCGTCCACGGTGCCGGTGACGCGGGCGGCCGGGCCGTAGCCGATGACCGTCGCAGCGTCGGCGTCCTGCCGTGCCACCACCTGCGCCAGGTGCCGCGCCGCCGGACCTGGGTCGGCACCCGGCTCGGGCAGGTCGCCTCGGGCCGCGAAGACCACCCGCCGGCCCCGGACCGCGACCACCACCACGCTGTCCTCGGGGTGGAAGCCGAGCAGGTAGGGCACGGCGGCGACGAGGTCGGCCGGGGAGCGGACGGAGAGGCGGGGACGCTCGGTGGAGTTCATGCCGGGAGCGTGCGGGGACGCCGGCCACCGCGACAGGCCCGCGCCGCGCCCTGTTGACGACACGCCGCTCATCCACAGCTACTGAACGTATCGGCCCAGGTGGACGAGGTTCGCCACCCGCCACGGTACGACAGGGCCGACGCTTGTCCCAGGTACCGGCTACCTTGCGCTCATGGACCTGGCGTACCTGCGGGCACACCCGGAGCACCTGCCGACCTTCCGGACCCACCAGCGCATCCGGGAGACGCCGGTCTCCGGCGGCGACATCTGCGCCGCGTCCCGGCTCACCCTGGACGACGGCCACTCCGTCTTCGCGAAGACCTGGCCGGAGCGGGCGACCCGGCCGGCGCCGGACGGCTTCTTCGCCACCGAGGCGGCCGGTCTGCGATGGCTGCGCGAGGCCGGCGCGGTCCCGGTGCCGGAGGTGCTGGTAGCGCTGCCGGAGCTGCTGGCGCTGGACTGGGTGGAGCCGGGGGAGCCGAGCGCGGAGGCGGCGGAGGCGTTCGGCCACGGGCTGGCCGGGCTGCACCGGGCCGGCGCGCCCGCGTTCGGCGCGGAGTGGACCGGGTTCATCGGCGCGCTGCCGCAGGACAACACACCCGACCCGGGGCCGTGGTCGGTGTGGTTCGCCCGGTGCCGGCTGCTGCCGTACCTTCGGATGTCGGTCGACAACGGCGCGCTCACCGGCGCCGCGGTGGCGCTGGTCGAGCAGGTCGTCGACCGGATCGGCGAGTGCGGCGGCGACGAGTCGCCGGCCCGGGTGCACGGCGACCTCTGGTCCGGCAACCTGCTCTGGGGCGCCGACGGCCGGGTCTGGTTGGTCGACCCGGCCGCGCACGGCGGCCACCGCGAGACCGACCTGGCGCAGCTCGCGCTCTTCGGCGGCCCGCCGCAGTTCGAGCGGATCCTGGCCGCCTACCGGGAGGCCTGGCCGTTGGCCGACGGCTGGCGCGAGCGGGTGCCCCTGCACCAACTGCACCTGCTGCTGGTGCACACCGCGCTGTTCGGGGCGGCGTACGCGGCGGCGGTGGTCTCCGCCGCCCGCGCCACGCTCGGCGGCCTCGGACGCGCTACGGTCGACAGATGACCGCCCCCCGGACGACGGCCGACGGGCTCCTCACCGACCGGTACGGTCGCGTCGCCCGGGACCTGCGGGTCTCGCTGACCGACAAGTGCAACCTGCGCTGCACCTACTGCATGCCGGCCGAGGGGCTGCCCTGGCTGGCCGGTCCGCAACTGCTCACCGACGACGAGATCGTCCGGCTGGTCGGTGTCGCGGTGCGCCGGCTCGGCGTCACCGAGGTGCGCTTCACCGGCGGCGAGCCGCTGATCCGGCCCGGCCTGCCCGGCATCGTGGCGGCCGTGGCCGCGCTGTCGCCCCGGCCACGCATCTCACTGACCACCAACGGCATCGGCCTGGCCCGCCTCGCGCCGGCGCTGCGCGCCGCCGGGCTGGACCGGGTCAACGTCTCGCTGGACACGCTGGACGAGGCCCGGTTCGCCGCGTTGACCCGCCGTGACCGGCACGCCGACGTGCTCGCCGGGTTGGCCGGCGCGGCGGCCGCCGGGCTGACCCCGGTCAAGATCAACTCGGTGCTGATGCGCGGCGTCAACGACGACGAGGCGCCAGGGCTGCTCCGGTTCGCCCTGGCGCACGGCTACGAGCTGCGGTTCATCGAGCAGATGCCGCTGGACGCCCAGCACGGCTGGGACCGGTCGACCATGGTCACCGCCGACGAGATCCTGGCCGCCCTGCGCGCCGAGTTCACGTTGCGGCCCGACCCGACCGAGCGGGGCGCCGCGCCGGCCGAGACCTGGCTGGTGGACGACGGGCCGGCCCGGGTCGGGGTGATCGCCAGCGTGACCCGGCCGTTCTGCGGCGACTGCGACCGCGCCCGGCTGACCGCCGACGGCCAGGTGCGCAACTGCCTCTTCGCCACCGACGAGTCGGACCTGCGGGCCGCGCTGCGGGCCGGGGCCGACGACGACGAGCTGGCCCGGCGCTGGCGGGCCGCGATGTGGGGCAAGCGGGCCGGGCACGGCATCGACGATCCGACCTTCCTGCAACCCGTCCGGCCGATGTCCGCGATCGGAGGTTGACGGTGGAGCTGACCGTGCGTTATTTCGCCGGCGCGCGCGCCGCGGCCGGCCGGGCCGAGGAGACCGCATCCGCCGGCCGGTCGCTGGACGAACTCCTCGACGACCTGTCCGCCCGCCACGGTGATCGACTGGCCGTGGTGCTCAAGGCGGCGAGTTTCCTGGTCGACGGCGTCGCCTGTCATGATCGTCAGGCACCGTTGCCGGCCGGGGTGACGGTGGACGTGCTGCCACCCTTCGCGGGCGGCTGAGGGAGGCCGACGTGCTGGCGATGGCGACATTCGTGGGTTTCGTCATGCTCGTCATCGGCTTGATCCACTTCTACCTGTGGCGGCGGCTGGTCCGGGACACCACCCGACCGGGGCGTGCCCGCCGGGTCGGCGCGGCGGTGGCGATCCTGCTCGCGCTGCTCGTGCCGGCGACCATGGCCGGCACGCAGAACGGCTTCTACTGGCTGGCCTGGCCGGGCTACGTGTGGCTGGCCCTGATGTTCTACCTGCTGGTGCTGCTGCTGGTGCTGGAGGTGCCGACCGCGGTGGCGCGGCTCGTCCTGCGCCGGCGGGCCCGGTCGGCAACGCCCGCGGCTCCGGCGGCCGAGCCGGCGCTGGTCGGCGCCGGCACCTCCGCCGCGGCGCCCGCCGAAGCCGGCACCTCCGCCGCGGCACCCGCCGACGCCGGCGACACGCCGCCGTCCGCCGACGCCGATGACACGCCGCCCGGCCACGCCGGTGACACGCAGTCGCCCGGGGCGACCGGCCGGCCGGCGGCCGGGGTCGCACCCGAGGCGGACCACGACCCGTCCCGCCGGCTGCTGCTCGCGCGCGGCGCGGCGATCTTCGCCGGGCTCACCGCCGCCGGTGTCACCGGGTACGGCGTCCGCACCGCAATGGGACCGCCCCGGCTGGACCGGGTCCGGATTCCGCTGGCCAAGCTGCCGCGGAGCATGGACGGGCTGCGGATCGCGACCGTCTCGGACATCCACCTCGGGCCGCTGCGCGGCCGGGCGCACACCGAACGCATCGTCGCCATGATCAACCGGCTCGACGCCGACCTGGTCGCAGTGGTCGGTGACCTGGTCGACGGCTCGGTGGCCGAGCTGGGCCGGGCGGCCGAGCCGCTGCGTGACCTGCGCTCCCGCTACGGCAGCTTCTTCGTGACCGGCAACCACGAGTACTACTCCGGCGTGGAGGAGTGGGTCCGCGAGGTCGACCGGCTCGGCCTGCGGGTGCTGCAGAACGAGCGGCAGGAGATCCGGGCCCGGGGCGGCGTGCTGGACCTGGCCGGCGTCAACGACGTGACCGCCGACGGCACCGGGCTGGCCGCGCCCGCCGACTACGCGGCCGCGCTCGGCGACCGCGACCCGAGCCGTCCCGTGGTGCTGCTGGCCCACCAGCCGGTGGCCGCGCACGAGGCGGCGAAGTTCGGCGTCGACCTCCAGCTCTCCGGGCACACCCACGGCGGCCAGATGGTGCCGTTCAACCTGGCGGTGAAGCTCCAGCAGCCGGTGGTCTCCGGGCTGGGCGAGGTGGACGGCACCAAGGTCTACGTCACCAACGGGGCCGGCTTCTGGGGGCCGCCGGTGCGGGTCGGCGCACCGCCGCAGGTGACGCTCGTCGAGCTGCGTGCCCCATAGCGGGTCGGGGGCGCGTCGTCCAGCACCGCATTGCTCAGGTCACGCGTACGCGTGGCGGCGGGCGGGTAGGCAACCGGACGTGACAGGATGCGGCGTGCCTCCGTTCAGCGCCGCACCCCCCGGTGGCCTCCCGCCCTACGTCGCGGATCTGCACATCCACTCGAAGTACTCCCGTGCGTGCAGCCGCGACCTGACCCTGCCGAACCTCGGTTGGTGGGCCCGGCGCAAGGGCATCGGGGTGCTCGGCACCGGCGACTTCACCCACCCCGCCTGGTACGACCACCTGCGCGAGACGCTGCACCCGGCCGAGCCCGGCCTCTACCGGCTGTCGCCGGAGGCGGAGCGGGACATCGCCCGGCGGCTGCCGCCCCGGTTGGCCAGCGAGGCGGAGGCGGACCCGGTCCGGTTCATGCTCAGCGTGGAGATCTCCACGATCTACAAGCGGGACGACCGGACCCGGAAGGTGCACCACCTGATCTATCTGCCGGACCTGGACGCGGTGGGCCGGTTCAACGCCGCGCTGGGCCGGATCGGCAACCTCGGCTCGGACGGCCGGCCGATCCTCGGGCTGGATTCCCGCGACCTGCTGGAGATCACGCTGGAGGCCAGCGGAGACGGCTTCCTGGTGCCGGCGCACATCTGGACGCCCTGGTTCTCCGCCCTCGGCTCGAAGTCGGGCTTCGACGCGATCGCCGACTGCTACGCCGACCTGGCCGGGCACATCTTCGCGGTGGAGACCGGGCTCTCGTCCGACCCGGAGATGAACTGGCGGGTCGGCAGCCTCGACCGCTACCAACTGGTGTCCAACTCGGATGCCCACTCGCCGCCGGCGCTGGCCCGGGAGGCCACCGTCCTGACCGCCGACCGCGACTACTTCGCGATCCGGGAGGCGCTGCGGACCGGCGACGGGCTGGCCGGCACCGTCGAGTTCTTCCCGGAAGAGGGCAAGTACCACGCCGACGGGCACCGGCTCTGCGGCGTGAACTGGTCGCCGGAACGCACCCGCGAGGCGGGCGGGCGCTGCCCGGAGTGCGGCAAGCCGCTGACCGTGGGCGTGCTCAGCCGCGTCGAGGCGCTGGCCGACCGGCCGGCGGGCCACCGGCCGGCGCACGCCCGCGAGGTGGCGCACCTGGTGCCGCTGGCCGAGATCCTGGGGGAGATCAACAAGGTCGGCGCCCGGTCGAAGAAGGTCGAGGGCAAGCTCAACGAGCTGGTCGCGGCGCTCGGCCCGGAGCTGGAGATCCTCACCCGTACCCCGGTGGAGGAGATCGGCCGGGTCGGCGGTGAGCTGCTCGCGGAGGGCATCGGCCGACTGCGGCGCGGGGAGGTCCGCCGGGTGCCGGGTTACGACGGGGAGTACGGCGTGATCACGCTCTTCGATCCGGCGGAACTGGGCGCGTCGGGCGGTGGGGCCGGGCAGGACACGCTCTTCGACGTACCCGTGCCCGCACAGCGGCGACCCGCGGAGCCGGCGCCGAAGCCGAAGGCCAAGCGACCGGCGGCGGCCCGGCCGGAGCCGAAGCGCAAGCCGCCGGCGCCACCGCTGGCGCCGGCGCCCTCCCCGCACGAGCCGTTCGAGCCGATGCTCGCCGGCATGGAGGAGGTCGGCACCGGCCTGCTGGACCGGTTGGACGCGATGCAGCGGGTGGCCGCGTCCGCGCCGGGTGGGCCGCTGCTGATCGTGGCCGGTCCCGGCACCGGGAAGACCCGGACGCTGACCCACCGGATCGCCTACCTCTGCGCGGAGCTGAACGTCTTCCCGGACCAGTGTCTGGCGATCACGTTCACCCGCCGGGCGGCCGAGGAGCTGCGGCACCGCCTGGACGCGCTGCTCGGGCCGGTCGCCGAGGACGTCACGGTGGGCACGTTCCACGCGCTCGGCCTGACCGTGCTGCGGGAGAACGCGGCGGCCGCCGGGCTCCCGGCGGACTTCCGGATCGCCGACGACGCCGACCGGGCGGCGGCCCGCGCGGAGGCCGGCGAGGACGACGAACGGTACGCGGCGCTGCTGCGCAAGCGGGACCTGGTCGACCTGGACGAGCTGCTCACGCTGCCGGTGGCGTTGCTGAAGGGCGACCGGAAGCTGGTCCGCGACTACCGCGAGCGCTGGAAGTGGATCTTCGTCGACGAGTACCAGGACGTCGACGCGGTGCAGTACGAGCTGCTGCGGCTGCTCAGCCCGGCGGACGGCAACCTGTGCGCGATCGGCGACCCGGACCAGGCGATCTACTCGTTCCGGGGCGCCGACGTGGGCTACTTCCTGCGTTTCTCGCAGGACTTCACCGATGCCCGGCTGGTCCGGCTGAACCGCAACTACCGCTCCTCCGCGCCGATCCTGGCCGCCGCCGTGCAGGCCATCGCGCCGTCGTCGCTGGTCCGGGGCCGGCGGCTCGACCCGGCCCGGCTCGACCCGGAGGCGCCGCTGGTCGGCAGGTACGCCGCGACCACGGTGGCCGACGAGGCCGACTTCGTGGCCCGCACCGTCGACGAGCTGGTCGGCGGCCTGTCCCACCGGTCGCTCGACTCGGGGCGGATCGACGGGCGGACCACCACGCTCTCCTTCTCCGACATCGCCGTGCTGTACCGCACCGACTCGCAGGCGGCACCGATCGTGGACGCGTTGACCCGGGCGAACATCCCGGTGCAGAAACGCTCGCACAACCGGCTGCGGGACCGTCCGGGCGTCGCGGCCATCGCCCGCGAGCTGCGCCACGCCGGCCTCGACGGCTCCCTGGCCGCCCGGGTACGCGAGGCCGGCCGGCTGGTGGCCGAGCGCTTCGCCGTGCCCACACTCGACGGCTCCGGCGCGGTACGCCCCGACGACGTCCGCACCGCCGTGGACCTGCTCACGCCGCTGGCCCGGCGCTGCGGCGACGACCTCGGGCTCTTCCTCAACCAGCTCGCCACCGGCGCCGAGGTGGACGCGCTCGACCCGCGCGCCGAGGCGGTCACGCTGCTCACGCTGCACGCGGCCAAGGGGTTGGAGTTCCCGGTGGTGTTCCTGGTCGGCGCCGAGGACCGCCTGCTGCCGCTGCGCTGGCCCGGCACCGAGCCGGACGACGACGCGGTGGCCGAGGAACGCCGGCTCTTCTTCGTCGGGCTCACCCGGGCGCAGGACCGGCTCTACGTGAGTCACGCCGCCCGGCGCACCCGGCACGGGGCGGAGCGGGACACTCGCCCGTCGCCGTTCCTCGACGCGATCGACCCGGCCCTGTTCGACCGGCTCGGCACGGCGGAGCCGCGCCGCCCCAAGGACCACCAGCTCCGGTTGATGTGAAAGGCGGGGCCCCTTCTTAACGCTTCCGGTAGAGGCGGGGCCCCTTCTTAACACACCTGTTAACAAGGGGCCCCGCCTAACAACGCGGGCGGGTGGGCGGGTGGGTGCGGGTGGGCAAGGGGCAGGGTCAGGTCAGCACGGCGGCGAGCCAGGCGCCGGCGAGGATCGCCGGGCCGAACGGCAGCGGCGTGTCCCGGCGGATCCGGCCGGCGGCGAGCAGGACGAGGACGGTCACCCCGCCGAGCAGGTGCGGGAGGAGCAGTCCGAGCCGGAGCGCCGGCCAGCCGAGCCAGCCCAGCGGGAACCCGAGCGCGGCGGCCAGCTTCACGTCGCCGAAGCCGAGCCGGGCGCCGGGCAGCAGCGCGAGCAGCAGGTAGCCGCCGAGGGAGAGGCCGACCCCGGCCAGGGCGGTCGTCAGGCGTGCCGGCCCGCCGGCCGCCGGCGCGGTGCCGGGCAGGCCGAGCACCGCGCCGAGCGCGACCGCGCCGACCAGCGGGTCGGGCAGTCGCAGCGCGATCAGGTCGGTCACCGCGAGCACCAGCCCGACGGCGGCGACCAGCAGCAACGCCGGCAACGCGCGCTCGTCCCCGCGCGCGGCGGCCAGCCCGCCGAACACCACGGCCCCGGCCACGGCCACAGTGGACAGGCGCGGCACGGCGCGGCCCACGCCCACGGTACGGCCGACGTCGACGGCACGGCCGACGTCGACGGCACGACCCACGCCCACGGCACGGCGGCCGATCGGCACGGCGAGCAGGCCGGCGCCCGCGCCGAGCACCGCCGTTCCCGCCACCGTCACCGTCGACACCGGCCGGGACGCTACCGGCCGGCGGGTCTCCGGGCCGTCCCGTCCCCGGCAGCCGGCGAGGTCCGGGTCGGCCGCTCGGTGCTCACCACCACCGCGACACCGGCCACGATGACCGCGCCGCCGACCAGCACCTGCGCGGTGACCGGCTCGGCGGCGAGCAGCGCGCCGAGCGCCACCGCGACCGCCGGGTTCACGTACGCGTACGTGGAGGCCAGCGAGAGCGGCGCGTGGGCGAGCAACCAGACGTACGCGGTGAAGGCGACCAGCGAGCCGGCCACCATCAGGTACGCCAGCGCCGCCCAGGACCGCGCGGTCACCTCGGCGGGGGCGAAGTCGGCCAGTTCGCCGCGGACGGCGGCGATCAGCGCGAGCGCCACCGCGCCGGCCGCCATCTCGTAGACGGTCGCCACGAACGGGTCGGCCGGCATCCGGATCCGCCCGGCCAGGTAGGAGCCGACCGACCAACTGGTCGCGGCCCCGACGACGGTCAGCGCGCCCGCCAGTGGCACCCCGTCCACACCGTCACGGGGCAGGACGAGCAGGACGAGCCCCACGAAGCCCAGCGCGACGCCGACGAACGTCCACGGGCGGGGCCGGTCCCCGCCGGCCGTGCGCAGCACCACCACCAGCAGTGGAACGGTGGCGATCAGCAGTGCGGCGACCCCGGAGGGCACCGCGTCGCCGGGCGGGCCGGACTCGGCGAGCACCACCAGCCCGTTGCCCCCGGCCAGCAGCAGCACCCCGACCAGCGCGGCCGCGCCGAGGCGACGCGGTGGCACGCGGAGCGCACCGGGCCCACGGCGGAGCCGCAGCACCAGCGCGAGCACCACGGCCGCGGCGGCGAACCGCATCGCGGCGGAGGTGAGCGGCGGCAACGACTCGACGGCGACCCGGATGCCCAGGTAGGTCGAGCCCCACAGCAGGTAGACCAGTGCCAGCGCGGTCCAGACCAGCGCGGCACGGACCGGCGGCGCCGGCGAGCCGGCGGCGTCGGTCGCACTCGTGGGGCGTGAGCTCATCGGTGGACCACGCTACGGTGACCACGGCGTCGGCGTCCCGTGTTGGTGGCCGGCCTCTCAGCACTGGCTACGCAGGAGGCGTTCATGTCGAACTTCGGACCACCGGGCGGCGGCGCACCCGAGCCGTGGGGGGGACGACGTCCCGACGACGGTTACGCCCCCGATCCGCACCACCACCCGACGCCCGGCGGGCCGCAGTACGGGCCACCCCAGCAGTACGGGCCGCCCCACGAGCAGTACGGCCCGCCCACCGAGCAGTACGGCCCGCCACCGCAGTACGGGCCGCCCGAGCAGCGCTACGAGCCGGCCCCGGAGTGGCCCGACGGTCCGGGTGCCGCACCCCGGCAGGGCTATCCGGCCGGCCCCGGCTACCCCGGCCAGGTGCCCTACCCGGGCGGGCAACAGCCCTACGCCGGCGGACCGTCGCCGTACGCCGCGCAGCAGCAGCCCTACGCCGGCGGGCAACCGCCGTACGGCGCCGGCCCGTCGCCCTACGACGAGCCGACGCCGCCCAAGCGGAAGCGGGGCCCGCTGCTGGTGGTGGTGATCGTGCTGGCGGTGCTGCTGCTCGGGGGCGCCGGGGCGTACTGGCTGCTCGGCCGGGACGGGGAGAGCCCGACGGCCGGGACGACGGCCACCACCGCGCCGGCCCCGGAGCCGACCGCGGCGGCGCCGAGCGACCCGGCGGAGGCCACGCCCACCACGGCGGCCCCGGCCTCCTCGACCGACCCGCGTTTCGTCAAGGCGGGTCAGTGCGTCGCCAACCAGGGCGGCGGTGCCCAGCCGAAGCTGGTGATCGCCGACTGCGCCCCGAAGACCTACGAGGTGCTGCGCCGGATCGACGGCGCGACCAGCGGCAAGAAGGACGCCGAGGCCAAGTGCGGCAAGGTGACCGGCTACACCGACTGGTACTTCTTCGACAGTGAGCTGGACACGCTCGACTTCGTGCTCTGCCTGAAGCGTCGATAGCCGAATCTAGGGCTGTCTGGCATGGACGCTAGACAGGCCTAGATTCTGCTCGAGGCCGACACGCGGTAGCCGCCTCTACGCACGTCTAGCCTGGTCGCTAGACGACCGGATACTGTGCGATCCGTGGATCCGGTCCGCAACCCGTACGCCCCGGGCGCCGGTCAGCGCCCGCCCGAACTCGCCGGGCGGGGGCGGGAGCTGGACGTCTTCGACGTGGTGCTGGAACGCATCGCCCGGGGCCGGCCGGAACGCAGCCTGATGCTCACCGGGCTGCGCGGGGTGGGCAAGACGGTCCTGCTCAACACGCTCCGGTCGGAGGCGATCAACCACCTCTGGGGCACCGGCAAGATCGAGGCCCGGCCGGACCAGTCGTTGCGCCGGCCGATCGCCGCCGCGCTGCACATGGCGGTTCGCGAGCTGGCCCCCCGGCACCGCGCGCCGGACCGCATCGACGGCTTCCTCGGCGTGCTCAAGGCGTTCGCGCAACGGTCCGCGCCGGCCGGGCGGGGTGGTGCGGCGCCGAAGCTGCGCGACCGGTGGCAGCCGGGCATCGACGTGCCGGCCAGCAGTGGCCGGGCCGACTCCGGCGACATCGAGATCGACCTGGTCGAGCTGCTCAGCGACGCGGCGGCGGTCGCCACCGACGTGGGCACCGGCATCGCGATCTTCATCGACGAGATGCAGGACGTGGGCGCCGAGGACGTCTCCGCGCTCTGCGCCGCCTGTCACGAGCTGTCCCAGCTCGGCGCGCCGCTCATCGTGGTGGGCGCCGGGCTGCCGCACCTCCCGGCCGTGCTCAGCGCCGCCAAGTCGTACTCCGAACGGCTCTACCGCTACCAACGGATCGACCGGCTGGACCGGATCGCCGCCGACCAGGCACTCTGCGCGCCGGCCGAGCGGGAGGAGGTCGAGTACGAGCAGAAGGCCCTCGACCTGCTCTACGAACAGTCCGGGGGCTACCCCTACTTCGTCCAGGCGTACGGCAAGGCGACCTGGGACCACGCGCCCCGCTCGCCGATCACCGCCGCGGACGTCCGGGTCGCCGCGCCCGAGGCGGAGGCGGAACTGGCGGTGGGCTTCTTCGGCTCCCGGTTCGAGCGGGCCACCCCGGCCGAACGGGAGTACATGCGCGCCATGGCCACGCTGGCGCTGGTGGACGGCGAGGACGGCGGCCGGGACGACATGGACGCCGCGGTGCCGACCGCGGAGATCGCGCGGGCGCTCGGCCGCAAACCGGCCAGCCTCTCCCCGGCCCGGGACGCGCTGATCAAGAAGGGCCTGATCTACTCCGGCGAGCGGGGGACGGTCGCGTTCACCGTCCCGCACTTCGGCCGCTACCTGCGCACCCAGCCGGCCTGACCGGCGGGTGAGCGGTCAGACCCGCGACCAGGGCGGTGGGAAGACCACCTCGCCGGCCGGGGGCGGCGGCTCGTCGCCGGTGGACGGCGGCAGCACCAGCGCCTGCCACGGCTCCCCCAGGCCGGACCACGGGCTGGTCAGCCCCAACCGATCCGCCGGGCCGAAGCCGAACCGCCGGTAGTACGCCGGGTCACCGAGCACCACCACCAGCCGTTCGCCCAGCTCCGTGGCGGCGTCGAGCGCCGCCTGCACCACCGCCGTGCCGTGCCCGACCCGCTGCCGGTGCGGGGCCACCGCCACCGGGCCGAGCGCCAACGCCGGCCACGCGCCGCCGTCGGTGCGGACCCGCACGCGGGTGAGCAGCGCGAAGCCCACCACCTCGCCGCCGTACTCGGCGACCATGGCCAGCTCCGGGATCCACGCGGCGCTGTGCCGCAACTCCTCGACCAGGCCGACCTCGGGCGGGATGGCCACGTCGGGCCGGGCGAACGCGGCGGCGAGCACCCGGGCCACCGGCGCTTCGTCGGCCGGGTCCTCCGGGCGCAGTCGCAGCGTCGTCACCCGCGCGACCTTACCGAACGCAACCGGTCCATCCGCGACGGTCGCTGAAATCGATACCGGACGGACGTCGATACCTTTCGTGTGTTGCGGGGGTGACCGGGCCCGCGACGGGGTAAGACTGAAGCATGAAGCCCGTGCGCTCCCTCGCCCGAGTCATGTTGAGCGGCATCTTCGTGGTCAGCGGCGCCCGCAACCTGCGCAACGCGGCCCGGCTGGTGCCCGCCGCCAAGCCGGTCACCGACCGGGTCACCCCGCTGATCCAGAACCTGCACCCGCGCATCCCGACCGACACGGAGACGCTGATCCGGGCCAACGCCGCCACCCAACTGGTCGGCGGCCTGATGCTGGCCACCGGCCGGTTCACCCGCCCGGCCGCGCTCGTCCTCGCCGGCACGCTGCTGCCGACGACCGCCGCCGGCCATCCCTTCTGGAACAACGACGACCCGGCCGCGCGCAACAACAACCAGATCCACTTCCTGAAGAACGTCGGACTGCTCGGCGGGCTCCTCCTCGCCGCCGCCGACACCGAGGGCAAGCCGGGGCTGCGCTGGCGTGCCGGCCACCGGATCGACCACTCGCGCCGGTCGGTCAAGCGCGCGGTCCGCACTGCCCGCCGGGAGGCGAAGATCGCCGTACGCTCCGCCGCGACCGCCCGCCGGATACCCGGCTGACCTGCACCCCCACGGCCCCCACCCCCGCAAGGCCACCAATCACCTGAACCGTCCGACACCCGTTAACGCGGTGGAAATGTCGCAAACACGTGTGGGATCGGACACGGTCGCGTAACGCGGGAGGCAACATCGTGAGGCACCGTTCTAGGCTCCGTTCTGGACCTGGACGGGCACGACGACCTTGGTACGGGGGTGGCCACGCCATGCCGACGACAGTCGGTAGACGGACCAACCGCCTCCCGCAGGCCCCTCGCGTCGTCCTCGGCGTCGACCAGCGGATCGTGGTACGCATCGGCATCGTGGCCGCCGTGTCCTACGCGGCCTGGCTCGCCATCGGCGCCTTCGGCCGGCCGTACAACTTCTTCGACATGAAGATCTACCACGGCGCGGTGCTGTGGTGGGCCAACGGCAACGAGCTGTACGACTTCGTCGCCCCCTCGACGACCCTCGGTTTCACCTATCCACCCTTCGCCGGCCTGGTCATGCTGCCGATGTCCTGGCTGCCGGTGGACGCCGCCGGGTTCGTCAACGCGCTGGCCAGCATCGCCGCGCTCGCGGTCGTGCTGGCGGCGTTGCTACGTCCCATCGTGGACCGGCTCGGCTGGTCGCTCTGGTTCACCGTCGGCATCGCCACCCCGCTCGCCGTGGCCATCGAGCCGTCCCGCGAGACGCTCGGCTACGGCCAGGTCAACCTGCTGCTCTTCGCGCTGATCATGGCGGACCTGGTGGGCCTGCGATGGCGGGCCAAGCGGGGCACCCACCACGAGACCGCCGAGTCGCCGCTGGCCCGCTTCCTCTACAGCGGCGCCTGGGCCGGCGTCGGCATCGGGCTCGCCACCGCCGTCAAGCTCACCCCGGCGCTGTTCATCGGCTACCTGATGCTCACCCGTCAGTGGCGGGCCGCCTGGATCGCGGTCGCCACCACGGTCGGGGTGACGCTCGCGACGTTCGGTGCGGTCGGTGAGGAGTCCCGCGCGTACTTCACCACCGTGCTGTGGCAGACCGAGCGGGTCGGCGCGGCCGACATGACCGCCAACCAGTCCCTCGCCGGCCTGCTGGCACGCCTCTACGACTCGATCGAGACGCCCGGGCTGCTCTGGCTCGCGTTCTCGGTGCTGGTGCTGGCGCTGGGCCTGTCCCGGGCGCTCAGCGCCCGCGCCGACGGCGACGAGCTGACCGCGTTCACGCTGGTCGGGCTCACCGCCAACGTGATCAGCCCGATCTCCTGGTCGCACCACCTGGTCTGGGTCATCCCGGCGATCGTGGTGCTGGCCGACGCCGCGGTACGCCGCCGCGAGGCCAGCCGAGGGCTGCCGCTGCGGACCAGCGGGCCGGCCACGGCGAACGGCGTGCCCACGTTGCGCCCGCCGATCTGGTACCCGACGCTGACCGGGTTCCGGCACGCGGCCGGCGCGCTCGGGCTCTATCTCCTCTTCCTGATCTCACCGATCTGGCCGTACGAGCACCAGCTCCCCGAGGTGTCCCACTACCAGGACGGCCTGTTCGGCGCACTGATGGAGAACTCCCTGGCCATCGCGCTGATCGTGCTGGTCGCGGCGTTGCCGTGGCGCCCCGGTGCCGAGCCGGCGTTCTACCACGACCGGCTGGGCCGCGCGGCCCAGCTCACCGCCCGACGCTGAGCGCCCGGCTCAGGGGCAGTTCACCCACTCCTCGGTGCCGTCGTCGAAGACCTGCCGCTTCCAGATCGGCAGCCGCGCCTTCACCTCGTCGACCAGCCGGGCACATGCCGCGAACGCCGCCGCCCGGTGCGCGGTGCTGACGGCCGCGACCAGCGCCACGTCACCGATCTCCAGCGGGCCGATCCGGTGCGAGACCGCCACCGCGTGCACCGCCGGGTCGGCGCCGATCTCGGCCGCCACCTCGCGCAGCACCGCCTGGGCGGTGGGATGGCCCTCGTACTCCAGCCGGGTGACCGCCCGCCCGTGGTCGTGGTCGCGGACCACGCCCTGGAACGAGACCACCGCGCCGGCCCGGCGGTCGGCGACCGCCGCCTCGTGCGCGGCCAGGTCGAGCGGCTGGTCCGTCACCGCGCCCAGCACCACCCGCGTCTCCACAGTCATGAGCGTTCTCCGGGGGTCAGGGGCAGCGGCACGAGCGGGACCCGGTCACCGGCCGCGCCGCTGGTGCCGGGCCGGATCACCGCGAAGCCGTCCGCGCCGGCCAGCCCGCGCAGCATGGCCGAGCCGACGTGCCGCACCGGGTGCGCGGTGCCGGCCACCCGGTCCCAGCGGGCCAGCGCCAGGTGGGTGTGATCGCCACGCCCGGGCACCGGCTCGGCCAGGGTGACCTGCGGCAGCACCGGCATCGGCCGGCCGGTGAGGCCGGCGAGCAGGGGCGCGACGAGCGAGACCAGGGCCACCACCGCGGACTGCGGGTTCCCCGGCAGGCCGGCCACGAAGCGCACCCGGCCGTCGTCGTCGACCAGCCGGGCGAGCAGCATCGGGAAGCCGGGGCGCACCGCAACGGTGTTGACCACGTAGTCGGCGCCGAGCGCCTCCAGCGTCGGGTGCAGGTGGTCGACCGGGCCGTGCATGGTGCCGCCGGTGGTGCAGACCAGGTCGGCGGTGGCGAGCGCGCCGCGCAGCGCCGCGACGTGCGCGGGCAGCGTGTCGGCGACCGGCCCGACCACGTCGCCGCCGCGCACCTGGCAGCCGTAGCGGCGCAGCCAGGCGGGCACCGACGGACCGAGCGCGTCGCGCACCCGGCCGGCCCCCGGCGGGCCGGAGGTGAGCAGCTCGTCGCCGAAGACCAGCAGCGCGGCCCGGGGCGAACGGCGGACCCGCAGCGTGTCGTGCCCGCAGGAGGCGGCCAGGCCGATCACCGCCGGGTCCACCGGCGTGCCGGCGGGCAACAGCTCCTCCCCGAGGGACGCCTCCTCGCCCGGCTCGCGCCACTCCGGCTGCGGCCGGGGCGTGCCGGTCACCCGACCGTCCACCGTCCGGGTCGAGTCCTCGATCCGCAGGATCGCTGTGGTGCCCGCCGGCACCATCGCGCCGGTGGCGATCTCCACGGTGGTGCCGTCCGCGTCCAGCGGGGACGCGGTGTGCCCGGCGAGGAGTCGGCCCACCACCCGCCACGGCCCCGACCCGCGTACCGCCCAGCCGTCGACGCTGGAGGTGGGGAACGCCGGCAGGTCGGTGCGGGTGGTCAGCGGCTCGGCCAGGGTGTGCCCGTCGGTGTCGGCCAGCGGGCGGGCCACCGTGGGGAGCGCGGCGGAGAGCCCGACCGCGTACACCCGGGAGCGGGCCTCCTCCCACCCGGCCGGCGGGGGCGTGCCCACCTCGGCCACGGCGGCTTCGGTTTCCGTGCTCATCCGGCGAGCCTAGCGTCGGCGCGCACGGCCCGCGGGCTCAGTGGTCACCGCCGCGCAGCTGGTCGACCGCGTGCCGCAGGATCGGCCCGAGCACGGCCAGGCCGTCCCGCGCGCCGCCACGCGAGCCGGGCAGGTTCACCACCAGCATGCGGCCGGCGACGCCGGCCCGCCCCCGGGACAACGCGGCCGTGGGCACCGCCTCGCGGCTGTGCGCGCGGATCGCCTCGGCGATGCCGGGGATCTCGTAGTCGAGCAGCGCGCCGGTCACCTCGGGCGTGCGATCGGTCGGGGTGATGCCGGTGCCGCCGCTGGTCAGGACCACGTCGACGCCCTCGTCGCGGGCGGCACGCAGCGCGTCGCCGACCGGTTCGCCGTCGGGCACCACCACCGGCGCGTCGACCGTGCAGCCCAGCTCCCGCAGGCCGGCCACGAGCAGCGGGCCGCTGGTGTCCGCGTAGACCCCGGCGGCCGCCCGGTTCGAGGCCACTATCACCCGGGCCCGGATCACGGCCGGTCCTCCGGCCGGAGCCACTCGCCGGTCTTGCCGCCGGATTTGCGAAGCACCCGGACGGCGTCCACCGACGCGGCCGGGTCGACCGCCTTCACCATGTCGACCAGGGCGAGCCCGGCGACCGCCACCGCGGTGAGCGCCTCCATCTCGACCCCGGTGCGGTCGGCCGTCCGCGCGGTGGCGGTGATCTCCACGGTGTCGGCGGTGAGGCGCAGGTCGACGGTGACGCCGTGCAGGGCGATCGGGTGGCAGAGCGGGATCAGGTCGGGGGTCCGCTTGGCCCCCATGATCCCGGCGAGCCGCCCGACCGCGAGCGCGTCGCCCTTGGGCAGGCCGTCGCGGCGTAGCAGCTCCACCACCTCGACGGTGGTGCGGAGCCGGCCGGCGGCGACCGCGAGCCGGCCCGAGACCGGCTTGGCGGAGACGTCGACCATCCGGGCGGCGCCGGCCGAGTCGACGTGGGTGAGCTGGGCGGGTTCGGTCACCGACCGACCCTATCCGCCGGGTACGACGGCCCACGTCCCATGCCGTCGGTGGGGAAGCAACGTCGCGACGATCGCCGCCGATCAGACCCTCGGCGGCGGCGAGACGGTAACCGCCCGATTCGCGGACGACACCAACTGCTGCTTGGGCGTTCCCAGCGGAAGGTCGCCTTTCCCGGCGTACCGCCGGCCTCCGACAACTCGGATTTCCACGCTGCTGTTCCAGCCCTAGTTGGCACCCGCCCAAGTCGAAACGCCAGCTTCATCCACGTGCCACGAAAGCGTTGTCCCACTGGCCTTTTGGAGCGCGTGCCGGCGACCTGAGATGTCCGGCCGATTGGCGAAGTCACCCGAAGCACGGTTGTAATGTTTCTCGCCCGAGACGACGCTACAGGCATCGGGTCACCTCGAAGCATTGCGGATGGCCCTGAGCGACCACGCGGGTACACAAGGGAGACGGTCGGCTCCGCTCCGCATACAACTTGTGGACAGAACGTCATTTAGGCGGCGAGAGTTGCTTATATTGCGCATACCGACATAAATCTTTCCTTATCGCTCACTCCTCCCTCTAACCTTCCCTTCGGTCGGCAGGGCGCGGATAGCCCGCACAAGCGATATCCGCGGAGGGTCGTGACAATGCGCCACGCCGATTGAGAGCGACTACTCCAGTCGACGGCGATTACGACCCGACGAGGCGTTCGAGGAGGGATGAACAATGCGCAGCACCGAATGGGGATGAGGTTTACCGAGCAGGAGCGAAGCGGTAGGCTGCCGCTCATCGCATACCGACGGTGAGCGGCGGGTGACTCGCGTTGAGCCGAACGACGGACGGCCGAGCGGCAGTCGACCCAGCCCTGCGTGGGCTCGTCTACACGTTGGTGGTCGGGGCGTCGCTCGTCGCGCTCGCCGCGATCGTCTCCGCCCGTCGGCAACACCCTGAGTCCGTACGCGATTTCGTCACCGTCGCGGCCCTCGTGCTGACCGTCACGTTGGCCACCGTCATCAAGACCCGCTTACGCATCCGATCCACCACCTTCTACTTCGCCTGGGTGGAAACGGCGATCGTCATCGGCCTCGCCGTCGCTCCGTCCTCCTGGGTCGTCCTGGCCACCGGCCTCGGAGTGGCCTGTGGATCGGTCACCCGCCTGGCACCCATCAAGGTGGCGTTCGCCATCGCGAAGCACACCTTGGTGGCCGGAGGCGCCGCGATGGCCACTCTGCTGCTCGGAGGCGCCTGGCCCCCTCGCGAGCCGCTCGGCATCGTCATACTGCTGGGATTCGTCTATCTGGTGGCTGCGGTCCTGGACGACGTGCTCGCGATCCCGGTCATCGCGCTCGCCTCCCGTACGCCGGTCCTCCGGCAGTTCCGGGACGACCTCGACCTGCGGATCGCCGGCTTCGGGCTGCGATTCCTGGTTGCCGTCTCCACCGTGCTCATCCTGCGGATCGATCCACGGCTGCTGCTCGCCGTGCCGCCGCTGGTGCTCAGCCTGCACCTCGCCTACTCCACCCGAATCCGCACCCGGACCGAGCAACAGGCCTGGCAGCGGCTCGCCCGCACCACCGACGCGCTCAACGTGGTCGACCTCGACCAGGTGCTGATCACCGCCGTCACCGAGGCCGCCGAACTCTTCTCCGCCGACGAGGTCGAGATCGAGCTGCGCGAGGGACGACGCACCGTCCGCGGCGGCGCGGCCGGAATCACGTACGACGGGATCTCGCCACAGCCCAGCGACACGGCCGGCCGGGTCATGCCGATCACGCTGGAAGGACACGATCGAGCCGAGAACACCGGCGAGTTGCGGCTCCGCTTCGCCGGGCCGGTCGAGCTCTCCGAGCGGGAGCAGTACACCCTCCGTACCTTCGCCTCCGCCCTGTGCACCGCGGTCCGCAACGCCCAGGCGTACGCCGAACTGGCCCGCATCGCCGCCGACCACGCCTACGCCGCCACCCACGACGCGCTCACCGGCCTGTCCAACCGCCGGCACCTGCTGGACGAGGGCACCGCCCACCTCACCACCCGGCACGCCGACGGCGTCACCGCCCTGGTGCTGATCGACCTCAACCACTTCAAGGAGGTCAACGACACGCTCGGGCACGGCGCCGGCGACCGGGTGCTGATCCAGGTCGCCGACCGGCTACGCGGCGCAGCCCGCGCCGACGACCTGGTCGCCCGGCTCGGCGGCGACGAGTTCGCCGTGCTGCTGCGCGGCCTGCCCGCCCCGGCGGTCGCCGCGCACCGCGCCGAAGCCCTGCTCGCCGCGCTGCACGACCCGCTCGACCTCGACGGCATGCGGATCAGCGTGGAAGCCAGCGGCGGCATCGCCGTCGCCCCCACCACCGGTGGGATGCCCGAGCTGCTGCGCCGCGCCGACGTGGCGATGTACCAGGCCAAGCGCGCCGGCCAGCGCGTCGCCACGTACGCGGCGGCCCGCGACACCGCCGACCTGAACCGGCTCACGCTCGGCGGGGACCTGCCCCGGGCCGTCGCCGACCACGAGTTCACCGTCAACTTCCAACCCATCGTCGACCTGGGCAGCGGTCAGGTCACCGGCGCCGAGGCGCTGGCCCGCTGGCACCATCCCACCCACGGCCTGATCGACCCGCTGCGCTTCCTGGAGGCGGTGGAACGCTCCGGGCTGCTGCCCGCGTTCGCCGAGGCCATCCTCGACCAGGCGCTGATCGCGGCCGGCTCGTGGCACGACGCCGGCTTCGACCTGCCCGTCTCGGTGAACGTGTCGCCCCGCAGCCTCCTCGACGCCCGCTTCCCCGGCGCCGTGCTGGCCCGGCTGCGCGCCCACGACCTCCCACCCGACCGGCTCGTCCTGGAACTCACCGAGACACTCACCCTCAGCCAGCTCGACGTGGTCGACCGGGTGCTCAGCCGGCTCCGCGACTCCGGCGTCCGGCTGGCCCTCGACGACTTCGGCACCGGCTACTCGTCGCTCTCCCTGCTCTCCCGCATCCCGGTCCACGAACTCAAGATCGACCGCAGCTTCGTCACCGCCATGGAGACCGCGCCCGAGGCCGCCGCCGTGATCCGCTCCACCCTCGACCTGGGTCGCAGCCTCGACCTCGCCGTGGTCGCCGAGGGCGTGGAGAGCGAACCGCAGCGCCGCACGCTCTGGGAGCTGGGCTGCGTGGCCGGGCAGGGCCACCTGTTCGCCCGGCCACTGCCGGCCGGCGCGCTGCTCGCCGCCCTTCAGCGCGGCGCCGGCGGCCGGCCCGGCGCGCTCGCCGCACCGCTGCACGACGCCGGCGCCGTCATCCGGCTCCCCGGCCGCCGCGCCGCCGGCACCCGAACCCGACCGGCCCCCGCCACCGACGTCCGGCACCCCTGACGGACCGGCCCGACCGGGCCGGACCGCACCCCCGGTCTGCCAGACTGGCCCGCGTGACCGCCCCCGCCCGCCGCTGGTCGGCGCTCGACACCGCCGCCGGTGGCCTCGCCCTCGACCTGGGCCTCTACGCCGCCGCCACGATCTTCGCCGCGGTCACCGCCGCCACCTCCACCCTGCCCCCGCACCGCGCCTGGGGCACCGTCGCCGCCATCGGGTACGCCGTGGCCACGCTCACCGCGACCACCCAGCTCCTCGCCCGCCGCCGACACCCCGGCACACCCCTGGCCGGCCTGCCCGCCCGCTGGACCGTCACCGGCCTCACCTGGGCCACCACCGCGCTGCTACCGGTCGTCCTGCAGAGCATCCAGCGCGCCGGCGGGCGCCCCGGCCGGGCCCAGGAGGAGGTGCTCGTGGTGGAACACGCCGGCGCCCGCCTCGCCGAGCACGGCACCCCCTACCTCGGCCCCGGCGCCATCGCCGCCCTGCCCCCGGGCGAGCAACTCCTCGGCTACACCCCCTACCAACCCGGGATGGCACTGTTCGGGCTGCCCCGGGCCGCCACCGACGCCTGGTGGACCGACGCCCGCGTCTGGTTCGCGGTCGGCACCGCGCTCGCGCTCGCCGCCCTGGTCACCACACTGCGCAGCACCGCCGCCCCGACCTCGGCCCGCCGCGCCGCCGCGCTGCTGCGCGCCGTCCAGGCCGCGACCGTCCTGCCCGTCTCCGCACTCACGCTCGCCACCGGCGGCGACGACCTCCCCGTACTCGCGCTCTGCCTGCTCGCCCTCGCGCTGGCCGCCGCCGGCCGGCCCGGGCGCGCCGGCCTCGCGGTCGGCGCCGCCGGCGCGCTGAAGCTCTTCGCCTGGCCGGTGGCGATCGTGCTGGTCTGCTGGGCCGCCACCCGCCGGGCCGCGCCCCGCACCGCCCTGGGCGCCCTCGGCCTGCCCGTCCTCGCGCTGCTCCCGGTGCTGTTCGTCGACCGCGACGCCCTGGTCGAGAACGTGCTCCGGTTCCCGCTCGGCCACGGCCTGGTGACCAGCCCCGCCCAGTCCCCGTTCCCCGGCCACCTGATCGCCGAGACGCTCCCCGCCGGTCGGGCGATCGCGGCCGCGCTGCTCGTCGCGGTCGGCCTGGCCATCGCCGTCCGGCTGCTGCGTCGCCCGCCGCGCACCGCCGCCGCCACGGCGCTCATCTGCGGGTACGGGCTGCTCGCCGCGATCCTGCTGATGCCCTCCACCCGCTTCGGTTACCTGCTCTACCCGGCCGCGCTCCTCGTCCTCGCCCCGGCGCTGGCGCTCGCCGAGGCACCGGCCGGCCGGCATTCCCGGCAACCGCCCGACGCGAACCGGCCGGAGGGCGTACACCTGAGGCATGACCACCTACCGTGACCGGGCCGAAGCGGGACGGGACCTCGCCGAGCGACTCACCGACCTCGCCGACCGGCCCGACGTCATCGTCCTGGCCCTGGTCCGCGGCGGCGTACCCGTCGCGCGGGTGATCGCCGACCGGCTCCACGCCCCCCTCGACGTGCTGGTCGTCCGCAAACTCGGCGTGCCCTGGGCGCCCGAGGTCGCCTACGGGGCGCTCGGCCCCGGCGGCGTGCAGGTCCTCAACGACATGGTCGCCGGCCGGATCAGCGAGAACGACCGGGCCCAGGTCCGCCGCCGCGAACAGGCCGAACTGGACCGCCGCGAGCTGCGCTACCGCGCCGGCCGGCCCCCGCTGGACCTGACCGGTCGCACCGCCCTGATCGTCGACGACGGGCTCGCCACCGGCGCCACCGCCCGCGCCGCCGTCCAGGTCGCCCGCCACCTCGGCGCCGCCCGGGTGGTCGTCGCCGTCCCGGTCGGCTCCCCGCAGGCGTACGAGATGCTCGCCGCCACGGCCGACACCGTCGTGAGCAGCCAACTCCCGCCCGACTTCGCCGCCGTCGGCGGCTACTACGACGACTTCCACGAGGTCTCCGACGACGAGGTGACGCACGCGCTGACCGCCACCGCGTGAAAACACCCGGTACCGTCGGTGTCATGCAGCTCACCTGTCCCAAATGCCGTGGAGAGATGCGCCAGTACGAGCGCAGCGGAGTAGTCATCGACCAGTGCGGCGAATGCCGCGGGATCTTCCTCGACCGAGGCGAGCTCGAGAAGCTGTTCGAGGCCGAGGCCAACTGGAACCGGCAGCAGGGCGGCGCCCCCCAGGCCGCACCCGCCGGGGCCGGCTACCCACCGCCCCCGCCGCCCCCGCCCGCCGCCCCGCACCAGCCGGGCTACGGCGCCGTCCCCCCGCCCCCTCCGCCGCCGCCCGGCCACGGCTACCCGCAGCCGGCGTACGGCCACGGGCAGCAGCAGCACTACGGCTACCACGGCCACTACCGCCGCAAGAAGAAGCACGGCTTCCTCGGCGAGCTGTTCGACTGACCGCCGCTCGTCGTTAGGCGGGGGCCCTGCTTATCGCCTGGGCGATAGGAAGGGGCCCCGCCTAACCGTGCCGGTGACCGCGCGCCGTGGCAGGCTGCACCCCATGAGCCCGATCCGGCCGCACGAGGCGCTGGCCCAGGCGTACGACGGCATCACCGCCGTCGTCACCCCGCTCGACGACGCCGGCCTGCAACGACCCACCCGCTGCCGGGGCTGGCTCGTCGCCGACCTGCTCTTCCACGTGCTCTGCGATGCCCAACGCGCGCTCGTCGCGTTGGCCAGCCCGGTGCCCGGCCCGGCCGACGTCGACGACGTCAGCTACTGGCGCGCGTTCGGCCCGGACGGCGACGCCGAGGCCGGCGCGGGGCACGCCTGGTGGGCCCGCCGCTCGGCCGCTGCCTTCGACCGGCCCACCGGCGTGGTCCGGCTCTGGTCCGACACCGCCCCGGCCGCGGCCCGGGCGGCAGCCGCCGCCGACCCGGGCGGGTACGTGACCACCCAGGGCCACGTACTGCGCGTACCCGATCTGCTGGCCACGCTGACCACCGAGGCGGTCATCCACCACCTCGACCTGGTGGTGGACCTGCCGGACGCGCCACTGCCGGCGACCGGCCCGACCCGGGTGGCGGTGACCACGATGGACGGCCTGCTGTGCGACGACGCGGTACGGCCGGCCGCCTGGGACGACCACGAGTATCTGCTCAAGGCGACCGGGCGGGTGCCGTTGACCGACCGGGAGCGGTTCGAGCTGGGTGAGGCGGCGGGCTGGTTCCCGCTGCTCGGCTGACCGGCCTCAGATCAAGCTCTTTCGCGCTGCCGTGCAATCATCCGGGCGGCGATCTCCGCCTTACGGGCCAGCGCTATGACGGCGTCCTCATATAGCAACTTGGCTATCCGCTCGGCCGGCCCACACGTGGTCCCTACGTTGAAGATGCTCCGGTGCGGTCGCACCGACAGCCCGACGATCCCTTCGCGCTCAAGGAAACCCACGAACGCCTCCAGCAGGTGCCGCCTTCCCGCAACCCTGAGCTGGGCCAGCGATGCTGTGCTCGGGGCGGGGCGCTGATAGATGCCGAGCGAGCCGTCGCCATCGACAACGCCGCGCCAGAAGTCCCGTGAGACCACCAGCCGCTCATCGACCGCCTGCTGATACCGACCCAACTCGATCAGCCGGGCCGCCAGTCGCTGGGAGCGTACGGAGAACTGACAGGAGCCGACACGGACCGGATCTCGACTCCTCTGCGCAAGAGCAGGCCACGTACCGACGGTGCCGTCACACCAAACTCGGCAGCGAGTTGGCTAAGTGAGGCTCCACCGACGAATCTGCTCACGACCTCGTTCCGCTGGGCGTCTGTCAACTTGCCCGTACGACGCGCCGGCACTCCGTTGGCGCGGAGTACCGCCCGAACTGCCTGCCTTGTCACGCCGAAGCGCAGGCCAACAGCCGTGAGGCTCTCACCGCTGGTCGCGCGGCCAATGATCTCCTTCCGTTCGGTAGGAGTCAGCCGGTGACCAACCGTGGTCATACGATGGCCATGTCCACGAATCGCGACAGGTGCAACTGCGCGGCGACCGTCACCGTGTCGGTCGGCCCATTCCTGTGTTTGGCGATTATGAAATCCGCCTCCCCGGCCCGCGGCGACTCCTTGTCGTAGTAGTCGTCGCGGTGCAAAAGGATCACAACGTCAGCATCCTGCTCAATTGATCCCGATTCACGCAAATCGGACAACTGCGGACGCTTGTCCGTCCGCTGCTCGGGGCCACGGTTCAGCTGACTCACCGCGATCACCGGACACTCGACCTCCTTGGCCAGCAGCTTCAGGCCACGGGACAGGTCCGCGACCTCCTGCTGCCGGCTCTCGGTGCGCTTCGGTGAGGTCATGAGCTGGAGATAGTCGACCACGATCAGCTTCAGGTCGTGCTTCTGCTTGAGCCGTCGTGCCTTCGCCCGGATCTCCATCAGGTTCATGCTCGGGGTGTCGTCGACGAAGAGCGGCGCCTCGCTGATCTCGCCCATGCAGCGGGCCAACTTGGTCCAGTCGTCGTCGGAGAGCTGCCCACTGCGCAGCACGTGCAGCGGCACGCGCGCCTCGGCCGAGAGCAGTCGCATGACGATCTCGACCTTGCTCATCTCCAGCGAGAAGATCGCTGCGGCCTGGTTGGCGCGAATCGCAGCATTCCGGGCGAAGTCCATGCTGGCTGTGCTGTTGTGCGTCGGGATCATCGACCGACCCGCCAGGTACAGGTGGTCGGCGTTGTCCACGGTCACGCAGCGCACCGGCACGCTGGCCACGGGTCGGACGTCCACGACGAAGCGGGAGTGGGAACGCACGTCCGAGGACGTCCGTCGCCGGGCCAGGTGCGCGGCCCGCTTCCGTTCCAGGCGGAAGACCGGATCAGGGGTGGAGAAGTTCGCCGTGTAGGCGACCGATGAGTCCTCGGTGCGCCCGCGCACCCTCCGCTCGGTGATCGAGCATCGGTAGCCCAGGCTGACCACGAGCTCCCGAACACCCTCGATCAACCGCTTCGACGTGGAGGTGTACTGGAGGTTCCCGGCCAGCGCCACCGTACCGTCGGTATCCATCAGCCCGGCGAGCAGCGCCCGGCGCTGGGCCTCCGAGGCTCGCAGGTAGTCCGGTGGGATGTGTTTGTCGGAGGCCACCCCGATCCGGCGGATCAGCGCCAGAAACGAGCCGCCTCGCTCGTGACACTCGGCGCATCGGCGGACCGCCTGGTTCTCGCCTAGTGCTCGGGTGGAGCCTCCGCAGTCGACACAGGTGCGGTCCGTTGTCCGCACCACGGTGGGCAGCAGGATGGTGAACACCATTGGGCCGCTGGGTCGCACGAGGAAGCCGTCCCGGGCCACCAGGTCGACCAGCTCGGCGTCCGCGGTGGTGAATCTGCTGGCTCCGGTATGACCGTCGCCGAGCCACACCCCGAGGGTGTACGGAGGGACGACCAGTTCACGTTCCGGGAGCCGGAGCGGCGCGCAGTTCTCCACCGCGTGGTTGAGGCGCCGGTCGGCGGTGTCCGTGCGAAGCGTCGCAGCGATCTGCGCGGTGGTCACGACTCCGTCGTGCCGAACGGGTGCACCGTCGTTGACGAGTCGCTCGGCCCGTCGGCGAAGGCCGGAGATGAGAGCGCCCGCCGGGTAGCCCGGGGCGGTCCAGTTGCGTACCTTGCCGGCCCGGGTCACCGGCCGGGCGACCCGTCCGTTCGCGCCGACCTGGCGCGCCACCGTGTGCAGCACGTTGCGGAACTCGGGGCCGACCTGCTCGAGCGTGTCCGCCAGGGTGACCAGGCGGTGCGGCTCGGCGGACGCCGTCGCTTCGGCCGCCCGTACCCTCGACAGCGCCGCCTCGGGCCAGTAGGGACGTGCCTCGGGCTGCCGACGGCTGGCCCGGGTGGTCGTCTTCCAGAGATGTTCGGCGTCCGCCACGATGACCGAGCCGTCGGAGAACTCGACCTCGTAGCAGGGGCGATCGTGCATCACGTCGAAGACGTTGGTGATGGTGGTCGGATTGCCGTCGGCCGCGAGCAACTGGTCGCCGACGCGTACCGCACCCATGGTGGTCCAGCCCTCCGGGGTGGGCAGGGGCGTGTCGAGCGCCAGCGCCTTGCCAAGACCCGGTCGACCGGCCACGATGATCAATTGTCCCGCGTGCAGGCCGTTGAGCAGACGGTCGAGGTCGGTGAAGCCGGTCGGGACGCCGGTCATCATGCCGCCCTGGGCACCGACCGCCTCGATCTCGTCCAGCGTGGGCTGGAGCATGTCGGCCAGGATGGCGAAGTCCTCGCTGACCCGCTTCTCGGTGATCTCGTAGACGGCCTGTTGGGCCAGGTCCACGATGTCGTCCACGTCCCGGCTGCCGCTCGGGCCGGTGCCGTAGCCGAGCTGCACGATCCGGGTGCCGGCCTCGACCAGCCGGCGGAGCACGGCCCGCTCGCCGACGATCCGGGCGTAGTAGGCGGCGTTGGCGGCGGTGGGCACGCTCGCGATCAGGGTGTGCAGGTAGGGCGCGCCGCCGATGCGGGCGAGGTCGCCGGAGTCGGCCAGCGCCGCGGCCACCGTGATCGGGTCGGCCGGTTCACCCCGACCGTAGATGTCGAGGATGGCGTCGAAGATGGTGGCGTGCACCGGGCGGTAGAAGTCGTTGGTCTTGAGGATCTCCACGACGTCCGCGATGGCGTCCTTGGAGAGCAGCATGCCGCCGAGGACGCACTGCTCGGCGGCCACGTCCTGGGGTGGGGTCTTCTCGAAGGACGTGTCCCGCGGCGGCGGCTCGGACGGCTGCCCCCCGGTCCGTTCCGCGCGCGTCTCGTCGGTGACCGACACGGGTCCCCCCTTGCTGCGTCGGATCGAGTCCAGCTCTGTCGCCGGGGCGTGACATCTTCCGCCGACCCTCCGGTCGATCGGGGGCCATCGCCCGGCGGTCGCTGGCCACGATACGGAACCCGAGGTCAGCCACCAACAAGGGCGGTGGACGAGCCTCGGGACAACCTGTGGACGCAGGGGGGCCGGCATGTGCGCAGGGTGTGCACAGGGGTGTGGAAAAGTGATGGGGAATTCTGGACCTATCGCCTCTGACCTGGGCTTTTCCCGTCCCCACCCTGTGGATGGAAGATTTCTGGTCGAGCCTTGGCGTCGTTCGTCCCGTACTATCGCTGCGAACGGCTGCACCTTGACAGCGGATTGCACTTTCGGGTTGAGAAGGGTCACGCTCCGGCCGTGAGACACCGGGACTGGGCAGGCGGGGAAGACAGCCCGCGCGAGCGCCGGCCGAGCGCCTCCTGGGACGATTCCGCTGCTCCGCGCCGGGTGGACCGGCACGCGCCGGAGCGTCACCGCACCCCGAGCCGACGGCGGGCGATCGAGCGCGGGCAGGACGAGCCGGTGGACGCCTACCTGCCGCGGTGGGCGGTGGAATCGGGGATCAGCCGGGCGGACGGCGGTGGACGGCACGCCGCGCCGGACGACGACGAGGCCGAGGTCGAGTCGCCCGCCTCCGGCGGTGGTTGGCGGGCCGACGCCGGGCGGCGCCGGGACGACGGCCGGCGCGAGCTGCGGGCCATCGGGTCCGGGCCGATGTCCGACCACACCGCCGAGTGGACCATGGACGCCCCGCAGGAGCAGGGGTACGTCGGGAGCAGGCGGGCCGAGGCCGGTGAGGACGGGCCGGTGTCGGGGACGGCGCCCCGGAGCCGTCCACGTCGGGCGGCGACCCGCCGGCCGGAGGTGATCTGGTCGGGGCTGCCGGACGAGTCGGGCTCGGGCGGCGACACCGGCGGGTGGGAGGCCGAGCGGCCGGCCCGGCGGAGTCCGCGAGTGACCGGTTCGTCCTGGCCCCCACCGGCGGTGGATCCCTGGGAGCGGGGTCGGGCGGCCGAGCCGGCCCCGGTGGAGCAGCCCGCCGTCGATCCGTGGGACGCGTCGGGCGTGCACGCGTGGGGCCGTGCGGACGCCGGGAGTCGGTGGGAACAGGCCGGGAGCCGGTGGGACCGGACCGAGCACACCGGTGAGTGGGACCGGTTCACCGACACCGGGCATCTCGACCGGGTGCGGGACGCCGGTCCCCGCTATCCGGCGGCCGACCCGTGGGACCGCACGGCGCCGCCGGCCCGGGAGGGTTGGGCGTCGCCGGAGCAGGTCGAGGAGTTCTGGTCGGGGACCCGGTTGGCGGGCGACGATCCGCGGTGGATGGAGACGCCGCCGTCGGCGCCGCAGTCGCCGGTGGTCGCGTACACCGCGCCGCGTCCCCGGGTGACGCCTCGCCGCCGGCCGGTGGCACCGGTCGGGTCGGGCGCGTCCCCGACGCGGCGACGGATGGACCCCATCGGCGGCGGCTCGTGGAGCCGGCGGCTGGAGGACGACCTGCTGGACCCGGATCCGGGTGGGCCGCTGCGACCGCTGGTCTACACGGCCGCCTGCTATCTGGTGCCGGCCGTGCTGCTCTTCCTCGGTCTGGTGTTCCTGGACGGGCAGGCGCCGGCGGGGTGCGTCACCGACATCAGTGGCGGTGGCTGCGACTCGCAGCGGGCGCACGCGTTCGCGTCGTTGTCGGCGGCGGCGCCGAGGTTCGGGCTGGCGCTGGTGAGCAGCCTCGTGGTGGCGGTGCTGCTGCGTCAGGTCGGTACGACGTGGCGGTCGGCGACGGTGGCGTTGGCGGCGGCCGTGGTGGGTGGGGGGTTGTCCACGGTGGTGATCAGCGCGGTGACCGGCCAGCCGATCGGCTGAGCCCGCCGGCCGGGGTCCACTGGTGCGGAAAGGGCCCGCACCGGACAACCGGTGCGGGCCCTTTCGTGGTGCGGTGAGGTCAGCTCTTGACCACGTTCAGGTCGAACTTGGCGGTCACCTCGGGGTGCAGCCGGATGCGGACCGGGTAGGCGCCGAGCGACTTGATGTGGCCGGGCGTCTCCAGCCGACGACGGTCCAGGGTCGGACCGCCGGCCGCCTTGACGGCGTCGACGATCTCGGCCGGGGTGACCGAACCGAAGAGCCGACCGCCGTCGCCGGCGCGGGCCTTCAGGTTGACCTTCAGGCCCTCGAGCTGGCCCTTGATCTCGTTGGCGTGGTCGAGGTCGCGGACGTCCCGGGCCGAGCGGGCCCGCTTGATGACCGTGACCTGCTTCTCGGCGCCCTTGGTCCAGGCGATCGCGAAGCCCTGCGGCAGCAGGTAGTTACGGCCGAAGCCGTCCTTGACCTCGACGATGTCGCCCGGAGAGCCGAGGCCGGACACCTCCTGAGTGAGGATGATCTTCATGTCCGTGCCTCCCCTCAGCGAGCCGTGGCCGTGTAGGGCAGGAGCGCCATCTCACGGGCGTTCTTGACCGCACGGGCGATCTGCCGCTGCTGCTGCGAGGTCACGCCGGTCACCCGTCGAGCGCGGATCTTGCCGCGGTCGGAGATGAACTTGCGCAGCAGCGCGGTGTCCTTGTAATCGATATAGGTGATCCCGTCCTTGTCGAGCGGGTTCACCTTCTTCTTCGGCTTGCGCAGTGCCGCAGCCTTCGCCATTGCTCTTGCTCCTGGTTTGCGATCGCGGGCGCTCGGCGCCATCAGAACGGGGGCTCCTCGTCGAAGTTTCCGCCGCCCGAACCAGCGCGGGAGGGGGCCGGGGCAGCCGAGGCCCAGGGGTCGTCGAAGTTGCCTCCGCCGCCGCCCTGGCCACCACCACCACCGAAGCCGCCGCCTCCGCCACCGGAGCGGGACATCTTCTGCACCTTCGCCGTGGCGTAGCGCAGGGACGGGCCGATCTCGTCGACCTCCAGCTCGATGACGGTGCGCTTCTCACCCTCGCGGGTCTCGTACGACCGCTGACGCAGCCGGCCGGACACGATCACCCGGGCGCCGCGCTGCAGCGACTCGGCGACGTTCTCGGCGGCCTGGCGCCACACGGTGCACGAGAGGAACAGCGGCTCGCCGTCCTTCCACTCGCCGGACGCCTTGTCCATGAACCGGGGCGTCGAAGCGACCCGGAACTTGGCCACCGCCGCACCGGAGGGGGTGAACCGCAACTCGGGGTCATCGGTCAGGTTGCCGATGACCGTGATGGTGGTGTCTCCTGCCATGACCATCTCCTCGCGCACTCATCGTTGTGCCGTACAGGCTCTCAGAGCCCTCCGACAGCGCGGATGAGCTTGATCCGGACGTGCCGGGTCTAGATGCTCAGCGCATCTCCGGGCGAATGACCTTGGTGCGCAGCACCGACTCGTTGAGTCGGAGCTGACGGTCCAGCTCGGCCACGGCCTCCGGCGTCGCCTGGAGGTCGACGACGGCGTAGATGCCCTCGGCCTTTTTGTTGATCTCGTACGCGAGGCGCCGGCGGCCCCACACGTCGGTCTTCTCCACCGAGCCACCCGCGGTCCGGATCACGTTCAGGTACGTGTCGAGCGACGGGGCGACGGTGCGCTCCTCGAGGCTGGGATCGAGGATCACCATGACTTCATAGTGACGCAAGACGTGCTCACCTCCTGTGGGCTAAGCGGCCACGGTCCTTCCGTGGCAGGAGGTCGTGCGTCGTGGCCCGCCCGATGCCGGGGGAACCCGGCCGGACGCGGACAACCGGACCAGGATAGCCGGTCCGGACGATCATGCCGGGGCCGGTGGCCCCGGCCGGCTCCGGACGCGGCGACAGGGGCCCACCTCCGGCGTCGGGCGCCAGGAAGGTGGACCCCTGTCCACGGGGCCGCGGGGCGTCCCGTCCGCATTCCTTGGGTGGGACCTGGGGAGGAACGACCACACCGATGAGGTTGGATCGAGAACGCCCCGCGGAGCTTTATCATGTTGTCGACTGGTCTGACCATACAGCGGCTCTCGTCACCACTTGGGGTAAATGCTGGAATTAATCCATCTGGCCGATTGCGGTGCGGTGACGAGTGGATCCCGCCCCGTCGTGCCGGGCCGCACGGCGGGGCGCCCCGTCGCCGGGGGGTCGCCCCCGCCCGTCCCGTGCTGTGGACCACGTCGGGCGGAGCGTCGACCATCGATCCCACCTCGCACAACGACCGCCGGGCCGGGGGGTGACGCATCCGCCCCGCCGGAACCCCCGCCCGCGCGCACACCACGCGTCGTAGGCGCGACGTAGGCTGCCCTGCATGCGAATCGGAGCCCACGTCGACGCGACCGACCCGCTGGCCGAGGCGGCCACCCGGGAGGCCGAGGCGGTGCAGTTCTTCCTCGCCGACCCGCAGGGCTGGAAGGCGCCGAAGCCGCGGGAGGACGCCGAGCGCCTGCGCGCCGCCGACGTCGACCTCTACGTCCACGCGCCGTACGTGATCAACGTGGCCACGCTGAACAACCGGATCCGCATTCCCAGCCGCAAGCTGCTGCTGGCCCACGCCACCGCCGCGGCGGACGTCGGGGCCCGGGGGCTGATCGTGCACGGCGGCCACGTCAACGCCGGGGACGACCTCACCGCCGGCTTCGACAACTGGCGCAAGACCTTCGCGTACGCGGCGGACTCCGGCGGCTTCCCGCTGCCGGTGCTGATCGAGAACACCGCCGGCGGTGACAACGCCTGCGCCCGGCACCTGGACGCGCTGGCCCGGCTCTGGGACGCGCTCGGCGACCACGAGGTCGGCTTCTGCCTCGACACCTGTCACGCGTTCGCCGGCGGCGAGGAGCTGCTGGGTCTGGTCGACCGGGTCAAGGCGATCACCGGCCGGATCGACCTGATCCACGCGAACAACTCGAAGGGCGCCTTCAACTCCGGCCAGGACCGCCACGACAACCTCACCGGCGGCACCATCGAGCCGGAACTGCTGGTGGCGGTGATCCGGGCGGCCGGAGCGCCGGTGATCGTCGAGACGCCGGGCGGCGTCGAGGGTCAGGCGGCCGACATCGCGTTCCTGCGCGGCCAGTTGGGTGCCACGGCATGACCCCGGAGCAGTCCGGCGCGGCCGGACGTCCCGGCGCCGATCCGCGTCCGGCCCCGGAGGGCTCCCCGGCCGACGGGGCAGACCCCGCACCGGGCCGAGCCACCGGCGAGGTGGAGGGCGGCACGAACGCGGCCGGCACGAGCGGGTCCCGGGCCGACAGCGACGAATCCGCCGACGCGGCGGACGGCGACGACAAGGACAGGGCCGGCGACGGCGACGGCGACGGCGGCAAGAGCCGGCGCAGGTCCGGCCGGAGCAGGCGCGACGGCAGACGCAAGACCGCCGACGCCGGCAAGAGCGGGCGCGGCGCCACCGGCACGAACAAGACCACCGACACGGACCAGACCGGCAGCGCCGACACGGACCAGACCGCCGACACGAACAAGACCACCGGTACGGACCAGACCGCCGGTACGGACGGGGAGAAGCCGGCGGATCCGTGGACCGCGTTCGGGCCGGCGCCCGAGCCGGTGCTCGGCCGGGTCCGTCGGGCGGTCCGCGCGGTGGGCCGGTTCCTGGTGCACGAGTGGACGCTCGCCGCCGTCGCCGCGCTGGCGCTGGCCGCGGCGATGACCTGGCCCACGCTGCGCTACCCGCGCTACACGCTGCCGCAGGACTACTGGGACCCGAGCCTCCAGGCGTGGCAGATGGCGTGGTCCGGGCACATCCTGCGCACCGACCCGGCGATGCTGTGGCACTCCAACACGTTCTTCCCGGAGAACTGGAGCTTCGCGTTCTCCGACACGCTGCTCGGGTACGCGCCGGCCGGCCTGATCGGGGTCGGCCCGGAGCACGCCGTGCTGCGCTACAACATCATGTTCGTGCTGGCCCACGCGCTCGCCGCGTTCGGGGCGTACGCGCTGGCCCGGCAGCTCGGCGCGGGCCGGATCGGTGGCGCGGTGGCCGGGGCGGGTTTCGCGTACGCGCCGTGGTTGCTGGCCCAGGCCGGGCACCTGCACATCATCTCCAACGGCGGCATCCCGCTGGCGCTGGCCATGCTCGCCCGTGGGCACGGCTGGTCGCTGCGGTACGGCTACCGCCCGCGCCGCCGGCACGCGGGTTGGGCGCTCGCCGGTTGGCTGGTGGCCGCCTGGCAGCTCAGTCTCGGCTTCGGCATCGGGCTGCCGTTCGCGTACCTGCTGGCCGGGGTGGTGCTGGTCTCGGCGGTGCTGTGGTTCGTCCGGCGCCGCCGGGTGAGGCGCCCGTTCGGCCGCCGGCTGTTCCTGGCCGACCTGTTCGGCGGGCTGATCTTCGCCGCGGTGGGCGGCCTGCTGGCGATTCCCTTCTTCAAGGTCGCCGAGCTGCACCCCAACGCGGCGCGCACGCTGGCCGAGATCCAGCTCTACTCCCCGCCGGCCAGCGGCTTGTTCACCGCGCCGGGCGAGTCGCGGGTCTGGGGCGAGCTGCACGAGGGGGCGCGGGCGGCGCTGCCCTGGCCCCCGGAGATGACGCTGCTGCCGGGTTTCGCGCTCTACGCGTTGGCCGCCGGTGGGTTGTTCTTCTCGGTCTGGCGGGTCCGCCACCGGCTCTTCCTGCTCGCCGGCGTGCTGGTGACGATGGCGCTGGCGATGGGCACCAGGTTCCTCGACGGTCGGTTCACCTACGTGCCGCTCTTCGACTACCTGCCGGGCTGGAACGGGCTGCGTACGCCGGGCCGGATGATGCTCTGGGCCACGCTGCTGCTCGGTCTGCTCGCGGCCGGCGCGGTCACCGCGTTCTGCATGCGGGTACGTGAACTCGCCGCCGAACGGGTCCCGCCGTGGCCCGGCCCGTGGCTGCGGCTGGCCACGCTGCTGCCGCTGGTGCTGGTGCTGGCCGAGGGATTGAATGTCACCCCGCATCCGGTGGTGCCGCAGCAGCCGGCGGTGATGCGGACCGTCGACGGGCCGCTGCTGGTGCTGCCCAGCAGCCAGAACCTGGACCAGCCGGTGATGCTCTGGTCGACCGACCGGTTCCAGCCGATGGTCAACGGCGGCAGCGGGTTCACCCCTGGCTCCCAGGCCCAGACCCGCGAGGCCACGGTCAGCTTCCCCGACTACGCCAGCGTCGACTACCTGCGGCGGATCGGGGTCAAGACCGTGGTGGTGCTTCCCGAACAGCTCGGTGGCACCCCGTGGGAGGGGATGCTCGACCGGCCGGTCGAGGGGCTGGGCGTGACCCGGGAGCAGGTGGCCGGCTCGGTGGTCTACCGCCTCTGAGGACGTTGCGAATCCGGGGCAGGTCCATGGCGGCCGTGATGAGCAGCAGGGGCAGGGAGATGAGGCCGGCGAGCATCGCGTTCGCGGCGATCGCCACCCCGAGGTCAGGGATGGAGGCGAGACTGTAGGACCAGTGAGCCGCGCCGCCATTCGTGCACGGCCCCGATTCGGCGCAGGAGTCACCCGGCGAGTCACCGCCGCTGAGCATGACCACCACGCCGACCACGAAGATCGCGGCACACACCAGCGGTGCCAGGCCGGCGTACCACATTCGCGCACGGCTGCGGGCGGGTTCGAACCACAGCAGAAGCCAGACAGCACCGAGCGACACCGAGAGCATCCACCATGACCAAGGGATGTCGGCGAGCACAGCCATCGCGTGAGCCTAGCCCGCCATCGCCACGACGAGCCGGCCCGCGACGACGGCGGTCAGCCGGTCGTGGGGGAACCGGCGAGGGGCAGGTCGCGGTTTCGCGTCCTGAACCGATGGAGCCACGGCGCGTCCGGTGCGCCGTCGAGCACCCCGCCGTCGGGGTCGTCGGCGTAGGTCTGTCGCACCGCGTCCTGCTCGGGCCGCAGGATGTCCCGGACGATGAAGCCGCAGAGGACCGCCACGGTGATCAGTCGCAGGCTGGAGGCCAGCACGAACACGCCCTCCGGGAAGACCGGCCGGGAGGTGGCGGTGCCGAGCAGTTCGCCGTAGAACGCGGCGAAGTAGCAGACTTCGGCGAACTGCCAGGCCAGGAACACGCCCCAGCGGGGCCGGGCGAGCACCGCGAGCGGCAGCAGCCAGAGCACGAACTGCTGCGACCAGACCTTGCTGAAGATCAGGAAGGCGGCGACCACCAGGAACGCGATCTGCGCCAGCCGGGGCCGGCGCGGGGCGAGCAGCGCGAGCGCGGCCACGCCGAGGCAGGCCAGCCCGAAGAGCAGGTACGACACCCAGTTGAGGGTGGAGATGTTCGCGTTGAGCCACTCGAACGGGCCGAGTTCGCCGGGCGCGGACGGGCTGATCCGGCCGTCCAGGTAGCGGCCGACGTACCAGAGTGTGCCCCAGTCGATGGGACGGGTGGTGTTCAGGTCGAAGAACCGGCCCCAGCTCTCCCGGTACGGGATCGCCACCGGAAGGTTGACCGCGACCAGCGTCACCAGGGCGGTGGCCGTGGCGACGAGCCCGGCCAGCAGCCGGCCGGCCCGTAACGTGAGCACCAGGATCGGGCCGAGGAGGAACAGCGGCCACATCTTCGCCGCGCCGCCGAGCCCGAGCAGCACGCCCGCCAGCCCCGGCATCAGCATGCCGAACCGGTCGGGCCGGGTGCGTGCCCAGGCCAGCAGCCCGAACGCGGCCAGACCGACGGCGAGCAGGTCCCAGTTGACGGTGGCGGTGAGCACCAGGGCCGGGGCGAGGGCGAACAGCGCCGCGTCCCAGGGTCGTCGGCGGCGCAGGCTGAGGATGACCGCGACGGTGGCGACCGCGAGCGCGCCGAGCACCAGCGCGTTGAGGTTGTAGAACCACTGCCCCTGGTTGATGCCGGGGTTGTCCACGCCGAGGGCGTGCACCGGGAGGCCGAGCGCACCCATGAAGTAGCCGGTCAGCACCGGGTATTCCACCGGGTGGTCGGCGTAGGGCACCTTGCCCTCGTTGAGCCCTTCGGCGTAGTAGAGCGCCAGCACGTCGGTGTAGCACATCCGGGTGTACTGGACGTTGTTCTGCCAGGCACCGTCCTGGCAGGGGGACTTCTGCACCCAGTGCAGCGCGAGCGTGAGGCAGATCAGGGCCAGCACGATCCGCGCCGCGGTCCAGAACCGGCCCTCGCGACCGGCCGGGCGGTCCAGCGTGGCGGCGTGGTCACCGAGCGGCCCGCCGATGAGGCCGGACGTGCCCCGGACGAACCAGTCCGAGCGGGACGGGTGGTCCACTGTCGCTCCGGGCCGGGGCGTCTGCTCCCCGGACGTGCCGGGTTCATCGATGCCTGCGGTCGACTGGGTGCTCATGGAGAGGCATCCTGCCGTACGTCGGGGCCGTCCGTCCCGCCGTGCGCGCAGAAATTCCGGTACGCGAAACGCGGCGGGGGGGGGGGGGGGGGGGGGGGGGGGCGGGGCCGCCCGGCGGGGGGGGGGGGGGGGGTGGCGGGGGTCTCTTTTTTTGGCCAGCGGCGTTCGGGGGGGCGCGGCCGGCCCGGGGGGCGGGCATGATTGCCCGGCCCGCCGCGGGGGGGGGGGGGCGCCCGGGGGGGGCCCGCCCGCCGCCGTCGGGTGGTACGCGTCAGTTGGTCTGGCGGGTGGGTGGGGTGCTCGGCAGCACGCCGCCGCCACGGCCACCCCCGCCGGGGAAGCCACCGCCGGGGTTGCCACCCCCTTGGTCGCCGCCGCCGGGGTTACCACCACCACCCGGGTTGCCACCGCCGGGGTTGCCACCGCCGGGGTTGCCACCGCCGGGGTTGTTGCCGCCGGGGCAGAACAGGCCCAGCGGGTCACAGGCCGGCCCGCCGGGCTCGCCCGGTGCGGGCGGCGGGGGCGCCGGCATCTCGCCGTTGCCGGTGTCGTCCTTGCCGACGTTCGCGGCCGGCGGGAAGTCTTCCTTGTCCTTGCCCTTGAGCGCGTCGTTCATGAAGCGCTGGAAGATCTCACCGGGCATCTTGGCACCGCTGATGTCCGCGCCGCCCTTGTACTTGATCGCCTTGCGGTCCTTGAGGTTGCCGACCCAGACGGCGGTGGCGAGCTGCGGCGTGTAGCCGATCATCCAGGCGTCACCGTTGCGGGTGCTGCCGTCGCCGAGTTCCCAGGTGCCGGTCTTCTCGGCGGCCTTGCGACCGTCGTCGAGCCGGCGGTTCACCTGGCCCGGGTACTGCTCCAGCACGGAGGTGACGTCGGCGACGATGTCCTTGTCGATCCGCCGCTGCGGCTTGAGCTTCTCGCCGCCGACGGTGTCCCACTTGCCGGTGTTCGGGTTCTGCTTCTGCACCAGCTTCACGAAGTGCGCCTTGTTGTAGACGCCCTCGTTGGCGAACGTGGCGACGCCGTTGGCGTGGTCGAGCACCGTGATCGGGTACTGGCCGTAGCCGATCACGTGGAAGAACGGATTCGGCGCGAGGTCCTTCGGGTCGGCCTTGGTCAGGTCGTGCGCCTTCGCCGGGTTGGTGTCGGTCTGCCACATGGTGGTGACGCCGGCCTGCTTGGCCATGTCGAGCACCTTGTCCGGGCCGATCTTCTCGGTGATGTAGTAGAACGGCACGTTCAGCGACTTGAGCGTGGACTGCTCCAGCGTGCAGGAGTCGCCGCACTGGACCCGGTCGGCACCGGCGTTGCTGACCTTGAACTTCGTGTCCTTCGGCGTGAACGCCGAGCCCTTCCAGCGGGACTTGATGGAGATGCCTTCCTTCAGCGCCGCCGCCAGGGTGTAGATCTTGAAACTCGACCCCGGCGAGTGGCCGCCGCTGATCACGCCGTTCTCGACGTTCTTGCCGGCGTAGTCGGTGCCGGTGCCGTTGTCCCCGCCGTAGTAGGCGCGTACCGCCCCGGTCTTCGGGTCGATGGACACCACGGCGGCCATCAGGTTCGGCGGCTGCCCGGCGAGCGCGGAGCCCTTCTTGGCCCGCTGGGCGGCGGCGAGCGCCGCCTCCTGCATCTTCTTGTCGATCGTGGTGGTGATCTTGTAACCACCACGGCTCAGCGCCTTCGAGCAGAGCGGCTTCGCGTCGGTCGCCTCGGCGTCGTTGTCGGTGCAGAGGTTCATCTCGCGCAGTTCCTGCGAGACGTAGTTGACGATGTTGCCGTAGGGCGTGTCGATGCCGAAGCCGCCGGCGCTGTTCTTCGTCGGCTTCTGGATGTTCTTCGGGTATTCGGTGGGGTGCTGCGGCATGTTCGGCGCGTCCAGCCACTTCTCGGTGATCATGCCGTTGATGACGTAGTTCCACCGGTCCAGCGCGTCCTGCGGGTTGATCGCCGGGTCGTAGCCCTGGTGCGTACTGCTCGGCTCGGGCTGCTTGATCAACGCGGCCAGCACGGCCGCCTCGGCCACGGTCAGCTTGTCGACGTTCTTCTTGAAGTACGTCTGTGCCGCCGACTGGATGCCGTACGCGCCCCGGCCGAAGTAGATGACGTTCAGGTAGTGCTGCATGATCGTCCGCTTGTCGTAGCGGTCGTTCAGCTTGGAGGCGAGGACCGCCTCCTTCACCTTGCGGCCGTACGAGTCCTGGTTCAGGTTGTCGAACGCGTTGCGGGCGTACTGCTGGGTGATCGTCGAGGCGCCCTGCTTGTCGCCGCCGCTGAGGTTGTTCCAGGCGGCCCGCGCGATGCCCTTGTAGTCCACGCCGGAGTGGCGGTAGAAGTTCCGGTCCTCCGCCGCGGCGACCGCGTGCTGGACGTGCTCCGGGATCTGGTCGATGGTGACCAGCTGCCGGTTCTGGTCGCCGATCCGGGCGATGGGGTTCTTGCCGGTCGAGTCGTAGATGGTGGTCGACAGCGGCGGGATGGTGTCCTCCGGGAGCACCACCTTGGTGGAGTACCAGGTGAAGCTGACCACGCCGATGCCGGCGAGCATGATGAACACGGCGAAGCCGGCGATCAGCATGTTGAGCCGGCGACGCTTCTTCGCCCGCGCCGGGTCCTCACCACGACCACCGCGCCGAGGGCCGGTCGGACCACCCGGGCCACCCGGACCGCCGGGTCCACCGGGGCCGCCGCTGAAGCCGGGCACGCCGGCCCGGGCCACCGCGGCACGGCCACCGACGGGCGCCGCGCCGACGCTCGCCCGCCCGGCGCCGCCCACGCTCGCCGCGCCCACCGAGGCGCGCCCGGCCGGCCCGGCCGGGGAGATCGGGACGGACGCCCGCCCCGCGCCCGCGCGCCCGGCGACACCGGGTGCCGGCGAGACCGGGACCGAGGCCCGCCCCGCGCCGGCGCGGCCCACCGAGGCCGAGCCCGAGGCACCGCGGGGCGCCGGGGCGACGCCACCGACCGAGGCCCGGCCGCCGGCACCGCCCGGTGTGACCGAGGCACGCGCCGAGGCGCCGCCCTCGGGGGCGCCGGACCAACCGTTCCCGCGCGAACTCCGCTCGGAGCCGGGGTCGCCGTTCGGGCCCGGGATCTGGGCCCGCCCACGCGAAGAACTGGAATCGCCGTAGTTCATTCCTCACACCCTGCCGGTCGCGGTGGGGCGCGGGGGCGCCGCCACCGGGTTGCCGTGAGCTGAAACACGGGACATTACCGGCCTGCCGTGCCGGCCCGCGCCCGTCAAATCCGACCTAATCGGACCAATTACGTTTAACTGCTGTCGCTCCTGCCGCCCGGGGAACGGGCCGGCAGCGGTCGGGACAGCCGCGTTCACCGTTGCGCCTCTCGCCTTCGCCGCGGGGTGGAGCCGTCGGCCACGACCGAGCCGGTCGCGTCCGTCGCCTCGGCCGCGAGACCGTCCCGGCCGAGCAGGAACTGCTCGACGAGGTGGTTCCAGTCACAGCCGGGGCAGATCTCCACCACGAACACCTGGAACTCACGCAGCGTCATGGCCAGGACGGGCAACTCGGCCCTGGTGCGCGCCTGACCCGCCGACTGCTTGAGTTCGTCACCGTAAATGTAGTGGACGTGGATGAGGTTCTCGCTGCGGCAGATCGGGCAGCGGTGATCGGTCGGCTCGCCGTGGAAGCGGGCGGCGTTCTTCAGGTACGGCGAGGCGTCGCAGACGTCGTACGTGCCGATCCGCCCGGCGAGGAGTTCACGCAGCACTGCTCGCTTCTGGAGCGAGTAGTCGACGACCTGGCGCTGCGTACGCATGCGGCAAAGGGTACGCGCTCCCGGGAACCGAGGCGACCATGGTCACGATCAGTGATGACCGCGTCGCGTAACCCGGGGTTTGCCCTGGCCACCGGTCTCCGCTAACGTTCGATGTATCGGCCCGATACATCGCGGTGGTTAGCCCTCCGCGCAGGGGGAAAAGAAGGGATGGCGCCCGTGCTCGAGTTCGCCATCCTGGGCCTCCTGCAAGAGGCGCCGATGCACGGCTACGAGCTGCGCAAGGAGTTGACCGCCAAGCTCGGCGCCATCCGGGCGGCGATCAGCTACGGCTCGCTCTACCCGACCCTGCGCCGGTTGCAGGCGGCGGGATGGATCACCGAAGCGGCCGAGACACCCGCGACCGCCGAGGAGGTTCCCGCGCTGACCAGCCGACGCGGCCGGGTGGTCTACACCATTACCGCGGAGGGCAAGGAACGCTTCGCCCAGCTCATAGCGCAGGCTGGACCCGAGACGTACGACGACACGGGCTTCGGCGTGCACTTCGCGTTCTTCGCCCGGACCGACCAGGCCACCCGGCTCCGGATCCTGGAAGGTCGTCGCCGCAAGATCGAGGAGCGTCGCGAAGGTCTTCGTGACGTGCTCGGCCGGGCAGCCGAGCGCCTCGACGCGTACACCCTGGAACTGCAGCGCCACGGGCTCGACGCCTGCGAGCGCGAGGTCCGCTGGCTGGAGGAGCTCATCGCCAACGAGCGCTCCGGCCGGGCCCCGACCGCCCCGGATTCCCGGACGGTCGGCGGCCGAGGAGACAACGACAGCCCGCCCACGCCTGGAACGTCCAGGACAGAGCGGCCGTGATGAAGAAGAAGGAGGCAGACGCTATGGGCTCCGTCCGCGTCGCCATCGTCGGTGTGGGTAACTGCGCCTCGTCCCTCGTGCAGGGCGTGGAGTACTACCGGAACGCCGACCCGAACGACCGCGTCCCGGGTCTCATGCACGTCACCTTCGGCGACTACCACGTCTCGGACGTGGAGTTTGTCGCGGCGTTCGACGTGGACGCCAAGAAGGTGGGCATGGACCTCGCGGAGGCGATCGTCGCCAGCGAGAACAACACGATCAAGCTCTGCGACGTGCCGCCGACCGGCGTCAGCGTGCAGCGCGGTCCGACCTTCGACGGCCTGGGCCAGTACTACCGCGAGATCGTCGAGGAGTCGGACGCCACGCCGGTCGACGTGGCCCAGGCGCTGCGCGACGCGCAGGTCGACGTGGTCGTCTCCTACCTGCCGGTGGGCTCCGAGCAGGCCGACAAGTTCTACGCCCAGGCCGCGATCGACGCCGGCTGCGCGTTCGTCAACGCCCTGCCAGTCTTCATCGCCTCCGACCCCGAGTGGGCGCAGAAGTTCACCGACGCCGGCCTGCCGATCGTGGGTGACGACATCAAGAGCCAGGTCGGTGCCACCATCGTGCACCGCGCGCTGGCGAAGCTCTTCGAGGACCGCGGCGTCGAGCTGCTGCGCACGTACCAGCTCAACTTCGGCGGCAACATGGACTTCATGAACATGCTGGAGCGCAACCGCCTGGTCTCGAAGAAGATCTCGAAGACCCAGTCGGTGACCTCCCAGATCCCGCACGAGATGAGCAAGAGCGACGTGCACATCGGCCCGTCCGACCACGTGCCGTGGCTGGACGACCGCAAGTGGGCGTACATCCGCCTGGAGGGCCGCTCCTTCGGTGACACCCCGCTCAACGCGGAGCTGAAGCTCGAGGTGTGGGACTCGCCGAACTCGGCCGGTGTCATCATCGACGCCGTCCGCGCCGCGAAGATCGCGCTGGACCGGAAGATCGGTGGCCCGATCCTGAGCGCGTCGAGCTACTTCATGAAGTCCCCGCCGCAGCAGTACGCCGACCACGACGCGCACGCCGCCGTGGAGTCCTTCATCAAGGGCGAGATCGAGCGCTGACGCGCTGAACCAGCACATCGTGAGGGCCGGGTCCGTGGGGACCCGGCCCTCGTGGCGTGCTGAGCCCCGCCGGCGCACGAAGATCGTCCGACGGTCGACCGCGTCGCCCCTCGCGTCGAGTTGGTAGACATCGAGCCAGCACCAGCCGTCGTAGGTCATCGCCCCCACCCGCCGGCCTAGTGCGGGCCGCCCTACACCTCGACCCCTGCGGTCGATGATTGGCCTCAACGTCCTCACCACTCGGCCCGCGAGTGGAACGCCATGGGTGCGTCAAGGCCCCGCAGACACCCATAGCGTTCCACCCATGCCCCACCGTGCCCACGAGTGGAACAGCATGGGTGCCTCAACGCCCCGCAGACACCCATAGCGTTCCACCCATGCCCCAGGTGCCCGCGCGACCACTTCCCCGCTCGCCCTCCCCGATCCAGCCGGGTGTGAGTCGACGGTGATCAAGGAGTTCGCGTCGCCAGCGGAGATCGACTCCGACGCAAACTCCTTGATCACTCCTGCGAGGGGTGGGGTGGGGGGAGGAGGGGTCAGGACCAGGCGCGGCGCAGGGCTACGGCCGCCTCCAGCTCCAGCAGTGTCACCTTGCGCGGCAGCCCGCCGCCGAAGCCGACCAGCTTGCCGCCCGCGCCGACGATCCGGTGACAGGGCACGATCACCGGCACCGGGTTGCGGTTGCACGCCACCCCCACCGCCCGGGCCGCGCCCGGCTCACCGAGCGCCCGCGCCACCTCGCCGTAGGTGATCGTCCCGCCGTAGGGGATGCGGGTCATCTCCCGCCAGACCGCCCGCTCGAACTCCGAGCCCCGCGGCACCGACACCGGGACGCCGAACTCGGTCAGCTCACCGGCGAAGTAGGCCCGCAGCTCGGCCACGGCCCGCCGGGCGAGGTCGTCACCGGGCTCCTCGACGGCCGACGCCACCCGGCCGAAATGCGTGCCGCGTACGGCGTCGGCGTCGGTGCCGACGGAGAACTCCCCGATCGGCGAGTCGAGCACGGTCCAGCGCATGCCACCCATTGTCGCGCGGCGGGCAAAGTTTTCCCCGTGCCGCGCGTCTGAGACACGGAGGTGGACGGTGGCGGAGGTCGACGGCGAGTTCACCGCGTTCGTCAACGAGCGGGGGGCGGTCCTGCTGCGGGTCGCGTACGCGTTGGCCGGTAACCAGCACGCGGCGGAGGATCTGCTCCAGAACGCGCTGGCCAAGGCGTACGCCCGCTGGCCCCGGATCCGCGGCGACGCGGAGCCGTACGTGAAACGGATCCTCTACCACGACCAGGTCTCCGGCTGGCGGCGGCGGGCGCGGCGCGCGGAGGTGCCGGTTGCGGACCTGCCGGAGCGGCCGGCGGCCGGTGACGACAGCGACCTGCGACTGCTGCTGCGGGACGCGCTGCGGGCGCTGCCACCCCGCCAACGCGCGGTGCTGACGCTGCGCTACCTGGAGGACCTGAGCGTCGAGCAGACCGCCACGCTGCTCGGCTGCCGGCCCGGCACGGTGGCCAGCCAGAGCGCCAAGGCGCTGGCCCGGCTGCGGCAACTGGTGCCGGCACTCGACGAGCTGACCACCCGGGCGGAGGTGACCCGATGAGCACGTCGCTGGACGAGACGCTCCGGAGGGCCGTACGCGAGCTGGCCGACGGCGCCGCGCCCGCGCCGGACCTGGCACTACGGGCGATCGGGCAGGGTCGACGGCTGCGTCGCCGCCGGCGCGTCACCGCGACGGCCGCCGCGCTGGTCGCGGTGGTGGCGGTGACGCTGCCGTTCGTGCTGCTGCGCCCCCACGCCACCCCGCCGCCCACCACGCCCCCGACACCGGCGGTCACCGCCACCCCCTCGCCGGTGCTGCGGGCCGAACCCGGCGCGGACTGGGTGGAGCGGCCGCTGGTGCTGCCCGGCGAGTGGGTGGTCACCCGCGCCCAGGTGATGGGTGGCTCCGGCAGCGGGTTCCTGCTCGACCGTGGACGCGGACGCTACTTCGCCACCGACAAGTACGACGGCATCTACCCGGCGCCGACCGGCTCCCTCGTCGCGGTCCGGGACGACGACCGACCCCGGGACATCGGCCTGTTCGACCTGGCCGGCGGCAAGACCCGCTGGTACGAGGTGGGCCGCGCGCTCTCCGTGCCGCGCTGGTCGCCGGACGGCCGGCGGCTGCTGTTCACCACCAGTCAGGTCGACCACTTCGGTTTCATCGTGCTGGACCGGGACGGCCGGAAGAAGACCCATCCGGTCGGCCTGCTCGGGTGGCCCTGCGCCGACGCGTGCGAATTCACCTGGATGCCGGACGGCCGGGCGGTCGCGTTGACGCTGAGCCGGCAGAAGTCGGAGGCATGGCCCCGGGATCTCGCCAAGGGCGTGCAGCTTCTGTCGGTCGACGACGGCCGGCCCACCCGCCTGATCGACCTGCCGGGCGGGCCGGTCGGCCCGGACGCCTGGTCACCGGACGGCACGCTGGTGGTCGTCCAGGGTCATCGGGAGCCGCTGCTGGTGGAGACCGCGACCGGCCGGGTGGTGAATCCGCTGCCCAGCGCCGACGTCGTCTGGGTCACCGGCGACCGGCTGCTCTACCGCCGGCCGTTCGGGGCGGGCGACTTCGTGCTCGCCGACACCACCGGCCGGGAACTCGTCCGCCAGCCGCTGCCGAGGCAACTGGTCGACTTTGAGGTGACGATCGCGCCGCACTGAGTGCCCGCTCAGCGCGGTGGACCTTGCGCCGTGCCGCTACCGTGCAGGTCGTGACCACGGGGACGCTCATTTTCCTGATCATCGGCGGAGTGGGTGTCGGGGTGCTGACGCTCGCCCTGCTCGGCTCGGGAGTGCTGCACCTCGGCCATCCGGACGTCGACGGGCCGGTGTCGCTGGAGGCGGTCGCCGGGTTCATCGGCGCGCTCGGGTTCGGCGGCGCGATCGTCAACGAGATGCTCGGGGCGCGTACCCCCGGGATGATCGCGGTGGCGGCGGCCGGCGGCGTGCTCGCCGCCGTGCCCACCGGCTGGCTGGCGGCCCGGCTGAGCCGCGCGGCCCGCGACATGCGCACCGACCCCACCCCCACCCGGGACCATCTGGCCGGCGCGATCGGCCTGGTGGTGACCCCGATCCCCAGCGGCGGCTACGGCGAGGTCCGGGTACGCCTCGCCGGCCAGCCGGTCAAGCTCAACGCCCGGTCCGACCGGCCGATCCCGGTCGGCGCCCGGATCTTCGTGGTCGAAGCGCTCAGCGAGACCAGCGTGCACGTCGAGACCTACTGATCCCTCCGCACAGACGGGAACCCCCATGCCCCTGCTCGTCGCCATCGGCGGCGCGGTCCTCCTCGCCGTCCTGCTCGTGTTCTTCGTGCTCTCCCGGATCAAGGTGGCCGGGCCGAACGAGGCGTTCATCGTCACCGGCCGCAAGGGCCGGACCACCCAGACCGCCGACGGCATCCGCTCCACCGACATGTCCGGCCAGAAGGTCGTGCTCGGCGCCTCGGTCTTCGTGCTGCCGGTGGTGCAGAAGCTCCAGTCGCTCGACCTGTCCAGCCGGCGCATCGACGTCGGCATCCGGGGTGCGGTGAGCAAGCAGGGCATCCGCGCCGACCTGCACGGCGTCGCGATCGTCAAGGTCGGCGGCACCGAGGACGCGATCCGGGCCGCCGCCCAGCGCTTCCTGCACCAGCAGGACGAGATCGACAACTTCACCCGGGAGGTGCTGGCCGGCGCGCTGCGCTCGATCGTCGGCCGGCTCACCGTCGAGGAGGTCATCCGGGACCGGGCCGCGTTCGCCAGCGCGGTGGCCGAGGAGGCCGAGCACTCGATGACCAACCAGGGCCTGGTGCTGGACACGTTCCAGCTCCAGGACATCCTGGCCGAGGGGTCGTACCTGGCCGACCTCGGCCGCCCCGAGGCCGCCCGGGTGCTCAAGGACGCGGCCATCGCCGAGGCCCGGGCCCGGCAGGCCGCCGAGCAGGAGCGGCTGCTCGCCGAGGAGGCGATCGCCGAGGCGAACCGGAACCTGTCGCTCAAGCAGGCCGGCATCCAGGCCGAGATCGACGCGGCGAAGGCGAAGTCGGCCGCGGCCGGTCCGCTCGCCCAGGCCGAGCGCGACCAGGCGATCCTCTCCGAGCAGCAGAAGGTGGCCGAGCGCAACGCCGAGCTGAAGCAGCGCCAGCTCGACACCGAGGTCCGCAAGCCGGCCGACGCGCAGCGGTACAAGGTGGAGCAGGAGGCCGAGGCGGCCCGCAACGCGGCGGTGCTGCGCGCCGACGCCGAGCGGCAGGCCACCATCGCCGCCGCCCAGGCCATCGCCGAGCAGTCCCGGCTCACCGGTGAGGGCGAGCGGGCCCGCCGCGCCGCGCTGGCCGAGGCGAACGCGATCGAGGGCGCCAAGGAGGGTGAGGCCGAGCAGCGCCGCCGGTCCGCGATCGCCGAGGCGGTCGAGCGGGAGGGCCAGGCCGAGGCCGCGGCCATCCTGGCCAAGGGGCAGGCGGAGGCCGACGCGATGGCCCGCAAGGCCGAGGCGTTCGCCGCGTACGGCGAGGCCGCCGTGCTGGACCTGTTGGTCAAGGTGCTGCCCGAGGTGGTCGGCGCGGCGAGCGCCCCGATCGGCGCGATCGACAAGATGACCGTCATCTCCACCGACGGCGCCTCGTCGCTGACCAAGTCGGTGGCCGGCAACGTCGCCCAGGGGCTCCAGCTCGGCAGCGACCTGACCGGCATCGACCTGGCCGGGCTGCTCGCTCGGCTGGGCAGCGCGCACACCAACAGCAAGGCCACGGTGGACGGCAGCACGGTCACCCCGTGACGACGACGGCGCCCGCCGGTTCCCCTCGCGGGGAGTCGGCGGGCGCCGTGCGGTGATGCGGGTCAGAGTGCCGCGAAGATGAACTTCTCGCCGGCGCCCAGACCGAGGGTCTCACTGTTCCAGTCGATGGTGCGGCCGGCGATGAGCGCGCTCGCCCCGGTGCTACCGGCGGTGACCGCCTTGCCGTTGGCGTTCGCCCGCAGATAGACCGAGCCGTCGGCGTTGTAGTCGAGGAAGTCGAAGACCTCCCAGTCGCCGATCGCGGTGGAGCGGGCGATCAGCGGCTTCGCGCCCGCGCTCTCCGCGGTCACGTACTTGCCGTTGACCAGTGCCTTCAGGCCGAAGTAGCCCTCACCGACGCTGACGACCTCGTACTTCTCCCAGGCACCCACGCTCGTCGAGCGGGCGACCAGCGGCTTCGCGCCGGCGCTCTCCGCCGTGACGAACTTGCCGCCGGCCACCGCCTTGATGCCGACGACCGGCGCGGTGGCGTCGAAGTCGAACTTCTCGGCGGTGCCGATGCTGGTCTTGCTGGCGATCAGCGGCGAGGTGGTGCTCGGCGCGGTGACGTACTTCCCGTTCACCGCCGCCTTGAAGCTGACGGTGCCGTCGGTGTTGTCGACGATGGAGAACTTCTCCCAGGCGCCGATGGTGGCCGAGCGGGCGATCAGCGGCTTCGCGCCGGCGCTCTCCGCCGTGACGAACTTGTTGGTGATCCGGGCGCGCAGGCCGTACAGGCCGCCACCGGCGTCGACCACGTCGTACTTCTCCCAGGCGCCGAGGGTGGTGCCGCGGGCGACCAGCGGCTTCGCGCCGGCGCTGTCCGCGGTGACGTAGCGGCCGTTGTTGCGGGCCTTGAGCCCGTACGCGCCGCGGGCCGTGGCGACGGTGCCGATGTGCAGGAGCCGGTCGAGCGAACCCATGGTGTCGTGCACCGCGCCACCGATGCCGGTGGTGACGATCGAGTCGCGCACCTGCTGCGGCGTCCACGTCGGGTGCGCGTCGAGCAGCAGCGCGGCGGCGCCCGCCACGTGCGGGGACGCCATCGAGGTGCCGCTCATCGCCGTCGATCCGGCGCTGGTGCCGGCCTTCGCCGAGAGGATGCCGGTGCCCGGTGCGAACGTGTCCAGGCAGCGGCCGTAGTTGGAGAACCAGGCCCGGAAGTCGACCCGGTCGGTGGCGCCGACGGTGATGGCGGCCGGCACGTTCGCCGGCGACGCCCCGCAGGCGTCCTCCATGCTGTTGCCGGCCGCGACCGCGTAGGTGATTCCGGAGGCGATGGACCGGGCGACCGCGTCGTCGACCGCCCGGTCGATGCCGCCGAAGCCGAGGCTCATGTTGGCCACGGACGGCCCGGTGGCGTGCGCGGTGACCCAGTCGATGCCGGCCAGCACCTGCTCGGTGGTGCCGCCGCCCTCGCAGTCGAGCACCCGGACGGCGACCAGCTTCACCTCCTTGGCGACGCCGTACGTGGTTCCGCCGATGGTGCCGGCGACGTGCGTGCCGTGCCCGTCGCAGTCCTGCGCGACGTCGTCGGACTCGACCGCGTCGTAGCCGTAGCTGGCCCGGCCACCGAAGTCCTGGTGGTCGATGTCGATGCCGGTGTCGATGACGTACGCGGTCACCCCGGCGCCGGTCGCCGGGTAGGTGTACCGGCCGTCGGTCTTCGGCTTGAGCTGGTCGATCCGGTCCAACCCCCAGGGCGGGGTGCTCTGGGTGCCGGTGGCCGTCCAGCGCTGGACCTGTTGGACGTACGCGACGTCGGGATCGGCGGCGAGGCGCTCGGCCTGCCGGCGGTCCATGCTGGCGGAGTAGCCGCGCAGCGCCTTGTCGAAGACCCGGCGGACGGATCCGCCGTGCTCGCCGGCGAGGGCGGACGCGGCGGACTTCACCCGGGCCGGGCTGGCCTTGCCGTCCTTGAGGACGACGACGTAGCGGCCGGGCACCGCCTCGGCGGTGTCGGCGCCCCGCACCGGGGCGCGCTCCTGGTCGGGCGGGCCGGCCAGGGCGGCACCACCGGTAGCGGCGCAGATGATCGAGGTGGCGGAGGTGAGGGCGAGCCCCACCAGCGCGGAGCGGCGCAGCGCGCCGGGACGTGACACCGAATTGTCTCCCCGTGTCCAGCGACCGTCCGGATCGGACGGGCGGATGAGATCAGGACAGCCGCGCCCGACGATCCGGGGGGCTGGCGATGACCAACATCATGCGGGAGAGATCGACCGGAACGCGTCAACCGTTCGGTCGACACGCCGGCGTATCGTCGTCGCTTTTTCTCGGCCGGCGGATCAGCCGACGATGCCCTCGCCGCGCGCCCACCGCAGCAGCTCGGCCTCGGCCTCGTCCCGGTCCAGCGGCCCGCGCTCCAGGCGCAGCTCCTTGAGGTACGCCCAGGCGCGGCCGACCACCGGGCCCGGCGGCACGCCGAGCAGCTCCATGATCGCGTTGCCGTCCAGGTCGGGCCGGACCCGGGCCAGGTCCTCCTCGGCGGCGATCCGGGCGATCCGCTCCTCCAGCGCGTCGTAGTCGGCCGCGAGCTGGGCCGCCTTGCGCCGGTTGCGGGTGGTGCAGTCGGAACGGGTCAACTTGTGCAGCCGGGACAGCAGGTCACCGGCGTCGGTGACGTACCGGCGGACCGCCGAGTCGGTCCACTCGCCCCGGCCGTACCCGTAGAAGCGCAGGTGCAGCCCGACCAGCTTGACCACCTGGGAGGTGACGTCCTTGGGGTAGCGCAGCGCCTTCATCCGGGCCTTGGTGAGCCGGGCCCCGACCACCTCGTGGTGGTGGAAGCTGACCCGGCCGTCCGAGCCGACCGCCTTGGTGCCCGGCTTGCCGACGTCGTGCATCAGCGCGGCCATCCGCAGCACGAAGTCGCAGCCGTCGGACTCCATCGACATGGCGTTGAGGACCACGGTGAGCGTGTGCTCGTAGACGTCCTTGTGCTGGGCATGCTCGTCGATGGTGAGCTTGAGACCGGTCAGCTCCGGCAGGAAACGCTCGGCCAGGCCGGTGTCGACAAGCAGGCGCAGCCCGGTGACCGGGTCGGCCCCGCACAGCAGCTTGGTGAACTCGTCCCGGATCCGCTCGGCGGTGATCCGGTCGAGGTCGGCCGCCATCCGGGCCATCGCCGCGCGGACGTCGGGGTGGACGGCGAAGCGGAGCTGGGCGGCGAACCGGGCCGCGCGCAGCATCCGCAGGGGGTCGTCGCGGAACGACTCCTGCGGCGTGCCGGGCGTACGGATGACCTTGGCGGCGAGGTCGTCCAGACCGCCGTACGGGTCGGTGAACCGGTGGTCGGGAAGGCTCACCGCCATCGCGTTGACGGTGAAGTCGCGACGCTTCAGGTCCTCGGTCAGGTTGGTGCCGTACTGCACCACCGGGTTCCGGCTCACCTGGTCGTAGACCTCGGCGCGGAACGTGGTGATCTCCAGGTTGAGGCCGTCGCGCTGGCAGGCGATGGTGCCGAACTCGCGTCCGGTCTCCCAGATCGACTCGGCCCAGCCCCGGATGATCTTCACGGTCTGGTCCGGGTGGGCGTCGGTGCAGAAGTCGAGGTCGTTGCCGAGCCGGCCGAGCAGCGCGTCCCGCACCGATCCGCCCACCAGGTGCAGTTCGTGACCGGCACGGGCAAAGCGCTGACCCAGCTCGTCGGCGACCGGGGAGACGCGGAGCAGTTCGGCGACGGCGTTGCGCTGCGCGGCGGTCAGCTCACGGCGATCGGCGGCGGAGGCGGAAGCTTCGGACATGGGATCGCCAGCCTAGCGGGCCGAGGGTGGATCGACCGCGCCGGGCGCGGGTAACCGGCCGAGGTTGACTAAGGTTCCGGTGGTGCGGGGCCGTCGGGGCCCGGTTCCGACGCATCCCCTGGGAGGCTGTGAGATGAGCGGCGGCGGGCTCTACCGCAGCGCGAACGCGCACGACGGCGGCCTGCCGCCGGACGACGGCGCGACCTTCATCTCGGCGGAACCGCTGAACCAGCCGGGCGTCGAGGCGGTCGCCCCGCCGCCGGAGGTGGTCGCCGAGACCAGCGCCGCGGCGAACAGCGCGGTGATGGCGATCGGCAGCCTGGTCAGCCGCGGCACCGGCTTCATCCGCAACCTGATGATCGGCGCGGCGCTGGGCGGCGCGCTGGTCGGTGACGCGTTCACCACCGCGATCTTCCTGCCGAACCAGGTGTACGAGTTCCTGCTCGGCGGCGTGCTCACCAGCGTGCTGATCCCGGTGCTGGTCCGGCGGCGCAAGGCCGACCCGGACCGGGGCGAGGCGTACTCCCAGCGGCTGCTCACGCTGGCCGTGCTGGCGCTGGCCGCCGTCGCGCTGATCGCCATGGTCGGGGCGCCGGTGCTGACCGCCATCTACGCGGGCGGCAAGGACGAGAACTACCAGAATCTCGTCACCGGCCTGTCGTACCTGATGTTGCCGATGCTGTTCTTCACCGGCGTGAGCGCGTTGATCGCCGCGGTGCTGAACACCCGCGGGCACTTCGCCGCGCCGATGTGGGCGCCGATCCTGAACAACCTGGTGGTCATCGGCGTCTGCGCGCTCTACATCGCGGTCTTCGGCGCCAAGATCATCCAGCCCGGCGAGATGAGCTGGGAACGGATCCTGCTGATCGGCGGCGGCACGCTGCTCGGCGTCGCGGTCCAGACGGCCGGCCTGCTGCCGGCGCTACGCAAGGTCGACTTCCGGTGGAAGTGGCGGTTCGACTTCCGCGCGCTCGGCCTCGCCGAGCTGGCCCGGCTCGGCGGCTGGATGTTCTGCTACGTCGGGGTCAACCAGCTCGGTCTCTTCGTGGTGGTCAACCTGCTCACCCGCGCCGCCGGTGGCAAGAACGCCGGCCTGCTGATCTACAACAACGTGTTCCTGCTGCTGATGATGGCGCACGGCATCATCGCGGTCTCGATCATCACCGCGCTGATGCCCCGGATGAGCGCGGCCGCCGCCGAGGGCCGGTTCGGTGACGTCACCGCCGACCTGTCCCGCGGCACCCGGATGGTCACCGCGGTGCTGGCCCCGATCGCGGTCTGCTACGCGGTCCTGGCCGGGCCGATCTCCGTGGTGGTGTTCCGCTACGGCGCCTTCGACGGCGACAACGCGGTGGCCACCTCGACGGTGCTGCTGGTCGCGGCGCTCGGCCTGGTGCCGTTCGCGGTCAGCCAGCTCTTCACGTTCGCGTTCTACGCGCTGCCGGACACCCGCACCCCGGCGCTGATCAACATCCCGGTGGTGATCCTGCGGGTGCTGCTCCAGGTGGGCCTCTTCCTCCTCTTCTCGAACACGTTCGCGGCGGCCGGGATGATGCTCGGCAACGCGGTGTCCTACCTGGCCGCGGCGGTCATCTCGGCGATGTTGCTGCGACCCCGGGTGGGCCGGATCGGGCTGGGCCGGATCATGGGCACGCTCGGTCGGGTCGTGGTGGCCGCGCTGGGCGCCGCGCTCGTCGGGGTGCTCGTGGTCGCGGTCCTCCCCGGCGAACCGGCGGGCCTGAGCCGGCTGGCCGCGGCGGTTCAGCTGGTGGTGGGCGGCGCGGCGATCGGCGGGACGTACCTCGGGCTGGCCATGCTGCTGCGGATCGGTGAGATCACCGAGGTGGTCGGCATGGTGCGACGGCGGCTCGGGCGCTGAGCGCCCCCCGGTGACCGACGGTGAACGAGGATCACCAGCCTGGGGATACGGCTGTGGATAACTCGGGATTCCGCCGTCCAATGGGCCTCTCGGCCTGTGGACAACCAACCGTTAGGACGAGGGTGCCCAGGCCGGGACGGGGAAACCGCCGGCACGCCACACCGGTACGCCCCTCCGCCGATCACTTGCCGCCAACCTCTAGATTGGCGGTGCGTGTCCGCGGTGACTGGCTTCCCGTCGGCGACAGCGGGAAGATGACATGTCGGAGAACCGGGCATCCCGGGTAAGGTCGCTCTCGACGGGTACGTCCGGCGTCGACGTGGGCGTCGACGCCGACCGTGCCGGTTCCACCGAAGCCAGAGCGGGAAGCCACATGCCCAGCAGCACGGGTCCATCGATCGACACGATCACCGAGGGAGGACGGGTGACCCAGGTCGGCGAGGGTCAGGAAGCGGAGGAAACCTCACCCCCGGTCGTGACCCTCGGTGCTCCCACGGTCGGTGAGCTCCTCGCCGAGCGCTACGAACTGGTCGAGCACATCAACAACGACAGTGCCGGCCGGCTGGTCTGGCGCGGTGTCGACGTGGTGCTGCGCCGGCCCGTCGCGGTGGTCCTCCGCTACCCCGGCGGCGACTCCGCCACCGAGATGCTCGAGGCCGCGGTCGCGGCCAGCCGGGTCATCCACCCCAACCTGGTCGGCGTCTACGACGCCATCGACGAGGACGACCGGGCCTACGTGGTCCGCGAGTGGGTGGACGGCCAGTCGCTGCGCGAGATGGTCGCCGCCGACGGCCCGCTGGACCCGGCCCGCGCGACCGCGATCGGCAACGCCGTCGCCAGCGCCCTGGCCGCGGTGCACGCCACCGGCATGGTGCACGGCAACCTCCACCCCGGCACGGTGATGATCAGCGACGACGGCCGGGTGGTGCTGGCCGACGCGCGCACCGACGGGGCGGACAGCCAGGAGAACGACCTGCGGGCCGTCGGCGGGGTGCTCTACTTCGCGCTGACCGGGCACTGGCCGCACGGTGAGGCGCCGCTGCACGGCGCCACCGCCGGGCACGGCCGGGCCGCCCTCCCGGACGCCGTCCGGGACGCCAGCGGCAGCATCGCCGCGCCCCGGCAGGTGCGCGCCGGGGTCCCGGCGTACCTGGACGACCTCACCATGGACCTGCTCGACCCGGAGATCGCCCCGCCCTCGTCGGACGTGCTGTCGGCCGAGCTGAGCCGGCTCGACATCCCGGCCGACGAGCAGTTCCTGGAGCAGGCCGGCCCGCTGCGCTTCACCGCCGACCCCGGCGAGGAGCCGTCGTCCCCGCTGGCCGCGGCCGGCGGGCGCAAGGTCGCCCTGGGCATCGCCGGCCTGCTGGTGGTGGCGCTGGTCGGGTTGCTCGTCGGGATCAGCGTGCTCGGCAGTGGTGGCGACGACGGCGACAAGGAGCCGGTGGCCCAGCCGACCAGCAGCACCCCCGCCACGGGCGGCAGCAGCGAGGTCGCCGCGCCGGTCCGCAAGCTCACCGTGTCCGACGTCCGGATCATCGACCCGGAGAGCGGGGACCGCGCCGAGGTGCGGGACGCCGAGAAGGTCATCGACGGCAGCGACGACGAGGGCTGGGAGACCCAGACCTACCGGAACAACGGCAAGTTCGGCGGCCTGAAGAAGGGCATGGGTGTCTGGATCGACCTGGGCGCCCCGCACACGGTCAAGTCGCTCCAGGCCACGCTCTCCTCCACCGGCGCCTCGGCCGAGCTGCGCGCCGGCACCAACGGTGAGTTCCCGTCCACCTCCAAGGGCGACAAGGACCTCGTCGCGGCGTACCCCACAGTGATCGGGCAGCCGTTCGAGGATCACGACGGCACCAAGATGATTTTCAACGGGTTCGACCCGGCCCAGAAATACCAGTACCTCCTCTTCTGGATCACCGAGCTGCCGAAGAAGGACGACGGCAGCGGCTGGAAGATCGGGGTCCAGGAGATCACGGTCCAGGGCTCGTGAGCCGCGGGTCGGCGACCGGCGACGGCCCGCCGGCCGGCTCCGACCTGGAGCTGCTCCGGGCCCACGTCGCGGGCGACCGGGACGCGTTCACCGAGCTGTTCCACCGCCACCGCGACCGCCTCTGGGCGGTGGCCCTGCGGACGATCGGCGACCGCGAGGACGCGGCCGACGCGCTCCAGGACGCGATGCTGTCGGCGCACCGCGCCGCGGCCCGTTTCCGGGGCGACTCGGCGGTCACCACCTGGCTGCACCGGATCGTGGTGAACGCCTGCCTGGACCGGATGCGACGGCGCCAGACCCATGCCACCGTCCCGCTCCCCGACGGGGTGCACACCGACGGGGAGCCGGGACGCCACACCGGTGGGGTGGAACCGACCGCGCCCGCCCCCGACCACGACACCGCGCTCGTGGTCCGGCAGGCGCTCGCGGCCCTGCCGGCGGAGCAGCGGGCCGCGCTGGTCCTGGTGGACGTGCAGGGCTATCCGGTGGCCGAGGTGGCCCGGATCCTCGGCGTCGCCGAGGGGACGGTGAAGAGCCGGTGCGCCCGCGGCCGGGCACGGCTCGCCGTGCTGCTGGGGCACCTGCGTACCGGGGCCGACGGCGCCGTGGACGTGCCCCGGGTCACCGCAGGGAACCGCCGGCCGCCCGAGGGCGTCGGATCCTCGTCGGGACTCACCCGGCCGGACGCCAGCCAGGAGGAGCCGTGAGTTCGCGGAAGTTCAGCGAGGTCGACCACGACCTCCTCGCCGACTACCTCGGCGGGGCGCTGGACGGCACCCCCGAGCAGGCGACCGTGGCCCGGCTGGTCGAGCAGGACCCGGCCTGGCGCGAGGCGTACGCGACCCTGGCCGGTGCGCTGCACCTGGTGCACGCCGACCTGGCCGACTGGGCCTCGGCGCCCGCGCCGGAGCTGCCGGCGGCGGTGGCCGACCGGATCGCGGCCGCGCTCGCCGGCGCCGGTCCCGCCCCGGCCGCCGACCACGTGCCCGCCGGCCGGGAGACGGCGCCGGCCGGCGTCCCGGCACAGCCCGGCCGGGCGACCCGCCCACCCGGCACGGCCGCCCGCCCCGACCGGCACACCGGGCCGGGGCGACGCTCCCGGCGCTGGGCCCGACTCGCCGGACCGGTGGCGCTCGCCGCGGCCTCGGTGGCCGCGGTGGGCCTCGGTGTCGGCCGGCTGGCCGACACGGGTGGGGACGGCGGCACGGCCGACCGGCCGGCCCGTGAGGCGGCGCCGGCGGCCGGCATGCCGTACCGGACCACCGGACCGGCCGTGCGCAGCGGCACGGACTGGACCCCGGAGCGCCTCGGCCGGGTTCCCGCGGCGGCGTCGAACCGGCCGGACTTGGCCGGGCCGTCGGGCGCGGCGGGCAGTGGTCGGGAGACCCCCCTGTCCGCCGACAAGAGCCGCCTGAGCGCCCTGGGCGGGCTGGAGCGGCTCGCCCGACCCGAGGCGCTGGCCGCCTGCCTGACCGCGATCGGCGCCGAGCACGGCACGGCGCCGCTCACCGTCGACCTGGTCGACTACGCCCGGTTCCAGGGCAGCCCGGCGCTGGTGGTGACGTTCTCGGACGCCGGCGGTGCCCGCTGGGGCTGGGTGAGCGGGCCGGAATGCGGCGTACCCGGGTCCGGCGCCGACACCCGGTTCCGCACGCGGGTAGGGTGAAACCGCGGTCAGCGGGCCTGTCCCGCCACGTGACGTGACCCACCGGATGACCGGCTCGGGAATCCCCGCTTCGTACGATGACGTTCTGGAAGTCAGGCGCCGACGCCGCTGAGCGGTCGGCACTAGGGATCGACATCGGTGCGCACCGGTGACGAACACACACATCGGGAGACGGCAGTGGACGAGGTCCGCAACCTGATCATCATCGGCTCCGGGCCGGCCGGTTACACCGCGGCGGTCTACGCCGCGCGCGCCAACCTCAAGCCGCTGGTGATCGAGGGCGTGCAGTCCGGTGGCGCGCTGATGACCACCACCGAGGTGGAGAACTTCCCCGGCTTCGCGGACGGCATCCTCGGCCCCGAGCTGATGGACAACATGCGCAAGCAGGCCGAGCGGTTCGGTGCCGAGTTCCTCACCGACGACGTGACCCGGGTCGAGCTGAAGGACACCGGCGAGATCGGTTCCGACGCGGTGAGCACGGTCTGGGTGGGCGAGACCGCCTACCGGGCCCGCGCCGTCATCCTCTCCACCGGCTCGGCGTGGCGACCGCTGGGCGTGCCGGGCGAGCAGGAATACCTGGGTCACGGCGTGTCGTCCTGCGCCACCTGTGACGGCTTCTTCTTCCGCAACCAGCACATCGTGGTGGTCGGCGGCGGCGACTCGGCCATGGAGGAGGCGAGCTTCCTCACCCGCTTCGCCGAGTCGGTGACGATCATCCACCGCCGCGACTCGTTCCGGGCCAGCAAGATCATGGCCGAGCGGGCGCTGGGCAACGAGAAGATCAAGGTGGAGTGGAACTCCACGGTCGAGGAGATTCTCGGCGACGACGGCAAGGTCAGCGGCGTACGGGTGCGGAACGTGCACACCGGCCAGAGCAAGGTGCTCGACGTCACCGGCGTGTTCGTGGCGATCGGCCACGACCCGCGCAGCGAGCTGTTCCGCGACCAGGTCGAGCTGGACGACGAGGGTTACGTGAAGGTGCAGGCGCCGAGCACCCGCACCAACGTGCCGGGCGTGTTCGCCGCCGGCGACGTGGTCGACCACACCTACCGGCAGGCCATCACGGCGGCCGGCACCGGATGTGCGGCCGCGCTGGACGCCGAGCGGTTCATCGCCACCCTGCAGGGCTGAGAATTTTCACGAGAAGGAGGGGTTCATAGTGGGAGCCACCAAGGCGGTCACGGATGCGAGCTTCGCGAGCGACGTACTGAAGTCCGACAAGCCGGTCCTGGTCGACTTCTGGGCGGAGTGGTGCGGTCCGTGCCGCAAGGTCTCGCCGCTGCTGGAGGAGATCGCGGGCGAGATGAGTGACCAGGTCACCATCGTCAAGCTCAACATCGACGAGAACCCCGAGACGGCGCGCGCCTACCGGGTGATGTCCGTGCCGACGCTGACCATCTTCAAGAACGGCGAGCCGGTCCAGTCGATCGCCGGCGCCAAGCCGAAGGGCGAGCTGGTCAAGCTCATCGAGTCGGCGCTCTGACCCGACCCGACACCGTTCGGAGCCCCCGTCACCCCGCCCGGGTGACGGGGGCTCCGGCGTTCCTGACCTGCCCGAACACGAACCCGACGGGTAACCGACCACGGTACGCTCCGTAGGCGTCCGTCGGAGTTCCACCGCAGAGGGGGTCGTCGTGCGTCCGATCCGACCCGGTGACCGGGGCCCCGCGGTGGCCGAGATCCGTACCGTCCTCGCCGGCCTGGACCTCCTGCCCACGAACGGTCGCGCCGACGACTACGACGCCGCCACGGAACGCGCGGTCCGCGCCTTCCAGCAGTCCCGCGGCCTCAGCGTCGACGGGCGGGTGGGCGCGGAGACCTGGCGGGCGCTGGACGCGGCCCGCTGGCGGTTCGGCGCCCGCGCGCTCTACCACGCGGTCGGCGAGCCGCTGACCGGCGAGGACGTCCGCTCACTCCAGGAACGCCTGTTGGAGATGGGGTACGACGTGGGCCGCGCCGACGCCATCTACGGCATCCGCACCTCCCGCGCGGTGGCCCAGTTCCAGCGCGAGATGGGGTTGAAGCCGGACGGCGCCTGCGGTCCGCACACCGTCAACGCGCTGCGCCGGCTCGGCCGCAAGGTGGTCGGCGGGCGCCCGCAGTGGCTGCGCGAGTCCGACGCCATCCGCCAGGCCGGGCCGGCGCTGGTCGGCCGGACCGTGGTGATCGACCCGGGCCACGGCGGCGCCGACCCCGGCGTGGTGGTGCCCGACGGCACGCTGCGCTGGACCGAGGCGGACCTCGTGCACGACCTCGCCAGCCGGCTGGAGGGGCGACTCGCGGCGGCCGGCGTGCGGGTGCAGCTGACCCGGGGCCCGTCGTCCCCGACCTGCCTGCCGGACGCGGACCGGGCCCAGCTCGCCAACTCGCTCGGCGCGGACGTGTTCATCTCGCTGCACACCGACGGGCACGCCAACCCGGAGGCCGACGGCGTCGCCACCTACCACTACGGCACCGACAACGGCGTCACCTCGGCCACCGGGGAGCGCCTGGCCGGGCTGGTGCAGCGGGAGATCGTGGCCCGCACCGGCCTGCGCGACTGCCGCACCCACGCCAAGGCGTGGGACCTGCTCCGGCTCACCCGGATGCCCGCGGTCCGCGTCGAGGTGGGCTACCTGACCTCCCCGGCCGACCGGGGCCGGCTGATCGACCCGCGCTTCCGCGACCGGGTGGTCGAGGCGATCGTGGCCGGGGTGCAGCGGATGTACCTGCCGATCGAACGGGACGTGCCGACCGGCTCGATCGACGTGAGCGAGCTGCGGGCGATAGTGGCCGCCGGCACCGTCGTCGACTGAGCCGGTCAGCTCGTCGAGCGGGTGGCCGGCGCCGGGCGCACCGGACGCAGCAGCGTCTCCGGGCTCATCGAGCCGAGCAGCTTCTCCAACGCGTACTCGACGTCGGACTTCCAGCTCAGCGCCGTGCGCAGCTCCAGCCGCAGGCGGGGGTAGCGCGGGTGCGGGCGGACCGTCTTGAAGCCCACCGAGAGGAAGAAGTCGGCCGGCGCGACGCAGGCCCGGGCCGGGCCGTCCGGCTCGTCGCCGAACTTGGCGTCGCCGAACGCCTCGATCGCCTTGATGCCACGCTTGGTGAGATCCCGGGCCACACCCTGCACCAGCATCCGGCCCAGGCCGCCGTCGGCGAACGCGGGCACCACGTGCGCGGTCGTCAGCAGCGCCGCGTCCGCCGAGACCGGCGAGGTGGGAAACGCCATCGAACGCGGAACGTACGCCGGCGGGGCGTACATGACGAAACCGGCCGGCATGCCGTCGACGTAGACCAACTTGCCGCAGGAGCCCCACTCCAGCAGCGTCTGGGAGACCCAGGCCTCCTTCTCCAGACCGGGATCGCCGGCCGCGCAGGCCCGCTCGGCGGAGACCGGATCCAGCTCCCAGTAGACGCACCGCCGGCAGGATCGGGGAAGGTCCTCCAGGGTGTCCAGCGTCAGGCTGACCAGACGTCGCGACATGAGCGCACCCCACCAACAGTCTCGGAGCGTCGGTCACCGCGGTGTCCCGCCGCCTCCTGCTCCCGACGAGCGATCGTACGCTTCCGCCCGCCGGTGCGGGAGGGGACGCGCGAACGGCCACCCGGGCGACGGACCGGGCGGTCCGGGATGTGGACGTGTCCACACGGCGGGTTCCGCGCCCGTCACCAGGGACTACGATCGACCAATCGGCCGCGCGCCGCCATTGGATGCCGGCATCGCGGGTACCACACCGGGCGGCAGCCCCGCCGACACCCGACCGAGGTGATGTCATGACCGGCACGACGCTCGACGACTACACCGACCGGTACGCCCGCCGCGTGCGGGGCATGACCGCCTCCGAGATCCGGGCGCTGTTCGCGGTCGCCAGCCGGCCGGAGGTCGTCTCGCTCGCCGGCGGGGCGCCCTACATCGCCGCGCTGCCGCTCGACGCGGTGGGCGAGATGCTCGGCCGGCTCGGCGCCGAGCACGGCACCACCACCCTCCAGTACGGCATCGGCCAGGGCACCCCGGAGCTGCGCGAGCGGATCTGCGAGGTGATGTCCCTCTCCGGGATCGACGCGTCCTGCGGCGCCTCCCCGGAGGACGTGGTGGTGACCGTCGGCGGGCAGCAGGCGCTCGACCTGGTGGCCCGGCTCTTCCTGGACCCGGGTGACGTGGTGCTCGCCGAGGGGCCGACGTACGTCGGCGCACTCGGGGTGTTCCAGGCCGCCCAGGCGCAGGTGACGCACGTGCCGATGGACGACCAGGGCCTGATCCCGGAGGCGCTGGAGGTGGCCATCGCCGACCTGGCCCGGGCCGGCCGGCGGGTGAAGTTCCTCTACACCATCCCGACCTACCAGAACCCGGCCGGCGTGACGTTGAGCGAGGAGCGGCGCGAGCGGGTGCTCGACATCTGCGAGCGCGCCGGTCTGCTCGTGGTGGAGGACGACCCGTACGGTCAGCTCGGTTTCGAGGGGGAGGCGCCCGCGCCGCTGCGGGCCCGGCGGCGCGACGGGGTCTTCTACCTGAGCACGTTCTCCAAGACGTTCGCTCCCGGGCTGCGGGTGGGCTGGATCCTCGCCCCGCACGCGGTCCGCGACAAGCTGGTCATCGCCAGCGAGGCGCAGATCCTCTGCCCGAGCGGCTTCGCGCAGGCCGCCGTCTCGACCTACCTCGGCACGATGCCCTGGCGGGAGCAGCTCAAGATCTACCGGGAGGTCTACCGCGAGCGTCGGGACGCGCTGCTCGACGCGCTGGCCGACCTGATGCCGGCGGGCACCACCTGGACCACCCCGGCCGGTGGTCTCTTCGTCTGGGCCACCCTCCCGGACGGGCTCGACTCCAAGGCGATGATGCCGCGGGCCGTCGCCGCCCGGGTCGCCTACGTGCCGGGCACCGGCTTCTACGCCGACGGCACGGGCACCGGCAACATGCGGCTCAACTTCTCCTTCCCGCCGCCGGAGCGGATCCGGGAGGGCGTGCGCCGGTTGGCCGGCGTGATGGAGCAGGAGATCGCCATGCGGAAGGTCTTCGGGGCGGTCGGCAACGCCGGGCCACGCCGACGTCAGGGCGGCGCCGACGCGCCCGGTCCCGACTTGGCATGATGCCCGCATGGCCGTCAGCCCTGCCGCACCGACACCCGTGACCGGATCCGACTCCGCCGACGAGTTGCACGTGCTCGTCCTCGCCGGCGGTCTCTCCTACGAGCGGGACGTCTCCCTCCGGTCCGGGCGTCGCGTGCTCGACGCGCTGCGCGCGGTCGGCGTGCAGGCGGAGCTGCGGGACGCCGACGTCGCGCTGCTGCCCGCGCTGGCCGCCGACCCGCCGGACGCGGTGGTGATCGCCCTGCACGGCGCCACCGGCGAGGATGGCTCCCTGCGCGGCGTGCTCGACCTCTGTGACGCGCCCTACGTCGGCTGCGACGCCCGGTCCTCCCGGCTCGCCTGGGACAAGCCGTCCGCCAAGGCCGTGCTGCGCGAGGCCGGCATCCCCACGCCCGACTGGGTGGCGCTGCCGCACGACCGCTTCTCGGAGCTGGGCGCGGTCGCCGTCCTGGATCGGATCGTCGACCGCCTCGGGCTGCCGTTGATGGTCAAGCCGGCGCAGGGCGGGTCCGGGCTGGGCGCCGCCGTGGTCCGGGATGCCGCGTCGCTACCGGCCGCGATGGTCGGCTGTTTCGCGTACGACCAGACGGCGCTGGTGGAGCGCTACGTGCCCGGGATGGACGTGGCGGTGTCCGTGCTCGACCTGGGCGACGGCCCACAGGCCCTGCCCCCGGTCGAGATCGTGCCCCGCAACGGGGTCTACGACTACGCGGCCCGCTACACGGCGGGGCGTACCACCTGGCACGCGCCCGCCCGGCTCGACGCCGCCACGGCCGCACAGGTGACCGACGTGGCGCTCGCCGCCCACACGGCGCTCGGCCTGCGGGACGTGTCCCGCGTCGACCTGATCGTCGACGCGTCGGGCCGGCCGCACGTGCTGGAGGTCAACGTCTCGCCCGGGATGACGGAGACCTCGCTGCTGCCGCTGGCGATCCAGGCCGCCGGGCTCGACTTCGGTCGGGTCCTCGGCACGCTGGTGGGCCGGGCCGCCGCCCGCCGTCGCTGAGCTGAGTCAGCCGGCGCACCGCGGTGCGCCCACCTCATTCCCGGGTCGGCCCGGCCGCCCCGGTGCCACCGTCGCCGGCCGTGGGCATGTCGTCGATGATCCCGGGCTCGCCGCCTTCGTCGCGGTGTTCGTCGTCAGGCGTCTGCGCGCGAGGCGTGGCGGACGCCTCGTCGTCCGCGCGACCCGGCGCGGCCTCGTCGGTGTCCTCGGCCGCCACCGGCTCGGCCTCCGGGATCTCGTCCGCCGCCTCGATCACCGACGCCGTCTCCTCGTCGGGCTCCTCGATCGTGCTCGTCGGTGGCGGCGACGAGAGGCTCGACGGCGCCTGCCACCGGATGCGCGGCGGCTCCGCGAGCGGTCGGCCACCGAACTCGGCGAGCCACGCGGCCACCATGGCGAGGTTCTCGCGCCACTGCTCCTCGGAGATCGGCGGCAGGATCGAGTCCCACAGGGACAGGAACGTGCCCCTCAGTTGCAGCCGCCCGTACGGCCGGGCCAGGAACCACATGTGCAGGTGCGCCGACCCGTCGCCCCAGCGGTTGACGTGCACCCGGGCGACCCCGTCCAAGGAGCGGATGGCCCGCTCCAGACGGACGGTCATCACCCCCAGCTCGGCGGCGAGCAGATTCGGTAGGTCACCGAGGTCGAGGTGGGAGCGGGACTCCAGGATCAGCACCATCGGCAGGCCGGTGGGCCGGTCCATGGTGCGGACCCGCCACCGCTCACCGACCCAGATGTACGCCTCGTCGGGCGCGTTGCAGGCGGTGCACTCCCGGTCCTCCTCGCCCCGACGGGGAGGTTCGACCGGTACGGGATCGTCGAGCTGCTTGACGCGGAGCTCGCCCTCGAAGGGGAAGGAGGGCCACTGGGTGAAGTCCGGGACTGAGGGAGGGGTGTCCTGCACGACGCTGACCCTAACGGAGTTGGCGACGCCTGTCCCTCCCCGTTCCCGCCGGAGCCGGGCCCTCCACGACGATCCACAGCGCGTTGTCCACCACGTTGTCCACAGGGCGGCGAGGTCGTCACCACAGCGCGTCATCCACAGCTCAGCAAGGGTTTCCGTGTGTTGTTTCACGTGAAACGGAGTGAGCCTGTGGACAACCGCTGTGGATAACTATTGCCGCGCAGCACCCACCGCTTGCCCTCCCGTACAACGATCGGAGGGCGGGGTCGCAGCGGCCCGTCGGGCACCCATCGCTCGGCGTTGCCGCCCGTTTCACGTGAAACGGAGCGCACGCTCCAACGGACGGAGGTTGGCCGCCCGCTCGGCTGGGAATGGCCGGGTCAGGCCGCCCACCGGTTTCACGTGAAACGGGACCGAGCAGGGGGCTTGGCGATAAGCCGGCGACGACAACTCCCGCTGGCGTCAAAGCCGGGGTGGGGCTCGTTTACGCTCAGTCGGGCGGCCTGCGCCGATCGACGACTTATCGGCTTGGCGAAGCTGGCGGCCGATCGCCTCGGGGTGACGGCGCGCGGATCGGGCCCGCGATGGCCGGCGCGCGATGGCCGGCGCGCGATGGCCGGCGCGCGATGGCCGGCGCGCGGATCGAGCCCACGTTGGCCGGCGCGCGGACCCGGTTAGCCATGGATCGTCGTGAGGGGCCACCGGGCCGCCGTGGATCGCGTGGAGCGGCCATGGCACCGCGTGTCACTGCCGCCCCCTCTCGGGGCGCGTCGTTCGTGCCGCTCAGCTCGGTCCTGCGACCGCCTCGGCAAGCCCGGTGCCGATGCTGAGCATCAGGCGTCGCGCACGCCGACCGCCCCGGTGGTCGACTTCGCCGCGGCGCGCTTCCGCCGGAGGGTGGAGTCGCCCCGACGCGGGGCTCGCCCGGCCCGGCGACCTCAGCGGGCCGTATCGTCGCACCGCCGTCCGGCACGACCGACCGACCGGTCCGACCGCCCCGCCGCCGTGCTCCCGGTGCCAAGGCTCATTCCGCTACGCCACGCTCCACGGTCGGACGGGTGAGTCATCTCGGCCATCAGCTCGGTAGCGCCGGCGGCGGTCACCCGCCGCCGGCCCGTCCAGGCAGCGCGTCTCGCTAGCGGAGCACGTGTGGGACAGCCGCTCCGCAGGACGTCGGGTGTGGCCGTGCCGCCGAGGCATCGACACCGCACCAATCCGATCGACACCTGTTCCGCATCCCCAGGTCGGGTGCGAGACCGCCGTTTCACGTGAAACCGCGCCCTCGCGTCGATTCGGCGGGAGGCAGTCGTCGCAGGCACACCGCGCTGCGCGGGACAGGTCCCGCGGATGGATCGGATCGCGCCGGAAAAGGCCGCCGGCCGCACCCCCTGGAAGGGGATGCGGCCGGATGACCGAAACGGGGACTCACTCCTCGGGCTGCTCCTCCTGGCCCACCCCGATGAGGCCGACGATCCGTTCCAGGTCGTCGACGGTCGCGAACTCAATGGTGATCTTGCCCTTGCTCCGGCCGATGTCGACCTTCACCCGGGTGTCGAACCGGTCGGAGAGCCGATCGGCGAGATCGGAGAGCGCGGGAGCGTGCGCCTTGGTCCGGCGCTTGGCCGCCGGGGGCTTCGCCGGCCCGTCAGCCAGCGCCAGAGCCACCAATTCCTCGGTGCCGCGTACCGATATACCCTCGGCGACGATCCGCGTGGCGAGCTTCTCCTGGGCCTCGCCGTCGTCGAGGCTGAGCAGCGCCCGGGCGTGACCGGCGGAGAGCACCCCGGCGGCGACCCGCCGCTGGACGGCTCCGGGGAGGTTCATCAGCCGGATGGTGTTGGAGATCTGCGGGCGGCTGCGCCCGATCCGACGCGCCAGCTCCTCGTGGGTGGCCCCGAACTCCTCCAGCAACTGCTGGTAGGCCGCCGCCTCTTCGAGCGGGTTCAGGTTCGCGCGGTGGATGTTCTCCAGCAGCGCGTCCCGGAGCATCGCGTCGTCCTTGGTCTCCCGGACGATGGCGGGGATGCTCTCCCGGCCGACCGCCTGGGCGGCACGCCAGCGCCGCTCACCCATGACGAGTTCGTACTTCTCACCGTCGAGCTGCCGAACCACGATCGGCTGGAGAAAGCCGACCTCCTGGATCGAGGTCTTCAGCTCCTCCAGCGCCTCCTCGTCGAAGACATGCCGCGGCTGCTTCGGGTTCGGCACGATGGAGTCGACCGGGATCTCGGCGAAGCGGGCACCGGGCACCGGGCTCAGCTCGAACTCGGGTTCGGCGGCCGGAGCCGCGCGGCCGCCGACCGTGCCGGCCAGGGCAGGGGTCGGGTCCGTGACGGGAGGAGCCGGCATGGCCACCGTCGGGACGGATACCTCATCGACTTCCGGCGGGTCGGCGCTCGGCGCCGGCCCGGTGGGGATGAGGGCACCGAGTCCCCGGCCCAGACCGCCGCGGGGACGGTTCTTCATGCGACGCCTCCCAGCGACTTCTCCGCACTACGCATTCCGGCTCACCGGCTCCTTGACCCCTCGCTCAGCGATCTCCTGGGCGGCCTCGAAGTAGCTCGTGGCACCCCGCGATCCGGGATCGTAGGTCATCACCGACTGGCCGTAGCTGGGTGCCTCGGAGACACGAACGTTGCGGGGGATGACGGCCTGGAGCACCTTGTCCCCGAAGTGGTTCCGGACGTCCTGCTCCACCGCGTCGGCCAGCCGGGTACGCCGGTCGTACATGGTCAGCAGGATGGTGGAGACGTCGAGCTTCGGGTTGAGGTGCTGCCGTACCAGGTTGATGTTGTTGATCAGCTGGTTGAGGCCCTCCAGCGCGTAGTACTCGCACTGGATGGGGATCAGCACCTCCTGCGCGGCCACCAACGCGTTGACGGTCAGCAGGCCGAGCGAGGGCGGACAGTCGATGAAGACGTAGTCGAAGTGCCCGGGGTACGCCTCGATGGCGCGCGACAGGCGGGACTCCCGGGCGACCACCGAGACCAGCTCGATCTCGGCGCCGGCCAGGTCGATGGTCGCCGGTACGCACCACAGGTTGGGGATGCCCTCGACCGCCTGGGCCACCTCCTCCAGCGGCACGCTGTCGATGAGGCAGTCGTAGACGTCGGGCACACCGGTGTGGTGCGGCACGTTGAGCCCGGTGGACGCGTTGCCCTGCGGGTCGAGGTCGACCACGAGCACGCGGTTGCCGTGCAGCGCGAGCGCCACCGCCAGGTTCACGGTGGTGGTGGTCTTGCCCACGCCACCCTTCTGGTTGGCGACGCACATCACCCGGGTCCGGTCGGGGCGGGGCATGTTGACCTCGCCACTGGGATTCAGGATCTGCACGGCGCGCATCGCCTCCATAGCCAACGGTGGGTCATCCTCTTCGCGCGTCGGGGTTTCACGTGAAACGTACGTGTTGGCCGCGGCCTCGTCCGGGTAGCCCGAGACCGATGGCGTGTCGGCCGGTGTCGCCGTCGCCTCCACGGGTTCGGGGGTGGGCTGGTGCGGTACGGCGGACACCGGTGGCTGCGGTTCGAAACGGGCGGGGATCGCGACGTTCGCGCGCGCCGACGCCGGTCGCGGAGCCGGTGCGTTCACCGGTCCGTCGCTCGGGTCGTGCGGCTCACGGGTCGGCGGCACATTGGCCGGTGCGGACGAGACCGGCCGTACGGCACCCGTCGCCGGTGCCTGCGGTCGGCGGGCCGGGTCGACGGGATGGTGCGGGGATACGTCTCGGGGATCGTCCACCGCCCACTCCTGGTAGCTGGTTTCACGTGAAACGGAACCGTCCGAGGCTCGCCCGCCGGCGCCGGTCAGCCGTGGATCGTCGTACCTGCCGTCGTCATGCACCTGTCATCCCTACCCGCTCCGGATGGTCGGTCCGCATCGTCGATCGGGCCTCCGCTGTGCGCGGTGTCACCGGCCGGCGAGAACGGTCGGGTCGGGTGCCGCCCGGCACCGCCGCTCCACACTATCGACGCGCGGTCAGCCTACGGCCGACGGGCGTGGCGGGTCCATGTCGGGTTGTGATCGATCCGGTCACGTCCCCTGGGGTCCAACGATCGGCCGGGCGTCCGGAAAGCCTTGCCCGATCAGCGGTCCCGATTCCGGTCACCGCGTCGACGACCGCCACGCGAGCGCTTCGGCGCCTTCGGCTTCTTCGGGTTGACCACCCGTTCCCGGACCACCTCGACCACCGTTGCCGCCGGCTCGATCAGCCCGGTCCCGCAGCGGTGCAGCGTGGGCTCACCGCCGCCGAGGCGGGCCACCGCGGCGCCGTGCTCGGTGATCTCCTCGGCCGCGGAGGCGCCCTTGAGTGCCAGCAACCGGCCACCCGGAGCCGTCAACGGAAGGCACCAGGCGGCGAGCCGGTCCAGCGGGGCGACGGCACGTGCGGTGACGATGTCGGCGGAGATCGGGTCGCGGTCCCGAGAACCGGCCGCCGCCTCGTCGGCCCGCCCCCGGAACACCCGGACGGACCGGGTCAGCCCGAGCCGCTGCACCGCTTCGATCAGGAAGGAGACCCGCCGGGCGAGCGGTTCGACCAGGGTGACGGTGAGGTCCGGCCGGGCGATCGCGAGCACCAGGCCGGGCAGCCCGGCACCGGAGCCGACGTCGATCACGCTGGCGCCCTCCGGAATCCGCTCCGCCACCACGGCACAGTTGAGCAGGTGCCGGTCCCAGAGCCGTGGCGTCTCGCGGGGCCCGATCAGGCCCCGGAGCACGCCCTCCGTCGCCAGCAGTTCGGCGTACGCGGCGGCGAGGTCGAGCCGGTCGCCGAAGAGCGCACGCGCGGCTTCCGCCAGGTCCGGCGGCAGCGTCGCGTCGGCCGGATCGGGCGCCGCCACCACGGCGGGCGCGTCCGGCATGGACGGCTCGGTGACGTCCGCCGGTTCCGCGAAGGCCGGTGCGGCCACCACGTCCGGCTCGGCGAAGATCGGGGCGACCGTACCGGCCGGGGCGTCGGAACCCACGGGCTCGGCCTCCGCCGGCGGTTCGCCGGAGAAGGTCGGTGTCACCTCGACGGCGGCGGGTTCGACGCCGTCCACCTCCGCGGGCTCGCCGGAGAACTCGGGGTCGGCCGCACCCCCGGACGCGTACGTCGGGTCGGCGCGGAACGGGTCGGGAGTCGCGTCGGGCCGCACAGCCGGCGGCCCGGGCGGCGTACCACCCGGGCCGGCCACGGCGTCCGCCGTCGTGTCGTCGGAGACCACTGACCTCAGTCCGTAACCGGCCGGACGACGATGCGGCGGTTCGGCTCCACGCCCTCGGACTCGCTCTCCACACCGCTCATCGCGTTGACCACGTCGTGCACGCACTTGCGCTCGAACGCCGACATCGGCTCCAGGCGCACCGACTCGCCGTGCTCCTTGACCTTCTCGACCGCGTTCTTGGCGACCGCGGCCAGTTCCTTGCGCCGCGCGGCCCGGTAGCCGCCGACGTCGAGCAGCAGACGGCTCGGCGTGCCGGTCTGCCGGAACACGGCCAGCCGGGCCAGTTCCTGGAGCGCCTCCAGGGTGGCGCCGCGCTGGCCGACCAGGCTCTGCAGTCGGCCGCCGACCACCTCGACGACCGGCCGGCCGCCGGAGACCAGCTCGTCGATGTCGCCGTCGTAGTCGAGGATGTCCAGCAGACCCTCGACGTAGTCGGCGGCGATCTCGCTCTGCCGGAACAGGTCGCTGTCGGCCGGAGCCTTCTTCTCCCGGGTCCCGGCCGGGGCCTCCTCGGTCTCGGTGGCGTCAGCCGCGGGGTTGTCGTCGTCCACGGACTGGTCGGCGCTGGGGATGCTGGTGTCGGTCACGGTCTCATCTCCGTACTCGCTCGGCCGGACCGTCGAGGTCCGCTTGTCTCCCGGGGGCCGGCGGGAGGTTCGCCGGATGCCCTCGGGCACGTCCGTACGGGCCAGTCTCGCCCGTGATCGCGCGTCGCGCGGTGGTTCCGGCCCGGCGCCGACTCCTCGGGTGGCTGCTCGGGGGACCGGAGGGCCACCGCCGGTCGCGGCGGTGGCCCGGTGGGCTCAGCCCTGCCGCTTGGCGGGGCGGCTGCCGCCCTTCTTCGGGTTGGTCGGCTTGGCACCCGGCTTGGGGCCGGCCACCTTCGGCGCGGCGGCGGGGGCCTTGGCCACCGGCTGGGCGGCCTTGCGGCCGAGCAGACCGCCGGTCTTGGCCGGCTGGGCGGTGGTCTTGCCGGCGGTGGCCTTCTTCGGGGGCACCAGCGGCGGGAACTTCCGCAGCACCCACTGCTGCTGGCCGAGCGTGAAGAGGTTGTTGGTGACCCAGTAGATGATCACACCGATCGGGAAGATCGAGCCCGAGACCAGCAGCGAGACCGGGATGCCGTAGAGCATCAGCCGCTGCACCATGCGCTGCTGCGGGTCCTCCGCCCAGCCGGTCTTGAGGATCATCTGCCGGCTGGTGAGGTAGGTCGTGGCGATCATGATGAGCACCAGGACGCCGGCGATCAGCTTCACCGTGCCGGTGTTCGCGCCCAGCGGGGCCAGGTCGGCGGCGGTGGAGCCGAACCGGCCGGAGATCGGGGCGGTGAAGAGCTTCGCGCTGGACGCGCTGTTGAACTGGTCCGCGGTCCAGCCGTAGAGCGTCTTGCCCGGGTTCGTGGGGTTGAGCCGCTTGAGAGTGTGGAACAGGCCCAGGAAGACCGGGATCTGGAGGAACATCGGAAGGCAGCCCATCAGCGGGTTGGCCTTTTCCTTCCGGTAGAGCTCCATCATCTCCTTCTGGAGCGTCTCCCGGTCACCCTTGTGCTTCTCCTGGAGCTCCTTCACCTTCGGCTGGAGCGCCTGCATGGCCCGTTGCGACTTGATCTGCTTGACGAAGACCGGGAACAGGATCACCCGGACGGTCACCACCAGGAAGATGATGGCGAGGATCCAGGCCCAGTTCGTGCCGATGACCGCGCCGACGGGCACCCCGATGGCGTCCCAGGCCGAGTGCCAGGTCAGCAGGATCCACGAGATCGCGTAGTAGATCCAGTCGAGACTCAATTCTCAGGCTCCAGTCACGTCGGCACGGCGGCGTCCGCCCGGCTCCGGCACCGGGTCGTGTCCACCTGGGTGAAAGGGGTGGCAGCGCGACAGCCGCCGGACCGTCAGCCAGGCTCCCCGCAGCGCACCGTGCCGGGACACCGCCTCCACGGCGTAGGCACTGCACGACGGGTAGAACCGGCAGCGGGCCGGCAGAGCCGGACTTATCCACCGACGGTACGCGATGATGGGTACCAGCAGCATGCGGGCACCGGTAGTCGGCGATGGGGTCGCGGTGCCACCGCTCATCGCGACCGCCGTCCCCGGGGGGCGCGAGCGGCGGCGAGGGCGGCGTCCAGGTCGGCCCCGAGTCGGGCGTACGCCGCGTCGGCGGCCGGAGGCAGGGCGCGTACCACCAGGGTGGTGCCGGCGGGCAACTCGGCCAGGCGTTCCCGGACCAGGTGCCGCAGCCGGCGGCGGACCTTGTTGCGCACCACCGCGCCGCCGACGGCCTTGGACACGACGAAGCCGGCGCGGCGGGGTGCGGAGGTCTCCGCACCGCTGCGCGCCGGCTCCGGCGAGGGTGTCGCGGTGGCGTCGGCCGGCCCGGGGAGCGTCAGGTGAACCACGACGGCGCCGCGGCCGACGCGTCGGCCACCACGAACCGCTGCGGCGAAGTCGCTACTGCGCCGCAGTCGCTGTGCGGCGGCCAGCACGACTGCCCACGTCCCCGTACCGGACCGGTCGGCCTCAGGCCGCCAGGCGGGTGCGGCCCTTGGCGCGACGGGTCGAAAGGATGGCGCGGCCGGCACGGGTGCGCATGCGCAGCCGGAAGCCGTGGGTCTTCGCGCGCCGGCGGTTGTTCGGCTGGTAGGTGCGCTTGCTCACGTCAGGCTCTCCGTTGTCGTACGCCCCGCGCGGCGGATCGCCCGGGGTCCTGTGCTGGTCCAGATCACCTCGACGGTGACCGCTGATCGACGCTGCCCGGTGAGCCGGCCCCCGGTCGTGCGGGGAGGTGGCCACGGGCAACGAGCATCCATCACCCTAGCAGAGGGCGAGAGAGCATCCGCTCCAGCCTACGCAGCACCACAATGACCGTCAAACCTCACCCGCCGGCCCCCGACCTGCGCCGGAACGACGGTCGGCGGGGCCGTTTCCACTGATGTCGTCACCGCCTCCCGGGTGTCGACGGTTGATGGCGCGGGGTTCCCGCTGTTAGCGTGCGCGATTGCGGTCGGCGTCGGGAGCCCGGGTTTGTCGCCGACCGGCAAGACCGGACAAGCTGTTGAATCGTTCGGCACGGTGAACCCGCTTCAGCGCCTCCGCGAATCAGGGGGCAGGTCCGACCCGCGTCCGGTGGGCGGCCACAATCGGTCGGTACACAGGCTGTGGATAACTTGTGGATGACGACCGGTCAGCCGTCCGGGCGGGCGTGAGGATCAGGCGAGGGGGTGGCACGACGTGACCGGAGCGACAGACCTTGCCGCGGTGTGGGCGGCGGCCACCGAGGAACTCGCCGACGAGATCATCTCCGCGCAGCAGCGGGCGTACCTCCGGCTCACCCGGCTCCGGGCGATCGTCGAGGACACCGCACTGCTCTCCGTGCCGGACGCCTTCACCCGGGACGTGATCGAGTCCCGGCTCCGCCCGGCCATCACCGAGGCGTTGAGCCGCCGGCTCGGCCGGCCGATCCAGGTGGCCGTCACGGTGCGCGTCGCCGAGGATCCGGGCGGGCGACCGGCCGGCACGGTCTACCGCAGCGGCCCGGAGCCGCTCCCCGACCGGGACGGCGCGGCCGACCTGCTCCCCGGGTTCGACCGGACCGGCCCACCGCCCTCGTCGGCCTATCCCGCTCCCCGCCCGGAGCCCCAGTACGCGGACACCCGGCCGGAGCATCCGATGGAGGAGCCCGCTCCCCGCCAGCGCACCACGGACGGCGGTCGGCCCCACCTGATCCCGGCCGGCCGGGACGCACAGGACACGCTCTTCGGCGCCGCGTTCGTCGAGCCGCTGCGCGCCGCCCCCGATCGCCGTTCCTTCGACGACCGCCCGGACCTGGCGCCGCCCGTCCCGGACCCGGTCGGGTACGAGCCCCGCTACCGGGAGGCCCCGGGACCGGTCGACTCCACGCCGCTGCGCGGACTGCCCCGCGACGGCGCCACCGACAACGGTCCCGGCCGGGGCGCCCCCGACCACCACCGGCCGGGCGGGCAGGCCGACCGCCGGCTGCCCGGCGGCGTGGAGAGCGGCGGCAACCGGCTGAACCCGAAGTACATGTTCGAGACGTTCGTCATCGGCTCGTCCAACCGCTTCGCCCACGCGGCGAGCGTGGCAGTGGCCGAGTCGCCGGCCAAGGCGTACAACCCGCTGTTCATCTACGGCCACTCGGGGTTGGGCAAGACCCACCTGCTGCACGCCATCGGGCACTACGCCACCACGCTGGGCAACGCCCGCTCGGTCCGGTACGTCTCGACCGAGGAGTTCACCAACGACTTCATCAACTCGTTGCGGGACGACAAGACCAGCGCGTTCCAGCGCCGCTACCGGGACGTGGACATCCTCCTGATCGACGACATCCAGTTCCTGGAGAACCGGGAACGGACCCAGGAGGAGTTCTTCCACACCTTCAACACGCTGCACAACGCCAACAAGCAGATCGTGATCACCTCCGACCGGTCGCCGCGCCAGCTCGCCACGCTGGAGGACCGCATGCGAACCCGGTTCGAGTGGGGGCTGCTGGCCGACATCCAGCCGCCGGACCTGGAGACCCGGATCGCGATCCTGCAGAAGAAGGCGGCGCAGGAGCGGATGTACGCCCCGCCGGACGTGCTGGAGTTCATCGCCTCGCGGGTGTCCAACTCGATCCGGGAACTCGAGGGCGCGCTGATCCGGGTCACCGCGTTCGCCAGCCTCACCCGGTCCTCGGTCGAGCTGTCGCTGGCCGAGGAGGTCCTGCGGGACTTCATGCCGGACGGCGCCGGACCGGAGATCAACGCCGACCAGATCATGGCTTCCACGTCCGAGTACTTCGGGGTGAGCCTGGAGGACCTGCGCGGCCATTCCCGGTCCCGGGTGCTGGTCAACGCCCGCCAGGTGGCCATGTACCTGTGTCGGGAGCTGACCGACCTGTCGCTGCCCCGGATCGGCCAGGCGTTCGGGGGGCGCGACCACACCACGGTGATGCACGCCGATCGCAAGATCCGGCAGCAGATGGCGGAGCGGCGCTCGCTCTACAACCAGATCGCCGAGCTGACCAACCGGATCAAGCAGAACACCTGAGACGCTCGTCTCGTACCCGTCACGACAAGCCCGGCCGGACGACGTTCCGGCCGGGCTTCTTCGTACCCGCCGGGGCGCTCCGGGCGGCGCTCCGGCCGTCCGTGCCCCCCGCTGGTTGACCCTCGACCCGGTGGAGGGCCCAGGATCGGCGTCGTGGTTGTCCACAACTCGTACCGGTTGTCCACACCCCCTGTGTCACAGGCGGTGGACAACCACCCTGTGCACGTGGCCGGTTACCCACAGACTGTGGACAACTCCTGGGGACGAGCCTGTGGACGCCTGGGGACAACCGGGGCGTTGTCCACCGGCGACGGTCCGCCTGTGGGCAGCCTGTTGAAGGTTCTGGGGATGACGGGGGTCGGAGCCGTTCGCGTTGTCCACAGCACTGGGGAGAAAACCGGTGGATTACCGGTGGACAACCGGTGGACAGCGGTGGAAAACCCGGCAGCCGGCGGGGCCTGTGGACCGGGACACGAGTTTTCCCCCTGGTTCTCCACAGCAAAGCCACCGGTGGATAACGGGTCTGACCTGGGCAGACGTAAGTTCTCCACAGTTTGCACAGGTGCGATGAAGACGATGAGTTATCTCTTCTAAACAACAAAAACCAATCATCACCGTTGGACTTCCTGTGGATCGGGCCGGAGCGCTGCCGTCGGCAGTCGACCGGGCACCTGGATCCACGGGGTCGGGCGCACAGCCGATGCCCACGCGCCCTAAGGTGCGATGGGTACCCGCACGGTCGGGCGGGACGGGTGGCAGCGGTCGGCATGAGAGAGTTGTCGCTGACGTCGACGCGGAGGCATTGATGAAGTTCCGAGTGGAGCGCGACGCGCTCGCCGAGGCGGTCGCGTGGACCGCCAAGAGCCTGCCCAACCGACCCTCCGTGCCGGTGCTGGCCGGGGTGATGCTCCGGGTGACCGACGGCAACCTCCAGGTCTCCGGCTTCGACTACGAGGTCTCCAGCCAGGTGACCGTCGAGGTGCAGGGTGACGCGGACGGCGCGGCCCTGGTCTCCGGTCGGCTGCTCGCCGAGATCACCAAGGCGCTGCCGGCCAAGCCGGTGGACATCGCCGCCGTCGGCGCCCACCTGGAGCTGGTCTGCGGCAGTGCCCGCTTCACGCTGCCCACCATGCCGGTGGAGGACTACCCGACCCTGCCGGAGATGCCGGAGAGCGCCGGCACCGTCGACGCCGCCGCCTTCGCCGCCGCCGTGGCCCAGGTGGCCGTCGCCGCCGGCCGCGACGAGACGCTGCCGATGATGACCGGCGTCCGGATCGAGCTGTCCGGCAGCACCATGGCCATGCTCGCCACCGACCGCTACCGCCTCGCGCTGCGGGAGATGGAGTGGCACCCGGACGACCCGGAGATCAGCCTCAACGCGCTGGTGCCGGCCCGCACGCTCAACGACACCGCCAAGGCGCTCGGCCCGCTCGGCGGCCACGTCACCATGGCGCTCTCCGCCGGCGGCGCCGGCGAGGGCATGATCGGCTTCTCCGGTGGCACCCGCCGGACCACCAGCCGCCTGCTCGACGGCGCAAACTACCCGCCGGTGCGGTCGCTGTTCCCGGCCGACCACAACGCCGAGGCCCGGGTGGCGGTCGCCACCCTCATCGAGGTGGTCAAGCGGGTGGCGCTGGTCGCCGAGCGCACCACCCCGGTGCTGCTCAGCTTCAGCTCCGACGGCCTGGTGGTGGAGGCCGGCGGCACCGAGGAGGCCCGGGCCAGCGAGGCCATGGAGGCCACCTTCAGCGGCGACCCGCTCACCATCGGCTTCAACCCGCAATATCTGATCGACGGCCTGTCGAACCTGGGCGCCCAGTTCGCCCTGCTGCGCTTCGTCGACGCCTTCAAGCCTGCGGTCCTTTCCCCGGCCGGCGAGGATGGCGAGGTCATTCCGGGGTACCGGTACCTCATCATGCCGATCCGCGTGTCCCGCTGATCGCCGGTAGCACCACCCTGACGTACGGAGGTAGCAGCACATGCAGCTCGGCCTGGTAGGACTCGGCCGGATGGGCGGCAACATGCGCGAACGGTTGCGCGCCGCCGGGCACGAGGTGGTCGGCTACGACCGCAACCCGGAGCTCAGCGACGCGGCGAGCCTCGCGGAGCTGGCCGAGAAGCTCGACGCACCCCGCGCGGTCTGGGTCATGGTGCCCGCCGGCGTCACCGACGCCACCATCGACGAGCTCGCCGGCGTGCTGGGCGAGGGCGACATCGTCATCGACGGCGGCAACTCCCGGTTCAGCGACGACGCCCCGCGCGCCGAGCGCCTGAACGAGCACGGCATCGGCTACGTCGACGTCGGCGTCTCCGGCGGCGTCTGGGGCCGGGAGAACGGCTACGGCCTGATGGTCGGCGGCGCGCAGGAGCACGTCGACCGGCTCATGCCGATCTTCGACGCGCTCCGGCCCGAGGGCGAGTTCGGCTTCGTGCACGCCGGCCCGGTCGGCGCCGGCCACTACGCCAAGATGGTGCACAACGGCATCGAGTACGGCCTGATGCACGCCTACGCCGAGGGCTTCGAGCTGCTCTCGGCGTCCGAACTCGTGACGAACGTCCCCGGTGTGGTCAAGTCCTGGCGCAAGGGCACTGTCGTCCAGTCCTGGCTGCTCGACCTGCTCGACCGGGCCCTCGACGAGGACCCGGAGCTGGCCGAGCTGAGCGACTACACCGAGGACACCGGCGAGGGCCGGTGGACGGTCGACGAGGCGGTCCGGCTCGCCGTGCCGCTCAACGTGATCACCGCCGCGCTCTTCGCCCGGTTCGCCTCCCGGCAGGACGAGTCACCCGCCCTGAAGGCCGTCGCCGCGCTGCGCCAGCAGTTCGGCGGGCACGCCGTCCACAAGCGCTGACCGGTATCCACAGGCTGTGTACGTCCGCCGGCTCGAACTGGTCGACTTCCGCTCGTACGAGCGGGTCGGCGTCGACCTGGAGCCGGGTCCGAACGTGCTCGTCGGCGCGAACGGCGTCGGCAAGACCAACCTGGTCGAGGCGTTGGGCTACGTGGCGACCCTGGACTCGCACCGGGTCGCCACGGACGCCCCGCTGGTGCGGATGGGCGCCACCGCAGCGGTGATCCGCTGCGCGGTGGTGCACGAGGGTCGGGAACTGCTCGTCGAGTTGGAGATCGTGCCGGGCAAGGCGAACCGGGCCCGACTCGGCCGGTCCCCGGCCCGCCGCGCCCGGGACGTGCTCGGCGCGCTGCGGCTGGTGCTCTTCGCGCCGGAGGACCTGGAACTCGTCCGCGGCGACCCGGCCGAACGCCGCCGCTACCTCGACGACCTGCTGGTCACCCGCCAGCCGCGCTACGCCGGTGTCCGCGCCGACTACGAGCGGGTGGTCAAGCAGCGCAACGCGCTGCTGCGCTCCGCGTACCTGGCCCGCAAGACCGGCGGCTCACGCGGGGGCGACCTGTCCACGCTCGCCGTCTGGGACGCCCACCTCGCGCAGCACGGGGCCGACCTGCTCGCCGGGCGGCTGGAACTGGTCGCCGCGCTCACCCCGCACGTCGCCAAGGCGTACGACGCGGTGGCGGCCGGGCGGGGCGCGGCCGGAATCACCTACCGGCCGTCGGTCGACCTGCCCGATCCGGCCGCCGACCGGCCGGCGCTGGTCGAGGCGCTGACCGCCGCGCTCGCCGCGAGCCGCGCCGCCGAGATCGAACGCGGCACCACGCTGGTCGGCCCGCACCGCGACGACCTGGCCCTCGCCCTCGGTCCGCTGCCCGTCAAGGGGTACGCCAGCCACGGCGAGTCCTGGTCCTACGCGCTGGCGCTGCGGCTGGCCGGGTACGACCTGCTGCGCGCCGACGGGATCGAGCCGGTGCTGGTGCTGGACGACGTCTTCGCCGAGCTGGACACCGGCCGGCGGGACCGGCTGGCCGAGCTGGTCGGTGGCGCCAGCCAGCTCCTGGTCACCTGCGCGGTGGACGACGACGTGCCGGTGACGCTGCGCGGTGCCCGCTACACGGTCGGCGAGGGGACGGTGCGACGTGCCGGATGACGGCGAGGTGCGACTGCCGCCCGCGCGGCTCGGGCCGGGGCGCGACGGTGGGACGGCCGCACGGGCGGGGCGGGGCGAGTCCGCCGCGCGTACCCCCGGAAAGCCGACGGGCGGCGAGCGGGCCGCGGCGCGTACTCCGGGGAAGCCGGCGGGCGGCGAGCCGGGCGCGGCGCCGGAGGGCGCGGCCGGGCCGGAGCTGGCCCGGGCGGTGCTGGACGCGGCGAAGGCCAAGCGTCAGGCCGCGGCCGGCACCCGACGACGCAGCGCGGTCCGCGGCGACGGCGAGAAGCGGCTGCGCGGCTACTCGGGGCCGGGCCCGGATCCGCGCGACCCGCAGCCGCTCGGCGCGGTGCTCGACAAGCTGGTCAAGGCGCGGGGCTGGCAGCAGCCGGCCGCCGAGGCGACCGTCTTCGGCGCCTGGGAGAAGGTGGTCGGCCCGGAGGTCGCCCAGCACAGCCGCCCGGTGAAGCTGGAGGACGGCGAGCTGACCGTGGAGGCCCGGTCGACGGCGTGGGCCACCCAGCTGCGGCTGCTGGCCGGCTCGCTGCTCAAGCAGATCGCCAGCGAGGTCGGCCACAACGTGGTGCGCAAGCTGCACATCCACGGCCCGGCCGCGCCGTCCTGGTCGCGGGGCCCGCGTCGGGTGCGCGGCCGTGGACCGCGCGACACCTACGGCTGACCGGGCGACTCAGACGTCGGCGTAGACGGCGAAGCCGCGCTCCGCGCAGCGCCGGTAGAACGCGGCCAGCACGCTCAGCTCGGCGCAGGTGAAGTTCCACTGCGGCGGATCGCCGCTGTCGTCCCGCAGCTTGTCGAGCCGGCTCTCCAGCCAGCGGAGCTGCTGCTCGGCCAGCCGCCCGTCACCGAGCAGTGCGCGCAGCACCTCGCTGACCGACTCGAACGTCACCGCCTCGCCGTGCGGTCGGTGCCGGGCGACGAACTTCTCCACGCCCTCGGCGATCCAGGAGCAGCCGTCCGGGTCGATCACGGGGTCCTCGTCCTCGGCCGCGTTCTCCGTGGCGTAGAGCACATTCTCCAGGCCGAGGATCAGGTCGACCAGTTCGGTGTACGCGGTGGCCCGCACCGTGCCCGTCTTCGCGATCAGCTCGGCGAGCGCGGCGGTCGGGGCGGAGATGCGTGGCACGTCCACGATTTCGCCGAAGTCCACGAACTCGGCCGGTGCGACCGGATCGTAGAAGCGGCCGGTACGCGGCCAGTGCACCGCGACGTTGTCCAGCCCCATCTGGCGTCACCTCTCACCAAGCGTCTGTCGGACCATCTCAGCGATGGTCCCCGGTCCGGGCGCGAAAGATCAAGACCGCAACGGCGGCGTCGCAAAAGGTACGGCACGTCGCGTTCCGCCGCGACCCCCGGTCCGCGAACCACAGGTGACCGACCCGGGGACCCGGACCGGTCACGGTGGCCGGTGGCACGGCACGGCGTCGGTGGCGTGTAGGGGGAGTCGCGGGCAGCGAGGTTCGTCCGGCTACGGCATTCTCAGCCGCCTCTCCAGGGGTGCCGAGTGGCGGTTTGGTCGGCTGCGCACAGTAAGATTGGAGGCGAGACGAAAGACCCGACACGGAGCGACCGACATGGGCCCCCAGGGCCCTTGATCATTGTGCCGCATCGGGTCCGAGCCGATCGCGATCCGCGGGCAACCGCGGCGCCCGGCGTACACGATCCGTGACCTGGTGATCCCGGGGGCGGCCCGGGCACGCCGACGTCGCGTCCTGTCCGCCGAACCCGCGCCCCGCGCCCACGCGCGGCCGGTGCGAGAAAGTGGCCGAGCGTGGCAGCGGAGGACAACAAGAAGTACGGCGCCGAGTCCATCACCGTGCTGGAGGGCCTGGAAGCGGTCCGCAAGCGGCCCGGTATGTACATCGGGTCCACCGGCGAGCGCGGTCTGCACCACCTGGTGTGGGAGGTCGTCGACAACGCGGTGGACGAGGCCATGGCCGGCTACTGCGACACCATCGACGTGGTGCTGCTGGCCGACGGTGGCGTCCGGGTCACCGACAACGGCCGGGGCTTCCCGGTCGACCTGCACCCCAAGCTGAAGAAGCCGGGCGTCGAGGTGGCGCTGACCGTGCTGCACGCGGGCGGCAAGTTCGACGGCAAGGCGTACGCGGTCTCCGGCGGTCTGCACGGCGTCGGCGTCTCCGTGGTCAACGCGCTCTCCACCCGGATGGCGGTGGAGATCCACAAGGACGGCTTCGTCTGGCGGCAGCGCTACAACCAGTCGAAGCCGACGCCCCTGGAGAAGGGCGAGCCGACCGACCGGACCGGCTCCGCGGTCTCCTTCTGGCCCGACCCGGACGTCTTCGAGACCGTCGACTTCGACTTCCACACCATCTACCGGCGCCTCCAGGAGATGGCCTTCCTCACCCGCGGCCTCACCATCCACCTGCTCGACGAGCGGGTGCCGGAGGACGAGGACGGCAAGCTCCGCGAGGTCACCTTCCACTACGACGGCGGCATCGCCGACTTCGTCCGGCACCTCAACGCCTCCAAGAGCCCGATCCACAAGACGGTGGTCGAGTTCGGGGCCGAGGAGACCGGCATGTCGGCCGAGATCGCCATGCAGTGGAACGAGTCGTACGGCGAGTCGGTCTACACCTTCGCCAACAACATCAACACCCACGAGGGCGGCACCCACGAGGAGGGCTTCCGGGCCGCGTTGACCAGCGTGGTCAACCGCTACGGCGCGGAGAAGAAGCTGCTCAAGGGTGACGAGCGGCTCTCCGGGGAGGACATCCGCGAGGGTCTGGCCGCGATCATCTCGGTCAAGCTGACCGACCCGCAGTTCGAGGGGCAGACCAAGACCAAGCTGGGCAACACCCCGGTGAAGGGCTTCGTCCAGCGGGTCTGCAACGAGTCGCTGGTCGACTGGTTCGACCGCAACCCCGCCGAGGCGAAGATCATCATCACCAAGGCGTCCCAGGCCGCCCGCGCCCGCATCGCCGCCCAGCAGGCGCGCAAGCTGGCCCGGCGCAAGTCGCTGCTGGAGTCCGGCTCGATGCCGGGCAAGCTGGCCGACTGCCAGTCCACCGACCCGCGCGAGTCCGAGGTCTTCATCGTCGAGGGCGACTCGGCCGGCGGCTCGGCGAAGCAGGGCCGCGACCCGCGTACCCAGGCGATCCTGCCGATCCGCGGCAAGATCCTGAACGTGGAGAAGGCCCGGATCGACCGGGTGCTGAAGAACAACGAGGTCCAGGCGCTGATCACCGCGCTCGGCACCGGCATCCACGACGACTTCGACATCGAGAAGCTGCGCTACCACAAGATCGTGCTGATGGCCGACGCCGACGTCGACGGTCAGCACATCCAGACGCTGCTGCTCACCCTGCTGTTCCGCTTCATGCGGCCACTGGTCGAGCTGGGCCACGTCTACCTGGCCGCCCCGCCGCTCTACAAGATCAAGTGGAACAAGAAGGGCGACGACGCCCAGTACGCGTACTCGGACCGGGAGCGCGACGGGCTGATCGCGCTGCGTCAGCAGAAGAAGGCCAACGCCAAGCCGGACGACATCCAGCGGTTCAAGGGTCTCGGCGAGATGAACTACCCGGAGCTGTGGGAGACCACGATGAACCCGGCCACCCGCACCCTGCGCCAGGTCACGCTCGACGACGCCGCCACCGCGGACGAGCTGTTCAGCGTCCTGATGGGTGAGGACGTCGAGGCGCGCCGGTCGTTCATCCAGCGCAACGCCAAGGACGTGCGGTTCCTGGACATCTGACGGACGCGTGCCCGGGCCGGCCGGAGATCCACCGACCGGCCCGGTGGTCCACAGAGTTATCCACAGCCTGGCCGCTTTCCACAGCCGTTATCCACAGCTAGATCACGACTCTGAGTCTGATAAGGGTTAACAGTGACCGATCTTCCCGAGTCCACCCCGAACGAGCCGGAAGCCCCGGAGACACTGGCCGCGGTCGTCCAGCACGACCGCATCGAGCCGGTCGGCCTCGAGGTCGAGATGCAGCGCTCGTACCTCGACTACGCGATGAGCGTCATCGTCGGGCGCGCCCTGCCGGACGTGCGGGACGGGCTCAAGCCGGTCCACCGCAAGATCCTTTATGCGATGTTCGACTCCGGCTACCGGCCGGACCGGGGCTACGTGAAGTGCTCCCGCGTGGTCGGCGACGTGATGGGCCAGTTCCACCCGCACGGCGACTCGGCCATCTACGACGCGCTGGTCCGGATGGCGCAGCAGTGGTCGCTGCGCTACCCACTGGTGGACGGCAACGGCAACTTCGGTTCGCCCGGAAATGACCCGGCTGCGGCCATGAGATACTGCATTACCCCAGATGTCCGCATTCGTACCGCTGACGGCAGCGTGCGGATCGGCGACGTCGTGCCGGACGTCGCGCCGAGCAGCGAGACCGACGTCGAGCTGAAGGTCCGCGACCGCAACGGCGACCTGGTCCGCGCGTCGAAGTTCTTCCACTCCGGCGAGCACCCCACGCTGCGGCTGCGCACCCGTGAGGGGTACGAGCTGACCGGCACCCACAACCACCCGGTGCTCTGCCTGGTGAACGTGGCCGGCGTGCCGACCCTGCTGTGGAAGCTGCTCGCCGAGGTCTCCCCGGGCGACCGGGTGGTCCTCCAGCGCAGCGTGCCGGACGAGATCGGCTACCCGATGCTGGAGCACGTCGAGGCGGCCGTCCTTGCCGGCGCGTTCGTGTCCGAGGGGTGGGTGTCCGAGAGCCGGGCCGGATTCGACAACGTGGACCGGGAGTTCTTCGTTCGGGTCCTCGCCGCCTACGACCTCGCGGTGGGCGGTCCCCGGTATGTCTCCGAGCGGGTCATCGCCTCCGGCAGCACGCTGCACGAGCTCGACGTGCAGAACCTTTCCGCGCTGCGCGCGAGCGTGCTGGGCGAGCTGGTCGGCGCGCGCAGCGCCGCCAAGTTCGTGCCGGAGTTCGTCTGGCGTGGGCCGGCCGCGGTGAAGCGCGCCTTTCTTCAGGCACTGTTCGAGGGCGACGGATCGTCGTCGTTGCTGCCGCGCCACACCATCCAGGTGTCGTACTCGACGCGCAGCGAGCGTCTGGCCCGCGAGGTGCAGCAGCTCCTGCTGGAGTTCGGTGTCATCAGCCGGCAGTGCCGGTACGACGACGGCGAGATCAAGGTCGTGGTCACCAACCGGCGGGACGTGCGGATCTTCGCCGCCCAGGTCGGTTTCCTCGGCCGTAAGCAGACCAAGCTGGAGTCGGAACTGGCCCAGGTGCCGGCGAGCAGCACCGCGCTCTCCGGCGACATGGTGCCGTTCGTCGGTGACTTCATCCGCGAGCACGGCGCCACGCGGTGGACCGAGCGCGACTGGCTGCGCCGGCACAACGTGGACCGGGTGGAGCGGTGGGAGCGGGACCGCGACGAGATCGCCGCCCGGATCACCGAGCCGGGCATCCTCGACGTGGTCGAGCCGTTGGTCGACGGCCGGTTCTACTACGCCGAGGTGACCGAGGTCACTGATGCCGGAGTTCAGCCGGTCTACAGCATCCGGGTCGACACCGACGACCACTCCTTCGTCTCCGACGGGTTCGTCAGCCACAACACCGAGTGCAAGCTCGACCCGCTGGCCATGGAGATGCTGCGGGACATCGACGAGGACACCGTCGACCTCCAGGACAACTACGACGGCCGGGCCAAGGAGCCCACCATCCTGCCGTCGCGGATCCCGAACCTGCTGATCAACGGCTCCGAGGGCATCGCGGTCGGCATGGCCACCAAGATCCCCCCGCACAACCTGCGGGAGATCGGCGCGGCGGTGCAGTGGTGCCTGGAGCACCCGGAGGCCGATGAGGCGACCACGCTGGAAGCCCTGCTGGAGATCGTCAAGGGCCCGGACTTCCCGACCTACGGCCTGATCGTGGGCCAGCAGGCCATCCAGGACGCGTACCGGACCGGGCGCGGCTCGATCCGGATGCGCGCGGTGGTCGAGGTGGAGGAGGACAAGCGGGGCCGGCCGGCACTGGTGGTCAGCGAGCTGCCCTACCAGGTCAACCCGGACAATCTCGCCGAGCGGATCGCCGAGCTGATCAAGGAGGGGAAGCTCGCCGGCATCGCCGACATCCGGGACGAGTCCTCCGGGCGTACCGGCATGCGGATCGTGCTGGTGCTCAAGCGTGACGCGGTCGCCAAGGTGGTGCTGAACAACCTCTACAAGCACACCCAGCTCCAGGAGACGTTCGGCGCCAACATGCTGGCGCTGGTCGACGGCGTGCCGCGCACGCTGAACCTGGCGCAGTTCATCCGCTACTACGTCGAGCACCAGATCGAGGTGATCCGCCGGCGGACCGCGTTCCGGCTGCGCAAGGCGGAGGAGCGGGCGCACATCCTGCGCGGCCTGAGCAAGGCGCTGGACGCGTTGGACGAGGTGATCGCCCTGATCCGGCGTTCACCGACGGTGGAGGACGCCCGGCAGGGCCTGATCCGGCTGCTGGAGATCGACGAGGTCCAGGCGACCGCGATCCTGGACATGCAGCTGCGCCGGCTGGCCGCGCTGGAGCGGCAGCGGATCCTGGACGACCTGGCCAAGCTCGAGGTGGAGATCGCCGATCTCAAGGACATCCTGGCGAAGCCGGAGCGGCAGCGGAAGATCGTCTCCGACGAGCTGGGCGAGATCGTCGCGAAGTGGGGCGACGAGCGGCGGACCAAGATCGTGCCGTTCGACGGCGAGGTCTCCATGGAGGACCTCATCGCCCGCGAGGACGTGGTCGTGACGATCACCCGCACCGGGTACGCGAAGCGGACCAAGGTCGACCTGTACCGGTCGCAGCGGCGTGGCGGCAAGGGCGTGAGCGGGGCGACGCTCCGGCAGGACGACATCGTGAGCCACTTCTTCGTATGCTCTACCCACGACTGGATCCTGTTCTTCACGAACAAGGGTCGGGTCTACCGGGCGAAGGCGTACGAGCTTCCCGAGGCCAGTAGGGTGGCCAAGGGCCAGCACGTGGCCAACCTGCTCGCGTTCCAACCGGACGAGCAGATCGCGCAGATCATCGAAATCCCGAACTACCAGGTGGCGCCCTACCTGGTACTGGCCACGAAGAACGGCCTGGTGAAGAAGACGCGGCTCGAGGAGTTCGACTCCAACCGTTCCGGCGGCATCATCGCGGTCAACCTGCGCGATGAGGACGAGCTGGTCGGTGCGGTGTTGGTGGCTCCGGAGGACGACCTGTTGCTGGTTTCCAAGAACGCGCAGGCGATCCGCTTCAACGCCACCGACGAGGCGCTGCGTCCGATGGGCCGGGCCACCTCGGGGGTGATCGGCATGCGCTTCAGCGGCGAGGACGAGCTGCTCGCCGTGGAGGTCGTCCGGGAGGGCCTGGACGTGCTGGTCGCGACGAACGGGGGGTTCGCGAAACGTACCCCGATCGAGGAATACCCGGTCCAGGGCCGGGGAGGTAAGGGCGTGCTGACTGCGAAGATCACCGAGCGGCGCGGTGGTCTGGTCGGCGCGGTCGTGATCGATCCGGAGGACGAGCTGTTCGCCATCACGAGCAACGGCGGCGTCATCCGGACTCCGGTGAAGCCTGTACGCCGTACGCGTGACCGGAACACAATGGGGGTCAAGCTGATGGACCTCCCGGACGGCGTGACTATCGTGGCGATTGCTCGCAATGCCGACGAGCCTGACGAACAGGACTAGTTGATGACGGAGACACAGGCGAAGTCGGGGAACAAGGGGACCTCGGCCACCCCGGTCGACGAGGAGGCCGCGCAGGGCGGTACACCAGCGACCGGCCGTGCGGCCGTGGGTCGGGCCACGGTCCCCGCCGACGCGCCTGCCCCGAAGTTCACCCGGGCCCCCGGCATGGCCCCGCCTCCCGACAAGCCGGCCGAGGGTTCGGAGTCCCGCGACTCGACCGAGACCAAGGTCGACGCGCCGACGTCGGCCGAGGGCTTCGCTGCTCTCGGCGCGCCGAAGCCCGCCACGAGCACACCGCCGACCAGGCCGACAGCGACCGCCCGTGCCTCCACCGGCACGACCGGCACGCAGCCGCGCATCGGCGCCGGCCTGGGCACCGCCCCGAAGGGGGCACCCGAGGCCACCGGCCCGGCCGGCGGCGCCCCGGGGCGCCCCGCCAACGGGGGCGGCCTGCCGCCGGGCATCAGCGGCGCGGCGGCGGTCGGCGCCGCGCGCGTGGGTGAGGCGGTACGCGCCGCGCGTACCTCGGTCAGTTCGGCCGCGTCGCGCGGGCCCCGCCGGGCCCGGTTGAACCTGAAGCGGATCGACCCGTGGTCCGTGATGAAGTTCGCCTTCGCGGTCTCGGTGGTGCTCTTCATCGTGGTGGTCGTGGCCACGTCGGTGCTCTACCTCGCGCTCGACGCGATGGGCGTGTTCAAGAGCGTCAACGACAGCCTGACCGATCTGGTGAACGCCGGCGGCGGTTCGGGGGGCGGCGGGTTCCGCATCACCGCGAAGGGCGTGATCCTGACGTCCGCGCTGATCGGCCTGGTCAACGTGGTGCTGTTCACCGCGCTGGCCACGCTGAGCGCGTTCGTCTACAACGTCTGCGCCGACCTGGTCGGCGGGATCGAGCTGACGCTCGCCGAGCGGGACTGATACAGACCGACGCCGGGGCGCCGCGTAAAGCGGTCGCCCCGGCGTCGTGCGTCCGGGTAGGTTCGAGACGTGATGGCGCGGGTGTTTCCGCCAGGGGACCCCGATTTGGGCGCGCTGACGGGGATGGGTTAACCTTGCTCGTCGCCACGCGGGGCTATAGCTCAGTCGGTTAGAGCGCAGAGCTGATAACTCTGAGGTCGCTGGTTCGATTCCAGCTAGCCCCACCGCACATCGTCCGACGGTCGTCGAGCGCGAGGGGTCAATCCCATGTTCAAGAAGCTCCTGATCCTGGCCGGCATCGTCGGGGTGGCCGCCGTCGTGGCCAAGAAGGTCAAGGCGTCGAACGACGAGCGCGCCCTGTGGCACGAGGCCACCACCGCCCCCGACCTGCGCTGAGCGCCGTCTCGGGGCCCTAGCTCAACTGGCAGAGCACTGCCTTTGCAAGGCAGGGGTTAGGGGTTCGAGTCCCCTGGGCTCCACCAGCACTTTCCTCGGTTGATCTCGGGTCCGAGGACAGCCATTCGTACAGCCAAGCGTTTCACGCTGTCCAGTGACCAGCCCGCGCCGAGCAATGTGCTCATCTGCGAAGCACCTCGTTTCGCAGATGAGCAGGCGTCCCCGGCCCAGGTGAAGGCAGGGGTAGGGGTTCGAGTCCCCCGGTTTCCACCCGAAACGGATACCCGAACGGAGGGGTGCAAGGTCGCGGAAACGCAGGCCACGGCCGATGTCGTGGTCGCGCTGCCGGACGGCGGCCGGACCATGCACCGGGTGGTGGATTTGTGGATCAGTTCTGGCCGGGGCTTGCTACGGGTAGTCCTGCTTCCTTGGCGCATTCGAGTAGCCGCCGGTCGTAGGTGACGAAGGCGGTCAGTGCCGTGCCTGACTCGTTGGTCAACACCTGGGCGGTGGCCAGGTGGATGGCGTCGAGGCTGCGGAGCGTCGGCTCGGCGAACGCGGCTGCGGTCGCACGGATCGTGCTGTCGATCTCCAGTCGGAACAGCCGGCCGACGGCAGCCGGCACTCCGATCAACGCTTGCGGAGCTGAACGGCGCAGCGCTCGGGGCACTTCCACCTCGACGAGGGCGGAGGAGACCAGCGGCACGTCGTCGTGCGAGTTGAGCCAAGAGACAAGGTCGGCGCTGTAGATCTCCTGCCGAACCAGCTTGACGACGGCAGCTGAATCGAGATAGATCACCAGCGCTCCTCGTCGCGCATCGCAGCGAGCGAAGCTGCCACGTCCACCTTTTCGTCACCGAGCTTCGGTGGAAGTGGCACAGAGCCGCCGCCGGTGGGGGCGACGGCTCGTCCTGCCGCTACCAACTTGGCCAGTATCGACCTGTCGTCGCCTACCGGAACAAGTCGCGCGATCGGGTGTCCCCGGTCGGTGATCTCGACGGTTTCGCCGCCACTCACGCGAGCCAGCACCTGGCTCGTGTTCTGGTTCAGCTCTCGGACACCGATGCGTTCCATGACACGAGTGTAGAACTAAATGTTCTACGGTCCTAGCTCCTGGCGTCACCCGGGCTGCCTGTTCGCCGACCAGAGAGGTCAACGAGTTCCAGGTCATGGCGAATGGCCGGCGGTCCGGTGGAGTCGTCTCGGAACCATCGCGCAAGCCGTCACGCCGTCTCTTCCTCGCCCGACACCTGATCGACGACCGCGGCAGCCCGCCGCGGGAAGATCAGCCGTTGTCAGCCCTCGGAATCGGTTGTCCCGCGCAACCACAGCCCCACACCTGCCAGGCCGCAGGCGGCTCCTGCGATCGCGATGGCAGCTTGCGCCACGTCTGGGATGTCGTCCCGGAACGGGAAAGCGCGCGAGGCGACCAGCGCCAGGAACGCTACGACCAGAAGGACGGCGGCAAGGGCGCGCTGACGAGTCATGGATGCCTTCCGCGGGCGAGGTTGGCGATGGTGATCTCCATTCGTATCAGGTGCAGTGCGTTCGCCGCCTCATGGACATCCCCATTGTAGGCAAGTAATGACTTGCCTATAGTGGCTGACGTGGGTGATCTGTACCAGGCGCTGGCCGACCCCACCCGCCGGCTGATCCTCGACGAGCTGACCGAGCGCGACGGTCAGACGCTGTTCGAGATCTGCGGCCGGTTGGCCACCCGGCACCAGGTCGGCTCGTCCCGGCAGGCGATCTCCCAGCATCTCGACGTGCTGGAGGCCGCCGGCCTGGTCGTCACGCGCCGGCAGGGCCGGTACAAGTTCCACCACCTCGACACCCGGCCGCTGCGCGCCATCGCCGAGCGGTGGCTCAGGCCCGAACCCACCCGGGAGACCTCATGAGAATCAACCTGACCAGCGTGTACGTCGACGACCAGGAGAAGGCCCTGCGCTTCTACACCGACGTGCTGGGCTTCGTGAAGAAGACGGACGTGCCGACCGGCGAGCACCGCTGGCTGACCGTCGTCTCGCCGGACGCCCCCGAGGGGGTCGAGCTGCTGCTGGAGCCGGACGCCCACCCGGCCGCCAAGGCGTTCAAGGAGGCCCTGGCGGCCGACGGCATCCCGTTCACCCAGTTCGCGGTGGACGACGTCGCCGCCGAGCACGACCGGCTGCGGCAGCTCGGCGTGCTGTTCACGCAGGAGCCGGTGGACATGGGCCCGGTGGCCACCGCCGTCTTCGACGACACGTGCGGCAACCTCATCCAGATCGCCCAGTACAGGTAACGTCCGTGCCCGTCTGGCGAAGTCCGCTGCTGGCCGACACCGTGGCGGGGCTGGAAAGAGAGATCCGTGGTGCCTGGGAGCTGCTGCTGCGCGAGCTGGACGTGGCTCCCGGGTCCCCGGAGGAGACCGAGCTGGCCTGGCTGGTCGTGGGCGATCCTGCGGCGTACGACTGGCGGACGGTGGACGGTGCGCTCGACCGACTGACGTGTCCCGCCTGCGGAGCCCGGTTGACCGGCGGGCCGGTGACCTGCGAGCAGTGCGAGTTCCACCACCGGATGCGGTTCGGGGCGCGGGAGGTCGACCGTCCGCACGTGACGCCCGGCAACGAGCATGCGGTACGGGTGGCGACCGCGGTGGTACGCACCCGGGAGCGGTACTCCCCCCGGGCGCGCGTGGGCTACGAGCTGGCGCTGCCGGAGCTGGTCGCGGGCGCGTTGCCCACCACTCCGCAGGCTCAGGCGGCCAAGGCGCTGATCAACAGGCTGACCGATGACGAGTGTGACCGGGTGGCGAGCTTCGCCGAGGTGGAGGCGCTGGCGAAGGGGCGCTGAGTTCCGTTGGTCACCCCAACCGGTCGAGGAGGTCGCGGCTGCGGGTCACCACCAGCGCGGTCGCCTCGGCGTCGTACGACGGGAGCGAGCTGTCGGTGAACAGGTGCCGGTCGCCGGGATAGACGAACAGCTCGGCCCGGTCCGGACCGACGATCGAGACCAGTTCGCGGGCGGCGTCGACGTCGCCCTCCAGCCCGAAGAACGGGTCCCGCTCCATGCCGTGCACCTGCACCGCCACGCCGTCGGGCCAGGGGCCGAGCGCCCATTCGCCGGTGACCGGCAGGCAGGCTTCGTAGAGCAGGGCGGCCCGCGCGCCGGGTCGGGTCTGGGCGAGTCGCTGGGCGATGGCGGCGCCCCAGGAGACGCCGGTGTGGACCAGGTCGGGGCGCAGGTCCGCGGCGATCTGGTCGGCGCGCTGGTCGAGGACGTCGGCGCCGATGCGCTTGACCAGCGCCGAACCCTCCTCGACGCTGGCCGGACGCTCGCCGTCGAAGAGGTCGGGGACGTGCACGGTGTGCCCGCCCGCACCGAGGGCTTCGGCGAGGGCGCGTACGCCGTCGGTGAGCCCTTGCAGGTGGTGGAAGAGGAGGATCTCGGCCATCTCTAGACTCCTGATTGTCGGACCAGAATCATCGAACGAACCAGAATGTTAGAACGGTCGAGAAATGTCGGTCAATAAGCGGGTCCCGGACTACGACCTTGACGACCTGCTCGTGGTCTCCGCACCCGAGCAGTTGCGTGCGCTCGCCGATCCCCTGCGGGGCACCCTGCTGGAGTTGCTGCTGGAGCGCGCGGCCACGGTCAACGAGCTGGCCCGGGCCGTGGGCCGGCCGAAGAGCAGCGTGGCCTACCACGTGAACCAGCTCGTCGACGCCGGGTTGCTGCGGGTGGTGCGTACCCGCCGGATCCGGGCCATCGAGGAACGCTTCTACGGCCGGGTCGCGCGCACGTTCTACGTCGGCACGCTCAACCGGCCGGAGGACCGGCAGGTCGTCGCCCGGATCAACGGTCTGGCCGAGGCCGCGGCGGAGGCCGCCGCCGCACACGCCGCCGACGAGCTTCGGTGCACGCTGGTGCACGCGCGCATCCCGGTCGAGGACGTGCGGGAGTTCTGGGCGGAGGTGCAGGCGCTGGCCCGGCGGTTCGCCCAGATTCCCCGCGCCGGCGACCAGGTGTACGGCTTCGCCGCCGGCCTCTACCCCACCGACGCGCCCACCCTCCCCGATGCGGAGCACCCCGCCGACTGACGGTGCGGCGGGGCCGGGACGGGGCGGCGAGCGGGGCAGGCTAGCGTCGCAGCGTGAGCACCGGAACCCCGCGCGTCCTGCCGGCCGGCAGTGGCATCGACGAGGCCGCCGCCGTCCTGCGCGCCGGCGGGCTGGTCGCCTTTCCCACCGAGACGGTCTACGGGCTGGGCGCGAACGCGCTCGACGCCCGGGCCGCGGCGCGGATCTTCGAGGCGAAGGCCCGGCCCAGCTTCGACCCGCTGATCAGCCACCTGGCCGACGCCGCCGACCTGCCCGGGCTGGTCGGCGCCGTGCCGCCGGCCGTGGCCGCGCTGGCGGAGCGGTTCTGGCCCGGCCCGCTCACGCTGATCGTGGACCGGCCGGCGGCGATCCCGCCGATCGTCACCTCCGGCCTGGACACCATGGCCGTCCGGGTGCCCGACGAGCCGGCCGCCCGGGCGCTGATCGCCGCCGCCGGCGTGCCGGTGGCCGCGCCGAGCGCCAACCGGTTCGGGCAGCTCAGCCCCACCCGGGCCGAGCACGTGGTGGCCGGGCTGGGCGGCGCGGTGGACGTGGTGCTCGACGGCGGGCCCACCCGCTGCGGCATCGAGTCGACCATCGTGGACGCGCGGGGCGAGCGGCCGGTGGTGCTGCGGCTGGGCGCGCTGCCGGTCGAGGCGCTGGTCGAGGCGGTCGGACCGGTCGACGTACGCCAGGGCAGTTCCGGCCAGCCGGTCGCGCCCGGGACGCTGGCCGCGCACTACGCTCCGCGTACCCCGTTGCGGTTGGGTGCGGCGGGCGCGCGCGACGGCGGCCGACGGGGATTCCTGGCCTTCCGGGAGCCGCCGGCGGACGGCGACTGGGCGGCGGTGGAGGTGCTGTCTCCCGCCGGTGACCTGCCGGCGGCCGCCGCGCGCCTCTTCGACGCGCTGCACCGGCTGGACGCGGCCGGGGTGACCGAGATCGTCGCCGAGCCGGTACCCGACGAAGGGGTCGGGCGGGCGATCAACGACCGGCTGCGCCGGGCCGCCGCCACCTGGCAGTAGGGCGTCCGTCAGGACGAGCCGGGCTGCGGCAGGCGGTCCACCAGCCGGGTCAGCGCGCCGTTGGCGAACGTCGCGCCGAGCGCCGAACCGGTGGCGATGGTCCAGCCCACCGGGCCGAGCGGTGTGCAGCCGAAGAACTGGCTGACCCCGGGCGTCTGCACCACCAGGACCAGCACGCCGACGGACGCGGCGGTGGCGGCCAGCACGGTGGGGCTGGTGCCGCCGGCCAGCACGGTCTGGCCGAGCTGGGTGCCGATCAGCGAGGCGAGCGCGACGGTGCCGGCCCGGCGTTGCGTGCCGGTCCACCGGGCCAGCGTCCAGCCGGCGGTCGCGCCCAGCGTGGTCGCCGCCGCGCGCAGCCCGATCTCCCGGGTCATGGTGGCGCCGAGCGACGAGTCGGGGCCCTCCCGCAGCAGGTGGTCGGCGCGGTCGTCGGCCGGCGGCCGGACCGCGATGGCCAGCGCCGGCGCCAGGTCGGTGAGCAGGTTGACCAGCAGCAGTTGCCGCCCGGTCAGCGCGGACCGGCCGGTCGAGGCGGCGGTCAGCACGCTGAACGCGATCTCGCCGAGGTTGCCGCCGACCAGGATGCTCAGCGCGTGCCGTACCGACGACCACATGGCCCGCCCCTCGACCAGCGTGGCGATGATCGTCTCCAGCCGGTCGTCGGTGACCACCAGGTCGGCGGCGGCGCGGGCGGCCGGGGTGCCGCGCTGGCCGAGCGCGATGCCGACGTCGGCCAGCCGGATCGCCGGGGCGTCGTTGGCGCCGTCGCCGGTCATCGCCACGGTCCGGCCCTGACGCTGCAACGCCTGGATGATCCGTACCTTGTGGGCGGGCGTGCAGCGGGCCACCACGTCGGTGGCCATCAGCCGCTCGGCGAGCGCGGCGTCGTCGAGCCGGTCCAGGTCGGTGGCGGTCACCACCCGCTGCTCGCCGTGGTCGGGACTGATGGTGGCGGCGATCGCCTCGGCGGTGGCCGGATGGTCGCCGGTGATCATGACGGTGTGCACGCCGGCGGCCCGGATCCGCGCCACCGCCGGCCGGGCGCTCTCCCGCACCCCGTCCGCGAGCGTCAGGAAGCCCACGAAGACCAGCCCGTCGACCTGCTCGTCGGTGACCGCGTCGGTGGACACCTGACACTCGGCCACGGCGAGGATGCGGTGCCCGGCGCCGGCCCGGCCGGCCAGCATGGCCTGCACCTCGTCCCGGCCGGCCGCGTCCAACGGCCGGTCACCGGCCGCCGTCCGCCGGGACGCGCAGCGCGGCAGCACCGACTCGGGCGCGCCCTTCACGCTGAGCAGCGACCCGTCGGCGGTGCGGCCGACAGTGGCGCTGTAGCCCCGGGACGGCTCGAACGGCAGCCCGCCGGTGGCGGTCCACTCCGCCGCCCCGGTGCGCTCGGTCACCCCGGCCGCGTTCGCGCCCCGACGTACCGCGCGGTCGGTCTGCTGCGGCAACTCGTCCGGGTCCGCGGCGGCCGGCGTGGCCCGCAGCGCCGCGGCCAGCGTCGACCGGAGGGGCTCGTCGTCGAGGCGGTCCGCCGGGGCGTACCGGTCGTCGCCGGTGCCGACGCCGGCCAGCAGCAGCTTCCCCTCGGTCAGGGTGCCGGTCTTGTCGAAGCAGAGCACGTCGACCCGGCCCAGCGCCTCGATGGTGCGGGGGTTGCGGACCAGCGCGCCGTGCTCGGCCAGCCGCCGCGCCGCCGCCAGCTGCGCGGCGCTGACCAGGAACGGCAGCCCCTCCGGCACCGACGCCACGGCCAGGTTCGCGGCGGTCGCCGCCGTCTCGGCCAGGGGTACGCCCCGCAGCAGCCCCGCCCCGGCCACCGCGATCGCCGACCCGGCCGCCAGCGGTACGGCGGTGCTGGTCAGCTTCCCCAGCCGCGCCTCCACGCCGCTGACCGGCGGGGTCTGCCGGGCCAGCGCCAGGCTCCGCCCCGACTCCGTCGCCGCGCCGGTGGCCACCACCACGGCGGTGCCGTGCCCGGCGGCCGCGGTGGTGCCCTCGAACAGCATCGAGTGCCGCTCGGCGATCGCGGCCGCGACCACCGGGTCGGGGCTCTTCGCCACCGGCAGCGACTCACCGGTCAGGGACGACTCGTCGGCCTCCAGCCCGTCGCTGGTCAGCACCCGGCAGTCGGCCGGTACGGCGTCACCGGAGGAGATGCTGATCACGTCACCGGGCACCAGGTCCTCGGCGGGGACCACCCGTTCCGCGCCGTCGCGCCGCACCCGCGCGGTGACCGCCGAGCGGGACAACAGTTCGGCCAGCGAGCGTTCGGTGTTGCGCTGGTGCACGGCGCCGATCAGCGCGGAACCGCCGACTAGGCCGCCGACCAGGGCCGCGTCGACGAGTGAGCCGAACGTGGCGGAGAGCACCGCGCCGGCGGCCAGCACCGGGGTGAGCGGGTTCGACAGCTCGTCGACGAACGCGCGGAGCAGCCCGGCCGGCCCGTGCGCGTCGCCGGCCGCGGCGCCCCGGCGACGGTCCGCCTCCTCGTCGGTCAGCCCGCCGGGGCGGGTGCCGAGCTGGTCGAGGACGGTCTCCACCGGCATGAGGTGCCAGGCGGTGAGCGCGGGCACCGGGGTGCCGGTACGGTCCGGCAGCCGGTGTGCCCGGAACACACCGTGCGCGAACGCGACCGCGGCGGCGCCGTTCACCGCCGCCATGGTCCGGCCGGGTAGCTGCCGCCGGTCGGCGGTGAACGCGCCGAGCGCGCCGAGCCCGCTGCCGGCCATGGCGATCCGGATGTTCTGCCCGGTCATCCGGCGCGCGACCCCGGCGGCGTCGACGAGCAGGGCCGGGATGCGCAGGTCGTCGCCGACCAGCAGGTGTGCGCCCCACGGGGGCAGGTCGTCGGGCGCGGACACGCCGAGACCGCAGTCGGCGGCGGCGAGCGCCGGCCGGTCGCCGGAGACCACCAGCACCACCGCGCCCTCGCGTTGCAGGTCGCGTACCGCGCCGGCGAGCCGGGCCCCACCCGGCACCCGCCGGTCCGCGTCGTCGTGGCCGCCGTCCGCGGCGCCGCCGATCACGAGCCGGAAGCCGGCCTGGCGGGCGGCGGACATGAGCGCGTCCACCCCGGGGGCGGGTTCCGGCTCGACCCGCAGCACGGCGGCGAGCCGGCCGCCCTCGGCCAGTCCGAGCAGCCGTCCGCCGTCGGCGCGCAGCCGTTCGCTGTCCGGGGTGTCCCCGGGATCCTCGACGTCCAGGTGGTCCAGCGGCCCGATCCGCCAGCCGCCGTCGGCGCGTACCGCGTCCGGGTCGGCGGGGTCGAAGAGGGCGAACGCCCGGGCGGCCACCTGGCCGGTGTCGGCGCCGGGCAGCGGCGCCAGGTCGGCGAGCACGCCCCGGTCGGAGCCGAGCACCGCCGCGTCCAGCAGCACCGTGTCGATCCGGTCCAACTCGCGCAGCACGCTCCGGTCCATCGCGATCACGCCGCGCCGGGCCAGCATCCGGCCGAGCTGCGCCGCGTACCCTTCGCGTCCGCTGCCGGGTGCCTTGGACAGCGAGGAGAGCGCCAGCGCGGCGGCCCGCTTGCCGCCGGCCACCGGGAGCGCCGCCGCGCCGGCGGCCGCGCCGGCCGTGAGCATCCGCTGGACGTAGCGCTCGGCCTGGCCGTCCGGGACCGGGCAGGGACGCTCGCCGTCCGGCACCCGCGCGACCGCCCGCTCCGGGTCGCCGGTCAGCCCCGGTTCGGCCCGGCTCCAGGCGGCGAGTTGGGCGCGCGCCTCACCCCACTGCACCACCCGCTGCGCGCCGTCGAGCACGATGCCGGCCCAGCCGCCGGTCAGGCCCTGCACCACCGCCTCGGCCAGCGGGAAGAACACCTCGGCGCGGGGGTCGGCGCGCAGGCCCCGGTCGGCCAGCGCGTGCAGCTTCGGGTGCAGGTCGACCGCGGTCAGCAGGCCCGCGACCTCGCCGGGGACGGGCGTGAACGGCAGGATCCGGGTGGCCGCGGAGATGGTCAGGCCGAGCGCGTCGGAGGCCAGCGCGCCGAGCGTACGGGGGGTGCGGGGCCCTTCCTCGGGCGGATGCGGCGGCGGGATCTCCGGGTCCGGCTCGTACGGGCAGGTGTGCTCGGCGCGCGCCACCGTGTCGATGAGGTCCCGCAGCTTCGGCGCCGGTTCCCGGGTGGCGACCACCACCCGGCCGGAGGGCGCGTTCACCCGCGCCCAGGCCACCCCCGGGACGGCCGCCAGCGCCGCCTCGACCTGCCGGGCCAGCCGGTCCCCGCCGTCCTGACAGACACCGTGCACCTCGATGTGGTGCCGGCCGTCGGCGGACCACACCCGACGGCGGGTCAGACCGGTCACCCGGGCCAGCCGGGTGGCGGCGGCACCGACGGCGCCCGCCGCCTCGGCGATCCCGGGCGGCACGGGGGCACCCGGCAGGGCCGACCCGACGGTACGGGCGACCCGCGCGACCGCGTCCGGCACGGCGGCCGGCGACAGCAGGAGACCGGCGAAGCCGTACGCCATCTCGCCTCCCGGACTCGTCCCGGCGGCCCGACTTCCCGGCGCGGCGTCCGTTATGCCCTCCGGGAGGGGGAAGTTTCCCCACTGCCCGGGGCATGGACGCCGGGGGCGGTGGAATGCCGGTCGGGTCGATGCCGTCGTCGCAACCGGGGAGGCTGGGATGAGCACGCTGACACGACACCTGAGCGGCTCGCGGGAGATGGTCCGGGCGTACAGCCGGCGGGTGGACGTCCCGCTGCTGGGTGAGGTGGCGGTGCCCCCGCCGGACAAGTTGGCCTACTACGCCGGCATCGGGGTGCTCACCGCGCTCCAGGTCATCGAGTGGCCGCTGGCCCTGGTCATCACCGCCGGGCACGTCCTGGCCGACCAGCACTTCTCCGGTCTGGTGAAGGGCGTGGGCGAGGCGCTGGAGACCGCCTGACGAGACCGGGCCCACAGTTGACCTCAACCGCGGTTGAGGGCCCAGGCTGGGCTCATGACGATCGCCGCCACCGCCGTAGCGGAGGACCGGAACCTCTGGTCGCCGCGCCTGCGTGCCATGACCGTGGGCAGCGTCGCCCTGGTGTCGCTGCTCGCGTTCGAGGCACTCGCGGTGGGCACCGCCATGCCGACGGTCGCGCGCCACCTGGACGGGCTCGGCCTGTACGCGCTGGCCTTCGGCGGCCCGTTCGCCTCCGGCGTGGTGGCGATGGTGGCGTCCGGCATCTGGTGCGACGCGCGCGGGCCACGGCCGGCGATGTGGCACGGGGTCGCCTGGTTCGTCACCGGACTGGCGGTGGCGGGCGCCGCCACGACCATGGGGATGCTGGTCGTCGGGCGGGTGGTGCAGGGCTTCGGCTCCGGCCTGCTCTCCGTGGCGCTCTACGTGATCGTCGGGCACACGTACCCGGAGCGGCTGCGGCGGCGGATGTTCGCCGCCTTCGCCGCGGCCTGGGTGGTGCCGTCGCTCGTCGGTCCGGCGTTGGCCGGCCTGATCGTGGAGCACCTGGGCTGGCGCTGGGTGTTCCTCGCGGTGCCGGCGGTCGCGGTGCCGGCGGTGCTGCTGATCCAGCCGGGGTTGCGGACGCTGGCCGGCACCGTGCCGACCAGGCCGCCGGCCGGTGCGCTGGCCCGGGTGGGCTGGGCCTGCGGTGCCGGGGCGAGCGCCGCGCTGCTGCACTACGGGGGGCAGCAGCGCGGCGCGTTCGCCGCCGGCCTGATCGGCGTGGCGCTGGCCGGGTTGCTCGCCTGCGTACCCCGGTTGCTGCCGCCCGGGTTCCTGCGGGCCGCGCGCGGGCTGCCGACGGTGATCGGCCTGCGCGGGCTGGCGTCGGCCGCGTTCGTCGGCGCGGAGGTGGTGATCCCGCTGATGCTCTCCCGGGAGCGCGGGTTCACACCCACCGGTGCCGGGTTGGTGCTCACCGTCGGGGCGCTCTCCTGGTCGGTGGGGTCGTGGGCTCAGGGGCGGATCGCCGCGCCCCGCTCCGCGGCCAGCCTGCCCCGGGCCGGGCTGGCCTGCATCGCCGTCGGCACGGCGGGCGTCGCGTCGGCGCTGCTGCCGGGAGTTCCGGTGGCGCTCGCGGTGTCCGCCTGGGCGGTCGCCGGCCTCGGCATGGGACTGCTCTACCCCTCGCTGTCGGTGCTCACGCTGGAGCTGTCCGCCCCGGCCGAGCAGGGCCGGAACTCCTCGGCGCTGCAACTGGGCGACTCGCTGGCGGCCGCCACCGTGCTGGCGCTGACCGGGGCGCTGCTGGCCAGCGGGTCGTCACCCGGCCCGGCCAGCTACGCGGCCACGCTCGCCGTGGCGGCCGGCTGTGGCCTGCTCGGCCTGCTGCTCGCCGGCCGGGTGACCCCGTCGACGGCGGGCTGACCGCGTTCGCGGCCGACATGCACACGCTGCGTGATGCCCGCGCCGGAAGGTGTTGCTCGGCAGCGGTATACCTCTCCGGCATAATTATGCCTCCTTGTCATACCGCTCCGGGCCGGTCGTCTTCCGAGCGGGCGACACGCCCGAGCGGTCACGAATCGCCCCGGCATCCCGTCCCACCGTCGGCCGGACCGAACCGGCCCGGCGCGGGCCCGACGGGCTCCGCTTCGACGAGGCGGCCCGGAGCTGGTTGGCCGCCCGAGGGTCCCGCCGGCCGCTGCTGCCGGTGCGGATTCCCGGTCGGCTCGGCCGTGAGCTGCGCGCCGGTGCCCTCACCACGACCGCCAGGCCGACCGGCGTCCGGACCTGGGCCGACCACCTCGCTGACACGTACGGGGGAACCGGACGAAGATGAGACCGGATCGCGTCCGCTGTCGACCTACCGTGATCCCATGCTCGTCTTCGTCGCCACCGTGGTGCTCTACGTCTTCGGCTTCGTCTTCCTCTACGGCGTGATCCGGGTCGGCGTCCGGCACGGCATCCAGGATGCCGAGGCGAACCGCCCCGAGCCGCTGCAACGCCGCCAGCTCACCGAGGTGTGAGGCCCCACCCTGACGAGCGGATCGCGGGCGCGGGTGCGAGGATCGCACCCGTGATGGGGACGCTGAAGACCGAGTCGGCCCGGCTCCGGCTGGATCTGCTGGCCCCGCCGGTCGCCGCGGCGGTGGAGCGGTGGCCGGACGAGGCACCGGTGGACGTGGACGACGTGCTGGTCGCCCCGATCGACGCCGACCTGGCCGACACCGCGGCCTTCTGCGCTGCGTACGAGGTGGGGCTGGCGGAGTCCGCCAACTGCGTGGTGGTCGCCGGCAAGCGCGGCGGCGAGACCCGGTACGCCGCCTGCATCGTGCTCGCCACCACCCGGGTCGACGTGAACGGCGTGGTCCGCAAGCTGCTCGACGTGCGCAAGGCGAGCTTCGCGCCGATGGCCGAGGCGGTGGAGCTGACCGGGATGGAGTACGGCGGGATCACCCCGATCGGGCTGCCCGAGGAGTGGCCGATCCTGGTCGACGCACGGGTGATCGCCACGCCCCACGTGATCATCGGGTCGGGCGTACGGCGCAGCAAGATCGCCGTGCCCGGGCCGGCGCTCGGCGCGCTGCCCGGGGCGCAGGTGGTGGACGGGCTGGCCCGGCCCGCCTAGCCGCTCACCCGCATCGATCTTGTTCCACGTGAAACATCACCGGGCTGCCTCGCGCTGCGCGACCTCACGCAGCGCGGCGAGCAGCGTCTCCGGCTCCTGGGCGCCGGTCACGGCGTACTTCCCGGCCAGCACGAACGTCGGCACGCTGGAGACGCCGAGCTGGTGCGCGGCGCTCAGCTCGGCGGCCACCTCGCGGCGGCCGAGGTTCGACGTCAGGTAGCGGCGCGCCTCGGTCTCGTCCAGCCCCGCCTCACCGGCGAGCGCGACCAGCACGTCGATCGAACCGACGTCGAGGCCGTCGAAGAAGTGCGCCCGGTAGAGTCGCTCGACCGTCTCGGCGGCCCGACCGTGCTCGGTGGCGAACCGCACCAGCCGGTGCGCGTCGAACGTGTTCGCCGCCACCGCGCGGTCGAACCGCAGGTCGAGTCCCGCGCCCGCGGCGACACCGGAGACGTGGGCGGCCATGCCCTCGGCCTTGTCCCGGCCACCGAACTTGTCAGCGAGCGCGTCGAGCAGCGGCCTCGGCTCGGTGACCGGTGTCGGGTCGAGCTGGAACGGCCGGTACCGGACGGTCACCTCACCCTCGTACGAGTCGAGGGCCTGCTCGAGCCGGCGCTTGCCGATCCAGCACCAGGGGCAGACGACGTCGGCGTAGATCTCGATCTCCATGACCAGCGACAACCCGCCGGTCAGGCGATCTGTTCCCGGACCTGCCGCTTCAGCCGGGCCAGGATGGCCGTGCCGCCGCGTACCCGCAGCGGGCTGATCGCCTGGGCCAACCCCATCCGTTGGTAGAGGTCGTCCGGCACGGCCAGCACCTGGTCGGCGCTCGCCCCGGCCAGCCCCTCGGCGAGGATGCCGGCGAACGCCCGGGTGGTGGGCGCCTCCGGCGGGCAGTCGAAGACCGTGGTCACCGTCTTGTCCGGGTTCACCTCGGCGCGCAGGAAGAACGCGGTCTGGCACTCGGGGACCTGCTCCAGCTCCTCCCGGTCGACGCCCGCCGGCAGCGGCGGGATCACGTCGGCGAACTCCAGCAGCATCTCCAGCACGACGTCGCGCGGGGCGGCGGCGAACTCGTCGACGATCTCGGCCAGCTTGGTCGGCATCTCGGGCATGTGTCGAGGCTATCCGCCGCCGCCTTTCACGCGTTCGGGGCGGCCTGGCTGATGTCGCTGAGCGCCGACTGGGGGTCGAGCTGCATGGCCAGATCGCCGAGGGAGACGATGCCGACCAGCTTCCGATCGCTGTCGCAGACCAGCACCCGGCGGATGTTGCGCTCGCGCATCAACGCGGCCGCCTCGTTCGCCGTGCAGTGCTGCTCGATCATGACGACCTCACGCGTGATGATCGACCCGATCGTGGTGGTGCCCGGATCGGCGCGCTCGGCGACGGCCCGCACCACGATGTCCCGGTCGGTCAACATGCCGGCGAGCGTGGCGCCGTCGGTCACCACCACGTCGCCGATGTCCGACTCCTTCATCACCCGGGCCGCCTCGTCCAACGGGGTCTCCGCGGAAAGGTAGACAACCTGCTTCGTCATCACGTCACTGACGCGGTACATGAGAGCCTCCGAACGCTACGGTCGATCCGATTGCGGTACCCGGTGGGGCGATCGCTACACCCGGTTGCGGCGCGTCGCGTCCAGTTCGCCGAGCACGCGCTCGACGACGGCCTCCACCGACAGCTCGGTGCGCTCACCGGTGGCCCGGTCACGCAGCTCGACGTACCCGTCGGTGAGGCGGCGGCCGACCACAACGGCGCGCGGGATGCCGATCAGCTCGGCGTCGGTGAACTTCACCCCGGCGGAGACGTGCGAGCGGTCGTCGACCAGCACCCGCAGGCCCGCGGCGGCGAGCCGTCCGCCGAGCTCCAGCGCCGCGTCGAGCTGCGGCCCCTTCCCGGCCGCCACCAGGTGTACGTCGCACGGCGCGACAGCGGCCGGCCAGACCAGCCCGCGGTCGTCGTGGTGCTGCTCGGCCACGGCGGCGACCGCCCGGGACACGCCGATGCCGTAGCAGCCCATGGTGGGCCGGACCGGCTTGCCGTCGGAGCCGAGCACGTCGACCGCGAACGCGTCGGTGTAGCGGCGGCCGAGCTGGAAGACGTGCCCCACCTCGATGCCGCGCCGCATGGTCAGCTCACCGTCCGCGCAGGCCGGGCAGGGGTCACCGGGCCGCACCTCGGCCGCCTCGATGGTGCCGTCGGGCCCGAAGTCGCGCCCGCACACCACGTCGGTGGCGTGCCGCCCCGGCTCGTTCGCCCCGGTCAGCCACGTGGTGCCGGGGACCACCCGGGGGTCGACCAGGTAGCGGATCCCGTGCTTGGCCAGGATCTGCGGCCCGAGATAGCCACGCACCAGCTCCGGGTGCGCGGCCCAGTCGTCGAACACGGCCACGGTGGCCGGGGCCAGCACCGCCCCGACCCGTTTCAGGTCCACCTCGCGGTCCCCGGGCAGGCCGACGACCAGCAGCTCGGCGCGTTCGGCGCCGGGCCGGCGGACGGCCAGCACCACGTTCTTCAACGTGTCGGCCGCCGTCCAACCGGTACGCCCGGCGAGCGCGCGGGCGTTCGCCAGGTCGACCAGGGCCGCGATGGTCGGCGTCTCCGGGGTGTCGTGCACCTCCGTGGCAGGATGGGCGTCCGGGTCGCCGGCGGCCGGGGCGCGGGTCACCACCGCCTCCGTGTTGGCCGCGTAGTCGCAGGCCGTGCAGCCCACGTAGGTGTCCTCACCGACCGGCGTGGCGGCCAGGAACTCCTCGGACGCGGAGCCGCCCATCGCCCCGGACATCGCGCGCACCACGGTGAAGTCCAGCCCGAGCCGGGTGAAGATCCGCTGGTACGCCTCGCGGTGCCGGGCGTAGGCGGCCCGGAGCCCGGCCGGGTCCAGGTCGAAGGAGTAGGCGTCCTTCATCAGGAACTCGCGTCCGCGCAGCACGCCGGCCCGGGGGCGGGCCTCGTCCCGGAACTTCGTCTGGATCTGGAACAGCGTCACCGGGAAGTCGCGGTAGGAGTGGAACAGGTCCTTCACCAGCAGCGCGGCCATCTCCTCATGGGTCGGCGCCAGCAGGTGCTCGGCGCCCCTGCGGTCGGCGAGCGTGAAGATGTCGTCGCCGTACTCGGTCCACCGCCCGCTGGTCCGGTAGGGCTCCGCCGGCAGCAGCGCCGGGAAGTGCACCTCCTGGTCGCCGATCGCCACCATCTCGTCCCGGACGATCGCGGTGATCCGGTCCAGCACCAGCTTGCCCAGCGGCAGCCAGGTGTAGCCGCCCGGCGCGGCCCGGCGGACGTAGCCGGCGCGGAGCAGCAGCCGGTGGCTCGGCACCTCCGCGTCGGCCGGGTCCTCGCGCAGGGTCCGGAGCAGCAGGGTCGACATGCGCAGCAGCATTGCCGCAGCGTACGGCGACCACGGCCGGCGACGCGATCCGTTTCGGGGCCGATGGGGTAGGAAGGCCGGTATGAGTGACCGACCGCGATTCTCGTTGACGTCGACAGTGCTCGACGCGCCGTCCGCCCAGGAACTCGCCGTGTTCTACGAGCGGCTGCTCGACTGGCCGCGACGCGAGGACGAGCCGGACTGGGTCGTGCTGGCGTCCCCGGACGGCGGTGCCACGCTGGCGTTCCAGGACGAGCCGGCGTACGTACGTCCGGTGTGGCCGGCCGGGCCGGGCGATCCGCCGATGATGCTCCACCTCGACATCAAGGTCGACGACCTCGACGTGGCCTCGGCGTACGCGGTGTCGCTCGGGGCCACGCTGGCCGACTACCAGCCCCAGGACGACGTGCGGGTGCACCTCGACCCGGTCGGTCACCCGTTCTGCCTCTATCTCTGACCGGCCGCCGGCTCGGATCGCGGCGCCCTTCACCGACGTGACGGTGGAGCGTTACCTGGACGAGCTGCCGGTCCCCGCCGTGGCACCGGTGCTGGCGTACCTCGCCAGCATGGTCGGGCCGCTCACCGCCGCGCAGGAGTCGGCCGCCGGGAACGTGGTCCGGGCCCGCATCGAGGCGGCGGGCACCTTCCGGGTACGCAAGCACACGGTGTTGATCAGCGCGACGCGTAGCCCTCGCTGACCCGGACGAAGGCACGCCAGGCGTCGGCGGTGAAGGTGAGCACGGGACCGGTCGGGTCCTTGCTGTCCCGCACCCCGACCACCCCGACCAGATTGCCCGCCACCTCGACGCATTCGCTCTGGCCGCTGCGGGTGGACTTCCGCCAGATCGCGTCGGTCAGCTCCATGACTCGACCACTTCCTTCATCAGCTCGATCGACGACGGGGCGAGGTTTGATCGTTGAGCGGCCTACGAACTTGATGGCGTGAATGGGTCGCGGTCGGCGCTGACCCGCACGAAGGCGCGCCAGGCGTCGGCGGTGAAGGCGAGCACGGGACCGGTTGGGTCCTTGCTGTCCCGCACCCCACCATCCCGACCAGATTGCCCGCCACCTCGACGCAGTCGCCCTGCGTGCCGCTGCGGGTGGACTTCCGCCAGATCGCCCCGGTCAGCTCCATGAGGTCATCACTTCCTTCATCAGCTCGGCCGACCGTTGGCGCGGAAGCGCCTCGCTCCGGACACTCTCCCATCTGGACAGCAGAGCACGAGCGTCCCGAACTCCTCCTGACTCAGCTCGGCCTTCAGCCGCAGCCGGCGGAGTTGTGCGCGGATCAGTTCGGCGGTCGGCTCGTTCTCCACCCGTCCCCCTCGATCAGCCGTGCGGCTCCCGGATGCTCCCCGCACCGGGCCCGACGGCTTCCGAGCGTAGTGACCCGATCAGCACACTGTCACGCATGAACCTGCCCGTACCCCGGCTCGGGCCGCACCCGGACCGACCGCGCGCCTGCCCGCCGGGCCACCCGGCGCACCTGCCGATCCGGCCGCTGTGGCTCTGCCGCGCCTGCGGCTCCCCGTGGCCCTGCGCCCCGGCCCGTCTCCTGCTCACCGCCGAGTACGCCGACCATGCGGTCGACCTGGCCGTCTATCTCTCCGGGCTCTACCACGAGGCCACCCACGACCTGTTCCGGCTCAACCCGCACGACGGCCCCTCCCCACGCGAGCTGTTCGACCGCTTCGTCGGCTGGGGGCCCTATCGTCGGGGCGCTGCGGGGCGGGGCTGACCGCGCCGTCGGGGATACGATCCACCGAGTGTCCGGAGACTTCGACCTGACCATGGACGAGTTGCGTGTCGTGGCGCACTACGTGGTCCGGCACGCCGAGGATGTCCTGCCGGTCTTCGAGCAGGCCGTACCCGATGATCCGCGGCCCCGGGCGGCGATCGACGCGGCCCGAGCGTTCGTCGACGGCGCCGACCGGACGCGACGGCAACGCGTGACGTCCATGGACGCCCACCGGGCGGCCCGGTCCGCGCCCACCGAGGCCGCGCGCCTGGCCGCGCGATCAGCAGGCGACGCGGCGGCGGCGGCGTACCTGCATCCGCTCGCGCAGGCCAGCCAGGTCGGCCACATCCTGCGGGCCGCCGCGAGCGCGGCGCACATCGGGGAGTTGGCGGCGGGCGGTGACCCGGCGGTCGGCGACGCCCTGCTGGGCCGCTCGCGGCGGTGGGCCACGCCGGTGCTCGTCGACGTGCTCCGCCGCTACCCGCCAGCGACCGGCGGCAGCAGCCGGGTCGCCCGGCTGATGAGCACACTGGACGATGCCCTGCGCGCGGGCGGGACGGAGCACACGTCGTGATCCTGCCGGCGGTACGGGACCCCCGGTTCGTGACGATCCGTCGGGGCGGGACGCTCACCGACGACGACCACCGGTTGCTCGCGCTCTGGGCCGCCGACTGCGCGGAGCACGTCCTCGGCCTCTTCGAGACGGTCCGGCCCGACGATCCGCGTCCACGTGCGGCGATCGAACACATCCGGGCCTGGGTACGCGGCGAGGTCACCATGATGGTGTCCCGCGCGGCCGGCGGTCACGCCATGGGCGCGGCCCGGGACCTGCGGGGATCCGCCCGGCACGCCGCGTACGCGGCCGGTCAGGCCGGAGCCGTCGCCCACGTCGCCGCGCACGAACTGGGCGCCGCCGCGTACGCCATCAAGGCGGTACGCGCCGCCGCGCCGCCGGGGGAGGCGGACGCGGCGGGCCGACGCGAGTGCCGGTGGCAGCGCGACCAGCTCCCGCCGGCGATCCGTGAGCTGGTCCTCGACGACCAGCGGCTGCGCAACGACATCTGCTGGTCGGTGTTCGCGGACTGAGCCGCCGGGACCGACCACTCGGCGGCGGCAACCATCGAGCGGCGAGGCGACGTCTGGGGAGGCATCAGACCCGACGCACCACTGACCCGAAGGATCGGCTCGTGTGGACCCTCTCCTGAGTGAGTTCGACTCGTTCGTGCGCACCCGCACACCGGCGCTGCTGCGCTCGGCCTACCTGCTCACCGGTGACCAGCACCTGGCCGAGGATCTCGTCCAGTCCGCCCTCGCCCGTACCCACCGCTCCTGGAGCCGGCTGCACGACAGCGGCAACGCGGAGGCGTACACCCGAAAGATCATGTACCACCTCCAGGTCTCCTGGTGGCGACGTCGCCGGGTGGCCGAGTCGATGACGGGCGACCTGCCCGAGCCACGCGGAGGCGACTCGGGCCCCGACCACGCCCAGCAGACCACGCTCCGGCTCACGCTCCGGGCCGCGCTGGCCCGGCTGTCCGCGAAACAGCGGGCCGTGCTGGTGCTGCGGTTCTTCGAGGACCGCACCGAGACCGAGGCCGCCGAGCTGCTCGGCGTCACCGTCGGCACGGTCAAGAGCCAGACCTCGAAGGCGCTGGCCAAGCTGCGCACCGTCGCCCCGGAACTCGCCGAGCTGTACGTCATGGAAGGAACCGTCCGATGAACCAGGACCGACTGCGTCTCGACCTGGCCGACCTGGCCGAGGAGGTCACCCCGGTCGACCTGCGGGACCGGACGCTGCGTACCTCCCGCCGGCTCGGCATCCAGCGGGCCGTCGCCACCTCCGCCGCCGCGCTGCTGGTGCTGGCCGCCGCGACCGGGACCGCGCTCGCCATCCGGCCGGACGCTTCGGGGCCCGCGCCGGCCGTCCCGTCGGTGACCAGCACCCCGCCGCCGGTCGAGACCACCCCGACGCCGCCGGTCGAGCCGTCCCGCACGCCGTCGAACGGTCCGAGCACGAGCGCCGGGCAGCCGCAGTCGCCGCTGACCGGCACCCGCTACTACCTGGAGCAGACGTCCACCCGGTCCCGGATCCACGCGGTCCGGGGCACGCGGGACCAGGTGGTCCACGAGGTCGTCCACTCCGGCGGTCGCTGCGCGGCCAACACCGTCAGCGTCTCGCCGGACGGCACCCGGGTGGTGTGGGTGCAGGACAGCACCGACAACAACATGAGCGGCGTCCTGCTGATCGCCACCGTCGGGAAGGAGGGGGCGAGGACGCTGGCCGAGGGGATCAGCTGCCTCGGCAGCCGGCCGCTGCGCTGGCAGGGCGGCTACCTGCTGATGGTGCAGAAGAAGAACGGCCAGTCCGTGCTGCTGGACGTACCGGCTCGCCAGCCGGTGCCCGGCGATCCCGGCCAGGAGACGGATCGCTGCTGGTCCGCCGACGGCACCTGGCTGGCCGCCGTGTCGGAGGGTGAGCCGTACGTCACGGACGGCACCCGGACGCGGCAGTACACCTACACGCCGCCGAAGCAGGAGGCCGACAAGTGGGGCGGCTGGGAGGCGCGCAGCGTCTCCATGGACGGCCGGTACGTGGCGGTGGGCTGGATCGGCACCGACCCGTCCCGCCGGGACGGCAGCTTCGCGGTGGTCGACACCATCACCGGCAAGGTCGTCGACGTGCCCGGCACGGGCGAGGTGCGCTCGGTCCTGTTCAACGCCGACGGCACCGTGCTGCTGCGGCGGGGAACCGGCATCACGGTCCTCGACCGCGCGTTCGCGCCGCTCGGGACGGTGACCGAGCCGGCACCGGCCCGGAACCGGGCGCTGCTGGCGTACGTGCCCTGAGCTGATCATGACGTCGGGCGGTCCACCGGGTGGACCGCCCGACCGTCGAGACGTCCACCACGTCCGGGCCCGGGGGGCGAGCGGAAGCGCACCGGGCGGTGACAGACTGGACGACGCTTCTGCGGGGGACGTCGGAGGGAGGCGCCGTGCGCTGGCGCAGCTTCGTGGCGGTGGGCGACAGCTTCACCGAGGGCATGGACGACGCATATCCGGACGGCAGCTACCGAGGTTGGGCCGACCTGGTCGCCACCCGGCTCGCCGCCGAGGCCGGCCCCGACTTCCGCTACGCCAACCTGGCCATCCGGGGCCGGTTGTTCCCGAACGTCGTGGCCGAGCAGGTGCCGGCCGCGCTGGCCATGAAGCCCGACCTGATCAGCTTCGCGGCCGGCGGCAACGACGTGCTGCGCCGCAGCTTCGACCCGGACGTCTTCGTGCCGCGCTTCGACGCGGTGGTCGGGCGGCTGCGGGCCCGCGGCAGCGACGTGGTGCTGTTCCGGTTCGCCGACGTGATGGCCCGGCTGCCCGGCCAACGGCTGGTCGCGCCCCGGGTGACGCTGCTCAACCGCGCCGTCGGCGAGGTCGCCGAGCGGCACGGCGCGATCCTGGTCGACCTCTACGCCGACGAGTCGTACCTCAACCCGATGCTCTGGAGCACCGACCGGCTGCACCTGTCGGCGGCCGGGCACCGGCGGGTCGCCGCGCAGGTGCTCGCCGCGCTCGGTGTCGGCTGCGAGGAGGAGTGGCTGATGGTGCCACCGCACCCGGCACCCACGCCGTGGCTCGCCGCCCGCCGCGCCGACCTGCGCTGGGCCGGCCGGCACCTGGCACCGTGGATCAAGCGCCGGCTGACCGGCCGCTCCTCCGGCGACTTCGTCACCGCCAAGCGGCCGGTGCTCGGTCCGGTCGACGGCGGCTGAGCGGTGCGCACCGTCCACGTCGCGGACCTGCTGCGGCTCACCCTCGAGGACGAGCCCCGCGCCGGGCTGGCGGTCCTGGTGGGCGGCGACCGCGTCGAGGCGGTCGCGCCGCTGGGTGAGCTGACCGGCGCGTACCCCGGGGTGCGGGTGCGGCGGTGGGCCGGCACGCTTGGGCCGGCGCGGGTGCACGACGGCCCGCTGCCGCCCGCGCCGACGCCGCGGGAGCGGGTGCACGCGCTGTTCCGGCTCGGTGTCGCCGCGGTGCTCGACGCCCACCTCACCGATCCGGCGCTCCGTGCCGCCGCGACCCGCAACGGGGTGGCGGTGCTGCCCGCCGACCGGCCCCCGACACTGGTGGTCGGCGGGCGGGCCGACCTCGCCGTGTGCGACGCGGACGGCTCCTGCCGGGCCACCGTGTTCGCGGGGCGGCTGGTGCACCGCCGCGCCTGACCGTCCGTCCGCCGGACAGTCGGACTTCCTCGTCGTCCGTCCGGTATGGCATCTCCATCATTGATCGGGATCGCCCGATGTCCGTCCGGCTGGATAGCATCCGCTGCCCCCGTCGATCGAGTACGGGGTGAGATCGGGGAAAGGTGGATGAGGGATGACCCTCATGCCTGAGAGAAATCCACTTCGGACCGGCGGGCGGACCATGCTCGCCGCCGCGCTGTCCATGGTGGTCGCGGCCGGAACGGTCGTCGCCACCGCGGCGCCGGCCGCCGCGTACGACATCCGTTACGAGACCAACACCTCCTGGGGCTGGACGGACTCGAAGACGCCGGACAAGAACAACCTGAAGCGTGCCGGCGACCTGCCGGTCGGCACCTGGATGGACGCCAAGGGCCACCCGCACACGTCGCGGGCCTACTTCACGTTCGACATCTCCCGTTACCGGGGCGCCGACATCGAGCACGCGGTGCTCGACGTGAAGGAGACCGCTGGCGCGGACTGCACCAAGCGTCCGAAGATCGAGTTGTGGCGGACCGCGCCCTACACCGCGAAGTCGAGCTGGCGTAAGCCCCCGGCCGACCTGGGGCTGGTCGACACCCGCCAGCTCACCACCCAGACCGTCTGCCCGGCGCCTCGGGTGGAGTTCGACGCGAGCGGGGCGCTGCGCCAGGCGCTCGCCGAGGGCCGGTCGACGCTGACGCTGTCGCTGCGCCTGCCGGCCGACGCGGAGCAGGACCCCACGCTGGCCCGCAAGTACGCCAGCCGGGCCGGCATCTCCATCGACTACAACTTCCGGCCGGGCGTGCCGACCGAGCTGCAGACCACGGCCGGCACCGCGTGCACGACCGCCGAGCCGTACCAGGTGGTGCGCTCCCCCATGCTGTCCGGCGTGGTGCACGACCGGGACCGGAACGACACCGGCGGCACCGACCAGCTCACCGTGTCGTTCGCGGCCTGGCCGGTCGACCAGCCGGACGCGCGGGTCGAGCGGACGGACTACGCCCGCGACGGCGAGCGTGCCCTCGGCCGGTTCGACCAGATGTGGCCGGTGCCGTTCGAGCACGACCGGACGTACGCCTGGCAGATGCGGGCCGCCGACAGCCGGGCCACCGGCGACTGGAGTCCGGTCTGCTACTTCCGGTACGACGTCCGAGGCCCGGCGACGCCGCCCACGGTGACCTCCACCGACTTCCCGGACGACCACGAGTCGCACCCGGGCCTGCCGGGCGCGTTCACGTTCACGGCCAACGGCGCGACGGACGTCGTGACGTACGGCTACTCGTTGAACTACGGCAGTGAGAAGACGGTCGGCGCGGACCGGGTGGGTGGCTCGGCAACCGTCACGCTGACGCCCGGACGCCTCATGAACACGTTGCGCGTGTGGAGCCTGGACGCGGTCGGCAACCGCTCGGCGAACACCGACTACACGTTCTTCGCCGAGGACGTGTCGCCGATCATCGACGGCCGACTCGACGAGATCGGGGTGCCCACCACGTTCCAGGTGCGCCCGCAGGTGGACGGCGTGGTGCGCTACCGCTACGGCCTGGACGGCGACCCGGAGCGGACGGTGGACGCCGCCGCCGACGGCACCGCCGCGTTCACCGTCACCGCGACCCGCGGCGGCTACCGCACGCTCACCGTCACCGCCGTCACCGCCGGCGGTGTGGAGGTCACCGGCACGCGGGAGTTCCACCTGCCCACCGAGCCGAAGATCTCGGCGACGGTCTACGAGGAGTACACCCCCCGCGGAGGGCCGGGCGTGTCCGGCGTCTTCACGTTCACGCCGCGCCTGCCCGGCACGGTCCGCTACCGCTACCGCTTCAACGACCAGGAGGCCACGGTCCAGGCGGGCGCCGACGGCACCGCCTCGGTCACCTGGACGCCGACCGACGCGGGCTGGGTGGACCTGGCCGTGTGGAGCGTGAGCCGGGACGGCACCGAGTCGGATCCGGCAACCTGGTTCTTCGGGGTACGGGACCTGCGTCCCGCCGTCTCCGGCGACCCGTACCGCGCCGACTGGCCCATGGGTGGCCCCGGCCAGCCGGGCGAGTTCAGGTTCACCTCGGAGGTGTCGGAGACGGTGGCCTTCCGCTACCGGTTCGACGACGGCGCCGAGCAACGCGTCGAGACGGGCGACCGGGCGACCGTCACCTGGACGCCCGACGAGGGCGGGCCGCACACGCTCACGGTTCGGGGGGTTGCCGCGGACGGCACCGTCTCGCCCGAGCGCGTCTGGACCTTCCTGGTCGACGACGCCCCGCTGGTCGACTCGGCGGAGTACCCGCAATATCGGAGCAGCGGCCTGCCCGGGACCGCCGGGACCTTCACCTTCACGCCGCAGCGGTCGAACGTCGTCCGATACCACTACTGGTTCGAGGACGGGGAGATGACGACTGTCGACGCCGCGTCCGACGGCACCGCCGCCGTCACCCTGACCCCGCGGAGTGCCGGCTGGCACATGCTGATCGTGATCGCGGAGACCGCTGACGGCACGCGTACCGAGCAGCGCGAGTACCAGTTCACCGTCCGCGATCCGCAGCCGCGGGTCATCTCGTACCTGTACAGCGAGTGGGGCGCGAACGGCGGCATCGGGGTGCCGGGTGCGTTCCGTTTCGACTCGGACCTGCCCGACACCGTGGCGTACCTCTACCGGCTCAACGGAGGGCCGGAGCAGACCGTCGAGACCAACGACGGTCCCGCCGCCGAGTTGACCATCACCCCGGACCGGGCCTTCCGGAACACGCTCACCGTCCGGGCCCGCTCGGCGTCCGGGGAGCTGTCCCCGGAGGTGAGCTACTCCTTCCTGGTCAGCAGCGTTCCGGGAGTCAGCTCGACGACCTACCCGCTCGGCGGGTCGGGCGGCGGCCCGGGAGTGCCGGGCGTCTTCACGTTCACCCCCGGGATGCCGGACGTCGACCGGTACGTCTACCAGTTCGACAACGGCCCGGAGACCACCGTGCCCGCGGGCGCGGACGGGTCCGCCTCGGTCACCCTCACGCCGACCGAGACGGGCTGGCACACGCTCTCGGTGTACGCGATCGACAAGGCCGGCAACCAGTCGGACCCCGCGTACCAGTGGTTCATCGTCGAAGGCTGAGCACGTGATCGCGCCGGCCCCACCACCTCCGGACGAGGCGGTGGGGCCGGTGTCACATCCGGCGCGTCCGATCCGGCGTACCTTGGGGATCATGCCTGTGCCGAGTGATCCGCATCCCCGCCTCCAGTCGTACGCCGACCCGCAGCGCCTGGTCACCACGGAGTGGTTGGCCGAGCATCTCGGCGACGAGGGCCTCGTGGTGGTCGAGTCGGACGAGGACGTGCTCCTCTACGACACCGGTCACCTCCCCGGCGCCGTCAAGGTCGACTGGCACACCGAGCTGAACGACCAGGTCACCCGCGACTACCTGGACGCCGCCAGCTTCGCCGAGCTGTGCGCGGCCAAGGGCATCGGCCGGGACGACACGGTCGTCTTCTACGGCGACAACTTCAACTGGTGGGCCGCGTACGCCCTCTGGGTCTTCTCCCTGTTCGGCCACGCCGACGTGCGGCTGCTCGACGGCGGCCGGCAGAAGTGGATCGCCGAGGGGCGGGAGCTGACCCGCGAGAAGGTCAGCCGGCCGCGTGCCGACTACCCGGTGCCGGAGCGCGACGACGCGCCGATCCGGGCCTACCGGGAGCAGGTCATGGCGCACGTGGCGGCCGGCCGGCCGCTGGTCGACGTGCGGTCGCCGGGTGAGTACACCGGCGAGATGCTGCACATGCCGGACTACCCGCAGGAGGGCGCGCTGCGCGGCGGGCACATCCCGGGCGCGGTGAGCAAGCCGTGGAAGTCCGCCGCGAACGACGACGGCACCTTCAAGTCGGCCGACGAGCTGCGGGCCATCTACGCCGACCAGCTCGGGTTGAGCCCGGCCGACGACGTGGTGGCGTACTGCCGGATCGGCGAGCGGTCCAGCCACACCTGGTTCGTGTTGCACCACCTGCTCGGGTTCCCGCAGGTGCGCAACTACGACGGCTCGTGGACCGAGTGGGGCAACCTGGTGCGGGCGCCCGTCGTCAAGGGCGACCAGCCCGGCGGCCTGACCCGCTGAGCGTGCGGCCGGTCCTCGTTCCGCGACGGGGACCGGCTGGTCACGGTCGGGTCAGGTAGCGCTGGATCGTCGGGCCGACCCATTCGACCAGCTCGTCGGTGTCGAGGTCGACCACGGGGGGCAGCCGGACCACGTACCGGGTGAGGGCGAGGCCGAGGATCTGGCTGGCGACCAGCCCGGCCCGACGGGCGGCGGTGGCCGGGTCGGCGCCGGACCGGGCCACCGCGGTGGCGAGCTGGCCGGCGAAGATGCCGCGCATGCGCTCGGCCGCGCCCGGGTTGGTGTGGGCGGCCCGGAGCAACGCGACGAGCGTGCCGTCGGCCTCCCAGCGGCGCAGGAAGTGCCGGGTCAGCGTCTCGCCGAGCCGCTCCGGCGGCACCTGGGCGAGGTCGGGCAGGTGCAGGTCGAACTCGGCCGCTGCCGCGAAGAGTCCCTCCTTGCTGCCGTAGTAGCGCATCACCATGGACGGGTCGATCCGGGCGTCGGCGGCGATGGCCCGGATGGTGGCCCGGTCGTAGCCGTCGGCGGCGAAACGTTCCCGGGCGGCGTGCAGGATCGCCGCCCGGGTGGCGTCGGAGCGGCGGGTGCGGGTGGCCGGATCGGTCATGTCCACGACAGTAGGCCAACAAGCGTTGACATCGATCCTAGAGTGAGGTCAACAGGTGTTGGCAAACGGTTGTTGACCGAACCGGAGGTGGAGCGATGCTGCCCGAACACACGGACGTGCTGGTCGTGGGCGCCGGGCCGACCGGCCTGGCCGTGGCCGTCACGCTGGCCGGGGGCGGGGTGACCACCACAGTGGTCGACCGGCTGGCCGAGCCGCCGGTCACGTCGCGGGCCGCGGTGGTGCACGCCGGCACGCTGGAGGTCCTGGACCGGATCGGGGTCGCGGGCCCGCTCGCCGACCGGGGTCTGCACTCGGCCCGGTTCAACGTCCGCGACCGGGACCGACTCCTGCTCACCGTCGACTTCGACCGGTTGCCGTCCCGCTACCCGTACGCGCTGCTGATCTCGCAGGCGGAGACCGAGGCGGTGCTCGTCGACCGCCTCACCGCGCTCGGTGGGCGGGTGCTGCGGCCGTACGAGCTGACCGGGCTGGACCTCGACGGCGATGGCTCCACCGCCCGGTTCGCCGGTGGCGGCGCGGTCCGGGCCCGCTGGGTGGTCGGCGCGGACGGGATGCACAGCCGGGTCCGTGACCTGGCCGGCATCGGCTTCGGCGGGCCGGCCGACCCCGGTGAGTCGTTCCTGCTCGCCGACGTGCGGGTGGACAGCGTGCTCCCACGCGACCAGGTCAACCTCTTCCTGTCGCGCGGTGGGCCGCTGGTCTGGGCGCCGCTGCCCGACGGCACCGTGCGGCTGGTCGCCACCGTGGCCGACGCGCCACGCGAGCCGCGGGCGCACCATTTCCAGGCGCTGCTCGACGAGCGCGGCCCGGTCCGGCGGCCGGACCGGGTCACCGAGGTGGCGTGGGCGTCCCGGTTCCGGATCCACCACCGGATCGCGAGCCGCTACCGGTCCGGCCCGGTGCTGCTCGCCGGCGACGCGGCGCACGTGCACAGCCCGGCCGGTGGGCAGGGGATGAACCTCGGGCTGCGCGACGCGGTCGCCCTCGGCGAGGCGCTCGTCGTCGGCCCGGAGGCCCTCGACGGGTACGCTGCCGACCGCCGTCCACGGGCCGAGGAGGTGCTCGGCTTCGCCGCCGGGCTCACCCGGCTCGCCGCCGCCCCGCCGCCCCTCCGCCCGCTGCGAAACCTCCTGCTCCGGACCGTCGACGTGCTCCCCCCGGCCCGTCACCGGCTGGCCGTCCGCCTCGCCGGCTTCGAACCGGCCCCCATCCCATCCCAGTGATCATGAAGTTGGCGGCGACAATCCGGACGCGGTCTCCGGCCAACGTCATGATCGGGGACGGGGAGGGCCATGCCGGTGGCCGGTCGGGGAGCAACCGGCGGGTAACCACGGGTCCCCCGCCTGGCAGGCGAGGTCTAGGCTGGTCCGGTGGCGGTGGAACAGCAGGCGCGGGGGGCGACGGGCACGACCCGGCGCCGGTCCCGGCGGGACGAGATCCTGGAGATCGCGGTCGGCCTCTTCGCCCAGCGGGGCTACCACGGTGTGTCGATGGACGACATCGGCGCGGCGGCCGGCGTCACCGGGCCGGCGCTCTACCATCACTTCGCCGGCAAGGAGGCGATGCTGGTTGCGGCGTTGGTGCCGGTCAGCGAAGGGCTGCTCGCCGGCGGCAAGGAACGGGCCGCCGGCCACCCGGACGACCCGCGCGGCGTGCTGGAGTCGCTGATCGACTTCCACGTCGAGTTCGCGCTGGCCAACCCGGCGGTGATCGCGCTGCACCTGCACGAGCTGGACCGCCTCCCGGACGAGCCGCGCCGCCGGATCCGCCGGCTCCAGCGGATGTACGTCGAGGAGTGGGTCACGGTGCTGACCGCGCTGCACCCCGGCCTGCCGGACGGCGCCGCCCGGGTGCTCGCCCACGCCGCGTTCGGCCTGATGAACTCCACCCCGTTCCTCGGCGGCGAGGTGGACCGTCGGCGCCGGGCCGAGCTGCTGCGCGGCGCGACCCTGGCGGCCCTGCTGGCCCCCACCGATCCCACCTGACACGCCGCACGCGCCTTAACGCATGTTAAGAAGGGGCCCTGGCTATACATCAGGCGTTAAGAAGGGGCCCTTCCTTGCCGAACATGTTTGATTCGCTGCTGGTGGCCAACCGTGGGGAGATCGCGCGGCGGGTGATCCGTACGGCCCGTCGGTTGGGGGTGCGGGCCATCGCGGTGCACTCGGAGGCGGACGCCGACCTGCCGTTCGTGACCGAGGCCGACGAGGCGGTCTGCGTGGGCCCGGCCAACCCGGCCCAGAGCTACCGCAACGTGGAGGCGATCCTCGCCGCCGCCCGGAGCACCGGCGCGCAGGCGATCCACCCCGGCTACGGCTTCCTCTCGGAGAACGCCGACTTCGCCCGTACCGTCGAGGGGGCCGGCCTGATCTGGGTCGGGCCCGGCGCGGACGCGATCACCGCGATGGGCGACAAGATCAACGCTCGGAACCTGATGGCGGCGGCCGGTGTCCCGGTCGCGCCCGGCACCACCGAGCCGGCGGCCGACCTGGACGCGGCGGTCACGGCCGCCGCGGAGATCGGCTACCCGGTGATGGTCAAGGCCGCGGCGGGTGGCGGCGGCATGGGCATGGGCGTGGCCGCCGACGAGGCCGCGCTGCGCACCGAGTACGACAAGGTCCGCGCGTTCGCCGAGCGCATGTTCGGCGACGGCTCGGTGCTGATCGAGCGGTACTTCCCCCGGGTACGCCACGTCGAGGTGCAGATCCTCGGCCTGGCCGACGGGCGGGTGGTGGCGCTCGGCGAGCGCGAGTGCTCGGTGCAGCGGCGCAACCAGAAGCTGGTCGAGGAGTCGCCCTCCCCGGCGGTCTCGGAGGAGCTGCGGGCGCGGTTCCTGGCCGCGGCGGTCCGCGCCGGCGAGGCGGTGAACTACCGCAACGCGGGCACCGTCGAGTGCCTGCTCGACCCCACCACCCAGGAGTTCTTCTTCCTGGAGATGAACACGCGCCTCCAGGTCGAGCACCCGGTCACCGAGTACGTCTACGGCGTCGACCTGGTCGAGGAGCAGTTGCGGGTGGCGGCCGGCCTGCCGCCGACGTTCGACCCGGACGCGCTCACCCCGCGCGGGCACGCCATCGAGCTACGGATCAACGCCGAGGACCCGAAGCGGTTCCTGCCCGGCCCGGGCGCGATCACCACCTGGAACGAGCCGTCGGGCACCGGCGTACGGGTGGATTCCGGCTACGTCGCCGGCAACACCGTCACCCCGTTCTACGACAGCCTGCTGGCCAAGCTGATCGTCAGCGGCGCCACCCGGGCGGAGGCCGTCGAGCGGGCCCGGGCGGCGGTCGCGCAGTTCGAGGTCGTCGGCCCGAAGTGCAACCTGCCGTTCTTCGCCGAGCTGCTGGAGAACCCGGAGTTCCGCTCCGGCGACTACGACACCGGCATCGTCTCCCGAATGCGCTGATCGTCGACCCAAGTGAGGTGAACTGATGGCGGAACTGCCAGCTTCCGTGAGCATCCGGGAGGTCGGCCCCCGGGACGGGCTCCAGAACGAGGAACCGATCCCGACCGACGCGAAGGTGCGACTGCTCGACGCGCTGTCCCGGACCGGGGTACGCCGGATCGAGGCCGTCTCCTTCGTGCACCCGAAGGCGATCCCGCAGATGGCCGACGCCGACGAGGTGTGGCAGCGGGCGGCGAAGGTCGACGGCGTGCGCTACTCGGCGCTGGTGCCGAACACCCGGGGCGCGCAGCGGGCCCTGGCCGCCGGCTTCACCGAGATCGAGGTGGTGGTGTCGGCCAGCGACACGCACAACCGGCGCAACGTCAACCGTTCGACCGACGAGTCGCTCGACGACATCGCCGAGCTGATCGCGCTGCTGCATGACGCGGGCGCGACCGCCGAGGTGATCGTGGCGACCAGCTTCGGCTGCCCCTACGAGGGGGACGTCGACCCGGCGCGGGTGGCCGCCATCGTGGACCGGGTGGTCCGGGACGGCGCGGACCGGGTCGCCTTCGGCGACACCACCGGCATGGGTACGCCCCGGCGGGTCCGTGAGCTGGTCACCGCCGTCCGGGACCGCAACGCGCACGTGCCGGTGCTGCTGCACTTCCACAACACCCGGGGCACCGCCCTGGCGAACATGCTGACCGCCATGGAGCTGGGGGTCACCGAGTTCGACGCCAGCGTCGGCGGCCTCGGCGGCTGCCCGTACGCCCCGGGCGCGAGCGGCAACCTGGCCACCGAGGAGGCGGTGCACATGTTGCACGACATGGGCGTCGACACCGGCATCGACCTGGACGCCCTGATCGGGGCGGCCGAGCTCGCCGAGCACCTGCTCGACAAGAAGCTCCCGAGCGGCGTCCTCCGCGCCGGCCCCCGCACCCGCCTCACCCCCCTCCCATCCTGACCCGTCCCTCCCTCTACCTGTTGATCAAGGAGTTTGCGTCCTGATTCGGGGGGCGGCCGACGTAAACTCCTTGATCAACAATTCGGGCGGGTGGGGTGCGGGGCGCGGTGGGGTCGCCGGGGAGGGCGGGGGTGGGGTAGCCTAACGATCGTTCAGGTTGGTGGGTGGCAAAGGGAGTCGGCGTGACGCTCGACGGTGAGGCACTGGAGCAGCTGCGCAAGCGCGCCCGCGCCGGCGGTGCGGACAAGTACCACGCGGCCAACGCCGCCAAGGGGAAGCTCTTCGCCCGCGAGCGGGTCGCCTACCTGGTCGACGAGGGCTCCTTCGTCGAGGACGGGCTCTACGCCAACGCCATGGCCGACGGGTTGCCCGCCGACGGCGTGGTGACCGGCACCGCGACCATCGACGGCCGACCGGTCTGCCTGATGGCGAACGACTCCACGGTCAAGGCCGGCAGCTGGGGCGCGCGCACCGTCGAGAAGATCATCCGGATCATCGAGCGGGCCTACTCGACAAGCGTCCCGATGGTCTACCTGGTCGACTCCGCCGGTGCCCGGATCACCGACCAGGTCGACCTGTTCCCGGGCCGGCGCGGCGCCGGCAAGATCTTCTGGAACCAGGTCCGCGCCTCCGGGGCGATCCCGCAGGTGTGCGCGCTGTTCGGACCGAGCGCGGCGGGCGGGGCGTACATCCCGGCGTTCTGCGACGTGGTGGCCATGGTCGAGGGCAACGCCAGCATGTATCTCGGCTCCGACCGCATGGTCGAGATGGTCACCGGTGAGAAGACCACGCTGGAGGCGATGGGCGGCGCCAAGGTGCACTGCGCCGAGTCCGGTGTGGGCCACTTCCTCTGCAAGACCGAGCACGACGCGCTCGACGTGGTGAAGACCTACCTGTCGTACCTGCCGTCGAACTGGCGGCAGGCCCCGCCGGCCGCCGAGGCGATGCCGGCGCCGGAGAAGGCCGACCTGGCCGCGCTGGTCCCGGCCAGCGAGCGGCAGGCGTTCGACATGCGCCGGTACGTCAAGGGCCTGCTCGACTCCGGCAGCTTCTTCGAGATCCAGGCGCTCTGGGCCAAGGAGCTGACCATCGGCTTCGGCCGGCTGGACGGCCAGGTCGTCGGCGTGGTCGGCAACAACTCGATGTTCAAGGGCGGCGTGCTCTTCGTCGACTCGGCCGACAAGGCGACCCGGTTCGTGCAGCTCTGCGACGCGTTCAACGTGCCGCTGCTGTTCCTCAGCGACGTGCCCGGGTTCATGGTCGGCAGCGCGGTGGAGAAGCAGGGCATCATCCGGCACGGCGCGAAGATGATCACGGCGATCTCCGAGGCGACCGTACCCAAGATCTGCGTGGTGGTCCGCAAGGCGTACGGCGCGGGTCTCTACGCGATGGCCGGCCCCGGCTTCGAGCCCGACGCCACCATCGCGCTGCCCACCGCGAAGATCGCGGTGATGGGCGCGGAGGCCGCGGTCAACGCGGTCTACGCCAACAAGATCGCCGCCATCGAGGACGAGACCGAGCGCGCCGCCTTCGTCGCGGCGAAGCGCGAGGAGTACGAGCGCGACATCGACGTCGTCCGGCTCGCCAGCGAGCTGGTGGTGGACGCGATCGTCGAGCCGCACGAGCTGCGCGCCGAGCTGGTCCGCCGGTTCGCCGCTGCCCGCACCAAGAACCGCGATTTCTCCACCCGCCGCCACGGCGTCACCCCCGTCTGACGGTAAGGAAGGGCCCCCGCTTAACGCCTGGTGTATAGGAAGGGGCCCCTCCTAACGCTTCAGCCGCTCCCGGCGTCACGAGCGCCCGGCGGCCCGCCCCTTCCAGGAGGATCGACATGGACTACCGGCTCGACGAGGAGCAGCAGGCGCTGCGGGAGAGCGTGCGGGACTTCGCCCGCGAGGTGGTCGCCCCGGTGATCGGCGAGCACTACGAGAACCACACGTTCCCGTACGAGATCGTCCGCCAGATGGGCAAGATGGGGCTGTTCGGGCTTCCCTTCCCGGAGGAGCACGGCGGCATGGGCGGCGACTACTTCGCGCTCTGCCTGGTGCTGGAGGAACTGGCCCGGGTCGACTCCAGCGTGGCCATCACGCTGGAGGCGGCGGTCTCGCTCGGCGCGATGCCGATCCACCGGTTCGGCACCGCGGAGCAGAAGGAGCGGTGGCTGCCGAAGCTGCTGAGCGGTGAGGCGCTGGCCGGCTTCGGGCTGACCGAGCCGGGCACCGGCTCGGACGCGGGCGGCACCCGGACCCGGGCGGTGCTCGACGAGGCGACGAACGAGTGGGTGATCAACGGGTCGAAGGCGTTCATCACCAACTCCGGCACCGACATCACCGCGCTGGTCACGGTCACCGCGGTCACCGGCACCAAGCCGGACGGCAGCAAGGAGCTGTCCACCATCATCGTGCCGTCCGGCACGCCCGGCTTCACGGTCGCGCCCGCCTACTCCAAGGTCGGCTGGAACGCCTCGGACACCCACGAGCTGACGTTTGACGACTGCCGGGTGCCGGCGGCCAACCTGCTCGGTGAGCGCGGCCGGGGCTTCGCCCAGTTCCTGCGCATCCTCGACGAGGGCCGGATCGCCATCGCCGCGCTGGCGGTCGGCCTGGCCCAGGGCTGCGTGGACGAGTCGATCACGTACGCCAAGGAGCGCCAGGCGTTCGGCCAGCCGATCGGCAACTACCAGGCCATCCAGTTCAAGATCGCCGACATGGAGATGAAGGCGCACACAGCCCGGCTGGCCTACTACGACGCCGCCGCCCGGATGCTGGCCGGTGAGCCGTTCAAGCGGCAGGCGGCGATCGCGAAGTTGCATGCCAGCACCGTCGCGGTGGACAACGCCCGCGAGGCGACCCAGATCCACGGCGGCTACGGCTTCATGAACGAGTACCCGGTGGCGCGCTTCTGGCGCGATTCCAAGATCCTGGAGATCGGCGAGGGCACCAGCGAGGTGCAGCGCATGATCATCGCGCGCGACCTCGGCATGTGACCGAACGCCCGACTCAGCCGTCTGTCGGATATCGGCGTCGTACGGTCGGGTGGTTGACGATCGACTGTAGAGCGTCGGATCCCCTCCGTACTCTTCGTGCCCATGACTCCCGAGCATGATCGTTCGCGGAGCCCGGGCGGGCGGACGCCGTTGTCCGATCTGTTGCGCGGGCACCGGCTCGCCGCCGGCCTGACCCAGGCCGAGTTGGCGGGCCGGGCCGGCGTGGGGGTGCGGACCGTCCGCGATCTGGAGCGCGGGCGGGCGACCCGGCCCCAACGCACCACCGTCGACCTGCTCGCCGACGCGCTCGCCCTGACCGGCTCGGCCCGCCGGGAGTTCGTCGCCACCGCCCGCCCGGTGGCGGCCTCCGCACCGGTCGCGGTCGACCCCGATCCGGGTACGCCGATCACGCTGCCCCAGCCCGTGCCACTGCTCGGCCGGGAACGCGACACCGCCGAGGTGGCCGCCCTGCTCGACGCGCATCCGGTGGTGAGCCTGGTCGGGCTCGCCGGGGTCGGCAAGACCGCGCTCGCGCTCTCCGTCGCCCACGCGGTCGCGGCCCGACACCCGGCCGGCGTGGTCGGCATCCTGGTCGGCGACGGCTCGGACGCCGCCGACGTGCTCGCTGCCGCGGTTGCGGTGTTCGGCGTGAGCCGGCTCGCCGACCTGCCCTGCCGGCTCGGTGGGCGGCCGGCGCTGCTGCTGGTCGACGCCGTCGAGCGGGCGCCCGGGCCGGTGGCCGAGGCGCTGCGGTCGCTGACCGCTGCCGCGCCGACCCTGCGGGTCCTGGCCACCGGTCGCCGCCCGGTCGGGTTGTCCGGCGAGCTGGTCCGCCCGGTGGCGCCGCTCGACGTGCCACCGGCCGGCGTCGAGCCGGCCGACCGGGCCGAGCTGGACCGCTGGCCCGCCGCAGCGCTCTTCGCCGCCCGGTTCACCCAGGCGCGACACGCACCGCCCACGCCCGCCGAGCTACCGGCGCTCGCGGCGCTGGTCCGCCGCCTCGGCGGCCTGCCGCTGGCGATCGAGCTGATGGCCGCGCGGGGCCGCATCCTCGACGTCACCGAGCTGCTGGACCGGTACGGCGACCGGGTCCTCGACCTGGCCGGCGGGCGTCCCGGCTGGGCACCCGCCGATCCGGCCGCCGGCACGGTGACGCTGCGGGAGGCGGTCGCGACCAGCTACCACCTGCTCGCTCCGGCCGAACGCGCGGCGCTGCGCCGGCTCTCCGCCTTCCGCAACCGCTGGTCGGTCGCGCTGGCCGAGGAACTGCTCGCCGACGGGAGCGACGGCTGGGACGTGGTACCGCTGCTGGACCGACTGCGGGAGCTGGGCCTGCTGAGCGTCCGGGGCACCGGCCCGTTCCGGTTCCGGCTGTTGGACGCGGTCCGCGACTTCGCGGCCGAGCAGGCCGACCTGGCGGGCGAGACGGCGGGGATCCGGCTCCGCCACGCGTCGGTGATCGCCGCGCTGGTCCGGCGTACCGCGCCCGGCCTGGTCGGCACCGAGTTGCCCGGCACCGTGCACCTGCTCGACGAGGCGACCGGTGACATCGCCGCCGCGCTGGCGTACGCCGCCGAGGAGGCGCCGGCCACCGCGTTGCTGCTGGCCGCCGCGCTGCCCCGGTGGTGGCGGTTGCGCGGGCGGGACGTCTCCGGCCGCCGGTGGCTGCGCCGGCTGCTGGCCGATCCGCGTACCGCCGACGCGCGCCCGGTGCTGCGGGCCTGGGCCCTGCTCGGGGCCGCGCGGTTGGCCGCCGAGCACGGCGCGGGGCCGGAGGAACTACCGGCGGCCCGGGCGGCGCTGGCCGTGTTCGCCGAGGTCGGCGACGTGACCGGGGAACTGTCCGCCCGGTCGGTGCTCTGCGCGGTGCTGCGCGGGCTCGGGGCCCACGACGAGGCCCGTGCGCAGGCCGAGGCGGCACTGACGCTGGCCACCCGGCACGGCCGGGTACGCGAGATGGCGGTCGCTCAGTCCCACCTGACCTGGCACGACGTACGCGTGGGGGAGCTGGCCGGCGCCCGGCGGCGGCTGGCCACTGTCGACCGGTTGGCGGCGCAGTGCGGCGACCAGCGGCTCCGTCTGCTGGCCCGGGCCGATCTGGCCGAGCTGACCCGGTTCGAGGGCCGCTACGCCGAGGCGGCCGAGCAGGGGCGGCGGGCGGCGTCCGCGCTCGTGGAGCTGGGTGATCCGGGCCGGCGTCGCCGGACCATGGGCACGGTCGGGCTGGCGCTCGCGCTCCAGGGGCGGGACGACGAGGCGCTTGCGGTGGTGGCCGAGCTGTGGCCGTCCGGCCCGGTGCCGGGTCCGCGTCGCGCGCCGGCCGTCGAGCGGTGGGAACCGCCCGGCGTGGGCCGGGACGCCCACACCGAGGATGCGCTCCGCGCGTTGATCGAGGGCCAGGTGGCGTTGCAGCGGGGAGACCGCGAGCTGGCGGCGGAGTGGTTCGCCTCGGCGGCGGAGGCGGCGGCCGGGGGCGCGGACCGGCGGGACCTGGTCGAGGCGCTGGTGGGGTTGGCGGCCAGCACCGGGGATCCGGCCGTGCTGGACCGGCTGGACCGGGCGCGGCAGATCACCGGCGTCAACCTGTTGCCCCGCGAGGAAGAGTTGCTCTATGCGCTGTCCGCGCAGCGGGGACGCGCGGGCCGGGCCTGATCGGGGCCGCTGCCGGTGGAGGGCGCGGGGGTGGCGCGAGCGAAGTAGCCCCCTGGTGCTGCCCCTCGCTCCACGCTCGCGCCAGCACCCCCCGGTGCCCCCCGCGCCGGAAAGCTTAGCCAGCCACCCTGAGGTTTTCGGGGGTAATTGACCGCCTTTGCCCCGGCGTGCCGGCGGTTCTGCCGGTCATTCTGCCGGTGACCGGCGAGTAGCTGTCGGGCTCAGCAGGTGGTGTTCCCGGCCGGCTCGGTGCTGCCGGCCGTGGCACCCGGGTGGACCGCGTCCCGGACCCGACGCAGCCCGTCCAGCAGCCCGTCGAGCTGGGTCGGTTCGAGCTGGCCGGTGAACCACTGCTCGATGATCTTCAGGTGCCCGGGCAGGATCTCGTCCAGCCGGGCCAGGCCGGCGGCGGTCACCACCGCGAACGAGCTGCGCCGGTCGGAGGGGCAGGCCCGGCGGCGGATCAGGCCGTCGCGCTCCATCCGGTCCACCACCCGGGTCACCCCGCTGGTGGAGAGCGACGTCTGGGCCGCGAGGTCGGTCATCCGTAGCTGGTTGTTGGGGGAACGGGCGAGCCGGGTGAGCACCTCGAACTCGACCGGGGAGAGCCCGTGCTCCTCGAACTGGGCGGCGAACCTGGCGGAGAGCCCGGCGTGCGCCTCCACGAGCAGGCCGACGGCGGTGATCCGGGGGTCGTCGAACACGTTCTGATCCACGTCACCATCCTAGCAACACTTGACACCGGGAATATTGCTGTGGCTATAGTTGCTTAGTCAGCCGTTGGGCTACTAAACAATCTTCTCCGGAGGAGCGCATCATGACCAGCAGCACCGAGGCGACTACCCGCGACTGGGAGGGTCTCACCATCCCCGCCCCCGGCACGTACCTCCTGGACGCCGCGCACAAGCGCGTCGGCTTCGTCGCGCGGCACATGATGGTCAGCAAGGTACGCGGTGAGTTCGCCGACGCCACCGCCACCATCACCGTCACCGACGACCCGCTGCAGTCCTCGGTCACGGCCAGCATCCAGGCCGCCAGCATCAACACCGCGCAGGCCGACCGGGACGGGCACCTGCGCAGCCCGGAGTTCCTCGACGCCGAGCAGTTCCCGACGCTGGAGTTCCGCAGCACCGGCGTGAAGTCCCGCGAGGGCAACGAGTTCGTGCTCGCCGGCGAGCTGACCGTCAAGGGCGTGACCCGTCCGGTCGACCTCCAGGTCGAGTTCGAGGGCGTCGGCCGCAGCCCGTTCGGGCAGGACATCTTCGGCTTCTCCGCGCACACCGAGATCGACCGCGAGGACTTCGGCCTCACCTGGAACGTCGCGCTGGAGACCGGCGGCGTCCTGGTCGGCCGCAAGGTCAAGATCGAGATCGAGGGCGAGGCCATCCGCCAGGGCTGACCCTCGCCAGGCCACGGGCCCGCACCGTCCCCGGACGGCGCGGGCCCGTTCCCGTTCCCATCCCGCCGCTGCGGGGGTCGGGGTGGGCGCCGGCGCGGTGCGGTGCGGATTGTCACGTGTTGTTCGCTGGTTAACGGCGCTGGGCGAGGTGACGGCGGGGTACAGGTGCAGACCAGCGTCCGGCCCGCGGTTCGCGGGCCGGACGCTCTTACGCACATCACGTGAATGGTTCACAATGCGTTGCGGAACGCCAACGGTTCCGTCGCACCGGCGCCGGGAGGACACATGGGCAGGGACGTCGAGCAGGGCGCCTTCTCCCGCGAGGATCGGGTCCGCTACCGGCAGAAGGTCCGGCGATGCCTGGACGTCTTCGCGCTGATGCTGGACGACTTCGGCTTCGACGCCGACCGACCGATGACCGGGCTGGAGATCGAGCTGAACCTGGTCGACGCCGCCGCCGAACCGGCCATGCGGAACGACCAGATCCTGGCCGACATCGCCGACCCGCTCTTCCAGACCGAGCTGGGGCAGTTCAACCTCGAACTCAACGCCTCGCCCCGGCTCATCGAGGGCACCGGTTTCACCGACTACGAGCAGGACCTGCGCAGCAGCCTCGGCCGCGCCGACGAGCGGGCCGCCAAGTCCGACGCCGCCATCGTGATGGTCGGCATCCTGCCCACCCTGACCGAGCGGCACCTGGTCGCGGACAACCTCTCCACCGACGAGCGCTACCGGGTGCTCAACGACCAGATCGTCGGCGCCCGCGGCGAGGACATCGAGCTGGACATCAACGGCGTCGAGCGGCTGCGTACGCACACCGACTCGATCGCACCGGAGGCCGCCTGCACCAGCCTCCAGTTCCACCTCCAGGTCGCGCCGGACAGCTTCGCCGACCACTGGAACGCCTCCCAGGCCATCGCCGGCGTGCAGGTCGCGGTCGGCGCCAACTCGCCGTTCCTCTACGGCCGGCAGCTCTGGGCGGAGACCCGGATCGCGCTCTTCGAGCAGGCCACCGACACCCGGCCCGACGAGCTGAAGGCCCAGGGCGTACGCCCCCGGGTCTGGTTCGGTGAACGCTGGATCACCTCGATCTTCGACCTGTTCGAGGAGAACGTCCGCTACTTCCCGCCGCTGCTGCCGATCTGCGAGGAGGAGGACCCGGTCGAGGTGCTGCACGCCGGCGGCGTGCCCAAGCTCGGCGAGCTGCGGCTGCACAACGGCACCGTCTACCGCTGGAACCGGCCGGTCTACGACATCATGAACGACCGCCCGCACCTGCGGGTGGAGAACCGGGTGTTGCCCGCCGGTCCGACCGTGGTGGACATGCTCGCCAACGCCGCGCTCTACTTCGGCCTCGCCCGCGGCCTCGCCGAGTCCGACCGTCCCATCTGGAGCCAGCTCACGTTCAGCTCGGCCGAGGAGAACTTCCACGCCGCCGCCCGGCGCGGCATCGACGCCGTGCTGCACTGGCCCAAGCTCGGCGACGTGCCGGTCACCACGCTCGTCCTCGACACGCTGCTGCCGGTGGCCGCCCAGGGGCTGGACCGGTTCGGCGTCACCCCGACCGAGCGGGACCGCCTCCTCGGCGTGATCGAGGGACGCTGCCGTACCGGCCGCAACGGCGCGGTCTGGCAGACCGAGACGGTGTGGGCGGCCGAGCGGCACCGGGGCATGGACCGGAAGGCCGCGCTGCACCACATGGTCCAGCGCTACGCCGAGTTGCAGCGCACCAACGAGCCCGTCCACACCTGGCCCGTCGACTGATCGACGGCCGGCCCGGCTGGTAGCTCACCCACTCGGGCGTGTCGCCGTCCCGGGAAGAGGTCGCCCCGGAGCGGTATACCTCTTAGGCATAATTATGCCTAAGAGGTATACCGCTTCAAGGCGGTGTCTTCCCGTGCGGACCTGACTGGGCGTGTCGCCGGTTCGTCGGCGTGGTGCCGGCCCGGGGGTCGGCCGAAGGTCGGAGCCGGGGCGGATCAGCGGGCGCGGCGGCGCGTCTTCGGTTCGACGGCCGGCGACGACGGCCCGGGCTGTGGCCCAGCCGGAGCCCGCTCGGTGCCCGGCTCGCCCGTGCCCGGCTCGTCGTCGCGACTGCCGGCCGGGTCGTCCGGCGGCACGACCTCGGGCTGCCGCTGCTGTGGCACCGCCCGGCCACGACGATCGGCGCCGGTCCGGGCGGCGCGACCCGGCGACCCGGGCCGCTCACCGGCGAGGCCGGGCGACACGTTCGGCTTCTCCACGGTCATCGGCGGCGAACCGAGGTCGGCCTCCCTGGCCGGCTCGGAGCCCGAGGTGCTCTCCCGCTCCGGATCGACGGACCTCTGCGGCGTAGGCCCGGCCGGCTCCGCCGTGTCGGGACCGGCCGTAGTAGGCGTCGCGCCGCTCGGCGCGGTGGCCCGACGGTCGGCGCGCTGGGCCAGCGCGGCCATCAGCATCGAGCCGCCCACGCCGGCGATCACCGCGTACGGGGCGATCAGGTGGGCCGACAACTGCTCGGCGGCGATTCCGGCCAGCCGCGGCACGGCCAGCAGGTACGCCAGCGCGACCAGCAGCGGACCGGCCGCACCGGAGGCGGCCGCGCCGACCCGCACCTCCGGGGCCCGGGTCGCGCGCCGGGCGGCCAGCACTCCGATCACCAGCGCGGAGACCAGCGAGAGCAGCGCACCCGGCCAGTAGAAGTAGTCACGGATCCAGAACCGGGCGCTGTCCGCGCTGATCTGCCAGATGCCGAGTTGGGCGGTGGTCAGGCCCCGGCCGGAGAGCACTCCGTCGACCACCGACACCACGGCGAGCAGCCAGAGCCAGCCGGTGGTGGCGATCAGGTTGGTGGCGGCGGCGCGGGTGTGCAGCGCCCAGGTCGCCAGCAGTACGCCGAGCACCAGCCCCGCACCCGCGTACGCGGCGGCGACGGTCTGCGGTGCGGTGGTGTCCGGGACCCGGGCGGCCCGGGCCGGCACCGCCACCAGCAGCACGGTGACCAGCGCACCGACACCGGCGGCGAGGGCGAGCCCGAGCCTTGGCAGAAGGCCCGCCGGCTCGTCCCCGCCGCCGCGCAGGCGTTGGGCGCAGACCGCGCCGGCGATGACCGAGGTGGCGGCGATCCAGGTGGCCCAGGCGAGGCTCGCCACCCAGGCCGACTCGACGCGTACGGTGCCGGTGGGCGCCCAGTTGATGATGCCGAGCCCATAGCCGAAGCCGAGCTGCGCGGCGCCCGCGCCGGCAGCGACGCCGAGCGCGGCGGCGGTCGATCCTCCCCAGCCCCGTCTGGCCATGCCGGGCAGCGTAGCGTCCCGAGGTCGGCCCGGCGAGTCGTGGCAGCGGCCGGCCGGGCGCGGGTGGCTTGGCGGCACCGGTTACGGTCGCCGATGACTGAGGCGGGGGACGCGATGACGGACGAGCAGCAGCCGGTACGCGACGAGACCGGCCCGGACCGGACCCGGCTGCTCGTCGGCGGCGGACTGGCGGCGGTCCTGCTGGCCGTGATCGGGGCCAGCGGTGGCTGGATCCTGGCCGGCGAGCCGGACCGGCCGACCGCCTCGTCGGAGGCCGCGTCGCCGCCGGCCGTCCCGTCGTCCGTCCCGACCGGGGCGAGTCCCACGGCGGGCCGGACCGGCGAGGACCGCCCGACCGGCACGCGCTCGCGTACGCCGGCCGGGCTCACCGTGCCGGAGCTGGTGGGCACCGATTTCGTGCGGGCCCGGCAGGAGTTGCGGGACCGCCGGCTCGGCTGGCGGCTGGTGTTCGGGAGCGGCTCGGGACGGGCCGTTGAGCGCACCTCACCCGGGCCGGGGGCGCCGGTGAGGCGGGGTGTCACGGTCACCGTCTGGGTCGCCGGGCCGGCACCCGAGGTCACCGTGCCCGACGTGGGCGCCGAGTCCTGCTCCGACGCCGCCGACGAGCTGGTGGAGGCGGGGCTCTATCCCCGTTACCGCACCGGTCGCCAGGGGCCGGTCACCGGGCAGGACCCGGTCGCCGGGGGCCTCGCCCACTGGAACGATCAGGTGTCGTTGACCTGTGGGAACGAGCCGTCCGGCACGCCGTCCGGCAGCCCGTCGCCGACGCCCTGACGCCGGCCGGCGCGCTGATCCCGGCCGGCGTGGCCGGGGCCCGCTACCGTGGACGTTCGAGGGCCCGTGCCCCGTTCCCGGTGCGGGAAGGACGTGTGTCATGAGCGACGACCGTCAGGAACCACCCGCGGATGACGCGGACGCCACCCGGGCGCTGCCGCGGAACGCGGCCGGAGCCGGTGCGGACGCGGATGCCACCCGGGCGCTGCCCGCCGGGGCGCCCCGGCCTCTCGACGCCACCAGCCGGCAGGAGCCGGTCGGGGGCGCGGCCTGGTCCGGCCGGGCCGGGGTGCCGCCGCCACGGCCGGCGGGCTATCCGGAGCCGGGCGCCGAGTGGTACGGCGACGAGCAGGCCGGGCGCCGTTGGTGGATGCCGATCCTGCTGGGCGTCCTGGCCCTGATCCTGATCGGGCTGATCGCGGCCGGGGTGTGGCTGGCGTTGCGGGCCGCGGACCGTGACTCCGGTCCGGGAACGCCGTCGGCCGCGCCCAGCGTGTCCGTGCCGGCCAGTGCCACCTCGGCCAGTGCCACACCGACCAGCGCGGCGCCGTCCAGTTCCCCGCCGAGCACGCCGCCGACCACGGCGGCGGAGGTGCCGATGCCGCCGCTGGTCGGGCTCCCGGAGTCGGCCGCCCGGTTGGTGCTGGACCGGCTGGGCGTGGACTACCGCGTGCAGCGCCGGTCGTCGGACCGGCCGGCCGGAACGGTGATCGCCACGGATCCGGAGGCCGGTTACTCGGTCGGTGCGGGCGAGCGGGTCACGCTCGTGGTGGCCGCCTCCGCCGCGCCCACCACCGGCGCGCCGACGACCGGTTCGACCACTCCGGGTTCCGCACCGGCCACCACCGCCACGCCCTGACGTTCACTCACCACTGTCTGCGGCGGGTGCCGACCAGGCCGAGCCCGGCCAGCGAGATGGCGAGACCGAGCAGGCCGGAGTAGAGCAGCGGCCGGCTGAGGTCCGCCGATCCGGTGGGGCGGTCGGCCAGCGTGTCCTCGCCGGCCCCGCCGCCCGCACCGGACGGGGGCGACACGTCGGTCCCGTCCGCCGCCGACGGCTGCTCGACCTCGGCCGGCTCGTCCTCGGCGGGTTCGTTCGCGGCCGGCTCGTCCCCGGCCGGTCCGGCGGTCGGCCGGGCGTCCGCGCCGGCCACGGTGATCTCCGGAGCCGGCACGGGTACGGCCAGTTGCTCGGTGGCGGAGAAGGCCGGGTGACGGACCACGAGGGCGAGCGCGGTCGCGAATCCGAGGAAGACGAAGAGCCCGAGGGCATAGCCGGTGCGGGACCGGTGGTGCCGTCGCGCGGCGGGCAGATTGACCATGACCATCCCTGGTTCAGGGTCCGTGGCGCGCGGGTGGAACGTGCCGGGGTGGGCGTACCGATTCTATGGCGGCGGCACGCCCACCGGCCGGAAATCGTGAGGTCAGCCCACCCGGACCGGGGTCCGGACGACCGGCCGGCGGGCCGGCCGGACGGTGTGCTGCCGGGGGACCGGCGCGGCCTGGATCTGCCGCAGCCCCTCCTGCTGTACGAAGATCGACCGCCGGTTGACCGCGTCCCCCGCCGCGTTCAACTCGTAGCCGTCGAGCCAGAGCCAACCGTCGTAGGCCGGCCAGTCGAGCACCCGGATCATCCGGAACATGATCGGTCGGAAGAACTGGACACTCGCCGCGCGCGTCACGTGCAGTACGTCACCGGAGCGGGGAAGCACATGGGCTCCTGGGAGGGTTCGGCCGGCGCGGGGCCGGCGAGGTTGAACGGGTCGGTACGGTCCGGTGACGGGGGGTCTACCTCGTGGACCGGCGGTCGGTCGGTGCTGGTCGGGCCGTACCCACGGTGGCGAGCCGCCACCCGACCATCACCCGGCTGCTCCCGGTTACCGCTCCCGCCGCCGCAGCCAAACTGGCGTGCAGCGGTGGGGTCTTCTTTCCGGGGCAGGTCGCACGGCACGGGACGGCTCGCCTCCGGTCGTCCCGCGCATCGTGGTGTCACCACGCGCGGAGATCAAGCGAAGACGGTGAGTAACCCGTGCCATACGCACAGAGTGCATCAGCGACGTGCGTCATGCAAGTTGCACGTCGACTTTTGCCGATAGGTGAGCGGGACACGTGAACGGGACGCTTGAAGCCTTCGGTGCCGGGCCGGCACACTGGACGCCGGTTTCGCCCGTCGCGGCCGGTCGACGACCGGCACCACCCCTGCCGCGAACGCTTGCCCGCCGTTCGCCGGTCGCGCCCACGGCGGGTGTGGAACCGGGCGCGACCGACCGGAGGTAGCGGGGTGACTGTGAGTCCTGGGGCCGCGTCGTGAGCGAACGGCGTAGCCCGACCATCCGTCGGCGCCGACTCGGCGCCGAGCTCCGCCGGCAACGGGAAGCCGCCGGCATCACCATCGAAGTGGTCGCCGAGCAGTTGGAGTGCTCGGCGTCCAAGGTCTCCCGGATCGAGACCGGGCACACCACCGCGACACCCCGCGACGTGCGGGACATGCTCCGCATCTACGGGGTGGTCGGCGCGGAGAGCGACGAGCTGGTGCAGATCGCCCGCGAGGCCCGGCAGAAGGGGTGGTGGCACCCGTACAGCACCGTGCTGGTCGGCGCGTACGTCGGCCTGGAGGCCGCGGCCAGCCAGATCCGGGCGTACGAGCAGCAGGTCGTGCCCGGCCTGCTGGAGACCGAGGAGTACGCCGGGGCGATGATCCGCGCCGCCCGTCCGGACTTCACCGCCGACCAGATCGACCAACGGGTGCGTGTCCGATTGGGCCGGCAGTCGTTGTTGACCCAGGACGATCCGGTCGATCTGTGGGTGGTGCTCGATGAGGCGGTGCTGAGCCGGCCGGTTGGCGGCGACGCGGTGATGCGTGGCCAGCTCGAGCGGCTGGTGGAGGTGGCCCAACTGCCGAACGTGACGGTGCAGGTCCTCCCTTTCGAGGTGGGGGCACACGCCGGTATGGACGGCACCTTCACGATCCTCAGCTTTCCCGAACCGAGTGATCCCGATGTCGTGTACGCGGAGAACGCCACGGGTGGGCTCTTCCTGGAGAAGAGCGACGAGCTTCAGAGGTACAGCTTCATCTTCGATCACATTCGAGCAGCGGCCATTCGACCGGAGGAGTCCGTCGCACACATCGCGAGACTGGCAGAGGAGCCGCTGTGGAAATGGCGACCAAGGAGTTCCCCGTGGACCTGACGCAGGCGACGTGGTTCAAGAGCTCGAAGAGTGGGCCGAACTGCGACAACTGCGTGGAGGTCGCGTACGTGACCGGGGCGGTCGGCGTCCGGGACTCGAAGGACAAGGCGGGCCCCGCCCTGGTCTTCGCCCCGGGTGACTGGCACGCATTCGTCGCCCGGGCCAGGGGCGGAGCCTTCGGCCAAAGCTGATCGAACCCCTGAGGAACGGTCCCGCCCGCCAACGTCGCCGGGCGGGGCCGCCTTCGTCCACGGTCACCGACGCCGGACACCCGTCGCCTGTTCCGTTCCGCCTCGTTGAACCGCACGGATCGGCAACCGAACGAGGTAGGCGAGACGGATGACGACGATCGGTTCAGAGAACCTCACCAACGGCCCGGGCAAGCCCGAGCGGTTCGGTGGCAAGTACCGCGGGGCCCGCCGGGACACCGTCCTGACCGAGGTGGTCTCCACCGACGGCGAGGACCTCACCGGCCGGGACGCCGGCGCGCCGGAGCCGCCCGCCCCGCCGCTCTCCCTGCCGTCGCTCGACCCGAACCCGCTGACCGAGCCGTCGTTCCCGCCCAGCGGGTGGCCGGTGGAGCAGCAGGAGTCCCTGGTGGACCATCCGCTGCTGCGCGGCCTGCTGCTGGAGTTGCCGCCCAAGGGCAGCGTGCCGCCGCCCGGCTGGCTGGACCGCTGGTTCGAGGCGACCCGGGCGATCCTGGAACTGCTATACGTGCAGGGCGCCGGCCGGACGCGTTGACCCCGCCGTCGCCCGGGGCATCGCCCGTTCGGCGAGCCGGTTGTGCCGCAGCGCGTGGCGTACCCCGATGGCGGACACGCCGAGCACCGCGACGGTGAGCGCCGGGCCGGCCACGCCCGGCGCGGCGAACAGGTCGAGCCCGGCGGCCGACAGCACCGCCACCAGCACCGCGAGCGCGGTCGCCTGGATTGGAAGCGCGATCAGCGGGTGCGCGGCGGCGGCCCGCAACCCGTGCGGGGCCGGGGTTCCCGGCGCCGCGGCGAAGGCGCCCGCGCCGGCCCGCAGCCGCCGGAGCCGGCGTACCGTGCAGACCGCGACGAGCGTCGCCGGGGCCGCCGCGACCGTGAGCCCGGCGGCGGCCCGGTCGAGCGCCGTGTCGCCGGCACTCTGCAGGCCCGCGGCGAGGACCGCCGCGGTGAGCGTGAGGCCGGTCAGCACCAGGGCGGACAACCATCCGGTACGCCGGCGCAGCGCGCGGGCGCGGTCCAGCCCGGGCAGGCCCTCCGCGACCAGGCCGGCGGCCAGCCAGACGGCGGCGACGGGGAGCAGCAGGGCGAGACGGTCATCCATGGGCCCAGCCTTGCCCAGTTCGACGTCGGCCGAATCCGGGACGGCACCCCGGTCGACCCGGAACGTTCTCCCGTAGGGGTCCGGCCGGGTCAGACGTCGAAGGTGGACGGACGCCCGGTGGCCGGCGCCGGCGGGGTGGCCTTCCACAGGCCGGTCTTCTGCGCCGCGAGGCGGGCCAGGTAGGCCGGGTTGAGGATGACGTAGCGGCGCCAGAGCCGCTTCGGCTCCAGGCCGAGCCGCCAGAACCACTCCAGCCCGGCGCGCTGCATCCACGGCGGCGGGTTGCGCAGCAGGCCGGCGTGGTAGTCGAACGCCGCGCCGACGGCCATCAGCGGCATGTCCAGCAGCGGTCGCATGGCGTACGCGAAGACCTCCTGCCGGGGGCAGCCCAGCCCGACCAGGACGAGGCGCGCGCCGCTGCTCCGGATCCGGTCGGCGATCTCGGCGTCCTCGCCCGGGTGGACCGCCCGGAACTTGGACGGCTCGACGCCGGCGATCTTCAGCGCGGGGAACTTGCGCTCCAGCGCCGGGATCAGCCGGGACAGCGTCTCCTCGGTGGAGCCGTAGAGGTAGACCGGCAGCCCCTCGTCGGCGAACCGGGCGAGCACCCGCAGGGTCAGCTCCGGCCCGTAGACGCGGTCGGTGAGGCCGGCGCCGTGCAGCAGGTTGAGCGCCCACCGCACCGGCTGGCCGTCCGGGGTGACCACGTCGAACGCGTTGAGCCGGGCGTTGTGCGCCGGGTCGAGCACCCCGGTCATCACGCCGTGCACGGCCAGCGCGGTCAGCGCCAGTGGCCGGCGCTCGCGGGCGGCGTCGACCACCGCCTCGGTGGCCCGTCCGTAGTCGGTCGCGTCGACGCCGACGCCGAGCACGTTGCGCTTCGTGCCGCCGCTCATGCCTTCGGCACCCACTTGTCGGCGTTCGCCTCGTAGATCTCCCGGAGGATCATCGGCACGTCGTAGGTGATCTTCCAGGCCGGGTAGTGCTCCTCGAACCGGGCCATGCTGCTGACGTACCACTGGTGGTCGCCGGTGCGGGCCTGCTCGACGTAGTTGATCCGGGCCTCGCGGCCGGTGATCTCCTGGGCGACCCGGAACGCCTCGATGTGCGAGGTGTTGGAGTGTCGGCCGCCACCGAGGTTGTAGACCTGGGCGGAGCGCGGCTCGCGGAAGAACGCCTCGAACGCGGTGAGCACGTCGTGGGAGTGGATCGCGTCCCGGACCATCTTCCCCTTGTAGCCGAAGAGGTTGTACGTCCGGCCCTCCATCACGCACCGCATCAGGTACGCCAGGAAGCCGTGCAGCTCGGCGGCGGAGTGCGCCGGGCCGGTCAGCGTGCCGCCCCGGAAACAGGCGGTCCTCATGCCGAAGTACCGGCCGTACTCCTGGACCATCACGTCCGAGGCCACCTTCGAGGCGCCGAAGATCGAGTGCAGCGACTCGTCGATCGACATGTCCTCGGTGATGCCGCCGTACCAGTGGTGGTCCTCGGGCAGCTCGTAGCGGGTCTCCAGCTCGATCAGCGGGAGCGTGTTCGGCCGGTCGCCGTAGACCTTGTTGGTGGAACAGTGGATGAACGGCGCGTCGATGGCGTGCCGCCGGGTGTTCTCCAACACGTTGAGCGTGCCGCCGGCGTTCACGTCGAAGTCGGTGTACGGCTCCTTGGCGGCCCAGTCGTGGCTCGGCTGGGCGGCGCTGTGGATCACCACGGCGATGTCCCGGCCGTACCGCGTGAAGACCCGCTCCAGGCCGTCCCGGTCCCGGATGTCCACCGCGTGGTGGGTGTACGCGGCGCCGAGGTCGGCGGCGAGCCGGTCGAGGCTCCACGCTGTCGAGCCGTCCTCGCCGAAGAAGTACCGCCGCATGTCGTTGTCGATGCCGACCACGTCGAGACCGAGGCCGGCGAAGTGCCGGGCCGCCTCGGAGCCGATCAGACCGCCGGAACCGGTCACCAACGCGACACTCACACGCCACTCCTGGTCCATGGGAGGCAGGGAAACCATCGGAGCATAGCGTGACGTCCGGTACGCCCCGATACGGCGCGAGGGCCCCGCAGCCTGCGGAGCCCTCGTTGTGGTGGGGATGGGGGGAGTTGAACCCCCACGTCCTTTCGGACACACGGACCTGAACCGTGCGCGTCTGCCATTCCGCCACATCCCCGTGGCACGACCCGGAACACCATATCGCATCCCTCGCCCGCCATCTGCGGCGGGTGCCGGGACATACTACGCTGTCCACTGGTCACGCCACGAACGATCACCGCTCGTGGCGGGCGAAACTGTAGCACGCTCGCGGGCCTGGTCACGAACGGGTCGACGGTAGCCGGCCGAGCGGCGTGTGAGCTGCGGAGGCGGTGTCCGGATACCATCATTGCCTCGGGACCCGAGGAGGAGCCGGTGAGCGTGCTGCAACGCTTCGAGAAGCGTCTGGAAGGCCTGGTCGAAGGGGCCTTCGCCAAGGTCTTCAAAGGGGTGGTCCACCCCGTGGAGATCCTCAACGCCATGCAGCGGGAGGCCGAGGCGCACAAGGCGATCCTGGCCGGTGGGCGCACGTTGGTGCCCAACCGCTACGTGATCGATCTCTCGCCGTACGACCACAGTCGGCTGGCGCCGTACGCCGCCGCGCTGGCCCAGGAGCTGGCCCAGTCGCAGGCGGAGTTCATCGGCGAGCAGGCCTGGACGGTCTACGGCGACGTGATCGTCGAGGTCGAACGTGGTGAGGGGCTGGACACCGGCATGTTCCGGGTCACCGCCGAGGTCTACACCGGCGGCGACGTCGCCCCGGTCTCCGCGCCGGGCGGCTACGACCAGGGCGGCTACGACGCCGGCCCGGCGTACCCGGCCTACGACCAGGGTGGCGGCTACGGCCCGCCGCCCGGCCACGGCGGCGGCCGCAACGTCCGCCTGGTCTCCGGCGACGGGCGCACCTACCCGCTCCAGATGGGCTCGACCGTGATCGGCCGTGGCGACCAGGCCAACCTGCGCCTGCCCGACGTCGGCATCTCCCGGCGCCACGCCCGGCTGGACTTCGACGGCGGCCAGGTCGTGCTGACCGACCTCGGCTCCACCAACGGCACGATGGTGAACGGGCAGCGGGTCTCGGCGGTCGCCCTCAACCCGGGCGACATGATCCAGCTCGGCACCACGACGCTGACCTTCCGCGTGGACGGCTGATCCCCGTTGCCGGAGCTCGTCATCACCGTTGCCCGGTTCGGGTTCCTCATCCTGCTGTGGATCTTCGTCTTCACGGTGGTCGGAGTGATCCGCCGGGACCTCTTCGCGGGGGCCCGGTCGGGTCGGCTGGTCGCCGCGCCACGCGGGGTCGGCGCGTCGACCAACCAGCCCGCCCCGCCCGGTAAGCCGGCGAAGGCCAAGCGGGGTCGCGCCGCCCACCAGATGGTGGTCACCGCCGGTCAACTCGCCGGCACCCGGATCACGCTCGGGGAGGCCCAGATCACCATCGGTCGGGCGGAGGACTCGACGCTGGTGATCACCGACGACTACGCCTCGGCGCGACACGCCCGGCTGGTTCCCCGTGACGGGCAGTGGTACGTCGAGGACCTCGGATCGACTAACGGCACCTACCTGGATCGCGCTAAGGTCACCGGACCAACCCCCGTCCCCCTCGGCGTGCCGATCCGGATCGGCCGCACTTCCCTCGAATTACGGCCATGACTCTGACCCTGCGCTATGCGGCCCACAGTGACCGCGGTCTGATCCGAGACGGTAATCAGGATTCCGTCTACGCCGGACCGCGGCTGCTCGCCGTTGCCGACGGCATGGGCGGCATGGCCGCCGGTGACGTCGCCAGCAACATCGTCATCGGTGCCATGGCGCCCCTCGACGAGGACGTCCCCGGTGACGCCCTGGTCGACGCGCTCCGATCCGCCGTCGGCACCGCCAACCAGCAACTCCGCGACACCGTGGACGCCAACCCGCAGCTGGAGGGGATGGGCACGACGCTCACCGCGACCCTCTTCTCCGGCAGCAAGCTCGGCATGGTCCACATCGGTGACTCGCGGGCCTACCTCCTGCGCAACGGCGAGTTCGCGCAGATCACCAAGGACGACACCTACGTCCAGATGCTCGTCGACGAGGGCCGGATCAGCGCGGAGGAGGCGAGCAGCCACCCCCAGCGCTCGCTGCTCACCCGCGCGCTCGACGGTCGCGACATCGACCCGGAATACAGCGTCCGCCAGGTGCTGCCCGGCGACCGCTACCTGATCTGCTCGGACGGTCTCTCCGGCGTGGTCAGCGCGGACACCATCGGCGACACCCTGCGGGAGTACCCCGACCCGCAGCAGTGCGTGGAGCGCCTGGTGCAGCTCGCGCTGCGCGGCGGCGGGCCGGACAACATCACGGTGATCATCGCCGACGCGACCGACCAGGACATCGTCGAGGCGTCCCCGATCGTCGGCGGCGCCGCCGCCCGGGACCGGGGCATGGCGACGTCGGCCGACGACTCCACCCCGGCGGCCCGCGCCTCGGCGCTGTCCGCGCCCCGGGCGCCCGCGCCCGAGGAGCCGGCCGACGACCGCGACGACGAGCCCGAGCCGCGCCGGCGACGGCCGCTGCGGACCGTGGCGATGGCGCTCGCGCTGGCGGTCATCGTCGCCGGTGGCCTCTTCGGCGGCTGGACGTACACCCAGCGGCAGTACTACGTCGGCGCCACCGACGACGGCCAGCTCGCGGTCTTCCGCGGGGTGCCCGGCCAGGTCGCCGGGCTCGACCTGTCGGACGTGCACGCCCGCAGCGAGTCCCGGCTCGACGACCTGACCCTGGCGGCCCAGGAGCGGGTGAAGCAGGGCATCCAGGCCAAGAGCGAGCCGGACGCCGAGCGCCGGCTGGCGGAGCTGACCAGCGACGACCCGGCCAACCCGAACCTCAAGCCGCTCTGCCCGCCCGGCTCGGCGCCCGGCACCGTGCCGGCCACGCCCAGCCCGACGCCGGTGGCGACCGCCGGAGCGCTGTCCCCGGCGGTCACCGGCAGTGCCGTGCCGCCGACCCCGCCGCCCGGCACGCCGACGCCCACGCCGACGTTGACCATCACGCCCGACGCCGTACCCTCCGACACCGTTCCGCCGGCCGATCCCGCCGGTTGCCGGTCGCCGGAGTGAGCGCCGGCTCGATCCCGAGGACTCATCCGTGACCGCAGCCGCCGCACCGGCCGCCTCGCCCGCCTCGACGGGCGAGCAGTCCGGCGTACGCCTGGCCCGGTCCCGGCGTAACGCCGAGCTGTCCCTGCTCCTGCTCGCCATGGTGTTGGTGGCGGCATACTCGGCGATGATCGAGGCGAAGGCGCTGGACACCATCACGCCGGACTTCTGGGTCCCGGCGGCCGCGCTGGGGCTGGTCTTCCTGGGCCTGCACCTGGTGATCCGGTGGCTCGCGCCGTTCGCCGATCCGGCGCTGCTGCCGGCGGTGGCCCTGCTCAACGGCATCGGGGTCGGCTTCCTGCGCCGCTACGACCTGGCCCAGGCCGCGCCGGCGGAGCGGGCCGACCTGGCCATCTTCGCCGGCACCGGTGGTCGGCAACTGGCCTGGACGCTGGCCGCGGTGGTGCTCGCCGCCGGGCTGCTGGCGATCCTGCGCGACCACCGCTCACTCTCGCGGTACGCGTACACGCTGGGGCTGGCCGGCATCGTGCTGGTGATGATCCCGGCGGTGCTGCCCGGCCGGTTCTCCGAGATCAACGGCGCGAAGCTGTGGATTCGGGTCGGCGGGTTCCAGATCCAGCCGGGTGAGTTCGCCAAGCTCGCCCTGCTCACCTTCTTCGCCTACTACCTGGTGCGTAAGCGGGAGGTGCTCTCGCTGGCCAGCCGGCGGGTGCTCGGCATCGACTTCCCGCGCGGGCGCGACCTCGGGCCGGTCCTCGTGGTCTGGATGGTCAGCATCCTGGTGCTGGTCTTCGAGAAGGACCTGGGCACCTCGCTGCTCTACTTCGGCATGTTCGTGGTGACGCTCTACGTCGCCACCGAGCGGGTGAGCTGGCTGCTCATCGGTCTGATCCTGTTCTTCGGCGGCGCCTACCTGGCCTACCTGCTGGGCAGCACCGTGGGTGGCCCGTTCGCCAACTTCTACGACCGGGCGCAGATCTGGCTCGACCCGTTCGCCGAGCCCTACGACCGCGGCTACCAGCTCGTCCAGGGCCTGCTCACGCTCGGCACCGGTGGTCTCTTCGGGGCCGGGCCGGGCGGTGGCCAGCCGACGCTGCTGCCCGAGGTGCAGACCGACTTCATCTTCGCCGGCATCGGTGAGGAGATCGGCCTGTTCGGCCTCTCCGCGCTGCTGGTGATCTATCTGCTGATCGTCGAGCGGGGCCTGCGGGCCGCGCTGGCGGTGCGCGACTCGTTCGGCAAGCTGCTCGCCGGCGGCCTGGCGTTCACGCTCGGCCTCCAGGTCTTCGTCATCGTCGGTGGCATCAGCAAGCTGATCCCGCTGACCGGTCAGACCACCCCGTTCCTGTCCGCCGGTGGCTCCTCGCTGATGGCGAACTGGCTGCTGATCGCCGTGCTGCTGCGGGTCTCCGACGGTGCCCGCCGGCCGGTCACCGGCGGTCGCGGCCCCGCGGCCCGGCCCGCCGGCGGCCCGCCCGACCAGCTGCACGGTGCTCCCACGGAGGTGATCCGGCCGTGAACGCACCCCTGCGCCGCGTCGGTGTGGTCGTGATGATCCTGTTCGGGTTGCTCTTCGCGAACCTGAACTGGATCCAGGCCTACAAGGCCGACGAATACCGCACCAGCGACTACAACGGCCGGGTCCAGGTCGCCGAGTACGACCGCAAGCGCGGCAACATCGAGGTCGGCGGCACCGCGTACGCGCTCAGCAAGGAGACCGGCGGGGAGCTGAAGTACCTGCGCACCTACCCCCAGGGGGAGATGTACGCGCACGTGCTCGGCTGGAAGCCGGTGAACGGAAGCGCGAGCGGCATCGAGCGGGTGGAGAACGACTTCCTCGCCGGCACCAGCGACGCGCTCATCGCCAGCCGCATCAAGGACATGTTCACCGGTGACGAGACCGGTGGCGGCAACGTGCTGCTGACCCTCTCCAAGCGGGCCCAGGAGACGGCGTTCAAGCAGCTCAACGACAACCAGGTCGGGGCGAAGAAGGGCGCGGCGATCGCGATCGACCCGCGTACCGGCGCGGTGCAGGCGCTGGTCTCCATGCCGAGCTTCGACCCGAACCCGCTGGCCAGCCACTCCAGCACGGAGGCCGACCGGGCCTACAACGCGCTGGAGAAGGACAAGGACCGGCCGCTGGCCAACCGCGCGCTTTCCGAGGTGCTGCCGCCCGGCTCCACCTTCAAGGTCGTCATGGCCGCGGCGGCGCTGGAGAACGGCATCGGCCAGCAGACCCAGATCCCGGCCGGTTCGAGCTACACCGCGCCGGGTGCCGGCGTGCCGATCAAGAACGCCGCGCCCTCGATCTGCCCGGAGTCCCAGGTGACGCTGCGGGACGCGGTGACCGAGTCCTGCAACACCGGCTTCGCGCAGCTCGGCGTGCGGCTCGGCGCGGACAAGGTCAAGGAGAAGGCGAAGCAGTTCGGCTTCGAGCAGGAGGACCTCACGGTCGGCCAGAACGGTGACGGCGGTCTCCCGGTCGCGGCCAGCCGTACCGGCGAGATGCAGAACCCGGACGGCAGCACCGACCAGGCCGCGCTGGCGCAGTCGTCGATCGGCCAGAACAACGTGCGGATGACGCCGTTGCAGGGCGCGCTGATCGCCGCCGCGGTGGCCAACGGCGGCAGCCAGATGCGCCCGTACCTGGTGAAGCAGCTGCTCGGGCCGGACCGCACCACGGTCTACGACGCGGCCAAGCCGCGCGAGCTGCGCCGCCCGGTCAGCAGCCAGGTCTCGGCCGACCTGCGCTCGATGATGCAGAACGTGGTGAAGGAGGGCACCGGTCGCCGGGCCGCCATCGACGGGTACGTGGTCGGTGGCAAGACCGGCACCGCGCAGTCCGGCCCGAACACGCCGGACCACGGCTGGTTCATCGGCTTCGCGCTGGACAAGGACGGCACGCCGCTCTCCGCCGTCTGCGTGGAGCTGGAGCAGGCCGGCAGCGGCGGCAGCTCGGAGGCGGCCCGGATCGCCGGCCGGATCATGGCGGCCGCCATCGCGGACTCCGGGAGGCGCTGACGTGCTGAGCCCGGGGGTGCAGCTCGGCAACCGCTACCGTCTCGACGAGCGGATCGCCAGCGGTGGCATGGGTGACGTCTGGCGCGGCACCGACCAGGTGCTGGGCCGGACGGTCGCGGTCAAGAGCCTGCTGCCCGCCCTGCTCGACGAGCCGGGCTTCGCCGAGCGGTTCCGGGGCGAGGCACGGACCATGGCCACCATCAACCACCCGGGCGTGGTCGACGTCTACGACTTCGGCAGCGACCAGCAGATCGCGTTCCTGGTGATGGAATACGTCGAGGGCGACGCGCTCTCCGCCACGCTCGGCCGGGTCGGCCGGCTCACGCCCGCCCGCACCATGGCGTTGCTGGCCCAGGCCGCCGACGCGTTGCACGCCGCGCACGAGAAGGGCATCGTGCACCGCGATGTGAAGCCGGGCAACCTGCTGGTCCGGCCGAACGGCACGCTGGTGCTCACCGACTTCGGCATCGCCCGGTCGGAGCTGGTCGGCCAGCTCACCGCCGCCGGCTCGGTGCTCGGCACCGCCTCCTACATCTCGCCCGAGCAGGCCACCGGCGCGGTCGCCACCCCCGCCTCGGACGTGTACGCGCTCGGCGTGGTCGCCTACCAGTGCCTGGCCGGCCGGCGGCCGTTCGAGGGGGACAACCCGCTCGAGATCGCCATGAAACACGTGCGGGACGCCCCCCGCGCGCTCCCCGGTGACATCCCGCCGCAGGTGCGGGCGATCGTCGAGCGGGCCATGGCGAAGGACCCGGCGGCCCGCTGGTCCAGCGCTGCCGCGCTGGCCGGTGTCGCCCGGCAGGCCAAGCTCGCGCTCTCCCAGCAGGCGCGCGGCGGGCGGCCGATCTCCGGCGTACCGGCCTCGCCGGCCGCGCCGACCGCGCGGGCGCAGGTGCCGAACGCCGCGCCCCGCCCGCAGCCCCGGCCACCTGTGGTGCCGGCCCGCCCACCGGTGGCGCCGCGCCCGACCATGGTCGCGCATCCCGCCCCGCAGGCCCGCCCACCGGTGGGTCCGCGCGGCGCGGCACCCGTCCCGCACCCCCGGCCCCCGCACAACCCCCTGGGGTACGCTCGCCCGCCCGTCGCGGCCCCGCCGCCGGCGCCCCGCCGCTCGCGGTCCGGGCTCTGGACGACCGCCATCCTGGTGGCGGTGCTGGTCATCCTCTGCTCGGGCGTGATCTCGTTCTGGTACCGGAAGTACGGTTCGGCCGCCCCCGGTCCGGCGAGTGTGAGCGTGACCTCCGGCGCGGTGCGCGCGTACGGGGGCGACTATCCGGTCCGCACGTCGTACCGTCGTGAGGTACGCCTCCAGCCGGCCGGCGGCGGTTCGACGACGAGCGAAGGACGAGAGACGCGATGACAGCGCAGGCCCGCCTGCTCGGTGGCAGGTACCAGGTCGGCGAGCTGCTCGGCTACGGCGGCATGGCGGAGGTGCACCGAGGTCGCGATCTCCGGCTCGGGCGGGACGTCGCGATCAAGATGCTTCGTGCCGACCTGGCCCGCGACGCGACGTTCCAGATGCGGTTCCGCCGCGAGGCGCAGAACGCCGCCTCGCTCAACCACCCGGCCATCGTCGCCGTCTACGACACCGGCGAGGAGACCGCCCCGACCGGCGAGACACTGCCGTTCATCGTGATGGAGTTCGTCAACGGGCGGACCCTGAAGGAGGTCCTCGGCGTCGAGGGGCGGCTCCAGCCGCGCCGGGCGCTGGAGATCTGCGCCGACATGTGCGCGGCGCTGGAGTTCAGCCACCGGCACGGGATCATCCACCGGGACATCAAGCCCGGCAACGTGATGCTCACCCAGACCGGCCAGGTCAAGGTGATGGACTTCGGCATCGCCCGGGCGCTGGCCAGCGGCGCCACCACCATGACGCAGACCAGCGCGGTCATCGGCACGGCGCAATATCTCTCCCCGGAGCAGGCGCGCGGCGAGGCGGTCGACGCCCGCTCCGACGTCTACGCGGCCGGCTGCGTGCTGTTCGAGCTGCTCTGCGGGCACCCGCCGTTCGTCGGGGACAGCCCGGTCAGCGTCGCCTACCAGCACGTCCGGGAGCAGCCGCCGACGCCGAGCACGATCAACCCGGACGTCAACCCCGCGGTCGACGCCATCGTGCTCAAGGCGCTCTCCAAGAACCCGCTCAACCGCTACCAGAGCGCCGGCGAGATGCGGGCGGACCTGCTCCGCGCCGCCGCCGGTCGGCCGGTGCTGGCCACCCCGGTGATGCCGGCCGAGGAGACCATGCCGATGGCGGCCGCCGCGGGCGGCTACCAGGCGGCTCAGCAGACCCAGATGATGGGCCCGCAGACCCGCCAGCAGCCGCCGGCCCGGGTCGGGGACCCGCGCAAGCGCCGGAGTTCCTCGTGGGTCATCGCCACGTTCGCCGCGCTCGGCGTGCTCGCGGTGATCGCGTTGGGCACCGCGCTCTGGCTCAACCAGGCCGGCACCGAGAAGGTCTCCGTCCCGCAGCTCGGCGACCGCACCCAGGCCGACGCGCAGGCCGCGCTGACCCGGGCCGGGCTTCGCTACGTCCCTGGCACTCCGGTGCAGAACGCGGAGTGCAAGGAGGGCACGGTGGTGGGGCAGAGCCCCGGGCCGGGCCTCCGGGTGGACAAGAACACCCCCGTCACGGTCCAGATCTGCACCGGCCCGGGCGAGGTCACCATCCCGCAGAGCCTGGTGGGCGGCACCTACACCAGCGTGAAGGCGCAACTGGAGGGGCTGGGGCTCACCGTCGACCGCAAGGACGTCAACGACAGCGCTCCGGAGGGTCAGGTCACGAAGGTGACGCCCAAGGAGGGCAGCTCGGTGCCGCCGAAGACCAAGGTGACGCTCGAGGTCTCCAAGGGCAACGTCAGTGAGGTGCCGGACGTCAAGGGCTTCACCGAGGACCAGGCGAGGAAGCAGCTCACCGGTGCCGGCTACCGGGTCCGGGTGGTGGAAGGCGACGAGGTCGAGTCGGCCCAGGCGGGCAAGGTGAGCGGCCAGTCCCCGTCCGGGGGGAAGAAGCTGGCCAAGGGCGAGACCGTGACCATCGAGGTCGACGTGCCGCTGCCGGAGGAGTCCGAGAGCCCGTCGCCGAGCCCGACCCCCACCGCGTCGCCGAGCACACCGGGTGCCGGTGGTGGCGGCGGCTTCCCGATCCCGTCGATCCCGCCGACGCGCGGCAACGGCTGACCACTGACCGACTCGACGTGGCGGTGCCCCACCGGGGTGCCGCCGCGTGGCGTATCCGGATGGTCAGGTGGTGGCGAACGCGGCCCGGCGTCGCGCGTCGACCTCGGCGGCCAGTTCCGGGGCCCGCTCCAGCGCCTCCGGGTGGCCGCACGCGGCGAGCCAGTTCGCCAGCATGAGGTGACCACCCTCGGTCAGCACCGACTCGGGGTGGAACTGGACGCCCTCGATCGGCAGCGTACGGTGCCGCATCGCCATCACCACGCCGGAGCCGGTCCAGCCGGTGACCTCCAGCTCGTCGGGGAGCGTCTCGGGCAGCACGGCGAGCGAGTGGTAGCGGGTGGCGGTGAACGGGTCGGGCAGGCCGGCGAGCACACCGTCGCCGCGGTGGCGTACCTCGGAGGTCTTGCCGTGCAGCAACTCGGGCGCGCGGGTCACGGTCGCGCCGAACGCCTCGCCGATGGCCTGGTGGCCGAGGCAGACGCCGAAGAGCGGCAGCTTGCCGGCGTACTCGCGGATGACGTCCAGGCAGATGCCGGCGCGGTCCGGGCTGCCCGGACCGGGCGACAGCAGGACGCCGGCCGCACCGGCCCGGCCGACCGCGGCGACGTCGATCTCGTCGTTGCGGCGGACCTCGCAGTCCACGCCGAGCTGGCCGAGATATTGCACGAGGTTGAAGACGAACGAGTCGTAGTTGTCGATCACCAGGACGCGCATCGGGGTCACCTGTTCGGGGTGGAGGGCGGGGCGTTGTTCGTCTCGGTGCTGTAGGGGAGTTCCTCGTCCTCGGCGGGCCGCCCGGTCGGGTCGGTGAGCCCGCCGCCGGGGGCGTCGCCGGGTACGCCGGAGTCCTGCGTGACCTGCACGTCGTCGAAGGGCAGCAGCGGCTCCGCCCACGGGAAGACCACGAACCAGAGCAGGGCCACGGTGGCGGTGGCCAGCAGCACCGACCCGATCAGCTTGCCGGGCAGGCCCAGGGGCAGTTTCCGCCAGATCCACGCGTACACGGGTCAGCCCTCCAGCTCGGCCGGTCGGCCCGCCGACTTGGCCTGGGCGTGGTCGAAGCGGGCGTGGACGATCAGCCGCTGGTAGTTGTCGAACTTGGGGTTGCAGGTGGTCAGCGTGAGCAGCTTCTCGGTGGCCCGGCTGCCCGGCTTGCCCGGCACCGGCGCCACGACCTCGACCTGGGACGGCTTGACGATGCGCTGCTGGTAGACCCGGTAGACGAGCCACTCACCCTTGGTCTCGACCACGATGGTGTCGCCGGCGGTCAGCTCGTCCAGCCGCCAGAACGTGGATCGGATGCGGTGCCCGGCGACGGAGAAGTTGCCCACCTCGCCCGGCATGGCGCTGTCCGGGTAGTGGCCCGGGGCGTAGCGGATGTCGTCCGGGGTGACGCCCTCGACCACGACCCAGTGCTTGTCGAGCTTGGGGATGTAGAGGCCGGCGACCGGCTTGCCCTCGGCGGGCGGCTTCGGCTTCGTGCTCGGGCCGGGGGTCGGACCGACCGTCGGGTCCGCCGCCCACTCCTGGGCGAGCTGGCCGGTCAGGTCGTTCTGGTGGGCGTCGACGATGACCGACTTGCCCCAGATCTCGTAGCCGGCGAAGAGCAGCACCACCAGGCCGAACGTGATCAGCAGCTCGCCCGCGCCGCGGACGGCCGTGCGGAGGCGGGAGCCGGTGGTGGGACGCGTCAGCTCGGAGTAGACGCTGCGGTATCCCTCGCCGGTCTGTTCCGGCCGGAGCTGCACCACCCGCTCGCCGCGCCGGGGCCGGGGCGGCTCGGCGGGCGGCTCGCCGTCGCCGTCGCCGGGGTCCGGCACCGGGGGCACCGCGCCCATCAGGCCGGTGGCGTCCAGCCGTGGATCGGCCGGCCGGCGGGGCACGGCGGGCAGCACCGCGGTCGCGCCGGGGTCGGCCGGCGCGGTCGGGTCCGGGCCGCGGCCGGTCGGGCCGTCCGAGCGGGGTACGCCGGAGCGCCGCTCGGCTGCTCCGCCACGCCGCTCGGGCCGCTCTCCCACCGGGGCGATGACATCGGTCGGGGCGTCCCCCGGCGCGGCCGGTCGGACGCCGGGGGGCGCGTCGCCGCGCCGCCCGGGTTCGTGGCGATCCGGGCCGGTCCGGCGGTCGTAGCGGTCGTAGCGGTCACCGGTGTCCGGGCGGAAGGGCGCTCCGCGGCCGGGAAGGTCGGCCGGTCGGCCGGCGTCGGGCGGGCCGGCGAACCGTCGGGGGTCGGGGCCGGCCGGCGCAGCCGTGTGTCGGGCATCCGGTCCGGTCGGGTGGCGGCGGTCGGGGCCGGGTGGGCCGGCCGGGTGTCGGGTGTCCGGGCCGGCCGGGTGTCGGGTGTCCGGGCCGGCCGGGTGTCGAACGTCCGGCCCGGGTGTGCCGGCCGACGGGCGGGCGGCGGGCCTGTTCAGGTTCTCCGGCGGCCGGTGCGGTGGCCCGTCCGCGGGCCGGCCGGGCTGGCGGGCCGGCGGGTATCCCTCGGTGCGGGCGGTGGCGGCCGGCGGTCGACTCTGGTTGCCCGGGGTCGACGGTCGGGCCTGGGCGGCCGGCGGTCGGGTCTGGTTTCCGGGCCAGGGGGGCGGCGGCGGGGCGGCCGGGTGAGCGGGGCCGCGTCGCGCCGGGGCGGAGTGGGGCGGGCCGGCGTCCGGCCACGGCAGGTCGAGCGGCGCCGGAGCGGGTGCCGGGCGCTCCACCTTCCGGAGGAACGCGGTCGGCTCGTCCGGCCGGCTGCGTCGGCGGTCGTCGCGCTCCCGGGGGTCGTCGCCGGTCACCGGGGCACCGTCGCCGATTGCAGCGCGGTGGAGTCCTCGAACGCCGGCACCGTGACGGTGGAGATCTGCTCGCTGTAGCCGAGCTGATAGTGGTCGGCCACTTCCTTGAACACCCGGACTCCCTCAGAGGCGGCGAGCGCCCGCTGGAACTGTGCGGGATCGCCGATGGCCACGATCTTGAAAGGAGGGGAGTAAACCCGGCCGTGCAGCAGCAGGGTGTTACCGACGCAGCGTACCGCGCTGGTGCTGAGCACGCGGACGTTCATGATTGACATGGCTTCCGCGCCGCCGGCCCAGAGCGCGTTCACCACCGCCTGCACGTCGCCCTGGTGCACGACCAGGTCGTCGTTGCTGGCGCCCTTGGGCAGCGGCTGGCCGGGGCCCCAGTCGGCGTCGTTCAGCTCGATCGTGATCCCGGTGCCGGTGAGGGCGGTGAACCCGGCGGCCTGCCGGGTGGCGGCGGCCCGGTCCCGCTGCGTCTTCACCGGCCCGTCGGTGCCGGCCAGCGCCTCGGTCTGTTCCTCGACCTCGTCGCGCAGTCGGGCGGCCTTCGCCTCGCTGGCCGCGACCTGCTCGCGTCGGTCCTCGATCAGTTGGGTGAGCTGGGGCCGCCGGTCCTCGCGCAGCGGGGTGCCGCCGGCGGTGGTCGCGGTGGTGGTGAACAGCAGCCCAGCCGCAGCGGCGATCAGGGGTACGCCGATCGACCAGCCGGGGCGGCGCTGGCGTGCCCGCCGGGGCAGCAGACCGGCGACCGCGCGGCGAAGGACCTTCTGCCAGGAGGCGGCGCCGGACGTGTACTCCACCGGGCGTTCCCTTTCCCGTCGTCTCGTTCCGGCCCGCGCCGATGCGAACCGACCTTCTCGACCCGAAAAGTCCGCTCTTTTCGGTAACTCCGTGCACCGGCCCGACCCCATTCGTGGCCTGGACGGTCCGTCGGGACTACGCTAGCTGTCGACACATTATTGGCCATGGACCGTCGCCCCCGCGCCCGGTTGTCAGGCCGGACGAGGTCGTACCCCCCTCTGGAGAGCGTCGTGCCCAAGTCTCAGGTCCGCAAGAAGAAGGTGTACACCCCGCCGACGGACGTCCGTCCGACGGCGACGGCGTCGACGCGCAAGCCTAGCCCGATCTGGCTGCCGGCCACCGCCGTCGCGTTGATCGTGGTGGGCATCGGCTGGCTGGTGGTCTACTACCTGTCCGAGCAGGCGTACCCGGTCGCCTCGTGGAACTACTGGAACCTCGCGGTGGGCTTCGGCGCGATGGTCTCCTCGCTGATCCTGCTTTCCCGCTGGCGCTGACCGGCCCGTTTCCACCCCGGCTCACATCACGCCACGCCGCCCCTGCCCGGCGCCCGGGCGCCCGCCCACCTAAGGTGTCCGCAGGGCGGCGTGGCCGATGCGAGAAGACTCACGTTACTGCTGAGTAACCTTCCGCGTAGGCTGCACGGACAAGCAGCAGACCGGGAGGCCAACTCGATGGGCAGCGTCCAGATCGTCACCACGATCCTCGCGGCCGCCATCACCGCCGTGGCGGTGTGGCTTGCGGTACGCGCGGTCATGAAGATGACGGCCGTCATCCGGCTCGGGCAGCCCGCGCCCGAGCGCTTCGCCGACAAGGGCGCCCGTACGGCCAAGATGCTGGTGGAGACCGCCGGCCACACCCGCATGCTCAAGTGGAGCGTGGTCGGGGCCGCCCACTGGTTCGTGATGGTCGGCTTCATCGTGCTGTCGCTGCTGGTGCTCGAGGCGTACTTCGAGGTGGTCACGCCCGGCGGCGGGCTGCCGATCGTCGGGCACTGGACCGTCTTCGGCCTGGCCACCGAGTGGATCGGCATCCTCGGCCTGATCGGCATCGTGGTGCTGATGGCGATCCGGCTGCGCAACCGGCCGACCCGCCCCGGCGGCCTCTCCCGGTTCACCGGCTCGACCATGTGGCAGGGCTACTTCGTCGAGTGGGTCGTGCTGCTGGTCCTGATCTTCGGCTTCGTCATCCGGGGCTTCAAGGTCGCCACCGACCACTTCGAATATCCGGTCTGGGCCACCCCGCTCAGCCACGCGGTCGGCGCCGTGCTGCCGGACTGGTCGGCCGGCGTCAGCGTGGCCGCCCTCATCAAGATCGCGATTTCGATGACCTGGCTCATCGTGATCTCGCTGAACGTCACCATGGGCGTGGCCTGGCACCGCTTCCTGGCGTTCCCCAACATCTTCTTCAAGCGCGACCCGGGCAAGCCGGCCGGTTCCGGCCTGGGCCCGCTGCGCCCGATGACCAGCGAGGGCAAGCCGCTCGACTTCGAGGAGGCCGACCCCGAGAAGGACCAGTTCGGCGTCGCCCAGGTCGAGCAGTTCACCTGGAAGGGTCTGCTCGACTTCAGCACCTGCACCGAGTGCGGTCGCTGCCAGTCGCAGTGCCCGGCCTGGAACACCGGCAAGCCGCTGTCGCCGAAGCTGCTGGTGCTGAGCCTGCGCGACCACGCGTACGCCAAGGCGCCCTACCTGCTGGCCGGCGGCGGCAAGGACCTGACCGGTGAGGAGAAGGCCACCGAGGCGCAGCTCGCCCACATGGACGTGCTGGCCCTGGCCGAGGCCGACCGGCCGCTGATCGGCACCGCCGAGGAAGGCGGCGTCATCGACCCGGACGTGCTCTGGTCCTGCACCACCTGCGGCGCCTGCGTCGAGCAGTGCCCGGTGGACATCGAGCACGTGGACCACATCGTCGACATGCGCCGCTACCAGGTGCTGATCGAGTCGAGCTTCCCGTCCGAGGCCGGCGTGATGCTGCGCAACCTGGAGAACAAGGGCAACCCGTGGGGCGCGCCGCAGAACACCCGCGAGGACTGGACCAAGGGGCTCGACTTCGAGGTGCCCCGGGTCGGCGAGGTCGAGGACTTCGAATACCTGTTCTGGGTCGGCTGCGCCGGCGCGTTCGAGGACCGGGCCAAGAAGACCACCCGCGCGGTCGCCACGCTGCTCAACGAGGCCGGCGTGAGCTTCGCCATCCTCGGTGAGGGCGAGACCTGCTCCGGTGACCCGGCCCGCCGGATCGGCAACGAGTTCGTGTTCCAGATGCTTGCCCAGCAGAACGTGGAGACGCTGAACGAGGCGTTCGACGGCCGGGAGAAGAGCAAGCGGAAGATCGTCGCCACCTGCCCGCACTGCTTCAACACGCTGGGCAACGAGTACGGCCAGCTCGGCGGCGAGTTCGAGGTGGTCCACCACACCCAGCTCCTGGCCCACCTGGTCAGCGCCGGCAAGCTCACGCCGGTGCAGCCGGTCGACGGCGGCGTCACCTACCACGACCCCTGCTACCTGGGCCGGCACAACCGGATCTTCGCCGCCCCGCGCGAGGTGCTCGGCGACTCGATCCAGGGCGAGCTGACCGAGATGCCGCGCAACAGCGAGCGCTCCTTCTGCTGCGGCGCCGGCGGCGCCCGGATGTGGATGGAGGAGAAGATCGGCAAGCGGATCAACGTGGACCGGGTCGAGGAGGCCATGTCCACCGGCGCGAAGACCATCGCGGTCGGCTGCCCGTTCTGCTCGACGATGCTGAACGACGGGGTGAACGGCAAGGGCGCCGGCGAGGACGTCGAGGTGGTCGACGTGGCCAGCGTGCTGCTGCGCTCGGTCAAGCCGGACGCGCCCGCCGGCGAGAAGCAGACCGCCCCAACGCCCGGCTGACGCCCGCACCCCGCACCCCGCACCCCGCACCCCGCACCCCTCGCGCTGATTCACGGAAAGAGTGGCTATGGCGGGCGCCATGGCCACTCTTTCCGTGAATCAGGGGCGCGACGAAGGGGCGCGACGAAGGGGCGCGACGAAGGGGCGCGACGAAGGGGCGCGACGAAGGGGCGCGACGAAGGGGCGCGAGGAAGGGGCGCGACGAAGGGGGCGGCCTGCGGGTGGCGCACCAGCGGCGCTCGCGTGCCACAATCACGCGCATCGACGGCCTGCTGGTTCTGACGCTGTTGCCCCTGGTCGGCTTCGTGCTGCTGACCGCCGGCAACGCCTTCTTCGTCGCGGCCGAGTTCGCCCTGGTCACCGTCGACCGGGCGGAGATCGACAGGCGGGCCGGCGAGGGCGACGGCCGGGCCGACACGGTCCGCCGGGCGCTGCGCGACCTGTCCTTCCAGCTCTCCGGCGCCCAGCTCGGCATCACCATCACCGCGCTGCTCACCGGCTATCTGGCCGAGCCCGCGCTGGCCCGGCTGGTCGCGCCGCTGCTGCACCCGTTCGGCGGGGCGGACCGCTTCTCCGGGCTGCTCGCCCTGGCGCTGGCCACGCTGCTCTCGATGCTCTTCGGCGAACTGGTGCCGAAGAACCTCGCGCTGGCCCGCCCGATGCCGGCGGCACTGGCCACCGCCGCGCCGATGCGCGCCTTCTCCCGCACCTTCGGCTGGCTGATCCGGCTGCTCAACGACTCCGCCAACCGGCTGGTCCGCCGGCTCGGCGTGGAGCCGCAGGAGGAGCTGGCCAGCGCCCGATCCCCGGAGGAGCTGGGGCTGCTGGCGGCGATCTCCGCGCGGGCCGGCGCGCTGCCGCCGGACACCGCGATGCTGCTGCGGCGCACCATCCGGTTCGGCGACAAGCGGGCCGCCGAGGCGATGACCCCCCGGGTGGACGTGATCGCGTTGCGCGCCACCGCCTCCGTCGCCGAGCTGCTCGAGGAGTCCCGGCGGACCGGCCGGACCCGGTTCCCGGTGTACGAGGAGACGCTCGACCTGGTCACCGGCGTCGCCGGGGTGCCCGACGCGCTCGGCGTGCCGCTGGCCCGCCGCGCCGCCACCACCGTCGCCGCAGTGGCCCGGGAACCGGTGTACGTCCCGGAGAGCCTGGACCTGGACGGCGTGCTGGCCGCGCTGAAGGACGCCGGCGCGGACCTGGCCATCGTGGTCGACGAGTACGGCGGCACCGACGGCGTGGTGACCGTCGAGGACCTGGTCGAGGAGCTGGTCGGGGAGATCGCCGACGAGTTCGACCCGGCCGCGGTGGACGACCTCGGGCCGGCGGAGCTGACCGTGCCCGGCGGGGAACGGACCGTCCTGGTCGACGGCGTGCTGCGCGCCGACGAGCTGGTCGAGCAGACCGGCTTCCGGCTGCCCGAGGGGCCGTACGAGACGTTGGGCGGCTTCCTGATGGCCCGCCTCGGGCACATCCCGGTCCCCGGCGAGACGGTCGACGAGGCGGGCTACGAGTTCACCGTGGTGGAGGTCGACCGGCACCGGATCGAGCAGGTCCGGGTGCTGCGCCCGGAGGAGCCCGACGACGGTGCCTGAGCTGCTGGTGGCCCTGGTGTTGCTGCTCGGCAACGCGTTCTTCGTGGGCAGCGAGTTCGCGTTGATCGCGTCCCGCCGTACGGTGATCGAGCCGCTCGCGGCGACGTCGAAGCGGGCCCGCTGGGCGCTCGCCGCGATGAACCAGATCCCGCTGATGATCGCCGGGGCGCAGCTCGGCATCACGGTCTGCTCGCTCGGCCTGGGCGCGATCGCCGAGCCGGCGCTGGCGCACCTGCTGGAGGTGCCCTTCGAGGCGGCCGGGCTGCCGGCCTCGGCGGTGCACCCGGTGGCGTTCGTGATCGCGCTGGCCGTGGTGGTGTTCCTGCACACCGTGGTCGGCGAGATGGTGCCGAAGAACATCACGCTGGCCGGCCCGGAGCCGTCGGCGCTCTGGCTCGGCCCGGCCATGCTCGCGTTCTGCCTGGCCACGAAGCCGCTGCTGCTGGCGATGAAGTGGTCGGCGCGGCAGGTGCTGCGGTGGTGGCGGGTGGAGGCGACGGACGCGGTGAAGACCGTGTTCACCGCCGAGGAGTTGGCCGGGCTGGTCTCCCAGGCCCGTACCGAGGGGCTGCTGGACGCCGAGGAGCACGCCCGGATCACCGGCGCGCTCGCGCTGCACACCCGTACCGCCGCCGACGCGCTGCAACCCTGGTCGACGGTGACCACGGTGGCCGAGGACGTCTCACCGGCCTCGCTGGAGGTGTTGGCGACCCGCACCGGCCGGTCCCGCTTCCCGGTGGTGCAGCGGGCCACCCGGCGGGTGCTCGGTTTCGTGCACGTGAAGGACGTGCTCGGGTACGCCGGCGCGAGTCGACGGGCCCCGGTGCCGACCGAGGTCTACCGGCCGCTGGCGGTGGTGCCCCCGGACCGTACGCTGGCCGATCTGCTGCTGGCGATGCGCCGCGAGCGCCGGCACATGGTGCTGGTCAGCGACGGTCGGCGACCCCTGGGCGTGGTGACGCTCGACGACGTATTGACGGCCATTATGGGCAAGTGAATGAATACCCTTGGTGTGCAACCGATTGCGGACGCGTGATTGAACAACGGGCCGCCTTGATTCCACCCCGGTGCCTTCCCTAATGTGATGCACCGACCGCCGTGGGTCGTCCGCCTCGATCTTCCCTCTCGCGAGGCGCCCGCCGGTCGGTTGCAAAGGAGTCCGTGCCGGTGGCAACCATGCCCCCTCAACGTCACGCCCCGAGCGCTCCCCCCGGCCGGCCGGCCGGGGTCCACCGGGTGGTACGCCGTCTGGTCACCCTGGTCGCGGCCGTCGCGGTCGGCGCCGGGATGCTGGCGGCCCCGGCGCACGCGGCGCCCTCGGTGGACGAGATCGACGCGCAGATCGACAAGCAGTGGGAGAAGCTCGAGCCCACGATCGAGCAGTACAACAAGGTCCGCGCCCAGCTCAAGGTCAACAAGAAGAAGTCCGCGGACCTGCAGAACAAGATGGTGCCGCTGGAGCTGGCCTCGACGCTGGCGATGAACAAGGTCGGCGACATCGCCTCCCGCTACTACATGCGCGGCCCGTCGCAGGAGATGGGCGCGCTGCTGGTGAGCACCAAGCCGGGCACGCTGGCCGAGCAGTTGGTCATGCTCGACCGGATCGCCGACGACCAGCGCCGGCAGATCGCCGGCGTGCTCGCCGCCCGCGACAAGTACAACGCGCAGAAGCAGAAGCTGGACGCGTTGATCGCCACCGAGGTCAAGCAGGAGGCTCAACTCGCCTCGCAGAAGAAGCAGATCGACTCCGAGATCAAACGGTTGACCGGGATGCTGCCGGTGACCTCGATCCGGCCGGCCGGCTGCCCGTCCATCGACGGGGTGGTGAGCAGCGCCGCGCGTACCGCGATCAAGACGGCGTGCGCCCAGGTCGGCGACCCGTACGTGTGGGGTGCCACCGGCCCGAACTCGTTCGACTGCTCGGGCCTGACGCAGTACGCCTACAAGGCGGCGGGCATCTCGCTCACCCACTTCACCGGTGCGCAGTGGAACGAGGGCCGCAAGGTTTCCCGATCCGAGGCCAGACCCGGTGACCTGGTCTTCTTCGGCAGCGACCTGCACCATGTCGGGCTCTATCTCGGCGACGGGATGATGGTGCACGCGCCCCGCACCGGCAAACCGGTGCAGGTGTCGAGCATCAGCACCCAGCCGCTCGCCGGTTTCGTCCGGGTCAGCTGACCCGCACCCGTTCGACGGAAGGCCCCCGGTCCACGTGGACCGGGGGCCTTCTCGTGTCGGTGGCGAGGCTCAGCGCGGTGCGCCGAGCGGCGACGGCAGGATCAGCACGTCGTCGAGGTTCACGAACATGATCCGGTGGCCGAACTGGACCTGCACGTAGCGGTTCTTGCCGCGTACCACGGTCCGGTCGCCGGGGGCGGAGCCGTCGTAGGAGACCGCCCGGTAGTACTCGCCCGGCAGCACACCGCCCACCGCGTACCGCTGGCCGGCGGCGAGCGTGTACTGGAGCGGGGAGATGGCCTGGTAGGGGATGGTCTCCGGATAGGCGGCCTGCTCCGGGTAGGCGCGACCGTACACCGGGATGGTGGCCTTGCCGGGGCGCGGCGTCACCACGAAGCCGGTGGCCCACCTGGCGGTGGGCGCGGCGGCCGGGTTGTGGAACCACGCCTTCTGGCCGAGGTACCAGATCGCGGTCCAGTCACCCTGCCGGCCGGCCACCGCGTACGTCTGACCGGCGGAGGCGCGGGCGCCGTGGTCGGAGATGTACATCGTGTCCGGCGTGCCGTCCGGGCGCAGCCCGAGGTCGTTGACCAGCGGGGCGTCCGCGCTCGGCGCGGTCCGCAGCACCACCGCCGACGAGCCGCGCGACGGGCAGGGCGCGGCCGGCGGGGTGGGCGTCGGGACGCCCGGCGGCTGCTGGTTGCAGCCGACGAACGCGGGCCGGTTGGTGGCGAAGTCCGGGTCGATGGTGACCAGCCCGGTACGTGACGTGCCGGTGGTCCGGAACGGCGCCTTCATCAGGTCGAAGTAGTGCGACCAGTCCCAGTAGGGGCCCGGGTCCCAGTGCATGCCCCCGACCGCGGCGGCGGTGATGCCGGGCACGTTGTCGTGGCCGATGATGTGCTGCCGGTCCATCGGGATGCCGAACTTCTGCGCCAGGTACCGGACCAGCTTGGCCGAGCTGCGGTACATCGCCTCGGTGTACCAGGTGCCCTGCCCGGCGAAGCCCTCGTGCTCCAGGCCGATGGACTTGGCGTTGACGTACCAGTTGCCGGCGTGCCAGCCGACGTCCTTGGCCTTGATGTGCTGGGCGACGTAGCCGTCCACCGACCGCAGCGTGTAGTGCCAGCCCAGGTAGTCGGCCCGCTTCACCAGGTCGACGCTGGGGTCGAAGTAGCCCTCGGTGTCGTGGATGACGATGTATTCGATCTTCTGCTGCTTCGGCCGGTTGCCCAGGTCGTGGTTGCCGTAGTCGCCCGGGTCGGCGCTGAGCTGCTCGTAGGGCGCGGGAATCCACTCGCAGGCCAGCCGCACCGGGCACTCCAGCCCGTCCGGCCGCGCGGCGTGGCGCAGCCCGAGCCGGGCCAGCCCGGACCGGTCCGGCTCGGCGGTGGTGGCGGCCAGCGTGACCCGCTGCCCGTCGTCGGTAGTCCGGGCCGCGCCCTGGCCGAGCTGGTCGTAGACCTCGTCGGCGAAGGCCGCCGCCGCGTCGGACGTGTCCGCGCCGGAGTAGCGGGCCACCGCGCCGTACCAGGCCGCGGCGTCGCTGCCGGCGCCGACCGGCCCACCCAGTGCCTTCTGGTACGACGCCAGCAGCGCCGCGCCCCCGCGGATGTTCGCGGCCGGGTCGGTGCGCAGCTTCTGCGCGTCCAGCCCGGTGAGCGTGGCGGCGGCGTCGAGCGTCTGGAGCGAGGCGGCCGGCAGCGGCGTCTCCCGGCTCGGCGTGGCGGCCGTGGCCGGGTCGAGCGTGAGCGGGCGGGATTCGTCGCCGCGCGGGTCCTCGTCCTCGTCGACATGGGCGCTGCCCGGCGTGGCGAGGACGTGCGCGGCGTCGGTCAGGTGCATCGGGCCGTAGCCGCCGCTGGTGCTGGGCTGGCCCGGGTGGGTGTCCCACCTCGACTCCAGGTAGGAGACACCGAGCAGCACGTTCTGCGGTACGCCGTACTCGGCCGCCGCGGCGGCGTACTGCTGCTGGCGGTCGCCGGTGGGCCGGTTCGCCTGCGGCGCGGCGCTCACCGGGCCGGTGGTGGCCAGCGCGGTGGCCGTCGCCACGGCGGCGGCGAGCAGCATCCGTCTGCTCGACGGCGGGGCTGAGAGGTGCATCGAACCTCCTGGACAGGGATGGGCGTCACTGCGTTCCCACCCTCACTCCACCCACCCGTGAGGTCAATACCTTTCCGGGTAGTAATCCGACATGAAAGAAAGCTTCATTCATGTCTGCGCGGCACATTCGGTACGGAGTGTCACGGCCGTTCGGGTTGCGGATCGATAACAGGAATCCCTACTCTGGTCAATCGTCGGCCGCACGTCTCACCGTCCAACCCGGTCGGTGACGGCCCGACACCGCCGAGTCGCCCACGGGCGAACCGGGGACCCAGGTACCTGGGGTGAATCCGCAGCCACTGCGGTAGGGCGTCTCCCTTCCCGCCCGAACCCGTCAGCTAACCCGGTAGGCGGTCAGGCAGAAGGAGTACGGACGCCCGGTGGCACACCATGCCCCGCGGCCGACGTCGAGCCGGTCGACCGACCGGTCCGCCGCCGTGCCGCGTTCCCGCTGGTCCCGTTTCACCACCACACTCGCCGCCCTGGTCGGCGCCGCGGTCGTCCTGACCGGTGGCGCGACGGCGGCGCACGCGGAACCCTCGGTCGCCGAGATCGAGGCCCAGATCGACCGCGACTGGAACAAGCTCGAACCCGTCATCGAACAGGTAAACGCCGTCCGTGAGCAGCTCGCGGTGCGCCGCAAGCAGGCCGACGCGCTCGGTAAGCAGATCGCTCCGCTCCAGGCCCGGGTGGACGCCGCGCTCGGCCAGGTCGGCGGGCTCGCCGCCGACGCGTACAAGGGCGACAACCTCTCCACCGTCAACGCGCTGCTGGGCAGTCGTTCGCCGAGCGAGCTGGTCAGCGGCCTGGAGCTGCTCGACCGCTTCGCGCAGCACCAGCAGGAGCAGGTCCACGACATCGCCGCGCTGCGCGACGAGCTGGCGGCGAAGAAGAAGCCGCTGGACGCGATGGTCGCCGACCTGAGCCGCACCGAGGCCCAGCTCGCGGCGAAGAAGAAGCAGATCGACGCCGAGATCGCCAAGCTCCAGAAGCTGCGGCTCAAGGTGTACGGCAACGGTGGTGGCGGCCCGCTGCGCCCGGCTCCCTGTCCCGCCGGGTATCCCGGTGGCGCGGCCGGGGTGGCGGTCAAGTTCGCCTGCGCCCAGATCGGCAAGATCTACGTGTGGGGCGCGGCCGGCCCGGACCACTTCGACTGCTCGGGTCTGACCATGGCGGCCTGGGCGAAGGCCGGGGTCTCGCTGCCGCACAACGCCCGTCAGCAGCACAACGTGACGACGCGGGTCAGCCGTGCCGAGCTGCGCGCCGGTGACCTGGTCTTCTACTACGGCGACCTGCACCACGTCGGAATGTACGTCGGTGACGGCTGGGTGGTGCACGCCTCCCAGTCGGGCAAACCCATCACCATGAAGCGCGTCGACGACGGCGACATCAACAGCTACGGCCGCCCCGGCTGAGGTGTAAGGAGGGGCCCCCTGTTAACGCATTCTGCATAGGAGGGGGCCCCGCTTAACAGCAGCGGACGGCGTCAGCGGGTCGGCCAGGTGCGCCAGCTCTGCCAGGACCGGCTCGGCGTCGGGCCGCGCTGGCCCTGGTAGCGCGAACCGTAGACGGCCGAGCCGTACGGGTGCTCGGCCGGTGACGAGAGCCGGAAGATGCACAACTGACCGATCTTCATGCCCGGCCAGAGCGTGATCGGCAGGTTCGCCACGTTGGACAGCTCCAGCGTGACGTGGCCGGAGAAGCCCGGGTCGATGAAGCCGGCGGTGGAGTGCGTCAGCAGACCGAGCCGCCCCAGCGACGACTTGCCCTCCAGCCGGCCGGCCAGCTCCTCACCCAGCGAGATCACCTCCAGCGTGGAGGCGAGCACGAACTCGCCCGGGTGCAGCACGAACGGCTGCCCCTCGGGAACCTCCACCATCGACGTCAGGTCGTCCTGCTGCATCGACGGGTCGATGTGCGTGTAGAGGTGGTTGTTGAAGACCCGGAACAGCCGGTCCAGGCGTACGTCGATGCTGGACGGCTGCACCAGCGTGGGCTCGAAGGGCTCCAGCGCGAGGGTGCCCGCCTTGATCTCGGAGACCAGGTCGCGGTCGGAGAGCAGCATCGGAACACTCTAGCGACCGGTGTGCGTGACCAGCGTGTCGGACTACATCTTCGTACACGTGTTCGATAGAATGTCGGCATGGCTTCCTGGTCCGAATTCGCCGCCGACGAGCCCCGACTCGCCGCCGAGATCCGCCTTCTGATCCAGCAGTACGGGCCGGGCTTCGGCTACCTCGCCACGGTCCGCGCCGACGGCGGCCCCCGGGTGCACCCGGTGTCGCCGCTGATCACCGACGACGGGCTCTGGTGCTTCGTCATCGATTCGCCGAAGCGCCGCGACCTCGAACGTGACGGCCGCTACGCGCTGCACTCCTTCCCGCCCGAGGAGAGCGACGACGAGGCTTACGTGGCCGGCCGGGCCCGTCCGGTGACCGACCCGGCGACGGTGTCGCGGCTGACCCGGCTCGGCCGGGCGGCGCCGCAGGGTGACTGGCGGCTGTTCGAGTTCTCCGTCGACGTGGCCATGCTGACCCGGCGCGATCCGGTGGCCCTTCCCGGCGTCGGCCGGCCGCAGGTGCGGCTCTGGCTCGACCCGGGGGAGGCGGCACCCGCTCGGCTGGGCGCGCTCGTCCCGGAGGGCCGGCGTGGCCGGCACGGCTTCGACACCCGCCGCCCGGCCGCCTGACCGGGCCCGGAAACGCCGGTGCCGGCCCCGTCCGCAGACAGGGCCGGCACCGGTACGTGGTGCGGCGGCGGTCAGGCCGCGCGGTAGGCGTTCCACGCGGTCAGCATGCGGCTCGCCTGGCCGGCGGTGAACTGGTACATGCAGGAGTCGTACGTGTAGTCCATGAAGTTGGTGATCGGGTCCTTGCCGGTCGTGGAGCAGGTGTCCCGACCGGTCGGGCACTCGTACGCCGGGGAGGCCTCGGCCGGGGTGTCGGAGACGCTGTCACCCGAGCCCGAGCAGCCGCCCTGGAAGGTGTGGTAGAGGTTCAGCCAGTGGCCGATCTCGTGGGTGCCGGTGTCGCCCTGGTTGTAGTTGGTCGCCGAGCCACCGGGCAGCGACTCGTTGAGCACGACCACGCCGTCCATCTTGTCCAGCGTCCGCTTCGGGAAGGTCGCCCAGCCCAGCAGGCCGTCGCTGAGCTCACCGAGATACATGTTCAGCGTGTTCTTGCCGCCCTCGCGCAGCGAGGTCTTCATCGACCGCTCCGCCGAGGAGCCCTGCACGATCGGGTACCACGACGCGTTGGTCACCCGGTTGATCTTCGTGAGCTGGAAGCTGAACGCGGTGGCCGCGCCACCGGTCGAGCCCGCGTACGCCTGGTTGAGCACGCTGATCTGCTGGGTGATCAGCGAGTCCGGGATGTTGCCGCCGGCGCGGGTGCTGTTCTCCTGGATGACGTGCACGACGACCGGGATGGTCACGGTCGCCAGCGGGGCGACGGCGCCGGTCCGGAAGTTGGCGCGCTCGCGCTGGGCGGCGGCGAGGTCGGCCTCACGGTCGCGAACCTGCTTGGCGGTCAGGTGGTTCGGGTCGAGCTTGGCGTGGCCGCCCTTGGCGACGCGGGCGTCGGCGTGGGCGTCGGCCGGCTCGGCGCAGACGCCGGCCGGGGCGGCCGAGAAGGCCGAGGCAGCGGGGACGACGCCGACGGCGGCGGTGCTGAGCAGCAGCGCGAGGGTCGACGTCGCGACACCGGCGGTACGCCGGGTCAGCAGGTTGGGACGGAGTCCCATGGGCCCACCTCTTTCTGACGGCGTGCCAGGGGGTGTGTCACGCCGAGTCGGAAACGTGTGGCAGACGTTACATCCCATCGACGGATTTGAGAACGCCCATATGTTGCCGACGTGCAACATCGCTTGATCAACTCTGCCGGGCCTCGCCGGCGGGTACCTGGGTGCACGGGGGTGGTGACCTCAGGTACAGTGGTGCCGCTCGCGGGTGTAGTTCAATGGCAGAACATCAGCTTCCCAAGCTGACAGTGCGGGTTCGATTCCCGTCACCCGCTCCACGCGCGAGGCCCCAGCTCAGGACAGGTTTCCTGGCTGGGGCCTCGATGGTTGATATGGCCTCCTGCGCCGGCCGCGCCCGTTACGTAGGAGCTGGGCGCGTTGCAGGCGGTCTGGAAGTTGGAGCGGCGTAGGACGGCACCCTTCGCGCCGGTGAAGACGAGCGCGTCCTGGTTCTCGTCGACGGAGTCGTCCAGGTGTGCGCGGATATAGCCACGGAGCGTCACGGAGGGTGGAGGTTGCCGAAGCTCGATCGCCGGTTACCGGGAAAGTCATGCTCGGCGCGGTAAGGCTCCGTCCTGCCAGCGGTAGAGGTCGCGCAGCAGGGAAATCTCGGCACCGTGATGGATCAGCTCCCTGTTGACGTGCAGGATTCTGTTCTCCATGGGAAACCGCTCAAGACCCACCGTGGGCGGATTCTCCAGGTCGGCGTTCGAGAGGTCGCGGACCCCCGCGTTCCATTTCTCATACATCTCATCGAGCTGTTTCAGCGCCTCGTCAGCGGTCCCCGCGTAGGCGAATGTCTCGGAGTCGACGTCCTGGCCGCCGAAGTACCAGCCGACCCGATAGCCGAGGCACGAGACGATGATGTGTGCCAGCCGCCAGGCAATTGTGGTCACCGGCGCCGGCTCCGGTTCGGGGAACACGTAGTCCATCGTCCATCCCCCCGCACCTTCTGACATCGGTGCGGCCGACGTGCCACGTGGGCGGATGCTCCAGCAGCCACGTACCGGCTCCCAGAAGTACTCCTCGTCGGTAAGACCCTCCAGCCGTGGCCGCAGGTTCTTGCGCCAGTACCAGTCCAACTGTTCCGCGAGCTGCTCGCTTCTTTTCATTTCCGCACAACATACAACGGAGACCTGGCCAAGACCCTCGCCGACGCCGGGCCATTGTCTGCCGGCCTCACCGCTGATCACCCGGGTGCGTGCCGCCGACCTGATGGCGCTGCTCCGGAGCCGGGTGCAGGTCGAGGACGTGCCGCAGCCCCGGCTTCCCGTCCAGCTCCACCGCACCGGCCTCCACGAACCCGGTACGCCGGAGCACCGCCAGGGACGCCGGGTTCGCCAGCGCCGCGTCGGCGACCAGCCGGCGCAGCCCGTACGCGTCGCGGGCCAGCTCGCAGACCCGCCGCACGCCGTACTGGGCCAGGCCGCGTCCGGCGGCGCGTTCGGCCACCCGGTAGCCCAGCTCGGCGCTGCCGTCGGCCACGTCGACCAGGTTGAACCGCCCGAGCACGAAGCCGTCGTCGTCGACCAGCACGTGGAAGTGGCAGAGGCCGCGGTCCTGCTCGACTTGCAGGGCGGCGAGCCGGTCGGCGAACTCGTCGAAGTAGTCGTCGCCGCGGTCGGGCACGTAGCGGGCGAAGTAGGCCCGGTTCTCGCGCTCGAACCGGTACAGCACGTAAGCATGGTGGGCGGCGAGTCGTTCGAGTTCCGGCACCGGGCCAGGCTAGTCGCCGGCGTCCGTCGTACCCGGATGGCAGCATCGCGGCATGCGCGACGAGATCCGGGCCCTGGTCGAGGCGTTGGCGCCGGGCGACGAGCAGGAGGCCCGGCACCGGGCGGCGGCGTTGGTCTGGCTGGCGGGCACGGCGGACATCTTCCGCCGGGTCGCACCGCGCACCCCGTCGCCGCACCTGGTCGCCTACTTCCTGCTCCGCGACCCGTCCGACGGCGCGGTGCTGCTGGTCGACCACCGCAACGCCGGCATGTGGCTGCCCAGCGGCGGCCATGTCGAGCCGGGCGAGGACCCCGTGCACACCGTTCGCCGCGAGCTGCGCGAGGAGCTTGGCGTACCGGCGGTCTTCGCCCGGCCGTTCGGCGAGCGGCCGGCGTTCCTCACCGTCACCGAGACGGTCGGTCCGCCCGCACAGCGACACACCGACGTCAGTCTCTGGTACGTGCTGGACGCCCACCGTGAGCAGCGCTTCACGCCGGACCCGGTCGAGTTCCGGGGCGTCCGCTGGTGGACGCCGGCCGAGGTGGACGACGCGCCGGCCGGCACGGTCGAGCCGCACCTGGGCCGGCTGCTGGCCAAGCTCAGCCGGGGCTGAGCGTCAGCGGATGCGGCTCGCGGCGCGGCACGAGCGCGATGGCCGACAGCGTCGCCGCGCCGGCCAGGCCGACCAGGAAGAACAGCGACAGCGCCGGCTGGCCGAGCCACTCCCAGAGGGGATGCCAGCTGGGATGCGGTTCGTCCAGGTGGTGCCCGACCAGGGAGGACGTGGCGAGCACGGCGGGCGTCCACCAGAGAAGGAGGGTGATCCCGAGCAGCAGTGGCACGCCGCGTCGACCGTCGGTGCGCCGGCTCACCCAGCCGAAGGCCAGCCAGGCCAGGGCGCCGCCGACCAGCCCGGCGAGAGCGGCGACGGGAAGCACGGCCGGCGGCGTCGCCCGCTGGACCTCCACCCAGAGGTACGACCCGGAGGTGTCGGGGTCGTTGACGGTGGCCCTCAGGACGGTGTCGCCGCGCCGGGCGACCAGCACGGTCTCGACCGGCTCGCCCGCCTGGCGACACCTGGCGGAATCGCAGGTCCGGAGCACTGTCGAGGTCGGCTCGGACACCTGCCAGCCACCGGCCTCCAGTCGTTGCACGGCTGTCACCAGCGTGCGGTCCGCGGGCATCGGCATCGGGCCGGACGATGATCCGGAGGCCGAGCCCTCCTGGTATTCGCCGCCGTCACCGAGTACGAGCCCACGCCACTGGCTGAGTCGCAGCGGCTGGTTGTAGTAGACGAAGAGCGCGGGAGCGGTCGACACGTCGTCGCTCAGCCGGTGGCCGGGGAACGCCTCGGTGAAGACGGCGGTGAACTCGGCCCGGTCGGGCTGCGGCGGGGACGTCTCCCAGGCGAGCCGGGCGGCGAGCGCGGCGGTGAACAGTCCGCAGATCAGCGCCGTCAGCGTCGCCCAGACGCCGATGGTGCGGCTCGCGGGCCGGCCGAGCCGACAGCGGAGCCCGCCGCGGACCAGGTCGGCGGCCTCGCGGAGCGTGGGTCGGGTGCGCCCGGGTGGTGCCGAGTCCAGCAGTAGTCCCATGATCTCCGGGCCGCGTTCCCGCCGGTAGGCGCGGGGATAGGCGAGGAGCAACCGCCGGTACTGGTGGGCGAGCGACATGGTCTCCCCTACGGTCTGCGTGGCGCGGGCGGGACGCGGTTCAGGCGGTGCGGGGGCGCAGGGCCCGCAGCCGGGTCTCGGCGACGGTGGCGAGCTGGCGTAGTCGGACGGTCTCGGCCGTGAGCGCGTCGACGCCGGTCGCAGTGAGGCGGTAGTAGCGACGCAGCCGCCCGTCCACCATCTCTTCGCGGTCCGGTTCGACGAGGCCCTGGGCGACGAGCCGGTCGAGCGCGGTGTAGAGCGTGCCCGGCAGCAGGCTCACCCGCCCGGCGGAGAGCGTGGCGACCTCCTGGATGATCCCGTAGCCGTGCCTCGGCCCGCCGGTGAGCGAGGTGAGGATCAGGAACGTCGGCTCCCGCATCTGGGTCATGTCGACAACATATATAAGTCTTCGATATATGGTCAACGCTCTTGACCCGACCCCTGCGGCAAGGCCGAGCGTGGTCCGTGCCGGCCACCGGGGCCGGCACGACGAGGAGGGCGACGTGCGGCTGCTGACCATCGGGGCGTTCGCCCGCGCGGCCCGCCTGACCACCAAGGCGCTGCGGGTCTACGACGAGAGCGGGCTACTGCCGCCGGCCGCCGTGGACCCGCACTCCGGCTACCGCTACTACGCGCCGGAGCAGCTCGACCGGGCGCGGCTGATCGCCGCGCTGCGTCGCGCCGGCATGCCGCTGGCGGAGATCCGGACCGTCTGCGGCCTGCCGCCGCACGCCGCCGCCGAGGCGCTGGACGCCTGGTGGCGGCGGGTCAGCGCGGACACCGCCGCCCGTGCGCGGACCGTCGCGCTCCTCGTCGACCAGCTCACCGAGAGGGGCACCACCATGTCCGAGCACACCACCTTCCGGTACGCGGCGCGCTGCGAGACCGGCACGGTCCGCGACTCCAACGAGGACATCGCGTACGCCAGCGCCACGCTGCTCGCGGTCGCCGACGGCGTACGCGGCCCGGGTGGGTCCGCCGCCAGCGCGGCGGCGGTGGACGCGCTGCGGCCGTTGGCGGCCGCCGACGCGGCGGGCGACCTGCTCGCCGCGCTGGGCGACGCGGTGAGCCGGGCCGACCGGGCGGTACGTGCGCAGGCCACCGACGTCGACCGGCCGGCCAGCACGCTCACCGCGATCGTGCGGCGGGGCACCCGGCTCGCCCTGGTGCACGTCGGGGACACCCGTGCCTACCTGCTGCGCGGCGGCGAGCTGTCCCGGCTCACCCAGGACCACACGTACGTGCAGACGCTCGTCGACCAGGGGCGACTCACGCCGGCCGAGGCCGGGGCGCACCCGCAGCGGGCGCTGCTGGCCCGGGCGCTGGGCGCGGGCGCCGAGGTGGAGGCGGACCTGGCGCTGCGGACCGCGCTGCCCGGCGACCGCTACCTGCTCTGCTCGGACGGGCTCGCCGCGGTGGTCGACCCCGGCGTGCTGCACGCCGCGCTGGCCGGGTCGGACGACCCGGAGACCGCCGTCGGGCACCTGGTCGACCTGGCGTACGCGGCGGGCGCGCCGGACAACGTCGCCTGCGTCGTCGCCGATCTGGTGACGACGTAGCGGGCGGTCCGGGCCGTACCCTGGCGACCATGCGAATTGGCATCGTGATCCTGCCGGACCAGCGGTGGTCGGAGGCGCGCCGGCGGTGGGCGCAGGTGGACGAGTGGGGGTTCGACCACGCCTGGACCTACGACCACCTGGGGTGGCGTGACCTGGTCGACGGGCCGTGGTTCGACTCCTGGACGACGCTGACGGCGGCGGCCTCGGTCACCTCCCGGGTTCGGCTCGGCACGCTCGTCGCCTCGCCGAACTTCCGCCACCCGGCGGCGTTCGCCCGGCAGGTGACCGCGTTGGACGACGTCTCCGGCGGTCGGGTGCTGCTCGGGCTCGGCGCGGGCGGCATCGGTTTCGACTCGGCAGTGCTCGGCGACGAGACGCTGCCGCCCCGGCAGCGGGTCGACCGGTTCGCCGAGTTCACCGAGCTGCTCGACCTGATCCTGCGGGAGGACGGCACGACCTGGCGCGGGGAGTGGTTCGCCGCGGTGGACGCCCGCAACAACCCCGGCTGCGTCCAGCAGCCCCGGGTGCCGTTCGTGATGGCCGCGAACGGGCCCCGGTCGATGCGCCTGGTCGCCCGGTTCGGGCAGGGCTGGGTCACCACCGGCCTCGGCGGCGACGACCTGGCGGGCTGGTGGGACACCGTGGCGGAGCTGTCGGAGGGGATGACGCGGACGCTGGAGCAGGCCGGCCGGGACCCGGCAACGCTGGACCGCTACCTCTCGCTGGACTCGGCTCCGGTCTTCTCGCTGACCAGCGCCGACTTCCTCGCGGAGCAGACGGCCCGGGCGGCCCGGCTGGGCTTCACCGACGTGATCACGCACTGGCCCCGGGCCAGCAGCTGGTACGCCGGCGACGAGGCGGTGCTGACCGAGGCGGCGGCGCTGCTGCCGGAGCTGCGCCGCTCGATGTAAGGCGGGGCCCCCTGTTAACGCATTCTGCATAGGCGGGGGCCCCGCTTAACACCTCAGGTGCCGACGCCGGTCAGATCAGACGGCCGGCGTGGGCGGGGGCGGCCAACACCCGCTGGTCACCTGTGGCCGCGTACGCCTCCAGTGCCGCGTCGGCCAGCTTCACCACGTGTTCGTCGCCGTGCCGGGCCGCGCGGGCGAACACCTCGGCCGGGTCGGTGGGCCCGTCGACAGGCGTGGTGGCGGCCGGTGCGGGTGCGGCGTACACCGAGGTCACGGCCGCCGTCGCGGACCAGGCCGCGGCGACGCTCGGCGCCCGCAGCGCCGGGTCCAGGGCCGGCAGGGTACGCAGCACCGCGGTCGGCGCGGTGACCGCGTGCACCAGCATCACCGGCTCACCGTGCCCGAACCGCGGGTAGTCCAGCGCGGCGCGGTGCACCACCTCGGTGAGCGTGCGGGCCGCCTCGTCCGGGTGGGCCGGTGGGCGCAGTGCCGTGACCGCTGCCGACCACCCGGGCTCACCGGTCAGCCGGCCCAGCCGCTCGCGGATGCCGCCGGTCCGGTCGCTGACCCGGGGCACCCCGGCCAGCGCGGTGGCGACGTCGGAGTGGCCGGTGAGCGGGCCGGCGCCGGGAACCGGCTGCCAGCGGGCCGCCCAGTAGCCGAGCGCCTGACCCAGCTCGGCGCGGCGGTCCGGCGTCTCCCCGTCGGTACGCAGCACCCGCACCACGTGTCCGACCCGGATCACGCCGTGGGTGGCGCCGGCGGCGATCCCGGGCAGCAGCCGTGGCCACCATTCGCCGAGCACTTCCCGCCACGGCCGGTCGCGCAGCTCGCGGTCGAAGTGGTCGAGCCAGTCGCCGGCCCGCTTCGGGTCGCCGAGCGCGGCCCGCCAGTCGTCGATCGGCCGCAGCCCGCGGGGCAGGTCGTCCAGCCGGCGCAGGTAGCCGTCGAGCCAGCGGTGCACGCGGGCACCCTGCCCGTGCCGGACCAGCGCCTCGGCGGCCATCGGCCCGTGGTTGGAGAGCCAACCCTCGAACTCGGGGCCGGTGCGGTGCAGTCGGTGGTACGCCTCGTCGAGGATGCCGTCGTCCATCCGCCGATCGTCGGGGTTGAAGCGCGCTTGAGGTCAACCCTCAGGGCAGGTCGTCCCCGGTGAGCAGCGCGCGTACCCGCAGCCGCTCGGCGACGGCCGCCGGGCAGGTGGCGACCAGCGCGGCGGCGCCGACCGGCTCGGCGTCGGCGTCGCGGACCAGCCGGCACAGCGCGTCCAGTTGCGCGCCGGTGTCGACCCAGTCGTCCACCAGCAGCACCCGGTCGCCGGGGCCGAGCCGCCGGCCGTCCACACCGATGCGGAGCCGCTGTCCCCGGTGGTCCGGCGGGGTCTCGGCCCACCGCGTCGGCCCGATCCGGCGCCGCCGGCCGCCGTCCTTGTACGCGGGCAGGAACCCGGCGCCGGCGGCCACCGCGACCAGCGGGCCGAGCAGCAGCCCGGTCACCTCGGGGGCGAGCACCACGGTCGGGCGCGCGTCCGGGAAGAGGCCGGCCAGCGCGGGACCGACCTGGGCGAGCACGTCGGGCTCGCGCCACCAGCCGGTGAGGTCGCTGACCAGGTGACTGCTGGCCGGGCCGGGGTCGGCCCAGCGGAACAGTTCGATCAGGCGACGGTTCAGCACGTCTCCCATCCTGCCCACGGTCCACCGTTCGGCCCAACGGTGGTGGCTTGATCGGCTACACGTACCACAGCAAATGCGGGCATACCATCATGATCACGTTGACTTCGGAAGTGCTTCTCTCGTTACGGTCCGGGCCGGTTTGTTCAGCTGACGAAAGGACCGGGCCGGTGGCTGCTAGGCACCTTCGTACCCGTGCGTTGTTCTCCTCGCCCGCCGGCATCGCCGCCACCGCGGCGATCGGCGTGGCACTCGCGGTCGGTGGCACCGTCGGTGCCGTGCAGCTCACCTCCGACGAGCCGCCCGCCGCGCCGGCCCTGGTCGAGGCGCTGCCCAGCACGCCCGCTCCCACCTCGGCCGCGCCGTCGCCGAGCGCCTCCGCCACCGCGAGCCTGAGCCCGTCGCCGAAGGCCACCCCGAGCCCGAAGCCGACCCGCACCCAACCGGCGTCCCGGGGCAAGGCCCGGACCGCGGCGCCGAAGCCGACCGCGACGAAGAAGAAGACCGCCGCCCCGAAGGTGGTGGAGAGCGGCTCCTGCGGCGCGTCCTTCTACGATGAGGGCCAGATGACCGCGAACGGCGAGACGTTCGACCCGAACGCGCTGACCGCCGCGCACAAGACGCTGCCGTTCAACACCCGGGTGCGGGTCACCAACCCGGCCAACGGCAAGTCCGTGGTGGTCCGGATCAACGACCGGGGGCCGTACATCGACGGTCGGTGCATCGATCTGTCCCGTGCCGCGTTCGCGGCCATCGCCTCGACCGGTCTCGGCGAGGTGGACGTCCGCTACGAGGTGCTCGGCTGACGGCCGGTCCGGCAGAACTTCCGCGACGGACGGGCCGCGTTCGTTCTCCGGTCCACGTCCATCAGGCATGCTGTCCGATGTACGCACGCAACCCTTCCAGCCGGGCCGCGGCCCGCTGAGCCCCGGATCCCGCGCCGGCCTCGGCGCGGCCCTCGCGCTGCTCGCGATCGTCTCGGCCGCGGAGGCGGCGGACGGCCGGCCGGTGCACTACCTCGCGCTGATGGCCGCCGCGCCGGTCCTCGCCGGTGCGCTGGCGTCCTGGCAGGTGGTGCTGGTCGTGGGGGCGCTGGCCACCGCGGCCGGGGTCGCCTTCGCCGCGGCCGAGAAGGGCATGCCGCTGGTGACCGCCGTCAGCGTGGCCGCCATCGTGCTGGCCACCGCGATCTCCGCCGCCACGGCGGCCGTGCGGCAGCGTCAGGCGGAGCGGATCGCCGAGCTGACCCGGCTCGCCGCGGTCGCCCAGCAGGCGGTGCTGCGTCCGCTCGGTCCGCAGGTCGGCACGCTGGCGGTGGCCGCGCGCTACATCTCCTCCACGGCCACCGCCGAGATCGGCGGCGACCTGTACGAGGTGATGGACACCCCGTACGGCGTCCGCATGATCATCGGGGACGTGCGGGGAAAGGGGCTGGACGCGGTCCGGTTGGCCAGCATCGTGCTCGGCTCCTACCGGCACGTGGCGTACGAGCGGGCCGACCTGCGGGCGGTGGTGACCGACCTGGACCGGGCGGTGGCCCGCAACGTCGGCGACGAGGACTTCGTCACCGCCGCACTGATCGAGGAGCGCGGCGGCACGCTCACCATCGTCAACTGCGGGCACCCGTCGCCGCTGTTGCTGCGCCGGGGTGCGGTGATCCCGCTGGAGCCGCCGGCGCCCGCGCCGCCGCTGGGCTTCATGCCGGTGGTCCGGCCCCGGGTGGAGCGGCTGGAGCCGGGCGACCGGCTGCTGTTGTTCACCGACGGGCTGGGCGAGGCCCGGCGGGACGGCGAGTTCTTCCCGACCGCCGACCGTGCCTGGCGCCTGCTCGGCCACGGGACGGTCGGCGACGGGCTCGCCTCTCTGGAGACCGCCCTGGTCGAGTGGGTGCAGGGCCGGCTGGACGACGACATCGCGCTGGTCCTGATGGAGTACGCCGGCCCGCGCAGCGCGGCCGCCGCCCCGGTGCCGAGCTGGGAGGTCGGCGCCGCCGACGGGTGAATGGGAAGTGTGTAATCGCTGTCACTTCCGCGATCGGGTTGTCGTTGCCTACCGGTGAGTAATACAGTCTGGAGTTACTGATCGGTAACACCTGTCCGGAAGCGGGGCCAGCGAGCATGACCCACTACAAGAGCAACCTTCGGGACCTCGAGTTCAACCTGTTCGAGGTGTTCGGGGCGGACCGGACGTTCGGCCAGGAGCCGTACACGGACCTGGACGTCGACACCGCCCGTAGTTTCCTCTCCGAGGTCGACCGCCTGGCCCGCGAGGACCTCGCCGCCAGCTACTCGGACAGCGACCGCAACCCGCCGGTCTTCGACCCGGCCACGCACACCGCGCCGCTGCCGGAGTCGTTCAAGAAGTCGTACCAGGCGTTCATGGACTCCGAGTTCTGGCGCCTCGACCTGCCGGAGGCCCTGGGCGGCACGAACGCCCCGCGCGCGCTCTGGTGGTCCCTGGCCGAGCTGGTGCTCGGTGCCAACGCCCCGGTCTGGATGTACGCCTCCGGCCCGTCCTTCGCGCACGTGCTGCACGTCGAGGGCACCGAGGAGCAGAAGAAGTGGGCCCGGCTCTTCATCGAGAAGCAGTGGGGCTCGACCATGGTGCTGACCGAGCCGGACGCCGGCTCGGACGTGGGCGCCGGCCGCACCCGGGCGATCCAGCAGCCGGACGGCTCGTGGCACATCGAGGGCGTCAAGCGCTTCATCACCTCCGGTGAGCACGACCTGAGCGACAACATCGTCCACTACGTGCTGGCCCGACCGGTCGGCGTGGAGGGTGTCGGCGGCCCCGGCACCAAGGGCCTGTCCCTCTTCGTGGTGCCGAAGTTCCACTTCGACGCCGAGACCGGCGAGCTGGGCGAGCGCAACGGCGTCTACGCCACCAACGTCGAGCACAAGATGGGCCTGAAGGTCTCCAACACCTGCGAGGTGACCTTCGGCGAGCACGGCGTACCGGCCAAGGGCTGGCTGCTGGGCGAGAAGCACGACGGCATCCGCCAGATGTTCATGATCATCGAGTACGCCCGGATGATGGTCGGCACCAAGGCCATCGCCACGCTCTCCACCGGCTACCTGAACGCGCTGGAGTACGCCAAGAACCGGGTGCAGGGCGCCGACCTCATCCAGCAGGCCGACAAGACCGCCCCCCGGGTCACCATCACCCACCACCCGGACGTGCGTCGCTCGCTGCTGATGCAGAAGTCGTACGCCGAGGGCCTGCGCGCGCTGGTCTGCTACACCGCGAGCTGGCAGGACAAGGTCGCGGTCGCCGAGGCGGCCGGCGACGAGAAGGCCACCAGGCTGGCCAAGCGGGTCAACGACCTGCTGCTGCCGCTGGTCAAGGGCGTCGGCTCGGAGCGGGCGTACGAGCTGCTCGGGCACGAGTCGCTCCAGACGTACGGCGGTTCCGGCTTCCTCCAGGACTACCCGCTGGAGCAGTACGTCCGGGACGCCAAGATCGACACCCTGTACGAGGGCACCACCGCCATCCAGAGCCTCGACCTGATCTTCCGGAAGATCGTCCGGGACAACGGCAAGGCCCTGATGGCGGTCGCCGGCGAGATCCAGGAGCACATCGCCTCCGAGGCCGGCAACGGCCAGCTCAAGGAGGAGCGGCAGGCGCTCGGCAAGGCGCTCGCCGAGATCCAGAACATGATCGGTGTGATGACCGGTTGGCTGGGTGAGGCCCAGGCCGGTGACGCCCGCGCGCTCTACAAGGTCGGCCTGAGCAGCCGCCGGTTCCTGCTCGCGATCGGCGACCTGGTGGTCGGCTGGCTGCTCCAGAAGCAGGCGGACGTGGCGCTCAAGGCGCTGGCCGGCGAGGTCTCCGCCGCCGACAAGGCGTTCTACACCGGCAAGGTGGCCGCTGCCCGGTTCTTCGCCCGCGAGGTGCTGCCCCGCATCGGCGCCGACCGGCGGATCGTCGAGGGTGCCGACCTGGAGATCATGGACCTCCCGGAGGAGGCGTTCTAAGCCCTTGCGGGTTCTTTCTCCCCTTCACCGCGCCGGCCGGTGGGCGACAGCCCGCCGGCCGGCGTCGTTGGTGGCGCCGGAGGTGGATAGGCCGGCCGGTGGGCGGGTAACCGTCGCGGACCACGACCGGAGTACGCCCAAGGGCCACCGCACGGGGGAGTGCAGCGCACATGGGCATTGGCAGCGCCATCTTTCTCATCGCGCTCGGCGCGATCATGACCTTCGCCATCCGGGCCAACGTCTGGTGGATCGACCTGCGCGCGGTCGGCTGGGTCTTCATCCTGGCCGGGCTGGGCGTCCTGCTCACCACGCTGTGGTTCTGGCAGGACCGCCGCAAGCGGGCCCGCACGCTCATCGTGGAGGAGAACCGGCTCTCCCATCCGACCGCGATGATGCCGCCGCCGCCCGACCCGCCGCCGCCGACGGCCCCGCCGTCCTGACGGCCTCACCCGCACTGTTAAGCAGGGCCCCCTCCTCTGCCGAATGCGTTAAGAGGGGGCCCCTCCTTGCACCTCAACCGCGGGCGGTGTGGCGGGCCGCGAGCGGGGCACGTGAGAGTGCGGCCCAGCCCGTGGTCGGGTGATGCACCACCAGGTCGGTGGTGCGGAGGCCGTCCGGATCCGCCCGTTCCGGGTCGAGCAGTGCCGAGAGCAGCGAGACGCCCGGGTTGTGCGCGACGAGCAGGACCGTGCCGGCCGCCGGGTCCACCGACCGGACCAGCTCCAGCAGGTCGTCCGGGTGCGCCTCGTACGCGGTCGGCTCGTACCGCACCGCGGGCGTCGGTCCCGCCGGGCCGCCCTCCGGTGGGGACCCGGTCAGGCCCAGCGCCACGCCGTGCCAGGTCTGCCGGGTGCGCCGGGCCGGCGAGCAGAGCACCACGTCGGGGAGCAGCCCGTGGCGGGCCAGCCAGGCGCCCGCCGCCGCGGCGTCGGCGTGACCCCGCGCGGTCAGCGGCCGTTCCGCGTCCGGGGCGTCCCGGGACTGCTCGGCCTTGGCGTGCCGCAACAGCACCAACGTCCGCTGCCGGTTCCTGCCGTCCGTCATCCGCCCAGCTTGCCTGATTGGTGTTCGGACCGCCTGGGTATGTCGATGTGTGCCGCTACCTCATCCATGGCCGCGGCGGGCAGAAACGCCAGCAGGACGCCAAGGAGGCGACGTCATGGGCATCGGTGCCAGCATCTTCCTCATCGCGCTCGGCGCGATCTTCGCGTTCGCCATCGACGCCGACCTGGGATGGCTGAACCTCAACGTGGTGGGCTGGGTGCTCATGCTCGCCGGGCTCGCCGGTCTGCTCACCACGCTCTACTTCTGGAACAGCCGGCGCCGCGTGGTCGCCGCTCCGGTGCGCCAGCAGGTCGTCGCCGAGCCGGTGGTGCCGGTGCAGGGCGACCGGGTCGTGCGCGAGGAGTACCGCGAGGTGCGCCGCCCGGGCTCGGGCTACCCGGCCTGACCCACCCCGAGACCCGAGGGCCCCGCAACGGCGCGGGGCCCTCGTGCACGTCCGGGCCTGGTTCGCGCGCGCCGGCTCAGGCGAACAGCGCGAAGTAGATCGCGATGTGGTGGCAGATCGCCGCGACCAGCGTGCAGGCGTGGAAGAACTCGTGGTGGCCGAAGACGGTGGGCCACGGGTTCGGCCGGCGCAGCGCGTAGAACACCGCGCCCACGCTGTAGATCGCGCCGCCCACGCTCAGCAGCACCAGCGCGGTGACGCCGCCGGAGTGCAGGATCTCCGGCAGCATCGCCACCGCCACCCAGCCGAGCGCCAGGTAGAGCGGGGCGGAGACCCAGCGCGGCGCGTGCGGCCAGATCATCTTGACCGCGACGCCGGCCAGCGCGCCGCCCCAGACCAGGCTGAGCATGATCGTGGCGTACCGGGTGTCGAGCAGCAGCACGCAGAACGGCGTGTAGGTGCCGGCGATGAACACGAAGATCATCGAGTGGTCCATCCGGCGCATGATCTGGTAGCCGCGCTCGGACCAGACCCGCCGGTGGTAGAGCGCGCTGGTGCCGAAGAGCCCGCACACGGTGAGGCTGTAGATCAGGCAGCTCACCAGCGGCGCCCAGCCGGGCCGGGTGGCGGCGATCGAACAGAGGACGATGCCGCAGACGAGCGCGGCGAAGAACGCGTACGCGTGGAGCCAGCCGCGCATGCGCGGCTTTCCGATGTCGACCGGCCGGAGCCGGAGCGGTGCGGAGCTGGTCACCTCATCAGGTTACGACACCGTAGGTTACTTGCAAGTAGTGTGGACCGTCACGCCCGACGACGCGAGGATGACCGGATGCGGATCCGACCCGTCGGGGCGCACGCCCTGCTGCTCGACTGCGACGACCCCGACCAGGTCGAGGCGTGGCGCGCCGAGCTGTGGCACCGGCGGGCGGCCGGCGAGCTGGCCGCGGTCGAGATCGTCCCCGCCGCGCTCACCGTGCTGCTCGACGGCGTGCCCGACCCGGCGGCCACCGCCGCGCGGATCGCCGGCTGGCAGCCCCGGGACACCGCAGCCGGCGTCACCACCGCCGAGATCCGGGTGCCCGTCGCGTACGACGGGGCGGACCTGCCCGCCGTCGCCGACCACTGGGGCGTCGAGGTGCCGGCCGTGGTCGACCGGCTGCGGCGCACCGAGTTCCGCGTCGCGTTCTGCGGCTTCGCGCCCGGGTTCGGCTACCTCACCGGGCTGCCGCCGGAGCTGGCCGTGCCGCGGCTCGCCACCCCGCGTACCCGGGTGCCGGCCGGCTCGGTCGCGCTGGCCGGCCCGTACGCGGGCATCTACCCCACCGCCTCCCCCGGCGGCTGGCTGCTGGTCGGGCGGACCGAACTGACCCTCTTCGACGTGCGAGCCGACCCGCCGGCCCGGCTCACGCCCGGCACCCGGGTCCGGTTCGTCGACACGCCATGATCGAGGTGCTGCGGGCCGGCGCGCTCACCACCGTCCAGGACCAGGGCCGGCCCGGCTGGGCCCACCTCGGCGTGCCGCGCTCCGGCGCGCTCGACCCGGCCGCCCTGCGCCTGGCCAACCGCCTCGTCGGCAACCCGGAGCACGCCGCCGGCCTGGAGATCACCCTGACCGGCTGCGTGCTGCGCCTCACCCGGGCGGTCACCGTCGCGCTCACCGGCGCCCTGGCCGACGTGCACGTCGAGCACCCTCCTCGCCCGGAGTCGACCGGCGTCCGGTCGGAACCCGGCCCCGCCGGCCCGCCGGCCCGCGTCGGTCCGAGGGCGGTGGCCGACGACGCCGAGCCGCCCGCTGGGCGCGTCCGGCGGCCCGGGGACGTGGGACGGCCGTTGTCGCTGCCGGCCGGCGCGGTGCTGCGGATCGGTCCGGCCCGCGCCGGAGTCCGGACCTGGCTGGCCGTCAGCGGCGGGATCAGCGTCGAGCCGGTGCTCGGCAGCCGGTCCACCGACACGCTCTCCGGCCTCGGGCCGCCGCCGCTGCGCGACGGGGACCGGCTGCCGCTTGGCACACCGGCCGGCCCGCCGCCCCCGGTGGACCTCGCCGTCACCCGGCCGGTGCCGGCCGAGGTGTGGCTGGCCGTGCGCCCCGGCCCTCGGCAGGACTGGTTCACGCCCGCCGCGCTCGACCTGCTGTGCCGCGCCGCGTACACCGTCGGGTCGGACAGCAACCGGGTCGGCGCGCGGCTGGCCGGCGCCACCCTGCCCCGCGCGGTGGCCGGCGAACTGCCGAGCGAGGGCCTGGTGCTCGGCGCGGTGCAGGTGCCGCCGGACGGCCAACCGCTGATCTTCCTGGCCGACCACCCCACCACCGGTGGCTACCCGGTCCTCGGGGTGGTGGACGACGTGACAGCGCTCGCCCAGGCCCGCCCGGGGACTACGGTGAGGTTCCATGGACCTCAACGCGGACCTCGGTGAGGGATTCGGTAGCTGGCGGCTCGGCGACGACGAGGCGCTCCTCGCGCTGATCAGCTCCGCCAACGTGGCCTGCGGCTTCCACGCCGGGGACGCGGCCACCATGCACCGGGTGTGCGCCGCCGCCGCCGAACGCGGCGTCGCGGTCGGCGCCCAGGTCGGCTACCGGGACCTTGCCGGCTTCGGCCGGCGGCACATCGCCTACGACTTCGCCGAGCTGCGCGACGAGACGATCTACCAGCTCGGCGCGCTTGATGCGTTCTGCCGGCTCTACCGCACCCGGGTGCGCTACCTCAAGCCGCACGGCGCGCTCTACCACGCGGCGGCGTGCGACGAGGCGCAGGCCGCCGCGCTGGTGGCGGCGATCAGCGGGTACGACCACGAGCTGCCGGTGCTCTGCCAACCCGGCACCGTGCTCGCCCAGCTCGCGGTCGGCGCCGGCCTGCGGGTGGTGGCCGAGGGCTTCGCCGACCGCAACTACCTGCCGAACGGGGCGCTGGTGCCCCGCAGCGCACCGAACGCGCTGGTGACCGACCCGGACCAGGTCGCCGTGCGGGCGGTCCGGATGGCCGTCGAGCGGACCGTGGTCGCCGTGGACGGCAGCGTGGTCCCCTGCCCGGTGGAGTCCATCTGCCTGCACGGGGACACGCCGGGGGCGGTGCGGTGCGCGGAGCTGGTGCGCGCCGCGCTCATCGACGCGGGGGTCACGCTCACTCCGTTCGCGTGAAAGGAGGGGGCCCCTGTTAACGCATTCTGCATAACAGGGGGCCCCTTTTAACACTTGTCAGCTCAGGACTCGTCGAGGCCGCGCAGGACCAGGGGGAGGCGGGTGGCGCCACCGGTGACCACCCGGACCGGCACGCCCCAGTCCTGCCGGGTCAGGTGGCAGGCGGCGTGCTCGACGTCGGCGTCGCAGGTCGCCGCCTGGGCGGTCACCTGCAACACCCCCTGCGCCACGTCCCCGCTGACCACCAGCCGCCGGGACAGGTCGGTGGTCGTACCGGCGCCGTCGACCAGCAGTTCCGGCGGGGACGCCGAGACCACCAGCCGGGTCGACGGCCCGTACGTCTCGTCGAGCTTCTGCCCCGGCGCCGGTGTGAAGATCACGTCCAGCGTCAGCTCCCCGGCCGCCACGTCGGTGGGCCTGCGCTCCATCCGATGCCGCGGGCCCGCCACCGTGCTCGCGCCGGCCGCGGTCAGCGCGCCGGGCGCCAGCCGGGTCAACCGGTGCGCCGCCGACTCGACCACCAGCACCTCCCCCTCCCCGGTGACCACCAGGTCGCTCGGCTCGGCCAGCCCGTCGGCCACGGTCCCGACCTGCCCGGTCGCCGGGTCGAAGCGGCGCACCGCGCCGTTGTACGTGTCCGCGATCAGCACCGAGCCGTCCGGCAGCGCGCACACGCCCAGCGGATGCTGGAGCAGGGCCTGATCGGCCGGGCCGTCGACGTGCCCGAAGTCGAACAGGCCCTGACCCACGGCGGTGTGCATCACGCCGGCCTCGATCCAGCGGACCGCGCTGGTCTCGCTGTCGGCGATCCAGAGCCGGGAACCGTCGGCCGAGACGGACAACCCGGAGGGCTGGGCCATCCAGACGTCCGGCAGCGGACCGTCGCGCAGCGCCTCGACAGTGGTGCCGGCGTACATGCCGGCGGTCCGCTTGATCGGATCGAACCACCAGAGCTGGTGGATGCCGGCCATCGCCACGATCACCCGGTCGTCGTACCAGGCCACGTCCCACGGGGAGGAGAGGTCGACCGCGCGCGCGTCGTGCGCGTGGTCGTCGACCGTCGAGCGCCACTGCCGCCCGGTACCGGCCACGGTGACCACCTCGCCGGTCTCCAGCCGTACGCCGCGCAGCAGGTGGTTGACCGTGTCCGCGACGACCAGGTCGTAACCGGCCACCTCGGCGACGTGCGGGGGCAACAGGCAGAGCCCCTGCGGCTCGGCGAAGGTGGCGGCGGCCGGCGGGCCGTCGGTGCGGCCACGGGTGCCCGTGCCGATCCGGCGCACCACGGTCTCCCCGTCCGGGGCCAGCTCGACCAGGGAGTGCCGGGCCGAGTCGGAGACCAGCAGGTGACCGCCGTCGAGCGGGACGGCCTTGCCGGGGAAGCGCAGCGCCGTCTCCGGCTCGGCCGGCGGCACGTACGGGCCCTCGCCCCGGTGCAGCGTGCCCTTCGCCTCGTGCGTGGCGATCAGGTCGTCGATGAGCCGGGCCAGCCCTTCGGCGTGCCCCTCGCCGGCCATGGTGGCCACCACGTAACCCTCCGGGTCGACCACCGACAGCGTCGGCCACGCCTTCGCCGCGTACTGCTGCCACATGTCCAGCTCGGGGTCGTCGAGCACCGGGTGGTGCACGCCGTACCGCTCGACGGCCGCGGCCAGCGCGTCCGGGTCCTTCTCGTGCTCGAACTTCGGCGAGTGCACCCCGATCACCACCAGCACGTCGCCGTACTTCTCCTCGAGCGGGCGCAGCTCGTCCAGCACGTGCAGGCAGTTGATGCAGCAGAAGGTCCAAAAGTCCAATAAGACGCAGCGACCTCGGAGGTCCTGCAATGTCAGGTTCTGTCCACCCGTATTGAGCCACTGTCGGCCTCGCAGCTCAGGGGCACGTACGCGCGGTGTTGTTCCCATATCTGTCAGCCTGCCATGCCAGCGCGGAGCGAAACGGGTGCCGTGACCCGGACGACACTCGACCCGCTGCGCCGTTGAACTACCTTCCTCGGGCTTGCTCGCGATCAGGAAGCGGGTGGCGTGTGTTGCGAAAGGGCGGCTCGCCTGCTGGTGGGTCGAAAGGAGGCTCCGCCGGTCGAGCTGGCCCTCGCCCGCCGTGCCGGTCGAGGCCCGAAGTCGTCCGCTTTGCACGGGTATCTGCGTCGCTCGGCTGGTCTACATGCTTGGTCGGCGGGGGAGTCTCAGGCGTTGGCGGGTACAGGCTCGAGCTCGTCGGCCCAGGTAAACCGGAGGCGTGCGTCTGGGTCGAATCGGACACCCCGTCGACCATTCGCCGATAGGACGGTTATGGCGTTTATGGCTAGGCCGAGGAGGTCGCGCCGGTCGCCGAGGGGAGCAATGTCCCACGCTTCGCGAGCTGAAACAGGGTCGAGTAGTGGACTGATATCTACCTCCGGCAGGGGTAAGCCGGCGAGATTGCGGCGGAGCCCGGCGACGCGGTCGGTCAGGCGTTCGTGTAGCCGTTCCCATCGCTTCACGGCCTCGGGACCGACGAACTCGCCGCGAAGATATCGGGCGTCTTCGAGGTCGACTAAGGCAGCGTTGGCGTCGTCTAAGGCGTTCTGGATGGTGGTCCGCTCGCGGATTATTTCAGGATTATGGCGAGCGACCCAGCGCTCGGCCACGACGTCGAGCAACGGATCACCTGGTTCCGTCGCGGCGAGTCGAGCGATGAACATGGCGACTACGGCGCGATCTACGGCCGCGATAAATGCGGTCGTGTGCGCCGGGCAGGGGTGACCGAGGCGCCGCCCCTGGCAGACGTAGGACTTCCCGGCGGCCGACATGCGACCTCTGCACCCTCCGCACCGCAAGAAGCCGGTCAGGAGGTGGGAAACCTGAGCCCTCACCCCACGATGGAGGCCCGTCGGGTCGATAGCTGTGCGCTCTTCGAGGATGCGCGCAATCTGTAGTTGTTCAGCGGAAGTGATGATCCCTTGCCCGATCTCGACGGTTTCGCCTGTCTCGGGATTGCGCCACGGAACCACCTTCCCCGTGTACTTACCATCGCGCTTCATGGTCTCGGGCAGGAGCCCTGCGAACGCTGGACCTTTCAAGAGTTGCGACAAAGTCCCTACGCCCCAGACACCGCCGCGCGGCGAGGGGATCTGGCGAGCATTCAGGTCACGGGCGATTCGGACCAAGGGCTCGCCGGTCAGCGCGCGCTCGGCGATCTCGCGAGCGGTTGGCGCGGTGCGGGGGTCGTGGCCAAGCCGCCCGTCGCCCTCGATGGTGAGGCCATATGGAGGTTGCCCACCGATCCACCGGCCAAGGTTGCGAAGGTGGGCCTTTGCCGAGGCAACCCGTAGTCCGAGGTTCGCGGATTCGCTGCGGGCGACCTCGGACAACAGGGTTAGGACTAGGCGGGACTGCTGGTGTGACGTGTCCAGGCCGTCCTGCACGAAGACAATCCGGCCGCCGACCTTCTCGACCTGGTCCAAAACCCGCCCGACCTGGTTCATGCCACGCCGGGACAGGCGGTCAACCTTCCAGACGATCAGAGTTCCGACGGTAGCGGTCGTGAGAGCCGATATCGCAGCGTCGAATCCGGCCCGATCTACCGCCTTGTAGCCGGACCGGCCCCGGTCGATGTGGACCGCCCGAACTTCCAAGCCGTGACGCGTGGCCCAGACGCGGCAGTCTGCCTCCTGCCGTTCAATGGCGGTCTTTCCCTCGCGGTCGAGAGATAGGCGTAGGTATAGATCCGCAAGGTGTTCATGGTGGGACATGCCGAGGACGCTAGGGTCTCAGACAGTTGAGTTGCAAGCTTCTTCTAGGATTACCTACAAATCCAGCACACTGACCCTGCCTCGCAGGTCGGCCAGCGTGACGGCCTTGCCGCCGATGTCCGGCCACCCCGACCCGCGCTCCCAGCCACCGCCACCTCCCACGGCGATCATGAGGTTGGCGGGTGACGAATCGGACCGGATGCGTCGCCAACTTCATGATCGCCGGCGTGGGGGCCGGGTGGGGACAGCGCGAAGCGCCCGTCCCCGACGGGGACGGGCGCTTCGGGTGGGGTTACTGGCCGGCCGGCTTCAGGCAGAGCACCCGGTTGGGGCCGCCGCCCTGAAGGACGACCGTGGGCTGCGACAGGTCGGCGCACTTGTCCTTGTTGTCCACCTTCGACACCACGGTGAACGCGCCCTGCTCCCCGCATTCCGCAGGCGCGGCGGTCGCGCCGGACTGCTTGATGCAGGAGCCGACCGCCGGATCGAAGCCCGCCGGCTTGTCGTCACCGTCGATCTTGCCGAGCAGCGTGAGCAGGCCGAGCGGCACGGCGAGGATCAGCACGGCCGCGATGAGCACCAGGGCCAGCACCCGGCCGTTGCGTACCTTCGGCGCGGGCGCCTCGGTGCTCGGCTCGGCGTCCGGCTTGAACGCGTCGAAGCGGCCCTGATCCGAGTCGTCGGCCGGCCCGTCCGGGGACCAGGCCGGCGGGGCCTGCTGGGGCGGCGGCGGGAACGCGGGCGGGAAGCCGCCGGGCTCGCCGGCCGGACCCTGACCCGGTACGGCGACCGAGGCACGCCCACCGGCCGACGGCCCGTACGCGTCCTGCTGGCCACCCGGGCCGCCGAACGGGTCGCGACGACCGCCGGGCCCGCCGAACGGGTCCTGGTGACCGCCGGGCCCGCCGAACGGGTTCTGCTGGCCGCCCGGGCCACCGAAGGAGTCACGTGGCTCGCCGGGCTCGCCGTCCTGCGGGTGCACCCCGTTGGCGGGGCGGTTGTTGCCGGGCGGGTCCACGAAGGACGGCACCCCGACCGGGAACGGCGGCGGACCGGCCGGCGAGGACGGCCGGTCGGCGTATCCGCGCGGGCCGTCGTCGTCGGACCGGGACTGCGGCCCGCCGAAGCCGGGCGGACCGTCCTGGCCGGGGTAGCCGTGCGGGCCGTCGGACCGCGACTGCGGCCCGCCGAAGGCGGGTGCGTCGTCCGGCCGGGAGTGCGGTCCGCCGAAGCCGGGTGCGTCGTCGGACCGGGACTGCTGGCCGGCGAAGTTGTGCGCGTCGTCAGGACGCCCCTGCGGCCCGGCGAAGCTGCGTCCGTCGTCGCCCCGGGACGGGGACCCGCCGTAGCCGGCTCCGTCGTCGGCCCGGGACGGGGACCCGAAGCCGGGTCCGTCGTCCGGGCGGGTCTGCGGGCCCGCGAAGGCGGACGGACCGTCCGGGCCGGGGTAGCCGTGCGCATCGTCCGCGCCGGACGCGTCCTCGGGCTCCGGCCGGGTCGGCCGGCCGTACACCCGGGGCTGCGGCGTGGCCGCGCCGGTCGGGTGCACCGGCTGGTCGGACGGCGGCGTGACCCGGCTGGCCACCGGCACGGACGCGCTGGCCGAGACCGGGCCGGAGGCGCCGGCCTCGGGCGACGTACGCGGGCCGGGAACGACCGGGCCGGCCGGCGACTGCGGCTCCTCGGGTCCGGGCCGGGCGCCCCAGCCGGCGTCACCGCGCTCCGGCTCGTACGCCTGGGGTTCCCGCTCGGCCGGGCCGAACTGCGCGGCGGCCGGATGGTCGGCGGGCGGTGCGGCCGCCAGTGCGGCACCCGGCACCCGCTGGCCCTGCGCGGGCAGCGGCACCGCGTGGCCGGGGGAGATGCCCGGCGCGGGCGCGGGCTGGTAGACCGGTGCGTCCTCGGCCGGCTGCCAGCCGCGCGACGGTGCCGGCGGGGCGTCGTCGGGCTGGCCCCAGGCCTCGGCGGGCGACCAGGGCTCGGGGGTCGACCGCCCGTCCTGGTTGCCGCCCCATCCGGGCTGGGCCGGCTCGTCCGCCGGCCGCTCGGACTCCCGCTGCTGCGGCCCGGTCGCGGCGCCGCCCCAGCCGCCGGCCGGCCCGTCGCCGTCCCGTTGCGGCAACGCGGGGGCGTTGTTCCAGCCGCCGGCCTGGTCGTCGGCGTCGCGCTGCGGCAGTGCGGGGGCGTTGTTCCAGCCGCCGGCCTGGTCGTCGGCGTCGCGCTGCGGCAGGGCCGGGGCGTTGTTCCAGCCGGCGGACCGGGGCTGCTCCGGCTCGCCCCAGGCGCCGGGCTGCGGGACCTCGGCGGCGCGGCCACCCGCGGCCCAACCGCCGGATCGGTCCAGGTCGTCGTCCCGAGTGGAACCGTCCCAGCCGCCCGCCCGGTTCTCCGCCTGCGGGGCGGGCCAACCGCCGGAACGGGCCGGCTCGTCGTGCTGCTGCCCGCCGGCCGCCTGCCAACCGCCGGAGCGGTGCGGGTCGTCCTCGGCGCGGGTGGCCTGGTTGTCCTGGTCGGACTGCTCCGGAGTGGACCACGCCTGGTCCGGCCGGACGGCCCCGGGTACGGAGACCTTGGCGGCGGCTCGGGCCGGCGGTTCGGCCGGCGGCCAGGTGGCCCCGCTCTGCTGACCGGGCGGAACCCAGGCCGGCTGGGCGTCGCGCGGGGTCCACCCGCCGGAGCGGCTCGGGTCCTCCGGCTGCGCGCCGGGCTGCTCGTCGCGTGACGCCCACCCGCCGGAGCGGTTCGGGTCGTCCGGCTGGGCGGCGGTGCCGGCGGCCCAGCCTCCGGAGTGGCCGGCGTCGACGCCGCGCTGGGCGGCCGGGGCGAATCCGCCGGAGCGGTTCGGGTCGTCCGGGCCGGCGGGGGTGACCCAGGACTCGTTCGGCACGGTGGCCGGGGCCGGGACGTAGCCGGTGCCCCGCGCGCCGGCCTCGGGTTGCGCCCAGGCGGGCTGCTCCGCGGCGGTGCCCCGGGGGCCGGGACGGTTCTGCTCGGTGGCCCAGGCGGGCGGCGCCGGCTCGGCGGGACCGCCGGGCGGTGCCGGGGCCCAGGCCGGCGGTGCCGGCTCGCCGGAGCGGTCCGGACGGCCCGACTCGCCCGGCCCCCACGCGGGAACGCCCGGGCCGGCGGCGGCCCAGGCGGGCGTGCCCTGCTCGGGGCCGTCCCAGGCGGGCTGCGAACCCCGGCCGCCCGGCTCGGCGGGCGGGGGCACCTGGGCGGTGGCCCGGCCGGTGACGTGCTGGCCGGCGGGTGGGGCCCAGGCGGGCGGCTGCTCGTCGGCCGCGGCCCAGGCCGGGGCCGGCGGGGCGGGCCGACCGGTCGGCGGGGGCGGGGCCCAGCCGAGGTCGGGCGTGCCGTTGTACCCGTTGTCCTGCTGCGCCGGCTGATCGCCGTACGGCACCGGTCCGCCGGTGCCCGGCGACACCTCGCCCGGCTCCTGGCCGGGGTGGTGCGGAGCCTCGGACGTCATGGGTGCGCCTCCTCCATCACAGGTCGACCGCCGATGCCGGTCGAGGACCGTCGGCATGGCTGCCGGCGTCGCCGGCGGGTACCGGCCGTGCGGGCTCCCCGCACCGTATCCGGTGGTCGCCCGGGGGCGCTCGGGGGAGCACCGGCCGTCACCGAAAGTCACCGGTCGACGTCGATGAGTTTCGTTTTCTCGCGTCGGTCCGGAGCAGTCGGTTGGCGACCGTGCCAACCGTACCGGGCGGTGCGGCGAGGTGGAATCCCGGTGCCGAACCACGCGGAACGCCGAAGACCCGCCCGGGGTGCCGGGCGGGTCTTCGAACTGGAGGAGGTGAGAAACGTCGGTGGCGTCAGCTCATGTGACGCTGGGCGATGGCGAGAAGCTCGGCGCGGACCGCGGGCGAGTTGGCGGAACGCAGGGCGTGCTCGATGGCACGGGCCCGGCGGTTGGCGTCGCGGCGGGTGCGGATTCGCTCGATCATGCTCATCTTGGGTCTCTCCTCCTGGCTATTCGGTTGTCAGCCCCTTGATGTCTCTATTTAAGCGCACCGGACGGCCGATTGCCATCGATTACAAGGTGAGCTGAGCCACGTGCCTAAGGATCGTAGGTCCAGAGCCCCTTGAAGCCGACGATTCCTTTCCCCAACGGCAACGGCCGGTGTGCCGGGCGTTCACCCGTGGCACACCGGCCGTGGCCGGAGCGGTGGTACGTCAGGTCCAGGCGAGCAGCGCCGCCTCCGGGTCGGCCAGGAAGTCCCCGATGTCGCGGAGGAACTTCGAACCCAGCTCACCGTCGACGATCCGGTGGTCGAAGGAGAGCCCGAGCGTGGTGACCAGGCGCGGCTTGACCTTGCCCTTGTGCACCCACGGCTGCTCGCGGACCGCGCCGAAGGCGAGGATCGCCGACTCGCCCGGGGGCAGGATCGGCGTACCGGTGTCGACGCCGAAGACGCCGACGTTGGTGATGGTGAGCGTGCCGCCGGACATGTCCGCCGGGGACGTCTTCCCCGACTTCGCGGTCTGCACCAGCGCCGTCATCGCGTCCGCCAGCTCGCGCAGCGTGAGCCGGCCGGCGTCCTTGATGTTCGGCACGATCAGACCGCGTTCGGTGGCCGCCGCGATGCCCAGGTTGACGTACTCCTTGACCACGATCTCGTCGCCGGCCCAGGTCGAGTTGACCATCGGGTGCCGCTCGACCGCCAGCAGCACCGCCTTCGCGACCAGCAGCAGCGGCGAGACCCGCACGTCGCGCCACTCGCGCCGGTCGCGGAGCCGGTCCAGCGCCTTCATCGCGCGGGTCACGTCGACGGTCAGGAACTCCGTGACGTGCGGGGCGGTGAACGCCGAGCGGGCCATGTTCTCCGCGGTCAGCTTGCGTACCCCCTTGACCGGGATGCGCTGCTCGCGGTCCGCGCCGAAGCTCGCGGCCGGCGCGGCCGGCGCGGTGACCGTCAGCGGCTCGGCCGCCGCCGGGGTCCCGCTCGCCGCCCGCTGTACGTCCTCGCGGGTGATCGAGCCCAGCGGACCGGAACCGGTCAGCGTGCCCAGGTCGACCCCGAGGTCCTTGGCGAGCTTGCGGACCGGCGGCTTGGCCAGCACCGGACCGACACCCGCCCGGCCGTTGCCGTTGCCGTTGTGCGCCGGAACCACCGGGGCCGGCGCCGGAACGGCCTGCACCGGGGTCGGCACGGCTTGCGCCGGCGTGGCCTGGGCCGGGGCGCCGCCCTTGCGCGGGCGGCGCTTGGCCGGCGCGTTGCGCGGGCCGTAGCCGACCAGCACGGCGGTACGTCCACCCGGCGCCACGCCACCGATCAGGCCCGGCTCGACCATGCCCTCCTCGGGCGCGACCTCGACGGCGGCCAGCGAGGCCGCCGACGGGGTGGGCAGCGCGGAGGCCGGCGCGCCGGTCGTCGACTGCTCGACCGGCCCGGCGTTCGGGTCGGTGTCGATGGCGATGATCGGGCTGCCCACCTCGACCGTGGCGCCCTCCGGGTGGAAGATCGCCTGCACCCGGCCGGCCCACTTCGCCGGGATCTCGACCGCCGCCTTCGCGGTCTCCACCTCGACGATCGGCTGGTTCAGCTCGATGTCGTCACCCACCTTGACCAGCCAGGCGAGGATCTCGCCCTCGGTCAGGCCCTCGCCCAGGTCGGGCAGGTTGAACTCCTTGATCCGGGACATGCCGCTCACCAGCCGAAGGTGCGGTCGACGGCGTCGAGCACCCGGTCGAGGTCGGGCAGGTACTCCTCCTCCACCCGGGCGGCCGGGTAGGGGATGTCGAAGCCGGTCACCCGCAGCACCGGGGACTCCAGCGAGTAGAAGCACTCCTCGGTGATCCGGGCCGCGATCTCCGAACCGAGGCCCAGGTTGCCCGGGGCCTCGTGCACGACCACGCAGCGGCCGGTGCGCTTCACCGACTCGTACGCGGCGGTCAGGTCCAGCGGCGAGAGCGTCCGCAGGTCGATGACCTCCAGCTCCCGGCCGTCCTCGGCGGCGGCGGTGGCGGCGTCCAGCGCGGTGCGCACCATCGGGCCGTACGCCAGCACGGTGGCGTCCGCGCCGGGCCGGACGACCCGCGCGGTGTGCAGCGGGTACGCGTCGGCGAGCGGGGCGTCCACGTCGACCGGCCCCTTCTCCCAGTAGCGCCGCTTCGGCTCCAGGAAGACGATCGGGTCGTCCGACGCGATGGCCTGCTGGATCATCACGTACGCGTCCTGCGGGTTGGCGCAGGTCACCACCTTCAGGCCGGCGGTGTGCGCGAAGTATGCCTCGGGCGACTCCGAGTGGTGCTCGACCGCGCCGATGCCGCCGCCGTACGGGATCCGGATGACCATCGGGATCCGTACCTTGCCCTGCGAGCGGTAGTGCATCTTCGCCACCTGCGACACGATCTGGTCGTACGCGGGGTAGACGAAGCCGTCGAACTGGATCTCGCAGACCGGCCGGAAGCCGCGGATGGCCAGCCCGACCGCGGTGCCGATGATGCCGGACTCGGCCAGCGGGGTGTCGATCACCCGCTGGTCGCCGAAGTCCTTCTGGAGGCCGTCGGTGATCCGGAACACGCCGCCGAGCTTGCCGACGTCCTCGCCCATGATGACGACCTTCTGGTCGTTCTCCAGGGCCCGTCGCAGACCGGTGTTGAGTGCCTTGCCGAGCGTGAGCGTCTCCGTGGCCATCAGTGGGCGCTCCCCTCGAACGACTCCATGTACTGCGAGAACCGGGCCCGCTGCTCGTCCAGCTCCGGAGACCCGTGCGGGTAGACGTGGTCGAACATGCTGACCGGCTGCGGGTCGGGCATGTTGAGCACCCGCTCGCGCAGGTGCACCGACTCGGCGCGGGCCTGCTCGTCGATCTCGGTGAAGAACGACTCGTCGACGATCTGCTGCTTGAGCAGGAACGCCTTCATCCGGGCGATCGGGTCCTTGGCCTGCCAGGCCTCGACCTCGCTGGCGATCCGGTAACGCGTCGGGTCGTCGGAGGTGGTGTGCGCGCCCATCCGGTAGGTGTACGCCTCGATCAGGGACGGGCCCTGGCCGTTGCGCGCGGTGTCCAGCGCGTGCCGGGTCACCGCGTACGAGGCGAGCACGTCGTTGCCGTCGACCCGGACGCCGGGGAAGCCGAAACCGCCGGCCCGCCGGTAGAGCGGTACGCGGGTCTGTCGCTCCAGCGGCTCGGAGATGGCGTACTGGTTGTTCTGGCAGAAGAACACCAGCGGGGCGTTGAACACGCTGGCCCAGACGAACGACTCGTTGACGTCGCCCTGGCTGGTGGCGCCGTCGCCGAAGTAGGCGATCACCGCCTCGCCGTCCTCGCCGCCGGTCTTGCCGTCCATGGCGACGCCCATCGCGTACCCGGTCGCGTGCAGGGTCTGCGCCCCGATGACGATCGTGTACATGTTGAACTTGAACTCGTTCGGATCCCATCCGCCCTGGTCGACGCCGCGGAACAGGCCGAGCGGCATGATCGGGTCGATGCCGCGGCAGTAGAGGACGCCGTGCTCCCGGTAGGTCGGGAACGCCATGTCCTGCGCGCGCAGCGCCCGGCCGGAGCCCACCTGCGCGGCCTCCTGGCCCAGCAGGCTGGCCCACAGGCCCAGCTCGCCCTGGCGTTGCAGGGCGGTCGCCTCGGCGTCGAGCTTGCGGACCAGGACGAGGTCCCGGTAGAGCCCGCGGTACTCCTCGTCGGTGAAGTCGACGCGGTACTCGGTCCCGTCCGGGCCGAGCGCGGTCTCGATCCGCTCCCCTTCCGGCGTGAGCAGCTGTACGAGTTCCGGTTCGCCGGTCGCGGCGGCGCGTCTGGTACGGGGTGCGGCCCGCTTGCTGCGGGTGGCGGCCCCGGGGTCGCCCTTTGCCATCGGTCTCTCCCTGTCTGTCTGCGCCGCCGGGGGTGACCCGAGCCGCGCACCTCGTGCGCCCGCCCGGCTGCTGCCGGGTCGGTCCCTGGCGACCGCGCCTAGCCCCGGTGAGGGTTGCCGCGCGGCGTGAGCCGGGGTCCGTCGGGGGACCCAGGCCCGGGAGCGCCGGCGCCGTTCCGCACCAGCCGCGGGGTGCGCGGAGGTAGCGGCTGCGTTGCCGTCGTGCCTGAATGATTGCAGAGGAGGTGAGCGGGCCCACAGTATGGCCTCCCCCGTCGGGGCGCTTCCATCGGATACGCGACGGATAGACGCTTTTGTCCGAGCGGCCGTGCCGGGATGGCGGACAAAATGTGTGTCGACACGCGGTCGCGACTGGTGAACTGAGCGTCACTGGGTCAAGCTGGCGGTGAGCATTCACGCGGCTTTTGTCCGGATATCCGGGTGTGCTCTTCCGATCCGTCGACGCTAACGAGGAGTGTGCCGGTGTCCGAGCCAGAGGGTCCTCCCGGTGCTCCCTTCCTCGGCCGCCACCGGGCCCTGCCCACCGCGCGCTACCGGCGGGTGGTCGGCGCGCACCGCGCCTCCGGCGCCGGTGGCCCGAGCCGGGGCTACCTGCTGACCGTGGCGCTGCTCGCCGGCACCGCGTCGATGCCGATCCTGGCCGCGATCAGCACCGGTTCGGCGACCGTGGGAAACAGCGCCCTCCCCGACGCCGGCACCCCGTTCATCCCGACGCCCTCGGTCGGGCCGGTGGTCGTCCCGCTGCCCTGGACCACCCAGGCCCCGACGCTCCCGGCCCGCACGCCCGCGATCGACGCCACCACCACCGCACCGCCGCGACCGGTGCTCCCGGCCGCCCCGGCCGTGCCCGACGGCAGCGACCTCGGCTCCGCGCACCGGTCCCGGCCGGCCACCGCGCCGGCGGCCCCGCCCGTACCGCCCCGGCCCACACCGGTCCGGCCGCCGCGGCCGTCGCCGGTGCCCTCGCCCACGCCCTCGGCGTCCGACCCGGTGACCCAGGAGCCGGACCCGGTGCCCGAGCCGACCACCACCTCCTCCGCGCCCACGCCCGGCCCGACCTCCGAGCCGACGTTCGAGCCGACCTCCGAGCCGACGTTCGAGCCGACCTCCGGACCCACGTCGGAGCCGAGCCAGGGGCCGTCGCCGAGCGGCGAGCCGGAAGGGCTCAGGCGGGGTCGTCGGTGAGGCGGTGCCGGTTAGCCTCGATCCAGGCGTCAAGCGCCTCCGGGTCGTCCGGGTCCACACCGTCCGCCATCAGCTGCGCCACCGCCGCGGTGGCCGGACTGCGCCGCTCACCGGTGCTGTAGAGCCGGGCGAACTCGGGCACCATCTCGGTGATCGCCTCGTCCGTCCGGGCGGCCGCGGGCTGCGCCAGCCCGCGCTGCCGGGCCGCGTATGCCGCCCAGGCACGCAGCACCCGGGGCAGCATCGCGGCGTCGTCCATGTCCAGCACCGCGCGCCGGTGCACCCAGTCGAGCAGGAACAGCTCGGCGACCATCGGGCTCCACCGCATCGGGTCGGCGTCCGGGAAGCTCGCCGCGTGATCCAGCAGCAGACCCAGGCAGAAGTGCAGCGAGGCCAGCTCGCCGTCGGCCACCTCGGGCAGGCCGAAGCGGGCGGCCTCGGGCGAGTCGAGGAAGGCGCGTACCAGCCGGGTCCGCTCCTCGTCGGTGGCCGGCGGCACGACCGTCGGCCCGGCCGGCGGCGTCGGCCCCGGCAGGGCCGCCAGGCGGGCGCCCACCAGGGCCCGGTCGGTGGCGAGCGAACCCTGGGCGGGCAGCTCGCCGAGGTCGTCGGTGACCGCCAGGTGGCGGCTCACCTCCGCGTGCATCCGGGCCGGATCCTCGGTACGGAACCAGGTCAACTCGTCCTCGGTGCAGATCTCCCGGGCCTGCTCGACGATCCGGGCCGCCGGGCCGCCGACGAACACGTCCTTGGTGATGCCGATGTTGTGGTCGACCAGGGCCACCAGGGCGTGCTCCGGCCCGCCCTGCTCCTCGTCCTCGTAGGCGAACGTGGCCAGGTAGGAGGTCTGGTCGCCGTACACGTCGCCGTACGCCCAGGTGCCGGTGAGGCGCACCCGGCCGAGCTGGCCGGCCCACGCCGGGGCGTACCTGCCGGGCCGGACCCGGGCGGCGCCCTCGGCGTCCGGCACCAGGGCGGCGAAGACGGCGCGGATGGTGGTCGCGGCGGCACTGCGCCGGCGCGACGTGGCGGCGAGGAAGCCGGCCACGAACTCGCGGACGGCGTGCTCGCGGTCGTGCTCCGCGACGGCGTAGACGCTGCCCAGCAACGCGGCGCCGAGCATCTCCGCGTCCAGGGCGGAGTCGAGCCTCGTCACGTCGCGCGCGGCGTGCAGCACCGCGTCGTAGGGGGTCTGTGGCGTGGCCATGCGTCGACCCTACGCCGCGTCGACGGCCATCACACCGGTCAGCGCGCCCGGTTCAGCGCCGGCCCGCCTCACGCAGTGCGTCCCGTGCCGCGCCGTAGCGCGCCAGCAACGCCCAGACCGGGTCCAGCACGTACTTCTCGCCGACACTGCCGACCGAGGTGAGCAGGCGCTGCTCGGCCTGGCTGCGGGCCCGCCGGGCGGCCCACCCGACCACCGGCCGGGTCAACGCCGCGACCAGCAACCCGGCCAGCAGGCCGCCGAGCAGCAGCACGGTGGGCCAGGGCACCTCGCCGAGCCTCGGATATTCCAACGGTGGCAGGCCGAGGAAGCGCAGCGCGTACCCCAGGAGCAGCCAGACCAGGCCGCCCACCGCCGCGAGGGTGACCAGCCACTGGATCCCGCCGACCACCCGCCACCAGGCCGGCCGCCGGTCCATGCCGAGGTCGGTGGCGGCGACCGCGTGGTCCAGCGCGCCCGGCAGGTCGGCCAGCCGGGACCGGGCCGCGGCGGTCACCGCGGTCGGCCACGGCGCCGGCAGGTCGGCGCCGGACCGGTCGGCCACCGCCCGGATCGCGAGGTTCAGCGCCGAGCGCTGCGCGGCGGTCGGATCGGGTACGGAGGTGGCCGAGATCAGGCTCTCGGCCGGCGCGTCCGGGTCCCGCCCCGGCAGGTGCAGCCGGCGCAGCGGGTCCGGCCGCAGCTTCCGCCAGCTCCGCACCAGCGGCCAGCCGGTGCTGCCCACCGCCCGGTGCCGGTACGCGCCCTGGACCGCCTCCGCCACGGTCGGCACGCCGGCCGCGCCGGCCAGCGCCCGGGTGAGCTCCTGGGCCGAGGCGTCGCCCGGCCGGGTGCGCGGCGGCTCCGGCCCGACCAGCGGTTCGAGGTCGGTCACCACGGCGTCCACGTCGCCGGAGAGCCGGCGCAGCGCGGCCTGCCGTTCGGCGACCGTCTTCTCCAACTCGGCCCGCAGCCCGGCCAGCCCGGCCGGGTCCGTGGCCACGGTGGGCAGCAGCGGCACCCCGCCCAGCCCGTCGGCGTCGAGCAGCCGACGCAGGTCGTCCAGGACCGTGGGCAGCTCGGTCGGGTGCAACCGGTCGGCCTGGTTGAGCACCACCACTGTCACGTCCTTGTGCCGGTGGAACTCGCGCAGGTAGCTGGTGTGGATCACGCGGTCGGCGTACTTCTGCGGGTCGACCACCCAGACCACCAGGTCGACCAGGCCGAGCAGCCGGTCGACCTCCAGCCGGTGGTGGTGCTGCACCGAGTCGAAGTCGGGCAGGTCCAGCAGGACGAGACCGTGCAGGTTGGACTCGTCGTCGCCGTCCAACGGGCTCTCCCGGACGAACCGGTGCCGGGGCAGCACCCCGACCCAGTCGAGCAGCCGTACCGCGCCGTCGAGCGGGCCCCACACGCAGGCGTGGGCCACACCGGTGGTCGGCCGACGCACCCCGACCGGGGAGAGGTCCATCCGGGCCAGCGCGTTGAACAGGCTCGACTTCCCGCTGCCGGTGGCACCGGCGAGCGCGACCACGGTGTGGCGGCCGGAGAGGGCGAGCCGGTCGCCGGCCCGCTCGACCACGGTGTGCGCGGCCACCAGTTGGGCGTCCGGCACCTGGCCGTCCACCGCGCCGAGGAACCGCTGGACCGCCTGCAGGCGCGCGATCAGGACGTCCGGGTCGACCCGCTGGTCGGGCCGGAACGCCTCGCGCATCCGTCCCACGATGTTCGTCATGATGCCGTCCTTGTTCGCGACTGCGGGGCTCGCAAACCCGGCTCACTCCTCGCGCTCACGGGCGGCGTCCGTCCTGGTCGGTGGCGGTGGGCAACGCGGCGTCGGCACTGGACAGGCCGCTGCGGTGCCGGGCCCGCTCGACCGTCTCCGCGGCCCGGCGCAGCGCCTCGCCGGCGTCGGTGGCCGGGCGGGCGGCCTCGGTGCGGGCCAGGAAGCGGGCGGCCTCCTCGGCCATCAGCGCGCCGACCCGGTCGAGCAGGTCCACCCGCGCCTTGCGGGACAGGTTGCGCACCGCTTGGTCGCCGAAGATGGCCTGGAGCACGGTCTGCCCGGCGACCGCGGTGCCGGTGCCGGCGGCGACCTCCAGCCCGGTCGGGATGAACGCCGTGGAGGCGAAGACGCCGATCATGACGGCCAGGCCGGTGGCGTTTACCGCGTACGCGGCCGTGCGGGCCACGAACCGCCGGTCGCCGCCCTCGACGCGCACCAGCTCCAGCACCGCGCGCTGCCAGTCGCGGACCAGTTGCTCGCCGCGCGCCGGCAGGTCGGCCGACGCGTACGCCAGCTCCGGTTCGAGCAGCGCCGCGCCGGCCGGGTGCGCCTTCCAACCGGTGTACGCGTTCTCCGCCGCCTCGGCGGCCACCCCGCGCAGCAGCGTGACAAGTTGGGACTCGATCGCGGTCCGCAGCTCCGCCGCCGGGGCGGGTCGTCCGGTGACCGCCGCGACCATCCGGTCGCGCAGTCGGCCGATGCGCGCCTCCAGGCTGCGGAAGAACTCACCGGTGCCGACGAACTCCTGCCAGCGGGCCAGCACCTCGCCCCGGAGCATCCGGCCGTCCCGGAGGCCCTGGTCGACGGTGCGCTCCGCGCCCCGGTAGGCGGCCCGGACCCGTTCGTCCAGCGCCTCGGTGGCGGCCACCTGCTCGTCGGCGGCGTCGGCCAGCGTCTCGACCACAGGATGCAGGGCGGCCAGCGCGCCGTCGAGCGTCTGCCGGACCACCGCCGAGCGGGCCTCCGCGTCGCCGGCGAGCCGGGCGAACCACCCGCTCAGCGGCGCGGTCATCCGGTCCGGCAGCAGCCCCTGCCCGTCCACCCACGTCTCCGGCAGCACGAACAGCGGCGCGGCGCCCAGGTCCTGCGAGGCCAGCATCTCGGACAGGTGGGCGGCGATCTCGTCGGCGGCCTCGGGCGGGACCCGGTCGAGCACCATCGCGACGGCGGTGCCCCGGGCCCGGGCGCTGCGCAGCAGCTCCCAGGGGACGGCGTCGGCGTAACGGGCGGCGGTGGTGACGAACAGCCACAGGTCGGCGGCGGCGAGCAGTTGCCCGGCGAGCGCCCGGTTGGCGTCGACCACCGAGTCGATGTCGGGGGCGTCGAGGAAGGCCAGGCCGGGCGGGAGCGCCGGGGCGGTGACCAGTTGCAGGGTGCCCGGGTGCTCGCTCGGCTCGGTGGTGCGGGTCAGGCCCGGCAGCAGCTCACCCTGGCGGAACCAGGCCGCGTCGGCCGGATTGCAGACCAGTACCGGGGAACGGGTGGTGGGCCGGAGCACCCCGGCCGCGCTGACCCGCGCCTGCACCAGGCTGTTGACCAGCGTCGACTTGCCGGCACCGGTCGAGCCGCCGACCACCACGAGCAGTGGGGCGTCGAGTCGGGCCAGCCGCGGCAGCAGATAGTCGTCGAGCTGGTCGGTGAGACCCCGGGCGGCGTGCCGGGCCGACTCGGCCGAGGGCAGGGCGAGGGGGAAGCGAGCCGCGTCGATCGCGGCCCGCAGGCCGGTGAGCGCGGCGGACAGGCCCGCCGTGGCCTCGGCGGGCTGGTTTTCGCCGTTGGGGGTTCCGGTGCGGGCTGCGACGGCGGGCGCGCCGGCACGGGTGGCGGAATCGCCATGCGTCGTCACCGCTAAAGCGTGCCCGACCGACGCAAGGTAAGACAACCGGACGGTAATAACGGTCAGGTTGCGTCGAGTCGACTCAACCTCGACTTGCGGTTTGCCGATCGCGTGGCACTATTGAGTCAAGTTCACTCAACTTGTGGCGCGGGCGCTTCCGGGCGACCCCGCCGGGCAGGCCAACTGACCTGCTCACCCGTTATGAAGCGAGGAAGCGAACATGGCACGTGCGGTCGGCATCGACCTCGGCACGACGAACTCCTGCGTCAGCGTTCTCGAGGGCGGTGAGCCCACCGTCATCGCCAACGCCGAGGGCTCGCGTACGACTCCCTCGATCGTCGCGTTCGCCCGCAACGGCGAGGTGCTCGTCGGTGAGGTCGCCAAGCGCCAGGCGGTGACCAACCCCGACCGGACCATCCGCTCGGTCAAGCGGGAGATCGGCACCAACTGGACCGTCGACATCGACGGCAAGAAGTACACCCCGCAGGAGATCTCCGCGCGGACGCTGATGAAGCTCAAGCGGGACGCCGAGGCGTACCTGGGCGAGCAGATCGCCGACGCGGTGATCACCGTCCCGGCCTACTTCAACGACGGGCAGCGCCAGGCCACCAAGGAGGCCGGTGAGATCGCCGGCTTCAACGTGCTGCGGATCGTGAACGAGCCGACCGCGGCCGCCCTGGCGTACGGCCTGGACAAGGGCTCCAAGGAGCAGACCGTCCTGGTCTTCGACCTCGGTGGCGGCACGTTCGACGTGTCGCTGCTGGAGCTGGCCGAGGGCGTCGTCGAGGTGAAGTCGACGAGCGGTGACAACCAGCTCGGCGGCGACGACTGGGACCAGCGGATCATCGACCACCTGGTGAAGACGTTCCGGGGCGAGCACGGCATCGACCTCTCGCAGGACAAGATGGCCATGCAGCGGCTCAAGGAAGCGGCCGAGAAGGCCAAGATCGAGCTGTCCGCGGCCACCACCAGCAACATCAACCTGCCCTACATCACCGCTGGCTCGGCCGGCCCGCTGCACCTCGACGTGACGCTGAGCCGCGCCGAGTTCCAGCGCATGACGCAGGACCTGCTGGACCGCTGCAAGGGCCCGTTCGAGCAGGCCGTCAAGGACGCCGGGATCAAGGTCTCCGACGTCGACCACGTCATCCTGGTCGGCGGCTCGACCCGGATGCCGGCCGTCACCGACCTGGTCAAGCAGCTCACCGGCCGCGACCCGAACAAGGGCGTCAACCCGGACGAGGTCGTCGCCGTCGGCGCCGCGCTCCAGGCCGGCGTGCTCAAGGGCGAGGTCAAGGACGTCCTGCTGCTCGACGTGACGCCGCTGAGCCTGGGCATCGAGACCAAGGGTGGCATCTTCACCAAGCTCATCGAGCGCAACACCACCATCCCGACCAAGCGCTCCGAGGTCTTCACCACTGCCGACGACAACCAGCCGTCGGTGCTGATCCAGGTGTTCCAGGGCGAGCGGGAGATCGCTGCCTACAACAAGAAGCTCGGCACGTTCGAGCTGACCGGCCTCCCGCCGGCGCCGCGCGGTGTGCCGCAGATCGAGGTCACGTTCGACATCGACGCCAACGGCATCGTCAACGTGCACGCCAAGGACCTGGGCACCGGCAAGGAGCAGAAGATGACGATCACCGGCGGCTCCTCGCTGCCGAAGGACGACATCGAGCGCATGCGCCGGGACGCCGAGGAGCACGCCGACGAGGACAAGCGCCGCCGCGAGGAGGCGGAGACCCGTAACGTCGCCGAGGCGCTCCAGTGGCAGACCGAGAAGTTCCTCGCCGAGAGCGGCGACAAGCTGCCGGCGGAGAACCGGGACCAGCTCAACGAGGCGCTCGGCGAGCTGCGCAGCGCCCTCGGCGGGCAGGACATCGACAAGATCAAGACCGCGCACGAGAAGCTGGCGCAGGTCTCCCAGCAGGCCGGCTCGCTGCTCTACGCGCAGCAGCAGGAGGGTGAGCCGGGTGCTCCCGGCGCCGGTGCGGCCGGGCCGGGTGCCGGCGCGGGTGCGGCCGGCGGCCCGCAGGCCGGCGGCGCCGACGACGTGGTCGACGCGGAGATCGTGGACGAGGACAAGAAGTGACAGTCGGTCCCCGGGCACGATCCGCACCGCACAGGGATGAGGTAACCGCATGACGGACACGCCACGAGCGGCCGACCCGGGTTCCACCGGGTCGGCGCCGGGTGGCTCCGCGGGCACCGGCAAGGACGCCGGCGACGAGCCGCGGGTCGTCATCCGCGACAAGCGCAAGCTCGGCAAGGTGACCGAGGAGCCGGCGAACGACCCGTCGGCCGCCGATGCCGCCGCCGACGCGCCCGCCGAAGGGCTGGTCGAGGAGGCCGAGGTCGTGGTCGACGGGATCGGCGGCGAGGCCGAGGTCTCCGGGCCCCCCGTGGTCGACGCGCCGGCCGAGCCGAGCGACGAGACCGGCAAGGCGCCGCTCGGCGCCGAGCTGGAGTCGCTCCGCTCCGACCTGGAGGAGCGCACCCGCGACCTCCAACGGGTGTCGGCCGAGTACGCCAACTACCGCAAGCGGGTCGACCGCGATCGCAACCTGGTCCAGGAGCAGGCGACCGGCGGAGTGCTCACCGCGCTGCTGCCGATCCTCGACGACCTGGACCGGGCCCGCGAGCACGGCGACCTGGTGGGCCCGTTCGGCAGCGTGGCCGACCAGCTCACCGCCGCGCTGGGCAAGTTCGGCCTGACCGCGTTCGGCGAGCAGGGCGACCCGTTCGACCCGACCCGGCACGAGGCGGTGGCGCACCAGACCTCCGCCGACGTGACCGAGCCGACCTGCGTGCAGGTCATGCGCCGGGGCTACCAGCTCGGCGAGCGCCTGCTGCGGCCGGCCCTGGTCGCGGTCGCGGACCCGGAGTAGTGCCGACCCGTGACGTCCCGCCCGCCCCCACCGGGCGGGCGGGACGACCGGGGTTCGACCCGTGGAAGGGGGTGGACCGGTGAGTTCCAAGGACTGGATCGAGAAGGACTACTACGCCGCGTTGGGCGTGGACAAGTCCGCCTCCTCGGACGAGATCAAGAAGTCGTACCGAAAACTGGCCCGGGAGTCGCATCCGGACCACAACCCCGGTGACGCCGGGGCCGAGGAGCGGTTCAAGACCGTCTCCGAGGCGTACGCGGTGCTCGGCGACGAGAAGAAGCGTCGCGAGTACGACGAGATGCGGTCGCTGTTCGGCTCGGGCGCGTTCCGGCGCGGCGCCCGCGGCGCGGGCCAGCCCGGTGGCGCGCCGTTCGACGTCTCCGACCTGTTCGGCGGCGGCGCCGGTGGGGGTGGCGACGCCCGGTTCGGCGGCGGCGGTTTCACCGACCTGTTCAGCACCATCTTCTCCGGTGGCGGTGCCGGCGGCGGGGGCCGTCCGCGCGGTCCGGCCCGGGGCCGGGACGTCGAGGCCGAGGTGGCGCTGGACTTCTCCGACGCGGTCCGCGGTGTCACGCTGCCGCTGTCCCTGCGCGCCCCCGGGGTCTGCGACACCTGCCACGGCAACGGCGCGAAGCCGGGCACCACGCCGGTGGCCTGCCCGGTCTGCCACGGCGCCGGCGTGACCACCCGCAACCAGGGGTCGTTCAGCTTCTCCGAGCCGTGCCGCAACTGCCAGGGCGTGGGCACGATCGTGGAGGAGAAGTGCCCGGAGTGCCACGGCACCGGCGGGGTCACCAAGACCCGCACGCTGAACGTGCGCTTCCCGGCCGGAGTGGCTGACGGGCAGCGGATCCGACTGGCCGGCCGCGGTGAACCCGGCGAGCGGGGCGGCCCGGCGGGCGACCTGTTCGTGCACGTGAAGGTCCGCCCGGACGAGCTGTTCGGGCGCACCGGGGACGACCTGACCTTGAACGTCCCGATCACGTACGCCGAGGCGGTGCTCGGCACCGACCTGCGGGTGCCGACCCTGGACGGCACGGTGACGTTGCGGGTGCCACCGGGTACGCCCGCCGGGCGGGTGCTGCGGGCCCGTGGCAAGGGCGTCGTCCGCAATGACGGCCGCGCCGGTGACCTGCTGGTCACGCTCGACGTGGTGGTCCCGGCGAAGGTGTCGGACGAGGCGCGGGCGGCGCTGGAGACCTTCGCGGCGCAGACTCCGCCCGCCGCGCGGGAACATCTCGACGCGCGGGTACGTCGATTCAGTTGACGGCGGCAGCGGAGGTGAGCGGGCATGTCGGAGGAGTACGTCGGCTCGGGTGACCCGGCCTACGAAGCCAAGATCCTGATGATCTCGGTGGCCGCGCGGATGGCGGGCATGCACCCCCAGACTCTGCGCCAGTACGACCGGCTGGGCCTGGTGCAGGCCGGCCGGGCAGCCGGCGGCGGTCGCCGGTACAGCGTCCGGGACGTGGTGCTGCTCCGCGAGGTGCAACGGCTCAGCCAGGACGACGGGATCAACCTGGCCGGGGTCAAGCGGATCATCGGGCTGGAGCGGCTCCTGGAGGAGGCGCAGCAGCGGGTGGCCCGGCTGGAGGCGGAGCTCGACGCCGCGTACCGGCGGATCGCCGAGCTGGAGTCGCTCGGTGGGTTCCCGCGCGGCGACCTGGTGCCCACCAACCGCACCTCCACGGCGCTCGTGGTCTGGCGTCCCCGCCGTACCCCCGACCGCTGACGCCCACCGCGCGCGCTCGTCCGAAGGCCGGCAACGACCCCACTGTGCTCGGGGCCGTTGCCGGCCTCCCGTCGTCTCCCCCGTTGCCCCCATGGCTGCAGAGCAAGTGGGTGGAACGCCATGGGTGTCTCCGGGCCGCGGAGAGACCCATGGTGTTCCACCGGTGCCGGCCGGCCGGAGGTTGCGGAAGTGGGAGTGCGGCGGAGTGGATTCCACTAGGCTTCCGATCAGGGATAAAAGCCCTGAAACGGAATCCGGGCTGGCGGGGGGAGCCATGGCGGAACCGGCGAAGAAAGTGGCGGAACGCGCGGAGGAACGCCTGGAGAAGGTGGCCGAGAACGTCAAGGAGCGATTCGACCGGGTGACCGAGGGCCGCTTCAGCGACAAGGTCAAGGAAGGGCGCTTCGCCGACCAGACCGACCACGGTGTGGACCGCGCCAGGGACGACGAACGGCGCAAGAAGCAGGGTGGATCGACCTGACCGATCCGTCGACGTGCGGGCCGGGACCCACGGGGGGTCCCGGCCCGTTCGCCGGAGTCGGAGTCGGAGTCGGAGTCGGAGAGATCTTGGAAGGAAAGTGCCCCTCCAGGGGCCGCTGCCTTCCAAGATCTCAACTGGCGGGCGGAGTCAGAGACGGCGGTTCTCGCGGACCAGGCCGCCCTCGCACCAGTCGCGGTAGACGAAGAGATCCGGGCGGGCCAGCAACACCCGGCTGTTGTGCGCCCAGTTGCGCATCAGGTCGTCGCCGGCCCGTTCGGCCTGCTCGACCAGCTTGCGGAAGCGGCGTTTCGGGTGCGCGCGGAAGTTCGTCCGGATGCCGTCGGCGGCGTAGATGTAGAGGCAGTGCAGGGTGAACCGGCGGGCCGGACAGGATCGGTCCATGGCCAGGTCGAACAGCGTCTGCACCAGGTGGTCACCGGCGACCAGCAGGTCCCAGTCCGGCGGCATGGAGGTCAGCGGCACCGAGTCCGGCTGGTACGCCCAGGCCCGCAGCTCGGCGGGCGAGGGATCGACCGGGTTGGCGAAGCCGTGGAACGTCTCTTCCTGCACGCTCACCGGCCGACCTTCCGCTGACGCTGGCGGGGGCACCGGCCACCCGCGGACCCTGGCTGCTGGGGCGACACGGTAACGCGGTTCGGCGGAGCAGTGGTAGACCTTCCCGGAATCAATTTGACAACCCTTGGCCGGGCCGGACCGGCTGAGCAGCCGATCAGGCCCGGCCGAGGTCAGTCGCCCACCGGCACGGTGGCCGCGGGCCGGGCGGCGGCGGCGCGACGTCGTAGCCACTGCTTGAACCAGGGCGTGTCCGTCAACCGGGCGAGCAGCGGACCGGTCACCACAGTGATCAGCACGTACGCGGTGGCGAGCGCGGCCAGCTTCGGCTCCACCGGGTAGACGGCGGCCACGGCCAGCCCGGCGATGACGATGGAGAACTCGCCCCGCGGGGTGAGCGCCAGCCCGGCCCGCCAGCGCCCGGGCTCGGCGATCCCGGCCCGGCGGGCCGCCAGGTAGCCGGTGGCCACCTTCGTCGCCATGGTCACCACGGCCAGCAGCAGCGCGGGCAGCAGCACCGGTGGCATGTCCAGCGGGTTGGTGACCAGCCCGAAGAACACGAAGAAGACCGCGGCGAAGAGGTCCCGCAGCGGCGAGAGCAGCTCGGTGGCGTGGTGCGCGACCGGCCCGGACAACGCGATGCCGACCAGGAACGCGCCGACCGCTGCGGAGACCTGGAGCTTCGCCGCGAGGCCGGCGACCAGCAGGGTCAGACCGAGCACGCCGAGCAGCAGCGCCTCCGGATCCTTGGCGGAGAGCGCGGTGGAGATCAGGTGCCCGTACCGGATCGCCACGGCCAGCACGACGACCACGGTGAGCACCGCGACGGCGAGCGCGATGCCGCCCTTCATCAGGCCGACGCCGGCGAGCAGCGCGGTGACCAGCGGCAGGTAGAGCGCCATCGCCAGGTCCTCGATCACGAGGACGGAGAGGATCACCGGCGTCTCCCGGTTACCGACCCGGCCCAGGTCGCCGAGCACCTTGGCGATCACGCCGGAGGACGACACCCAGGTGACGCCGGCCAGCACCACGGCGGCGACCCAGCCCCAGCCGAGCAGCAACGCGAAGGCGAAACCGGGCAGCGCGTTGAACACCGCGTCGATCAGGCCGGCCGGCGCCGCCGAGCGGAGGTTGCCCACCAGCTCGTTCGCGCTGTATTCCAGGCCGAGCATGACCAGCAGCAGGATCACGCCGATCTCCGCGCCGACCGCGAAGAACTCCTCGCTGGCGTTGAGCGGCAGCAGGCCGCCGTGCCCGAAGGCGAGACCGGCGAGCAGGTAGAGCGGGATGGGCGAGACGCCGACGCGACGGCTCAGGCGACCGAGCAGGCCGAGCAGCAGCAGCAGCGCACCGACCTCGATGAGCAGGATGGTGGTTTCGTGCATACGCGTCAGCCGTCCGGATCGGTCTCGGCGAGGATGGATGTGACGCCGTCGAGCCCCTGTCGGGTGCCGACCACGACGACCACGTCGCCGGATTCGAACCGGAAGGTGGGGTCGGGCGAGACGTTCACCTCGCCCTGACGCAGCACAGCCACGATGGACGCGCTGGTCCGGGTGCGGGCCTTGGTGTCGCCGAGCCGCCGGCCGACGTACTTCGAGCCGGCCGGGATCACGATCTGCTCGGTCAGCAGCCCGGCGGCCTGCTCGCGCAGCCCGGAGAGCTGACCCAGCATCAGCGACGCGCCGAGGATGTCGGCCAGCGCCTCCGCCTCGTCGTCGGTCAGCGGTATGTCGTGCTGGCAGGAGTCGGGATCGTCCGGGTCGTAGAGGACCAGGTCGCGGCGGCCATTGCGATGGGAGACCACGCCGAGCCGGCGGCCGGATTCCGTCATGAGGTCATGACGTACGCCGATTCCCGGTAAGGCGGTCTGTTCGACACGTACTCGCACGCCGGTGAGGCTACCTCTGCCGGGCACATGCTGCTCCCGAGGCCGCGCCAACCCCGATGTTCGTGGACTCAGGAGCCGTTGTCGCGGGAGGTGACATAGGTGCCCTTGCCCTGGTGCCCCTCGACCAGCCCTTCGGCCTGGAGGATCAGCAGCGCCGAGCGGACCGGCTCCGCGGAGACCTGATAGTGGGCGATCAGCTCGCGCAGCGAGGGCAGCTTGTCGCCCGGGGCGTACTCGCCCGAGGCGATCTTGTCCCTGATGTCCTGCGCGATTCTCTGGCGGTCCGAAACTCGGGGCATGGCGGCGACTCCTGGTAGGCCCCAAGATCTTCCCACGAGTGCCACCCGCCGGCCAACACTTTGCGTGGTAACCATACTCACCCGTTGTCATGCAATGCTTTGCATTGTATGTTGTCGGTGCGGACGCCATCGGCGAAATGCCTGGTAGGCAACCGGCCTCCCGGTTGGCGGTTCGTGGTCGGCACGGCTGGTCGCGCGGCCAGCCGTGCCGGCTCCCGCTCGTCTCCGTAACCCCGAAGGAAGGGAAACACGATGACCGGGCGATATGTGATCCATCTGCCGGTGCGGGCGGCCGACCTGGTCCGGGCCAAGATGCTCGGCCGCACGGCCGGCCGGTCGTTGGGCTTCCTCGCCGTGGTCGAGTTGGGCGGGATCACCGTCTCGGCCGAGGACGACCAGGGCGTACGCCACTGGGTGTTCTGCGACCGCAAGCTCGACGGTGGCCGGCGTTGCGTGCTGCGCGCCGACCACGTGACGCCCTGCACCGCACATCCCCCCGGCCGGAGATGGTGACTCAGGTCACATGGCAGGAGTTGAGCGGAATAGACTCAACTCTGGTTGTGTCGTTCCCAGTGGACACGCCGATCCCGGGGGAGCCCATGAACACGGAACGCCTCACCACCAAGAGCCGCGAGACCATCACCGGTGCCGTCGCGCTGGCGAACCAGCGCGGTCACGCCACCGTGGAGCCCTGGCACCTGCTGCTGGCCCTGCTGGACACCGACGGATCGACCGCTGCGGGCCTGCTGCGCGCCGTCGGCGCCGACCCCGCCGAGCTGCGCCGGGTCGCCCAGCGCTCGGTCGACGCGCTGCCCGCCGCGCGCGGGTCCAGCCTCGCCGAGCCGACGCTGGCCCGCGAGTTCGTCAACGCCATCGGCGCCGCCGAGCAGATCGCCCGGCCGCTCGGCGACGAGTACACCTCCACCGAGCACCTGCTGGCCGGGCTGGCCCGGGTCGGCGGCGCGGTCTCGGTCGCGCTGAAGAACGCCGGCGCCACCGAGGAGAACCTGGTCGCCGCGTTCCCGACCGTCCGGGGCGGGGACCGTCGGGTCACCACCGCCGACCCGGAGCAGACCTACCAGGCGCTGGCCAAGTACGGCGTCGACCTCACCGCCAGCGCCCGCGACGGCAAGATCGACCCGGTGATCGGCCGGGACTCGGAGATCCGCCGCGTGATCCAGGTGCTGTCCCGGCGTACCAAGAACAACCCGGTGCTGATCGGCGAGCCGGGCGTCGGCAAGACCGCCATCGTCGAGGGCCTCGCCCAGCGGATCGTCGCCGGTGACGTACCCGAGTCGCTGCGGGACAAGAAGCTGGTCTCGCTCGACCTCGGCGCGATGGTGGCCGGCGCGCAGTACCGGGGTCAGTTCGAGGAGCGGCTCAAGTCCGTGCTGGAGGAGATCAAGAACTCCGACGGGCAGGTCATCACGTTCCTCGACGAGCTGCACACCGTGGTCGGCGCCGGCAAGGGCGAGGGCTCGATGGACGCCGGCAACATGCTCAAGCCGATGCTGGCCCGCGGCGAGCTGCGGATGGTCGGCGCGACCACGCTCGACGAGTACCGCGAGCACATCGAGAAGGACCCGGCGCTGGAGCGCCGCTTCCAGCCGGTGCTGGTCGGCGAGCCCACCATCGAGGACACCATCGGCATCCTGCGCGGGCTCAAGGAGCGCTACGAGGTGCACCACGGCGTACGCATCACCGACGCCGCGCTGGTCGCCGCCGCCGCGCTCTCCGACCGCTACATCACCGACCGGTTCCTGCCGGACAAGGCGATCGACCTGGTCGACGAGTCGGCGTCCCGACTGCGCATGGAGATCGACTCACGCCCGGTCGAGGTGGACGAGATCGAGCGGGCGGTGCGCCGGCTCGAGATCGAGGAGATGGCGCTGGCCAAGGAGCCCGACGCCGCCTCCGCCGAGCGCCTGGAGCGGCTGCGCAAGGAGCTGGCCGACAAGCGCGAGCAGCTCACCGCGCTCTCCGAGCGCTGGCAGACCGAGAAGAGCCACATCACCAAGCTCTCCACCGCCAAGGAGGAGTTGGAGCGGCTCGGCGGCGAGGCCGAGCGGGCCGAACGGGACGGCGAGCTGGAACGCGCCGCCGAGCTGCGCTACGGCCGGATCCCCGCGCTCAAGGGCGAGCTGAAGCAGGCCGAGGAGGAGCTGGCCCGGCTCCAGGCCGACGGCGCGATGCTCAAGGAGGAGGTCGGCGCGGACGACATCGCCGCCGTGGTCGCCTCCTGGACCGGCATCCCCGCCGGCCGGCTGCTGGAGGGCGAGACCGCCAAGCTGCTGCGGATGGAGGAGTCGCTGGGCTCCCGCGTGGTCGGTCAGGCCGAGGCGGTCGGCGCGGTCTCCGACGCGGTCCGCCGCGCCCGGGCCGGCGTCGCCGACCCGGACCGCCCGACCGGCAGCTTCCTGTTCCTCGGCCCGACCGGCGTCGGCAAGACCGAGCTGGCCAAGGCGCTCGCCGAGTTCCTCTTCGACGACGAGCGGGCGATGGTCCGCATCGACATGAGCGAGTACGGCGAGAAGCACTCGGTGGCCCGGCTGGTCGGCGCCCCGCCCGGCTACGTCGGGTACGAGGAGGGCGGCCAGCTCACCGAGGCGGTGCGCCGCCGGCCGTACTCGGTGATCCTGCTGGACGAGGTGGAGAAGGCCCACCCGGACGTCTTCGACATCCTGCTCCAGGTGCTCGACGACGGCCGGCTCACCGACGGCCAGGGCCGCACGGTGGACTTCCGCAACGCCATCCTGATCCTCACCTCGAACCTGGGGTCGTCGGTGATCAGCGACCTCACGCTCCGCGAGGAGGAGCGCCGGGAGGGCGTGCTCGCGGTGGTCCGGTCGCACTTCAAGCCGGAGTTCCTCAACCGCCTCGACGACATCGTGGTGTTCGCCGCGCTCCAGGGCGAGGACCTGCGGGCCATCGTCGACATCCAGCTCGACCGGCTGCGGCGCCGGCTGGCGGACCGCCGGCTGGGCATGGACGTCACCGACGCGGCCCGCACCTGGCTGGCCGAGCACGGGTACGACCCGATCTACGGCGCGCGCCCGCTGCGCCGCCTGGTCCAGTCGGCGATCGGCGACCGTCTCGCCAAGGCGCTCCTGGCCGGCGAGATCCGCGACGGCGACACGGTCCGGGTCGACCTCGCCGACACCAAGGACGCCCTGACCGTCACCCCCGCCTGACCTGCCCTCCCGTGAAGGCCCGGCCTCCGGCCGGGCCTTCACCCTGCCCGCCTGCCCGCCTGCCCGCCTCCCCGCCCCCGCCTCCCCGTTGATCAAGGAGTTTGCGTCACCCGCCGCGCCCCGGGCCGACGCAAACTCCTTGATCAACGGGGCGAGGGCGGGGCGAGGGCGGGGCGAGGGCGGGGGGAGGGCGGGGTGTTGGTAGGGGTGAGGAGGGGGTGGGGTGGGCACATAGTGGGGTATGAGCGGGACGTGGGAGCGGGAACTGGACCAGGCCGTGCGGGAACTCGACGGGGCGGACACGCTGGCCTTCGGTGGGGTCGGCTTTGCGGGACAGATCCTGCCCGCGACCGAGGCGTACCGACGGGCGGAGCAGGCGCTGCGCGAACACCCGGAGGCGGCCCGGAAGAAGGTCGACAAGCTGCTCAAGAAGGGCTCGCCGGCCGGGAAGGCGTACGCGGCGACGCTGCTGGAGACCGTGGACCCGGCTGCCGGGCGGGACGCCTGGGCGCGGCTGCGCGACGACGACGGCGAGTTCACCACGTTCCACGGCTGCGTGATGGGCCGCACGACGCTGCGTGAGTACGCCGCCGACCGGCTCGGCGGCGGCACCCCGTAGCTGATCGCACACTCAGCGAACGACGCTTCGGTCGAGGTGCGCGGGGTTGTTACCGTCTCCGCCAATGCAGGTTGGGGGGAGGCGGTCATGAACGGTTCGGTGGCGTACGTGGTGGCCACGCTGGGGTGCCTGCTGGGGGTGGCCGGCGTGGTGATCGCCGTGATCGCGCTGCGCAGGTCCCGCTCGGCGCCACGGGAGAAGGCGGCACCCGGTGACCCGTTCCGGGACTCCGACGCGGACGCGCTGCGCGGCGACCCGCGCGCGCTCAAGCCCGGTGACATCGTCGAGATCCGCCAGGTGCCCTACACCGTGCGCGGCTCGGTGCACCTGGTCGAGGGCGGTTGGAGCTGGGCGGAACACCTGCTCGACGACGCCGGCGGGGTGAAGCGCTGGCTCTCCGTCGAGGCGGAGCCGGACCTGGAGATGGTGCTCTGGGCCAGTGAGCCGGGAGCCACCGTGACGCCGGGCGCCCCGACGCTGGAGATCGCCGGCCGCCGCTACAACTGGGACGAGTCCGGCCAGGCCCGGTACACCGCGACCGAGGGCACCGGTCTCGACCCGCGCGGCACCATGCGCTACCACGACTACCAGGCACCCGGTGGGGCCCGGCTGTCGTTCGAGGCGTACGGCGAGGCCGGCTGGGAGGTGAACCTCGGTGAGGAGCTGCGCCGCGCCGAGGTGATGATCTACCCGCAGGGCGGCCCGGACCAGGTGAAGTGAGCGTGCTCGTCGCCCTTCGGACCCCGTACGTCGACAGTCGCGCCGCCGACCTGAGCCTGACCCTCGGCGGCCCGGAGCTGCCGGCGCTGGCCGTCCGCGACCTCGACCTGCCCGGCGGGACACGGCTTCGGCTGCGCCTGCTCGGCGCCTCCCACCAGGTCGTCGCCGGCGCGCTGACCGAGACGGTCGCCTGCCTGCCGGGCCGCCGGCCGCACCTGCCGGACGCGCTGCACGACGTGACCGCCGGCTACCGGTTCACCGCCACGGTGCTCCGGCCGGCCGGCGACGGCCTGCGCACCCGCGTCGCGGCGCTCCGCGCCGAACTGGCCGATGACCCGTTCGCCCTGGTCGGGGTGTTTCCCGGCGACGAGGACGCGGTCACCGCGCTCGCCGTCCGACCCGACCCGCCGGGCGGCCTGGTGGCCTGGCGCACCTGGCACGCCTACCCCCAGACCAACGAGCTGGTCCTGACCGAGACGGTGGTGGAAGAGCTGTGACGTACCGACGGTGGTTCGTGGTGGGCGTGGCGGTCGCCGTCGTCGGCGCCCTGATCGCCGGTTTCGCGATCTTCTACGGCAACTTCTCGCCGCGCGGCTACGTGCAGGACCACTACTCCCGGGCGTCCGGGCGGGACATCGGCTCGCAGGCCGTCGCGTACACCTCGAACCGGTCGCCCAGCCAGGTCTCGAAGGAGATCACCGACACCTGGCAGCCGGCCGACCAGTACGTCGACGGCAGCGGCGTCTACCTGCGCTACGACGACGACTCGGTGGTGATCCTCCCGCTCGCCGTCGGCTCGGTGATCCTGCTGGAGCGAATGTCCACCGCGTACCCCCGGTACCACGGCGTCGTCGGCAACAGCTGGGGCTGGGGCCGAGGCAGCACCGTCCGGGGCGGCGGCCCCGGTGCCGGCAAGTAGCCCGTCCGACCCCCTCACCCTGGAGTCCCTGTGCAGCATCTCGTCACCGACCTGCTGGTCACCCTCGCCTACGGCGTGGTCGGCGTGGTCCTGATGGCCGTCGGCTACCTGCTGGTCGACCTGGCCACCCCCGGCAAGCTCCACGAGCTGATCTGGGCCGAGCGCAACCGCAACGCCACGCTGCTGCTCGCCTCCAACCTGGTCGGCGTCGGCACCGTCGTGGTCGCCGCGATCGTGGCCAGTGACGACGACTTCATGCTCGGGCTGGTCGGCGCCGCCGCGTACGGGTTCCTCGGTCTGGTGCTCATGGCGGCGGCGTTCGTCCTGCTCGACGTGGCCACCCCCGGCAAGCTCGGCGAGCTGCTGGTGGACCCGGACCCGCACCCGGCGGTCTGGATCTCCGCCACCGTGCACGTCGCCACCGGCGCGATCATCGCCGCCGCCATCAGTTGATGACCGGAGAGGCCGCCGCCGCGAAGGCGAAGGACAAGCGCAACACGACGCTGGTCTGGATCGGCGTCGTCCTGCTGTTCATCGGCGTGCCCTGCGGAATCGGCATCGCCAACGGCGGCGACAGCACCGACGTGCCCGCACCGACGACCGAGCAGCGGACCGCCACCGTGCCGCTGCTGGCATCCGCGTTCGAGGGCCAGGGCATCTGCTACGGCTGGCGGCTGTCCGACCGGAACACCGAGATCAGCGTCGGCTCCAACCTGGGTGACGGGACGTCGATGCGGGACGATCCGCGCTGCCCGCGCTGGATCGAGGTCTCCGCGGTCGTCCACTACACCCTCCCCAGCAGCGAGGTGCAGGACTCGGCGAGGATCGGCGTCGACGGCTCCGCCGACATCGAGAAGGCCGACCTCTACCCGATCGCGTCCGGGCTGAGCCGGTTCGGGCTGGACGAGGACGCCTTCGTCGACGAGCCCGGCTGGGCGATCACCCGGGCGACGACGGTGCTGCCGCTGCTCGCCGCCGAGGTCGGGCTCGCCGAGGCCGCCCCCGCCCCCACCGCCGCGACGCCGACCGGCACGCCGGCCCCGCTGCCGAGTGCCGGCAACGACCTGCTGCGGGACCGCAAGGGCTGGCTGTTCACCGCCGTCGGCCTGCTGCTGGTTGCCGCGCTGTTCATCACCGTGGGCGTGCGACAGCGGAACCGGCAGCCCCGGGGACCGGTGTCCGCGCAGCGCGCCGGGGCGGGACCCGCCGGGCGTACCCGGGAGGGAGCGTGACCGTCGACGTGCCCGCGCGGCCGCGGTGGCGCGCGGCCCGCGCGGCGGTCCTGCTCGCGGTCTTCGTCTGCGCGGCCTGCGGCCTGGTGTACGAGCTGGCGCTGGTCGCGCTCGGCAGCTACCTGATCGGCGACGCGGTCGGGCAGGCGTCGATCGTGCTCGGCGTGATGGTCTTCGCGATGGGCGTCGGTGCGCTGGTCGCGAAGCCGTTGCAGTCCCGGGCGGCGCCCGCGTTCGCCGCGATCGAGCTGACGCTGGCGCTGCTCGGCGGCCTCTCCGTGCTCGGCCTCTACGCCGCGTTCGCCTGGCTCGACCTCTACGGCCCGGCGCTGGTCGGCACCGCGTTCGTGCTCGGCCTGCTGATCGGCGCGGAGATCCCGCTGCTGATGGTGATGCTGCAACGCATCCGGGAGCAGTCCGCCGGCAGCGCGGTGGCCGACCTGTTCGCCGCCGACTACGTCGGCGCGCTGCTCGGCGGGCTGGCCTTCCCGTTCCTGCTGATGCCGATCTTCGGCCAGCTCAAGGGCGCGCTGGTGGTCGGCGCGGTGAACGCCGTCGCCGGGGTGGTGCTGGTCTTCACGGTGTTCCGCGACGAGCTGAGCCGCCGGGCGCGGGTCGGGCTCGGCGCCGGCTCCGTCGTGGTCGCGCTCCTGCTCGGGTACGCCTGGGTGACCGCCCACGACTTCGAGGTGACCGCCCGGCAGCAGCTCTACCGCGATCCGGTGGTGCACGCCGAGCGCAGCCGCTACCAGGAGATCGTGCTGACCCGCTCGGTGCGGGAGGTCGGCCACACCGACACCGACCTGCGGCTCTTCCTCAACGGCGACCTCCAGTTCAGCTCCGTCGACGAGTACCGCTACCACGAGGCGCTGGTGCATCCGGCCATGCGCGGGCCGCACGGCGACGTGCTGGTGCTCGGCGCCGGCGACGGGCTGGCCGCGCGGGAGATCCTGAAGTATCCGGACGTGCGCTCGGTGACGCTCGTCGACCTCGACCCGGCCGTGGTGGCGCTGGCCCGCAGCGAGCCACAACTGCGGGACCTCAACCGCCGGTCGCTCACCGACCCCCGGGTACGGGTGCTCAACCTGGACGCGTTCGGCTGGCTGCGGACCGCCACGCAACGCTTCGACGTGGTGATCGCCGACCTGCCCGACCCGGACGAGACGGCCACCGCGAAGCTCTACACGGTCGAGTTCTACGCGCTCGTCCGGCCGGTGCTGGCCCCGGGCGGGCGGCTGGTGGTGCAGTCCGGATCGCCCTACTTCGCGCCCCGGTCGTACTGGTCGATCGAGCGGTCGGTCCGCGAGGCGGGCTTCGCCACCGTGCCCTACCACGTCGACGTGCCGAGCTTCGGCGACTGGGGGTTCGTGCTCGCCGCGCCCGGCGGCACCGCGCCCGAGCTGGCCCTGCCGGCCGACGCGCCGCCGCTGCGCTTCCTCACCCCGGCGGTGCTCGCCGCCGCCGCCACGTTCCCCGCCGACCGGGGCCGGGTGGACGTGCCCGCCTCCACCCTGTTGCAGCCCAGGGTGCTGGAGTACGCCCGCGAGGAGTGGCGCGGCTACTAGGTTTCGGAGCATGCGGTCACCCCATCGGCTGGCCCGTCGGCTGCCGACCCGGGCGATCGACGCCGCCGCCTACCTCCAGGCGTTCGTGCTCTCCGGCGTGGTCACCGTGCTGGCCGTCCGGGCGTACCTCCAGGCCACCAACTATCCGCAGCTCGGCGGCGGCGGGCTGCACATCGCGCACGTGCTCTGGGGTGGCCTGCTGCTCGTCGTCGGCCTGGGCATCGCGCTGGTGTTCCTCGGTGGCGGGCCGCGCACCGCCGGCGCGGTGGTCGGCGGCGTCGGGTTCGGGCTCTTCATCGACGAGGTCGGCAAGTTCGTCACCGCCCGCACCGACTACTTCTACGCGCCCGCCGCGGCCATCATCTACGTCGCGTTCGCCCTGCTCGTCCTGCTCACCCAGGCGGTACGCGGGCGCACCGGCCGGGCCCGCCTGACGCCTGCCGAACGCACCGCCAACGCGCTGGACCTGGTGCTCAGCGGTCTCCCCGGCGGGCTGACCGACAGGCGCCGGATCGCCGTGCTGCGCCTGGTGCAGGGCACCGGGCCGGCCACCGAGGCGGCCCTCGTCCAGTTGCTGGACGCGGTGCCCCGGCGGGAACCGCCGCCGGTGCACCTCTGGCAGCGCGGCGCGGAGTGGGCCCGACGCCTCGCCGCCTGGGCGGTGGGCCGGCGCTGGCTGGTCTGGCCGGTGGTGGTCTGGCTGGTGGTGGAGCCGGTGGTGACCGTGGTGGCGGTGGTCCTCGACGGCGTGACCGGCGCGCTGGACCAGGAACGGGAGTGGGGCGCGGTGCTCGGCGTGACCGCCACCGCGCTGGTCACCGCCGTGCTCAGCCTGCGCGCCGCCTGGCTGCTACGCCGGGACCGGACCGAGGCGTTCCGCCTGTTCAAGCTGGCTCTCCTGGTCGACCTGCTGTTCGGGCAGGTCTTCAACTTCACTGTCAACCAGTTCGGCGCGGTCTCCGCGGTCGCGCTCGACCTGGCGCTGCTCGGCGTGGTCACCGCCGAGCACCGGCGGCTGCGCCGCGCCGCCGACCACTGAGCCCTTCTGCCGTGCTCACCTGGCCCGGGATCGCTACGGTGGTGATCTCATCCAGGGAGGGAGAATCATGGTCGATGCTCCGGGCACCCCGCCCCGCGCGCGTCCCAGTGTGGTGACGCTTTCCAGTTGGCTGCTCATTCTCGTCGCCGCCATCCAGGTCCTGAACCTGATCGTGACGCTGTCCGTCATCGGCAAGATCCGGGACGTGCTGAAGGACGCGTACGCCGGCACCTCGGCCGAGTCGGCCGGCGACATCGCGTACGCGTTCACCATCGGCACGTCGATCCTGTCGCTGCTGCTGGCGGCCGGTCTCGTCGTGCTCGCACTGCTGAACAACCGGGGCAAGAACGCCTCCCGCATCACCACCTGGGTGGTGGGCGGCATCCTGTTCTGCTGCACCGGTGGCAGCCTGCTCAACGGCGTCTCCGGCGGCATGATGGGCGGCGGCAACACCAGCGGCGACCTGCCCAGCACGCAGGAGGTGCAGCGCCGGCTGGAGGACGTGCTGCCGTCCTGGTTCGGCCCGGTCAGCACGCTGCTCGGCATCGTCGCGCTGCTCGCGCTGCTGGGCGCGCTGATCCTGCTGGCGCTGCCGAAGTCGAACGAGTTCTTCCGGAAGCCGAAGGCGGCCTGGGAGCCGCCGGTGCCGGGCGGCGCCTACCCGGCGTACCCGCCGGCCCCGGGCCAGTCGGGCGACCCCGGTTACCCGTCGACGCCGGGGCAGTCGGGCGACCCGGCGTACCCGTCGTACCCGTCGACCCCCGGCCAGCCGCCGGCCACGCCGCCGCCGGCCGCGCCCGGTGGCCAGCCGCCGGCCGGGCCGACCATTCAGCCGGGCGAGCGCCGTGACCCGGAGCCGCCACCCGGAAGTTGACGGCAGGATTTCAGCGACGCCGACGGTCCCTCCGAGTAGGTTGCAAGCCGACGCCTACCGGAGGGACCTGTCGTGTCGTACCCCGATCGGGCCGCGCCCCGCCGGCCGGGCGCGGTCGTCGCGGCGGTGACGGTGCTGCTGCTGATGGCGGCCGGCGCCGTGACGTACGCGGTGACGAACCTGGTGATCGCCGGCGGCACGGTGGACCGGTTCCGGGCCGCCGCGGCGGGCACCGACGCGGGCGGCGACGACATCGACCGGGTGGCCGGCCTGCTGCGGGGCTCGACAGTGCTGGCCGCCGTGCTCGGCGTGCTGGCGGCGCTGCTGCTGGTCGGGCTCGCGCTCGGGCTGCGCGCCGGCCGCCCCGGTGCACGGGTGGCCACCTGGGTGGTCGCCGGGCTGGGGCTGCTCTGCGGCTGCTGCGGGTTCGCGACGCTGGTCGGGCAGCGGGCCGCCCCGCTGCGACTCGGCGCCGACGACCGGGTCACCGCCGAGCTGCTGGGGTTGGCCGGTGACGCGTACCCGGATCTGTGGATCTCGGTGAACGCGGCGATGTTGGCGGCCCAGATCCTCGGCTACCTGGTGGTCGCCGCGCTGCTCGCGGCGCCCTCGGCCAATGCCTTCCTGCGCCGTCCGGCCCCGGCGCGGTCCGGTCCGGCGACCGGCTACGGTGCGACCGTGTCCGGCGGGCCCGCCTCCGGGCCGACGCCCTGGGGGCCGCCACCCGGCCTGACCGCACCGACCGGGCCCTCGACGCCACCCACGTCCACGCCCTCGATGCCGCCGTCGTCGTCGCCGTCCGCGCCGCCGCCTGCGTCCGCGCCGCCGCCTGCGTCCGCGCCGCCGCCTGCGTCCGCGCCGCCGCCTGCGTCCGCGCCGCCGCCTGCGTCCGCGCCGCCGCCTGCGTCCGCGCCGCCGTCGTCGTCCGCGCCGCCGTCGTCGTCCCCGTCCGGCCCGCCCCCTCCGGAGGATCGTCCATGACCGACGCCGCCGCACCCGTCCGTCGCCGGGCCCTCGTCACCGGTGCCAGCCTGGGGATCGGCGAGGCGTTCGCCCGCCGGCTCGCCGCCGACGGCTGGGACCTGGTGCTGGTGGCCCGGGACGCCGCCCGGCTCGACGCGCTGGCGGCCGAGCTGACCGGCCGGCACGGCGGCGCGGCGGAGCCGGTCCCGGCCGATCTGTCCACCGACGACGGTTGTGCGGTGGTCGAGCGCCGGCTGACCGCCGGCTCGCCGGTGGACCTGCTGGTGAACAACGCCGGGATCAGTTTGCACACCCCGTTCGTCCGGTCGGCGGTCCCGGACGAGGCGCGGTTGGTGCGGCTCAACGTGCTGGCGGTGCTCCGGCTCACCCACGCGGCGCTCGGTCCGATGATCGAACGAGGTCACGGGGCAGTGATAAATGTCTCTTCGGTTGCGGCGTTCGGGGTGCCCATGCCGGGTTCGACGTATTCCGCCAGCAAGGCGTGGGTGACGAATTTCAGTGAATCGATCGGGCAGTCGGTGGCCCCGCTCGGCGTACGCGTGATGGCGCTCTGCCCCGGCTACACGCGCACCGGCATTCACGAGCGAACCGGCATCGACATGTCGCGGCTGCCCGCCTGGGCCTGGCTGCGAGCCGACTCCGTCGTCGACGAAGGGCTGCGTGACCTGCGCAAAGGCAGGTTGGTGAGCGTGCCGGACTGGAAGTACAAGCTGGCCGTGGCCGGGCTGCGGCACGCGCCGAAACGACTGCTGCGCGGCTTCACGCGGGACACCCGGGGGGCCGTCGACCGGGCTCGCGGGTGACCGGGTCGCGTTCCCGCCGGCCGATCCGATCCGCCGGCCGACCGGGATGGACGGTCGCACAGCGTAGCCGGGCATCGCCACCCATCGGTCGCTCACTAGGTTGACCGCGGTGGACCCCACAGACGGCGTACAGACTCGGGAAGTACGCTCTATCGCCATGGGGGACCACGACGACCTGCGTAAATTCATCATCGACCTGGCTGTGGTCCACGGTCGGGTGGTGCTCTCGTCGGGCCGTGAGGCGGACTGGTACGTCGATCTGCGTCGCGTCACGCTCCATCACCAGGCTGCCCCGCTGATCGGCCGGGTGATGCGCGACCTCACCGCGGACTGGGCGTACGACGCCGTCGGCGGCCTGACCCTGGGCGCCGACCCGGTGGCCGTCGCGATGCTGCACGCCTCGGCCGGCACCGACCGCCCGCTGGACGCCTTCGTGGTCCGGAAGGCGGGCAAGGCACACGGCCTCCAGCGTCGGATCGAGGGCCCGGATGTCTCCGGGCGCCGGGTGCTGGCGGTGGAGGACACCTCGACCACGGGCGGAAGTGTGTTGACCGCCATCGAGGCGTTGCGTGAGGCGGGGGCGGAAGTCGTGGGTGTGGCGGTTATTGTTGATCGAGGCGCCGGCGACGCGGTGCGAGCCGCCGGATTGCCTTATCGGGCGGCCTATACGTTGGCTGACCTCGGCCTTGTGGCCTAAAAGTTTGCCGATTCGGATCTGCTGATATGCAGGCGGATCGATGCTGCTGGTGGAAGGATGGAATACGTGGGAACTGCGTTGGCTGAAATGACCATGCCTCAGATCTCGCCGCTTGCCGGCGAGCCGATCGAACGCGCCGACGCCGAGCGGCTGGCGGGGGTCCTCAAGGCCCTTGCCGACCCCGCCCGGCTGCGGCTGCTCAGCCTGATCCAGTCGGCTCCCGAGGGGGAGGCGTGCGTGTGTGACCTCACCGCGCCGCTCGGCCTCTCGCAGCCGACGGTCAGCCACCACCTGCGTATCCTCACCGAGGCCGGCTTGCTGGAGCGGGAGAAGCGTGGGGTCTGGGCGTACTACCGGCTGGTGCCGACCGCGATCGCGACGATCGCGGATCTGCTCACCCCGCCGCGGAAGCGGGCCACCAAGAAGGCTCGCTGACACCACGGCCCGTCCGATGACGGGCCGGCCGGCCGAGGCCCCGGCGCGATGGCACGCGCGTCGAACCCGGCCGGGGTGTTCCACCCGGCGCGGGTGACCGGTGGCGTGCCAGGGGTGGCGCCACCACCGCACGGTGACGGCTGCCGTCATCCGTGTGACCCGTTGCCCGACAGGTTCGCCACCGAAGGCCGGCCCCCGCCCGGGGGCCGGCCTTCGGTGCGTCCGTGCCGGTCAGCGGCGGTGCTGGCCGCCGTGCCCGTGCGGGTGGTCGTCGCCGTCGACGGCGTCCCGGACGGCGTCCACGGTGCCGGCCGCGGTGGCCGCGGCGATCACCGCGACCGCCTCGCCGCGCTTGCGCGCCCTCCGGTCGCGGAGGAACTCGAAGAAGATCGGCAGCACCGAGATCAGGATGATCAACGCCACCACCGGCAGGATGTACCGGTCGATCTTGTCGCCGATGGCGTCGTAGATCTGGCGGGCCAGCAGGTAGCCGATCAGCAGGATGCCGTCCACCCAGAGGACCGCGCCGACCACGTTCCACACGAAGAACTGCCGGGCGGGCATGCCGAGCACCCCGGCCACCGGGTTCAGGAACGTCCGCACGATCGGGATGAACCGGGCCAGCACCACGGCCTTGGCCGGGCCGAACTTCTGGAAGTAGTACTCCGCCTTCGCCACGTACTCCCGCTTGAACAGGCGGGAGTTGGGCTTGTCGAACATGCGCCGGCCATAGCGCGCGCCGAGCCAGTGCCCGAGCTGGGCGCCGGCGATGGCGCAGATCGGGCCGCCGATCATCAGCCCGGCCAGCGAGAGCCGGGTGCCGTTGCCGAAGATGGCGTCGGCCACCGGGGAGGCGGCCACCCCGGCCAGGAAGAGCAGCGAGTCACCCGGGAAGAAGAAGCCGACCAGCAGACCGGTCTCGGCGAACAGGATCGCCCAGACGCCGATCATCCCGAAGGTGTGGATGAGGTCCTTCGGGTCGAGCGGATTCAACGCCACGTTCTCGGAGATCATCCGGGTCTTCTCTGCTGTGTCCACGGCCACAAAGGGTACCCGCCCACCCCCTACCCCCGGCCCGCCCCTGCTGTTTCACGGAAAGAGTGGCCATTCGCGCGCCGATGGGCCCACTTTCCGTGAAACAGCAGGGGGTGGGTTACAGGCGTGGGTCGACGGGTTCGGACTCGCAGGCGAGGATCGCGAAGACCAGCTCGTGGCGACGCCACAGCGGGGCGTCCTCGGCGAGCGCGTCCAGGGCGGCCAGGCCCAGGCCGTGCTCCCGCAGCGCCAGCCCGCGCTTGCGGCCCAGCGACCGGCGGCGCAACGCGGCGAGCTGCGCCGGCTCGGTGTACCCGGGACCGTAGATGATCCGCAGGTACTCCCGGCCGCGGCACTTGATCCCCGGCTGGAGCAACGAACCCTTCGGCGAGCGCGCGGCCAGGCCGGCGTACGGCTTGACCACCATGCCCTCGCCGCCGGCCCCGGTCAGCGCCAGCCACCAGTCGGTGGCGGCCGCCACCGCCGCCTCGTCGGCCAGCTCCACCACCACCCGCCGGGTCGGCGTGAAGAACTCCGGGTCGGCCGTGCGGAGCCGGTCCGCCAGCGCCAGGTGCCAGCCGTGGTCGCGGTCGGCGTAGCTCGCCCCGGCACCGGCCAGCACCGCGAACGGCGCCAGCGTCACGCCGCGCAGCCCGTCCGTCGGCCCGACGTACGCCCGGTACGCCGCCGAGTACGCGGTCACCTCGGCCGCCCGCTCGGCCATCCGGGCCCGCAACCCGTCCACCGGCAGCCCGCGCCCGGCCGCGGCGTCCACCGTGGCCAGCACCGCCGGCAGCGCCGCCCGCCCGGCCGCGCCGACCCCGGCGTACTGCTCGCGGATCAGCCCGCCCGCCTTCGCCGACCAGGGCAGCAGCTCGGCGTCGAGCAGCAGCCAGTCGGTGCCCAGCTCGGCCCAGAGGCCGGCGGTGGTGACCGCCGCGCGCACCCGGGCCAGCAGATCCTCGTCGAGCGGGGACCCGAAGAACGGCCGACCGGTACGCGTGTGCACGGCCCCGCCGCCGAACCGGCCCGGCTCCCGCTCCACCAGCACCACGGCGCGCGAGCCCATGTGCTTCTCCTCGCACACCACCCGGTCGACGCCGGCCGCGCGGTAGTCGGCGAACGCCTGCGCCGGGTGCTCCAGGAACCCGTCGACGGTCGACGTCGAGCAGGGCGCCATGGTCGGCGGCAGCCAGACCAGCCGGCCCGGGTCCAGCGCGTACCGGCTCATCACCTCCAGCGCGGCGGCGGCGTTCTCGGCCGGCACGGTCAGCGACCCGTACGCGTGGGTCAGGTGCCGCCGACCGGTCACGTCCGCCACGTCCAGCACGGTGTCCGGCCGGGCCGGGGTGGGCGGGACCAGCGGGCGGGCCGGGGCGTACCACTCCCGCTCCGCCGGGACCGCGACCAGTTCCTTCTCCGGATAGCGCAGCGCGGTCAGCTTCCCGCCGAACACGCAGCCGGTGTCCAGGCAGATGGTGTTGTTGACCCACTCCGGCTCGGGCGTCGGGGTGTGCCCGTAGACGACCATCGCCGAGCCCCGGTAGTCGCGCGCCCACGGGTAGCGCACCGGCAGGCCGTACTCGTCGGTCTCGCCGGTGGTCTCGCCGTAGAGCGCGAACGACCGCACCCGGCCGGACGCCCGACCGTGGTAGGCCTCCTTCAGACCGGCGTGCGCCACCACCAGCCGGCCGCCGTCCAGCACGTAGTGGCTGACCAGGCCGTCGATGAACGTCTCCGCCTCGGCCACGAACCCGGCCGGCTCGGCGGCGAGCTGCGCCATCGTCTCGGCCAGGCCGTGGGTGAGCCGCACGTCCCGGCCGCGCAGCTTGCGCAGCAGCTTCTGCTCGTGGTTGCCCGGCACGCAGATCGCGTGCCCGGCCGCCACCATGCCCATCACCAGGCGGAGCACGCCGGGCGAGTCCGGGCCGCGGTCCACCAGGTCACCCACGAAGACCGCGGTACGCCCCGACGGGTGCGCCGCGTCCACCGGGCGACCCGCGTCGTCGCGGTGAAGCGCGTAGCCGAGCCGGGACAGCAGCGTCTCCAACTCGGCGCGGCAGCCGTGCACGTCCCCGACGATGTCGAACGGGCCGGTCAGCTCCCGCCGGTCGTTGAACAGCTTCTCGTAGCGGACCTCGGCGGCGTCGATCTCGTCGACCCCGCGCAGCACGTGCACCTTGCGGAAGCCCTCCCGGGCCAGCCGCCCGTACGACTGCCGCAGGTCACGCCGCATCCGGGTGAGCACCGGGCGGCCGTGGGTCCGGTCGGCGCGCGCCTCGGTGCGCTCCCAGGCCACCGCCTCCGGCACGTCCAGCACGATCGCCACCGGCAGCACGTCGTGCTCCCGGGCCACCCGGATCAGCCCGGCGCGGGCGTGCGGCTGGAGGTTCGTCGCGTCCACCACGGTCAGCCGTCCGCGCCGCAGCCGGATCCCGGCCACGTGGTGCAGCGCGTCGAACGCGTCGGCGGACGCGGACTGGTCGTTCTCGTCGTCGGCGACGAGGCCACGGAACATGTCCGAGGAGAGCACCTGGCTGGGCGCGAAGTGCCGGCGGGCGAACGTCGACTTGCCGGCGCCGGAGACGCCGACCAACGCCACCAGCGCGAGTTCGGGAATGTCCAGGACGGTCATCGGGTCGTCTCCTCCTTCCGATCGTTGCGGGTCAGCACCGCGAGCTGGGTGGGCGCGCCCAGCTCCGGGTCGGTGTCGCCGACGCCGTCGATGGTGGCGGTGTAGCCGTGCGCCGCCGCCACCCGGGCCACCCAGGCGGCGAACTCGGCCCGGGTCCACTCGAACCGGTGGTCGGCGTGCCGGAACCGCCCCGGCCCGAGCCCCTCGTAGCGGACGTTGTACTCCACGTTCGGGGTGGTCACCACCACCGTGCCGGGCCGGGCGTGGCCGAACACCGCGTCCTCCAGCGCCGGCAGTCGCGGCGGGTCGAGGTGCTCGACCACCTCCATCAGCACCGCCGCGTCGTAGCCGCGCAGCCGGTCGTCCCGGTAGGTCAGCGCCGACTGCCACAGGCGGATCCGGTCCCGCTGCCGCTCCGGCAGCCGGTCCAGTCGCAGCCGACGGGCCGCCATGGCGAGCGACCGGTCGGCCACGTCGACGCCCACCACCTCGGTGAACCGCCGGTCGGCGGCCAGCGCGGTGAGCAGCGCGCCACCGCCGCAGCCCAGGTCCAGCACCCGGCTCGCGCCGCAGTCGCGCAACGCGGCGAGCACCGCCTCGCGCCGGAGCACCGCCAGCGACGCCCGGGGCGTCTCCGGGGGCTGCTCCGGGTCGACGCTGTCGTCGGCGGGCGGCTCGTCGGCCAGGCGCAACTCGGCCAGGCGGGCCAGCGCCGCGCCGGCCAGGGCTCGGCGGTGCGCCAGGTAACGACGGGTGATCAGACCCCGCTCCGGGTGGCCGGCCAGCCAGCCGGAGCCGGCCCGCAGCAGCTTGTCCACCTCGTCCGGGGCGACCCAGTAGTGCTTGGCGTCGTCCAGCACCGGCAGCAGCACGTACAGGTGGTTGAGGGCGTCGGCGAGCCGCAGCGTCCCGGTCAGCGTCAGGTCGACGTAGCGGCTGTCACCCCATTCCGGGTACGCCTCGTCGAGCGGGACCGGGATGGCCGTCACGGTCCAGCCGAGCGGGGCGAAGACGCGTTCCGCCAGCTCGGCGCCGCCCCGGCAGCGCAGCACCGGCACCCGTACGGTCAGCGGGATGCCGGTGGCGGCCAGCTCGGGGCGGTCCCGGGACTCGCCGCGCAGCGCCGAGCGGAACACCTTGGTCAGCGCCGAGGAGAGCAGGCTGGACGCCGCGTACGGGCGGTCGTTGACGTACTGCCCGAGGGTGAAGCCCTCCGGCGCGGCCGACTGTCGGCGGCCTCGGCCCCCGCCCAGCTTCAGCGGGTCCACCTCGACCAGCAGCGCCGCCGTGCACCGCGCCTCGTCCGCCTCCGGGTAGAACACGTGCGCGGTGCCGGCGGGCAGGTCGAAGCTCTGCACGCGGTCCGGGTGCTTGACGAGGAGGTGGCCGAGGTCGGTGGCGGGGCGGTGGGTCGTGGTGAGGGTCAGCAGCACTTGGTTGATGTTCCTTGATCTTCGGTTTTCTGTCGTTGGGGTTTTTCGGGGGGCGCGGTGGGGGGGTTGGGGGGGGGGGGGGCCCCCCCCGCCGCGGGGGCCGCCCCCCCCCCCCCCCCCCGCCGCCCCCCCCCCCCCCACCCGC
>NZ_JBISAC010000001.1:323906-800134 GCF_044391475.1 Micromonospora sp. NPDC018662
GCGGGGGGGGGGGGGGGGGGGGGGGGGGGGGGGGTGGTCCCCCCCCAGTTGTTGTTTTTTCCTTTTTCTGGGTTTTTGGGGGGTGGGGTTTTTGGGGGGGGCGGGGGGGGGGTTGCGGGGGGAGCCCGACCCGCTCCGGGCGGTCAGGCTTGATCCCTGCGCGGGTCGGGCTCCCCCGGAAACCTGTCGGGGTCGGGCTCCGCGGGCCCCGCGCTGCTTGTGGGTTTGTTCTGTTGTGGGGCTTGGATATGGGAGTGCCCCGCCGATGTGGTGGTCGGCGGGGCACCCGGGGTGTGCTCGGTCAGGCGACGAAGCGGGTCTTGCGGCGGCGGGCCACCACGTAGCCGCCGAAGCCGGCGGCGAGCAGCAGCGCGCCGATGCCGGCGATCAGGCCGGTGGACGAACCGGTGATCGGCAGCGTGCCGCCGTCACCGCCACCCTGGCCGCCGTCGCCACCCGCGGCGGCGTTGACGACGACCTTGGCGGTGTCGTTGGCCGGCTTCAGGTCACGGATGAAGCCGCCGTCGCACTGGCACGTGACATTGATCTTCACCGGCCCGGTCGCGTTGGCGATCACCTTGTCGATCCGGAGCGAGAAGTCCAGCATCGCCGACTCGCCGGCCTTCAGCACGCTGCCGAAGTAGCAGAAGTAGCTGCGCTGGCCCGGCTGGCCCGGCTCGCCCCACTCGTCGCCGTTGCGGGTGATGCAGTTCTCCGGAACGGCGACCGCCGTCGTGCCCTGCGGCACGTCGAAGTTCAGGTAGGTGACCGAGCTGCCCGCCCGGTTGTAGTCGAGAGTCGCCGGGCCGTTGTTACGCAGCCCGAAGGTCGCCTTCACCGTGGCGCCGGCCTTGCCGGTCACCGAGGTGCCGAGCGCCTCGAGGTCGGTGCCGTTCTTACCGGTCGCCGTCACCGTCATGTGCGTGCCGTTGTTCTCCGGCTGCCGGTCGGCCTGGAAGCCCCGGGCGGTCGCCTTGCCGGGGACCGGGGTGAGGGCCAGCTCGCCGTCGGTGCCGGGCTTGCCGACGGTGTCCTGGTAGAAGTCCACGTCCTTCTGGAAGTCCTCGAACTCGGCCGGGGTCATCCAGATGATCTCGCCGTACTTGGAGCTCGGGGCGTAGGTGTCCGCGCCGAGGACGTACGGCAGCGACGCGCTGAAGGTGCTGCCCGAGGGCAGTTCCTCGTCGAACGTGCAGGTGCGCAGCTCGTCGCCCACGTAGGTGCAGTTGTTGAAGTGCTTGGCCGCGTTGAGGCCGTAGTCGTTGTAGAAGATGGCAACGGCGCCCTTGGCGGGGGTCTCGCCCGCATTGCTGACGGTCGTCGCAGCGGCGAAGGCGCCGCCCGGCGCGGCCGACGCCTTGGTCTCGGGACCGGCGGCCAGGTCGACGCCCTCGCCGACCCGGATCTTCGCGTCGTGCGAGACCGGGTCGTAGCCGGCCGCGGTCATGGTCACCTTCAGCGTGCCGGCGTCGCCGTCCTTCGCCTTGGCGGTGGCCTTGAGCTGCACCTCGAAGATGCCGGTCGAACCCCACTCGTAGGCGTCGATGTCGAACGGGTCGGCGCAGAGCAGCACGTACTGCGACGGGGTGCTGCAGTAGGGGTCGTCCGCGGCACTGACGGTCACCTTGCCGGCCAGGTCGGAGAAGTCGTAGCGGACGGCGACGTCGTGCAGCACGGTCGGGGCGGAGCTGTAGATCCGGCTCCTCTCGATCTTGCCGTCGGAGCCGGTGGCGACCGTCGTGTCGCTGAACCAGAGGCCCAGCTTGACCTGGGGGGCCGCGGCGACGGCGGGGGTGGCGGAGGCGGCGACGAACGCGCCTGCGACGCCCAACCCGGCGAGCCAGCGCCGGGTGGAGTTGCTGAGCATGGTGGAGGGTCCTCCCGTGGGGGTGATCAGGTGGAGCCCGTGGAGCTTAAAGATTCCTTAAGTCGATCCGTGGCCCCGCACGGCGAACATTGACCGAACGGTTGATCACGATCGCCGCAATGTTCGGTGCCCCCGTACCCGTCTATCGAGCGGGACACCGGGAGGTGCAGTGACGTACGAGGAGTTCGCCGACGCGCGGCTGGGCGCGCTGCTGCGGTACGCGGTGATGTTGACCGGCGACCCGCACCAGGCCCAGGACCTGGTGCAGGAGACCATGGTCCGGGTCCAGCTCCACTGGCGACGGGTGGCCCGCGCGGACGCGCCGGAACGGTACGTGCGTCGGATGCTCACCAACCAGTTCGTGGACTGGCGGCGTGGCTCGTGGGCCCGCCGGGTGCTGCTGCGTGGCGAGCCGGACGAGGCGGTGCCGGCACCGGCCGACCACGCCCAGTCCGCGGTGGACCGGGACCAGGTCTGGTCCTGGCTGTCCCGGCTGCCCCGACGGCAGCGCGCCGCGCTGGTGCTGCGCTACTACGAGGACCTGTCCGACGCGGAGATCGCCGACGTGCTGGGCTGCGCCGTCGGCACCGTCCGGTCCAGCATCTCGCGCGCCCTGGCCACGCTCCGAGCCGAACACGTGGAGGTCTGCTCATGATCGAGGACGAGCTGCGGGCCGCGTTCGCCCGGTACGAGGCGCTGACGCCGCCCACCGGCCCGGTCCGGGCGGCCGTCGACCGGGCGGTGGCCCGTCGGCGGAGTCACCGCCGACGGGTGCGCCTGGCCGGCACCGCGCTGGCGGTGGCCGCCGTGGCGCTCGTCGGCTTCACCGTGGTGGCGCCCCGACCACCGCAGCCCACGCGTCTCGCCACCGTCCCGCCGTCGCCGGTCCCCGCCACCGCGCTGAACGTGCTGCTGCTCGGCCTGGACCAGGCGGACGCGAGCCGGCGGGCCGACTCGATCGTGCTGGTGCACGTGCCGGCCGACCGGAGCCGGCTCTATCTCGTGTCCATCCCGCGTGACCTGCTCGTGCCGCTGCCCGACGGCGGGACGGACAAGCTCAGCGCGACGTTCGCCCGGGGCGCCGGGTCGGGGGACCTGGCGGCCGGCTACCGGGCCACCCGCCAGGCGGTGACCCGGCTGACCGGGGTGCCGGTGGACGCCGGGGCGGTGCTCACCTACCGGGCCACCCGGACGCTCACCGACGCGGTCGGCGGCGTACCGGTCTGCCTGCCGGCGGCGGTGCGCTCGGTGCACACCGGCCGGCGCTTCCCGGCCGGCTGTCAGCGGCTCGACGGCGCGCAGGCGGTGGACCTGCTCCGCCAGCGGTACGGCCTGCGCGAGGCCGTGCTGGACCGGGAACGCAACGCGCTCCGGTACGCGGCCGGCCTGCTCCACCAGGTGCGCGAGCAGGGGATCACCACCGACCCGGTACGCCTCGGCCGGCTGATCGGTCAGGTCGGGCCGGCCCTGACCACGGACACCGGTGACCTGTCCCTGCCGGCGCTGCTCTCCGTGGCCGGCCGGGCGAGCACGGCGGACCCGGTCGCGCTCGGCCTGCCGGTCCGCTACCAGGAGTGGATGGTACGAGGCTTCGCACCGGACCCGACGCTCGTCGACGGCTTCCTGGACGCGTTGCGCGGCGATCGGCTGGCCGGCTGGACCGCCGCCCACCCGGCGCAGGTCACCAGCCTGCGCTGACCGCCGTCAGCGGTAGTCGTCCTCGTCGGCGCCGACCACCCGGGCCTGCTCCATGGCGTCCCAGTCGGCGACCTCCAGGCCCCGGTGCGGCTCGCCGTCGGTGTCGTCGAGGGTGGCCGGGGCGGCCTGCTCGACCGCGTCGGCCGGCTCGGCCTCGGGGTCCCGCTCCTCCGGAGCGAGGTGGTCGCTCGGGGCGAAGTCCTCGTCGGGCTGTCCCATCGTCCCTCCCTGCGTCTCGTGCCGACCGTGCCCCACCACCGTACGGGCTGGTCCGGGCCACCGCTCGGAGCCGGGCGAAGCGCGGAGTCGGCGATTGCCCCTCCCCGGGCGCGCGCCCGGTGCCAGGATGGGGGCGTGGGCTTCCTCATCCGGCTGGCGATCACCGCGGTCGCGTTGTGGGTCACGACGCTGATCGTGCCCGGGGTGCAGGTCACCGGCCGTAACGGCGGCAACACGGTGTTCACGCTGATCGTGGTGGCGCTCGTCTTCGGCGTGGTCAACGCGGTGCTCAAGCCGCTGATCAAGGTGTTCGGCTGCGTGTTCTACCTGCTCACGCTCGGTCTGTTCGCGCTCGTGGTGAACGCGCTGCTGTTCCTGCTGACCGACTGGATCGCCGGCGTGCTGCGCCTGCCGTTCCACGTCGACGGCTTCTGGGCCGCCTTCTGGGGCGCCATCGTGGTGTCGGTGGTGAGCTGGCTGATCAGCGTCGCCGTGCCGGACCGCCTGGAGGAACGGTGAGCGGTGCCCGGGTCGGTTGTGCCCAGGGTTCGCTCCTACGGGATACTGCCCGCGGTGGACAGCGCGGTCCGGCGCACCCGAGGAAAGACGGCGGCCTGCACGGCCGAGAGCGGTAAGTAAGGAGCGTTCGACATGCCCATCGCTTCCCCCGAGGCTTACGCGGAGATGCTGGACCGGGCCAAGGCCGGCCGGTACGCGTACCCCGCGATCAACGTGACCTCGTCCCAGACGCTGAACGCGGCGCTCAAGGGCTTCGCCGACGCGGAGAGCGACGGCATCATCCAGGTCTCCACCGGCGGCGCGGAATACCTCTCCGGCCCGTCGGTCAAGGACATGGTGACCGGCGCGACCGCGTTCGCCGCGTACGCGCACGAGGTGGCCAAGAACTACCCGGTGACCGTCGCGCTGCACACCGACCACTGCCCGAAGGACAAGCTGGACAAGTTCGTCCGGCCGCTGATGGCCATCTCCCAGGAGCGGGTCAAGAACGGCCAGGAGCCGCTGTTCCAGTCGCACATGTGGGACGGCTCGGCCGTGCCGGTGGCGGAGAACCTGGAGATCGCCGAGCAGCTCCTCGCCGAGGCCGCCAAGGGCAAGATCGTCCTCGAGATCGAGGTCGGCGTGGTCGGTGGCGAGGAGGACGGCGTCGAGAACGCCATCAACGACAAGCTCTACACCACCGTGGACGACGGCCTGGCCATGGTCGAGGCGCTCGGCCTGGGCGAGAAGGGCCGCTACATGGCGGCGCTGACCTTCGGCAACGTGCACGGCGTCTACAAGCCGGGCAACGTGAAGCTCCGTCCCGAGGTGCTCAAGCAGATCCAGGACGCGGTCGGCGCCAAGTACGGCAAGGAGAAGCCGCTCAGCCTGGTCTTCCACGGCGGCTCCGGCTCGCTGCTGGAGGAGATCCGCGAGGCGCTGGACTACGGCGTGGTGAAGATGAACATCGACACCGACACCCAGTACGCCTTCACCCGCCCGGTCGCCGACCACATGCTGCGCAACTACGACGGCGTGCTGAAGATCGACGGCGAGGTCGGCAACAAGAAGCAGTACGACCCGCGGGCCTGGGGCAAGCTGGCCGAGGCCGGCCTGGCCGCCCGCGTGGTCGAGGCCTGCGAGCACCTGCGCTCCACCGGCACCCGAATGAAGTGACGCCCCGCATGTAAGGAGGGGCCCCTTGTTAACAGGCGTCTGTTAACAAGGGGCCCCTCCTCTACCGCAGGCGTTAAAAGGGGGCCCCTCCTTGCACGGTCAGCGGACGAGGAGGGCGACGGCCTCGCGGACGTCGTCGGTGAGGTGGATCGTGCGGGACAGGTCGCCGAACGGGGAGGCGGCGAAGAGCGGCCGCAGCAGCGACTCCACCGGCAGCTCGGCGGTCCAGAACGCGCGGTCGAGGAAGACGTACGCGCCGCTCGCCCCGTCGGTGCCGTAGAACGTCTTGGTGGCGGCCTGGAACACCTCCTGCACGGTGCCGGCCCGGCCGGGCGCGAACACGATGCCGCCGCGGGCCAGCCGCAGGATGGTGTCCTCCCGGATGGCGTTGGAGAAGTACTTGGCGATCCGGCCGGCGAACAGGTTCGCCGGTTCGTGGCCGTACAGCCAGGTGGGGATGGCCAGGCCGCCGGAGCGGGCCCACCCGGTGTCCGGCGCCGCCGGCCGGGGCGTGGGCAGCGACGGGCCGTCCGCGTACCGCTTGCGCACCGCCAGCGCCGCCGCCGTGTACCGGTCGTGGTCGGTGAAGTCCGGCGCGGCGGCCAGCACGTCGATCGCGGCCGACAGCTCCTCGGCCGGCCAGGCCGCCAGGAACGCGCCGAGGTTCGCCGCCTCCATCACGCCCGGCCCGCCGCCGGTCACCACCAGGCGGTCGGCCCGCGCCAGCTCCCAGCCCAGCACCGCCGCCATCCGGTACGCGGCGCTGCCGCGCGGCACCGCGTGCCCGCCCATCACGCCCACCACGGACTGCGGCCCGTGCGCGGCCAGCCACGACCGGGTCGCGTCGGCCAGCGCGTTGTCCACGCCGTGGTCGTGCAGCCGCTGACCGAGCGCCTCGCGTACGTCCGGCAGCGCGCCGCCGTGCGCCCGGAAGTGCGCGTACACCCGGGTGTCGTACATCTGGGTGAACCCGCCCTCGGCGAAGCCGGCGGCCAGGTCGTCGGCGGTGTAGAGGTGGGACGGCTGGGTCGGGTAGGGCAGCCCGGAGAACGGCGGGACGACGTTGGCGCCCCGGCGGACCAGGTCCGCGCCCACCTCGCGGTCGGCGAACCGGCACCCCACGAAGAGCGTGCCGGCGACGTCGACGCCGCGCAGGTCGGGGACCGGATCCAGGTCGAGGCGGAGACCCTGCACGGTCAGGCCGGCGAGGGTCCCCCCGGCCAGCCGGTGGTCGAACTCCGTCCGGGTCTGGACCTCGTCGACGTGGGGCGCGTGCGGCTCGATGACGTCCGCGGGTGGTGGGGTCGGCACCCGCCCATCCTGCCCCCATGCGGCAACCCTCACGCGACAGGAGCCCGGCGGGCACGCCGCCGGGCTCCTGCGTAACCGGTTCCTGGGGAGGCTCCGGACCTGTATTTGTAGTGCAAGAACCACCGCGGCGGCATGGGCCGCGGGTACGTGTGGTCCCGCCGAGGCGTGACGAAACCCTCAGCCGTTCAGCCGACCGGCCGGCCGGACCCCCTCGCGCGCGCCAGGGCGAAGCGGGTTGAATGGGGCGATGCAGAACCTGTTGCCAGAGCCACCGGCCACCCTGCTCCCGGTCTCCGAGGAGGCCGACGCCGCGCTCGCCGCCGCGGCCGAGCAGGGCACCGACGAGGCGTACGCCGAGGTCGCCGCCCGTTTCCCGACCTACAGCGCGGGCTGGGCGGCGCTGGCCGGCCGCGCGCTCACCGCGGGCCAGGTCGTCCCGGCGTACGCGTACGCCCGCACCGGCTACCACCGTGGCCTGGACCAGCTCCGCCGCAGCGGCTGGAAGGGGCACGGCCCGGTGCCCTGGTCGCACGCGCCCAACCAGGGCTTCCTCCGCTGCCTCTACGTGCTCTCCCGCGCCGCCGGCGAGATCGGCGAGGCGGACGAGGCGGCCCGCTGCGCCCAGTTCCTCCGCGACTGCGACCCGGCCGCCGGGGACGCGCTGTCCAGCGACTGACCCGGTTCGCGACGGCCGGCCCACCGCGGGCCGGCCGTCGCGTCGTCCTACAGCCCCTCCGCCACCGACGCGGCGATCTTCAACCAGGCGTCGCGGGTGGCGGCGGAGAGCTGGCCGTAGCGCAGCGGCTCGCCGGTGTCGATGAGTCGCTCGTACGGCGCCAGCAGCACCGCCCGGGTGCGCGCGGCGAAGTGGGCCTGGATGGCCGGCAGGTCGATCTCCTTGCGGGAGGGTGGCATCGAGACCACCGTGACCGCCTGCCGGACCAGCCGCTGCCGGCCGCTCTGCTCCAGATGGTCCAGCATCCGGGCGGCGGTCTCGGCCGAGTCGTTCCGCGCCGACATGGTCACCACCAACTGGTCGGTGGCGTCCATGGCGGCCTGCCAGTTCTGCGCCCGGACGTTGTTCCCGGTGTCCACGAAGATCAGCTTGTAGAAGCGGCTGACCACGTCCCGGATCTCGGCGAACGCGGCGGCGGTCAGCATCTCGCCGCCGGTCGCCGACTCGTCCGAGGCGAGTACGTCGAACATCCCCTCGCCCTGCGAGCGGACGTACTGCGACAGGTCGCCGACCCGCCCCTGCGCGCCCTGGAACTGGCCCAGGTCGCGCAGCATGTCGCGCACCGTACGGGCGTGGAAGTCCTGCTGGGCCCGCATGCCGAGGGTGCCCTGGGTCTCGTTGTTGTCCCAGGCCAGCACGTACCCGCCGCGCTTCTGGCCGAACGTCATGGCGAGCAGCAGGATGGCCACCGTCTTGCCGGCGCCGCCCTTCGGGTTCACCACTGTCACCTGGCGCAGCCCGCCGAAGTTGCGGCGGACCATCTCGATGTCGCGCTTCATCTCCTGCTCGTGCCGGCCGGGCGCGAGCCGGACCAGCCCGATCCGGTTCACCACGGCGCGGACGCCCATGGTGGCCACCGGGTCGACCGGGCGGACCTGACGCCGCCGGGCGAAGTCCTCCGCCGTCGGCGGCACCACCTGCGGCGCCGGCCAGCCTTTCTCCGGATACACCCCGGGTGGCACGGCGGGCTGGTGCGGTGGTCCGGGCGCCGGCGGGTACGGCGGCCCGGTCGTCGGTGGGGCGGAGGCCTGCAGGTGCGGGGGCCCGGTCACCGGTGGGGCGGGCGCCTGGGGGTACGGCGGCCCGGTCGTCGGTGGGGCGGGCGCCTGCGGGTATGGCGACTGTGCCGGTACACCCGGTTGCGGCGGCCCGGCGTGTGGCGCCCCGGCCTGGACCGGGCCGGCCGCCTGTGGCGGCACGCCCGCCCGGGTCGGTCCGCTGTCCTGGGCGGGTCCGTTGGTCTGGGCCGGGCTCCCCGCCTCCTGCGACGCACCGGGCTGCGGCGTCCACCCCGGCGGGTACCAGCCCGGCTGGCCGGGCTGCGGCGGGTAGCTGGCCAGCGGGTAGGCCGCGCCGTTGCCGTACGGCGACTGCTGCAACGGCACGCCCGGCGACGGCGGGAACGGGCCGAGCCGGGGCGGGGCCTCCTCGGCGGGCCCGTCCGGCCCGGGCGCCGGCTGTGCACCGGGCACGGGTGCCGAACCGACCGGCGCGAAGCCGACGGCCGACCCCGCGCTCATCGGCGCACCGGCGGTGAGGGGCGGACCGCCGGTGGTGGTTCCGGCGTCCGGCCTTCCGGGTGCCCCGGACCCGGCCGGGGTGGGGCCGTCCGTCGCGCCGGCGGCCTCGGTGGCGGCGCGCTGCGGCGGCTGCGCCCACGGCGACTCGGCCCGTCCGTTCGCCGGGGCGTCACCGTCGCCGTCCGCCCGCGTCGGGGTCGGGTCGGCGTCGTCCGCACGCGCAGCGGTGGCGTCGGGTCCGGCCGCCGGGGCCCCGGTCCGGCCATGAGTCGTCGCCGATCCGTGCGCAGTGGCCGGTCCGGGTGAAGCGGCACGGCCGTGCACGGTGGTCGGTCCGGGTGAAGCGGCACGGCCGTGCGTCGTCGCCGGTCCGGCCGTGATGGCCGGCCCAAGCGTCGTGGCCGGCCCAAGCGTCGTGGCCGGTCCAAGCGTCGTGGCCGGCCCAAGCGTCGTGGCCGGTCCAAGCGTCGTGGCCGGCCCAGGTGCCGTGGCCGGTCCGAGCGCGGTGACCGGTCCGTGTGTCGTCGCCGGGCCCTGTGCCGTGGCCGCTCCGTGCGTCGTCTCCGGGTGGTGCGCGGGTGCTGGTGGCCCGACCTGACCGGGAACGGGTGCCGCAGTGGCCTGCGGCGGCGGGACCGGGGCGTTGACCGGCGGGAGCGGCCAGGGTGGCACGGCCGGCTGGGCCGGAGCCGCCCACGGCGGCGCGGTGACCACCCCGTCGATCTCCTCGGGTGGCCAGAGCGGCTCGACGTCCCGCTCCGGCACCTGCGGTCGGCCCGGCACGTGGGCCCGGTCGTCGTTCTCGTGCACCACGATTCCTCCAGATCCCTCCCGCCGAGGATAGGCGGTCCGGCCAGCGGGTGGCCCGGGCACGGATCGATCAGGGTCAGCCCGTCCAGACCGCCCAGGCGCCCGGCTCGGTCCACCAGGACCGTTTCCGGCTCAGCTCCCCCTCGACGCCGTCGTCGAGGAAGGGCACCCGCTCGTCCCGGGGTACGACCGCCACGGCCCGGCCCCGGGCCCGGCGTACCTCGAGCCGGACCTTCCTCCGGCCCAACGCGGATCGGGTGACCACGGGCACGGCCACGCCCACCGCGATCCGGCCGTCGGTCGGATCCGGGTCGGCCAGCAGCGTCACCTCGCCGAGGTGCGCGTATCCGCCGGCGTTGCCGATGGCGCACGCCGTGATCGGCTCGGTGCCGTCGCTGAGCACCGTGCCGTCGACCTCGACCCGGGCCCGCCAGTGCAGCGGCCGGCCGGCGTCGTCGGCCGCGCCGAGCAGGGCGCCGTCCAGCGTCACCGAGCCGCCGTCGTTGCGCAGCAGGTCCAGCCGGCGCGCCGTGCCCTCCAGCACCGCCGTGGCCACCGCCGCCGGGTCGCGCGGCAGCCCGAGCTGCGCGGCCAGGTCCCGCGCCGTCGGAGTCCGGGCCGGGTCGAGCGGGAGTACGCCGACCGGCGGCAGGTCGGGCAGCGTCCGGTTCTCGGGCAGGTCGGCGGGGCGGCGGCTGGGCGGCGGAGCGTACCGCCGGACCAGCCGGCGCAGCACGGCGCGTAACTGACCGTCACTGGCCGTGGCGACCACCAGCCGGGTCTTGCCGTCGGGGTCCGGCCAGGTGAGACCGTCGGAGCGGGGCGGGCCGTCGAGGCGGGCCAGCACCTCGTCGATCTCCGCATCCGACCGGGCGGTCACCGTGGTGACCCGGGCACCTCGGGCGGTCAGCGCGTCCGCGCAGGCCAGCACCGGTACGCGCGGCGTCTCGCAGCGCTCGGCGTCGGTCGGGGCGGCGGCGGTCCCGTCCGCGCCACCGCAGCAGGCTCCGCCACTGCCGCAGCCCCCACCGGGAGCGTCCCGCCCCGAGCCGAGGGTGAGCAGCACCACGTCGTACACGAACGAGCCTCCTGCTTCTCGACGAACCCCTGCCGGTCCCGCCGCCACTACTTGTTAGCCTGACACCCCGGGCTCGCCGACCGGTCGCCACCTGGCACCCGAGCCTTCTGGAGGCGGAGAAGATGCCAGCGATCGTGCTCCTCGGCGCCCAATGGGGCGACGAGGGCAAGGGCAAGGTTACCGACCTGCTGGGTGAGCGGGTCGACTACGTCGTGCGCTACTCCGGCGGCAACAACGCCGGCCACACGGTGATCACGCCGGACGGACAGAAGTACGCGCTGCACCTGATGCCGTCGGGCGCGCTCTCGCCGAGCGCGATGATCGTCATCGGCAACGGCGTGGTGGTCGACCCGAAGGTGCTGCTGCAGGAGATCGACGGGCTCGCCGAGCGCGGCGTGGACGTCTCCCGGCTGCGCATCTCCGGCGACGCGCACCTGATCATGCCGCACCACCGGGCGCTGGACCGGGTGGTCGAGCGCTATCTGGGCAGCGCCCGCATCGGCACCACCGGCCGGGGCATCGGCCCGGCGTACGGCGACAAGGTCGCCCGGATGGGCATCCGGCTCCAGGACCTGCTCGACCCGGGCATCCTGCGCAAGAAGCTGGAGCTGGCGCTGCGCGAGAAGAACCAGCTCCTGTTCAAGATCTACAACCGCAAGGCGATCGACGTCGACGAGACCGTCGAGGAGTACCTCCAGTACGCCGAGCGGCTGCGGCCGTACATCGCCGAGACGCGGGTGATGCTCTGGGACGCGCTCGACCGCGGCGAGACCGTGCTGCTGGAGGGTGCCCAGGCCACCATGCTCGACATGGACCACGGCACGTATCCGTTCGTCACCTCGTCGAACCCCACCGCCGGCGGGGCGTGCGTGGGCGCGGGCATCCCGCCGACCGCGATCACCAGGGTCATCGCGGTGAGCAAGGCGTACACCACCCGGGTGGGCAGCGGCCCGTTCCCGACCGAGCTGTTCGACGAGAACGGGCAGCACCTGCGCAAGATCGGTCACGAGTACGGCACCACCACCGGTCGCGAGCGCCGGTGCGGCTGGTTCGACGCCGTGGTGGCCCGCTACGCGTGCCGCCTGAACGGTGTCACCGACCTGGTGGTCACCAAGCTGGACGTGCTGACCGGCCTGCCCAAGGTGCCGATCTGCGTCGGCTACGAGATCAACGGCGAACGCTTCGACGACATGCCCATGACGCAGACCGACTTCCACCACGCCACGCCGATCTACGAAGAGCTCGACGGTTGGTGGGAGGACATCACCAAGGCCCGCACCGAGGACGAGCTCCCGGAGAACGCCCGCCGCTACATCGCAAGGATCGAGGAGCTGACCGGCACCCGCGTGAGCGTAGTCGGAGTAGGCCCAGGCCGAGACGAAAACGTCCTCCGCCACCCCCTCCTCCCCTAACCCTCGTCGAGTCGATCAAGAGGTTTGCGTCAGGATCCGAGCCGATCGAGACGTAAACCTCTTGATCGACAACGCCGGGACGGGATGGGGCGGCTGGTTGTCCACAGGGTTGTCCACAGGGGTTCTGGGGAGATGGGTCTCGGGGGCAGCCTGGGTCGGTGGCTGATCGTGTTTCGTTGAGTCGGGTCGCCGCGCGGCAGGGCGGGGTGGTGACCGCAGCCCAGGCCCTCTCGCTGGGTTTCAGTCGGGACCAGGTGCGTCATCTCGCTCGGTCCGGGCGGTGGATCCGGGTCGCGCGCGGCTGTTTCGTGCCTGTGCCGGAGGTGGATGTCGCCTCGCTCCGGCGGGCCCGGATCCGGGCAGCCGTCGAGAGTCTCGGCACCGGCGCCGTCGCCGTGCTGGACACCGCCGCCGAGCTGCACCGCATCGGCGGCCTGCGTGCCACGTCGGTGGTGCACGTCTCGGTGCCTCCGGACCGTCCGCGTCCGCAGCGTCCGACCGACCCCGATCTGGTGGTGCACCAGCTCACCCTCGGTCCTGACGACGTCGGCACCGCCGCGGGTGTCGCAGTCACGACCCCCACCCGCACGGTGGCTGACGTGATCCTCCGCGCCGACCGCTACCCGGCGGTGTGCGTTGTCGACTCGGCGCTCAACCGGAAGTTGCTCGACGAGTCGGATCTGTCCCTGGTGGCGGCGCTCATCGCCCGGCGGCGGGGTGCCGTGGCGGCCCGGCGCTGCCTCGACGAGTCGGACGGCCGGGCCCAGTCACCCTTGGAGACGCGGGTCCGACTGCGGTGCGTGGACGGCCGCGTGCCCCCCGACGCGTTGCAGTTGGCGGTCCGCGACGACGACGGCTATCTGCTCGGCATCGGCGACCTGGCCTGGCGTGGTGCACGCGTCATCGCCGAGGCCGACGGCCAGGTCCCACACGGATCACCCCGGGCGATCTACGAGGACCGCACCCGGCAGAACCGCCTGGCCAACGCCGGTTGGACGGTCCTCCGCTTCACCTGGCCCGACACGCTCCGCCCCGACTACATCCCGCACACCGTCGCATGCGCCCTCCGGCGGCCTCGTTGATCAAGAAGTTTGCGTCACGAGGGGCCGGAAATGAGACGCGAACTCCTTGATCAACGGGGAGGGGTGGGGTGGTCAGTAGGATGCGGGGCGTGCGGGTTCTTCTGGTGGGTGGTGGGGGGCGGGAGCATGCGCTCGCGCTCGGGTTGGTTGGCGATCCGGCGGTTGAGGGGCTCGTCGCGGCTCCGGGTAATCCGGGGATCGCCGAGGTCGCCTCGCTGCGGGAGGTGAACGCCAGCGATCCGGCGGCCGTGTCGGCGCTCGCCGTCGAGGTGGCGGCCGATCTGGTGGTCGTCGGGCCGGAGGCGCCGCTGGTCGCGGGCGTCGCCGACGCGGTACGCGCCAAGGGCATCGCGGTGTTCGGCCCCGGCGCGGAGGCGGCCCGGCTGGAGGGTTCGAAGACGTTCGCGAAGGACGTGATGACCGCCGCCGGCGTGCCGACCGCCCGCGCGTACACCTGCGTCGACGCGGCGGGCGTGGCGCGGGCGCTGGACGAGTTCGGCGCGCCCTACGTGGTCAAGGACGACGGGCTCGCCGCCGGCAAGGGCGTGGTGGTCACCGACGACCGGGCGGTCGCCGAGCGGCACGCGGCCGAGTGCGGCCGGGTGGTGATCGAGGAATACCTCGCCGGTCCCGAGGTCTCGCTCTTCGTGGTCACCGACGGCGAGGCGGCCCTGCCGTTGCTGCCGGCGCAGGACTTCAAGCGCGTCGGCGACGGCGACACCGGGCCGAACACCGGCGGCATGGGCGCGTACACGCCGCTGCCGTGGGCGCCGCCGGGCCTGGTCGACGACGTGATGCGCGACGTGGTGCACCCGACGCTGGCCGAGATGCGCCGCCGGGGCACCCCGTTCGCCGGCCTGCTCTACGTGGGCCTGGCGATCACCCCCGCCGGCCCGCGCGTGATCGAGTTCAACGCGCGCTTCGGCGACCCGGAGACCCAGGTGGTGCTCGCCCTGCTGGAGACGCCGCTGGCCGGGCTGCTGCACGCCGCCGCCACCGGCACGCTGGGCGCGCACCCGCCGCTGCGCTGGCGCGACGGCGCGGCGGTCACCGTCGTGGTGGCGGCCGAGGGCTACCCGGCGGGCCCGCGTACCGGTGATGCGATCTTCGGCGCGGACCGCGCCGGGATCATCCACGCCGGCACCCGCCGGGACGCCGACGGCACGTTGCGCTCCGCGGGCGGCCGGGTCCTCTGCGGTACGGCCACCGGCCCGGACCTGGCCGCCGCGCGCGACGCCGCCTACCGGTTGGTACGCGGCGTCGAGCTGGCCGGTGCCCACCACCGCACCGACATCGCGGCGGCGGCGGTGGACGGCCGGATCACGATCCCGGGCTGACCGGGGGCGCGGGCGGCAGCATGGCGAGCGCCGCACCGATCACCGCCTGGGCGGTCGGGCTCAGCTCCTCGCCCTTGGCGTCCGTCGCGGTGATCGAGTACTCGACCCGGAACCGGCCGTCCCGGGTGGCGGCGACGCCGGCCAGGTAGCCGAACCGGCTGCCGCTCTTGAACCACAGCGTCTGCCCGCCCACCTGCATGGCGGTCAGGCCGGCGCTGTACTCACCGATGCTGCCGTCGGCGAGCACCGGCCGGGTGAACATCTCGGTCAGCAGCGGCTCCGGCACCACCCGGCCGGCGAACAGCGCGGTCAGGAACGCGTCCAGGTCGGACCGGCTGGAGATCAGGTTGCCGGAGGCGGGCGTGAACGTCTGGCTCCACACCGTCGCGTCCACCAGCTCGGTCCGGCCGTCCCGGGTGACCGCCTGGTAGCCGTGGGCGTGCGGGCCCCGGATGCGCGGGTCGTCGCCCGGGGCGTACGTGTCCCGCAGGCCGAGCGGCCGGGCGATGCGCCGCCGCACCTCCTCGGCGTACGAGTGGCCGGTGACCTTCTCGATCAGCATGCCGGCCACGATGTAGCCCATGTTGGTGTAGTGCTGCCGCGTGCCGGGTTCGAACTCGCGCCCGTTGCGCAGGCCGAGGCGGACGACCTGCTCCGGCGTCCAGGTGTCGTAGCGGTGGGCGAGCTGCCACTCGATCCCGTCCGGCATGGTCGGGCTGGGGATGCCGTGGGTGTGGTTCAGCAGTTGCCGGACGGTCACCGGCGGGTAGTCGGCGGGCAGCAGGCCGGGCAGGTGGTGCTGCACCGTGTCGTCGAGGTCGAGCCGTCCCTCGGCGGCCAGTTGCAGGGTCAGCGCGGCGGTGAACACCTTGGTGACGCTGCCGACCCGGAACCGGGCGTGCGGTGGCACGGGGGCGGGGCCACGCAGGTCCCGTACGCCGGTGGTGCCGGTCCAGCAGCCGGCCGGGGTGGTCACGTGGACCTGGGCGCTGGTGGCGTCGTCGTTCGGCAGGCCGGCGATCGCCTGCCGCAGCGGGGTCGGGTCGAGGGTGCCGGCCGCACAGCCCGGTCGGTGGGAGCCGCCGGGTGACGCGGCGAGGGCGGCACCCGGCACGGCGGTGGCGAGCAGTGTGCCGGCCAGCGCGGCGGCGACCGTCCGGCGGCGGGCCGTATCCATGATCTTCATGGCCTCGATCCTGTCGCCACCGGCCGGCCCGGGGCATCCGGGACGATCCCGCAGCGCACCCGCGATCGTCCTGGGTGGAAACCCCGTAGGTGCCCGCTAGGCGGGGGCGGACCGGTCCCGGGCGACCATCCGGTCGAGCACGTTGGCGGTGGCCCGCTCGATCCGCGGATCGCGGTGGCCGCGCCGGTCCAGCGCCATGGTCCAGCCGAGCGTGCCGCTGGCGAAGACGACCGCGCCCTGCGGCGTCTCGTGGACGTGGCTGCCCTGGAGCCGCCGGCCGCCCTGCTGCGCCGGGTACGGCGACGAGCTGAGCATCGTCCCGCCGGGCCGGGGAACGCCCGCGTTCAGCCCGTCCGCCTCGCCGACGACCACGCCGGGGATGCGGTCCCCGTCGGCCACCCCGGTGCCGGCCCACACCCAGTGGTCGGCGGAGCGCACCACGAGCGGCTGCGGGGTCAGCACGATGCCGTTGTACTGCACGCCGAGCAGCGCCTGCTCCGGCTGGCCGAGGTCGCGCCAGGTGACAGTCGGGCCGGCGGCGTCCTCGCCCGGGTCGGGCCGGGTCTTGGCGCACTCGACCATGCGCTCCGGGCGGCCGTCGGCGGCGGCGCCCACGCGTACGTGCCAGTAGACGCTGTTCGCGCCGAGGAAGGCGAGGCTGGTGCCGCCGGCCAGCCCGGCCTCGACGGCCCGGCGCATCTCGGCCGACCAGTACTCGTCGTGCCCGCAGAACACCAGGCCCCGGTGCCGGGCCGGGTCGAGGCGACCGGAGTGCAGGTCGAAGCTGGTCGCGTAGCTGACGTCGTAGTGGTGGCGTTCCAGCCACCGGATCGCGTCGTGGTCGCGGTCGGCCTGGATGGGCAGGCCCGCGCCGGCGTACGGCCGGTCGAAGGAGACCGCGCGGGCCCGCAGTTCGGGGTCGCGTCGCCCGTCGGGGCGGTAGCCGTTGTAGAGGCTCCGGCCGGCCCGCCGGTCGCGGGGCCACTGGTTGTAGGCCTGCCAGGTGGTCACCGGCAGCACCACGCAGAGCGCGGCCCGCCGGTCGTCGCGCACCACGAAGGGGGTGCCCGCCCGCCAGCCGTCGGCCGAGGTGAAGACCGCCTGGTAGAGGCCGGAGGCCCAGCCCTCGGGCACGCGCAGGCGCCAGGAGCGCGGCCACCGGCAGTCGAGCGCTCCGGTGGCCGGGTCGGCGGGTGGCACCGGCTGCGGCACACCCGCCAGCTCGGGGCTGGTCAGCAGCGTGCGGGCGCCGGCGCCGGCGTACCAGCCGATCCGGTGCACGGTGATCCGGAACGGACCGGCCGGGTCGACCGCGACGTGGAAGTCGATCGTCTCGCCGGGGGCGACGCTGGTCGTCGACGCGTACCCCTGGATCTGACGCCGCCGGTCGTCGGCGGCCCGGCCGCCGTGCGCCGGCCACCAGGGCTCGCCGGCCGCGCGGTTCTCCACCTCGACGGGCGGGACCTGGCGCCGGACCGGCCGGGCCTCGCGGTGCTCGCCGTGCACCGGCTCGAGAGGGCCGAGTGCGGAGGCTGACGCGCCGCCGAGGAGGAGGCCGAGCGCGGTTCGTCGGCGGAGTCGGACCATGGTGTTTTTCCCCGTTCACCCTCTGAAACGGGGGCAAAGGTAGCACCGTCGTCCGTCCTGTGTGGTCAACCGATCAGTCGAAGTAGCGGCGTAGTTCCCGACCGAGCACCTTGCCGGTGGCGTTACGGGGCAGGTACTTGACGAAGATCACGTCGCGGGGCACCGAGAAGCGGGCCAGGTAGCGCCGGACGTACTCGCGGACCGCCTCCGGGTCGAGCGTCTCGCCGGCGCGCAACGCCAGGAACGCGGCCAGCCGCTGCCCGTACTCCGGGTCCGGCACGCCGATCACTGCCACCTCGCGGACCTGCGGCAACCGGGCGATCAGATCCTCCACCTCGGACGGGAAGACGTTCTCGCCGCCCGAGACGATCATGTCGTCGGCCCGCCCGTCCACGAAGAGCAGGCCCTCCGGGTTGAGCCGGCCCAGGTCGCCGGTGTCGAGCAGCCCGTCGCGGCTCTCCCGGCCGGTGCCCGACGTGTAGCCCTCGAAGAGCATCTCGTTGCCGACGAAGATCCGGCCGACCCGACCGTCGCGGACCGGCTGGCCGGCCTCGTCCACGATCTCCAGCCGGGTGCCGTGCGGCGGTCGGCCGGCCGTGGTGGGCGCGGCGCGCAGCTCGGCCGGGCCGGCGATGGACGCCCAGGAGACCTCGGTCGAGCCATAGAGGTTGTAGAGCACGTCGCCGAAGCGGTCCATGAAGCCGGTCGCCAGGTTGCCCGGCAGGGCGGAGCCGCTGACCGCGACCACCTTGAGCGGCGGCCGGGGCTGCGGCGGCGCGACCTCCATCAGCCGTTGCAGCATCACCGGTACGGCGAAGAGCGCGTCGCACGGCTGCCCGGCGAGCGCGGCCAGCGTGGCGGCCGGGTCGAAGCGCCGGTGCAGCACGACGGTGGCGCGCAGCGCGAACGACACCTGGAGGGCGGCGTACCCCCAGGTGTGGAAGATCGGGGCGGCGATCATGACGACGTCCCGCGCGTGCAGCGGGATCCGGTCGATGATGGACACCAGCGGGCCGAAGCCGTGCGGGGTGGGCCGGCGGGCGCCCTTGGGCGTGCCGGTGGTGCCGGAGGTCAGCACGATGGTCCGACCGTCGCGGTCCGGTGGCTGGAGCCGGTCGCCGGGCACCGCGCCGGCGATCAGCTCCTCCTGCCGGCGCTCGTCGACCCGGTGCAGCTCGGCCGGGAGACCGAGCACCCGGTCGGCGAACTCGGCGTCGTGCACCAGCACGCGCAGGCCCTGCTCCTCGGCGACGGTGACCAGCTGGGCCGCGGAGAGACCGGTGTTGACCAGCACGGCGTCCGCGCCGAGCAGCATCGCCGCGACGATCGCCTCGATCAGCCCGTGGTGGTTGCGGCAGAGCAGTCCCACCCGGTCGCCGGTCCGCACGCCGAGGCCGGAACGCAGCGATCGGGCCAGCCGCTCCGAGCGGTCCAGCAGTTCCTGGTACGTCACCGCGGCGCCGTGCTCGTCCACCACGGCGACCCGGCCGGGATCACGGGCGGCGGCCTGGCGCAGCTCCCCGGCGAGGCTCCAGCCCCACCGGCGCAGCGCGTTCAGTTGCGAGGCCACCCGGATCGGGCGGCCCGGGGTGAGCAGTCCGCGTCGGGTCAGCGTGGCGACGATGAACGGCAGGTCCACGGCGCAACCTCCTTCGCGTTCGAGGTCTCCCGATCATGCCGCCGACCTGGTCGGCGGCGCGAGGGACCCGGCCCGCGACGGGGTACGCCCGGCACGGCGTGCCGTCGCGGGCCGGGATCCGGCGGCGATCAGCGGATCTGCATCCCGGAGATGGCCCGGGAGATGACCAACCGCTGGATCTCGGAGGTGCCCTCGAAGATGGTGTAGATCTTGGCGTCCCGGTACCACCGCTCGACCGGGTGGTCGCGCAGGAAGCCCGCGCCGCCGAGCAGCTGGACCGCCTTGTCGGTCACCGAGACGGCCACCTCACCGGCCTTGAGCTTCGACATCGAGCCCTCGCCGGCGGTGAACGGCCGGTTGTTGCGGCCCATCCAGGACGCCCGCCAGACCAGCAGCCGGGCGGCGTCGATCTCCATCCTCATGTCGGCGAGCGCGAACGCGACCGCCTGGTTCTCGATGATCGGCCGGCCGAACTGCACCCGCTCCTTGGCGTAGTCGAGCGCGTACTCGTAGGCGGCGCGCGCCACGCCGAGCGCCTGCGCGCCGACGGTCGGGCGGGACAGCTCGAACGTGCGCATCGCCGCCTGGCCGGAGGCGCGCTGGCCGGACCGGGCCCGGGCCAGCCGCTCGTCGAGCGCGTCCTTGCCGCCGAGCAGGCAGCGGCCCGGCACCCGGACGTCGTCGAGGAAGACGTCGGCGGTGTGCGAGGCGCGCAGCCCGAGCTTGCGCAGCTTGCGGGTGGCGCTGAGGCCGGGCGTGCCCGGCGGTACGACGAACGCGGCCTGCCCGCGCGAGCCCAGCTCGGGCGCGACGGAGGCGGTGACCACGTGCACCCCGGCGATGCCGCCGTTGGTGGCGTACGCCTTCTGGCCGTTGAGCACCCACTCGTCGGTGGCCTCGTGGTAGACGGCGCGGGTCCGCATCGACCCGACGTCGGAGCCGGCCTCCGGCTCGGTGGTGCAGAACGCGGCGACGGCCGGCTGGTCCGCGTCGCCGAAGCACTGCGGCACCCACTCGACGAGCTGGTCGGGGGTGCCGGCGCCGTAGATGCCGGCGACCGCGAGCGCGGTGCCGAAGATGCTCAGGCCGATGCCGGCGTCGCCCCAGAAGAGCTCTTCGCTGGCGATGGGCAGGGAGAGGCCGGTGGGGTCGGCCCAGCAGGTGGCGAGGAACTCGAACCCGTACAGGCCGACCTTCGCCGCCTCCTGGATGACCGGCCAGGGAGTCTCCTCCCGGGCGTCCCACTCGGCCGCGGCCGGGCGCACGACCTCGGCGGCGAAGCCGTGCACCCAGTCGCGAAGGTCCCGCTGTTCCTCGTTCAGGTCGAGCGAGAACTCGGCCATGGTCAGGCCTTGGGGATGTCGAACAGGTTGGCGATGTTGGCCGCCAGGCCCAGGTCGCCCTTGGCCTTCAGCTTGCCGGTCATGAACATCATCACCGGGTTGGCGCCACCGGAGACGATCTTCAGGAACTCGACCGGGCCCATGGTGAGGCTGAGCTTCGGGTCCCGGGTCGGGGTCTCCGAGACGGTGCAGGTGCCGTTCTCGATGACGATCTCGTAGGTGTCGGTGCCACCGTCCGGACGGCCGGTGATGTTCCAGTGGATGACCGCGTTGGTGGAGCCGGCGCGGTCGGCGCGGAACAGCGTGGGCATCCGGTTGAAGACCTCGCTGAGGATCTTGCCGCGCGCGTCACCGGACATGATCTCGGCGATCTTGTCGTCCGGCGTGGACTTGACCAGCTGCGCGAACTCCTTCGGGCCGACGTTCGCGAAGGTGGCCGGGTCGAAGTCAGTCATGGGAAGACACCTCTCGATTTTGGTTACTCCGGCGTAACCTTACGCACGAGTAGGTATGCTTGCAAGGGTGTCCAGCACACCGACGTTCAAGCGCCTCCCCCGAGCCGTACGCGAGCAGCAGATGCTCGACGCGGCGGTCAAGGTCTTCTCCCGACGCGGCTTCCACGCCGCCAGCATGGACGAGATCGCCGACGACGCCGGCATCTCCAAGCCGATGGTCTACGCCTACCTCGGCACCAAGGAGGAGCTCTTCATCGCCTGCCTGCACCGCGAGGGCACCCGGATGATGGAGGCCATCGCCGGCGCCGCCGCCCCCGACCTGCCCGCCGACGAGCGGCTCTGGCGCGGGCTGCGCGCGTTCTTCGGCTTCGTCGGCGCGCACCGGGACGGCTGGGCCGTGCTCTACCGGCAGGCCCGCGGCTCCCAGCCGTTCGCCGCCGAACTGGCCACCATGCGCGGCCGGCTGGTCGAGGTGGTCGCCGGGATGCTCGACCACGCGCTGCGCGCCTCCGGCCGCGAGGTCGGCGCCACCGACCTGGAAGTGGTCGCGTACGCGCTGGTCGGCGCCACCGAGTCGCTCGCCGACTGGCTGGCCGACCACCCCGAGGCCGACGCCGAGAAGACCGCCACCCGCATGATGAACGTCGCCTGGCTAGGCGCCGACCAACTCCTGCGAGGCGTCACCTGGCGCCCCGGTGTGGGGTAAGGCGGGGCCCCCGGTTAACGCCTCCGGTATAGGCGGGGCCCCCTTTTAACACCGCGCCGAGAGGCGGCCCGGGCGTGGGCCCGGCGGCGGGCCCAGCGGACGGCCTCGAACAGGCCGGTGATCGCCAGCGAGATGCCGATGCCGGCGAGCAGCCCGGTGACCGGGTTGTGCTCGAACGCCAGCCCGCCGAAGTAGCCGAGCAGCCCGCAGTAGATTCCCCAGGTGCCGCACGCCAGCGCGTCGTAGAGCAGGAACGAGCGCGCCGGGTAACGGACCGCGCCCATGGTGAGCGTGACCGCGGTGCGGCCGCCGGGGACGTAGCGGGCGGTGGTCAGGATCATCCCGCCGCGCCTGTCGACCGCCCGCCGGGCCCAGTCGGAACTGGCCCGCCGCCGGCTGTCGGCAGGCAGCCGGGCCAGCCGGTGCGCGCCGCCGCCGCGCCCGATGGCGTACGAGACGTGGTCGCCGATCAGCGCGCCGAGCGCGGCGGTCACGATCACCGCGACCAGGTTCGGCTCGCCGCTCGCCGCGAAGACCCCGGCGGTGATCACCACGGTCTCGCCGGGCACCGCCGGGAAGAACGCGTCGACGGCGGTGACCGCGATGATCACCAGGTACACCCACGGCGAGGTCACCGTCTGGTGCAGCAGGCCGAGCACGTCCCCCATGCCCCCATGCTCGACGCTGGGGTGTTAAGCGGGGGCCCTTCCTATACAAAATGCGTTAACAAGGGGCCCCGCCTTCTCCTCAGCGGTGGGGCCATGCGACGTCAGGAGCACGGGGGTGGCGAGCGCCTCCGACACGGCCGCCGGCCAGTCGGCGGGCGCCTCGTCGAGCACCGGCCGGGCCCGCAGCAGCCGCTCGGTGAGCGCCGCCTGCCGCTCCAGGTCACCGGCCGGCCCGGGGACCAGCCGGTCGGGCCCGTCGGCGTACCGCCTGCACATGCGCAACCGAGGGCCGGTCAGGTCGAGGTGGGTCAGCGCCAGCCCGTCCACGCCGCCGGCCACGTCGAGGGCGTACCGGTGGGCGACCGCGTCGAAGTGCCCGAACCGGAACCGGCCCTGCCAGGCGTTGGTGGGGTTGCGCGGGTCGGTGAACGGCAGCGCCGGGTCCTCGGTGACCAGCGGCCCGGGGCCGTGCCGGGTGGTGGTCACCCGCAGCACCCCGAGCCGCTGCGCGGTGCCGGCCATCCCCGCCTCGGCGAGCAGCGTCTCGGCGTTGGCGAACGTCGTGGTGCTCCACGTGGTGTACGGGTGGAAGCCGTGCCACTCGTCCAGCAGCACCCCCTGCGCGCCCTCGAAGACGCAGGTGCCGGCGCGCAGCGCCCCGGTGAGCCAGCTCCGGTCGACGATCGCCACCCGGTCGGCGAACGCCGCGTACGCGGGCAGGCAGTCGTCGACCGGCGGCGCGTCCAGCGCCCCCAGCTCGGCGGTGAGCCGGTCGCGCAGCGCGGTGAGCCGGCGACGCAGCACCGCGGGCCGGTGGCAGTCCGCGACCCGGGGTGCCTCGTCGGGGTGGGCGAGGCCGTACGCGACCGCCTCGCCCACCCCGAGCCCGCAGGAGCCGTGCCGGTCGGCTCCCCGGGCGGTCTCCCGGGCCCGGTTGGCGGCCCGGTGGTACGGCGTGGCCAGCAGCGCCTCCCCATCCACGGTCAGCCGGTCGAACGCGTCGGGCACGCCGACCGCCGCGAGGTGGTCGGCCTCGGCGGCCAACGCCAGCGGGTCCACCACCACGTGCCGCGCCAGGTGCGTCCGGACGCCGGGGCGGAACGTCCCGGCGCCGAACTGCGCGAACGTGTGCTGCCGCCCGTCGCGCAGCACGACGTTGTGCGCCGCCTGCGCGCCGCCGTTGAAGCGGACCACGGTGTGCACCGGCCGGGTCGCGCAGAGCGCGTCCACGACGGTGCCCTTGCCGGCGTCGCCGTAGCCGAGGTCGACCACCATCACGTGGTTCACAGCCGGGTGACCCCGCTGCCGCCGTCGGTCGGGGTGAACGGCAGCGCCGCGACCGCGCGCCGGCCGCCGCCGAGCCCGGCGAGCGCCCGGGAGACGGTCCGGGTGGCGGTCGAGCCGGCCCGGTCCAGGTCGCTCAGGCCGGCGTCCAGGTCGATGGCCTGTTCGCCGAGGCCGACGGTGAGCGCGATGGTCTCGCAGACCGCGTCCAGGTCGTCCAGCTCGACCGCGTTCTGCCCGAGCAGGCCGCGCCAGAAGTCGAGCACCTTGCGGTTGCCGGCGTAGTGGCTGCCGGCGGGGAGCAGGTAGTAGGTGTCCCAGCGTGCGGTGACCTCGTCCACGACCTGCCGGATCGGCAGGTCCTCGGCCAGGCCGCCGCCGATCAGCCGGGTCACCTCCCGCGCCTTCACCCGGGGGTACGCCAGCTCGTCGCCGATGATGAACAGGTAGCCGCGCCGGCCCCGCTTCTCCCAGCTGTCGGTGACCGTGTGCCGGGCCATGAAGTGCAGCGCCAGCTCGTACGACTCCATCATCTGGCCGCCTCCGCCGCCTTCCAGCACGATCCGGCCGAGGTCGTCGTCCATCCGGTTGTCGGACTCGAACTGCCCGACCTGGAGCGGCACCCGGTCGCAGGTGGCGTCGCCGATCGCGCCGAACAGCACCTGCGGGTCGCGGGCGTACCCCTGGCGGAGCAGCAGGCCGAGCAGTTGCGGCAGCTTGCGTTGGAGCACCCGGGGCACGTGTCCCATCGAGCCGGTGACGTCGAAGAGCACCGCGATCGGCGTCGACTGCGGGTGTTCGGCGGAGTCGCGGCTCTCCCGCGTCGCGTCGCGCGGGTCGAGTGCGGGGTGCACCTGCCGTGCCCCGCTGTCGCTGTAGGAGAACGCGCTCCTGCCGGTCCGGCGCCGGTAACGGTCGGCGGCGTCGTACACGTCGGTGGACCAGATTCCGCTGCCCATGGCAGCCTCCCTAGGGGTTGAGGGTGAAGGGTCGGAAGGTGCGCGGCCCGTAGCGCCGCTCCAGCACCTCGTCGAGTTCGCGCAGCAGCCGCCAGGCGTCGTCCGGCCGGGCGGTCAGCGCGGGTTGCCGGCAGCCGGCCGCGAACGCGCGCAGCTCGCGCGGCGCGCGGTCGGCCATCAGCCAGGTCATGCAGCGGGCCGCCAGCGCGAGGTCGGTGCCCGGGCCGCAGGGCCGCTTCCCGGTGACCTCCGGCGGATACCAGTCGGCCGCGTCGGTGACCAGCGCCGGCACCAGCCCGCCCGGCTCGGTCGAGAAGCACCAGTCGACGAGCACCAGGCCGTGCGCGTCCGGCTCGATGAGCACGTTCCGGGGGAGCACCGCGCCGTGCACCACGCCGGCCCGGTGGGCCAGGCCGAGCGCGACCAGCAGCCGCCGCCACATCCAGGCCGCGTCGCGCGGGTCGACCCCGTCCGGGTACGCGCGGCGCACGTCGTCGAGGCTGTGCAGCCCGGCGACCATCTCCAGCTCGTTGACCAGCAGTTCCGCGCCGGTCGCCGGGTCGCGCACCGGGTAGGAGTCGACCAGCCGGGGCACGTACGCCAGGTGGCGGGCGTCGCCCCGCTCGGCGATCCGCCGCAACGCGCGTGCCTCGCGGGCCATCAGGTCGTTGTCGCTCGGGTGCTGCGGCGCCTTGAGCTGCCGGTGATAAGCGGGGGCCCCGCCTCTACCGGAGGCGTTAAGCGGGGGCCCCTCCTTGCACCTCATCGCACGGTCTCCTCGCGGGCGGGGCGCAGCAGGGCGGGGTGGAGGAGTCGGGCGTCGCCGGCGCGGTAGAGCTTGGCGCGGGGGCCGCCGCGGGCGCCGCCGCGTTCGGTGCTGGCGCCGGTGCTCTCCACGAAGCCCGGCACGGAGAGCACCTTGCGGTGGAAGTTGCCGGCGTGCAGCGGGTGGCCCCAGACCGTCTCGTAGACCGCGCGCAGCTCGGTGATGGTGAACTCGGGCGCGAGGAACCGGGTGGCCAGCGGCGTGTACTCCAACTTGGAGCGGGCCCGCTCCAGCCCGTCGTCGATGATCCGGCCGTGGTCGAACGCGAGCTGCCGGCTGGTCAGCGCCGTGACCGGCAGCCAGATCGCCTCGTCGGCGTCGCTGTCGGCGACCGGGTCGGGCAGGTCGGGGGCGAACGCCAGGTGGGCGGCCGAGACCACCCGCATGCGCGGGTCCCGGTCGGGTGCGCCGTAGCTGCCGAGCTGTTCCAGGTGCACCCGGCGCAGCCGCTCGCCGCCGAGCCCGGTCTCCTCGGCCAGCTCACGCCGGGCGCCGGCGGCGAGGTCCTCGTCCGGGTGGACGAAGCCGCCGGGCAGCGCCCAGTGCCCCGCGTACGGCGGCGCGCCCCGGCGGATCAGCAGCAGGTGGAGCGCGTCCTCGCGGATGGTCAGCGCCACCACGTCGACGGTGACCGCGACCGCCGGGTAGTCGCGGGGGTCGTATCCGGCGAGGAAGTCCTGCTCGTCCACGGCGCTCACTCTCTCAGGTTGAGAACAACTCAATCTGAGAACAACTTAACGCAGAAAAGCGGGGACGCCAAGTCCCCACTTTCCTCAGCGGACGGTGCCGACCAGGTGCGGTCGTCCGTCCCGCCCGCCATGCAGCCCGAAGTCCCAGCCCGCGCCCGTGGCGGTGGCATGGAACGCCACCGTGGACGGCAGCGGCACCGGCAGCTTGAACGCCACGTCCACGGTGTACGCGTCCGGCAGCCGGCTCTCCAACGCGGCCAGGCAGCGCGCCTTGCTCCACATGCCGTGCGCGATCGGGCGCGGGAAGCCGAACAGCCGCGCGCCCAGCTTCGAGGTGTGGATCGGGTTGTGGTCGCCGGAGACCCGCGCGTAGTCCGTACCCACCCGCGGCGTCACCCGCCACTGCGCCGAGGCGGCCGGCGGCACCGGGCGGTCACCCCGGTCGCGCCGCGGGCCGCCGCCCGCCGCGCGCTCCTTGCCGAGGTACGTCGAGACGCCGCGCCACACCTCCTCGCCGTCGATCGAGCCGACCAGCACCACGTCGAGCTGCCGGCCCCGGTCGTGCGGGCGCAGGTTCTCCGCGTACGTGCGGAAGCCGACGGTCTCGTCGACCCGGACCGGCCGGTGGACGGTGATCCGGTTGGCCACGTGCACCACACCGGTGAGCGGGATCGGGAAGTCGGCGGCGGTCATCAGCCGCAGCGACAGCGGGAACCCGAGCACGTGCAGGTACGTGGCGGGCAGCCGGTCGGCCAGCCGGAAGCCGCAGACCCGGTCGTAGTCGGCCAGGTGCGCCGGGTCGACCGGCACCCCGGGGACCGCCAACTCCACGGCCGGCAGCTCCCGCCCCCGCCGCCCGCCCAGTCCGGGCACCGCCCCCAGCAGCGCCCGCCGGTACAGCCCACCCGCCGCCGGCATCCGCCCCAGCGCGACGCGCCGCCGCCCGCCCGGCCCCCCACCCGGTTGATCATGAAGTTGGCGGCCTTGTGGATCTCCAGATGTGCCGTCAATTTCATGATCGCCGGAGCGGGGCGGGGCGAACGCGGACAGGTCCTGGGTGGGGCCCGCGATCAGGTCGGGGAGGGTCAGGTCGTCGGGGTCGTGGTCGCGGAATGGCATCTACGCCCCCAGCAGGCTCTGGCCGCAGACCCGGACCACGTTGCCGCTGACCGCGCCGGTCGCCGGCCAGGCGAGCCAGCCGATCGTCTCGGCCACGTCCACCGGCAGGCCGCCCTGGGCCATGCTGTTCATCCGCCGGCCCGCCTCGCGCAGCGTCAGCGGGATGCGCGCGGTCAGCCGGGTCTCGATGAACCCGGGCGCGACCGCGTTCAGGCTGATCCCGCGCCCGCGCAGCACCGGGGCGAGCGAGTCGACCAGGCCGATCACGCCGGCCTTGCTGGTCGCGTAGTTGGTCTGCCCACGGTTGCCGGCGATCCCGGCGATCGAGGAGACCGAGACGATCCGCCCGCCGGCCGGGATCAGGTCGCGTTCCAGCAGCACGTCGTTGATCCGCTCCTGGCTCGACAGGTTGACGTCGAGCACCGAGTCCCAGCGGTCGGCGTCCATCCGGCCGAGCGTCTTGTCCCGGGTGATGCCGGCGTTGTGCACCACCACGTCGACCCGGCCGTGCCGGGACGCCAGGTGCTCGGCCAGCCGGGTCGGCGCGTCCGGCGCGGTCAAATCGAGCTGCACCGCGCTGCCGCCGATCCCGTTGGCCACCGCCGCCAGTTCGTCGCCGGCCGCCGGGACGTCCAGCGCCACCACCTGCGCGCCGTCTCGGGCCAGCACTGTCGCCAGCGCCGCACCGATGCCCCGGGCCGCGCCGGTGACCAGCACGACCTGCCCGGCCAACGGCCGGTCCCAGTCGGCCGGGACGACGGCGGTGCCGGCGCCGACGCGGACTACCTGCCCCGAGACGTACGCGGAGCGGCCGGAGAGCAGGAAGCGCAGCGTGGACTCCAGGCTCACCGGCGTGCCGGCGTCGCCGTGCCGGGTGACGTACACGAGCTGGGCGGTCACACCCCGGCCGAACTCCTTGCCGATGCTGCGGGTCAGCCCCTCCAGCGCGCGCTGGGCGGTCGCCTCCCGGGGCGAGTCGCACTCGGCCGGTGGTGTGCCCAGCACGATCACCCGGCCGCTGGGCAGCAGGGACCGGGCCTGCGGGTGGAAGAAGTCGTAGAGCTGGCGCAGCCCGGTGGAGTCGGTGACGCCGCTGGCGTCGTACACCAGGGCGGCGAAGCGGCTGTCGGCGGCGGTGGCGGCCGGTTCGGTCAGCTCGACCCCGGCGGCGGCCAGGATCGTGCCGGCCGGCTCGGCGAGCCGGCCGCCGGTCGAGGAGCCGAGCAGGACCGGCCCGGGGACGAGCGGGTCGCCCGGCGTGTGCCGGCGCAGTCGGGGCGGGTCGGGCAGCCCGAGGCGCTTGACCAGCGCGCGACCGGCCCCCGTCTGGACGAAGCTCGCGTACCTGTCGGTCATGGGCGTAGCCTACTGGCGAGTAGGGTTGGGGCAACAGCTTCGAGGAGGCCGATCGTGCAGAGTGTCCGGCGGGTCGCGGTGATCGGCGGCAACCGCATCCCCTTCGCCCGGTCCAACTCGCGCTACGCGCAGGCGTCCAACGCCGACATGCTCGGCGCGGCGCTCGACGGGCTGGTCGCCCGGTTCGGGCTGGCCGGCGAGCGGCTCGGCGAGGTGGTGGCCGGCGCGGTGCTCAAGCACTCCCGGGACTTCAACCTCACCCGCGAGGTGGTGCTCGGCTCCCGGCTCGACCCGCACACCCCGGCGTACGACGTCCAGCAGGCCTGCGGCACCGGGCTGGAGGCCGCCATCCTGGTGGCCAACAAGATCGCCCTCGGGCAGATCGACGCCGGCGTCGCCGGTGGCGTGGACACCACCTCCGACGCGCCGTTGGCGGTCAACGAGGACCTGCGCCGCACGCTGATCCAGCTCAACTCGGCCCGCACCCTCGGGGCGCGGCTCAAGCTGGCCGCGAAGCTGCGCCCGCTCCAGCCGTTCAAGCCCGAGATCCCGCGCAACGCCGAGCCGCGCACCGGGCTGTCCATGGGTGAGCACGCCGCCCGGACGGCGCTGCGCTGGAACGTCGACCGGGCCGCCCAGGACGAGTTGGCGCTCCGCTCGCACCAGCGGCTCGCCGCCGCGTACGAGAACGGGTTCTTCGACGACCTGATGACCCCCTACCTGGGGTTGACCCGCGACCAGAACCTCCGGCCGGACACCAGCGCGGAGAAGCTCGGCTCGCTCAGGCCGGTCTTTGGCGCCACCGGCCCGGACGCCGAGCGCGCCACCATGACCGCCGGCAACTCCTCGCCGCTCACCGACGGCGCGTCGACAGTGCTGCTCGCCTCGGAGGAGTGGGCGCGGGCGCACAACCTGCCGGTGCTGGCCTGGTTCTCCTGGTCCGAGACGGCCGCCGTCGACTTCGTGCACGGCGACGAGGGGCTCCTGATGGCCCCCGCGTACGCGGTGCCGCGGATGCTGGCCCGGGCCGGGCTGAAGCTCCAGGACTTCGACTTCTACGAGATCCACGAGGCGTTCGCCTCGCAGGTGCTGGCCACGCTGGCGGCCTGGGAGTCGCCGGAGTTCTGCAAGGAGCGTCTCGGCCTGGACGCGCCGCTCGGCCCGATCGACCGGGACCGGCTCAACGTCAACGGCTCGTCGCTGGCCGCCGGGCACCCGTTCGCGGCCACCGGCGGCCGGATCGTCGCCACGCTGGCCAAGCTGCTCGACCGGAAGGGGAGCGGGCGCGGCCTGATCTCCATCTGCGCGGCCGGCGGGCAGGGCGTGACCGCGATCCTGGAGCGCTAGCTCGATCAGGTAGCTAAACGGACAAGTCCTCACATTAATGCCGAGAACCTCTCAGGATGGGTCGTACTGATCCAGCCCATCTTGGAGGTTCTCGGTGAAGACACGCCGTTGGTTGCTCGCCCTCGTCTCCGGGGCGGCATTCGTTCTCGTACCCGGCGCCGCCCAGCCGGTCGGCGCGACCGCCGCCACCACGCCGGCCACCAGGACGGTCGCCCTCCCCTCGGTCGGCGACGCGTCCGATTCCGGCCGGCCGCAACCCCCGCCCCCGCCCACGCAGAGCCTCTGCCGCCCGGGCACCCCGCCCGTCGCGCCGCCCACCACCGAGTTCTACGACAACAACCCGATGCTCGGCCCGGCCGTGCTGCCGACCGCCTCGCCGGTCGGGCCGCTGCTCGCCGGCTACCAGCGGTTCGGGGCGCTGACCGAGAGCCAGTTCCTGGCGCAGTACACCACCGGCACCCCGGCGGCGTACGTCTACCCGCCGGCCAACGGGTTCGTCATCGCCCCGGACGGCCGCCCGATCAAGCAGGCCCAGACGTTGCTGGCCGGCTACCGGCTCGACCGCTTCGGCTTCACCGGTGGCGCGTTCCTCGCCCCGCTCGGCACGCCGTTCAGCTCGCGCGCGCTCACCCCGCAGAGCCTGAACACCCCGGCGAACGCGCCGCTGGCCAACTACCACACCTACTGCGTGGTCAAGCCGTTCACCGTCGACTCCGGCCCGATCGCGTCGTGGTTCGCCCAGCCCGGCATGGGCACCCAGTTCCAGCTCAACCCCGCGTACCTGCCGCAGGCCGGGGCCATGCTGACCGTGCAGTGGCTGCTCGACAACGGTTTCCTGGTGGAAGAGGATCTGACCGCCGGGGCGTGAGCGCACGCCCGGCCGGATCTCGACGAGACAGGAGGTCGGGCGTGGACCGGCACCAGGTACGCGCCGCGCTGCTCGCGGCCGGGCTGTCCCCGGACGCGTTCGCGCTGGAGGGCGTGCACGAGCACGTGCCGGTCCCGCCCGACTTCTGGTTCCTGCGCCGCGCCCGCGCCGGCGGCTGGGAGATCGGCGCCTACGAGCGCGGGACGTACGACGTCCGGCAGCGCTTCGACACCGAGGAGGAGGCGGGCGACGCGCTCTGGCACGCGCTGACCGGCCGCCCCACCCCGTGAGTGCGTCGCCGAGGCGGGCAACCCGACCGGGGTCGCCTTCCGTCCCCTGGGCATGAGGCGAGCGACGGGCGTTGTTCCGTGACGGGGCGCGACGACGAGTTCCGGGAGTACGTGTCCGCCCGGCTGGAGCCGCTGCGCCGCACGGCGTACCTGCTCTGCCGGGACTGGCACACGGCGGACGACCTGGTCTCGATCACGGTGAGCAAGCTCTACCGCAACTGGCGGCGGGCACGCGCCGCGGACAACCTCGACGCGTACGTCCGGGGGATGCTCACCAACGCCTGGCTGGACGAGCGGCGACGCCCGTGGCGGCGCGAGCGCAGCACCGACGACGTGCCGGACCGGGCGGACCTGACCGCCGGGGAGCCGGCCGTCGGTGAGCGGGAGGCGCTGCTCGACCTGCTCGGGCAGCTCGCCCCGCGGCGACGCGCGGTGGTGGTGCTCCGGTTCTACTGCGACCTCTCGGTCGAGGAGACCGCCCAGGTGCTCGGCGTCAGCAGCGGGACCGTGAAGAGCCAGGCCGCCCGGGCGTTGGCGACGCTCCGCCTGCTCGCCTCGCAGGACTCGGCACTGGAGAGCGGGAGGCAGAGATGACGTACCGGCAGATCTTCGACGAGGCGATCGGCGAGCCGCCGCCATCGGCGGTGGACATCGACACCCTGGTGGCGCGGGAGGAAAGGCGGCGTCGCCGGCTGGTCGGGAAGTACACGGCCTCCGTGGCGACCGCGGTGCTGGCGCTGGCGCTCGGCGCCGGCACGCTGGTCGGGCCGGGTTCGGCCACCGGGCCCGCCCCCGCCTACTCGGCGGCGTCCGCCACGGCGGTGGACCGCGCGGGGCGCCTCCGCTCCGCGATGCTGGCCGCGCTCGACCGGGAGGCGCCCGACCTGCGGTGGGTACGCGGTGCAGGTCCGGTCACCGACCAGGCCACCTGGGGCGGCCCGCTCACCGGCACGCCCCAGTGGTCGGTGCAGCCGTTCCAGTGGGAGTCCATGACCGGCTGGTCCGGGGTCGGCGTGGCGGCGCGCGGCGACGTCCGCTCCTACCTGGGCGTCTTCGTGGGTCGACCCCGGCCCGGCCAGACCGCCGGTCCCCAGCGCTGCACCCCTGGCCCGCTGAAGTGCCGATCCTTCACCGGCCCCGACGGCGAGCGGGTGGTCGTGGCGGACTTCGAGGGCCGGCGCACCGTGCCGGGGCCCGTCGTCCGGATCGTCGAACGGTTCGTGACAGTCGTGCGCACGGACGGGACCTGGGTGCAGGTCGAGACGCACCCGGCTGCCGACCGGTACCTGCTGACGGCCGAGGAGATGATCGGCGTCGCGCTGGATCCGGCGATCCGGCTGTAGCCGGCCGCGTGGGCCCGGCCCGGCCCGTGCTCCGGGCCGGGCCGGGCGGCCGGCGTGGCGGGGGCGCCGTGAAAGACTGAGGTACGTGACGACGATCCCGAACGTGCTCGCCAACCGTTACGCCTCGCCCGAGCTGGTCGCCCTCTGGTCGCCGGAGGAGAAGGTCCGGATGGAACGCCGGCTCTGGCTGGCGGTGCTCCGGGCCCAGCGCGACCTCGGCGTGCCGGTGCCGGACGGGGTGGTCGAGGCGTACGAGCGGGTGGTCGACGACGTCGACCTGGCCTCGATCGCGGCGCGCGAGCGGGTCACCCGGCACGACGTGAAGGCGCGGATCGAGGAGTTCAGCGCGCTCGCCGGGCACGAGCACGTGCACAAGGGGATGACCTCCCGAGACCTCACCGAGAACGTCGAGCAGCTCCAGATCCGGGCCTCGCTGGAGCTGATCCGGGACCGGGTGGTCGCCACGCTGGCGCGGCTGGCCTGGCACGCGGGTGAATACTCCGGCCTGGTGATGACCGGCCGGTCGCACAACGTCGCCGCGCAGGCCACCACGCTGGGCAAGCGCTTCGCGTCCGCGGCGGAGGAGCTGCTGATCGCGTACGAGCGGCTGGAGGACCTGATCGGCCGCTACCCGTTGCGCGGCATCAAGGGGCCGGTGGGCACCGCCGCCGACCAGCTCGACCTCTTCGACGGCGACGCCGGCAAGGTGGCCGAGCTGGAGCGTCGGGTGGCCGGGCACCTGGGCTTCAGCCGGGTGCTGGACAGCGTCGGCCAGGTCTACCCACGCTCGCTGGACTTCGACGTGCTCTCCGCGCTGGCGCAGGTGGCCGCCGCGCCGTCGTCGCTGGCCACCACGATCCGGCTGATGGTGGGGCAGGAACTGGTCACCGAGGGCTTCAAGCCGGGGCAGGTGGGTTCCAGCGCGATGCCGCACAAGATGAACACCCGCTCGTCGGAGCGGGTGAACGGCTTCGCGGTGATCATCCGGGGTTACCTGTCGATGGTCGGCGAGCTAGCCGGTGACCAGTGGAACGAGGGCGACGTCTCCTGCTCGGTGGTGCGCCGGGTGGCGCTGCCCGATGCGTTCTTCGCCACCGATGGCCTGTTCCAGACGTTCCTGACCGTGCTGGACGAGTTCGGCCCGTACCCGGCGGTGATCAACCGGGAGCTGGAGCGCTTCCTGCCGTTCCTGGCCACCACGAAGATCCTGGTCGCCGCCGTGCGTCGGGGCGTCGGCCGGGAGGTCGCCCACGAGGTGATCAAGGAGCACGCGGTAGCCGTGGCGCTGGCCATGCGGGAGCAGGGCGCGGCCGGGAACGACCTGTTCGACCGGCTGGCCGCCGACGGCCGCCTGAACCTGACCCGCGCCGACATCGACGCCCTGGTCGCCGACCGCAACACGTTCACCGGCGCCGCCGAGGCCCAGGTGTCCCACCTGACCGCCCGCGTCACCAAGATCGTCCAGTCCCACCCCGACGCCGCCACCTACTCCCCACCCCCCATCCTCTGACCCCCCTCCCTGACCCCCCACCCCCCTGACCCCCCTCCCTGGTGCCCGCTGATTCACGGAAAGAGTGGCTATTTCGCGCTCGATGGCCGCACTTTCCGTGAATCAGCAGCGACAAGACGGCGACAAGACGGCGTCGAGACGTGGGGTCAGGGGCCGGTGGGGGTTTCGGCGGCGGTGGACAGGTTGGGGGCGCTGGCCGGCTCGGCGATGCCGCCGGGGGCAGTGGCGATCTCCGGGTCGTGGGCCGTCTCGGCGGCGATCATCGGCTGGTCGGGGGGCATGACGTCGGGTGTCTTCGGCGCGACGATCACCGCGGTGCCGTACGCGCAGATCTCCATCCACATCTCGCCGCAGTCGCGGCTGTCGAAGCGCATCCCGATCACCGCGTTCGCGCCGAGCCGTTGCGCCTCCTCACCCAACCGGGCCACCGAGTCGGTCCGCCATCGGGTGAGGTTGTCCGGGGCCATCGGGTCGTAGGCGCCACCGCGTAGGTTCTTGACCCCCTCGCGGTACGGGTTGCGGGTCCTCGCCATCGAGGAGACCACTTCGCCGAGGATCTGGCGGATCTCGTAGCCGGGCAGTTGATCCGTCGTCACGACCAGCACGGTTTCGATGCTGTCAGCCGCCGGCGGCGCGGTTGGGGTGCCGTGGGCACCCGACCGGATGCTGCAAAACGGCGCGGCGCGGACGGTCGGGCGGGTCCCGGCCATCCGCGCCGCTTCGGCGCCAACCGTCAGACACCGGCCACCGAGGTGATCCAGGACCGGTTGTACGCGACACTGCCGTAGTTCTGGATGCTGGAGCCGTCGGCGGTGGAGGCCACGCCCACCTGCTGACCGTTGTAGAACTGCGGGCCGCCCGAGTCGCCACGCCACGCGTTGCCGTTGATCCGGGTGCTCCGGATCGCCTGGCCGCCGTACGCGTCCGTGACGTTGGTGCTGGTCACCTGGACGTTGGCGGTCTTGAGCTGGGGCGACGCGCCGCAGCCGCTGTAGCAGGTCATGCCCCAGCCGTAGATCGAGTTGGTGGAGCCGACCGGCGGGTTGCTGCTGGCCAGCGACACGGTGGAGGTGCTGACCGTGCTGGAGAGCCGGAGCAGGGCCAGGTCGTTGCGGGTGTAGGACGCGCTCACGGTGCGGGTGACGCCGCCCGAGGCGGAGTAGACGCTGCCGACCCGGACCGACATCGTGCCGTTCACGCAGTGCCGGGCGGTGAGCACCCACTGGGACGCGATCACGCTGCCGGAGCAGGTGAACGAGCCGTTGCTGAAGACGGCCGCGGCCCACGGCGCAGACGAGACGGTGCCGCCGCCGATGATCGGCTGCGGGCCGGCCGGCGCGGCGCCGGCGCCGGACGCGGTGGCCAGCACGCCGGCCAGCGCGGTGGTCAGCACGGCGAGCAGGGGACGGAGGCGCATGTCGGGGCTCCTTCGGCGCGGACACCCGGGGTCGCCGGGTGCGGGTCGGTGCCCGCCGGGCGGGGTGGACCGGCGGGAACGTCGATCATTGACATCGACATCTGACGATGCATGCTACGGCCGGGGCGAGTCCCGTCACAAGACATGAATCGAACCGGGTCGATGGGCTGGGGCGTGTCGGCCGGCGTGGCGGCCCGCTGTCGGAAACCGGCCCCGTCGACCGGCGAGACGCGGCGAAATGCCTGGTGAAGGCCGTTATCCAAGCCTCTCGACCGGAGCGCTGCGCAACGAATGCGTATCGACGCCGCAACGAACGCGCAACGGTCTCCGGGGCCCCGCCGTCCACCCCTCGAACTGGCCCCGGCCGGTGCGGGTGGGACGGCATCTGCCAGGTAGGCTGGCTGCGCTCGGCCGTTTGTGGGCCGGCACCCAACTGCGTACACAGTCAGGAGTGCCCAGTGCCTCGCGTCGTCGTCGACGTCATGCTCAAGCCCGAGATCCTCGATCCGCAGGGCCAGGCCGTCGCAAACGCACTGCCCCGGCTCGGCGTCAGTGACGTCGCCTCGGTCCGGATCGGCAGGCGGATCGAGATCGAGTTCACCGGCGAACCGGACCTGGACCGGGCCCGGGAGATCGCCGACAAGCTGCTCGCCAACCCGGTCATCGAGGACTTCACCGTCCGCGTGATCGAGGCCGACGAGAACGCGGGCGCGCACTCGTGACCGCCCGGGTCGGTGTGGTGACCTTCCCCGGCTCGCTCGACGACGGGGACGCGGCCCGGGCCGTCCGGATCGCCGGCGCCGAGCCGGTCCGGCTCTGGCACGGCGACCCGGACCTGCACGGGGTGGACGCCGTCGTCCTGCCCGGTGGCTTCTCCTACGGCGACTACCTGCGTTGTGGCGCCATCGCCCGGTTCGCGCCGGTGATGGAGACGATCGTGGACGCCGCCCGCGGTGGCCTGCCGGTGCTGGGCATCTGCAACGGCTTCCAGATCCTCTGCGAGGCGCATCTGTTGCCCGGGGCGCTCACCCGCAACCAGCACCTGCACTTCCGCAACCGGGACCAGGTCCTCCGGATCGAGGCCACCGGCACCGCCTGGACGAACGCGTTCCAGCCGGGCCAGGAGGTGCTCGTCCCGGTCAAGAACGGCGAGGGCTGCTACGTCGCCGACGCCGCCACGCTGGACCGGCTGGAGGCCGAGGGCCGCGTCGTGGCCCGGTATCTCGGCGGCAACCCCAACGGTTCACAGCGCGACATCGCCGCCGTCACCAACGAGGCCGGCAACGTCGTCGGCATCATGCCGCATCCCGAGCACGCGGTGGAGGCACTCACCGGCCCCTCCCTGGACGGCCTCGGCTTCTTCACCTCGGTGCTCAAGCACCTGGTGGGAGCCCCGGCGTGAGCGAGGGCGATCGTGTGAGTGTGCGGGGCGAGCGCAGCAAGGAGACGTCATGACCACCCATCCGGATCCGGCCCTGCGCGAACCGCGGGGCGTGGCGCCGCAGGCCGGCCCGACCGACGACTGGGCGCCGGGCGTGGACACCGTGCCGCAGGCCGCCGGCACGCCGGAGGAGCTCCAGCCGTACGCCGAGCTGGGCCTCCGCGACGACGAGTACGACCGGATCCGGCAGATCCTCGGCCGGCGGCCCACCCAGGCCGAGCTGGCCATGTACTCGATCATGTGGAGCGAGCACTGCTCCTACAAGTCGAGCAAGGTGCACCTGCGTCAGTTCGGCGAGAAGGCGCCGCCGAGCGACCGGCTCCTCGCCGGCATCGGGGAGAACGCCGGCGTGGTCCGGGTCTCCGACGAGCTGGCGGTGACCTTCAAGGTCGAGTCGCACAACCACCCGAGCTTCGTCGAGCCGTACCAGGGCGCGGCGACCGGCGTCGGCGGCATCGTCCGCGACATCCTCGCCATGGGCGCCCGCCCGGTGGCCGTGATGGACCCGCTGCGCTTCGGCGCGGCCGACCACCCGGACACCGCCCGCGTGCTGCCCGGCGTGGTGGCCGGCGTCGGCGGCTACGGCAACTGCCTCGGCCTGCCGAACATCGGCGGCGAGGTGGTCTTCGACCCCTGCTACCAGGGCAACCCCCTGGTCAACGCGCTCTGCCTGGGCGTGCTGCCGGTCGACCGGCTCCAGAAGAAGGACGCCACCGGCCCCGGCAACGTCGTGGTGCTGATGGGCGCCCGGACCGGCCGGGACGGCATCGGCGGCGTGTCCGTGCTGGCCAGCGCCACCTTCGACGAGGGCAGCGAGCAGCGCCGCCCGTCCGTGCAGGTGGGCGACCCGTTCATGGAGAAGCTGCTCATCGAGGCGTGCCTGGAGCTGTACGACGCCGAGCTGGTCGTCGGCATCCAGGATCTCGGCGGCGCCGGCCTGACCTGCGCCCTGACCGAGACCGCCGCCTCGGCCGGCACCGGCATGCGGGTGTGGCTGGAGCGGGTGCCGCTGCGCGAGCCCTCGATGGAGCCGCACGAGATCCTGGCCAGCGAGTCGCAGGAGCGGATGCTGCTGGTCGTCACGCCGGAGAAGCTGGAGGCGGTGCTCAAGACCGCCGAGAAGTGGGGCGTCTGGGCCACCGCCATCGGCGAGGTCACCGCGCCGTCACCGGACGGCCGGCCGGGCCGGCTGGTCATCACCTGGCGGGACCAGCTCGTGGTGGACGTGCCGCCGGGCTCGCTGGTCGACGACGGACCGGTCTACGCCCGCCCGATGCGCGAGCCGGCCGACCTGATCCTGCTCCAGGCCGACCGGGCCGAGACGCTGCCCCGCCCGAGCACCCCGGACGCGCTCCGGGAAACCGTGCTGCGCATGATCGCCTCGCCGAACCTGGCCGACAAGACCTGGGTGACCGAGCAGTACGACAGGTACGTGCTCGGCAACACCGTGCTCGCCCAGCCGGAGGACTCCGGCGTGATCCGGATCGACGAGCGCAGCGGCCTCGGCGTCGCGCTCTCCGTCGACGGCAACGGCCGGTACGCGCGCCTCGACCCGTACCACGGCACGAAGCTGGCGCTGGCCGAGGCGTACCGGAACGTGGCGGTGACCGGCGCGAAGCCGATCGCGGTGACCAACTGCCTCAACTTCGGCTCGCCGGAGGACCCGGGCGTGATGTGGCAGTTCGCCGAGGCCGTGCGCGGCCTGGCGGACGGCTGCCTGGAGCTGGGCATCCCGGTCACCGGCGGCAACGTCAGCTTCTACAACCAGACCGGCGCGGCGGCCATCCACCCGACCCCGGTGGTCGGCGTGCTGGGCGTGCTCGACGACGTGGCGCAGCGGGTGCCGATGGGCTTCGTGCCGCGGCCGGCCGGCGACCACGACCAGCTCTTCCTGTTGGGCGAGACGCACGTCGAGCTCTCCGGCTCGGAGTGGGCCTGGGTGACCCACGAGCACCTGGGCGGCATCCCGCCGCAGGTGGACCTGGCCCGGGAGCGGCAGCTCGGCGAGCTGCTGGCCGAGGCGGCCCGGGTCGGGCACGTCAGTTCGGCGCACGACCTTTCCGACGGCGGCCTGGCGCAGAGCCTGGTCGAGTCCAGCCTGCGCCGGGGCGTCGGCGCCCGGATCACGCTGCCGGAGCACTTCGCCGACGGCTCGATGCCGTTCGTGTTCCTGTTCAGCGAGTCCGCCGGCCGGGTGCTGGTGTCGGTGCCGCGCGGGCACGAGAAGGCGTTCACCGCCCTCTGCGCCGAGCGTGGGGTGCCGTGGGAGCACATCGGCGTGACCGACCCGGCCGGCGGCGCGCTGGAGGTGCGCGGTCAGTTCCGGATCGGCCTGGACGAGCTGCGCGAGGCGCACGGCGCGACCCTGCCGCGCCTCTTCGGCGGGGCCGAGGCGGCGCGGGTGGAGGTGGCGGCGACCCGTACCGGCACCACCACCGTGCTGCCGGCCACCGCCGAGCAGCCGGTGGGGGTCGACCCGGCGCAGGTCGACGCGGAGCCGATCGCCCGGACGGCCCCGGACGCGCACGCGCCGGCAGCGGCGGGCGACCCGACGCAGCCGGGCGCGGACACCGAGCCCGCCTCGCCCGAAGCCGGGGACGCGCCGACCGGTCCGGCGCCTGTGCCGGCCGAGGGCGAGTCCGCCGAGCCGGCTCCGGCGCGGGCCGAGGCCTCGCCGGCGGAGGTCACCGGGCCCCCGTCCGACTCCGTCCCGGGCGACACCCGTCCGGCTTCCGGCGAGCCGGACCAGCGCTGAGGCCGCGACCTTGGGCGTCTTCACGCAGCCCGGCGCCGGGGCCCGGTTCGACTGGGGCCTGACCGGGGCGGCGGAACTCGGCCGGGTCTGCGCCGTCCTGGTGGTGGTGGACGTCCTGTCGTTCACCACCGCCGTGGAGGTGGCGGTGAGCCGGGGCTCGCGGGTGCACCCGTTCCCCTGGGGTGAGCAGGCGGCCGAGTACGCCCGCCGGGTGGGCGCCGTCGCCGCGGTGGGCCGCCGGCAGACGACCCCGGAGCATCCGTGGTCGCTCTCCCCGGCGGCGCTGCGGACCGCGCCGGTGGTCGCCGACCTGGTGCTGCCGTCGCCCAACGGCTCGGCGATCAGCGCCGCGGCGAGCGCCACCGGCATGCCCGTGGTGGCGGCGTGCCTGCGTAACGCACGCGCCGTCGGGCGGTGGCTCCGCCACCAGGGGTACGGCACTAACGACGCCCCGGTGGGCGTGGTGGCCGCCGGTGAGCGCTGGCCCGACGGGTCGCTGCGCCCCGGCGTGGAGGACCAGCTCGGGGCGGCCTGCGTGCTGGACGCCCTGGCCGGCGTGCCCGGCGGCCTCTCGGTGGAGGCGGCCGTGGCGCTGGCGGCGCTGGCCAGCACGCCGGACGTGCCGGCGGCGGTGCGGGGCTGCGTCTCCGGCCGGGAACTCGCCGAAGGCGGCTTCGCCGAGGATGTCGAGGTCGCCGCCCAGGTCGGTGTCTCCGACGTGGTGCCGGTGCTCCGCCAGGGCTACTTCGCCCCCGCCTGACAGTTTCCTCGCCTTCCGGCGATGTTCTCGCTTCTCGGGATCATCATCCTGCCGTTCGGGAAGCCTTGAGATCTTGGTGCGAGGCGCCCCCGGAGGGGCCATTCCATACCAAGATCTCGGGCCGATGGACCGCCGTCGGCGAGAGTCGTCCGTATGCATGGCGCGCATACCGTGACGCCGGGAAACGGCTTGAATGGTTAGGCTCGATTTCGGACACAGCCACCCGCGCGGAGCGAGGTTGCCGGTGACACACGCGAACTGTCCCCGCTGCGGCGGACGCTTGGCCCGCGACAATGACAGTGGACGGTGCGCGCCGTGCCAGGCCGCCGAGCGGGAGCGGCTGAGCGCGCCGCCGCCGGTGCCGGGGCCATTCTGGGAGCACGAGCCGGTACGGCTGGCGCTGGCCGGGCGGCATCTCGGGCGGGTGATTCGGGCCTACCGCCACCACCCGTACCACGGTCGCACCCCGTTGCCGCAGAGCGCGGTGGCAGCGTGGCTGGGCATCACGCAGGCCCAGTTGAGCCGGGTCGAGAACGGGCCACCGGTCGTTCACCTCGACCGGCTCATCCACTGGGCCCGGCTGCTCCGAGTTCCGGAACAGCACCTGTGGTTCAGCCTGCCCGGCCAGACACCCCCCACCGCCCGCGCGGGCGTCGAGCGGCCGGACCCACAGTCGGTCACATCAGTGAAGACAGCTGGACCGGTGACGCCGCCGATCCGGCTGGATGCCGCGACAACGGCATCTGATCAAGGAGGTGGCATCACGGACCGCCGACAGTTTCACGCCCTGGCCGCCCTGGCCGGCATCGCCACGACCGGCTTTCCCCACCTGTTCGACGGGCCGGCCGACGCACCCCTGAGCATCGGAATGGACCAGGTGCGCCAGGCCAGCTCGCTGGTGGAGCAGTTCCGTCAGGCCGACACGGTAGCGGGTGCCGATCAGCTCTGCGACATCGCCGTCCGGGTCCACTCGCGCCTGTCGTCGTGGGCGACGAAGGCGACCTACAGCCGAGAGGTGGATGCTGCCCTGCAGGCCGCCCTGGCCGATCTCGCGATCGAGACCGCTTGGCTCGCTGTCGACTCCGACCGCAGGCCGGAGGCGCGGCCGTACCTCAACGAGGCGATCACCCGTGCCCGTATCGCGGACGATCCGCGGATGGAGGTGCGCGCCTTCGCTCAACTCGCCCTGCTGGTGCGGGACGCTCACCCCGGCGAGTCGCTGCACAGCGCAGAAGCGGCACTGCGGGCCTCCGCCGGATGGGGAACACCAAGGCTGGCGACGCTGCTTCACCTGCGGACCGCTCACACCTACGCCGTTCTGCGGGACACGAGCAGCTTCAGCCGGGCGATGGCCAAGGCCCGCCGTGAACTGGAACGCGGCACCAGCGAGGACGACATGCCGTTTCTCCACTTCGTCACCGCGCAGGAGGTCAGGGGCATCGAAGGGCTGTCCTACCTCGCGCTGGGCAGAGCCGACCGCGCGGCGGACGCCTTCCGGGCGATCACCGAGAGCATTTCGCCCGCGTTCCGCCGCAATCGCATCTACTACGCGGTCCAACTCGCCGGCGCGCAATGCCGGCTGGGCGACATCAACGAGGCGGCGCGGACGGCGATGGATGCCCTGCCGGACACGTGTCAGGTGAGTTCCCGACGAGTCTGGCGGCACCTTGCCGAAGTCAGGTCGAGTCTGGCGCAGGCGCAGCGCCCAACCGCCCGGAGCCGCGAATTCGTCGACGCCTTCGACCAGGCGGTGAGCCGGTAGTGCGTGACCTGGATCTTCGTCACTACACGGCGGCCGAGGCGATGCCGCTCGTCGAGGGCCTCGTCGACCTGTATTTGCGGGTCTACCCGGACGGCGGGGAGTTCCACAGCGAGGACCGCTACCGACGCCAGCTCTCCACCCACATGGAGCGCCACGGGTGGAGCCTGGTCACCGCCACGGCCGACGGCGAGTTGATCGGATACATCTACGGCTTTCCGCTGCCCGCCGAGACCGGTTGGTGGGCCGGCCTCGAGGAGCCAGTTCCCACCGGTTTCACCGAGGAGACGGGGCGGCGCACCTTCGCCGTCAGCGAGTTGCTCGTACATCCGCGTCGGCGACGTCAGGGCGTGGCGCGAGCCTTGCACGATCAGCTCGTGGGCCGCCGCGCCGAGGAACGCGCCACCCTCCTCGTGGACCCGGACAACACCGTCGCTCGACGCGCCTACGACTCCTGGGGATGGCGGTACGTCACCCACCTCACGCCGAGCTGGGAGAACGCGCCGAGGTTCATGGTCCTTGTCAGCACGGTGCCGCAGTCCGGGTGACCTGACGAGCGTGGCCGCCCGGCAGGAGCCGGACGGCCACGGGTGGCACGGGGAATGTGGTCAGTCGTCCAGCCAGTCGAGGCGTCGACCGCCCCGCTCCGGCGTACCGTCGGCACGGCCTCGACCAGCCTGCGCCGGATCGTCGGGGTAGCCGCCCGGGTTGTCGTAGCCGGGGCCGCGCTGCTGCGGCGGCTCCTGGCCGTACCCGCCCGGCTGGGCGTAGCCGCCCTGCTGGCCGTAGCCGTCACCGTAACCGCCACGCTGGTCGTAGCCGCCCTGCTGGTGGCCGCCGTCGTAGCCGCCGGGCGCGTTGCCGTAGCCGCCGCCGGCCGCGCCGGCCTCGTAGCCGCCCGGCTGGCGGGCGTCGTAGCCGCCGGTCGGGGCGTCGCCGTAGCCGCCCTGCGGCCGGCCGCCGTCGTAGCCGCCCGTCGAGGCGTTGTCGTAGCCGCCGCCCGTGGGCGCGTTGTCGTAGCCGCCCGGCCGGCTGTCGCCGTAGCCCGGGGTATCGCCGTAGCCGCCGGCGGGGGCGTTGTCGTAGCCGCCCGTCGGGGCACCGCCGTAACCGCCGGTCGGGGCACCGCCGTAGCCGCCGGTCGGGGCGTCGCCGTAGCCGCCGCCCGGCGCGGCGCCGTAGCCACCGCCGGTGCCGTAGCCCTCGGCCTGCTCCGCGCCCCGGCCGTACTGACCCGAGCCGGGCTGGTCGTAGCCGCGCCCCTGCTCGGGCTGGTAGGTGCTGGTCGGGTACGGGTCGGCAGCCGGCGCGTACTGGGTGCTGTCGCCGGTGTAGCGGCCGGTCGGCTCGTCGAAGCGTTCGTGGCCGTACCCGCCGCCCTGGGCCGCGGAGTAGCCGGCCGCGCCAGCCGCCCCGGCCGCCCCGGCCGCGTAGTCGGGGCTGCCGTAGCCGGCCCCGGAGGACGGGCCGGTGCCGTAGCCGCTGCCCGAGGAGGGCGCGTTGCCGTAGCCGCCGCCGTAGCCGCCCTGACCGGGCGCGTCGTCGCCGTAGCCGTAGCCGGCCTGGCCCGCCCCGACGCCGTACCCGGTGCCGGGCGGCGCGCCGTACGGGTCCGGCGGGACGTCGTCCACGACCGGGCGTTGGAGCATGGTCGGCGCCTCGCTCATCGCGGCGCCCCCGACCATGGTCGGGGCCGGCCCGGCGCCCATGCCGTTGACCACCCGGGTCTGGTCGTCCACGCCCCGGTAGGCGCCGCGGGCCGCGGGGATCGCGCCCGCCGCGGCGGCCCCGCCCGGACCACCCGGGCCGACCGGCCCGTCGGGACCGTCGCCGTCGCCCTCGTCGTTCTTGCGGCGCATGTAGAGCAGCACGATGGTGCCGACGCCGACGGCGACGAAGAGGCCGCCGAGCAGGATCAGCAGCCAGTTGCCGAAGCCGCCGGAGTCCTCGCTGGCGGTCGACGGCTGGGCGGCCGGCGCCTCGGTGGCCGGGCCCTCGGTGACCTCGTCCTCGGTCACCTCCTCGGACGGCGGCGCGGACTCGCTGGCCGACGGCGTCGCGCTCGGGCTGGCCGACGCCTTGAGCGCCACGCTGATCCGGACGCCGGTCACGGACTGGCCGGCGGCGGCGTTGATCGACTTGGCGCTCGGGGTCGCGCCGTCCGCGGAGGCGCCGAGATCGATCCGGCCCGGTGCGATCGGGTTGTCGGCCGAGCCGCCGAAGCTGAAGTTGCCGCTGCCGTTCGTGTTCGTCCGGCGCTCCTTGCCGGCGCTGTCGCGCAGCATGACGAGGGCGCCGGCGATCGGGTCACCGTCGGAGTTGACCACCTTGCCGGAGACCGTCTTGACGGTCTGCGGCTGCTGCGGCGGCGGAGGAGGAGCAGCCGCGCCCTTGACCGTGACCCGGAGCTGACGCCCGCCGTCACCCGTGACCGTGATTCTCGCCTGCCTGCCGTTGGCGTCCGGCGCGTTCCCGGCGGCGGACAGCGTCAAGCTGACCTGCTTTGTCGGCTGGCCACCGAAGTCGAGCGGACCGCAGCCCCCGCAGGTCACGCCATCCGGCAGGCCGGTCACGTCGATGTCGGCGGACGTCTCACCGTCAGCCAGTCTGACCAGGACGTTGATCGTGCTGCTCTTGCCGGCCTCGATCGTCACGGAGTTGTCGGCGGTGACGATGTTCGCCGCGAGGGCGGGTGTGGCGGGGACGGTGAGCAGGGCGCCGAAGACCAGCGCTACGACCACACCGGCCCGATGCTTCCAGGCACGTCGGTGTGTGGACACGTCCACCGCCTTCCGGGTCTGATCTTCCCGCCGGCCGGTCCGGCCGGGTTGATCACTCACGGTACGAATTACGCCGTCGGCAACTATGCCTTGTCTGACCGGATCATCTCTACCCAGGGCCGGCGTCGGGCGGCCTTCTGTCGGGTCGTATCGTCCCGTCGTGTCCTCTCCGCGCGCTTATTCCGACTCGGTGCTCACCGCCCTGACGGCGCTGGACGAGGGGCGTACGCCCGAACGGCCGGTGCTCCGGGAGGCGGTCCGGACGCTCTTGACCGCCCTCGCGGAGCGCGCTCCCGGCCGATCGGTGGAGGTGCGCGTCCCACCCTACGGCGCGGTCCAGTGCGTGCCCGGGCCGCGACACACCCGTGGCACCCCGCCGAACGTGGTGGAGATGGACCCGGCCACCTGGCTGTCGGTCGCCACCGGGCGGCTCGGCTGGGCGGAGGCGGTCACCGAGGGTCGCGTCCGGGTCTCCGGCAACCGCGCCGACCTCTCCGCGTACCTCCCGATTTAACCGGCCGGGTCCCCACGCTCTGCGGGCGCTTCGTGACTGTCGGTGGCGACGTGTGTTCGCGTACACTGGTGGCCGACGACGGTCCCGGCCCACGGTGCGGAGCTGCCCCCCGACTCCGCCAGGCCAGTCCAGACCCCCCAGCACGAGGGAGCGGCAGGTGCCCCGAGGCGATGGCCGGCTGAGCCACGACCTTGACCCCCAGCGACCCGGCCCCCAGGACGCGTGCGGCGTCTTCGGTGTCTGGGCGCCCGGGGAAGAGGTCGCCAACCTCACCTATTTCGGGCTCTACGCCCTCCAGCACCGCGGCCAGGAGGCCGCCGGCATCGCGGTCAGCGACGGTTCCGGCGTGGTGGTCTACAAGGATCTCGGCCTGGTCGCCCAGGTGTTCGACGAGCCGACCCTGGCCAGCCTGCGCGGGCACGTCGCGATCGGGCACGCCCGCTACTCGACCACGGGCGGCTCGACCTGGGAGAACGCCCAGCCGACGATCCGGGCCACCACCGCCGGCACCACGATCGCGCTGGCCCACAACGGCAACCTGGTCAACACCGCCGAGCTGCAGCGCGAGGTGTCCGCCCAGGGCCTGGACTCCGACGGGTCGAGCAACGACACGTCGCTGGTCACCATGCTGCTGGCCAGCCGGCCCGACCTCTCGGTGGAGGCGGCCGCGCTGGAGGTGCTGCCGCAGCTGCGGGGCGCGTTCAGCTTCGTCTTCATGGACGAGTCGACGCTCTACGCGGCGCGTGACCCGCACGGCGTGCGCCCGCTGGTGCTCGGCCGGCTGGAGCGCGGCTGGGTGGTGGCGAGCGAGACCGCCGCGCTGGACATCGTCGGCGCGAGCGTGGTCCGGGAGGTGGAGCCGGGTGAGCTGATCGCCATCGACGAGGACGGGCTGCGCTCCAGCCGGTTCGCCGCGCCGGAGCCGAAGGGCTGCCTCTTCGAGTACGTCTACATCGCCCGGCCGGACGCCACCATCGCCGGCCGGAACGTGCACGCGGCCCGGGTGCAGATCGGCCGCCAGCTCGCCAAGGAGCACCCGGTCGAGGCCGACCTGGTGATCCCGGTGCCGGAGTCCGGCACCCCGGCGGCCATCGGCTACGCCGAGGAGTCCGGCATCACCTACGGCCAGGGCCTGATGAAGAACCCGTACGTCGGGCGCACGTTCATCCAGCCCTCGCAGACGCTGCGGGCGCTCGGCGTACGGCTCAAGCTGAACCCGCTGCGGCAGAACGTGCGCGGCAAGCGCCTGGTGGTGGTGGACGACTCGATCGTCCGAGGCACCACCCAGCGGGCCATCGTCCGGCTGCTGCGCGAGGCGGGCGCGTTGGAGGTCCACGTCCGGATCTCCTCGCCGCCGGTCAGCTGGCCCTGTTTCTACGGCATCGACTTCGCCACCCGGGCCGAACTGCTGGCCAACGGGTTGGACAACGAGGGCATCCGGCGGTCGATCGGCGCCGACACGCTGGGCTACGTATCCCTGCCCGGTCTCATCGCGGCGACCGAGCAGCCGAAGACCCGACTCTGCCGGGCGTGCTTCGATGGGGAGTACCCGATCGAGCTGCCGGCCGGGAACCTGATCGGCAAGCACGTGCTCGAGGGAGTGGGTCGCCGGGTCGTCGCCGAGGCGGCCGAGCCCACCGGCCCGCTCGTCGCCACACCGACCCATCACCCGTAGCACCACCGACGCGGGTCCGGCGTTCCGGCCCCGCGGAACCACAAAGGGGAGAACCGTGACGCACGTGTCCGAGCGCAGCGGCGCAGGATCCAGCCCGACGGGCGCCGGCGGCGACCGCCAGCCCTGGTCGGCGGGGTCCAGCCGCACGCAGCGCAAACGCTCGGTCTCGTACGCCGACGCCGGGGTGTCGATCGAGGCGGGCGACCGCGCGGTCGAGCTGCTCAAGTCCAAGGTCAGGGAGACCCGGCGCCCGGAGGTCATGGGTGACCTGGGCGGCTTCGCCGGCCTGTTCCGGCTGGACACGAAGAAGTACAAGAGCCCGATCCTGGCCTCCTCCACCGACGGCGTGGGCACCAAGCTGGTGATCGCCCAGCAGCTCGACATCCACGACACGGTCGGCATCGACCTGGTCGCCATGGTCGTCGACGACCTGGTCGCCTGTGGGGCCGAGCCGCTGTTCCTGCTCGACTACATCGCCACCGGCGAGGTCGTGCCGGACCGGGTCGCCGAGATCGGCGCCGGCATCGCCGACGGCTGCCGGTACGCCGGCTGCGCGCTGCTGGGTGGCGAGACCGCCGAGCACCCCGGCGTGCTGCGCCCGGACGAGTACGACATCTCGGCCACCGGCGTCGGCGTGGTGGAGGAGAGCGAGATCCTGCGCCCGGAGCGGGTCGAGGTGGGCGACGTGGTGATCGCCATGCGTTCCTCGGGCCTGCACTCCAACGGCTACTCCCTGGTCCGGCACGTGCTGCTGGGCGCCGGCCGGATGCGGCTGGACGTGGTGATCGACGACTTCGGCCGCCAGCGCACGCTGGGCGAGGAGCTGCTCACCCCGACCAAGATCTACGCGCAGGACTGCCTCAAGCTGATCGCCGAGGCCGAGGTGCGGGCGCTGGCGCACGTGACCGGCGGCGGCATCCCGGGCAACCTGGTCCGGGTCCTGCCGGAGCACGTCGACGCGGTGGTCAACCGGTCGACCTGGAAGCCGCAGCCGATCTTCGACCTGATCCAGTCCAAGGGCCGGATCGAGGACCCGGAGATGGAGTCGACGTTCAACATGGGCGTCGGCATGTTCGCCATCGTCGCCGCCGAGGACGCCGACCGCGCGCTGGCCACCCTGACCGGCCGCGGCGTCGAGGCGTGGCAGGCCGGCGAGATCATCGAGGGCTCCGGCCACGTGCAGATGGTCGGGCAGCACACCCGGGGCTGAACATGTTGATCACCCGGGGCTGAACATGTTGATCACCCTGCGCTGATCAGCCGGGCACCTGATCGGGGGTTCACCCGAGTGGCCGCCGCCGCATAGCCTGAAGGTTCGGTTTTTTCAGGCACGCGGGGGAGGGGTCGATGGCTGCACGCACGCCCCGGGGGATGCGGGGCATCGCCGCCGTCCCCTCGTACGTGGTGATGCAGCCGACGACGCTGTGCAACCTCGACTGCGCCTACTGCTACCTGCCGTTGCGCGCGGCGAACCGGCGGATGCCGGTGGCGGTGGCCGAGGCGGTGGCGGCGTCGGTGAACCGGTGGGCGGCCGGGGGCCGGTGTTCGGTGGTCTGGCACGGCGGGGAGCCGCTGGCGGCCGGCCGGGAGCACCTGGCCGCGCTGCTGGCCCCGTTCGGGCCGGAGGTCGAGCATCACGTGCAGACCAACGCGACGCTGATCGACGACGCCTGGTGCGCGTTCTTCGCCGAGCACCGGGTCCGGGTCAGCGTGAGCGTGGACGGCCCGCGGGCGCGCAACGCCGAGCGGGTCACCCGGGGCGGCGGGCCGGCGTACGACCGGATCGTGGCCGGCGTGGCGGCGCTGCGCCGGCACGGGCTGCCGTTCTCGGCCCTGGCGGTGGTCTCCCGGCCGGAGCCGGGCCTGGCGGCCGAGCTGTACGCCTACTTCCTCGACCTGGGTTGCGAGGTGCTGGGCGTGAACATCGAGGAGACCGAGGGGGTCAACACCCGGTCGAACGCCCGGGACGGCGCGTCGGTCACCGGCTTCTGGTCGGAGCTGGTCGCCGCCTGGCGGCAGGATCCCCGGATCCACCTGCGCGAGGTGGAGTGGTCGCTGCGGTACGCCGGCGCGGTGCTGGCCGGCGCCGCGGACGATCTGCTGCCCCGTCGGCTCGACCCGATTCCGACGGTCGGCCACGACGGCTCGGTGGTGGTGCTCTCACCCGAGCTGGCCGGCTTCACCGACGCCCGGTACGGCGACTTCGGCAGCGGGAACGTGCTGGTCACGCCGCTGGGCGAGATCCTCGCCGACGCCGGGTCGACGCCCTGGGTCGGCGAGTTCCTCAGCGGCGTGGAGGCGTGCCGGGCGTCCTGCGCGTACTTCGGGTTCTGCGGCGGGGGCCACGCCGCCAACCGCTACTTCGAGCAGGGGCGGTTCGACGGTACGGAGACCGAGCACTGCCGCAACAGCAAGATCCGCCTACTGGAGGGAGTGTTGGAGCATGCCCGAGATCACCAGTGACACCGACCGGGAAACGGTCGCCGGCCGGGTGCGGGACGCCGCTGCGGGGCTGACCGCGCTGCTCCACGAGGCGGAGGCGGCGCGGCTGCTGCGGGCGGAGGCGCCCGGCGGCGACGGCGGCAGCGCGGTGTGCGCGTGGAACCACTTCGAGAACATCCCGACGTTCTACAACTGGAACAACCGCCCGCGCTGAGCGCCGGGTCCGCGATCAAGGACCTGCCGGGCGCAGCCGGGGAGGCATCCCGGTGCGGCAGGTCCCTGATCGTCGGCGCTCTGCCGGCTCCGGTTGAGCACATGCGTGAGCACGCGGGGGCTACCGCGTGCTCAGATGTGACCGGAGGTCAGCGGGCCGGACGGGCCCAGGGGTCCGGGTCGTCGTCCGCGTGGTCCTCGTCATCGTCGTCGACATACTCTTTGTAGTCGTCGTCGAAGTTGTGCTCAGACTTACCACTACCCGCCAGTTCACGCTGCAAGGCGGTTAGGTCGGTGTTCGGGGAGTGGTACTTCAACTCCCGGGCCACCTTCGTCTGCTTGGCCTTAGCACGGCCGCGCCCCATGGCTCGACCCCCTCGCACAGAATGCGGGGCAGCCCGAAGGCGGGCCCCGATGACGTCAGGCATCTCTCGTGGCTCTTACGGTACATGGGGATGCCATCGTTCGGCACCTCGGGTCACCGTCGACCGGCCCTGCGCGTCGCAGTGTTCCGACCGTCACAAAGTGTACCCGGTAAGGGGTGATTGCCGGGGCCGGCCGTGACAGCGGTCAAACCGCTACGTAACCACCGAAAACAGCTTAACGCCCAACCCGGGCACGTGCTGCCCGGGGGCGGACCCGCGGCCCGCCCCCGGGCAGCCGTTCACCGCAGGTGGATGGCGCGCAGCCGGCCGACCTCGGCCATCCGGCGCTCGGCGAGCCGGTCCGCGGCCACCGCCGGCGGGACCCCCTCGTCGTCGGCGAGCCGGAGGATCTGCCGCGTGGTGTCGAAGATCCGGGTGGCGCGCAGCTTGGCCCGCTCGAAGTTGAAGCCCTCGATCTCGTCGGCGACCTGGATCACGCCACCGGCGTTCACCACGTAGTCCGGCGTGTAGAGGATGCCCCGGTCGGCGAGCACCTTCTCGATGCCCGGGTGGGCGAGCTGGTTGTTCGCCGCGCCGCTGACCACCTTGGCGCGCAGCACCGGCACCGTGTCGTCGTTCAGCGCGCCGCCCAGCGCGCAGGGGGCGTACACGTCGATGTCGGACGCGACCAGCGCCGCGGTGTCGTCGACCAGTGTGACCTGCGGGTGGGTGGCGCGCACCCACTCCTGGGCGCGCGGGTTGACGTCGGTCGCCACGACCTCCGCGCCGTCGTCCAGCAGGTGCGCGGTCAGGTACTTGCCCACCTTGCCCAGCCCGGCCACGCCGACCCGGCGACCGGCCAGCGTCGGGCTGCCCCAGACGTGCTCCGCGGCGGCCCGCATGCCCTGGAAGACGCCCCAGGCGGTGAGGATGGACGAGTCGCCGGCGCCGCCGTGCTCCACGCTGCGGCCGGTGACGTAGCGGGTCTCGCGGGCGATCACGTCCATGTCGGCGACGTAGGTGCCGACGTCGCAGGCGGTGTAGTAGCGGCCGTTGAGCGACTCCACGAAGCGGCCGTACGCGCGCAGCAGGGCCTCGCTCTTGAGCTGCTCCGGGTCGCCCCAGATGACCGCCTTGCCGCCGCCCAGGTCCAGGTTGGCCAGCGCGTTCTTGTACGCCATGCCCCGCGACAGGTCGAGCACGTCGGCGAGGGCGTCGGCCTCGCTGGCGTACGGGTAGAACCGGGTGCCACCGAGCGCGGGGCCCAGCGCGGTGGAGTAGATCCCGATGATCGCCTTCAGGCCGGACTGCTTGTCCTGGCAGAACACGACCTGCTCGTGACCCGAGGATGACGGGTCGTCGGTGCTGGCGAATACGCCCATGGCTGACTCCTGTGTCGGTGTGCGCCCTTGTGGGGCGCGGAACCTTCGGTGGCACGCCGGCGGGATGATGCCGGTGCCGTTGAGCCTAATATCGGCCGGAACCGTACTGTCGCGCACGTCACGCCGCCGGTGTGACGGCGGCGACGGACGGTGTCGTCTCGTGGGAGGATCGCGCCGTGCCGTCGCTCTTCGCTTCATACCTGCGCGTGTACGAGCCGCTGACCGCCTTCGACCGGGACCGGCAGTCGTACTGGCGTCGGTACGTCAGCGAGGGCCGGGCGATCGCCCCACTGGAGGGGCCGGTCCGGCAGCGCACCTCGGTGATCGAGGCGCTCGGCGCGGGCTGGACCCGGCTGCCCGACCTGCCGGACGAGGCGTACGTCCTGGAGGCCGACGACACGCTGCTGGTCTGCCCCTGGAACCTGCGGATCCGGGTCGCCGAGGCGGCGCTGAGCGCCCGGGACGGCGTGCCCCCGGTGCTCGCCGACGCGTTCGTGCCGCCGGTCCTGGCCGGTCAGGCCAAGGCCGTGGTGGAGGACTGGCGCAGCGGGGCACGGGTGCTGGAGCACGGCGTGCCCCGGGTGCACGAGCAGGTCGCCACCTGGGGGGTGCCGCTGCGGTGGTTCGTGCTGTTCGAGGCCGGCGAGCGGCATCTGGTCACCGACGCGGAGCGACGCGCGCTGCGCTACCGGACGGAGATCTCCAAGGCGCGCCGCCGCTCGTCCCGGGCGCTGTCGGTGCTGCGCAAGTCGGTCGGGGAGGCGCCGATCACCGAGGCGGTCGAGGAGGCCGCCCGCTGGCTGGAGGAGTTCCATCCGCGCTCGGTGGTGGAGCTGGACTACGGCGGCCTGGTGCAGTTGCTGCCGGACGAGACGCTGGTGGCCGACGACTCGACCGAACTGGTCGCGGCGGGCCTCGCCGGGTTGTCCCGGGGCGAGGCCGAGGAGGCTTCGGCGGCGTACGACAAGCTGGTCGCCCGCTGGCGCGCGGTGCAACTTCTGGAACGCTGCAACTGACGGTCGTTTTGCCCCTATTCAGGGTACGGGATACGAGAGTGTCTCGTAGTTGACGCATCACGAACCGTGATCATGAGTCCGAATAAGGTACTTTCTGACGTGTAAAAGTCGTAAAAATCGGGCATGGTTCATCCGTCCGTCTAGGGACCTTCAGCCGTTCGGCCCATGTCGGACATCGGGGACTAGCCGGACCATGGGAGACGCGTCGGCCGGCGGGACCCCGGCCGATGTCTATACATGTGGAGGAGTGACCCCGATGGCATCGCGAACGCACGAACCCGAGCCGCTACTCACACCGGCCGAGGTGGCGTCGATGTTCCGTGTCGACCCGAAGACGGTGACCCGGTGGGCCAAGGCTGGCAAGCTCAGCGCCATCCGGACCCTGGGCGGCCACCGCCGTTACCGCGAGTCGGAGGTTCGGGCCCTGCTTCAGGGGCAGATCCCCCAGCAGCGGCAGGGTGACTGACGACCCGGAGTTTTTCCAGCTTTTCGATGAAGGGCGGTCGGCCGACGGGCCACCGCCCTCAATCGTGTCCGGGGGGCGGCGCGTCCAGCACGATCCGCAGCCCCACCGTGCCGCGCTCGCCCCGGCGCAGCCGGCTGCCCAGCAACGTCATCCGGCCGATCAGCCGGTACTTGTGCTTCAGCAGCCCGCGGACCCGGCGGGAGCGCTCCGGATCGTCGATCGTCGCGTGGCCCGGCACCGCCTCGCCGTGCGGCCGGCCCCGCACGTCGCACGGGGCCACCGTGACCCGGCCGTCCCGCCGGATCCGCTTCACCTTGCCCGAGTCGGACACCGTCCACACCGCCAACGCGTCGCCGTCGCGCACGGCCCACACCGGCGTCGGCACCGCCCGGCCGTCCTTGCGGAACGTGGTGAGCAGGACGTACTTCTCCGCCGCCAGGCGGTCCAGGTCGGTCACGCCGCCAGGATACGGCTGCGACAGCGTCGCCGAGCCCGGATAGCGTGCACCCATGACCGGGGACCCCACGATCGGCGACGTGTTCGGCGAGATGATCCGCGACGCGTACGCGGTGGCCACCGGGGTCGGACCCCGCCCGTTGGCCGGCGGACGGCTGCCCCGCCCGGTCATCGAGATCATCGAACGGGACGACGGGCTGGTCAACGGCGCGCCCGCCGGGCACTACCTGGACCCGCCGCAGCAGTGGCAGCCGCACGACCACCGGGCGGTCGACCGGGTGCACGGGCACGTGCTCGACGTCGGCGTGGGCGCCGGCCGGATCGCGCTGCACCTCCAGGAGCGCGGGGTGCCGGTCACCGGGCTGGACACCTCGCTCGGCGCGCTGCGCGTCAGCCGCCACCGCGGCGTCCGCGAGCTGGTGCACGCCACCGTCGACGAGCACGTCGCGCACGGCCGGCGCTATGACACGTTCCTGCTGCTCGGCAACAACCTCGGCCTGTTCGAGGGGCGCGAGCGGGCCCCCGCGCTGCTGGCCGCGCTCGCCGCGCTGGCCCGCCCCGGGGCGCGCGTGATCGCGCACGGCACCGACCCGTACGGCACCACCGACCCGGTGCACACCGGCTACCACGAGGCGAACCGGCGGCGCGGCCGGCTCGGCGGGCAACTGCGGTTGCGGCTGCGTTACCGGCTGCTCGGCACCGACTGGTTCGACTACCTGGTGTGCTCGCCCGACGAGTTCGCCGAGCTGGTCCACGGCTCCCCGTGGCGACTGACCGACGTGGACGACACCGACCGTCCCTACTACCTCGCCACGCTCACGCTCAGACGTTAAGAGGGGGCCCTTCCCATCGCCTAGGCGATAAGAAGGGGCCCCTCCTTACCTCTCACACCTGGACGGTGGGCGTGGTCTCCTCGGGCGGCAGGCCGCCGTCGCCGTCGACCACCTCGTCCGGCGTGCCGTCCTCGTCGATGTCGACCATGGTGATGTCCACCTTGCCGTCGCCGTCGGTGTCGAACTGGAACAGGTCGGCCTTGCCGTCGCCGTCGGTGTCCACCACCCACACGTCGGTCTTGCCGTCGTTGTTGGTGTCCGCGCGAAGCAGGTCCACCCGCTCGTCACCGCGCGTCTCGACCGTCTCGGTGCGCTCCGCGCTCTCCGGTGCCTGGCTCATCTCGTTCCTTCCTTCGGCGTTGACGGCGATCTTTACCCCGTCCGCCCGGCCCCCACGCATGCCCGGCGTCCCCGTCGGCGCATAGGGTCGCACCCAGGGACGAGCGAGCGGCCGGCCCGGTGCGGCGGAGACCCCGCGCGCCACCCGCCGCGACGAGGGGACAGCGATGAGTGGTCGTTTTGTGGTCGTCGGGGCCGGCACCATGGGCCTCGGCATCGCGTACGTGGCGGCCGGCGCCGGGTACGCGGTCGAGCTGGTCGAGGTGGACCCCGAGCGGGGGGCCGCCGCCGTCCGGCGGCTCGGCGAGCTGTGGGACCGCGCCGTGCAGCGGGGGAAGCTGACCGCCGAGGCGGCCACCGCCAACCGGGTACGCGTGACCCTGCGGACCGGGCTGGCCGAGGTGGCCGACGGGCCGGACGTGATCGTGGAGGCGGTACCGGAGCGGCTCGACCTCAAGCGCGCCGTGCTCCGCCAGGCCGAGGGCCGCCGGCCGGCGCTGCTGGGCAGCAACACCTCCAGCATCCCGATCGCCGCGCTGGCCGACGGGCTGACCCGCCCCGCGGACTTCCTCGGGCTGCACTTCTTCAACCCGGTCTGGGCGATGGCGCTGCTGGAGGTCGTGGTCGGCCCGGCCACCGCGCCGGAGACCACCGAGGCGGCGGTCGCGCTGGCCGGCCGGCTGGGCAAGGACCCCGTCGTGGTACGCGACATGCCCGGCTTCGCCACCTCCCGGCTCGGCGTCACGCTCGGCCTGGAGGCGATCCGGATGGTGGCCGACGGGGTGGCCGCCCCGGCCGACATCGACAAGGCGATGGTGCTCGGCTACCGGCACCCGGTCGGCCCGCTGGAGCTGACCGACCTGGTCGGGCTGGACGTCCGGCTCGACATCGCGCGTACGCTCCAGGTCGCGTACGGGGACCGGTTCGCGCCGCCGCCGCTGCTGGTGGAGATGGTCGCCGCCGGCCGGCTGGGCAAGAAGTCCGGTCAGGGCTTCTACACGTGGGAAGGCGGCGTCAAGCAGTGAGCGGGCTGCGGATCGAGGAGCTGCCGGACCGGCTCGTGGTCACGCTGGACCGGCCGGAGAAGCGCAACGCGATCGACGCCGACCTGGTCGGCGAGCTGCACGCGGTCTGCGCCGAGCTGGAGGCACGCCCCCGGCTGATGCTGCTCACCGGCGGGACGGCCGGCATCTTCGCCGGTGGCGCCGACATCGCCCAGCTCCGCGAGCGCGGCCGGCTGGACGCGTTGGCCGCCATCAACCAGGGCGTCTTCGCGCGGATCCGGGCGCTGCCGCTGCCCACCGTGGCGGCGGTCGACGGCCCGGCGCTGGGCGGCGGCGCCGAGCTGGCGTACGCCTGCGATCTTCGGGTGTGCACGGGCCGTGCGGTCTTCGGTCAGCCCGAGGTGCGGCTGGGCATCCTGGCCGGCGCGGGCGCGACCTACCGGCTGCCCGCGTTGATCGGCGAGGCCCGGGCCAAGGAGCTGCTCTTCACCGGCCGGCGGGTGGCCGCCGACGAGGCGCTGCGGATCGGCCTGGTGAACCGGGTGGTGGCCGACCCGGCGGAGTTGCTGCCGACCGCCCACGGCCTGCTCGACGAGATGGCCAAGGGCTCGGCGTTGGCGCTGCGGCTGACCAAGCTGGCGGTGGACGCGCCGCCGGCCGCGCACCCGCAGCTCGACCTGCTGAGCCAGGCGGTGCTCTTCGAGGACGAGGAGAAGCACCGGCGGATGACCGAGTTCCTGGAGCGGCGCCGGGCGCGTTGAGCCCCGGCACGCCGAGGGCCGCACCGGGGCGCCCCGGTGCGGCCCTCGACGGCCGGACGGCTCAGTTCCGGATCTGCACCCCGGCGTCGGCCAGTGCGGTGATCGCGGTCGCCGACTCGCCGAACCCGATCACCAGCACGGCCTCCGGGCCGAAGCTCTTGATGTCCTTGGCGAGGCCGGTGAAGTCGACAGGCGTCTTCGGGTCGTCCGGCGGCACGTAGGTCAGCAGCTTGACCCGGTCCGCCCCGACCCCGGCCTTCTCCAGCTCGGCCCGGACGTTCTCCTGGAGGCCCTCGCCGTAGGAGTCCTTACGGGCCAGGAGCACGATCTTGCGGGGGCCGTCCCGCAGCATCACGTCGGCCAGCGCGCGGCCCTGGAGGCTGTCCGGCGGGGCGGTACGGAAGTAGAGCCCCTTGTCGTCCACGGTGCTCAGCCCCGCGTCCGTGTTCGACGGCGAGAAGAGGATCCGCCCGGCGGCCACCACGTCCGGCAGCACCGCGCGGGAGACGCCGGACGCGCCGGCACCGATGATCACCGGTACGCCCTGGGCGACGTGCGTGGCCACCGTCGCCTTCGCCACCGCCGGGTTGGTGCCGTCGTCGCCCTCGATGAACTTCACCGGCTCGCCGAGCACCCCGCCGCCCGCGTTGATCTCGTTGATCGCGAGCGTGATCGCGGCGGCCATCGGCGGGTACGCCAGCGCCAGGTCACCGGTCTTCGGCAGCAGGCCGCCGAGCACCAGCGGCGCGTCCTTCGCCTTGCCGCCGCGGGGCTTGCGGCCACGCGGCGGGGACTTGGTGCTCGCCCCGGAGTCCTCGCCGGCACCGACGAACTCGGTCTTCGCGTCGTCGAGCTGCTGATTGTCGAAGTGCAGCGTGCCGTAGCTCGCGGTGGCCGGCTCACCGTTGTCGGTGAAGCCGGCCCGGGTCAGCGACACGCCCCGGTACTCCAGGTCCTGGCCGGCGCGGGCGAGCTGGAGGCAGGCCGCCACCTCGTCGCAGCGCTGGCCGCCGGTGGTCACGCCGACGATCTGCTTGGCGATCTCGGCCGGCGCGGTGGTGCCGGCGAGCTGGGCCGCCAGCGCGCTGATCACCACGGCGTCGTACGACTCCGCGGAGTAGAGGTAGTCGGTCAGCTTCGGATTGACGTTGCGTAGCCGTTCCTTGAAGCTCTCGGGCAACGGCGTGAGCGGGGTGGTGCCCTTCATGCCGTTGAGGAGATTCGCCCGGTCCTTGAGTTCCGCGGCGAAGGAATTTTGCATGTTGCCGTCGGTGCCGTAGAGGCGGACCTGGGTGGTGCCCGCGTCCTTCGGCTCGTCACTCCCGCAGGCGCTGGTAGCGAGCAGGAGCGCCGCGCAGGCCATGGACAGGGCCGCGCGCGACGTGCGATTTCCAAGCATGGTCGTCCTTCCTCCGGCGAAGGTCCGCTGCGCACATTAGCGTGCCGGTGCGGCACGTGGGACTGTGGACCGGGCTCCGTCGGCACCCCGACTGCGGGTATCACTCTCGGTGATCGACATGCTGATTCCGGGTCACCGCTTGACCCCCGGCGTTACTGTTCCGCGGGTGACCGATGACGCACAGCAGACGCTGGACGACGCGACCGCCGTGCTCCGTTCGGCGCTGGCCGGCGACGGCGCCGGTGTGGTCGGCGCCTTCGACGCGGTGGTGGACCGCTCCGGGCTGGCCGGTGCGTACGGGGTGGCCTGGTGCCTGGCCGCCACCATGCTCGGCGACGACGCCCCGGTGGGCGCCGCCGCGCTCGACTTCCCCGGCATCGACCAGGCCGACTACGACACCCGCTGGGTGGCCCGTTTCGTCAGCGCGTACGCCAACGACGACGCCGACACCGGCGAGGCGCTGTTCGGCGCGGCCGCCGCCGACGGGCTGCTGCCCGACTGCCTGCTCACGCTCGCCGGCTCGACCATCGCCACGCTGCGCAGCCGGGCGGACTGACCGCTCCGTCGTTGTGGTACCTCTGACTGATGTCCGAGGCGATGCTCAGCAAGGTGCGCAAGCTGCTCGCCCAGGCCGAGGACCCGGCCTGCACGCCCGCCGAGGCGGCCACGTTCATGGCCAAGGCCACCGAGCTGATCGCCCGGTACGGCGTCGACCGGGCACTGCTCGCGGCCCGTGAACCGGACGGCGACCCGGTCGGCGACCGGACGGTCGAGGTGGTCGCCCCGTACGCCCGGGACAAGGCCGGCCTGCTCGCCGCCGTCGCCGACCCGCTGCGGTGCCGCTGCGTCCGCCGTCGGCAGGGCACCGGCTTCGCCATGCACCTGTTCGGCTTCGCCAGCGACCTGGAACGGGTCGAGCTGCTCTTCACCTCGCTGCTGGTGCAGGCGGCGCACGGGCTGGCCGGGGCCGCCGTGCCGGTCGGGGAGCACCCGGCCGCGTTCCGGCGCACCTGGCTGGCCGGCTTCGCCCAGGTGGTCGCCGAGCGGCTGCGCGCGGCCGAGGCCGGCGCCGTCGCCGAGGCCGGCGTGCCCTCGGTGGCGCTGGTGCTCGCCGACCGCTCCGACCGTGTCCAACGCCGGCTCGCCGAGGTGTACCCGCGACTGCGTACCGCACCGCGCCGCCGGCTCGCCGGTGGTGGCTTCGGCCCGGGCGCCGCCGCCGGCCGCCGGGCCGACCTGGGCGACACCGGGCTGACCGGCACCGGGGCGCGTCCGGGCATCGCCGGCTGACCCGCGGTCGCGCGGCGGCCGGTCAGTCGGTGGCGCGGGTTACCGTCGCCAGGTAGCGGCAGAGCAGTTCGTGCCAGCCGGCGGTGAGCGCCTCGCGGTAGCCCTCGGCGGCCGAGCCGTGCCGGTCGAAGTAACGGTGCTCGACGTCCACCCGGGTCGAGTCGGGGCCTTCCGGGTGGAAGAGCACCTCCACCTCGCTGGCCCGGGCCGGGTCCGGCACCGGCACCCGGTCCGGCCCGATCTGCCAGGTGAAGACCAGTCGGCGGGGCGGATCCCAGGTCAGCACGCGGCCCCAGTCGTTGCGGAAGCCGTACGGGCCGATCTCGTAGAGCATGCCGCCGGCCCTCGGCTCGACCCCGAGCGCGGCCAGCGCCTCCGGCCCGGACCAGGTGTATTCGCGGACCCACCAGTCGGCCAGCGCGCCGGTGAAGACGGCGTACGCCCGCTCGCTGGACGCCGGGACGAGGATGCTGCTGCGCAGGGAGAAACGGTCGGATTCCTGCCGGACCTCATCCGGATCGGCCATCTCCTGTCCCATAAGCCCGGACCATACCGGCTGATGTCTCGCTGTGCAGCTTTGGTTTCGCCCGCTTCCGGACAGCGGGAACGCGGGTTCCCGACCGCGGGACCGGCGGTGGATGTCGTACCCGAAACCGGGTAACCGCCGCTGACCCGGACCGGCCGATGGGGGAGCGGGAGCATGAGCGACAGCGGAGCGACCGACGAGCGGGCCACGCCGCGGGGTACCGCCGGACCGGAACCGGACGTCCTGCTCGACGTGCCGGAGTTGTCGGTCGACGAGATCCGGCTCGCGGTCGACGGGCTCGACGCGGACCTCTCCTTGCGCGCCCGGCTGGCCAACCTGCTCCAACTGGACGCCGGCGTGCGGGTGCACCTGGAGGGCGTCGAGCTGGACATCACCGGGGTCCGGGCCGAGGCGCTGCTGAAGGTACGGCTGGAGAAGCTGGTGCAGATCCTGGACCGGGCGCTGACCACGATCGACCGCAACCCGCACCTGATCGACGCGCTGGCCCGTTCCGTCGGGGTGACCGTCGACGACGTGCACCGGGCGGCCGGCCAGGTCGTGGAGCAGGTGACCGGGACCGGTGAGGTGCTCGACCGGACCGGACAGCAGGTGGCCGAGGTCGATGAGGTGGTCGACCGGACCGGGCCGGCGGTGATGGATCGGATCGAGCGGGATACGCCGTCCGAGTCGGGTGCGCGGGCACCGTACGGGGGCGGGCCGGCGGCGGGATCCTCAGCCCCGGCAGCGGAACGGCCGGCCGGTACCGCGCGGCCGGCCGAGACGGGATCGGTGCGCGAGCCCGGGTCGGAGGCGGTGGGTGACGCCGCCTCCTCGGGGGCCGGAGCCGGGGTCGCCCCCGCCCAAGCCGCCGGGTCCGGCGGCGACGCCGAGCCCGGGACGGGACCGGGATCCGCCGCCCGTGCCTCGCCGGCGGACGGCGAGGTCGGGCCGGGCGGGGCGGCGCAACCGGGGGCCGGGGCAGCCCACCTGGCCGGGCAGGCCGGGCAGACGTTGCGGCAGGCCGGTCGGAGCGTGTGGGAGGCGATCCAGGGCGGCATGAGCCAGCACCGCCCGAGACGGTGAACGCGCGCTCAGCCCGGCCGTGGGAACTGGTGTCCCGGCGCGAGCCGCCACGTCAGATCTTGGCAGGAAACGGCCCTCGGAGGGGCCCGGAGCTTCCAAGGTCTACCGTCGGTGCCCTACGCCGAAATCGGTGCCTACAGCAAGATCCCCACCGGCGTTTCCGCTGGTGGGGATCTCTGTAGCCCGGCGAAAGGCTATGTGGCCAGGGGCGGGGTCGAACCGCCGACCTTCCGATTTTCAGGGGGAGGTTAGTGAGGGCTCTGGCCTGCGCCTATAGCAATTTGTCCGAGTTCTTTATGTATCAGGTTCTACAGAAAGTGACGATAGGGCGCCCCATATCTCGTCTCCTGTGCCCCCATGGGGGCACAGGAGACGAGATATGGGGCGCCGACCTGAATCTAGTTGAGGCGCGGGGGATCGTAGGTGCGCTCTCGGCTGCAGAAGAGCGGAGAGCGCCTCCGGCTGTCGCGGCCTCCCGTCCGGCAAGGGCGGGGCGAGCGGGAGGAGTTGAACCGCCGACCTTCCGACTTTCTGATTGCATTCAGTGAGGAGTGAGGTGCGATATGCGCCGCCGACCGGTGAAAATCTGCGAAGAAATCTCTACGCAGTGTGACGCTATACTGCGTCGAATCCCCTTGGTGCAGGCCCCATGGGCTCACGAGGCGGCGATTGGGAGGCGCGGTGGCGAAGATCGAAATCAGGTCCGGGCGGTACCGGGTTGCGTGGCGCCTGTGCGATAACGACGGCCGGCTGATCCGGAACGAGCACGGGAAGCCGTTATACCAGTCCTCTACCTGGTTGACGGAGAAGCTGGCGAAGCGGGCTCGGGACATCGCCGAGGGACATCGCCACTCGTGGACGGCCCAGCAGGTGGAGCACGAGATCCTCGGACCTCCCGCCGAGGAGCCGACCTCCGGTAGTCCTACGCTCGCGCAGTGGTTCGACCAGTGGCTTGGATCCACCACCCGCATCACGCCGGGCACCCGGGCGACCTATCAGCAGCAGTTCCGTGATCACATCAGCTCGACCTTCGGCCCCATGCCGTTGGACCAGATCACGGCGCTCGACATCGGCAGGTGGGTGAACCGCCGCAGGGCCGACGGAGCGAAGAACACCACCGTCACCCGAGATTTTTCCCTGCTGCAGCAGTGCCTCGACGCCGGGATTCGAGCACGTCACATCGAACGCAACCCCTGCAAGGACACCGACTTTGTCCGCAACCAGACCGCTGACGACGACACCGGCGAAGATGAGGCCGCAGCCTTTTCCCATGACGATTTTGTGTTACTGCGCGAGCGATTCGACAAGAAGTGGCACCCGCTGCTGAACTTCCTCGCCTACACCGGCACCCGTTGGTCCGAGGCGACCGCGGTGGCGACGGAGCACATCGTCGCGCCGTCCGCCAACAGTCCGCGACCGAAGGTGCGCATCAGCCGCGCGTGGAAGCGCACCGGCCTCGGTGCCGAGCGGTACCTCGGCACCACAAAGGGCCGGCGCCGACGCGAGCTGACGATCGACATGGAACTCTTCGAGGACCTCAGGCCGCTGCTGGAGAACAAGAAGAAGGGAGACCTGGTCTTCTCCGGCGACGAGGGCCAGATGATCGACTACTCGAACTTCTACCACCGTGTGTGGCGCCCGGCGATGATCGAAGCGCAGCGCTGCCCATCACACCCGCCACCCATGCGCGGCGAACGAACCCCGGGCCTGAAGGGCCGGTGCCGAGACCACGGCGGGACCAACGACCACGGCAAACCGTGCGGAGCTTGGCTCTCGCCGGGATGGAACCGGTGCGCCAATCACATCGGCGCGCATCCAGAAGCGGTCTCGGACTGCGACTGTTCAGGAATCCTCCGCCTAGAGGTTCACGACGGCGGCCCTCACCGACTGCGCCACTCGTGCGCAACCTGGATGTTCGCCCGTGGCGTTCCACCGCTCGTGGTGTCACGCCGGCTCGGTCACGCCACCCTGGCAATAACCAGCGAGATATACGGCCACCTGATGCCGGACTCAGACGAGGAGGCGGCTGCCGCCCTAGGCGGGATGCGCTCGAAGCCGGCCGTGGAAAAGGCTGCTGACGAGGACGACGTCGACCAAGACGCGGACCTGGGCGAAGAGGAGTAGGCCGTCTGGAGAGGTTCGCCGGCGCGCGGGATCGCCACGGCTTGACAGGCCCACTACGCTCAGTCCGTCGCTACGCGATGCTCAGCACCCAACGGGCGGACTGAGCGTAGTGGGCCCACTGTTGCTGTCGTCCTCGACCCGGAGTGGCAACCAGGCTCCCCCATCATGGGGGCCCCCAGGTCGTAGCCGCTTGGCGCATAAAGATCGAACCCTCGCTCTGGAAGGCACCCTTCCGGTATTTAAGGGATTTGTCCGCATTGCGGACGAAGAAGGACTTAGAATCGATCCTTCTGGACGGCTGGAAGATGTCGTACCCCCGTGTCATCCTTGACTCAGTCGGCTCTTGGAGGTATGCGATGGCTCCCGCCGTGCACTACCAGGTTCGACACGCGACCGCGCCGGCCCCGAATGGATGTCGGTGGTGTGGCGTCGAGCAGCGCTCTCATGGACAGCGGTGGACCAAGGGTGCCGGGTTGCATACGTGGACGACACCGACACCGCAGCAGCGTCTCGCGCGCATGCGATCTCGGCGCGCATCACGCGTCGGGGGGATTGGCCAAATCGATCAGCGCAGTAAAGACGTCGCGTAGTTCCTCTGGGACGTCCTCCGGACGTTGGAGCGTCGCAACTAGATCGTAAACCATCTCGGCTTTGCGCTGCGGTCCCTCCATACTCTCGGTCTTAAACTCCCGCAGGAGAGCATCGCTGAACTTCTTCTCTTGGCGCTTCTCCGCGATCAGCTCCGGAGTCCACGCGTTCCCGTCGTTCCTTGGCCAAGTCTTATTAGCTGTAGTGGCCCACTGTTCATCCGAGAAAAGATACTCCAGCTCTCGGTCGTCACCGCCAATCATGAACCTGTCTCTGTCGGGATCAAGGCCATATTGCTTTATCTTATCGTCGCTGAAAATCTTCTGCTTCTCCCGGCTGTCTGCATCGATGACGAGGGCTACACGCCGGTTATGGGTGGCGAGGAACTTTGCAAACATCAGGGCACCCTCGTTGTTGTTGCATGCCCAGAGCGCGATCCCGGCGGACTGCAGTGGCATTCCCGCGGCTAAGCGGAATAGCACGGGTAATGATTGTTGCTCCGTCGGCCCTTCAACACCTACGAAAAGCCGCTCGTGCAGCAATACGCTGTTGCGCAGCCCTAGTGCCGTAGCGATGCCAGAGAGGTGGCGATCGACCTCCTCGTGCCCCGAGTCGTCCGCCAGGCGCTCCATAACGGTGCGATCATCAACCAAGGTGAGATGAACGATGGAGGATATATCAACGCCGTCAATCAAATTCATAGAGTGCGTAGCAATGATCATGCGCACCTGCGGAAGGGCGCACTGTTCCCGAATAAGTTGCATTACGCGGCGCTGGTGGAAGTAGTCCAGATGCGTGTCCGGCTCGTCGTAGGCGATCAGGACATCTGAGTTGGTCTCGTCTTGGGTGTCCGCGTTCTCGCCTTGGGTGCCGGCCAGGCAAGGGGAGGGTCCTGCTCCCAGCGTGGAGGGTGGGGCTGCGGCCTCATTCCTCAGGATCTCGTTAGCCCATTCCCAAACGGCCAAGCTGATGCGTCGGGCTCGGCCTGCCCCGGCTGCATCCACAGCGACGGCTTCGCCGTCCGTTCGAGCGAGGCGAAGCTGTGCAGACTTGAAGCCGCTGGAAAAGGAGACTGTCGGCAAAACTTCCACTTGGACGAGGTCTGGGCAACGTTGCTTGATGTGTTCGCACAGCTCGGTTGCATCCGCCTGCAAGCGTTCGCTCAGCTCCGTCTCAAGTTCACGGACCCTGACGTTGAGGTCTGGGTCTTCTAGATGTCCCTTATATCGGGCATTCAAGATCGTCTTGACCGCGGTGTCGACCGAGGTCTGTTCGCCGCCGAATCGAAGGAGACGTGGCAGCCGCTCCTCGACGGCCGGCGAAGCAACAACCCAGTCGTCGACGTGAGGCCGCTCCAAGGAGAATTGTTCCAGCAGGTCCAGCCAATCCTGCTTGTTGGTCGGAGTCCTATTGATTGGGACCGAGAACTTTTCCGCCAACTCACGCAATTCGGCAATCTTCTTGCTCCGTAGGTTTCTCAGCTCCAAATCCGCCGGCACTCTTGTGAAGACTTCGAGTATCGGCGAGCAGTTACCCAAGGCGCTCCGGCGTATGCGAGTGACTGGGGGTAGGCCCAGCTGGCTTTGCTCCAGCATGCTGAGTGTGAATGAGCCTTCGACCCAGGTATGGTCAACCCGCTCCCCGCCATCAACTGACGGCTCCTGGGCGCCTGGCAAGGGGTCGCAGGGTTCGATTTCTGCGTAATGAGTAGGCGTGCTTGCGGCTCGAAGGAAGGAGCGGTCCGCGTTCTGGAGCGTATAGGGGCCGAGCAGAAACCCGATAGCATCGAGGGTAGCTGTCTTTCCCCCGTCATTATGCCCCGTGAGGATTGTAGGTGCCCCCAGCGGTATAGGGCCGACTAGCGCCAAGCTTCGGAAGCCGGACACCAGGACTGACTCAAGACGCACGCTGGTCACCTCGTCACAGGAAATTTCCGTACTGGCGCTGCTGTCCGCCAGTGACGCACGAACGGGTCTATCACACCAGAGATGATCATTTCTTGTCGCAACGCGGCATCTGGATCTTTGTGCGTGGCCGTTTGTTAAAAATGACCAAATTGCGTTTATTCGTCCCTCGCGTATCGAGGTTGAGTGCCGCTCCCGCTCCTGTCGACTACCCGACATGCCTGGGCTTGAGTGGAGCGTCGTTCTGTCGAGATCCCGCAGACGACGAAGTGGCAGCTTGCCGGGCGTGAACTCTCAGTCGAGAAGAGCCAGTGACTCGGTGCTTCCGCAAGACCACATTCTGTGGTGCCATCGAAGGGGTGTGCGCAGCATCGCCTGAGAATCTTGGGGGTGTCGGGTGGCTCAGCTATCACTCTTCGGCCCGTCCGGTGAAGAGTTGAATCCCAAGCCGGCAAGCGACGAAGTGGTACGGCTGCGTGTACTCATAACCGTCAAAGCTGCACCAAACCCGTCAGAAAAGTACGGGGAGACGGTGTGTGTGGCAGGGGTGCGGGCGGAGCTTGAGCATCCGGGATGGGTCCGCCTCTACCCGATCAACTTCCGCTACCTCGACTCGACGGAGAAGTTCGACAAGTACGACGTCGTCAGCGTAGACGCCATCCCGGCGCGGGGAGGTGACCAGCGGCGTGAGAGTTGGCGCCCACTAATGGGCACTCTTGTAAGAGAGCGGCGCCTGCCCCCTTGGAGACAGCGAAGGGCCTGGCTGGATTCGTACATCCAACCTTCGATGTGTCAACTCAACCAGGGTGCGCGGAATACGGCGGACAGCCAGTCCTTGGCCTTGGTCCAACCAAGCGAGGTCGGGGACCTGAAGATCAGGCTGCATGAGGGCTGGACTAAAGAGGAACAACGCAAGATCGACGCCTACGTCAACCAGCTTGACCTCCTTGATGACCAGGACCGAACGCCACTGGAGGCACCGAGGTTCCGAGGCGCCTATCGATATCGATGCTGGGACCGGCGTTGCCGGGGGCATGAGCAGGGTCTGTTGGACTGGGAGTTCGTGGCCCTCCAACGACGTTTGCGCCACTGCTCGGACGAGGAAGCACGCGGTGAACTCAAGAAGAAGTTCCTCGACATGATGTGCGCGCCAAAGCGGGACGTCGCCTTCTACGTCGGCAACCAGGCCAAACGCCGGCACGTCTTCAGCGTGCTGGGCGTCTACTACCCCGAGCGCTAACCGACCGCCGAACGGCTTCTGCAAGCACCACGTCTCGGTGACAGCGGTGCTGATCGGCCTCGAAGCACAGCACCGCGACCCGCTCGGCAGCCCCAGCAGCAGCTAGAGCGTCGAGCGCACCAGCGGCCTCCGGTCGACTCAGTAGCGCGGCAAAGACATGGCGAGCCTCGGCGAGCTCGGCTGGCGAGCCGGCGAAGCCTGCACGGTTGCTCTTGGGATTACCCAGCTCAGGCCGGTGTTCGTACGCAACGCCTACGGCGGCAAGCGCCCGCGTCAAGGCCGTCTTACTGAAGCCCGGTTTACGTGATAACGGAGTGAGTCGTACATCCACGAGCCGACTAACCTGCGCGTCGGCGAGTCCGTTCGCGAAGCTGGCGATATCACGCCCCTGGTAGCCAACTCCGATCAAACCGGTCGGCTGCGCAAGTACCTGGCTCTTCATCCTCAGCCCTGCCACGCTCTCCGCAGTAGCGACGACTTCCGGCATCGTCTGCGATCTTGCCATCAACTACCCAGCCTGCCACGGCCGAGGGCCGCAGTCTCGCCGTAAGAGCAGAAAACCGCGTGGGGTCTCGCCCTAGCGGTCACACGCCGCTCCCTCCGTGACATGGCTGATCGCCCGGTGTAGGTCCGACAGGCGGACCGTGACCACTCTGTCTTCGGCTGCGGCGCGCTTTCCGCCAGCGACCAGCTCCCGCAGCATCACCGATGGGTTGGTGCCTCGACGGCTCGCTTCCTCTACCAGCCATCGAGAAAGGTCGTCAGGAAGGCGGGTTGAGTAGACCATGGTCACCTTGCGGGGCGTGGTCTCCACCTCTGCGCCCGACCAGTCGATGGGTTCTTGTGCTGCCCGGGCAGCTTCATCACGATTCATGGTCGCCCTTCCGATGGCTCGGCAGTCGGTGGCCGATCGGTGTCGGGCAGTGGCCACGTCTCTACCTACGGTGATCCCCGTCACGCTCCAGTGCAGTCTACAAGCGTAAACAGCAGCTAACTGTCCCGCCCTGGTCACCTTCAGTAAGATCGGCGAGGCATGTCTCGCGCACTTGAGCCCTTGGGCTCACGACGGGCTCACGGTTGAGCGGACTTCTATCGATGAATGAGGCGGACAAAAAGAAGGGCGGTGACCGCGTTTCCGCAGGTCACCGCCCTTGTAGCCCGGCGAAAGGCTATGTGGCCAGGGGCGGGGTCGAACCGCCGACCTTCCGATTTTCAGTCGGACGCTCGTACCAACTGAGCTACCTGGCCGTGGTGCTCGGCACATGCTACCGCACGGCCGATACGCAGAACGCCGCGCATGATGTGCGCGGCGTCAGCGCTTGCGGTCCTGACGGGACTTGAACCCGCGACCTCCGCCTTGACAGGGCGGCGAGCACTCCAACTGCTCCACAGGACCTTGCTGGTGTTGCCTCCGGCGCGAGCCGGACCGTGCCCCCAACGGGATTCGAACCCGTGCTACCGCCTTGAAAGGGCGGCGTCCTGGGCCGCTAGACGATGAGGGCGGCCCCGCCATCATTGCACACTCGCAACTTCAAGCGGACTTGCTCCCATCCGGCCCCGCCGGAGGCAGGAGAAGCATATGCCATCCCTCCTCGGACGACCAAACCGGTATGGCCGCACCCACACCGCTGAGCGAAGTCGCAGCTCAGTGGCGGTGTCACCGCAGCCGGACGATGCCGTACCGCCGCTTGAGGTCCGGGATCAGCCGCCGGCAGGCGGCCATGGTCTGGGTCCGGTCGCCGCCCGCGTCGTGCATCAGCACCACCGAACCGTGATGGGCGGCCGACTCCACCCGCGTGATGATCTTCTTGGCCGGTGGGTGGTCCCAGTCCTGCGGGTCGACGCTCCAGTGCAGCGGACGCAGGCCCAGTTGCCGGGCGACGACGAGCTCCTCGGCGGTCCACCGGCCGCCCGGCTGGCGGAACCAGGTGATGGGTGCCTTGGGCGCGGCCGCGTGGATGACCCGGTTCGTCCGTTCCAGGTCGGCCCGGATCTCGGCCGCCGGCCGCCGGCCGAGGTCCACGTCGTGCCGCCAGCTGTGGTTGCAGAGCTGGTGACCCTCGCGGACGATCTGGGCCACCAGGTGCGGGTAGCGCTTGGCCTGCTTGCCGACCAGGCAGAACGTGGCGGTGACGTGGGCCGCCCGGAGCTGGGCCAGGATCTGCGGGGTGTAGCGGGGGTCCGGCCCGTCGTCGAAGGTGAGCGCCACGCCCGGGCTGCCGCTGCGTCGGTGCAGCCCGGCCGGGAGCTTCTTGGGCAGCGGACGCAGCTTCGGCTTCGGCGGCGGGGTGGTGCGGGACGGCTGGGGCTTCGGACTGGGGCTCGGCTTCGGCGCGGCCGAGGCGGACGGCTGGGCGGTGACCCGTTGCGGGGTCTTGCCCGAGCCGCCACAGCCGGCGACGAGGAGCACCAGGCCGAGGGCGAACGCCAACAGGGTGCGTGGACGCATCTGTCGCTCCCGGAGGGGGTCGGGTCAGACGGACTTTCCGACCGTAGTGGACGCCACCGGGGAGCGGGAGAGGGGCCCTCAACCCGCCGTCGACTGATCCAGCGAATCCCGTACGGCCACGGCCAGCGAGAGCGCCTCGGCGAGGTCGACCGGGCGGACCACTCCGGCCGGTAGCGAGTCGGCCCGCCACCCGGGACCGGCGGCCAGCACCAGCAGCGGGCGGCGCGGGGCGGCCAGCAGCGCGGCGAGCTGGTGCGGGTCGGCGGTGGCCCGGGTGTGCGACCAGAGCACCACGGCCGCCGGTCCGGTCCGGTTGACGGCCTCGACCAGGGCGGCCACCGGCACCCGGGCACCGAGCATGCGGTAGCTCACACCGATCTCGGCCAGCGCGGCGGCCAGCGCCTCCAGGGGCAGCGAGTGCTGTTCCTCGTCGGCGCAGGAGAGCAGGATGCGGGGCGGCCCGACGGCCGGGTGCGCGCGCGCCACCGAGGCGAACGCCTCGGAGACGCACCGGGACATCAGGTGTTCCACCTCGATCAGGCCGGCGGTGGCGACGTGCCGTTCACCGATGCCGGCGAGCACCGGCCGGAGCAGCCCCTCCCAGGTGGCCACCACGCCGTCCGTGGCGAGTGACTCGGCGATGGTGCGACCGATCGCCACCGTGTCCAGCCGCATGGCGGCCCGGGCCAGGCCACGGGCGACCGGGCCGGCCCGGCCGACCGGGATGGTGGTCCCGCCGCCGTCCCGGACCGTGGTGGCGCCGGCCTTCAGGCCGAGCCGTTCCGGTGGCAGCACGGCCGGCGCCTGCCGGGCCCAGCGGGCCGCCTCGGCGGGTGCCACCCCCTCCACGGTGAGCCGCCGCATGATCTCCAGGCGGGCGAGGTCGGCGGGCGTGTAGCGCCGGTGGTGGCCCGGCACGTGCGCGCTGGGGCCGAGGCCGTACCGCTGGTGCCAGGTGCGGAGCGTGGTGACCGCCACGCCCAACCGGCGCGCGACGGCCCCCGCGCTCAGCGCCTCATCGGCCACCCGACCGCTCCGGTGCCTCGGCGGCGGGCACGCCCGTCCGGGACGACTCGACGGGCACGCCCGTCCGGGACGACTCGACGGGCACGCCCGTCCGGGACGACTCGACGGGCACGCCCGTCCGGGCCGGGTCGGCCGGGTGCAGCAGCCGGTTCACCACGCCGCCCAGCCAGGGCGCGTACGCCCGGGGGTCGGCGTCGAGGTCGGCGATCACCGCGACCGGATCCGCCCAGCGCAACTCGGCCACCTCGTCCGGGTCGGGCCGGGTGGGCAGGTCGGCCGGCACGTCGGCGCGCAGCACGTGGTCGTACTCGAACTCGACCCGGCCGGTGGCCGGATCCTCGGCGTAGTAGAGGTAGATCCCCACCTCGGTCAGGTCGACCGGGCCGAGGCCGAGCTCCTCGTCGAGCCGGCGGTTGGCGGCGTCGGCCAGCGACTGGCCGGGCAGCGGGTGCCCGCAGCAGGAGTTCGCCCAGCGCAGCGGGAAGCGGGTCTTGACCGCGGCCCGCCGCTGGAGCAGGACCCGCCCGGCGGGATCGACCAGCAACACCGAGAAGGCCCGGTGCAGCCGGCCGGGCGGCTGGTGGGCGGTGGCCACGGTGGTCTCGCCGAGCGCCCGGCCACCGTCGTCGACCAGCTCGACCAGGTGCTCCTCCCGCCCGGTCACGACGAGTGTCCGGTGATCCGGGCGGCGGCCAGCTTGCCGCTGATCAGCACCATCGGCACCCCCACGCCGGGCTGGGTGCCGGAGCCGACGAAGACCACGTTGCCCAGCGTGCGGTGCAGGTTCGACGGGCGGAACGGGCCGGTCTGGAAGAGGCTGTGCGCGGCGGCGAACGGGGTGCCGGCGGCCATGCCCTGCGCCGCCCAGTCGGCCGGGGTGACGGCGCGCAGCACCTCGATGCCGTCGCCGAACCCGACGTAGCCGCGCTCCTCCAGCGTGGTCACGAGCTGGTCGGCGTAGCGCTCGGTGAGGTCGCCGGGCCAGTCGAACGGCGCCCGGTCGAGGTTCGGCACCGGGGCCAGCACGTAGTAGGTGTGCTTCCCGGCCGGGGCCACCGACGGATCGGTGCGGCTCGGGTTCGTCACCAGCAGCGACGGGTCGGTCATCAGCTCGCCTCGCCGGATCACCTCGTCGAACGTGCCCTTCCAGGCGCGTCCGAAGTGGATGTTGTGGTGGGCGATCTTGCCATAGCCCTGCTTGCTGCCGATGTGCAGCACCACGCAGGACGGCGAGTAGGTGAGCCTGCGCTGCCGGCTGGACGGCAACAGCTCCTGGTAGGCGACCGGCAGGTCGGGGTTGAGCACCACCACGTCGGCGGGGACGAACTCGCCGTCCGAGGTGATCACGCCGGTGGCCCGCCCGTGGGCGGTCTCCACCCGGGTCACCGTGGTGCCGTACCGGATCTGCACGCCGTGCTTCTCGGCCGCGCCGGCCATGCCGCGGGAGACCGCGTGGATGCCGCCGCGCGGGAAGCTCACCCCGGCCACCGAGTCGAGGTACGCGATGACCGTGTAGATGGCCAGCGCGTCGTGCGGCGACAGGCCGGCGTACATCGCCTGGAAGGAGAAGATCCGCTGGGTACGCGGGTCGCGGAAGAACTGGTTGATCTTCGTCTGGAGTCGCCGGAAGGCGCCGTTGGCGAACAGCTTCAGCAGGTTGCCGGTGATCAGGTCGGTCGGCGCGTCGAGGTTGCGCTCGATGAAGTCGGCCCGCTCCCACTTCCACAGGTTGCGCGCGTAGTCGACGAAGCGCAGGTAGCCGTCCGCCTCCCGGGGACCGCAGACCTTGGCGATCTCGGCGGCCATCCGGGTGGTGTCGGTGATGACGTCCAGCGTCGACCCGTCCGGGTAGTAGGCACGGTAGGCCGGGTCGAGCGGGGTCAGGTCGAGCCAGTCGCCCAGCTCCTCGCCCACCGCGCCCAGCGCCTCGGCGATCAGGTCGGGCATGGTGAGCACGGTCGGGCCGGTGTCGAACTCGTACCCGTCGACGCTGAGCCGACCGGCGCGCCCGCCCGGCACCGGCTCGCGTTCCAGCACTGTCACCTGCCGGCCGCTGCCGGCCAGGTGCAGCGCGCAGGCCAGCCCACCCAGCCCGGCGCCGACCACTACCACCCGGTCGGTCCGTCCGTTGACGGTGCGCATTCCGGCTCCCTTGTTCGCGAGGTTGCTCATCAGGACCGCCGCGCGGTGGCGGCGGTGGCGAGGCCGGTCAGCGCGGTGCGTGCGGTCTCGTCGATCGGTGCGGCGTCCAGCGCGACCAGCGCCTCGGACACCCGTTCGGAGATCATCCGCTCCACCCGCGCCACGGCCCCGGTGTCCCGGACCAGGTCGGTCAGGCGGGCCAGCTCGCGTGCGTCGGCGACCGAGCCGGCCCGGTCCAGCGCGCGGCGCTGCGCCGGGTCGGCGAGCTGCCGGGCCAGCATCAGCAGCGCGGTCGGCTTGCCGGTGCGCAGGTCGTCCCCGGCCGGCTTGCCGGTGGTCGCCGGGTCGCCGTAGACGCCGAGCAGGTCGTCGCGGAGCTGGAACGCCTCGCCGACGGCCAGCCCGTAGCGGGTGTACGCGGCGATCAGCGGGCCGTCCGCGTCGGCGCCGGCCAGGCAGGCGCCGAAGAGCAGCGGTCGCTGGACGGTGTAGCTGGCGGTCTTGTAGCGGGCCACCCGCAGCGCCCGGTCGACCGACCAGCTCGCCGCGTCGTTCTCGCCGAGCACGTCCAGGAACTGCCCGGCGACCGTCTCCACCCGCATCTGGTCGTAGCAGCGACGCACGTCGAGCAGCCGGTCCGCGGGCACGGTGGCGTGCGCCATCAGCCGGTCGGCCCAGACCATGCAGAGGTCGCCGATGAGCACGGCGACGGCCTCGCCGTACCGGTCGGGGTCGCCGGTGTGCCCGGCGGCGCGGTGCCGCGCGGCAGCGTCCCGGTGTGCGGTGGGCCGGCCGCGTCGGGTGTCGGAGGCGTCCATCACGTCGTCGTGCACCAGTGCGAACGTGTGCAGCAACTCCAGCGCGGAGAGCGCGGGCAGCACCGCGGGCAGCGGATCGTCGCCGCCGACCACGCCGCGCCAGCCCCAGTACGCGAACGTCGGACGCACCCGCTTGCCGCCGGCCAGCACGCAGTCGCGTGCGGTCGCGGCGAAACCACCCATCGCTGCGTCGATCTCGGTCAGTGAGTCGACTTCGGCGGCCAGGAACGCCGTCAGCGTGTCATCAACGCCTCTGACCAGGTCTTTCGTGAACGCGGCCAGTACGCCGCGGACCGGATCGTCCGTCGCTTCCGGCTGTGCCGGCGCGACGCGGAGCGCATTACCCGCAACTGCGTCGTTGGCCATGTGAGGGAGCGTACCCTAGGGTTACGAGTTGCGTCGATTGCTGCGTCGAAACCGAGGAGGGCCGGTGGACACCGATCTCACCGCTGCCTATGACCGCTGCCGCGAGCTGCACCGGCGTCACGGCCGTACCTACTATCTCGCCACCCGGCTGCTCCCCGCTTGGAAACGACGGCATGTGCACGCCCTGTACGGCTTCACCCGCTACGCGGACGAGATCGTCGACCGCACCGAGGACCTGCCGCCCGCCGAGCGGGCCGCCAAGCTGCGCGAGTGGTCGGACCGCTTCGTCGCCGGCCTGCACGGTGCGTCGGTCGACGACCCGCTGCTCCCTGCCGTGCTGCACACCATCGCCGTGTTCGACCTGGACCGCGCCGACTTCGCGTCGTTCCTGCGCAGCATGGCGATGGACCTGACGGTGATGTCGTACCCGACCTACGACGACCTGCTCGACTACATGGAGGGCTCGGCCGCGGTCATCGGCACCATGATGCTGCCGATCCTGGGCAGCTCCGACCCGGCCGCCGCCCGGGAGCCCGCCCGCCAGCTCGGGTTCGCGTTCCAGCTCACCAACTTCATCCGGGACGTCGCCGAGGACCTCGACCGCGGCCGGACCTACCTGCCCGACGAGGACCTGGCCAAGTTCGACGTCACCCGCGACGACCTGCTCGCCGCGAAGGCCGCCGGGCGGACCACGCCGGCGATCCGCGAGCTGATCGAGTACGAGGTGACCCGCGCCCAGGCCCACTACCTCGCCGCCGCGCCGGGCATCCCGCTGCTCAACCCCGCCTCCCAGGCGTGCATGCGGACCGCGTACGCGCTCTACGGCGGCATCCTCGACGAGGTGGCCGCCCAGGACTTCGACGTCTTCGTCCGTCGGGCCCTGGTGCCGCAGCGGCGGCGGATGGCGGTCGCCGCGCGGTCGCTGCTCACCCCGACCGGCACGCCGGTGCGGGTGCCCGGCCCGGCGCTCACCCCGGCCCTGGCCGGATGACCGAGCGTACGGCGGTCGTGCTGTTCACCCGCGACCTGCGGGTGCACGACCACCCGGCGCTGGCGGCGGCCGTCTCGGCGTTCGACCGGGTGGTGCCGCTCTACGTGCTCGACCCGACGTTGCAGAAGCTCTCGCCGAACCGCACCCGCTTCCTGCACCAGAGCCTGGCCGAGCTGCGCGAGGCGCTCCGCAAGCGCGGCGGCGACCTGGTCGTCCGGCGCGGCGACCCGGTGGCCGAGACGGTCAAGCTGGCCCGCGCGGTCGGCGCCGAGGGCGTCGGGCTCTCCGCCGACGTCAGCCGCCACGCCCACCGCCGGGAACGCCGCCTGCGCGCCGAGTGCGAGCGGCACCGGATGTTCCTGCGGCTCTTCCCCGGGCTGACCATCGTCGAGCCGGGCGCGCTGCGGCCGACCGGCGGCGACCACTACCGGGTGTTCAGCCCCTACTTCCGCGCCTGGCAGGGCGTGGAGCTGCGCGAGGAGTTGGCCGCGCCGAAGCGGATCCGGCTGCCCGACGACGTCGACCCGGGACGGCTGCCGGAACCGCCGAAGGGCGACAGCCCGGACGCCGCCGAGGGCGGGGAGAGCGTCGCCCAGCGCCGGCTCAAGGCCTGGCTGCCCACGCTCGACCGGTACGACGACATCCACGACGACATGGCCGGCGACGACACCTCCCGGCTCAGCCCGTACCTCCGGTGGGGTTGCCTCTCGCCGCTCGCGGTGGCGAACCGGGCCGGCGACCGGGACGGGCCGTTCGTCCGGCAGCTCTGCTGGCGCGACTTCTACCACCAGGTCGTCGCCGGTTTCCCCGACCTGAGCACGACGGCCTACCGGCGCGGCGCCCGGGAGGACTGGCGGGACGACAGGCACGCGCTGGCCGCCTGGACCGAGGGGCGCACCGGGATGCCGATCGTGGACGCCGGCATGCGGCAGATGCGCGCCGAGGGCTGGATGCACAACCGGGCCCGGCTCATCACCGCCGGCTACCTGACCAAGCACCTCGGCCTGGACTGGCGTCCCGGCCTGGACGTCTTCTTCCGCTGGCTGCTCGACGGCGACCGGGTCAACAACTCCGGCAACTGGCAGTGGGTGGCCGGCACCGGCAACGACAGCCGGCCGTACCGGGGCTTCAACCCGGTACGGCAGGCCGAGCGCTACGACCCGGACGGCGCGTACGTGCGGCGGTGGGTGCCCGAGCTGGAGTCGGTGGCGGGCAATGCGGTGCACCAGCCGTGGCGGCTGCCCGACGAGACGCGGCGCGCGCTCGACTACCCGCCGCCGCTGGACGTCCCCGGCAGCGACCCGGTCTGGCTGCGCTGAACCGACCGGCGCGCGCCTCGGTCACCTTCCGTAACCCAAGCGGCCCAACCGGACGCTGCCTGCGGCCCCCTTTGCTCTGCAGCCATATCCGCATCGGTTACGGAGCGTGGCTGTACGCCCCGCCGCGCCGTATCGGCGCGGCTGCTGAACTGCCAGCTCAAGCAGGTGCTGCGCCATTGGCTGCAGAGCAAAGGCGAAAAATGAGGCACGGGTCTTCCCACCCCGAGGATCACCCTGCGTAAGAGGGCTCCACCGTCACGCTCGGTGGCAACCAGTCATAGGCAGGCGTGCAACGCCTCGGCCAGCTCGTCCACCCGGTCGTGCTCGGCCAGCCGCGCGGTCGCGTAGGCGAACGCGTAGCCGCGCTCCGGATCGGCCCAGGCGCTGCTGCCGCCGATGCCGCCCATGCCCCAACTGCCGTCCGGCTCCCACTGCATGCCGAGCGTCCAGTGCGCGGTCCGGTCCAGCACCAGGTCCGGGCCGGCGTACTGCACCCGGGTCGCCTCGGCGACCAGCTCCGGGCCGAGCAGGCGTACCCCGTCGAGGGTGCCGCCGGCGAGCAGACCCGCGTAGAACCGGGCCAGCGCCGACGCGGTCGCGTGCAGGTTCACCGCCGGGATCTCCGCGGCCCGCCAGCGGTCGCCGTTCACCACCGCCACGTCGCGCCCGCCCGGCGGGTTGTCCAACGCCCGCGCCCGCAGCGATCCGGGCTCGCCGCGCGTCCGGTCCGGCCAGCCCGGATCGCCGTACGACAGGTCGGCGCACCGCCGCCGGTCCGCCGGCCCCAGCCCGAAGGCCAGGTCCAGGCGCCACGGGCCAGCGATCTCCTCGGCCAGGAAACGTCCCACCGAGCGCCCGTCCACCCGGCGGACCAGCTCACCCACCAGGTGCCCGTACGTCCAGGCGTGCTCGCCCGCGACGGTGCCCGGCACCCACTCGGGCTCGGCCGCGGCGAGGTCGGCGCAGAGCAGCTCCCAGTCGGTGACCGCCTCGGCGGGCCGGGGCACCGGGAAGGCGGGCAGCCCGGCGGTGTGGTCGAGCACCTGCCGCACGGTCGCCGGGGTCCGGAACCCCGGCCAGTACGCGGACACCGGGGCGTCCAGCTCGACCCGGCCCCGGTCGACCAGCAGCAGCAGGCACAGCGCCACCACCGGCTTGCCCACCGAGTAGACGTCGACCAGCGTGTCCGGCCGCCACGGCCGTCGCGCCCCCGCCGCCGGTACGACCGCGCCGGGCGGCACCGCCGCGCGGGTGCCGCCCACCAGCTCCACCACCGGGACGCCGTCGTGCCAGACGGACAGCGCCGCGCCGGTCTCCCGGCCGGTGGCGAACAGGTCGTGGAAGCAGTCCCGGACCGGGGCGAAACGCGCGCGCATCCGGCCACGGTAGGCGGTCCCCTCGTTACGGGCGGAGGAATTCCGGTCGGGTCCGGTGGCCGGGGCACCCGGCGGTGCGGAATGCTGGCGGAATGGCAGAGCCGGAACTGGTGGACGTGGTCGTGGTCGGGCTCGGCGTCGGCGGCGAGGAGGTGGCCGGGCGGCTCGCCGAGGCCGGCCTCGACGTGGTCGGCATCGAACGGGACCTGGTTGGTGGTGAGTGCCCCTACTGGGGGTGCGTGCCGAGCAAGATGATGATCCGGGCGGCCAACGCGCTGGCCGAGGCGCACCGGGTGAACGAGCTGGCCGGCTCCGCCGAGGTGCGACCCGACTGGGCGCCGGTGGCGAAGCGGATCCGGGCGGAGGCCACCGACACCTGGGACGACAAGGCGGCGGTGGACCGCTTCACCGGCAAGGGGGGCCGGTTCCTGCGCGGCGCCGGCAGGCTCGACGGCCCCAACCGGGTACGCGTCGGCGACCGGGTCTTCGAGGCCCGCTTCGGGGTGGTGCTCGGCACCGGCACCCGGCCGTCGGTCCCGCCGATCGACGGGCTGGCCGACACGCCGTACTGGACCAACCACCAGGCCATCGAGGTCGAGGAGTTGCCCGGCACGCTGCTGGTGCTCGGCGGCGGCGCGATCGGGCTGGAACTGGCCCAGGTGTTCGCCCGGTTCGGCGTGCGCGTCACCGTCGTCGAGGCCGCCGACCGGGTGCTCGCCGTCGAGGAGCCGGAGGCGTCCGCGCTCGCCGCCGAGGCGCTGCGCGCCGACGGGGTGGAGATCCGCACCGGGGTCAAGGCCGGTCGGGTCAGCCACGACGGGGACGCGTTCACCATCCACGCCGACGGCGCCACGTTCAGCGGCGAGAAGCTGCTGGTGGTGACCGGCCGCCGGGCGCACCTGGAAGAGTTGGGGCTGGACACGGTCGGCATCGACGCCACGCAGCGCTACCTGCCGGTCGACGACCGGATGCACGCCACCGAGGGCATCTGGGCGGTCGGCGACCTCACCGGTGAGGGCGCGTTCACCCACATCGCCATGTACCAGGCCGGCATCGTGGTGGCGGACGTGCTCGACCACGTGCGGCGCACCAGGGGCGGGCCCGACGCCAGCGGCACCGCCAGCGTGGTCGGCGGCGCGGCCGGCGTGGTCAGCGCCGTCGGCGGCGCGATGAGCGCGGGCGGGTCCACGGTCGCGCCGGGCAGCGTCCCGGTGGCCGACTACCGGGCCCTGCCCCGGGTCACGTTCACCGACCCCGAGGTGGGCGCCGTCGGCCTGACCGAGCAGCAGGCCCGCGACCGGGGCCTCAACGTCCAGATCGGCTACACCGACCTGACCTCGTCGACCCGGGGTTGGATCCACAAGACCGGCAACGCCGGCTTCATCAAGCTGATCGCCGACGCGGACCAGGGCGTGCTGGTCGGCGCCACCTCGGCCGGCCCGGCCGGCGGCGAGGTGCTCTCCGCGCTGGTGGTGGCCGTGCACGCGGCCGTGCCGATCAGCCAGCTCCGGCACATGATCTACGCGTACCCGACGTTCCACCGGGCCATCGAGGACGCGTTGCGGAACCTGAAGTGACGCCTCAGCCGGCCGGCGCACCGTGCCGGCCGGCCCCGGCGGCGAACCGGCCGGCGCCGCGCACCCCGTCGACCGCCAGCGACTCCATGCCGTAGGCCAGCTCCACGGCGAGCGCCTCCGGCTCCGGCCGGCCGGCGCCGTCGAGCAGCGCCGCCCGGTCGTTGCGCAGGCAGGTCTGCGGGTGCCGGGCGATCCCGGCGGCCAGCCGCTCGGCCTCCGCCCGGGCCGCACCGGGCGCGACCAGCCGGTTCACCAGCCCCATCGCGTACGCCTCGGCGGCCGGCACCGGCCGCCCGGTGAGGATCAGGTCCATCGCCCGGCTCTCCCCGATCAGCCGAGGCAGCCGCAGCGTCCCGCCGTCGATCAGCGGCACGCCCCACCGCCGACAGAACACGCCGAGCGTCGCGTCCGACTCGGCGACCCGCAGGTCGCACCAGAGCGCCAGCTCCAGGCCGCCGGCCACCGCGTACCCGGAGATCGCGGCGACGACCGGCTTGGACAGCCGCATCCGGGTCGGACCCATCGGGCCGTCGCCCTCGGCCTCGACCCGGTTGCCGCGTGGGGTGCCGATCGCCTTGAGGTCGGCGCCCGAGCAGAACGTGCCGCCCGCGCCCCAGAGCACGGCGACCGCCGCGTCCGGGTCGGCGTCGAACGCGCGGAACGCGTCGGCCAGGGCCCGGGCGGTCGGCCCGTCCACCGCGTTACGGGCCTCCGGCCGCTCCAGGATCACCGTGGTCACGCCGTCCGCGTGCTCAACCCGTACCCCCATAACCCCCCAGCATGCCCGCGACCGCGCCCGACGCGCCAGCGGAGCCCGGGCGCGCTGATTCACGGAAAGAGTGCTTATTCGGGGCGCGATGGGCACTCTTTCCGTGAATCAGCGGGCGGGGAGGGGTGGGTGAGGGGTCGGGGCCGCTACTTGATCGCGTTGGGTGGGGCCAGCCAGCGCATCGGCTGGCCGGTGACCGCGCCGACCTGGTCGAAGTCCCGGTCGTAGTGCAGCAGCGAGAGCTCGTGACATTCGGCGGTGGCGGCGACGAGCAGGTCGACGGCACCGGCCGACCGGTGCGTCCCCCGCGCGGTCAGTTCGCGCTGTGTCTCGGCCGCACGCTCGTAGATCCGGTCGGGCATCGCCACCCAGCCGAAGACGGTCCGGAGCTGATCCACCAGTTGTGCGCGGTCGGCGACGGACCGGGCGGTGTAGAGGAACTCCAGTTCGACGAGTGGACAGACGGCGACCAGCCCGGCGGTCACCGTCTGCTCCCAGCGGTCCAGCACGTCGGGGTCGCGGAGAAGCCGGACCAGAGCACTGGTGTCGATCAGGTAGTCGGCGAGCTTCACGACCGGTAGTTGCCCTTGTCGAGTAGTTCGTCGAAGTCGCCGGCCCGCCCACGACCGGCCAGTTCGGCCAGCGCGCGGGCACGGCGCAGGCGTGCCGCACCCTCGCGGAGAGCCACGTTGACCGTGTCCTTCTTGGTCTTGGTGCCGAACGCCTTGGCCGCGTCCGCCAGTGCCTCGTCGTCGACATCCACCAGGATCTTGGTCATCGCCACCCCCTATATACGGTAAGCGGTAGAAGTATATCCGCCGGCCGTGCGGCGGACCGGGTTTTGCCCGGCGTCCGGTTTGGGGGCTCTGCTGCCGGGAAGTCGGAACAGGTGCGCGAACTACTGACGAAGCTCGAACAGGCCTCCGGGCTCGACCGGGTCAGCGACCGGGTCCAGCGCGTCGTGCAGGGCACGCTGCGCTCGCAACGCGTCCGGGACGCGCTGCACGGCGTCTGGCTGGGTCATCCGCTGCACCCCGCGATGGTGCAGGTCCCGGTCGGCGCGTGGATCTCCGCCGCCGTGGTGGACCTGCTGCCCGGACAGCGCCGCGCCGCCACCGCGCTGGTCGGCCTCGGCACGGTCAGCGCGTTGCCGGCGGCCGTCGCCGGGTGGAACGACTGGGCGACGCTCTCCCGTGACCAGCGCCGGGTCGGGCTGGTGCACGCCGGCGCCAACATCGTCGGCCTGACGCTCTACGCCGGGTCGCTGGCGGCCCGGCTGAACGGGCGGCACGGGCTCGGCCGGGCGCTGGCCTACCTGGGGCTGTCCGCGGCGGGCGGCGGCGCGTACCTGGGCGGGCACCTCGCCTACAAGCAGGGGGCCCAGGTCAGCCAGAGCGTCTCCGAGCTGCACCTGATCGGTGACGGCTGGCACCCGGTGGGCGACCTAAGCAGCCTGCCGCAGCGCGAGCTGGTCACCCGGGAGATCGACGACGTCTCGGTGATCCTCTACCGGCACGGTGACGACGTCACCGTGATGCTGGAACGCTGCCCGCACCAGAGCGGCCCGCTCGGCGAGGGCGAGGTGCAGCAGATCGACGGCCACGCCTGCGTGGTGTGCCCGTGGCACGGCAGCGCGTTCCGCCTCAACGGCGGCGAGGTGGTGCACGGCCCGGCCGCCAACGACCAGGTCGTGCTGCCCACCCGCGTGGTCTCCGGCCGGGTCGAGGCCCGACTGCCCTGATCCGGCCGCCCGCGCCGGCAGCGCATTCGGCAACCGGCGCCCGCCGGCTCGCCGACCTCAGTCGCGGCGGTGCCGTCCGCTGCCCAGCGCGCGGGCCGGCACCGGCCGGCGGCGCAGCCCCAGGACGGCGCCGATCTGCGCGCCCACGATGCTCGCCACCGCCAGCACCGCCGAGATGGCCAACGGGCGGTTGATGCCCTCCTCGGCCGTGGCCCGGGACGCGCCCGCCGCCATGGCCGGCGGCTGCCCCTCCGGCGCCTCCACGGTGGGCGTGGTGTCCCGCGCCGGTGTGTGCGGCGCGGGCTTCGGCTTCGGCTTCGGTGCCGCCGAGGACGCGCCGTCCCCGCCGGGCTTCGCCGGGGCCGGCTTCGCCGGCGTCACCACCAGCCGACCGGCGGCGTGCCGGCGGGCGCCCTCGTCCACCGCGCCGCCGGGCAGTTCGAGCAGTTGACCGGGGCGGATCCGGTCCGGGTCGGCGAGCCGGTTCAACCGGGCCAGCTCCCGGTAGCTGTCGAAGTCGTCCAGGTAGCGGTCGGCCACCTCGCCCAGGTAGTCGCCCTTCGCCACCCGGTACACCGCCGGGCCGGTGGCGTCCGGTGCGGCCGACGCCGGCGTCGCGACCTGCGGCGCGGTGTACGCCGTGGTGACGGCCGGCGCGGCGACCACCGGTTGCGGCGCGGCCAGGGTGGCGGCGCTGGCCGCGGCCGGGCTCGCCGCCAGGATCAACGCCACGGAACCGACAAGCGCGGCGGCGGCCCGCTGCTGGCGGTGCATCCCGGGCAGCTTCGGCGCGGGTCGGCGCAACGCCGACGCGAGCAGTTCCACCAGTACGGAGAACGCGAACGTGGCCCAGCCGAACCAGCCCACCACGGCCAACGCCCGCAGGAAGAGCTGCCCGTCGTCGCGGCTGGTCAACGCCGTACCCACCTCGGCCAGCGTGGGCAGGTGGTCGGGCAGCGGGTTGCCGGCGAAGGCCAGCAGCGCGACCGGTCCGCCGGCCAGCAGCCCGACCAGCACGACGAGTGCGCCGAGCCCGGTGAGGACCTGGCCGGCGCGGTGGACGGCGGAGCGTCGGGGTGCACCCATGGCGGCCTTCCTTCCTACGGTCCGGTGAGCGCCCGAGCGGTGGCCTCACCGGTGACGGTGGCGGTCTTCTGCGCGCCGAAGAGCCCGATCAGGTCCCGGCGGTAGGTGATCCGGACGCGTACCCGGATCTCGGTCTCGAGGCCGACCACGGGGAAGTCGACGTCGTGGCCACCGACCCCACCCGCGGCTCTGAGGTAGTCGGCGACGGCCCTACGGGCGGCGACCTGGTCGATCCGCTTCGGACCGCCCTCGATGGCGCTCGCACGGTCGATCATCTGGCCGCCGCTGCGGGCCGCCTCGGCGGCCAGGTTGTCGGCGCGTTGCAGCGTGCGGAGCTGCCCGGCGCCGTCGTAGGCGAGGCTGACGATGGCCAGCACGCCGGTCATCGCCACGGCCAGGAACAGGCTCACCCGGCCGCTCTCCGCCCCTTGCCGCCCGGTCATCCGCGACTCCGGTAGGTGTCCAGCGGCGAGGTGAAGCGCGCCGCTACCGTCTTGCCGCCCGGCACCCCGGGCAGGCCGGGCGCGCGCAGGTCGTCGAAGGAGACGGTGCAGGTGACCGTCACCGTGACGGTCGCCGGCACGCCGGCCGCGCTCCGGTACGCGGTGGCGAAGGTGGTCTGTTGCCCGGCCACCGACCCGCTCAGGTCCAGCCTCGGCGGGGCGGTGCAGCGCAGGCCGGACCAGTTGAGCTGGTCGCGGGCCGCCTGCTCGGCGGCCTTCTCGCCGGCGCGGGCGTCGCGCGCCAGGGAGGCGGCCCGAGCGGCGTCGTGCGCGGCGGACTCCACCGCCTCGTCGGCGACGGCGGTCCGGCCGGCCACCCCGGCGAGCACCATCAGCCCGATGAACGCGGGGGCGAGCACCGCCACCTCGATCGAGACGGAACCGCGGTCCCGCGATGCCGGCCTCATCCCGTGGTCCAGCGTTCGACGGGACCGTGCGCGGTCTGCGTGACCTCGAAGTCGACGCCCGGGACGACCGACAGGGAACGCCCGCGCACCGTGCAGGTGACGTCGACGGCGGTCTCCACGCAGGTCGGTCCGTTCTTGTCCCAGCCGACCAGCCAGTCGCCGGAGCGGCGCAGGAACGTGATCGCCTGCGCCCGGCCGGCGTCCGGCCCGGCGTCGAACGTGCGTTGCGCGTTCACCCCGGTCTGCGCCGCGTTGAGCGCGGTGGACCGGGCGACGAACCAGACGCCGACCTGGATCGAGCCGAAGAGCAGCACCAGGATCGCCGGCATCATCACGGCCAGTTCGACCGGGTTGGCGCCCCGCTCGCGCCCGCCCGCGGCGAGGCGGGCGCGCAGCGTGGCGGCGATCCGCCCCGGACCGCGCGGACCGGGCCGACCGGCGGGTGCCGGTCGACTCCGGGCCGTACGGGCGGGGCGGGAGGTCACTTCGTCACCACCGGGTCCTTGTGGTCCGGGATGCTGGTCATCCAGTCCCGCGCCTTGGTCAGGGCGAGTCCGGTGACCACGACGGCCACCGCGACCAGACCGAAGATGATCACCGCGGTCGGGACCGGGCTGTCGCCGCGCTCGGCCTGGTGGCGCAGCTCGGCGAGGCGACTCCGGACCGCCGCGTAGACGTAGGTGCTGAACAGTTGCATGACCGTGCTCCTTCTCGGGGGTGGGGTTCACAGGCGGGCGAGGAACGGATAGACGGCGAAGCCGAGCAGGACGAAGACCAGCAGCGAACCGGGGATGTCCAACTTGCTGGTCACCCCCTCGGCCCGGGTCAGGTTGTCGGTGCGGATCTGGTCGCGCAGCGAGTCGGCGCGGGAACGCAACGTCTCGTGCACCTGCGCGCCCTCGCTGCCGGAGGAGCGCATGATGGCGCCCACATCGCCCAGCTCCGGGATGCCGATCCGGTCGGCCAGGTCCTGCAACTCGTCCCACGGCGAGTGCATCTGGAGCTGGGCGAGCCGCAGCGCCTCCCGGATCCGGTCGAAGACCCAGCCGTCGCAGACCGCCGCCGCGCGTTCCAGCGACTGCACCGGGCCGTGCGCGGCGGAGAGCTGCAACGCCACCAGGTCGAGGTAGGTGCAGACAGCCTGCCGGAACTCGTCCCGGGCGGCGTTGGCCTTGTCGAGCACCGAGCGGTGCGCGACCAGTCCGGCGAGCAGGGCCAGGCCGAGGCTGGCCAGCACCGGCACGGCCACCGGCACGGACACCCCGCCGAGGAAGAGCACGGCCGAGAGGACCGCCGGCGTGGCGAACCCGATCAGCGCGGAGAGCAGCACCGACAGGGCGTACTGCTCCGGGGTCCGGTCGAGCAGCGCGAGCTGCCGGGTCGGCGGGCGCAGCCAACGGGCGAAGCCGCCGAGCCAGTCCGGCCCCGCGCCGGCCGCCGGGGCCTGACCGGGCGGCTGGTGCAGCCGGCGCAGCGCCGGGCCGAGCGCCGGGGTGGCCGGCAGCGCCTCGCGGACCACGAGGAAGAGGCCGAGCCCGACCGCCGACCCGCCCAGCACCGCCGCCGCGAGTTGCCAGTTCAGGATCATGCGATCGCCTCCTCCGGATCGGGCGCCGGCAGGAAGCGCGCCGGGCGCGGCGGCTGGCTCATCGACCGCACCCAGACCAGCAGCCCGATGAAGGCCGCGCCGAGCACCGCCATCACGAGCTGGCCGGTGACCGTGCCGTAGGGGCGGATGTAGTCGCTGTTCACCAGCCCGTACGCCAGCGTGGCGAGCGTCATGCCGGTGAGGAAGCGGACCGCGAACCGCGGCTGGGTCCGCTTCGCCTCCACCTCGCGCCGGGTGGCCACCTCGGCGGAGGCGGCGCCGGCGATCGAGCGGAGCACGTCGCCGAGGCGCTCGCCCCGATCGGTGAGGTGCAGGATCAGCGCGGCCACCACCTGGTCGGCCACCGGGTCGGCGATCTCGTCGGCGAAGGCGAGCAGCGCGGACTTCGCCGACCAGCCGGCCTGGAGGCGGGCGGCCAGCGTGCGTACCTCCTCCTGGATCTCCTCCGGCGCGGTGGTGATGGTGCCGACGATGGCCTGCTGGAGCCCCTGCCCGGTGGCCGAGATGTCCTTCAGACGGCGGGTCCACTCGCCGACCGCCTCGACCCGGGCGATGGCCCGCTGCTCGGCCCGGCCGACCGCGAACAACCACGGCACCCCGGGCACCGCGAGCGCCACCAGCAGGCCCACCACCGGCAGGCCGGTGAGCAGGAACGCCAGCGCGCCGGCCACCACCGCGCCCCCGAGCAGCAGTTGGTGACGCCGCTGGTCGGCGTGGCTGGCGCCGGCGCCGGTCCAGAGCCGGCTCAGGCCCGGCCCGGCGCCGCCCGGCGTCGATCCCGGCGGCCGGCGGGTGCCGACCAGCGCGACCACGGTCAGCACCAGCCCGGCCACGCAGGCCGCGCCGGAGACCAGCGCGATCAGCTCGATCTGCGTCATGCCGGACCCCCGTTCGGCCGCCGCCCGAGGCGGGTGTGCCGGGGTCGCCGCCAGGCGCCGACGCCGGCCTCGACGAACCGGGTGAGCAGCCGGGCGTCGTAGCCGACGCGCAGCAGTTGGTCGCGGATCCGCTCCGGCAGGTGGCGGGGGACCGCCCGGCCGTCCGGCCCCGGACCGAAGACCGTGGTGGTGGTGATCCGGTTGCCCTCGCCGACGCCGATGACCTCCTCGACGTGCGAGACGAAGCGGTGCTTGCGGCCACCGATCGCGGTCTCGTCCTCCACCGTGACGTAGACGATCAGGTCGAGCGCGTTGCCGGCCATCCGGCGCGCCTGGTCGACAGTCATCTCCCGGCCGTGGGAGAGCGCCAGCTCGATGATCCGTTCGCTCACCCCGGCCGGGGTACGGGCGTGGATGGTGCACATCGACCCGCGGCTGGTGGTCATCGCCTGGAGCATCGGCACGATCTCCCGGGACCGCACCTCGCCGACGATGATCCGCAGCACGCCCATCCGCAGCGACACCGGGATCAGGTCGGCGATGCTGACCTCACCGGCCGGTCGCCCGTCCGCGCCGCGTTCGCCGTGCCCCTCCCGGGACTCGAAGCTCATCACCGCCCGGTGCTTGTGCCCGCGTCGGGCCGGCAGCAGCTCCCGGCTCTCCTCCAGCAGCACGTACGGCTCGTCGGCCGGGATGTCGTCCATCAGCGCCCGGATGACAGTGGTCTTGCCGGCCCCGGCCAGCCCGGCGACCATGATGTTCAGCCCGGCCCGCATGGACGCGCGGAGGAAGTCGCGCAGCAGCGGGTCGATCATCTCGTCAAGGTCGGGCCGGCCGCCGGCGATGTCCTCCAGGCTCACGTCCAGCGTGTTGTGCTTGCGGATCACCGCGTACGGGCGGTGGCTGACCAGGAAGACCGCGGCGAGCCGGCTGCCGTCGGGCAGTTGCAGGTCGAGCGTGGGCTTGGAGGTGGAGAGCGACCGCTCGGTGGCGCCGGCCCGACGGGCCGCCGCCTGGAGGATCTCCACCAGCTCGTCGTCCGTCTCGGCGATCGGCTCGGACCAGTCGACGCCGCCACCGTGCCGGGTGATGCGCACCTGGTCGCAGCCGAGGATGTGCACCTCCTCGATGGTGTCGTCGACCAGCAGCGTCTGGAGCCGGCCCAGCCCGACCAGTTCGGCGGTCACCTGGTCGAGCAGCATCCGTTCCGCGTCGGCGGGCATCGGCGTGCCGGCCCGGCGCACCGAGTCGGCGTACGCGGAGACCACCGCGACGGCCAGCCGGGCCCGTTCGACCTCCTCGGCGTCGGCGTCGAACTCCCGCCCACGCTGCCAGTGGGTGAGTCGCTCGCTCAGTTCCCGGCGCAGCTCGCGGACGACCGCGAAGTCGACCCGGGGCCGGGGCGGCGCCACCGGCGGCGGGGCGGGGAGCGCCGGGCCGGCCACGTGGTGCCGTCCGTTCGGCGGGGCCAGCGGCGGGACCGTGGAGACGACGCCGGGTTGCTGCCCGCGCGGGTCGTGCGAGACCGGCTCAAACCGCACCGGGCACCCCCGGCGCGCTCACCGCTGGCGTGGCGGTCACGCCGGGCCAGGACAGGCGGGCCCGGCGTCGGTCCAGCAGCGCCCGGACCGGCACCTCCAACGCGCCGGCCGCGCGCATGAGCGGCCGGTTGGCGCGTACGGTGCCGCCGCGGCCGAGCACCTCGGCGGTACGCGGGTCGTGCGGCAGCCGGGCGATCACCGGCAGCCGCAGCGCCTTGCTGATCTCGCTGGTGCCGTGCCCGTCGCCGACCACCAGCAGGCGCAGGTTGCCCGGGGGGACGCGGTGCTCGGTGAGGTCCCGTTCGATCGCCCGGACCGTGGCCCGGGTGGCGGAGAGGTCGGGCAGGTGCGCGCGGGTGACCAGCAGCACCACCGCGGCGGCCCGCAGCAGCGGCCAGGGTGGACCGCCGACCGCCAGCCGACCGCAGTCGACCAGCACGTCGTACGGGGGCACGCCCCGTTCCAGCCCGCTGAAGTAGTCGGCGAACCGCTGCCAGAGCGGGATCACGCTGCCGGCCTGCGCCGGGTCGACCACGCCGGGCAGCAGCAGCCGCTCGCGGTGGGGCGCGTCCAGGTCGACCAGCTGGGACCAGAACGTGCTCTCCAGGCTGCCGTCGCGCAGCTCACCGACGGCCAGCTCGCCGATGCCGCGCGGGCCGTCGAGCGCGCCGCCCAGGTAGCCGGCGAGGATGGAGCCGCCCGACGGGTCGCACTCGGCCAGCACGAGCCGGCGGTGCCAGCTCAACGCGGCGGCCAGCGCGGTGGTGGTGACGCCGGGCGAACCCTTCGCCGAGACCAGGGCGATGATCGCCATCAGGCCGCCTCGGTGAGCACGAGCGCGATCCGGTCGTCGGCGGCCAGCACCACCACCGCCGGCACGTCCCGGACGGCAAGCGCCAGGTAGACCACCACGTCGCCGCTCTCCGGCGTGGCGCTGTCGATCACGGTGGCCGCGAACCGGGTGCCGCCGCCACGGGCCGCGTCGGAGCCGCTGGTGCCGGCGCTCGGCGTGCTGACCAGCAGCACCTTGTCGCCGGGGTGCAGTTCGCGGGCGGGCACCTGGTCGGACGCCAGCCCCAGCGCGATCTGCTGCTGGCCGGGGCCGAGCAGCGGCGCGTCGGTGAGCTGGGCCGGGGTGAGCAGCGTGCCCGGGGTGAGCCGGACCGCGGCGCGCAGGCCGAGCAGCTCCTTCAGCCGGTCGGCCGGCACCGGCCGCAGTTCGCGCCCGCCGGAGACGCGGACCGGCACCAGGTCGTCGGCGGTGATCTGCTGGCCCACCTCGACCGGCCGGGCGACCGCCAGGTAGCTGCCGGTGGACCGGACCGAGGTGACCGCGAACGCCGCGCCCAGCCCGCCCAACGCGATCAGCAGGATCGCCAGGCCGAGCAGGCCGGGCCGGATGCGCCGCTGCCGGACCACCTTGGGCGGCGCCACGGGCGCCTCGACCGGGGTCCCGTTCCGGGCTGCCACCACACTCATCGGGTCACCACCTGGAGTTCGTTGATCTGCACCGGGACGACGCCGCTGACCCGGCTCTGGTCGATCTGGCCGCTCTCCCCGCCGCTGGACGACCACTCGACGGTCCAGAACGTGGTGGCGTAGACCCGGTAGGTGCCGGCCTTGGGGTAGCCGTTGGGCAGGCCGCAGTCGGGTGACGGGGCGCCGGCGTGCGACCCGCTGGAGCTGTAGGGCGTCCCCGGCCCGTGGCACTCGACGTCGAGGCCGTCGCCCATGTGCCAGACGATCCGGCCCACCTTCGCGGTGATCGAGACGGTGAGGCCCCGCTCCGACGCGGAGGCGCTCAGCGGTCCGAAGTAGGAGGCGCCGGGGCTGGCCCACATCCAGACCGGCAGCCCGACCAGCCCCGGCCCCTTGCTGCGCCGGGGCGCGACGGCCGCCCGGGGCGGCAGCAGCGAGATCGAGGCCAGCGCGCGACGGGCCAGTTCCTCCGGGTCGGGCGGGGTGCCGAAGCCGCCCGGCGGCGCGTCGAGCAGCACGTTTCCCTGCTGGCCGGTGGCGCCGCCGACGCAACTGGCCGTGTACCACTGCTTGCCGTCGGGCGCGGGGAGTTGGGGCTCGGTCAGCTTGTAGTAGCAGCCGTCGCTGTTGTTGAACCAGCCCATCACGTCGTCGTAGCACTTGACGACCTGGCCGTTCCACTGGCACTTCGCGGTGCCGCCCCCGTTGCCGCCTCCGCCGCCGTCATCGCCGCCGCCCGGCCCGCCGCCGCCGCCCGGGACGCCCGGGTCGTCGTCCCAGACGTCGCAGTTGGTCTGGTCGGGCGGGCAGGAGCCGCCGGTGTCGGCGGCCCGCGCGGGCGTGCCGGTCAGCGTCAGCAGCACGGCCAGGCCGGCGACGAACCACCGGCGGCGGGGCGTCCCGGCCCGGTGGGCCGGGACGCTCCCTCCTCCCCAGGTCAGCACGGCTGGTCCTGGTGCGCGGCGCCGGAGTTGATCAGCCACCGGCCGTCCGGGTAGCGGGCCGCGGTCGCGGTGGCGAGATACCGTCCGCCCCGGGCACCGGGCACGGCCTTGCGGTCCTTGGCGTAGACCAGCCGGTAGTCGGTCGCGTCCAGGCAGTCCTGGATCTCGACGGTGGGCGTTTCGGCGACCAGGTCGACCGAGACCACAGTGGGGGTGGAAACCAGTTTTCCGGTACGCATCGCGCCGTGCTCCTTCGCGTCACGAATTGCCAGCCGCACCTGGGTCAGCAGCGGGTCGGCCAGAAATCGGTCGAGTGCGGGATGGCGGGGATCGCTGCGGGCGCTCGCCGTCCGGGACGCGGCGAGATAGCCGGAATAGGCGGTGAGTGCCGCTTTTTCGGCCGCCTTCTCCTCGGCGGTGGAATGGGCGGCGGGCGCGGCGGCGCGGCCGGTCAGCGGGCCGGTGGTCGCCTCGGGACCAGTGCCGCAGCCGGCGAGGCCGACCGCCAGCACCAGGCCGATCAGGCAACTTTCCCATCGGTGGGATTGCCATGTGCGCAACGCCGAGCCCTCCTCGGTGCCGGCCCGGTGCGGTCGCGCGGAGCGCTCCGGGCATGCGGAAGTGCGCCCGGATCTGTCGGACCGGACCTCGACCGCCACCGTGTGCATTTACCTGTGCTGATCTTCGTCAAATGTGGAAGTGATGTCTCCGGTCCGCCTCCGACGCCATTGAGCGGGGGTTGCGTCGTACCCAAGGGGCGAGCATAGGCTGACGTCCGCCGATGCAACAGAGGCAATTCACGTGAACACGGTGAGTGAAGATGGGTGGTGGCGGCCGGTGGCGTTCCGGGCGGTGACGAGCGGGTCGTCCACGGCCTTCCCGGTGGTCGGAGTGCGCGCACCCGCACCCGTCCCGCCGCCCCCGCCGGCCGGTCGCCGCGCCGCCGGTATGGGTGGTGTGCACCCCGCTCGTCCGATCCGTCCCACCGGTCGACAGGTCCCGGCACGTGACGCCGGTACCCCCCGCGCCGGGTCCCCGCCGGACGCCGCTTTCCGCGCCATGCGCGACACACCGAGCACGCCGACGTCACTCTGCGTGCTCCGTAGTGGAACCGCCGGCGACCGGACGGGGGAGCCGGCATGACCACCGAACGGGTCCGCCACCCCGACCGGCCGGCCGTCACCCGCCGCCCGCTCGTCCGGCTGCTGGCCACCCTCGCGGTCGTGCCGCCGGTCCGGCTGGCGGTGGCGCGCTACGCCGTACCGCCGGATCGCCCGGACCGGACGGCGTGCGACGCCTGCGGCACGCCGATCGGGCTGGACCGGCCGCTGCCCGCGCTCGGGCCGGCGGCCCGCTGCGCGGGCTGCCGGGCGCGGGTCGGCGCGCCACCGGCGGTGGCGGAGGCGGCGCTCGCGGTCGCCGTCGCGGTGCTGGCGTTGGCCGGCGGGCTGCCCGGCGCGCGTCTGGCGCTGGCCTGGTGGCTCGCCTGGGCGGTGCCGATGGCGCTGGTGGACGCCGCGGCGCACCGGCTGCCCGACCGGCTGACCTGGCCCGCCGCCGGCGGCACCGCGCTGCTGCTCGGGGCGACCGCGCTGGCCGGGCCCGGCCCGACGCCCTGGGTGCGGGCCGTCGCGGCGGGCCTGGCGCTCGGCGCCGGCTTCGCGGCCACCACCGTGCTGTTCGGCGCGCGCGGCTTCGGCCTCGGCGACGCCAAGCTGGCCCTGGGCGCGGGCGCGTTGCTCGGCTGGTACGGCTGGCCGGTGCTGGTGGCCGGGCTGGTGCTCGCGGTGACCCTGGCCGCGCTGGCCGGGCTGGTGCTGCTCGCCGCGCGACGGGTCCGCTGGCGCAGCCACCTGCCGTTCGGACCGTTCCTCATCCTCGGCACCGCCGCCACGCTGCTGCTCACCACCTGAGACGGTTGTGCGGCCACCCCAGCCCGCAGGTAAGGAGGGGCCCCCGCTTAACGCATTCGGTAGAGGAGGGGCCCCCGCTTAACACCCACACCCGTCACGGCTGCTGGGCCGGCACGCCGGACATCCGCTCGACGATCTTCTCCAGCGCCTCGAACGCGTACGCCCAGTTGTGGCACTTGAAGCTGCGCAGCCCGGTGATCGGGGTGCGGCAGTCGGCACAGTGGACGCCGGGCACCGCGTCCGGCACCTCGGTGTTGACGTACTTCCGCTCGCCGAGCACCACCCGGGCGATCATCGCCGTGTCGTGCACCCCGTGCAGCGCGGACGAGACGATGTCGTACCAGGTCACCCGGCGTCCGCACTTCGGACAGTCCGGCTCGTCGCCGCTGACCCACAGCGGCGCCCCGATGCTGTGCGCCGGGATGTTCAGCAGCCGCTCCAGCCGACGTACGTCCGCCTCCGGGGTGGTCCACCGGTGCCGCCCCGGCAGCGAGGCGGGCGAGTCGTAGACGGCGCGGAACAGCGCCGGGTCGACCTCCACGGTCTGCCGTCGATCGGTCATCGGTGCCTCCTGGGAACAACGGGTCAGCGGTTCGTCGCCCAGGGTGCTACACATCAGGGCGTGACGGCTGCTGAAACGCGACCCAACGTCGCCCGGATGTACGACTACTACCTGGGCGGTTGCCACAACTTCGCGGTCGACCGGGCCGCCGCGGAGGAGATCCTGAAGATCTTCCCGGACACCGGCGTGGCGGCCCAGACCAACCGCGCGTTCCTGCGCCGGGCGGTGCGCTGGGCGGCCGAGCGGGGCGTACGCCAGTTCCTCGACGTCGGCGCCGGGCTGCCCACCCAGGGCAACGTGCACGAGGTGGTCCGCGCGGTGAACCCGGACGCCCGGGTGGTCTACGTGGACACCGACGAGGTGGCCGTCGCGTACGCCCGGCGGTTGCTGCCCACCGACGGCGGCCGCACCGTGGTGGTCCGCGGTGACCTGCGGCGGCCCGACGAGCTGCTGGCCGACCCGACGCTGCGCGCGACGCTCGACCTCACCGAGCCGGTGGCGCTGCTGCTGGTCGCGGTGCTGCACTTCGTGCCCGACGCGGACGACCCGTGGGCGGCCGTGGCCCGGCTGCGCGACGCCACCGCCCCCGGCAGTCTGCTCGCGCTCTCCCACCTGACGATGGACGGCGCCCCGCCGTTGCCCGCGCGGGCGGGCACCGAGGTCTACCGGCGCAGCAGCGCGCCGCTGGTGCCCCGCACCCACGCCGACGTGGCCCGATTCCTCGACGGGTACGACCTGGTCGAGCCCGGTCTGGTCCGGCTGGCCGACTGGCGGCCGGACGGCGAGCCGCGAGCGGCGGTGTCGCACGGTTACGGCGGGGTGGGGGTGCGTCGCTGACCTCCCGACGCTATCCAAGTTAGCAAGCATCGGGCGTCTGCGGTATCGGTCGACGAACCGATGAAACCGGTGGGAAATCCCCGTTAGATTCGCCGAGCTGATCTGACGGGGAGGTCACCGGTGTCCACTGTGCCCACGATCGAAAAACGAATTCCGCCGCTGGTCCGGCGGGGACTCGTTCCGGAAACGCGACCACAACGCATTCTCGCGCTGGCGACGTTCGTCAACATGATCGGCAGTGGCGTCTTCATGGTCACCGCCGCGCTCTTCTTCACCCGCGTGGTCGGTATGCCGCTGGCCCAGGTCGGCCTCGGGATGGGCGTCGCGGCCGGTGCCGGCCTGCTCGCCGGCGTACCGGTGGGGCACCTCGCCGACCGGCGCGGGCCGCGGGAGGTCTATCTCGGAATGCTGCTGGTCCAGGGCGCGGCGATGGGCGCGCTGCTGGTGGTCCGCAATTTCTGGCTCGTCCTCGTGGCGCTCTGCGTGAGCGAACTGGCCCGGTCCGCCGGAGGCGCGGCGCGGGGCCCACTCGTCCGCGGAATCGGCGGCGCCGACCTGGCGCGATTTCGCGCATATCTGCGTTCGGTCGCCAATCTGGCCGGCAGTTGCGCGGCGATCGCGACCGGGTTCGCCGTGCAGTTCGACAGCCGCCCGGCCTACCTGGCGCTGGTGCTGACGAACGCGCTCAGCTTCGTCGCCGCGGCGGCCGTGGTCGCGGCCCTGCCGCCGCTGCCGCCGGTGCCCGCGCCGCCCCGCACCGGCCGCTGGGCGGTCATGCGCGACCGGGGATACGTGGCCGTCACCGTGCTCGACGGCGTCATGTCGATCCACCACCAGGTGCTGCTGTTCGCGCTGCCGCTGTGGATCGTCGGGCACACCGACGCGCCCCGCTGGCTGGTCGGCGCGACCGCCCTGGTCAACACCGCGCTGGTGGTGCTGCTCCAGGTCCGGGCGAGCCGGGGCGTGGACAGCAGCGACGCGGCCGGTCGGGCCGTACGCCGGGCCGGTGTCGCCTTCCTCGCCGGGATGGCGGTCGTCGCCGCGACCGCCACGCTGCCCGCCTGGCTCGCCGTCGCCGGCATCGGGCTCGGCGTCTTCGTGCACACCGTCGGCGAGCTGTGGCACACCGCCGGTTCCATGGAGTTGCGGTTCAGCCTGGCCCCGGCGCACGCGCAGGGGCAGTACATGGGCCTGTTCGGGTTCGGCGCCGGCCTGGCGAACGTGGTGGCGCCGACCGTGCTGGCGTTGTTCTGCATCACCTGGGGCGCGCCCGGCTGGCTGCTGCTCGGCGGCGTGTTCCTGGTGGCCGGGGTGGTGACGCCGGGCGTGGTGCGCTGGGCGGAGCGGAACCGCCCGGCGTGACGGACGTCAGTCGAGGCCGCGGTGGGCGGCCCAGAGCGCGGCCGCCCGGTCGGCCGCCGCGGCCACCAGCGCGGCCAGCTCCGGCCGGTCCGGCACCCGGAACGACACGTACGCGCCGCGCCCACCCGCCGTGGGCCGGCCGTACGCCTTCGCGGCGAGCCGGCCGTCCGGCAGCAGCCGGATGTTGAGCGTGGTCAGCGTGAACTCCTCGCCGCGCCGGGTGTCGGTCCAGCGCAACGCGTCCGGGACGGCCACGTTGATGGCGAGGGCGTTGACGTCGGGCGGGGCGTCGCTGCTCATCCCGGCATCGTCGCACGTCGGCTCAGCGTCGTCTCCCGGGTCATCCGGGACAGCTTCTCCGGGTTGCGCACCGCGTAGAGCGCGGTGATCCGGCCGTCGTCGAGGCGTACCGCGACCACCGTGTCCAGCTCACCGTCGAACCGCACGACCAGCGCCGGGTACCCGTTGACCTGCGCCGGCGCCATCGACGCCACGTCGGCGACGCGGCCCCAGCCGCCGGCCAGCAGGCGGGCCACCTTGTCGGCGCCGCCGACCGGGCGTGGAATCGCCTGCTTGATCCCACCGCCGTCGCCGACCAGCACGACGTCCTCGGCGAGCACGGCGAGCAACGACCGCAGGTCACCGGTCTCGACCGCCCGCCGGAACGCGTCGAGCGCGTCCCGGGTCTCGGCCGGTGAGACGGTACGCCGGGGCCGACGCGCCGCCACGTGGGCGCGCGCCCGGTGCGCGATCTGCCGCACCGCGGCCGGGCTCCGCTCGACCGTCGCGGCGATCTCGTCGTACCCGACGTCGAACACCTCACGCAGCACGAACACGGCCCGCTCGGTCGGCGCGAGCGTCTCCAGCACCAGCAGCATCGCCATCGAGACGCTGTCGGCCAGCGTCACGTCGTCGGCCACGTCGGGCGTGGTGAGCAGCGGCTCGGGCAGCCACGACCCGACGTACGACTCCTTGCGCCGGCCGAGCGCGCGGAGCCGGGACAGCGCCTGGCGGGTGGTGATCCGCACCAGGTAGGCCCGCCGGTCCCGGATCTCGTCAAGGTCGACGCCGGCCCACCGCAGCCAGGTCTCCTGGAGCACGTCCTCGGCGTCGGCCGCCGAGCCGAGCATCTCGTACGCGACCGTGAAGAGCAGGTTCCGGTGGGCGACGAAGTCCTCGGTGGCCCGGTCCGTCATGGCTGGCTCCTCCGCTGCTCGACGGCGTTCCCCACCAGACGCCGGTCGCCGGCCCGGTGTGACACGTCGCCGCTGTGGCGGGGGTCACCCGGGCGTGATGTCACGCCGGCCCCACCGCCGGCATCTCGTGTGCGACCGAATGCCATCGGAGAGGACGCCACCATGGAAACCCGGATCAACCTGTTCGAGAACCCGGTCGCCGCCACGTTCTTCAAGCGGTTCGCCAACGCGGGCCTGGTGATCCAGCAGTCGTCGCTGCCGTACTCCGTCCAGGAACTGGTGTCGCTGCGGGCCAGCCAGATCAACGGGTGCGGCTGGTGCATCGACATGCACACCAAGGAGGCCACCGCCGCCGGCGAGAGCGCGGTCCGGCTGCACCTGGTCGCCGCCTGGCGTGAGTCGACCGTCTTCACCGAGGCGGAGCGCGCCGCGCTGGCGTTCGCCGAGGAGGGCACCCGGCTCGCCGACGCCCACCACGGGGTGTCCGACGAGACCTGGGCGCAGGTGCGCAAGCACTTCGACGACGACCAGGTCGCGGCGCTGATCTGCCAGGTCGGGCTGATCAACGCGGCGAACCGGTTCGCGGTGATCGCGCACCAGTCGGGTGGCTCGTACGAGGCGGGGTCGTTCGCCGCCGCGCTGGGCTGACCGACGGGGGATCGGCCCGGCCCGGAGATCGTCTCCGGCCGGGCCGGTGACCGTGTGGTGGTCACCGCCGGTCCGTCGACCGCCGTGCACGCGCATTCTTGCTCGGTCCGGCCGCACTTCCGCTCTCTCCACGCGAGTCAAAGCGAGCCGGTGCGTTGCCGGCCAGTCGCCTAGCCTTGATCCGGTCCCGCGCCCACCGCAGGGACGGGCATTCATCGTGCCGATCCTGGCATCGGGCGCAGTCGCCCACGATCCAGTGCCATCGGATGATTCGCTTCGCCAGCTCCGGCACCCACTCTGACCGGGGCGCCTCCCTCTCGACCATGGCAGCCTCCATAGACAGGCAGGTCCGGGCACGGAGTCATACGTCGCGTGCCCGGACCGCTATCCGGACACTCCGCCAGTTGCCGACCGGAGGAGCGCTACCCGAAACCTGCCATGGATAGCCATTGGTAGTCAAGGACTCCCCATGGGTGATTGAGTAGGGGTGCCGACCGGAGGAGAACCACCAGTGCCACCGCAGTACCGCTACCAGCAGGTAGCCGACGACCTGGCGAACCGCATCAGGTCCGGGGAGTTCCCACCCGGCTCGCGTCTGCCGAGCCGGGCCGAACTCTGCGAGCAGTACGAGGTGTCGAGCTTCGTCGCCGACCGTGTGTACCTGATGCTCAAGATGCAAGGTCTCACGGAGTCGCTGCCGGGTGCCGGTGTGTTCGTGAAGGACAGCGCCCCGGACCAGTGAAGTCCGGGGCACTGTCGGTTTGCGGTCAGCGCGACAGCCTGGCGTGGCCCGAAGCTGATTCGTACCCTGACCCGGGACGTCTCGGTCGACGGTGGGGAGGGGTTCGCGCTGCTGTCGAACCGGAGCCTCGCCGACGTCCCGTCCGATCGCGTCGTCGCCCTGCCCGACGCGGACATCGACGCGCTGGCCATGCTGATCGCCCGCGACCACCCGGACCTCGCCGCCGTGGTGCACCGCCCGGCCGCCCGACCCGCGACGCCGGCGGACGCCGTGCACGCCGCCCTGGACCGGCTCGAACAGGTCGCCGTCGAGCTGCTGCCGGCCTGGCTGCCGGAGATCGCGGACGGAATCCGCCCGGACACGGCCGGGCTCGCGGCGGTCCGGGTCGCGGCCACCGCGCGCGCCCGCCGCGAGCGGTTCCCCGGCTCGTTCCTGCCGGACCTGGCCGTCTTCGCGGTGACCGGTCGGCGGCGGGCCACCCCCGCGCCGCTTCCGACGCGTACCCGGGCAGTGGCGCTGGCCCGCCTCGTCGCCGGCGCGTTCGGGCGGCGGCGGGTGGTGCTGCTCGTCGCCCCACCCGCCGGGGACGGCGGGGTGATCGCGGCCGGGGCCGCCTGGCTCGTGCAGCACGGCGGCCCGGCGGTCTGGCTGGTGGGGGTGGGCGGGGAAGGACTGCCGGAGTTCCGCGTCGCGCCGCCGCCCGCCCTACCCGCCTGGACCGAGACGGTGGTGGGGAGGCCGCACCCGGGCAGTGACGTCGAGAAGCGGCTGGAGGCGGCACTCGCCGTCGAGAGCTGGGCCGCCGGGCGACGGTGGAACCAGAGCTACCAGTCCCACGGCTTGGCCCCGCCGGTGCGACTCGATCTACTGTGGCCGGACGAACGGTGCGTGGTGGAGATCGACGGGCCGGAGCACTGCCGTCCGGTCCACTACGAGGCCGACCGGCAGCGCGACGTCCAGCTTCAACTGGACGGCTACGCGGTCCTGCGCTTCACCAACGCCCGGGTGATCCACGACGTCGGCGCCGTGGTCCAGCAGATCGGTACGTATCTGCGGGCCCGTCGCCGGGACATGGCGGAAGGACGGCATCATGGCCGGCGATGACCTGACGGCATCCGAGAGCGCGATCCTCGTCGTGCTCATGGCCGAGGCGCGGGAGGTGTTGAACACCGAACTCCGTGACCGCTACCACCTGGACGTACGCAAGCCGCAGCGGGACAAGCTCACCCGCCTCCAGTACGTCGCCAGCCGCCGGAGCGGGTCGACGTACGCCCTCCAGCTCGACGACAAGGGCTGGGTACGCATGCAGACCGACCTCGACTTCACGCTGCGCGGCGCGTCCGCGCTCGGTGCCGCGCTGGCCGCCCTCCAGACCAACCTGCGCGAACGCGTCCTGGCACGCAGCGGCTGCGCCACGCTGGCCGAGTTGTTCGCCCTGACCGACGTGCGCGCCCCGGCCACCGCTCCGGCGGCCGGGTCGGCCGGGTCGATGGAGGCGCGTGTCGTCAGCGCCTACCGGGCGCTCGCCGACGAGCCGGGGGCCTGGGTGAGCCTGCGGCGGCTGCGCCCGTTCTTCGCCGACGTGCCGCGCGACGAGGTGGACGAGGCGTTGCGCCGGCTCAGCCGGACCGACGGCGTGACCATCGCGCCGGAGTCGAACCAGAAGACGCTCACCGAGGCGGACCTCGCGGCGGCGCTGCGCCTCGGCGGGCAGGAGAACCACCTGCTGGCGATCGGCGTGTGATGGACGAGGCGGAGCGGTCCGCGCTGGCGGCCCTGCGGTTCGACTGGGCGCCGGTGCCCGACGACGTGTGGCGACCGTTGCCGTTCCACGTCGACGGCCTGCACGTCCCGGTCGTCCGGGACGTGCTCGCCGGGGTGGACGAGGCCGCGTCGAACCCGCACGGCAGCCCGCTCGGTCTGGTCGTACGGGGCCAGCGCGGGTCCGGCAAGACCCACCTGCTGGGGGTGATCCGCGAGCAGGTGCAGCAGCGAGGTGGCTACTTCTTCCTGGTCGGCCTGCTCGACGCCGAGGGTTTCTGGGACGGTGTGCTCGCCGCGATGCTGGACGGCCTGGCCCGGCCGGTGCCCGGCAGCCCGGAGACGCAGCTCAAGCTGCTGCTGCGGCGGCTGTCGGCGTTGGTGGGCGCGCCCCGGACGGCTCGTCGGGCCGTGATGGGCGACACCGAACTCACCCGGGCCGCACTCGACGCGTTCCTGGACGGGCTGGGCGACTTCGACCGGCACGCGGCCCGGACCTGCCAGGAGACGGCGCGGGCGCTCGCGTTGAGCGCCTCCGAGGACATCACCCACCGCGACGTCGCGGAGAACTACTTCCTCTCCGGCGAGGAGATGGCGCCCGGCGAACGCGCGGCCTGGGGAATGCGCCGGGTGCCGCGCCCGGCCCAGCAGATCGTGCAGGACCTGTCCTGGCTGCTGGCGCTCACCGGCCCGTCCGTCGTCGCGATCGACCAGATCGACACGCTGATCGCCCAGTTGGCGATCCAGAGCGACCCGGCGCTGGTGGGCGCCGCCGCGATGAGCCCGGAGCAGGCACTGACGCTGGCCCGGATGGCGGACGGCCTGATGTCGCTGCGCCAGACGACGCGGCGCACGCTGACCGTGCTCGCCTGCATCCCGAACTCGTGGACCATCATCCGGTCCACCGCCGCCGACACGGTTGCGGACCGGTTCCGGGAGACGCCGATGCTGCGGCGCATCGACGACGCCGACCTGGCCCGGGCGATCATCGAGAAGCGGTTCACGCTGCGCTACCAGGGGGTCGGGTTCGTCCCGCCGTACCCCTCGTGGCCGGTGTCCCCGCGCGCCTTCGCCGACGCCGGGTCGTTCACCCCGCGCCAGTTGTTGATCGAGATCGACGGGCACATCCGGGCCTGTCTCGCCGACGACGAGGTCCGGGAGATGACCGCCCTCGGCGAGCCGTCCGCCACGCAACCCCGGGTACCCGGGCCCGATCCGGCGACCGCCACCACCGAGGAGATGGCCCGTTACGACACCCGCTTCGCCGAGCTGCGGGCGGCCGCCGATCTCGTCGCACCGCGCGAGCGGACGTCGGAGGACCGGGCGATGCCGGCACTGCTGACCGCCGGGCTCACCGCCTGGATCCTGGAGCGCGGTGACGCCGGGGCGGCGTTCAGCGTCGATCCGCCGCCGAGTACGGACCCGCCGCTGCACGCCCGGCTGCGCCTGACGCTGGACGACTACACCGAGGACCAGGTGCACTGGTGTTTCCGGGCGATCAGCGACGACCACCACGGCAACGCCGCGCTGGCCCGGCTCCGTAAGGCGTGCGTGGCGTCGGCCCTCGACACCGGCCTGGCGAAACGCAAGCTGTTCCTGCTGCGCAACCGCGGGTGGTCGACCAGCGCGGCCACCCGGAAGGCGGTCGACGCGTGCCACGCGGCGGGCGGTCGGACCATCGGCCTGGACGACGAGGACCTGCGGATCCTCTCGGCGCTGCGGGTGATGCTCGCCGAGACCACCATGGACCTGCGGGGCTGGCTGGCCGAACGGCGGCCGAGCCGGGAGCTGACGTTCCTGCGGCACGCGCTGGTGGACGCCGACGGCTGGACGGCGGCGGCCGGACCGCCACCGGAACCCGCCCAGGCGACGATCGGGCCGTCGATGTCCGCGCCCGAGCCCACGGCAGCGCCCGAGCCGGCGTTCGTCGTCGGCCACGGGTACGACGACGACGCCCCGGTCCCGCTGGCCCTCGAAGCGCTCCGGAAACACGCCACGATCTTCGCCGGCTCGGGTTCGGGCAAGACGGTGCTCATCCGCCGCATCGTCGAGGAGTGCGCCCTCGCCGGTGTCTCCGCCATCGTGCTCGACCCCAACAACGACCTGGCCCGGCTCGGCGAGGCGTGGCCCGAGCCGCCCCCGCAGTGGCGGCCGGGCGACGCGGCCCGGGCGGCGGACTACCTGGCCCACACCGACGTGCTGGTCTGGACACCGCGCCGCAGCTCGGGCCGCCCGCTGAGCTTCCAGCCGCTGCCCGACTTCACCAGCGTGCGCGACGATCCGGACGAGTTCGGCGAGGCGGTCGAGGCGGCCGTCGCGGCGCTCGCGCCACGCGCCCTGGTCACCGGCCGCGCCACCCGGGCGCACCTGGGACTGGCGGTGCTGCGCAAGGCCGTCGAGCACTACGGCCGGCGCGGCGGCTCCCGGCTGAAGGGCCTCGTCGACACGCTGGCCGACCTGCCGGACGGGATCATCGACCTGGAGGACGCCGACAAGATCGGTCTGAGCCTGGCCCAGACGTTGACCGCCGCCATGGTGAACGACCCGCTCTTCGGGGGCGAGGGCACGCCGATGGATCCCGGCGTGCTGCTCACCCCCGCCCCCGGCAAGCGGGCCCGGGTGTCGGTCGTCAGCCTGGTGGGCCTGCCGTCCGACGACGTCCGGCAGAGTTTCGTCAACCAGCTCCAGATGGCGCTCTTCGCCTGGATCAAGAAGCACCCGGCCGGCGACCGGCCGCTGCTGGGGCTGCTCATCATGGACGAGGCGCAGACGTTCGCCCCGTCCGGGGCGATGACCGCCTGTACCCAGAGCACGCTGGCGCTGGCCGCCCAGGCCCGGAAGTACGGGCTCGGGCTGATCTTCGCGACGCAGGCGCCGAAAGGGCTGCACAACCGCATTCCCGGCAACGCGGCGACGCAGTTGTACGGCCTGATGAACAGCCCGATCCAGATCGAGGCGGCGCGCGAGATGGCCCGGGCCAAGGGCGGCGACGTGCCGGACATCTCCCGCCTGACCGTGGGCGAGTTCTATCTCGCGGCCGAGGGCGCGGCGCCGCGGAAGATCCGGACGCCGCTGTCGCTCAGCCACCACCCGCGCAGTCCGCTCACCGTCGAAGAGGTGCTGGATCGGGCGCGCGGGACGGGCCGTGGTGGTTGATCGGTAGCCGAGAGTGACGGAGGACCACGCGCAAATTGCCCCCATGGGATTGTCATGACCACTTCGCGCAGCGTTTCGGCGAGATGACTTTGTGCTGTATGTGCTGCCAGCAGCCTTGATCATCGATCTTCCAGAACATTGTGGACGCGAAGGCGTCTACATCCGCTGCCCGCCACGGATAGTAATTGGCGACCGAAGGGGGCAGGGGAACGATGAACGAAGCGCTGGCGGAACCGCTCACCGGCTATCAGGTGATGGCCGTGGCTGTGGCCGTCGCGGGGGCGGTGGCCGGACTGGTGCGCGCGTGGGTCGCGTACCGAGCACGCATACAGGAGGAACGCGAGGCGACGACACGTACCACAGCCCGGGTCACCTGGTTGATCAGGCTCGCGGAGGCCGACCACGACATGGTGCGGATCGTGGAGCGCGACCGCGACGGGCACCGCGAGGTGGAGTTGGGTGGCCGCAGCGCGGCGAAGGCCGAGGCCGTCGAGGAGGCGGCGTGATGGAGTTCGAGGGCACCGCCGCCCTGACGACGGACCAGGCCGACCGCGAGACGGCGCGGAAGGCTGAGGCCGCTCGCGTGAAGGCCGCGCACGACCAGGAGTTCGCCGTGTTCGCCGAGGCCTCCTACCACCAGGTGGAGCGGATCCTCAGGTCGGCGTGCCGGGACCGCGAGGTGGTCGAGGACGCGCTCAACGAGGCGTACCTGCACGGGCGGGTCAAGTGGTCCGAGCTGCGAGCCCACGACCGGCCGATCGGCTGGATCGTGGTAACCGCCCGATTCAAGATCATGAAGGACCGCCAGCGGTGTCAGCGGGAGGCCGCGATGGCCCCGGAGGACCTGCCGCCGGTACCGCGCTCGAACATCGCCGACGTGTGGGAGGCGCAGGAGACGCTGCGGGGCTGGTTGCACCAGCTCCCGACGCGGCACGCCGAGGTGTTCCAGATGGCGCAGGAGGGATTCTCCAACCAGGAGATCGCCCGCATCCTCGGGCTGACCGAGAACAGCGTCCGCTCCTACAAGGTGGCCGCCCGGCGAGGGCTGCGCGAGTTGGCCGAGAAGGCCGGCTACACCGGCCCGGACGGCCACCGGCGGCAGGGGGAGAGCCGTGGATCTCGATGACATCCTGGCGCTGGCCGAGACCACGCCCAGCCCGCTGGAACTCGCCCGGGCGCGGCGGGTCGCGCGCGCCGCGCAGAGCCAGTACGACGTCTCACTCGCCGAGGGCTACAAGATCCTGGTCGACGCCGACCTCGTCGACCCGTTGACCTGCGACGCAGACGAGGCGGCCCGGGTCGCGCGCGCCGCCCAACTGTCGAAGTTGGGCACCGTCACCTGGACAGCCGGTGGGACCGAGGGCGTCGGGCGGATCTTCTGGTCGGACGAGATGGCGCGGATCTTCGGGCACGCGCCAGGAACGTTCCGGCTCACCCCCGACACGCTTCTCGGCCTCGTGCATCCCGGGGACGCGGGGCGGGTCCGTGCGGCGGTCCGGGCCGTATGGGAGCGGAAGCGTCCCGGCGAGGTCGGCTTCCGGGTGATCCGCCCGGGCGGCAGCATCCGCCACGTGCACTGCCACCTGGAGATGACGACCGACCGGGGCGAGCCGTCCGGAATCATCGCCACCGGTGAGGACGTCACCACGCTCGAACTCGCCCGGCGGGAACGCCGCCGGCTCGCCGTCCGCAGCCGCATGCTCTGCGCCGACCCGGCCGCGCGGGACGCCCTCACCGGTCTGGCGACCCGCGGCTACGTCATCGACGAGGTCGATCGGGCCCGCCGCACCACCGGTGGCGCCGTCGTCGTCGTGGCGACCGAACCCGCCACCCGGCTGCCGGAGGCGCTCACCGACGAGGACCGCGACCAGTTGACCGCGGCGGTCGCCGGTCTCCTGCGCACGGTCGTCGGGAGCGAGCTGACGGGGGGCCTGGTTGGCTCCGGCCTGTGGGGAGTGCTCCTCGCGCCGGCCGGGGACAACGCCGAGCGCCTGGCGGCTCGGATCGTCGAGCGGTTCCGGAACCATCTGTTCAGCGTCCGGCAGAAGACGGTGCGACTCAACACCTCGGCGGGCGTGGTGCATTTCGGCGGCGGGATCAGTGCGAGCGGATTCGACCTGCTCGTCGACGGCGAGCACGCGGCCCGCGACGCCCGCCGCACCACGACCTCCATCACCGTGCTCGACCAGCCGGTCGCCGACGGCGAGCGGGCGGACCGGTGCCGTTCCCGGGTGCGGCACGCGGTCTCGGCGAACAGATTCGCCCTCTACGCGCAGCCCATCGTCGATCTCCAGCTCAACCAGGTCACCCGCCACGAGATCCTGCTGCGGGTGCGGAGTGACACCGGTGAGCCGGTCGCACCCTGGGCCTTCCTCGACATGGCCGAGCGGGTGGGGGAGATCCTCACGGTGGACAAGTGGGTCGTCGACCACGCCCTGGAGTTGATCGGCCGGGGTGCCCAGACCTCCCACTACCAGGTCAACCTCTCCGGCAGGTCGCTCGCCGACCCGGGGCTGCTCGCCTTCGTGACCGAGGCGATCGACCGGCACGGCGTCAAGCCGGAGTGCCTGACGTTCGAGATCACCGAGACCGCCCTCATCGAGAACCGGAACGAGGCGCTGGCCTTCGCGACGGGGATCAGAGAGGTCGGCTGCCACCTGGCACTGGACGACTTCGGCACCGGCTACAGCACGCTCAGCCATCTGAAACAACTCCCGGTGGATCTCGTCAAGATCGACGGGACGTTCATCGTCGACCTCTGTCGGTCGCCGGCAAGTCAGACCCTGGTGTCCATGCTGGTCAAGCTCTGTGCGGCGCTCGGCATCCGGGTCGCCGCCGAGTACGTCCAGGACGAGGAGACCATCGAGCTGCTGCGGAACCTCGGGGTCGACTTCGCCCAGGGTTACCGGACCGGACGACCCGAGCCGATAACCGTCAGCCGGACGGAGGCGCAGACGGTCGAGCTGGAACTGCGGTTCCCACCACAGTGCACCGCGCTCGGCTGATCGTCGTCGGGCGCGGTGCGAGCCGCGGTCCGGACGAGTTGACGGATCTCGGTCGGTCCCGCATCGCCTGACGCACGGCACCCGACGACTGGAAGTTTCGGCGACTGTACCGAGCCGATTTCTGGGCTCATTGACGTTGACCGATCAATATCTCGCGAGTATGTTGCGGTGAAGTTACCGGTAGCTTTCCGGAAGTTTCGGGGCCGGTGATCCGGGCCGCGCACCACCGTCCCGGTGGTGTCCCCACCAGGTGCGCGGTCCGTGCCCACAACCTTGCGCATCCTCGTCCGAGATGAAGAGGAGTGTCATGAAACGTCTACTCAGCCGTGGCCCCCACCGCCTGCTGCTGGCCGCCACCGCCGGCTCGCTGGCCCTGGCCGGAGCCGCGCTGATGGTGCCCACCCCGGCCCAGGCCGCCAGCACGCTGGGTGCCGCCGCCGCGCAGTCGGGCCGTTACTTCGGCACCGCCATCGCCGCGAGCCGGTTGAACGACTCGACGTACAGCACCATCGCGGCGCGTGAGTTCAACATGATCACGGCCGAGAACGAGATGAAGCCGGACGCGACGGAGCCGAACCAGAACCAGTTCAACTTCAATTCCGGTGACCAGATCTACAACTGGGCCACCCAGCGTGGCCTCAAGGTGCGGGGACACACGCTGGCCTGGCACGCCCAGCAGCCGGGCTGGATGCAGAACATGCAGGGCAGCACGCTGCGCAACGCGATGATCAACCACATCAACGGTGTGATGGCCCACTACAAGGGCAAGCTCGCCGCGTGGGACGTGGTGAACGAGGCGTTCAACGAGGACGGCAGCCGCCGCAACTCGAACCTGCAGGGCACCGGCAACGACTGGATCGAGGTGGCGTTCCGTACCGCGCGGGCGGCCGACCCGTCGGTGAAGCTCTGCTACAACGACTACAACATCGAGAACTGGTCGTACGGCAAGACGCAGGGCGTCTACCGGATGATCCAGGACTTCAAGTCCCGGGGTGTGCCGATCGACTGCGTCGGTCTGCAGACCCACTTCACCGGCGGCAGTTCGCTGCCGAGCAACTTCCAGACCACGCTGTCCAGCTTCGCCGCCCTCGGCGTGGACGTGGCGCTCACCGAGGTCGACGTCACCAACGCCTCCACCAGCCAGTACGCCGGGCTGACCCAGGCGTGCCTGAACGTGCCGCGCTGCATCGGCATCACCGTGTGGGGGGTGCGCGACAGCGACTCGTGGCGCTCCGGCGAGAGCCCGCTGCTGTTCGACGGCGGCGGCAACAAGAAGGCCGCGTACACCTCGGTCCTGAACGCCCTCAACGCGGCCGGCCCCGGGCCGACCGCCTCGCCCACGGCGACGCCGACCACCTCGCCGACCACGCCGCCGCCGTCCGGCGGCGCCAGCCGGATCGTCGGCAGCCAGTCGGGCCGGTGCGTCGACGTGCCCAACTCGTCGCAGACCAACGGCACCCGGGTGCAGCTCTACGACTGCCACGGGCAGACCAACCAGCAGTGGACCTACACCTCCAGCAAGCAACTGACGGTGTACGGCGGCGCCCGCTGCCTCGACGCCGCCGGCTCCGGCAACGGCGCGGCGGTCCAGATCTACGCCTGCAACGGGCAGGCCAACCAGCAGTGGAACGTCAACGCCAACGGCACCGTCACGGGCGTGCAGTCCGGCCGCTGCCTCGACGTCTGGGGCACCGCCAACGGCCAGCAGATCCAGCTCTACGACTGCAACGGCCAGGCCAACCAGCAGTTCCGGCTCGTCGCCAACTGACCGACAGGCGGTGGCTCACCGTGGCGACGGTGGGCCACCGCAGTCGTCGGGCAGGTCGTCGTCCTCGCAGGTGCGGCCGTGCGCCATCAGGTCGCGGAAGTCCGCCATCTTGTGCCGCATGACCCGCAGGTCCTCGTCCAGCTCGGCGCGGCGGCGGTGCAGCCGCTCCTCCTGCTCCTGAAGGATGCGCAGCCGCTGCGCGGCGTGCTCCGGGGTGCCGGGGCCGAGCGCCACGAAATGGCGGATCTCCGCGATCGGCATGCCGGTGCGGCGCAGCGCCTGCACCAGGCGGACGAAGCGGACGGCCGCCGGCCCGTACCGGCGGCGGCCGTCCGAGGTGCGCTTCACCAGCGGGATCAGGCCCTCACGCTCGTACCAGCGCAGGGTGTCGAGACTCATGCCGGTCAGCTCCGACACCTCTCGGATGCCGACTGCGGTTGCGGTGGCGGTCACCCGGCAACCGTACGCCTCAGCCCAGGTCCGACAGGTCCAGCACGAACCGCCAGCGCACGTCGTTGCGGGCCAGCCGGTCGAGCGCGCGACCCACGTCCCGCGCCGGGACCTTCTCGACGTCCGCGACGACGCCGTGGCGGGCCGCGAACTCCAGCATCTCCCGGGTACGGGGTTGGCCGGCGCTGCCGGACGCCGCCAGCCGCTTGTAGCCGAGCAGCAGCGCCAGCGCCTCCGGCTCGTACCGGTCCGGGATGCCCAGCATGCAGAGCGTGCCGTCCATCCGCAGCGCCCGCAGGTACGGCGACGGGTCGTGCTTGGCCGACGCGGTGTCGAGGATGAAGTCGAACCGGCCGGCCTGCGCCGCCATCGCCGCCGCGTCACCCGAGACGATCACCTCGTCGGCGCCCAGCTCACGCGCCCCGGCCTCCTTGCCCGGCGAGGTGGTGAACACCGACACCCGCGCGCCCAGCGCCCTGGCGAACCTGACCGCCAGGTGCCCGAGGCCGCCCAGCCCCACCACGCCGACCCGGTCCCCGGCGCCCACCTCCCAGCGGCGCAGCGGCTCGAACACGGTCGCCCCGGCGCACATCAGCGGTGCCGCGCCGGCCGGGTCCAACCCCGCCGGCAGCGGGTACGCGAACGACTCCCGCACCACGTAGTCCCGCGCGTACCCGCCGAGCGTCACGCTGCCGTCGACCCGGTCCCGACCGCCGTAGGTGAGGGTGGGATGTTCCACGCAGAACTGCTGCTCGCCGGCCCGGCACGCGCCGCACGTACCGCACGAGTCGACGATGTTGCCGACCGCGACCGGATCGCCCACCCGGAAGCCGGTCACCTCGCTGCCCAGCGCCGTGACCTCGCCGACGAACTCGTGCCCCGGCACCAACGGCGGGGCGTCGGCGGTCAGCGCCTCGGCCGCGTGCAGGTCGGTGTGGCAGACCCCGCACCAGGTGACGCGGACCGCGATGTCGTCCGGGCGCAGGGCCCGGCGTTCGAACGTGTACGGCGCCCAGCTTCCGCCGGGAGCCGTCAGGGCCATGCCTGTCGTCTGTGCCATGGCGGCGACGCTAGGCGCTGGAGTTCACTCCAGCGCAAGCCTCCGCTCAGCGGGAAGGACACCCGTCGCGAGTGGGCCTCCGACAACGTTCCGTAGGGGATGGTTGATGCTTGGTCAAGCAGGCGGCGCTGCGGTCACGCCCCCGACCCGTCGAGCGCGGTGGCCAGCGGGAGGAGCGTCGCCGGAGCGTCCGGGTTCCGGGCCACCCGCTCGAGCAGATCCCGGGCGGCCGGCCGGCACCGCACCTCGCCCGGGGCGACGCGGTCGGCCGCCACCAGCAGCCGGCCGGCCCCGGCCGGATCGTCCGCCAGGAGACGCCCGCGCGCCGCGTCCACCAGGTGGGCCGCCCGATGCTCGACGGGCAGCCACCGCCAGCCGTCGCCGTCCACGGCCCGCCGGTGCCAGGTCGCCGCCGCGCCCACGTCGCCCAGCTCCACCGCCGCCACCATGCGCGCCGACACAACCGCCGCCGGCCCGAACGCCGTCCGACAATGATCGGACCCGTCGCCCAGTCGGGCCGCCAGCTCGGCCGCCTCGCTGAACCGGCCCGCCACGGCCCGCCCGTCGCCGGTGCGGGCCGCCGCCAGCGCGGCCTGCACGAGCAGCGTGCCGCACAGGGCCAGGTGCGCCGGCGGGTCGCCGTCAAGGCTGATCCGGTACGCGGCGGCGCGCATCACCGGCACCGCCGAGCCGGCCCGGCCGGTGGCCCGCAACACCTGCCCCAGGTGCACCGCCGCCGCTGCCACCAGCACGGGATCCCCGGCCGCGACGGTCATCGCCCGGTCCGCGGCCAGCCACGCCAGATCGTCCTCGCCCAGCTTCAGCAGCAACGACGCGGTCACCCGGTACGCGTCCACCAGCGACACCCGCCCCGCCTCCGGCCGGTGGGCGTGGCTGCGCTGCGCCGCGAGCAGCAGATCCGGCAGCGCCTCCGTCAACCGGGCGTAGCGCGCGTGCTGGTAGGTGCTCCAGGCGTACCCGACGTCGCGGGCGAGTCGATCCGACGACGGCGCCTCCCGTCGTCCGGCGTCCATCTCGTACGTCGACAGCGCCGCCCGGATCCGCCCCACGCCCGGGGTTGTCGAATGCTGGCCGGCGGGACAGGCGCCGGGGCCGAGCAGAACCGCGCGGTCGATCCGCAGGACGGCGGCGACGTCCGCGATGGTGGACACCTTGTCGAGTGCGCGGGCACCGCGCTCGACCTTGTCGACCCAGCTCTTGGACTTGCCGAGCCGGTCGGCGAACACCTGCTGCGACATCCGCCGCCGGCTCCGCCAGTACGCCACCCGCCGACCGATCGGCAACGGCTCACCGCCCATGACGCCGCTGCCGATCCGGTACGGCCCGGGTCGTCTCCTCGACCGGTATCCGCTCCGCCTCGGCCTGAGCGAGCAGCCGGCGTATCGCCGCTTCCCGTTCGGCGGCGTCGATCTCCTCGCCCCTGCCGGGCTTACCGGCCTTCTTCCTGCTCATTTCCACCTCCGGTGACAGTCGAGCCGCAGCACCTATCACTGTAACGACGTAGTACTGTAGATACAATAAGATGTAGGGCTGTCGGACACGTAGCGTCGCGATCGTGATCGACCCCAGCGCGGACCGGGCCGTGTTCCGGCAGCTCGCAGACCTGCTGCGAGACCGGATCACGTCTGGCGACCTCGCGCCGGGGGCCTCGCTGCCCAGCGAACTGCGGTTGGCTCAGGAATATGGGTTGAGTCGCACGAGCGTCCGACAAGCAGTAGCGCTGCTCCGGTCGGAAGGGCTCGTGATCGTGGAACCGCCGCGCGGCACGTTCGTCCGTGCCGTCGAGCCGACGGAGACGGTGACCCTTCGCAAGGGCGACACCGCCACCGCTCGGATGCCGACGCCAGGTGAGCGACGCGAGTTGGAAATGGGCGAGGGCATCCCGGTCATCGTGATCTTCCGTGCCGACGGTTCCCGCGAGCTGTTCGCTGCCGACCGAATCCGCCTAGGAAGATAGGGGTGGGCAGTGGCAGAGGTCCGCTGAAGACGCGTTCGATCCGTCAGCTCTGCCCCAGGCCGCGTTGATCTTGCACTTTCGGCCCATAGAACGCGGCTTATACGCCATTTGTCCGGGCAGTAAGCGCAAGATCGACGCGCTGGTGGGTCGGGGTCAGGATCCGGCTACTCGGCCTGATCCGCTGCTGGTCGCTCCGGTGGTCGAGAGCTTCGAGGACAGGCTGGAACTGGTCGCGGCCAGCCAGGTGGGGGGCGGCCGCCCGCCGGTCAGGGCGCCGCGAGCAGCCGGATCTCGCAGCGGACGCCGCTGGCCTTCGCGAGCCGACCGTCTCCGGTCACCAGGGGGCAGGCCAGCAACTCCGCCGCCGCGACATACGCCGCGTCGTAGGCCGTTACGCTGCCCCGCAACTGCCACATCCGGCCGAGCAGCATCCCGACGCCCACCTCGTCGACGACCAACGAAGGCAGGGTGTCGATCGCCTCCTGGGCCCGAGCAAGACCGAGCTTCCCGCCGAGCACCTTGCCTCTGATCACGGAGACGACTTCGACCAGTAGGTGACCGGGTGCGACCCAGTGCGGATCGCCGGTCAGCTCAGCCCGCGCCGCGTCACCATCGGCCCGTCATCGACCAGCGCATCGGCCAGGACCGACGCATCCACGACCATCACGCGGCGCTTCCCCATGGTCCGCGCTGCTTCCGCTGTTCGTGCAACTCGTCGGCGCTCTCCCCCGGCAGGGAGTGGGTGCCGTCCGACCGGCCGGCGAAGCGATCAAGGGCCGCCGTGTCGCGGAGACGTCGGGCCTGCGTCTCCACCAGCTCCAGCAGGTACGCCTGGAGCGACTGCCCGCGCGCCTTGGCCTGGGCCGCCAGGGCGTCCCGCACCTCTTCCGGCACATCCCGGATCTGGAGAGCAACCATGCATTCATGATGCCTGCGGTTGGTGTCGACTCGGGCTGTCACGCGAGGCGGTGGTTGAGGGCGGTGTGCCGTCGTCCGGCGCCGACGGTACGGACGGCGGCGGCGAGCGCGCGGCGGGAACCGACCAGGACGACCAGTTGCTTGGCGCGGGTGACGGCGGTGTAGAGCAGATTGCGTTGCAGCATTATCCAGGCGCTGGTGGTCAACGGGATCACCACGGCCGGATACTCCGAGCCCTGGGACCGGTGGATCGTCATGGCGTACGCGTGGCTGAGTTCGTCCAGCTCGTCGTAGTCGTACCCGATGTCCTCGTCCTCGTCGGTGCGGACGGTGAGGGTCTGGTCCTCGGGCGAGAGGGCGGTGACGATGCCGAGCGTGCCGTTGAAGACGCCCGCCTGGCCCTTGTCGTAGTTGTTGCGGATTTGGGTGACCTTGTCGCCGATGCGGAACACCCGCCCGCCCATCCGCCGTTCCGGCTGCCCCTCGCGCGGCGGGGTGAGTTTCTGCTGCAACAGCGTGTTGAGCGCGCCGGCGCCGGCGGGGCCGCGGTGCATGGGGGCGAGCACCTGGATGTCGCGGCGGGCGTCCAGGCCGAACCTGGCCGGGATGCGGGTGCAGGCGACGTCGACGGTCAGGGCGGCGGCGGCCTCGGTGTCGTCGCAGGCGAAGAGGAAGAAGTCCGGCAGCCCCTGGAGGACGGGCGGCCGGCCGGCGTTGATGCGATGGGCGTTGGTGACGACGCCGGACTCGGCGGCCTGGCGGAAGACCTGCGTCAGCCGCACCCGGGGAATCGACGGGGCGGCGAGCAGGTCGCGGAGCACCTCACCGGCGCCGACCGACGGAAGCTGGTCGACGTCACCGACCAGCAGCAGGTGCGCGCCGGGCGGGACGGCCTTGACGAGCTTGTTGGCGAGGACGAGGTCGAGCATGCTGGCCTCGTCGACCACGAGCAGATCGACGTCGATCGGGTTGTCGCGGTCGTAGGAGGCGTCACCGCCGGGGCGTAGCTGCAACAGCCGGTGCACGGTGGCGGCCGGATGGCCGGTCAGCTCGGCGAGACGCTTCGCGGCGCGGCCGGTCGGCGCGACGAGCGTGACCTTCGCCTTCTTCGCGATGGCCAGCTCGACGATCGAGCGTACGGTGAAACTCTTGCCGCAGCCCGGCCCGCCGGTGAGCACCGCGACCTTCGAGGTCAGCGCGAGCCGGACGGCCTGTTCCTGCTCCGCGGCGAGGTCGTTGCCGGTGCGGGCCCGCAACCACCGCTGCGCCTTGCCCCAGTCCACGTCGTGGAAGTGGGGCAGCCGGTCGACCCGGTCGCGCAGCAGCCGGGTCAGCGAGGTGGCGAGCGACCGCTCGGCGCGGTGGAGGGGCACCAGGTAGACCGCCGGAACCGGTTCCCCGTCCCTGCCGGGCAGCGCCTCGCGGACGACACCCTCGTCGGCCACCAGGTCGTCGAGGCAGCGGGTGACCAGGTCGGCGGGCACGTCGAGGATCTTCGTCGCGTCCGCGACCAGCTCCGGTTCGGGCAGGTAGCAGTGCCCGTCGTCGGTGGCCTCGGAGAGCGTGTACTGGAGGCCGGCCATCACGCGTTGCGGGCTGTCGTGCGGGATGCCCACCGACCGGGCGATCGTGTCGGCGGTCTTGAAGCCGATGCCCCACACGTCAGCGGCCAACCGGTACGGCTCCTTGGTGACCACGTCGACGGAGGCGTCGCCGTACTGCTTGTAGATCCGCACCGCCAGCGAGGTCGACACGCCGACGCCCTGGAGGAAGACCATCACCTCCTTGATGGCCTTCTGTTCCTCCCACGCGGCGGTGATCTTCGCCGTACGCTTCGGGCCCAGCCCCGGCACCTCGACCAGTCGGGCCGGCTCGTCCTCGACGACCCGCAACGTGTCCAGGCCGAAGTGCGCGACGATCCGCTCGGCGAACACCGGCCCGATCCCCTTCACCAGACCCGAACCGAGGTAGCGCTGGATGCCCTGGATCGTGGCGGGCAGCACGGTGGTGTACGAGTCGACCTCGAACTGCCGGCCGTAGCGCGGGTGCGACGACCAGCGTCCGTGCAGGCGCAGGCTCTCACCGGGCTGCGCGCCGAGCAGCGCGCCGACCACGGTCAGCAGGTCACTGCCCCGGTCGGTGGCCACCCGGGCCACCGTGTAACCCGTCTCCTCGTTGACGTAGGTCAGGCGCTCCAGGACCGCTTCCAGCGTGGCCAGCGGTGGACGGGGTACGGCGGTCACGGCCACCATCCTGCCTTCGACGACCCGGACGACGCGGCTACCAGCTCGCCCGCCAGTGGTACCAGGGCCCGTCGACCCGGTCGAACCGTGGCCCCTCCCATTCGCCGTTGCCGAGGCCGTCGCCCGGCCCGTTCGGGAAGTAACCCCATCCGGAATCGTCGAGGCCGGGGCTGTCGGTGGCATAGAAGATGTAGCCGCCCTCCACCCCGTACGACGACGAGATGCGACACGAACCGATCTTGTCAGGAGCATCGACCGAGTCGAACGCGCCCGGCTCGGTCGGTGGCGGCGGCAGTGTCGCCACCACCTCGTCGAAGCTGGCCCGCTCGAAGCACATCGCGAACGGATTCCACAGCCACGGCACGATGACGATCAGCACCGCTGGCAGCGCCATGAGCGTGACGCTGATGACTGGAATCGCGACGATCCACCACCAGTTCGCACGGCGCACCTGCCGGAGTCTGCCAGACGTTCATCGAGGAACGGAGAACTCCCAGGCCGGCTGCCGGGGCTCGTCGTTGTGCACGACGACATCCGCGTGACCGGTCGGGCGGACCGTGGCGAAATAGAGCCGTTGGGCAGGGATGTACCGCTCACGCCACCGCCGTTCGATGGCGGCCCGGGAGGACACCCGGCGCTCCCGGACCACGGCACGCTCCACGGTCCGGTCGAGCGCGGTCGACACGAAGACGCGCAGGTCCCACCGGTCGATGAGTTCCGGGCGCATCAGGAAGACGCCGTCGAAGACCAGCACGGCGTCGGCGGGGGCGCTCGTGACCGGCGGGGACAGGACAGCATCCGAGGTGTGGTCGTACACCGCGGCTTGGAAGCGTCGGTCCCCACCCGGACCGAGCGGATCCAGCAGCACCCGGTTCAGCGCGGCGTGGTCATGGGTGTCGAAGTAGCAGCCCTCGGCCGAGTACTCGCCGCGTGGGTAGCGCTGGGCCCGGGGGAAGAGGAAGTCGTCGATCGTCGCACGAATGACGTCGCGGCCCCGTTCGCGCAGGACGACGGTCAACTCGTCGGCGAGGGTGGTCTTGCCGGCGGCGGGCGGCCCGTCGATGGCGACCCGCGTCGGGTGGGTGGCGGTGACGGATCCGACGGCTTCGGCCAGGTGGTCGAGCAACTCGTCGCGGGTGCCGTGCTCCATGGGCTGCCGCCGTCCTGGTCTCGCGAAGACTCCGTGTCGGATCGACCCTGCGCGCCAGCCTATTCGCGCGGCCGGTGCCCCGGGGTGCGCGGTCGGCTCACCATTCCCGATTGGCGATCAGTCGCTCGCTGTCGGCGTCAATGAAACCGTAGCTGGTCGCGATGAACCAGAAGTCCTCGCCGATCGCCTCACGCGCAGTCGTTTCGATCTCGCTGCCGGCCTCCTCGAACTCCGCCTCCAGCAGGTTGAACTCGTCCGTCGCGGCGTCGGTGAGCACGTACAGGGCGGCCAGATCCTTCGGCTGCTCCGCCTCGATGTGCTCGCACAACCGCACCAGGATCGCTCGGCCCTTGTCGACGACATGGTTCGGGAAGTAGTCGTCCTCGTACAGCTCGTGCAGGAAGGCGTGAGCTGCCACGTGCTGGTTCATGATCGGCATTATGCTCCCGAGATGTGGCGGCGGGCAGGTCCACGTGATGGGTACCCTCGCCCGCCGTCGGAGCGGGTAGGCGACGACGAGTGGGTTCTGGATGCGTCTGTGGTTGCCAGGGCGACAACGAACGCGCCGGAAGGTTCGGAAGACCAATCAGTGGCCCGTCCGTTGACCTGATGTTCCAAGGGTGGGCCGCCAGGGACTCGAACCCTGAACCTATGGATTGCCGGCGAGCGGGTTTTTTGCGGTGTGGTTCGAGGTCATCCGGGCTGCTGGCTTGCTTCTCGGCCCGGTTCGGTTGGCACGGTTGCTGTACTTCGCTGCTGTACTGCTGGCATCAGACGAGGCGTTGGATACGGACCTTCGGGCGCTCGTTCCTGAGGTGGCCTTGCTTGTGCTGGCGGACCTGCTCGTCCCAGACCTCTTGGTCGTAGTCCGGGTTCGGCGGGATCCACTTGTGGGAGCCGTCGCTGTAGTGGAACTTCTCGTCGCCGGGTCGCAGGATGCTCATCGGGTCCAGCCGAGGAAGCGGTGGTGCAAGTGGCCGGCGGGGACGTGGGCCAGGTCCTGGGCGGCGTCGACGAGCTGGGCGGCCAGGTAGAGGGCGAGTGACACTGGGGCGCGGTCATACTCCGCTCGCAGTTCCCGCCGGCGGGTCTGGCAGGGCCAGTCGGCACCGCAGCCGCCGCAGGTCCAGGCCGGTGTGACTGGGAGGTGTGTCGTCATCGGGGTGCATCCTGGCTCGGCCAGTGGCCGCGGTTGATCGGGATGGGATGACGGCTTCGGCAGGGCAGGTCGCTTCCACAGCGGCAGATGCGGCGCCAGTGCTGCCATGACCAGACGGGTCGGTGCCGGCGGGCGAGGGTGAGTGCCACCGCCAGGACGTACTCGTCGTAGGAGGCGCGCCGCCGGTTGTTGTCCTGCCTCTGGTGGTACCCGGTATCCGGCATGGCACCTGCGGTCGGATCAGTTGCATCGTTCGGTCTGGTCATCACACCTCCCGCCGACGCTTGGGGTCCCGTGGGCACCCGGTCAGCCGTGTCCGGAGACAGGGCACCCACGGCAGGACGACCCGGCCGCCAAGCTGGGTAGCCCCACGAGCAACTTAGGACGCAATGTGCGCAGGGTCAACAGCTACGACACATAGCGTTGTAAGTCGAGCGTGTGGTGTGGTCTGCTTGCACCAGCCGCCAAGCTGGGAGCACCACCTATGTCTGAAGCTGCCTACCTACAGGTCGCCCGGGATATCCGCGAGCAGGTCAGCTCCGGCCAGTTGAAGCCGGGTGACAAGCTGCCGTCGTTCGCCGCCCTCTGCGAGCACTACGAGGTCAGCAACACCGTGATCCGGGCCGCCATGCTGCTGCTCAAGGCCGAAGGGCTGATCGACGGTCGGCAGGGCAAGGGCGTATACATCGCCAGCCCGCTTCCCAAGTAAGCCCCGGTCGCCCTCTGAAGGGCGCGACGTCTCGCTTCTAAGGTCTGGGCATCCTTCCGATTGCGTCCACCGTCGGCCGGCCCGCGCTCGTTGGACCCACGAAGAGCGGTTGATCGTCCGCCCTTGTTCGTCATCGTTGCTACAGGCGCTGCTACACCCCTGGCTGGTCCCGCCTAGATCCTGACCTCTGCAAGCTGGTCGGGTGCAGTCCCTGCCCTGACCAGGTCAGCCCCGTGGGGGACGCACACGGCCGGAGGTGGCACTACGGGCGTGACTGCTGGAGGCAGTACCGTCAGCGCGTGAACCCGGTGGTCAAGTGGAACCCGACCAACATCGGCAACGAGATTCATGGCGGCCAAGTGCCAATCTTCCCAGTTGTTCTGCCAGGCTGGCGGCTTGTGCGGGAGTGGCGCGCCACGGTGCGCGCCTTCGCGGACCAGTGGTCGTCCGTGAGGACAGCGGACGGGGAGTTCTTCTCTGAGTATCCGGCGACGATGAATGGCTGTAGCAACCATCGCTTCCGCCTCCGGTGGCGAAGTGTCGGCGGAGTTCCTGTCCGGTTCGCTTGTGGGACCGTCGCAGGCGACGTGAACACCCTCGTCGAGGAGGAGCTACCAGAGCCGACAGCGCAGGGATGGGCACAACTTCACGGCTGCGGATGGCCCCTGTGGCGGTACGTTGCGCAGAGGGACGGCGGCAACCTCGGCGATATTGCCGTCGAAATCCAGCACTGGGAGGCCGCGGTGTAGGGCTACTCGGTGGGTACACCGGCTCTCTGCATGAGCTCCTTGGCGTAGCCCGTAAGCACCAATCCTAGGGCGCTGTTGCCGGCACCTACGATGGTGTCCACGGTCCGCATGAGCATGGTTCTCACGATGTGTTTGTCCGGCTGGCTCCGCTGCAGCTCGCCTTCGATGACTTCAGCGTTGTGCTGCACGGCCGCGGCTTGTTCGCCTGACAGACCCAGGACGGGCAGCGCTTCTGTGATGGCGTGGATCAGGGCTACGAGTTCTTCGCTGGCGATGCCGGTCGTCGTTGCGGTCTGAGTGACGCGCTCGCTGGCCCATGAGACGTTGCTACCGGACACCGGCCCGTGGAAGTGGGTGATGTTGGCGGCCTGCTCCTTCCCCCGGTTCAGGTAGGCGGCCACGTCTCCTCCTGCCTCGACACACTCTTGGCCTTTCCGTGTCAGCTGGGCCGTCAGTGGTCTGTCGTCCTTTGTTGGGTGCCGGCGGACGATCAGCCCTTCAGCATGGAGGTCGTCAGCCAGGCGTCGGAAGAGCTGCCCCGGAAGGCGACCGCCTTCGAACAAGGCGTAGTTGGTTGATTCGATTCGGTCTATCTCGCACCAAAACTCACGGTAGGGGTCTTTCTCATACAGAAATAGGAGAAGCCCGGTCGCGGCAGCGGCCCTACGCCGAGCTGGATCCTCTCTCCGAGCACGACGGGCCTCCACGTCTGCCCGACCCGCTTCGGTGATGAACGCCGATATTCCATCGAACCCCATGGTCTCCGCCAGCCTGATGAGCCCTTCCTCGTCCAAGGCTCGCAGCGTGCCACGCCACAGGTTCTGCGCCAACTGGTCGGGCTCTTGGCCCAGGAACTCAACGATGCTTGCTACGTCGCCCGGATAGTCGTACAGCCAGTCTAGAAGCTGGGCTCGGCGTACCTGGCTGCCAGTCAAGACCCATCTCCTTCGGGCGCAAGGTTTGAGAACGCCCTTCAGGAGGGTGAGCGGGCGCCATGATGATCCTAATGGCTGCCGGGTTGGCATCAGCCCGGCGAAAGCGCCGCCAGCCAGGCTCACGCGTAGCTCCGTTAGGCCTGACCCGGACTTCACCTCTCGGCCGCCGGCGGTCGCGGGCGATCTACGCATTACGAGTTGGTCCCCGGCTGCTGGTCCGCCGCCTGGTCCTGCTACTCCAGCAGGTATCCCAGTCTGCGATAGTCCGCTGCTGCTCGCCGGATTGGCTGCTTGGCGGTGGGGCTCCGCGTGCACCCACCGAAGGGAGCATGCGGCCCAACCCGCTTTCCTAGTCTGCCCAGTGCGGTTCGTGTCCGGTCGACAGCCTTCGTGCCGCAGGTGCGGGCAAGGGGGTGGACGTTGTCGATCGCCGCTGGTTGGCCATGAACGAGGCGGGAGCTGAGACAACCCAAGCTTCGGCCATCAGCACGTAGGAAGGTTGGCCATCTGCGGGACCAGTCTGACGGCTTGATGGCGGCAGCCGAGGCGTGGTCTTCGCCTACTCGCTCACTCGCTACAGGGCACCTCGCCTAGGAGCTACGAGAGTGCTTGCCTGCAGCGACACCGCTACGTCGACGGATCAAGCATTTCCGCCAAGTTCTCTATCCCAAGAAACAGCTCATCATACGTAATGATGCTGAGATCCTTGAGCGATGTTCGGAATATCTCGAAAGAGCGCCTTTGCGGCTCGGTTAGGGGAGTCTGGTGAGCGTCCCCCGCGATAACGACAGCAGTAGGACTATGTGCAGTCAGCTCCGGTGACTCATGGCGAAGTGAATGAAGGTAGTTCATGAGGGTCATGCGATACTCTAACGCCTGCACGCAGGCTCCAATCAGCTCCGCTGATGGCGGGTAGGCATTGTTGCGGTACTGAGCTCCTGCAAGTTTGGTGGAAGGCGTCTTTAGCTCAACCAGTACAGCATTCCCGCGACATTGAACTAGGAAATCGGCCACTCTGCCGCCGTGGTTCGTTACGGATTTGCCACCAACATAACACTGCTCGTTAAGCACATACGGACGACCGCTTAGGGTGGGCATCAACAGCTCAGGCCGACCCCGAAACAACCTCTGCCAAAAACCTTCGGAAGTGTTAAGCCGCTCAGACTCCCAAATATCCAGCGCCTCTCGAAACCGATTAGCGCGAGAGGGTGGAGCGGCCTCGCCATTGAGGGAGGAAACAATGGTTGCGACGCGGTCGATGTGCCGCTGGCGCATCAAGGCTAACCGCTCTGAGGTGTACTCATCGGGCAGGCGATCGATTAATTCGTGGTGGCTGGGGCAAAGCAAGAGAAGGTTTTCGTGCGACGCCTCCCCTGAAGCAGTCGTTTCGGGGTCGAACCGGGGTGCTCCGGGCATGGCTGACCTTATATAGACAACCTGTAAGATTGGCGTGCCGTCGGGAAGCCGAGATGGGTAAGGGCAGTCGCCGGCTCCGCAGGTCCCGCCGAAGTCGGCATACAGCCTCTTGATGAACGCGCGCCTGACAGCGCCTCGGCGGATCCGCAGCGTCGTGATCCGTTGAATCCGGGGTTCGAAGTCCACCGATCTTCAATACACGCAGTCGCCATGGCTTGTCGAGTGACAGGTCCGAGATTCGGAACCTTGTTCACCACTGCCCCCTAGCGCCTGACGAGCTGGTGGGGCACGGCGCGGACTTGAACCCTGAATCGCTCTGGTGGAACGTCGACCATGTTAGATGGGACGGATCGGCGCGCTGGCCTGGGCGGTGTCTCTCGTTCTCTTACAGCGATTGACAGCCCTTCTCGTGGTCGTTTGTGCCCGCCGTGTGCTCGATGATCTCGTTGAGGCGGCGCCGCTGGGAACACCTGATGCGCGAGCGGTCACGGCGGGCCGGGCAGTATTGCGGTGTCGGAAGACCGGCGGCATCCCGGGCCCTGGCCGGTGCCGGGCAGTAGGGTCGGCGTGTGCTGAACATCGATACGTCCAAGCGGCCCGTTCGTCCCGCTGAGTGGGCGGCGGTGCTGGACGCGATCTACCACGCGGAGCCAGCCGATGAACAGACCTGGCTGGAATGGAAGTCGACACTCAACCTGCGGTCCAAGGAGCAGATGGCCACGATCGTGGCCAAGGCCATCATTGCGCTGGCCAACCGCGATCCGGTAGAGGCCGCCACCCACGTCGCTGGAGTCGGAATTCTGGTGATCGGTCTGGAACCTGGCAACGTGCCCGGGGTTGAGCAGATCGACAACGCCGATCTCGACAAGATGCTCACCACCTACCTCGGTGCTGACGGGCCTGTCTGGCAGCCACACTGGGACCGCTACCAAGCCAAGACCATTCTGATCATCGAGGTCTTCCCTCCAGCATTCGGGGATCCGCCACATGCCTTCCGCAAGGAGTTCAACAACATCCCAGATGGCGCCATCTACGTACGCCGTCGGGCTCGATCCGTTCCAGCCGATCACCGCGACGTACGTCGGCTAGCTGACCGCTACGCCAACCGGCCCGAGGAAAACTCCCTCGATATCGCGGTGGCCGTCGACTACGGCGGCCCCTTGTCCCGATTCACCTGGACCGACGCCGACGTTGATGCATTCATCGAGGTGGAACGGGCTCGGCTACTGGAGCCCCTCGACGAGGTCCCGTCAACTCGGCCAAGGGGGCTCACATTCGCTGGGATGACGTTGGGCACCGATGGAGAGAGCCGCACGGCCCAGCAGTACAAGGACGAGGTTGATCAGTATCTCGACCAAGTGCGCCTCTCTTGGCCGGAAACCATGCGCTCTGTCGCGGCCTACGTCCTGCCCACGACAGTCTTCACGGTGACCAACCTGTCCACCCGCAACTACCGACAGTTGGAGGTCACGCTGCACGTCGCCGGTGACGCCGACGCGGTCGAGGTGGAACAGGACGCGGAGTTGGACCTATGGCAGCTCCTACCAGCTCAGCCTGAGAAGTGGGGAAGCCAAGCGGCAAGCTTGCTTGGCGCAACGTGGTTGCCGTACCGGCCCCCGAGCATGCCCTATGTCGGGCCTGTCGGCCCGGCGACGACCCTGGAGCGCGGCGGAAGCTTTACCCTCATTGTCCGGCCCCTGGATTTGCGTCCCCGCCAGACCGCGGTTCTCGAAGGGGACTACGTCGTGCTCATCCCGGCCACCCGCACGGACGAGGTGATTGTCTCGTGGTCCGCTACCGCCACGAACGTGGATGCCACAGCCCGAGGCCAATTTACTCTCGCCTTCGAGGGACAGGACGTTAACATCTTCGAAGAGTGCATCCGAAGCTTCGCCGAACCACCCGGCAGCGAGGAGCCGTAGCCCCCGTCGTCGGTACCTCGCTTACGAGCTCTGTGCACTTTGTCTGGCAGGGTCCGTCCATGTCCGCGACCTCGGGCGGCTGTCTGCACTCGTCCGCCGGCGACTGTCCTCGTCCCGGCCGGTTGCTGTCAGCGCTGCTGTCACGCTGCTGCCGCACGCGCGGACCGGTAGAATGCAGGAGTCCTCGTCGCACCTGGCGTGGGTCTGGCGGCTCCGTTCGATTCGGGCGTCACCGCAATGCTCGTTGTCCTACTCACGTTCCTAGCCGGGGTTCTGAAGCACTTGGTCGATGACTCCACGAAGCTCGACGAGTCAGCTAACCCGACGGCAAAGAAGGCGAGGACCGACATGGGAGCAAACATGAAGAGGGTGGCCTTCGGCCTCCTCGACACTGCCCACAACATGGGCTGCGCGGTGTCCAGTGGTCTGGCCCAGGCCAGGTGCGACGAGGTCGAGGACCTCGTCCTAGTTCACGAGGCAGACCACCAGTTCACCAACTACAGGTAAGTAGGCGACCGGCGGCCTGGCCATTGGGCCGGCCACGCGTGGTGACCTGGGCAGACGTCGTCATCATTGTTCGTCGTTGGTCGCTCACGATCGACCTACGACGGCCTGGTTACGGCTTGGCCGAATCTCGTGCTGCCTCATGAACGTTGGTCGAGCGGAGCATGAGCAAGGCCGCGCTTCTTGCTCAGCCGCCAAGAAAGATCGCCTCTACGCCTTTCAATCCGTACGCACGTTCGACAGAATCGTCTCAGCCGGCCGGGGAGTGTGGTGATGGCAGACAAGAGCTCCATCGAGTGGACCGAAGCCACGTGGAACCCGACAACCGGTTGTGACCGCATCTCGCGCGGCTGCGATCACTGCTACGCCCTGACCTTGGCGAAGCGACTGAAGGCCATGGGCTCCGCCAAGTACCAGACCGACGGTGATCCGCGCACCTCCGGCCCAGGCTTCGGGGTGGCGGTGCATCCCACTGAGTTGACCCTGCCGTTAAGGTGGCGAGACCCCCGGGTGGTGTTCGTCAACTCGATGAGTGACCTGTTCCACGCGAAGGTCCCCTTCGACTTCGTCGAACAAGTCTTCGAGGTCATGGCGGCAACCCCGCAGCACACTTACCAGGTACTCACGAAGCGAGCGGCGAGACTTGCCAAACTCGCTCCCCGGCTGACCTGGCCGGCCAATGTCTGGATGGGCGTCTCCGTCGAGGACGATGAACAGGCGGAGCGCATCGACCACCTCCGCCAGGTGCCCGCCGCCGTTCGGTTCGTCTCGGCCGAACCGCTACTCGGCCCGCTAGACGACCTCAACCTTGAAGGCATTGACTGGCTGATTGCCGGTGGTGAGTCTGGTCCCGGCTGCCGCCCTGTCGATCCCGATTGGGTGCGATCCCTGCGCGACCAGTGCACCGACGACAGGACGGCGTTCTTTTTCAAGCAGTGGGGCGGCAGAACGGCAAAGGCCGGCGGTCGGGAGCTGGACGGCCGGACATGGGATGAGATGCCGACGGCACGGGAACTGACCTCGATCGGGTAGGGGTCACTCGACGACGGAGGGCTACGGTCGCCCTATGGGCGCCGCAGCTGCTCCTTCCAGAAGTCGCCCTTACCGGTGTTCGCCACAGACGTTCCGCTTAGTAGCTTCACGGCGGCCCTCACGTGAGGGGTGCCAGCCTGACCCAACGTCGTGCCGTAGACCTCCGGTACGTGGTCGGCGGGGCAGAAGGGCCCCAGCTCGTCGAGCAGCCGCTCAAGGTTCGCTTTGATGATCTTCGTCCACTCCGGACCATGCGTCTTGCTGTAACTTCCGATCGTTGGCAACTCGTCGTCGCCAAACAGCGAGCCCTGCCCGTACTTGTCCCCCTTACGTAGCTGCTCCGTCTTCCACGCCACGGACCACTCCACGCCGGCTTTACCTAGGGAGTCTGCGAAGTGCCATGCGCCTTCGTTGCTTGTCGTGAATAGTGCTAACACGTACTTCGGCAACAGGTCCGGCCTAGGTCGTACTGGCATCTTGATCGCCTGGTATCCGGTACCGCTCGTTAGGAGCTTTTCGTATCTTTCGCACACTTCCAGGGCAATCTCTGTCGCCCGTTGGTCATCGCCTTCGTCGCGGACCCTGGCGAAGTGATCCTGCCACCAGTCGCCGCCAAGGAAGCGGTTCAATCGATCTGCGGTCTTTTGATCAGCAGGTGAGAGATCCCCGCGCTTGGAGCGGGCTACCTGGACCGCCCGGCCCATCCTGGCGACGGCCGACACGCTGAAGTGCAGCAGGACCTCGGTAGGCGGCCACGATGGCCGACCGAGCAGGGCGGCCTTGAGCACGTCGTAGTCCAACGCCGGGCCGAACGGGTCGAGAAAGGCGAACAGTGACGCGCCCTGGGCCCGCGTTAGGACTTCAGGCAGGTGCTCGTCAACCGAGCCGGGCCGAACGATGCGTTCAGCGTCGCCACCCTTCTCGTCGAGTACGCGCTTCAGGTTGGCGAAGTTGTCAGGGTTCTGCTCGACGAAGAACCCCAGCACGTTGCGATAACCCTTCACGAACTCTGCACACCGTGACAGCAGCAGCGGCGACCCCGGCTCTCCGTCGTCGTACTCGCCGCGGCCGGCGTAGCCGTCGAGAAAAACCACCCGGTTACCGTCGACACTCTTGCCCGTCTTCGACGCGAACACGACCGGGTACCGGCTCAAGATGCCGTGCTTGAACACAGCAGCCGCCTTCTTAGACGCGAAGAAGTCACTCCCGGCCACACGCCCTCCCCCGGAGCTACTGAAAGTAGCGTCACGCTAGCGGAAGGTCGCTAGATGTGGAAGATCTGCTACCGCTCCCGGGATGCTCGAAGAGCTTTGAAGGAAGCCTCCCCTGCCGCATAACACGTAAATGGTGCACCGATCCACGCAGGGTCAACTGTCGCAAATCCGACTAACTTCCGGCGTAGGATCTCGTCTGGCTGCGGCGGCGGCGCTCAACCACCCGCACTAATAGCCGTCCGGCGGAAAGTCAGATGAATCCCATTTTTCTACCGAGCCGTAAACGCCTTTGTACCAAGCCCCTATCATGCCGGACACCAACCCAAGCAGCGGCCAAGGAAGCGCTTCACCCTCGGCTGCTTCCTCAACCGTGGCCATTGTCAGTAGCATGACAGCTTGATCAAAATTCTCTTCGACCGAATATTCTCCTTCGACGTCGGCGCGAGAAATGTTTTTGTATGCATTCCTAAGCCGTTCATCGAACGCTTTCGTATACCCACCTTCGTCCATGATTCCAACGAATCGCACTGCCTCAAATCCAATGTGGGCCTGCCTCTGCCTGAAAGGGAGGTACTCGTCACCGCTTATGTCCTCCCCCTCTTGCACCTGTGCATGAAGAGCGGCCGCCCGCCTGTTCAGGTGATCCATCCGAGCACGCCAGGTCAGCCGCCGGACGACCAGCTCGTCAAAGACGTTGTCATCGGGGACTCTTAGAGTAATGAAGTCGTCTTTACTCATCAAGACCTCAAACGCATCCAGGCATTGAGCTGGCATCACGTACCAACCGATGTCTCGGGATACGTCCCATAGAACAACCACGACGGTGTCCCCCATGGTGGACCACCTCAACGCATGATCCCGCGACACTTTGACAGACCTATGTCCATTTCTGGGCCTCGCCGCTACACGCTCCCTGCTCTTAACCTGGATCCAGATTTTCGAGAGATCGACCTCACCCCGCCATGAAGTCTGCACGAACAGGTCTTCGCCATAGTCATTCTTCACTTCTTCGACGGCGGCACCCGTATTGGCTAGAACCTTGACCACAGAGGCGACAGCACGAGAAGCCAGCTCATGCTGCACAGGACGATTCGGCATAAGTCAAGCTCCATTCTTAACCGTATAGTCGGGATTCAACCTCAACGAGCAGCTTTCCGCCATCCCGTGTGCCGTCGACCCGCCCTCCTTGGGAGCGGGCCGCCGCCCGGCCCGCCACGTCAAGACGGCCTTGACGCACGGTCGGACGCTGGCGGGTCGGGCGGGGGTCTGCTCGGCTCGCCCGGGTCGACGGCACACGGGATGGCCTGCGCAACCACCCACGGACCGCAAGACGCCGACGGGGTTGCAACCATCTCGGAGCCCGAGCGCCCCCGCGGGAGGCGCAGTAACCGCAGCCCCGCGACCGGCCGCCAGCTCGTCGACGCGGCCGGCGTGCGCTTCCCTGCGCCGCGCGGGCTCGTGGCCGCGCGGCCCGGCCGGCTGCCGGCCCATCACCACCCGGGTCAACGCCCCCTGTCGTTCTGTGGCGGCTCCTTGGGCTTTCCGCTCCCCGCGCCAGCCGCCGGGCGTGTTGCGTGGCCGGAGTCGGAGCGCCAGCGGAGCGACGGACGCGCGCCCAGGCGGCGGCGCGTGCGGCCCGTTCAGGGCCGCCTTGATAGACGTACAGAAAGTCCTCCCACACCGGCCGGCAGCCGGCCGTCCTGCTCCGGTGCAGAGGTCACGGCGGGTTGACGTGTCGGTACCCGGTGCTACTCTGGCGCTCGTCGAGCACGCTAGCGCGGCCTTCCTGCCGGATCGCTGGACTCGACGTCGAAGATGCTGAGCGGCCTTCCTGCCGCTGATGCGGGCCACGTCCCGCCGGCTCTCGATCGCACCGGCCACCATGCCGGTCTCCCGAATCCGTTGAGCGGCCCAGCACGGTCTTTACTGCCGTCCTCGATGGTCCGGATTCGCACACCTCCACGGGTGGGAAGCCTGCGGCAATCCGCCGGATGCCGATATTCCAGGCTCCCCACCCGTGCCGGCTCACTCATCGGGCTCGACGAGCGCGAAAGGACATGACCCATCGGCGGGCAGTGGTACGACCACGTTTCCGCCCTCCGGCGTCAGCCGCCCTCTCGGTGGTGCCAGGAGACATGACGAACACCACCAGCGGACACGCGTCCACGGCTGGTGGTGCTTCGTCTCCCGTCCCTGCCACCCCCTGATGAGGAGATAAGTCGTGTCCACCACCCCGCTCGCCCTCTACCGGCCCGGTCTCGCCGTCGGCCGTGACGCCCAAGTCCTGCACCGCGCTGCCTCGCCAGAGTTCTCCGGCTGGATGGAGCACGCCCGCCCCGCCGGCGGCTGTGCTCGCCCGATCCGCCTCACCGGCACCATCGCCGCCGTCGGCCGGAACACCGGCCGCATCACCGGCCAGCTGCACACCGACGAGCTGCCCGACCGGACGCTCTACAAGGCGTGCGGAAACCGCCGCGAATCGGTGTGCCCGGACTGCGCCTGGGTCTACCAGGGCGACGCCTACCAAGTCGTCTGTCGCGGCCTGACCGGCGGCAAGGGCGTCCCCGACTCGGTCGCCCGGCACCCGGTCGTCTTCGCCACCTTCACCGCCCCGTCCTTCGGCCCGGTCCACCACCGCCACGTTCCTCAACACACCTGCCGCAACCGGCAGCGCTGCGACTGCCGACCCTCCCCCTGCCACCCCCGCAGCAACGCCGGAACCTGCAAGCACGGACAGCCCGTAGCGTGCTTCGCCCGCCACGACGCCGACGATCCGCGGCTCGGACAGGCGTTGTGCCTCGACTGCTACGACCACGCCCACCAGGTCGTCTGGAACTACTTCTCCGGCGAGCTGTGGCGGCGCACCAAACAGGCCATCGACCGCCACCTCGCCACGCTCTGCCGTCGACGCGGTATCCCGAAGGTCGGCATCGTCACCGCCTCCGGAAAGGTCCGCTGGGTGCCGCCCGTGCGGGTGTCCCATGGCAAGGTCGCCGAGATGCAGCGCCGGGCCGCCGTGCACTTCCACGTCCTGCTGCGCCTCGACGGCGTCGACCCCAACGATCCGGACGCCCTCGTACCGCCACCGGCCGGCATCACCGTCGACGACCTGGAGGACGCGATCCACGCCGCCGTCCGGCAGATCACCATCACCACACCCGCGCACCCCGACCGGCCGCAAGGGTGGCTGATCGCCTGGGGCGAGCAGGTCGACGTCCGACGCATCAACAGCAGCGACGGCGAGTTGACCGACGGCAAGGTCGCCGCCTACCTAGCCAAGTACGCCACCAAGGCCACCGAAGCCACCGGCCACACCTCCACCCGGCTCACCCCGGCCACCATCGACGACTACGCCGACCCCGGAGGCGACCACACCGCCCGCCTCATCGACGCCTGCTGGCACCTCGGCCGCCCCACCCACACCGACACCAGCAGCGGCGCCGCAACCACCGACAACCGTCAAGACAGCCTTGACACCAAACCCAACCCCTACTGCGGGCTGCGCCGCTGGGCCCACATGCTCGGCTTCGGCGGTCACTTCCTCACCAAGGCCCGCCGCTACTCCGTCACCTTCCGCCTGCTCCGCGACACCCGCGCCACCTACCGGCGCGAAGAGGACGACCAACCGGCCGACACGATCACCGTCGGCACTCTCACCTACCTCGGGTCCGGCTGGCTCACCGAAGGCGACGCCCTGCTCGCCAATACCGCCGCCCACCAGCGGCGCGAAAGCAGACGCATCGGCCGGGAAGAACTCGCCCACGAGTCGTGGCTAGGGGTGGCCGCATGACCCACGACCTTCGCCCCCGCTGGTACTCGCCGGCCGAGGTCGCCGTCCTGCTCGGCTTCGGCATCTCCAAGGTCAAGATGAAGATCGCCACCGGCGAACTGCGCTCCATCAAGGACGGCAAGTACCGCCGCATCCTCCCCGAATGGGTCGACGACTACATCCGCGAACAGGTCGCACGCCAGGAGGCCGCCTGATGCCCGGACGCGCACGAGCCAACGGCGAAGGCTCGATCTTCCCGTACCGGAACGGGTTTGCCGCGTACGTCTGGGTCGAGAAGCCCGACGGCAAGCGGGGCCGGAAGTGGGTCTACGGCAACACCCGCGAGGCAGTCCACGACAAGTGGATCAAGCTGCACGGGCAGGCCAAGGCCGGCCCGGTGGCGACGCGCTCTCCGACAGTGGGGGAATACGCCGGCTACTGGCTGCGCGAGATCGTCAAGCCGAACCTGGCCCCGGGCAGCTACGTCACCTACGAGGTGGTGGTCCGGCTCTACCTCGTGCCGGGGCTGGGTCGGAAGCGCCTCGACAAGCTTCGGGTCAGCGACGTGCAGACCTGGATCAACGAGGTGGGGCGGACCTGCCAGTGCTGTGCCCAGGGCAAGGACGAGCGGCGAAAGCCCGTCCAGCGTCGCTGCTGCGCCCTCGGCCGCTGCTGCCGGGATCTGCCCTCGGCAACCAGCGTCACCCACCTGCGGACCGTGCTCCGGACACTGCTGTCCCAGGCGATCACTGAAGGGCTGATCTCCCGCAACGTGGCGTCTCTGGTCAAGCTGCCCCCGGTTCGGAAGCGCAAGCGGAAGGCGTGGACGAGCGACGAGGCACGGCGTTTCCTGGAGTCGGCCCGCGCCGACGACGACCCGCTCTACGCCGCGTACGTCCTGGTCCTGGTGCTCGGTCTGCGCAAGGGCGAGATGTTGGGGCTCACCTGGGCTGACGTTGACCTCGACGCGGGGGAGCTGACCATCGATCGGCAGCTCCAGCGGGTCGGTGCCGAACTGCTGCACCGGGAGACGAAGACGGCCGCCTCGGACGCCACCCTGCCGCTGCCGGACATCTGCACTGTGGCCCTCGACCGCCGCTGCGCCGCCCAGGCCGCCGCCCGGGAGGACGCCGGCCCGGCTTGGCAGCCCTCAGACCTGATCTTCACCACCCGCTACGGCCGACCGGTCGAGCCACGGAACTTCAACCGCTTCTGGGACCGGCGCTGCGACGCGGCCGGCGTCCGGCGGATCACGGTCCGGGACGCCCGGCGGACCTGCGCCTCGCTCCTGGCGGACCTGGACGTGCATCCCCGGGTGGCGATGCAGATCCTCCGGCACGCGCAGTTCGCCATCACCATGGAGATCTACACGGTGGTGTCCTCGGCGGCCACCCGCGACGCGCTTAAGCGGCTCGGCAGCGCGCTGGACCGGTAAGCACTACTGCTGTACTTCGCTGCTGTACGAGCCGTGCTGACCAAAACAGCGGCCCCGCAAAGGGCCGCTGACCTGCGGGAGAGTGGGCCGCCAGGGACTCGAACCCTGAACCTATGGATTAAAAGTCCACAGCTCTGCCATTGAGCTAGCGGCCCGCCCGCCCAGGCTACCGGAACCTCCCCGCGCCGGGCTTCCGCCTTCCACCGCCGCCGGGGGAACGAGGTTCCACGGCAGGCGTCGGTCCTGCGGCGGGAGGGGCCGCCCGTCGCGCCCAACCGGCGTCCGTCCGCCGGCAGATCCGCCCGACCAGCACCCTGACCTGCCGCCGGGCCGCCCCATGTCGATCGGGCGCTACCGGTTGTGGAGTTGGTGGAACGGGTCTAACCTCCGTTTCTTAAACCGGTTTAGTCGTACGCCCGACGAGGGAGGTGCCGGTGACCCGGCCAGGTCGACCAACCATCCGCGACGTCGCCCGCGCGGCCGGCGTATCGAAGGGGCTGGTGTCCTTCGCGCTCAACGGCCGACCCGGGGTGGCCGACGAGACGCGGGAGCGGATCCTCACCGCCGCCCGCGCCCTGGGCTGGGAGCCGAGCCACCGGGCCCGCGCCCTGTCCGCCTCGCGGGCGTTCGCGGTGGGCCTGGTGATCGCCCGCCCGCCCGAGCTGCTCGGCGCGGACCCGTTCTTCCCCGCCTTCATCGCCGGGGTGGAGCGGACCCTGTCCGACCGGGGGCAGGCGCTCGTCCTCCAGGTGGTGCCGGAGTCGACCGAGGAGGCCGGCTACCGGCGGTTGGCCGCCGACGGCCGGGTGGACGGGGTCTTCCTGCTCGACCTGCGGGTGGACGACCCACGGCTCGCGCTGCTGGAACAGCTCGGGCTGCCGGCGGTGACCATCGCCCGGCCGATGGCGCCCACCCGCTGGCCGGCGCTGCTGATCGACGACCGGCCGGGCATCGCCGCGGCGGTCGCCCACCTGGTCGAGCTGGGGCACCGCCGGATCGGGCACGTCGCCGGGCCGGACCACTTCCTGCACGGCCGGGTCCGCCGGTTGGCCTGGGAACGGGCGTTGGCGGACGCGGGCCTGCCCGCCGACCTGTGCGTGGCGTCGGACTTCTCGGCGGCCGGTGGCGCGCAGGCCACCCGCACGTTGCTCGACCGGGCCGAGCGGCCGACCGCGATCGTGTACGCCAACGACCTGATGGCCATCGCCGGGCTCGCGGTGGCCCGGGAACTCGGCGTCGACGTGCCCGGGCAGCTCTCGGTGACCGGCTTCGACGACGCGGAGCTGGCCGGCTACGTCAGCCCGCCGCTGACCACCGTGCGGACCGACCCGTTCGAGTGGGGTCGGGCGGCCGCGCACGTCCTGCTCGAACTCATCGACGGCGAGCCCGTGGCCGACGTGGCCACGCCGCCCGCGCAGCTCGTTCTCCGCGCCTCCACCGCACCACCACCGGCGTCGCCCGTCCAGCGGCGCCGTCCCCCCGCACCGTCCCGATCGGAGCAGACATGAAACGCACCCTTCCGGCCCTGCTGCTGACCGCCGCCCTCGTCGTCACCGCGGGCTGCGACGGCAGCGGCGGTGGCGGCGACGCCGCCGAGGCCAACGCCGCCCGCGGGCCGATCGACATCTGGCTCTCCAACAACCAGGAGGAGCTGGCCTGGGGCAAGGCGATGGTCGAGGCGTGGAACGCGCAGCACGCCGACCAGAAGATCACCGCCCAGGAGATCCCGGCGGGCACCAGCTCGGAGGAGGTGATCGGGGCCGCCATCACCGCCGGCAACGCACCCTGTCTGATCTTCAACACCGCGCCGGCGGCCGTGCCGCAGTTCCAGAAGCAGGGCGGACTGGTCGCCCTGGACTCGTTCGACGGCGGCGCCGCCTACATCGCCGAGCGCACCGGCCAGACGGCCGAGCAGTACAAGTCGCCGGACGGCAAGTTCTACCAGCTGCCGTGGAAGTCGAACCCGGTGATGATCTTCTACAACAAGGCGATCTTCGCCAAGGCCGGCCTGGACCCGGAGCGGCCCTCGCTGGCGACGTACGACGAGTTCCTCGCCGCCGCCCGGAAGATCAAGTCTTCGGGTGCCGCGCAGGCCGCCATCTACCCGGCCCCGACCAGCGAGTTCTTCCAGTCCTGGTTCGACTTCTACCCGCTGTTCGCGGCCGAGACCGGCGGCAAGCAGCTCGTCGACCAGGGCAAGGCCCAGTTCGACTCGCCGGAGGGCCAGCGCGTCGCGGAGTTCTGGAAGACGCTCTACGCCGAGGGCCTCGCCCCGAAGGAGAAGTACAACGGTGACTCGTTCGCCGACGGCAAGGCCGCCATGGCCATCGTCGGCCCGTGGGCGATCTCGGTGTACGGCAGCAAGGTGAAGTGGGGCGCGGTGCCGGTGCCGACGTCCACCGGCAAACCGGCCGACCAGATCCGCACCTTCAGCGACGCGAAGAACGTCGCCATGTACTCCGCCTGCCAGAACCGGGCCACCGCCTGGGACGTGATGCGCTTCGCCACCAGCAAGGAGCAGGACGGCGCGCTGCTGGCCAAGACCGGCCAGATGCCGCTGCGCACCGACCTGGCCGCCGCCTACCCGGACCACTTCGCCAAGAACCCGGCCTACCAGGCCTTCGCCGACCAGGCGGCCCGGACGGTCGAGGTGCCGAACGTGCCGAACTCGGTGGCCGTCTGGCAGGCGTTCCGCGACGCGTACTCCGAGTCGGTGATCTTCGGTAAGAAGCCGGTGCCCGACGCCCTCTCCGGCGCCGCGGACAAGGTCGACCAGCTCGCCACCGGCTCCTGATGTCCACCGCCCACACCGCGGCGGCCCCCGCCCCCGGGGCCGCCGCGCGGAGCCCGAGACCGGCGGGCCGGGGCCCGGTGGCGGCCGTGCTGGGTCGCCACCCGGTGGGCATGGTGCTGGCCGCGCCGTACGCCGTGTTCATCGCCGTGGTGTTCGCCTACCCGCTCGGGTTCGCGATCTGGATGAGCTTCCACGACTACTTCTTCGCCGCGCCCGGTGCGGTGGTGGACCGGCCCTTCGTCGGGCTGGACAACTACCGCGCGGTGCTCGCCGACCCCGCGGTCCGCCAGTCGTTCGCCAACATCGGGATCTTCCTGGTCATCAACGTGCCGCTGACCACGGTGCTGGCGCTGCTGCTGGCGGTCGCGCTGAACCGGGTGGTGCACGCCCGGACGTTCCTGCGGGTCGCGTTCTACGTGCCGTACGTGACTGCCAGCGTCGCGGTGGTCGGCGTGTGGCTGTTCCTGTTCAACGCCGACGGCCTGGTCAACTCCGCGCTCGGCCCGCTGGCGCCCGACCCGTCCTGGCTGGTCAACGCCGGGCTGGCAATGCCGGTCATCGCGGTGTTCGTGGTCTGGAAGCAGCTCGGCTTCTTCATCCTGCTCTACCTCGCCGCGCTCCAGAACGTGCCGAAGGAGCTGTACGAGTCGGCGTCGGTCGACGGCGCGGGCTGGTGGCGGCGGTTCCGGTCGGTGACCGTGCCGGCGGTCCGCCCGGCGACCGCCCTGGTGGTCATCCTGGCCACCATCACCGGCGCCAACCTGTTCACCGAGCCCTATCTGCTCACCGGCGGCGGCGGCCCGAACGGGGCGTCCGCCTCGCCGGTGCTGGTGATGTACCAGCGCGGCATCCAGCAGGGCCAGCCGGACGTGGCCGCCGCCATCGGCGTGCTGCTGGTGATCGGGGTGCTGATCATCTCGTTGGTCAACCGCCGGCTGATCGAGAGGGACTGACGTGACACCGACCTCCACCGCCCGGTGGCCAGGACTGCTCCGCTACGTGGCGCTGTTCGCCGGGGCCCTGCTGTTCCTCTTTCCCTTCTACTACATGCTGATCGGCAGCCTGCAGTCCGAACCGGACACCTCGGTCGCCGGGGCGTTCCCCACCTCCGGCCTGACCTTCGACAACTACCGGGACATCAACTCCCGGGTCGACCTGCTCGGCTCGCTGATCAACTCCGGCGTCTTCACCGGCGGTGTCATCCTCGGCACCGTCGTCTTCGGGGTGCTCGCCGGCTATGCGCTGGCCCGACTGCGGTTCCGCGGCCGGGGCACGCTGTTCGCCCTGGTGCTGCTGGTCCAGGTGATTCCCTTCCAGCTCCTGCTGATCCCGCTCTACGTGCTGATCGTGCGCGGCTACGGGCTGGCCGACTCCTACCTCGGGATGATCCTGCCGTTCGCGATCAACACCACAGCGGTCTTCGTCTTCCGGCAGTTCTTCCTGCAACTGCCGGACGAGCTGTTCGCCGCCGCCCGCATCGACGGCGCCGGCGAGCTGCGGCTGCTCTGGTCGGTGGCGTTGCCGCTGGTCCGGCCCGCGCTGCTGACCGCGGTGCTGCTCACGTTCATCGGGCCGTGGAACGAGTTCCTCTGGCCCTTCCTGATCACCAAGCAGGCGGACATGCAGCCGCTGGCGGTCTCCCTGGCCAACTACATCAGCAACGTGGCGGCCCGCGCCGCCAACCCGTACGGGGCCGTGCTGGCCGGCGCCTGTGTGCTCGCCGCGCCGGCCGTCGGCCTCTTCGTGGCCTTCCAACGACACTTCATCTCCACCGACATCGGCTCCGGTGTGAAAGGTTGACATGCGATCCCTCGAGACCACTGTTCCCTACACGCTGACCCGGCTGGGCGTGCTGATGGCGCCCGACCCGGCCGAACCGTTCGAGGCCGCCGGGGTGCTCAACCCGGCGAGCGGGCGTACCCCGGACGGTCGGCTGCACCTGCTGCCCCGGCTGGTCGCCGACGGCAACGTGTCCCGCGTCGGGCTCGCCGAGGTCGAGCTGCGTGACGGCGTACCGGTCGGCGTGCGCCGGCACGGCGTCGTGCTGGCCCCGGACGAGGGCTGGGAGCGCGGCCTGCACAACGCCGGGGTGGAGGACCCGCGCACCACCTGGGTGCCGGACCTCGGCCAGCACCTGATGACCTACGTGGCGTACGGGCCGCTCGGGCCCCGCCTCGCGCTGGCCGTCTCCACCGACCTGCGCTCCTGGCGGCGGCTCGGCCCGGTGCAGTTCGCCTACCAGCCCGACCTGGACACCGACCTCAACCTGTTCCCCAACAAGGACGCGGTGTTCTTCCCCGAGCCGGTGCCCGGCCCGGACGGCCGGCCCTGCTACGCCATGCTGCACCGACCGATGTGGGACCTCGGCTGGTTCCGCCCCGGCGAGGGCGTGCACCTGCCGGCCGGCACCACCGACGAGCGGCCCGGCATCTGGATCTCGTACGTGCCGGCGGCCGAGGTGCACGCCGACGTCACCGCGCTGGCCCGCCCCCGCGACCACCGCGTGGTGGCGCTCTCCGAGTTCCCCTACGAGGAGCTGAAGATCGGGGCCGGCCCGCCGCCGCTGCGGGTGCCCGAGGGCTGGCTGCTCATCCACCACGGGGTGACCGGGTACGCCCCCGCCGGTTGGGACCCCACCACCCAACGCGTCGAGTACGCCGCCGGGGCGATGCTGCTGGACCCGGCCGACCCGTCCCGGGTGCTGGCCCGCACCGCCGAGCCCATCCTCGTGCCGGACACCGAGGACGAGAAGGCCGGCACCGTGCCCAACGTCGTCTTCCCCACCGCGATCGAGGAGGTCGACGGGGTGCGGTTCGTGTTCTACGGGATGGCGGACACGAAGATCGGCGTCGCCCGGCTCGACCGCACCCCCTGAGCCCCCGAGGAGACCATCATGAAACGCCGATCGGTCCTGCTGGGCGGCAGCCTCGCGCTGACCGCACCCCTGCTGGCGCCGGCCTCCGCCGGGGCCGCCACCACCAACGCGTTGACGAACCTGTCCCACCTGGACCATCTGGGTGACCGGGTCACCCCGCCCGCGCAGGCGGGGCACACCACGTACCGGCTCGCCGACACGCCGGCGGTCGGGGTGCTGTGGACGTACGCCGAGCCGACCCCGGACGGCCCGTACCGCCGGGTCGGCGGCGGGGCGTACGACCCGGCGACTGACACCTGGGGGCAGGGCGCCTACAACGCCGACGACATCGCCCGCGCCGCCGTGGTCTACCTGCGGCACTGGCGGTCCACCGGCGCCGCCACCAGCCGCGACGCCTCGTACGCCCTGCTGCGGGGGCTGACCTATCTCCAGACCGCGACCGGGCCGAACGCCGGGAACGTGGTGCTCTGGATGCAGCCGGACGGCACGCTGAACCCGAGCGCCGAGCCGGTCGAACTGCCCGACCCGTCCGACAGCGGCCCGTCGTACTGGCTGGCCCGCACGATCTGGGCGCTGGGCGAGGGGTACGCCGCCTGGCGTACCGCCGACCCCGGGTTCGCGGCGTTCCTGCGGGAGCGACTCGACCTCGCGGTCGCCGCGGTGGAGCGTCAGGTGCTCGTCCGGTACGGCACGTGGCAGGTCGTCGACGGCGAGCGGACGCCCGGCTGGCTCATCGCCGACGGCGCGGACGCCACCGCGGAGGCCGTCCTGGGGCTGGCCGCGTACGTGCGGGCCGGTGGTGGCGCCGGCGCCCGACGGGCGCTGAGCCGGTTCGCCGAGGGCATCGCCGCGCTCTCCGACGGGAACGTCCGGGAATGGCCGTTCGGCGCGGTACGCCCCTGGGCGCTGTCCCGGTCGGTGTGGCATGCCTGGGGTTCGCAGATGCCCGCCGCGCTGGCCGTCGCCGCACGCGTGCTCGACGACCGGCGGCTGCTGCCGGCGGCGGTGGCCGACGCGGCGGTCTTCACGCCGTGGCTGCTCACCTCCGGCGGCCCGGACAACGGGCGGCAACCGACGCCGACGGACCGGTCGCAGATCGCCTACGGCGTGGACTCGCGGGTGCAGTCGCTGCTCGCCGTCGCCGACGCCACCGGGCGCGACGGGTTCCGGCAGCTCGCCGGCATGGTGGCCGCCTGGTACTTCGGCGCCAACGCGGCCGGCGTGCCCGGCTACGACCCGACGACCGGGCGCACCGTCGACGGCATCGCCGGTGACGGGACGGTCAACCGCAACGCCGGCGCCGAGTCGACCATCCACGGCCTGCTCAGCATGCTGGCGCTGGACGCCCACCCCGAGGTGGCGGCGCTGGCCCGGCAGGGCCGGATCGTGGCGCGGGTCGGCGGCTCCACGGTGGAGGCCGAGCAGGCCACGTTGACCGGTGGCGCGGAGGTGGTCACCCCCGACTCGACGTGGACCGGCGAGTCCGCGTTCAGCGGCGCGTACGCCCTGCTGCCGGCCGGCGCGACCGCCCGCTGGCGGTTGCCGGCGGCGGATCAGCCCCGGCTGGTGCTGCCGGTGGTCGAGCTGCGGCCGGGCAGTCGGGCCGTCACCCGGTGGTCCGCCTCCACCGCCGGCCGGGAGCGGCCAGTGGGCACCGTCCGGCACGGGCGGGTCGGTGCCCAGGGGACCTCACCGGCGCCCGGCGCGCTGCTGCCGGTGACGCCGAGCGGCCCGGCGGAGGTGCCGGCCGACGCCGCCGACCTGGTCGCCGTCTCGGCCGGCGGTGACGCAGTGGTCGACGCGGTCCTGCTCGAACCGCTGGTCTCCCGGTACGTGATCGCCGGCCCCGGGTCGACGACGGCGCTGCTGCGCAGTGCCGCCCGCACGCCCCGGACCGTCCCGGTCACCGTGCCCGGCCCGGGGACGGCGTGCGTCGAGACGTACGACGCGCAGGGCGTGCGGCGGTCCCGGACCCGGGCCCGGGGTGGCACGGTGCCGGCGGTGGTGCTGCCCGGCGGCTTCACAGTCGTCCGACGGTGACACGTGCGTACCCGGGCGGGCAGCCGCCCGGGTACGCACGCCCCGGAGCGGTTGCTGTCCGGTTCAGCGGGTACCGCACCGACCATGCGCATCGTGATCGTGGGGGCCACCGGCAACGTGGGGACCGCCGTACTCCGCCGGCTGCGGCAGGAGTCGGCGGCCGAACTGGTCGGCGTGGCCCGCCGGCTGCCCGGGCCGGGCGCCGGTGAGCCGTACGACGACGTCCAGTGGCACTCCTGTGACATCGGCGCCCCCGGCGCGGCCGACGAGCTGGTGCGGATCTTCGCCGGGGCGCGGGCGGTCGTGCACCTGGCCTGGCAGATCCAGCCCAGCCACGACCGGCGCACGCTCTACCGGACCAACGTCGGCGGCAGCCGCGCGGTGATCGAGGCCACCGTCCGGGCCGGCGTGCCCGCCCTGGTGTACGCCTCATCCGTCGGCACCTACGCGCCCGGCCCGAAGGACCACCCGGTCAGCGAGAACTGGCCGGCGACCGGCGTGCGGACGTCGTCGTACAGCCGGGACAAGGCCGAGGTGGAGGCGCTGCTGGACGACGTGCAGCGGGAGCACCCGGAACTGCGGGTGGTCCGGCTGCGGCCGGGCCTGATCTTCCAGCGCGACGCCGGCACGGAGATCAGCCGCTACTTCCTCGGCCCGCTGGTGCCGGTGCGGCTGCTGCGCTACGGCCGGATCCCGCTGGTGCCGTCGCACAGGCGGCTCCGGATGCAGGCGGTGCACGCCGACGACGTGGCCGACGCTTACGCCCGGGCGGTCCTGGGCGACGCGCGCGGCGCGTTCAACGTGGCGACCGACCCGGTGCTGACGCCGGCGCTGGTGGCGCGGCACTTCCACGGCTGGACCGTGCCGGTGGCGGTGCCGGTGCTGCGCGCCGCGGCGGCGGTGACCTGGCGGGCCCGGCTGCAACCGGTCGACACCGGCTGGGTCGACCTGGCGTTGAACGTCCCCCTGATGTCCACCGAGCGGGCCGAGGCCGACCTCGGCTGGACGCCCGCTGTCGACACGGTGACCGCCCTGAAGGACCTGATCGCCGGCATGTCCACCAGGGCGGGGACCGCCGCGCCGCCCCTGTCGACCGACCCCACCCTCCCCGGCCGCTGACCCCCTACCCCCACCCCTCGTTGCCTCGCGCGCTGATTCACGGAAAGAGTGCCCATCCGACCGCGAATAGCCACTCTTTCCGTGAATCAGCGTCACCGCCGCGGCAGCGGCGGGTCAGGAGAGGCGGGACGAGGTGACCGTCGGGGGGCGGGCGCCAAGGAAGAAGATGCCGGGGAAGCCCTTTGTCTCGAAACCCTTGCTGGGGTTGCGGCGCAGGGTGCTGCTGGTGATCGACAGGGTGCCGGTGCGGTTGTTGCTGACGAAGAAGATGGCGCCGCCGCCCTCGTTCGCGGTGTTGCGTTCGACGATCGTGCCGGCGAGCCGCACCGTGAACTCGTTGCCGTCGCAGTAGATCGCGCCGCCGCTGCCGCCGCCGGGCGTGCCGCCCCGGGCCGGGTTCGCGCCGGTGCCGACCGCCTGGTTGTCGCGGAAGACGCTGTTCAGCACCGTCCAGGAGACGCCGATGCTGCTCAGCGCCGCGCCGTTGGCGCACACCCCGCCGGTGAAGGTGCTGCCCACCACGTACACCGGTTTGTTCTCGAACTGGCTGAGCACGCGCAGCGCGCCGCCGCCCAGGTCCGGACCGGTACGGTCGCAGCGGTTGTCGACGAACCGCGAGTTGACCACCTTCACCCGGCCACCGCGGACGAAGATCGCGCCACCCCCGCCGCCCTCGGCCTTCTCGCCTGTCGAGTTGCCCCCGGTGAACGTCAGGTTCTGCACGGTGAGCTGCGGATGGTCCTGGTTCTGGCAGTGCGAGGTGGTGAAGCCCTGCGCCGGGTCGCAGGTGTTCAGGTAGAGGATCCGGCGGCTGCCGCCGCCGCTCAGGGTGACCTTGCCGCCGCCGTCCAGCACGATGCGCGGGCCGTGCGCGTTCACCACCTTGGCGGTGGCCTTCATGGTGATGGTCACCGGTGCCGGGCCGCAGTCGAACGTGATCACGCCACCGGCCGCCACCGCCTTCACCACCGCCGCCGAGGTGCAGCTCGCCGGCGTGCCGCTACCGACGGTACGGGTCGGACGCGAGGTGTCCACCGCCCGCGCCTCGGCCGGTACGGCAGCCCGCCCGGCGGGGTTGCCGGCGCGGAACGCGAGCGTGGCCGGGCTGGGGCTCGGCTTGGCGCTGCCGAAGCCGGCGCGGGCGCTCGGCGAGGCCGCCGGGGCGGCCACGTCCGGGGCGGAGGGGGCGGCGGACGGCGTGGCGGCGGCCGGGGCGGTCCCCCGGTCGGACGCGTCGTCACCACCGCACCCGGGCAGCGCGGCGGTGGCCAGGGCGAGGACGAGCAGGGAGACAGCGGACTTCACGCGCACCCGCCGATGCTAGGGGGACCGGCTGCCCCGGCACGACTCCGACGGCGATCCTTAACCTGCGGCTAAGCCGGGCGGTCAGGCGTGCGAGAGCGCGAACGCGACCAGGAAGCCGAGCACCGTGATCAGGCCGACCAGCAGGTGGGCGTCCTCGAACGCCTCCGGGACCATGGTGTCGGTGATCATGGCGAGGATCGCGCCGGCGGCGAGCGCGGTGATGGTGGCCAGCACCTCCGGCGGGGCGCCGCCGAGCAGCGTGTACCCGGCCAGCGACGCGGCGCCGGAGATCAGCGCGATGGCCGCCCAGAGCCCGAACACGTAGCGCCGGGTCCGCCCGGCCTGCCGCATGCCGGCCGCGCTGGACAGCCCCTCCGGCACGTTGCTGAGGAAGACCGCGATCACCGTGACGAAGCTGACCGGGCCGCCGGCCAGCAGGCTCGCGCCGATCACCACCGATTCCGGTACGCCGTCGAGCAGCGCGCCGACCGCTATCGCGTTACCCGAACCGGGCTGCTCCTGCTCCGAGGGCTGCTCGTCGCCGGAGCGCTTGCGGTGCCGCGCCCCGTGCCGGGCCAGCAGCACGTTCGCCCCGGTGTACGCGAGCGCGCCAGCCGCCGCGCCGATCGCCACCGGCAGCAGGCCGCCCTGCTCGTGCGCCTCCTCGATCAGCTCGAACGAGACGGCGGAGAGCAGCACGCCCGCCCCGAACGCCATCACCGAGGCGGTGGCCCAGCGGGGCACGCGTGCGAAGAACCCGACGGCCGCCCCGATCAACAGGGCGGAACCGGCCAGCAGACCCCAGAATCCCGCTTGCAACCACTCCGGCACGCGCAGGAACCTACCCGCGGCCCGGCGGCGGCAACCCGATCAGAAGTCGGCGAACAGGTACGGCAGTTCACGCGGGAAGAGTCGGCGCAGCTCGGTGGCGGCGTCCACCGGCACCTCGCCCAGCCCGCGTACCGCCACCTCGGCCGGGTCGAGCACCCCGTACGCCAGGGCGGACAGCCCGGCGGCGGTGAGCCGGGCGGTCGGCACGGTGCCCTCGGCGGCGCTGTCGACCGGCAGCACCGCCAGCTTGCCGGTGGTGCCGTCGAGCAGGTGCCGGCCGGCGAGCCAGCGGTCGCCGGCCAGCTCGACGAGCACCCGGCCGACCCCGACCGGCTGGTCGGCGAGCGCCTCCAGGCTGAGCAGCCGGGCCATCGGCGCGGTCGGGTAGGGCCGGGCCACCTGCGCGTCGACGCGTACGTCCAGGTCGGTGAGCCACAACTCGGGCAGCTCCTCGGGCGGCAGTTGGACGCTGACCCGGGCCACCTGCTCGACGTGCCGGGCGAAGAACTGGAGCAGCGACGCCCGGGCGTACGGGTCGTCGAAGAGCAGGTCGTCGGCGATCAGCGTGCCGGCGTGGTCGTCGATCCGGTAGGTCACCGCGCCGACCGTCTCGCCGTGCCGCACCACGCTGAGCAGCCAACGGTCGTCGCGCTCGCGCAGCCCGACCGCGCGGAAGTCGGGGAAGGCGGCGAAGCCGTGCCGCTCGCGCAGGCACCGGTCGGTGTAGTCGCGCCAGCGCGGGTAGCCCGCGCCGATCCGCTCCAGGACCAGCTCGTCGGGCAGCTCGGCGCGGAGCAGCGGCGCCAGGTCCGCGGGGGCGAACACCGCGGTACGCCGCCGGGGCAGCCCGACGTAGCCGAAGCGCTCGTAGAACGAGGCACGGAACGGGTGCAGCGCGCTGAGCTGGTGCCCCTCGTCCCGCATCCCGTCGAGGAGCTGGTGCATCAGCGTCCGGACGTGCCCACGCCGGCGGGCCAGCGGATGGGTGGCCACCCCGGCGACGCCGGCCATCGGCAGCACCGCGCCGCGCAGGTTCTGCCGCATCGGGATCGCCGAGGCCGCGGCGGTGGTGACGCCGTCCTCCTCGACCACCAGCGTCGTGTTCCCCACGTTGTACGGCAGGTAGGCCCGGAACTCGTCGGCCCGGGCCGGCGTCATCGGCGACGCCTCGAACGCGTACGCCTGGAGCGGGAAGCTGGTGGTCAGGCGTTCCTCGGCGGCCAGCCGGCGAATGTGCATCCGTTCATCCCAACGTGCCCGACTCGGGGTCGCAACCCGAATGCGGTCTCCGGTCAGGCGTCGGCGACGTCGGAGATGACCACTGTGACGTTGTCCGGTGCGCCGGCCTGGTGGGCCAGCTTCACCAGCTGCTCGCCGCACTGCTGCCGGTCGCCGTAGGTGGCGAGCGCGGCGGCGATGGCGGCGTCCTCCACGTAGTCGGAGAGGCCGTCGCTGCACAGCAGCAGCCGGTCGCCGGGGAAGACGGTGAGCGCCCCCACCGCCGGTGGCGCGTCCTGGCCCTGCACCGCGCGGGTGACCAGGGAACGCTGCGGGTGGTGCCGGGCCTGGTCGCGGGAGAGCGCGCCCTGGTCGACGAGCGCCTGCACGAACGTGTCGTCGCGGGTGAGCTGGGTCAGCTCGTGGTCGCGCAGCAGGTAGCAGCGGGAGTCGCCGACCTGGGCGAGGACCAGCCGGTCGCCGGCCAGCAGCGCGGCGGTCAGCGTCGTGCCCATGCCGTCGCGGGCCGGGTCCACCGTGATGGCCGCCCGGATCCGCTGGTTGGCGGTGCTGACCACGGCGCGCAGCGCGTCGGCTGCCTCCTCGGCGGCGGTGGGCGGCGTCAGCTCGTCCAGGATCCGGATGACGATCTCGCTGGCCACCTCGCCGGCCGGGAGGCCGCCCATGCCGTCGGCCACCGCCACCAGGCGGTCACCGGCGAGGGCGGAGTCCTCGTTGTTGGTCCGGACGAGGCCGACGTCGTTGAGGATGGCCGAGCGGAGGATGAGCGTCATGGGGACAAGCTTGCCAAGAAGACCGGCTCCGCGTCTCTACGCGCTGCCGGGTCGGTGGAAAGAAATGTCACCGACTTGCATTCCCGGTATCCGTCAACTGTCCTTCCCGGATGGACGCGGATAGCGCAGCAGCAGGCTCGCCCGGACCTGCTCGTCGCCCACCGCGGCGTAGCTGTGCGGGACGTCGGAGGTCCAGCGCAGGTATTCCCCCGGACCGCCGGTGAGCGGGGCGTCCACCGGGCCGGCCCGGAGCACGCCGGAGAAGACGGTCACGTGTTCGGTGACGCCGGCCTGGTGGGCGGGGGAGAGCTGCGCCGGCCCCGGGCTGACCCGCATCCGGTACAGCTCGTAGGTCGCGTCGTGGTCGTGGAACACCTCCAGCAGCGTGGCGCCGACCGCGACCCCGCGTACGGTCGGCGTCTGCTCGGGGGCCGACAGCACGGCGGTCAGCGGCACACCGAGTTGCGCGGTGATCGCGTACAGCGTCTCCAGGGTGGGGTTGCGGACGCCGTTCTCCAGGCCGGAGAGCGTGGCCTTGCCGACCCCGGCCAGCCGGGCGAGCTCGGAGAGCGAGATCCCCCGTGCCATCCGGAGGGTGCGGATCCGCGGGCCGACGTCCATGCGGCTATCGTGCTACATCATGTCGTTCCGTAAACGGAACACGGGAGGAGGCGGCGTGCCCGGTCGACTCCAACCCGTGCTGGCCGGCGTGGTGGCCGCCCTGGTCGGCTTCGCCAGTTCGTTCACCGTCGTGCTGGCCGGGCTGCGCGCGGTCGGCGCCGACCCGGCCCAGGCCGCCTCCGGCCTGCTCACGCTCTGCGTGGCCAGCGGCGCCTGCGCGGTCTGGCTCGGCCTGCGGCACCGGCTGCCGCTCGCCATCGCCTGGTCCACGCCGGGCGCGGCGCTGCTGGTCGCCACCGGGCCGGTCCCCGGCGGCTGGCCCGCCGCCGTGGGCGCCTTCCTGCTCACCGGCCTGCTGATCATCGCCGCCGGGCTGATCCCCGCGCTCGGCCGCGCGGTCGCGGCGATCCCCGGCCCGGTCGCCTCCGCCATGCTCGCCGGGGTGCTGCTGCCGCTGTGCACCGCACCGGTACGCGCGCTGGTCGAGGTGCCCCGGCTGGCCGGTCCGGTGGTGCTCGTCTGGCTGCTGCTGCACCGGTTCGCCCGCCGCTGGGCGGTGCCCGGCGCGCTCGCCGTGGCCGTGGTGGCGATCGCGCTGACCACCTCCGGTCCGGCCCGGCTGGACGTCGCCCCGGTCGTCACGCTGACCGCGCCGGCCTGGACGCTGCCCGCCGTCGTCGGGCTCGCGCTGCCGCTGTTCCTGGTCACCATGGCCGCGCAGAACGTGCCCGGCACCGCCGTGCTCGCCGGCTACGGCTACCGGGCGCCGCTGGGCTCCGCGCTGCGGGTCACCGGGATCGCCACCGCGCTCGGCGCGTCGGCCGGCGGCCATGCGGTGAACCTGGCCGCGATCACCGCCGCGCTCGCCGCCGGCCCGGACGCCCACCCCGACCCGGACCGGCGCTGGATCGCCTCGATCACCGCCGGGCTCGGTCTGGCGCTGCTCGGCCTGGGTGCCGGTGTGGCGACCACCCTGGTGCTGCTCTCCCCACCGGTGCTGGTCGAGGCGGTGGCCGGGCTCGCGCTGCTCGCCGCGTTGGCCGGCGCGGTGTCGGCGGCGGTCGCCCAGCCGGAGACCCGCGAGGCGGCCGTGGTCACGCTGGTGGTCACCGCCTCCGGGGTCAGCCTGCTCGGGATCGGCGGCGCGTTCTGGGGCCTGGTCGCCGGCTGCCTGATGCTGCTCCTCTTCCGCCGCCCGCCTGCCCCGGCTGAAGTGCCCCGCAAACGAGGCGAGGAGGACACCGCGCCTTCGCTTCCCGTCCGTTCTGTGCGGTGAACTGCTAATCTGGGAGACGCAGGAGGCCCGTCAGGGTTCCCGCAACCGCCTTAGGGCCCGCTGTCAAGCGGGCCCTTCGTGCATGGGACGACCGGTCGGGTGCCAGCACCAGGAGTGGTATCTGCGCGGCTCGACCCAGGACCACAGCCGCTGGTTGGTCGTCAACTCCCGGGCGTCCGCCCCCATGCCGCTCGCCATTCTCCGGAAGAGGAAGGTGACGAGATCTGCGGCTTGGACCAGCCGAGAGGCATACGACGGGGCGAAGTGCAGCGTATCGACGATCCTTTTGAGCCGTCGGGAACGGTAGCCGCCGGTTCCGTCGACCCGGTAGCGAGTGAGGTCGGAGCGATGGGTAGCCGGATTGTCGACCTCATCAGCGATTACCAGGGCTAGTTCGTCCCGCATCGCCGCATACCCGTCGACCCGTTCGAGGAGGTGTGAGAGCACCACCTCATGAGCTGGCCGGGTCAGTCCGTATCGCTGCACGAGACCATGACGGTCGACGCCGCGCAGAATGATCGTGACGTCGTATGTTCCGATCGCCTTGAGCGCGGCGTTGTAAACGGCGATCCGGGCACGCGGCGGCACGCCGCTCCATGCTGCGCGCCCCTGGAACAGGTCGTACCCATGAAGTTCGACGGCCCTGTCGGTGCCGTACGCCTTTGCCGCGTCCGTCATCACCTCGTCCAGGGCGGTGCTGAGCGGAATGGCCACGCTGTCCGGGACCAGAAGTGCGCCGATCCAGTACCAGCGATCGGTGTACGACTCGTCCACATAGGTCAGCAGCACCTGGCGAGCCTAGGTTGTCGCCTGCCCCGCCGCCGTTCACGACGCGCAGGTCGTGGTGGTCACTCCTCGGCGGGCAGCTCCGCGGCCGGGACGGTGAGGCGTACCGCGCCGTCGGCCACGGCCGCGATCCGGTCGGCCAGCACGTAGACCGCGCCGGAGCCGGCCGGCTCGGTGGAGACCTTGAGGTAGCCCTCGCGCAGCAGCCGGGCGGCCAGGTCGGCGGGCACGTCCGGCTCGTCGACGGCGGCCGACTCGATCAGCTCGTCCAGGCTGCTGCCCGGATCGACCGGGGCGGGCGCCTCCACGGTCACCGCGGCCGGGTCGCCGCGCTGGACGAGATCCACGGTGCCCACCTCGGCGCCGGTGGAGTCGACCACCCGCATGCCGGTGGTGATCCGGGAGACGGTCTCCTGCTGCTGGCTCATGCCGGAGCGGTTCCCGGGGCGCGCGGGCGCTAAACGGAGGGGGCCCAGCCGCCCGGCGGGCGGGGGGACAGCTCGCGCCACGTGTCGGGCCCGTCGAGCAGCGCGCGGACCGTCTCCTCCGCCTCCTCGACGCATGCGTGCTCGTAGAAGCGGGAGACACCCTCGGCGCCACCGGCGCGCTGCTCCACGTGCCAGCGGTCGCCGTCCACCCGGAGGAAGACGTCCCGCCGGGCGAGCCGGCCCCATTTCCCGTTCCACCAGTGCCTACGCTGCTCCATGGCCGGACTCTATCGAACATGTGTTCGATTCGGGTCGGCCCCCGCGGAATCTCCGCGGGGGCCGATGAGCTATGGCGTCAGCGCGGGGCCGGCGGCTCCTGCCGGCGGCCGAGCACGTCGTCCAGCGCGCCGCGCTGGGCGGGCGTGCCGTGGTTGCCGGCGAGCAGCGCGTCCCGGATCTCGGTGAGCAGCTTCACCTCTTCGCTGGGCGCGGAGGGCGGCGGCTCCTCGCCGCGCTTGCGCCGCTCGGCGAGCCGGTTCATCGGGTAGACGACCAGGAAGTAGAGCGCCGCCGCGGTGAGCACGAACGTGATCGCCGCGTTGACGAACGCCACCCAGTCGAACGGGATCTCCCGGAACTTGGGCGTCGAGCCGGTGAGCCCGTTCTTGTTCCCGGTGATCAGCACGATGAACACGCGTACCAGCGGTTCCAGGAACGACTTGGTCAGCTGCGTGACCACGCCGGTGAACGCGGCACCGATGACGACGCCGACCGCCAGGTCGACGACGTTGCCACGCATGATGAAGTCTTTGAAGCCCTTGAGCATTAGCACTCCCGTGCTGTCCGATTCTCGGTCGGCGCACACTATGCCCCGGTCGGCCCCTCGAGAAAAGCGCCGGCCTCGATCGCTGCCCGCGCCGGATCGCCGGCCCGGATCGCCTCGACCAGTCGACAGTGGTCGACGTACCGCTCGGCGGTCAGTGCCGGACCCATGGCCTGCGCGACGGTGCGGCGCAGCGCGGTGCCGACGGAGGCGTACAGCTCGGCGAGCATGGCGTTGTGCGCGGCGGCCACCACCGCCGTGTGCAGCGCGGCGTCGGCCTCCACGAACTCGTCCACCCGGCCGGAGCGCCACGCGGCCTCCCGGGCGGTGAGCGCGCCGTCGAGCGCCGCCAGGTCCTCGGGGGTACGCCGCAGCGCGGCGAGCCGGGCGGCCTCCACCTCGAACGCGCGCCGGACCTCGATCACCTCGGTCGTCCGGTCGTCGGTGAGCCGGCGGGCCACCACCGGGGCCAGCTCGTCGGTCGACACCACGTACGTGCCGGAGCCCTGCCGGCACTCCAGCACGCCGGCGTGCACCAGCGCGCGGACCGCCTCGCGGACCGTGTTCCGCCCCACGCCGAGCGCGGCCACGAGCTGGGGCTCGGTGGGGATGCGTGCGCCCACCGGCCACTCGCCGCCCAGGATGCGTGCCCGGAGCTGCTCGATGGTCCGGCGGACCCGGTGGCCGCGCGGCGGCACGACGACGGAATCCACTGCGGGTGTCACCGGTTACACCTGCTGCCGAAATTCATCCCATGATTGTAGGTTCGAGGTCATGACACCGCCAACCCCGCCCACCGCGACCGCGCCCACCACCGACGTCACCCCCGGGCCGGCGCCGGCGGGCATCCCGGACCCGCCGGCCGTCTCCCCGGCGCGCGGCGGACTGTTGGTGCTGGTCGGGATGCTGCTGGTCGCGCTGAACCTGCGGGCCGCGGTGACCAGCCTGGGCGCGCTGCTCGACGAGATCCGCGTCGGACTGGGCCTCTCCGGCGCCATGGCCGGCGTGGTCACCACGCTGCCCACCGTCGCGTTCGCCGGGCTCGGCGCGCTCACCCCGTGGCTGGTCCGCCGCTGGGCGGCGCCCCGGGTGCTGGTGCTGGCCATGGTCGCGCTCACCGCCGGGCAGGTGCTGCGCGCGGTCACCGGCTCGGCGGCCGTCTTCGTGCTCACCAGCGCGCTCGCGCTGGCCGGCATCGCGGTCGCGAACATCCTGCTGCCGATGCTGGTCAAGCAGCACTTCCCGCACCGCACCGGGCTGGTCACCGGGGCGTACACGATGGCGCTGACGGTGGGCACGACGGTGGCCGCCGCCTCCGCCGTGCCGGTGGCCCACGCCTTCGGCTCCTGGCGGGCCGGGCTCGGCGTCTGGGCCGGGCTGGCCGCGCTGGCGGTGATCCCGTGGGTGCCGCTGGCGTTGCGGGCGCGCGCCGCGCGCCGCGCCGCCGACCGGGCCGCGACCCCGACGGTCGTCGCCACCCCGGCGCGGGTGCGGCCCGGCCGGACCCGGCTCGGCTGGGCCATGGCGGTCTACTTCGGGGCGCAGTCGCTGAGCGGGTACGCGATCATGGGCTGGCTGGCCCTGCTCTTCCGGGACGCCGGCTACCGACCCGAGACGGCCGGCCTGCTGCTGGCCGGCGTGACCGCGCTGGGCGTGCCGGTGGCGCTGATGATGCCGACGCTGGCCGGCCGGCTGGCCACGCTGCGCCCGCTGGTGCTGTCGCTGACCGCGTTCTCCGCCGCCGCGTACCTCGGACTGGCGCTCGCGCCGCGCGGCCTGGCGCCGCTCTGGGTGCTGCTGCTCGCGCTCGGCCAGGGCGCGTTCCCGCTCATCCTGACCACGATCGGGTTGCGCGCCCGGACCGCCGAGGGCACCGTGGCGCTCTCCGCCTTCGCGCAGAGCACCGGGTACGTGATCGCCGCGCTCGGCCCGCTGCTGGTCGGCATCCTCTACGAGGCGACCGGCGGCTGGACCGCCCCGATCGGCTTCCTGCTGGTGGCGCTCGCCGTGCAGACGACCGCGGGCATGGTGATCGCCCGTCCCCGCTACATCGAGGACGAGCGCTGAGCGGGGTCGGTCAGGAGGAGGCCGGGGTGGGGTCACCCGCGACGGCTTCGTCCACCGTCGGGTAGGTGTGCAGCACCTCGACCAGGCCGCTGACCTCGAGGATGCGCAGCACGCCGCGCTGCGGGGCGGCCAGCCGGACCACGCCGCCGGCCTCGTCGCAGCTGTTCTTGGCGCGGACGAACACCGACAGCCCGGTCGAGTCGCAGAACGACACCTCGGCCAGGTCGAACACGAGGCGGCTGCGCCCCTTGTCGAGCAGGTCGGTGATCTGGTCCTGGAGTTGCGGCGCGGTGGCCATGTCCAGCTCGCCCGCGACCGACACCACGACCACGTCGCCGCGCTGTTCCGTGTGCACCGTCAGGGACATTCGTCGACCTCCTGTGTTCGGTGGAACGGTATCCCACTATGACCGCGCCGCGCAGAACGGGAGCCGGCACAGGTGCTGTCGATCATTTCTTTGTCCCGTGGCAAGTAGTGCGGCAACCCCCGGTGATAGAGTCCGCCCGTCCAGATCTGGGAGGTCAACGTGGCATTGAGCGCAGCACAGGGCGGTCGGCTCGCCGAGCTGCTGAGTCGACACGCAGACCGGTTGACCAACCGCTGGATCGAGATCGTCGCCGGTTCGTTGCGCGGCCGGCTGAGCCGGGCCGAGCTGGCCCGTCAGGTGCAGGAGCTGCACCGGGCCGTGGCCGACGCCGGCCGACAGGGCATCGGTGACCTGGCCGACGAGCACGGCGGAGAGCTGCGGGCGGTGCTCGCCGAGATCTCCACCAGCCGGGCCCGCCAGGGCTTCAGCGCCACCGAGACCGCGATCAGCGTGTTCGCGATCAAGGACGCCCTGCTGGAGCTGATGGAGCAGGAGCAGGGTGACAGCACCCTGCGCGACTTCGTCGCCTTCTCCGCGTTGATCGACCAGATGGGGCTGTTCACCTTCGAGACGTTCGTCCGGGCCCGGGAGAGCCTCATCGCCGACCAGGCGGAGCAGTTGCTGGAACTCTCCACGCCGGTGGTCAAGCTCTGGGAGGGCGTGGTCGCCGTCCCGCTGGTCGGCACGCTCGACTCGGCCCGTGCCCAGGTGGTGATGGAGCGCCTGCTCCAGACGCTCGTCGACACCGGGTCGCCCTACGCGATCATCGACATCACCGGCGTGCCGGCGGTGGACACCCAGGTCGCCCAGCACATCCTCAAGACCGTGGTGGCCGCCCGGCTGATGGGCGCCGACTGCATCATCTCCGGCATCCGGCCGCAGATCGCCCAGACGATCGTCGCGCTGGGCATCGAGTTCGGCGACATCGCCACCAAGGCGAGCCTGGCCGACGCGCTGCGGCACGTGCTGCGCCTGACCGGGGTCGAGACCAGCGCCCGCCGCGCCCGCCGGGAGGCGTGATGGAGCGGGTGCCGATCCTCAAGATCGGCGACATCCTGCTGGTCTCCATCCAGGTCGACATGTCCGACCAGACGGCGATCCAGCTCCAGGAGGACCTGGCCGAGCGGATCGTCGCCACCGGCTGCCACGGCGTCATCATCGACATCACGGCGCTGGACATCGTCGACTCCTTCGTCGGCCGGATGCTCTCCACCATCGCGTCCATCTCGAAGGTGCTGGACGCCGAGACGGTGGTGGTCGGGATGCGTCCCGCCGTCGCCATCACGCTGGTCGAGCTGGGGCTGTCGCTCAACGGCATCCGGACCGCGTTGAACGTCGAGCGGGGCATGGAGCTGATCGCGGCGAGCCGTGCCGACGACTGGGACGCGGCGCTCGTCGACGACGAGGACACCGAGACGACGGCGACGCCATGACCGCGGGCGTCGACCTGGGGGTGCCGGCGACGCAGGCGATCCGCAGCGACGAGGACGTGGTGCGGGTCCGGCAACTGGTGCGTACCACCGCGGTCGCGGTCCGGCTCTCCCTGGTCGACCAGACCAAGCTGGTCACCGCCGCCAGCGAACTGGCCCGCAACACGCTGATCTACGGCGGCGGGGGCAGCGCCGAGGTGACCACCGTCTCCGACGGCCGCCGGCGCGGCGTCCGCATCGTCTTCGCCGACCAGGGTCCGGGCATCCCCGACCTCGACCTGGCCCTCACCGACGGCTACACCACCGGCGGCGGGCTGGGCCTCGGCCTCAGCGGTGCCCGCCGGCTCGTCGACGACTTCGACATCCGAACCGCCGTCGGCGAGGGCACGGAGATCACCATCACCAAGTGGTCACGATGAACACCGACGTGGTCCCCGACCACGGCGTGTGGTTCCGGGTCGACAACGGGGCGACCGCCGGCGGCGTACGCCGGGCGGCCGAGCGGCTCGGTCGGCAGCTCGAACTGAGCGCGCCGCGCGTCGCGGACCTGGCCATCGTCACCGCCGAGATCACCAGCAACCTGGTCAAGCACGCCCGCGAGGGCACCCTGCTGATGCGTCCCGCGCGCCGGGACGGGCGGGCCGGGGTGGAGCTGGTGGCCATCGACTCCGGCCCGGGCATGGCCGACCTCACGGTCTCCTCGGCCGACGGGCACTCCACGGTGGGCACGCTCGGCATCGGCCTCGGTGCGATCGCCCGGCAGTCGAGCCGGTTCGACGGCTACTCGCGGCCCGGCCGCGGCACGGTCCTGACGGTCCAGCTCTGGGACGGGCCGCCACCGGCGCCGGACTGGGCCGGCGGGCTGGCCCGGCCGATCACCGGCGAACAGGACAGCGGCGACGGGTACGCGGTGCGGATGGTCGACGGCCGGCGGCAGGTGCTGGTCTGCGACGGGCTGGGGCACGGCCCGCTGGCCGCCGCCGCCACCGGCGCCGCGGTCGCCGCGTTCCGCTCGGCCCCGGCCGGCCCGCCGGACACCGTGGTCCGGCACCTGCACGCCGCCATCTCGCACACCCGTGGCGCGGCGCTCGCGGTGGCCGAACCCGATTCCGGGACCGGGCAACTGCGCTACGCCGGCCTGGGCAACATCGCCGCCATGATCGTGGCCATCGGCGAGCGGCGGCGCGGCCTGGTGTCGCTGCCGGGCATCGCCGGGCACCAGCGCCCCACGGTCCGCGGGTACGACTACCCGTTCCCGCCCGGGGCGACGCTGGTGATGCACAGCGACGGCGTGGTGGACCGCTGGGACCTGGACGACTATCCCGGGCTGGCCGGTCGACCGCCGCTGCTGGCCGCCGCCGCGCTGCTCCGCGACGCCGGGATCCGCCGTGACGACGCCTGCGTCCTGGTCGCCCGGGGGACCCCATGACCGAACCGCTCCTGCACCTGGCCCTCCGGGTCGAGCAGGACATCTTCCTGGTCCGGCAGCGCGGCCGGGAGGTGGCCGCGGCGATCGGGCTGGAACACCAGGACCAGGTCCGGATCGCCACCGCGCTCAGCGAGGTGGCGCGGGAGTTGCTGCACGGCGTGGCCGGGGCCGACGTCACGTTCGCCGTCGACCGGGACGCCACGGCCGGCCGGACGGAGCTGCGGGTGGACCTGTCACCGGTCCGCCCGTTCCCCGGCGGCCGGTACGAGCCGCGGTCCGGCGCGGTCGCGCGTCTGGTGGACTCGTTGCGGGTGATGTCGGTCGAGGGCGTTACCGTCGTGAGGATGTCCCGACGAGTACCGGACCACGCCGCGGAGCTGACGCCGGAACGCGCCGCCCAGCTCCGCGCCGAGCTGGCCGGGCGCGCTCCGGTCTCCGCGCTGGACGAGTTGACCGCGCAGAACGCCCAGCTCATCGCCGCGCTCGACGAGGTGCGTTCGCAGCGGGACGAGCTGGCGGTGCTCAACGCCGAGCTGCAGGAGACCAACCAGGGCGTGATGGCGCTCTACAACCAGCTCACCGAGGAGCTGGAGGAGACCAACCGCGGCGTGGTGGCGCTCTACGCCGAGCTGGACGAGAAGTCCGCCCAGTTGCGGGCCGCCAGCGAGTCGAAGAGCCGGTTCCTGGCCAACGTCAGTCACGAGCTGCGTGCCCCGGTCACCGCGATCATCGGCCTGGGGCGGCTGCTGGCCGACTCCGCGTCCGATCCGCTGACCGGCGAGCAGGCCCGCCAGGTGGGGCTGATCAGGTCGTCCGCGGGCGACCTGCTGGCGCTGGTGAACGAGCTGCTGGATCTGGCGAAGGCCGAGTCGGGCCGGATCGAGCCGGACTGGTCCGAGGTCGACCTGCGCGCCGTGTTCGGGCAGTTGCGCGGCACGCTGCGGGCGTTGGCCACCCGACCCGAGGTGGAGCTGGTGGTCGAGGAGCCGCCGGCCCTGGCGACGGTCCGCTCGGACGAGGTGCTGCTCGCCCAGGTGCTGCGTAACCTGCTGCACAACGGCCTGAAGTTCACCGAGCGGGGTGAGGTGCGGCTGCGTGCCGAGCGCCGCGACGAGGTGTGGTCGCTCGCGGTCACGGACACCGGCGTCGGCATCCCGCCCGAGCTGCACGAACGGATCTTCGAGGAGTTCTACCAGGTGCCGGGCACGACCCGGGTCGGCGGCACCGGCCTCGGCCTGCCGTACGCCCGGCGGTTGGTCGCCCTGCTCGGTGGCACGCTGGAGCTGACCAGCGAAGCGGGCCGGGGCAGCACGTTCACCGTGGTCCTGCCCGTGGGCGGAGTGTGACGGTGGACGGCGGGCCGGCGACGGTGCTGGTGGTCGACGACAGCGGCCCGAAGCGATACCTGCTGGTGAACTGGCTCACCCGGGCCGGCTTCGTCACCGTCGAGGCCGAGAACGGCACGGCGGCGCTGGAGCGGGTGGCCCGGGAGCCGGTCGATCTGGTGGTGCTGGACGTCCGGCTGCCGGACATGAGCGGCTTCGAGGTCTGCGAGCGGATCAAGGAGGCGCACCCCTCCGTCCCGGTCGTCCACGTCTCCGCGCACGCGGTGGACGTGGTCGACCGGGCGCAGGGGCTCACCCGGGGCGCGGACGCCTACCTGGCCGAGCCGATCGAGCCGGAGGAACTGGTCGCCACCGCGCACGCGGTGCTGCGTTACTACCAGGCCCGGCGGCGGGCCGAGCAGCTCGCCGAGCGGTTGGCCGCGTTGGCCGACGCCACGGTGGAGATGCACGCGGCGCCGAACTTCGTCCGGCTGCTGGAGGCCGCCGCGTCGGGCGCCGCCCGGGTCTTCCGTTCGCCGGCGGCGGTGGTCGCCGAGACGTTCGACGGGGACTGCCTGGCCGGGGTGGCCGCCGACCCGCACACGCCGGCCGGGATCGTGCCGTGGGTGGTGGACGACACGGGCGTGCCGATCGGCACCCGGGTGTGGGTGGACCAGCCGGGAAACTGGCCGCTGGCCGACTGGCCGGAGGGTGACACGGTGACCGTGGCCGCCTCCCGGCTGCGGGAGGACCGGGCCCCGCTCTACGTGGTGGTGCCGACGTCCACCCAGACCGTGCGGACGCCGGTGCTGGTGCAGCTCGCGCAGGCCGTCGCGTCGGCGGTGGAGGCGCAGCGATCGTTCGACGAGGAGCACCGCATCGCGGTGACGCTCCAGCGCAGCCTGCTGCCCCGGCGACTGCCCGAGGTGGCCGGTCTGGACCTGGCCGTCCGCTACGAGCCGGCGAGCGCGCAGACCGAGGTGGGCGGGGACTTCTACGAGCTGGTGATGCTCGACGGGCACCTGCTGGTGGCGATCGGCGACGTGGCCGGGCACTCGTTGCACGCCGCCACCGTGATGGCCGAGCTGCGGCACGCGGTCCGGGCGTACGCGGTCGAGGGGCACCAGCCGGGCATGATCCTGGACCGGGTCAACGAGCTGATGCGGACGCTGCTGCCGACCGAGCTGGCCACCATCTGCGTGCTGCTGCTCCACCCGGGCACCGGGCTGATCCGGATGGCCAGCGCCGGGCACCTGCCCCCGCTGCTGAGCCGCGACGGTCGGGTCGAGTTCGTCTCGCAGTCCGCGGCGCTGCTCGGCGTGCGCGCGCCCCGCCCGCCCGACCTGGAGTTCGTGCTGCCGGCCGGGGCCACGCTCGTCCTCTACACCGACGGGCTGATCGAGCGCCGGGACGCCACCATCGACGACGGCATGGCCGCGCTCGGTGTGGTGGCCACCCGGGTGGACGACGACCTCGACCAGTTCTGCCAGCGGCTGCTGATCGAGCTGGCTCCGCCGGAGATCCACGACGACGTCGCCGTGGTGGCGGTCCGCCGTCGCTGACAGGCGGCACTCACCCACAGTAGTTGCTCGCGATCGTCACTGAACGTGCCCGCCAGCTCGGGGTGATGGGCGTGGGCTTGCGCCCCTTTGCTCTGCAGCCATCGGCGCAGCACGGCCTTGAGCAGGTGTTGTGAGTCGACCAACGCGAAGGTGATCGGGCCGGCGTTGTCACCCTCCGTGCGCGATGCGTCAGTGGCTGCAGAGCAAAGGCGGTCCGAGGTGTCCTCGGTGGTGCCAGTCGCAGTCACCCAGCGCAACATCTTCGGCGGGCACGCCGCGCCGCGCCCGCCACGCGCGGCCGCGTCGGCGGATCAGCCACCGCGCGTCGGCCAGCGATCGGGCGTACGCGGCGGGCGAGACGCCGGCGACGGCGGTGAACTCGCGGACCAGGTGCGCCTGGTCGGCGTACCCCAGCTCGGCGGCGACCCGCGACCAGTCCAGCGGCCCGGTGGTGGCCTGTTCGATCGCCTCCTGGAGCCGGTACCGCCGGATCACCCACTTCGGACCGACGCCGACGTGGTCCAGGAACAGCCGTTGGAGCCGGCGGGTGGAGACGGCGTGCCGCCGGGCGAAGTCGGCGACGCGCAGGACGCCCCGGTCGGTGCGGATCTCCTCGACCAGCGCGGTGGCCTCGGCGGCGGCCGGCACCGGCACCGGCGCCCACGCGGTCAGCAGCTCGTCCAGGCGGCCGCACCGCTCGTCGTCGTCGCCCCGGCAGACCGGCCCGGCGGAGGCGGGCCGGCCGACGCCGGACGTACCGTGGGAGCAGCTGGCCTGGTTCGCGGTGGGCGGGATGGCGGCGGTGCTGCTCACCGTCGTGATCGGCCTGCTCTTCCTGCGCGCCGCCACGTCCGTGGAGGAGCTGCGCACCACCTGAGCCGGCGGGCTCAGCGGCCGAGCAGGCCGGCCGAGCCGGCGACGGCCAGGCCGACCACGGTCGAGCAGCAGCAGACCACCAGTGCGGCGGCGACCACCACGAGGATCAACCAGGTCGGCCCGCGTCGCGCCGCCGGTCGGCCCCCGCCCGACATCACGCCCGGCCGAGGCGGTCCAGCGTCCAGGCGTTGACGAATGCCTCCTCGCGCCAGGCGTCGTACCGGCCGCTGGGCCCGCCGTGGCCGGCGCCCATCTCCGTCTTCAGCAGGTAGTCGCCCTGCGGGGCCAGCGCACGCAGCCGGGCGATCCACTTGGCCGGCTCGTGGTAGAGCACCCGGGTGTCGTTCAGGCTGGTCACCGCCAGGATCGCCGGATAGTCGGCCGCTGTGACGTTCTCGTACGGGGTGTACGACTTCATGTATGCGTAGACCTCGGGGTCGTCCAGCGGGTTGCCCCACTCCTCCCACTCGGTGACCGTCAGCGGCAGCGACGGGTCCAGGATCGAGGTGAGCGCGTCCACGAACGGCACCTGCGCGACGATCCCGGCGAACGCGTCCGGGGCCAGGTTGGCCACCGCGCCCATCAGCAGGCCACCGGCCGAGGCGCCCCGGGCCACCAGCCGGTCGCTGGCCGTCCACCCGGCCTTGACCAGGTGCCGGGCGCAGGCCACGAAGTCGGTGAACGTGTTCTTCTTGGCCAGCAGCTTGCCCTCGTCGTACCAGCGACGGCCCAGCTCGCCGCCGCCGCGGATGTGCGCGACCGCGAAGATGACGCCCCGGTCGAGCAGGCTCAGCCGGGCGATCGAGAACCACGGGTCCATGCTGGCCTCGTACGACCCGTAGCCGTAGATGACCGCCGGTGCGGAGCCGTCCCGCGGGGTGTCCCGGCGGCAGACCAGCGAGATCGGCACCCGGGTGCCGTCGTCGGCCAGCGCCCAGTCGCGGTGCTGCTCGTAGTCGGCCGGGTCGTACGCCCGCCCGTCCGGGCCGGGCCGCACCGGCTTGCGCCGCAGCAGCGTCAGATCGCGGGTGGTCAGGTCGTAGTCGTAGACCGAGTCGGGGGTGACCAGCGAGGTGTAGCGCAGCCGTACCGAGCCGGTGCGGTATTCCGGGTTCGCGTCCAGCCCGACGCTGTAGATCGGCTCCGGGAAGTCGATGTCCCAGCTGTCGTCGCTGCCGACCGGCAGCACCCGCAGCCCGGTGAGCCCGTTGCCCCGCAGCGAGACCACCAGGTGGTTCTCGAACGCGTCGACCGATTCCAGCCGGGTGCCCGGCGTGTGCGGGATCAGCGGCGTCCAGTCGCCCGGCGCGTCGGCCGAGGTGTACGCCAGCGCGAAGTCCTCCGCGCCGTCGTTGTGCAGGATCAGGAAGCGGTGGCCGTGGTGCTCGACCGCGTACTCGACGCCCTGGCGTCGCGGGGCCACGATCGCCGGCTCGCCGGTCGGGTTCGCCGCCGGGATGACCCGGACCTCACTGGTGATCTTGCTGTGGATGTCGATGACCACGAAGCGCTCGGAGCGGGTCAGCTCGACGCCCACCCAGAACCGCTCGTCGTCCTCCTGGTGGACCACCACGTCCTCGCCCGAACCGGTGCCCACGGTGTGCCGCCACACCCGGTTCGGCCGCCACGCGTCGTCCACTGTGACGTAGAACAGCGTGGAGGCGTCGCCGGACCACGCCGTGCCGTAGAACGTGTCGGGCACCTCGTCGGGCAGCAGCTCGCCGGTGGCCAGATCCTTGATCCGCAGCGTGAACCGCTCGTCGCCGGAGAAGTCGGTGGAGAAGGCCAGCCAGCGACCGTCCGGGCTCACGTCGAACGCGCCGAGCGAGAAGAAGTCGTGCCCCTCGGCGAGCTGGTTGCCGTCGAGCAGCACCTCCTCGCCGTCGAGCGGGGCGCCGTCCGCGCTGACCGGGGGCGTGGTCTCGCCCGGGCGGACCGCGCGCCGGCAGTGCACGCCGTACTGCTGCCCCTCGACGGTGCGGGTGTAGTACCAGTGGCCGTCCTTGCGGGTCGGCACCGACAGGTCGGTCTCCTGGGTGCGCCGACGCGTCTCCTCGAACAGCTCGGCCCGCAGCTCGGCCAGGTGCGCGGTGCGCGCCTCGGTGTAGGCGTTCTCGGCGTCCAGGTAGGCGATCGTCTCCGGGTCGTCCTTGGTGGCGAGCCAGGCGTACTCGTCGACGACGGTGTCACCGTGGTGGGTCCGCTCGGCCGGAACGCGCTTCGCCGTGGGCTGTGGGGTCGTGGTCACGGCGCCACGTTACCGGTCGACGGGCCGCCGCCGGGGGGCCGCGCCGCGCGAATCCGCCGACTCCCCGCCAGCATTTTCGAACATGTGTACGATGACCGCCATGGCGGCTGCTGCGCGTTCCACCGACCGACCCGGAGCCCTCGAGATCACCCGGAAGCTGGCCGAGATCTGTGGCCGGCCGTTCGCCCGTTTCGCCGGCCCGGCCGACGAGGTGGCCGGGCGCACCGCCCGCTGGGTGGCCGTGCCGGGCGGCCCGCGTGCCGCCGCCGAGGTGCTCCGGCTGGCGGCGGCGCACGACCTGACCGTGGTGCCGCGCGGCGCCGGCACGAAGATCGACTGGGGCGCCGCCCCGGCCCAGGTCGACATCATGCTCGACACCGGCCGGCTGGCCGGCGTCTGGCACGAGCCGAGGGACGCCGCGGTCGCCGAGATCGGCGCCGGCACGCCGCTGCGGGCCGTCCAGGCCACGCTGGGCCGCACCGGCCGGCGGCTCCCGGTCGACGCGCCCTCGCCGGGCGCCACGCTGGGCGGGGTGCTCGCCGCCGACGAGGCCGGCCCGCTGCGCCACCGGCACGGCGGCCCGTGCCCGCAGCTCGTCGGCGTGCGCTACCTCGACGCCGACGGCGAGCTGGTCAGCGTCGGCGAGCCCGGCACGGCGCGGCTCGGGCGGGCGGCCCCGGCGGCCGGCTCCGACGGCCTGTTCGCCGCCGCTTCCGCCGGTGGTGGTGACGCGGTCCTCGGGCGCGGTGACCTGCCGGGGCTGGACGTGGCCCGGCTGCTCTGCGGCTCGCAGGGCGGCCTCGGGGTGCTGGTCTCGGCCACCATGCGGGTGCAGGCCGTGCCGGCCGGCCGGGTCTGGGTGTCCCGCCCGCTCTGGTCGCCGTTGGAGCTGCCCGACCTGGTCCGCGCGGTGCACGCCGCCGGGGTCGAGCCGGCCGCCGTCGAGCTGGACGTGCCGGCGCCGATCCCCCTGCCCCGCCGCCGGATCCCCGCCAGCCATCCCTCGGTGGCCGGCCGCCCCGACCATCCGGCGGTGACCGGGCGGCCCGCGGTGGGCAGCCTGGTGGTGCTGCTGGAGGGCGGCCCGTCCGACGTGGCGGAGCGCGCCGAGCGGTTGACCGCCGTGCTCGGCGGCGGGGCCGCGGTCAACCACCACGCACCCGAGTGGTGGGGGCGCTACCCGTTCGCCCCGGGCGACACGGCGCTGCGCGTCGACGTGCCGGCCACGGACCTGCACTCCGCGGTCTACGCGCTGCGCGACGCCGCCGGCACCCCGATGCCGGTGCGCGGCTCCGCCGGGATCGGCTCCGCCTATGCCGCGCTGCCCGGTGCGCTGTCGCCGGAGCGGGTCGCCTCGATCCTCACCGCGGTCCGCGACGTGCTGATCGCCCGACAGGGCCGCTGCGTGGTGGTGGCGGCGCCGGCCGAGGTGCGCCGTGCCGTCGACCTCTGGGGCGAGCTGCCCGCGTTGCCGCGACTGCGCAGCGCCAAGGCGCACCTGGATCCGCACCGCCGCTTGGCCCCCGGCCGCCTCCCCGGCGGCCTCTGACCGGGTCGTGTCGCGACCGTCCGGGAAGGCGACGCCCGGACCTTGTCGGGCGTGTCGTCGGCGGCAGAGCAGTGAGGTCGAGAGCGATATACCTCTCGGTCATGAATATGACTCAGAGGTATGCCGCCTCTGGCCCGGCATCCCCGTGGAGCCGTTACCTGGCGTAACCAGAAGCCGAGCGGCCCGGGCGCCTCAGAGGATGTCGTTGCGGAGGACCAGGACGGCTATGTCGTCGCGCGGGGGTTCGGGGGAGAAGGCGATGGTGGCGGCGCGCAGTCGCGCGGCGACCACGTCGGCGGAGTAGCCGGCCAGCGGCGCCGCCGACTCGCGCAGCCGCTCGGTGCCGAACAGCTCCCGGCCGCGCCGCCGCTCGGTCACCCCGTCCGTATAGAAGATCAACGCGTCGCCCGGCTTGAGCGCCAGCTCGGCCGTCGGCGTGGTGATGGTGTCGAGCAGGCCGAGCGCGGTGCCGCTGGCGCCGACGAACATCGCGCCGCCACCGCCGTGCAGCAGCACCGGCCGGTCGTGGCCGGCCAGGTGCAGGGACACGTCGAGCTGGTCGCCGTCGCCGGGCGCGACCGCCGCCAGCGCCAGCGTGCAGTAACGCCCGCCGCCACGCTCGACGAGCGTCTCGTTGAGCCGGCCGAGCACCTCCGGCAGCGGCTTGCCGTCGCCCACCAGCACCCGGATCACGTCCCGGACCAGGCCGGTCACGGTGGCCGCCTGCACGCCCTTGCCGGAGACGTCCCCGACCACCACCAGCCAGCGGTTGTCCGGCAGCGGCACCACGTCGTAGAAGTCGCCGCCGACCTCGGCGTCGTCGCCGGTCGGCACGTACTCGGCGGCGAAGCCGATGCCCTCGACCACCGGCAGCACCGGCGGCAGCAGCGACTTCTGGAGGGCCTGCGCGACCCGGCGGCGCTCGGCGTGGATGCGGGCGTTCTCGATGGCGAGCGCCGCCCGCCGGGCCACGTCCTCCAGCACCGAGACCTCGTCGGGGTCGTGCCGGTGTCGCTGGTGCCGGCCCACGGCGAGCGTGCCGAGCCGCTGCCCGCGGGCGATCAGGGGTACGGCGAAGCCCTCCATCGGCCCGCCCAGCGGCACCTGCGTCTGGCTGCGGGACGCCTCGCGCAGCCGGGACTGGATCGAGTCCGGGCCGGTCTCGGCGAGGACCCGGTGCAGGTGCGGCAGCATCGCCTCGTCGGCGTGGCTGGACGCGGCGAGGCGCAGCCGCCCCCACTCGTCGGTGGTGTGCACCGCGCACCACTGGCCGAGCCGGGGCACCACGAGCTGCGGGACGAGCGCCATGGTCAGCTCGACGTCCAGCGACTGGGCGAGCAGCTCACTCGCCTCGGCGAGGAAGGTCAGCCAGGCGGACCGGCGGACGTCGGCGCGGCGCAGCCGGTCGTTCTCCAGGTGCAGCGAGAGCCGCTCGGCGGCGAGCACCGCGAGCGGTCGTGCGTACGCCGAGGGCGCCGCGTCCAGCTCCAGCTCGCCGGCGTACGGGCGGTGCACGGCGAGCGGGACGCGCAGCAGCTCGTTGCCCTCCCGGGGCGCCCGGCCGTAGCGGGCGAACAGCTGGGTGCCCAGCCCGTCCCCGCGGTCCAGCCGGACCGTGCCGCCGGCCGCGCCCACCATCTCGGCGACCCGGGTCAGCAGCCCGGTGGCGAACTCGGGCAGCGGGTCGTCGGCGTACGGGTCGGGGGTGGTCTGCATCAGCTCGCTCATCGCCGCGGCGCTCGGCGTGCCCTGGTCCGGGCGTTCCGCGGTGGCCCGGGGCGGGCCGGCGGACGGTCGGGTGGGCCCGCTCGGGCCGGGCCGGTCGAGGCGGAACCAGACGCCCTTGCCGGTGGGGAGGTAGGTGGTGCCCCACCGGCTGGCGAAGTGGTCGACGAGCAGCAGGCCGCGACCGCGCGCGGCCACCTCGGTGATGTCGGCGGTGGCGTTGCGGACGCCGACGACGAGCTCGTCGACCGGGCCGGAGGCGAAGTCGGTGACGGTGACCGTGAACCCGGCGGGGTCGGCCTCGACCTCGATGTCCAGTTCGGTGCGCGCGTGCTCGACCGCGTTGGTGGTCAGCTCGGTGGTGAGCAGCAGCGCCTCGTTGAGCAACTCGGGCAGGTCGACTTCGAGGAGCATGGCCCGCACCAGCGCCCGGGCCGCCGCCGGGGTGCGCCGGTCGGCGGGGAGGCGGACGCGTCGGACGTGCTCGTCCGCACCGCCGCTGTGGGCCGGCCCCGCCTCCGCTGACACCTCCGTATCCTCCACCGCCGCCGCCCCGGGTGCCAAGCGCCCCGGCCGAACCGGCGACTCGGGCGGATACCCCCCGTGACGCGCCCGCAGCCGGCGGTGACCTCGACGGATCGCGCGGCAGAATGATGGGATGGCCGCGTGTCGGCACGAGCCGGTGGGCCCCGAGCTGAGCGAGGAAAGATGACCACGGCGAAACAGTCGGTGACCGCGGATCCGTCCGCCGCCGACCACGAGGCGCTCCTCGGCGAGCTGGTCGAGGCGTTGCAGCGGGTGGCTCGCGGCGACCTCCGGGTTCGCCTGCCGCGACGGGCGGGTCGTTCCGGCGAGGTGGCCGACGCGTTCAACGACGTGGTGTCGCTCCAGGAGCGGCAGCATCTGGACCTGCGCCGGATCAGCCGCATCGTCGGCCGGGACGGCCGGCTGACCGAGCGCCTCGACGACGAGGGCCTGGAGGGTTCCTGGGCGGAGGGGCAGCGGGCGGTCAACTCGCTGATCGACGACCTGGGCCGGCCGGCCACCGAGATCGCCCGGGTCATCGTGGCGGTGGCCGACGGCGACCTGTCCCAGCACATGGCGTTGGAGATCGACGGGCGTCCGCTGCGCGGGGAGTACCTGCGGATCGGCCGGACCGTGAACACCATGGTCGACCAGCTCTCGTCGTTCGCCGACGAGGTGACGCGGGTGGCCCGTGAGGTGGGCACGGAGGGCAAGCTGGGCGGCCAGGCCGACGTGCGCGGCGTGGCCGGCACCTGGAAGGACCTCACCGACTCGGTGAACACCATGGCGTCGAACCTGACCGGCCAGGTGCGGTCGATCTCGCAGGTGGCGACCGCGGTGGCGAAGGGCGACCTGTCGCAGAAGATCACCGTCGGGGCGCGCGGCGAGGTGGCCGAGCTGGCCGACACGATGAACTCCCTCACCGACACGCTGCGCCTCTTCGCCGAGCAGGTGACCCGGGTGGCCCGTGAGGTGGGCACCGAGGGCAAGCTCGGCGGTCAGGCGCAGGTGCCGGGCGTGGCCGGCACCTGGAAGGACCTGACCGACAACGTCAACTCGATGGCGTCGAACCTGACCTCCCAGGTCCGCAACATCGCCCAGGTGTCGACAGCGGTGGCGAAGGGCGACCTGAGTCAGAAGATCACGGTGGCGGCGCAGGGCGAGATCCTGGAGCTGAAGGACACCGTGAACACGATGGTGGACCAGCTCTCGTCGTTCGCCGACGAGGTGACCCGGGTGGCCCGCGAGGTGGGCATCGAGGGCAAGCTGGGCGGTCAGGCGCAGGTCCGCGGTGTCTCCGGCACCTGGCGCGACCTCACCGAGAACGTCAACCAGCTCGCCGGCAACCTGACCAGCCAGGTCCGGAACATCTCCCAGGTCTCCACCGCGGTGGCGAAGGGCGACCTGGGCCAGAAGATCACCGTGGACGCGCAGGGCGAGATCCTGGAGCTGAAGAACACCGTCAACACGATGGTGGACCAGCTCTCCTCGTTCGCCGACGAGGTGACCCGGGTGGCCCGTGAGGTGGGCACCGAGGGCAAGCTGGGCGGCCAGGCCCAGGTGAAGGGCGTCTCCGGCACGTGGCGGGACCTGACCGACAACGTGAACTCGATGGCGTCGAACCTGACCAGCCAGGTGCGGAACATCGCGTCGGTGACCACGGCGGTGGCGCGGGGCGACCTGGGTCAGAAGATCACGGTGGACGCCCGGGGCGAGATCCTGGAGCTGAAGTCGACGGTGAACACGATGGTGGACCAGCTCTCGTCGTTCGCGGACGAGGTGACGCGGGTGGCCCGCGAGGTGGGCACCGAGGGCAAGCTCGGCGGCCAGGCCCAGGTGCGCGGCGTGGCGGGCACCTGGCGGGACCTGACCGACAACGTGAACTCGATGGCGTCGAACCTGACCGCCCAGGTGCGGAACATCGCCCAGGTGTCGACAGCGGTGGCGAAGGGCGACCTGAGTCAGAAGATCACCGTGGACGCGCAGGGCGAGATCCTGGAGCTGAAGTCGACGGTGAACACGATGGTGGACCAGCTCTCCTCGTTCGCGGACGAGGTGACGCGGGTGGCCCGCGAGGTGGGCACCGAGGGCAAGCTGGGCGGCCAGGCCCAGGTGAAGGGCGTCTCCGGCACCTGGCGGGACCTGACCGACAACGTGAACTCGATGGGGTCGAACCTGACCAGTCAGGTCCGCAACATCGCGTCGGTGACGACCGCGGTGGCGCGGGGCGACCTGGGTCAGAAGATCACGGTGGACGCGCAGGGCGAGATCCTGGAGCTGAAGAACACCGTCAACACGATGGTGGACCAGCTCTCCTCGTTCGCGGACGAGGTGACCCGGGTGGCCCGCGAGGTGGGCACCGAGGGCAAGCTCGGCGGTCAGGCCCAGGTGCGCGGCGTCTCCGGCACCTGGCGCGACCTCACCGAGAACGTCAACCAGCTCGCCTCGACGCTGACCACGCAGCTACGCGCCATCGCGCAGGTCTCCACGTCGGTGACCCGCGGCGACCTGACCCAGCGGATCAACGTGAAGGCGCAGGGCGAGGTCGCCGACCTGAAGGACAACATCAACCAGATGATCGTCACCCTCCGGGAGACGACCAAGAAGAACGCCGAGCAGGGCTGGCTCGACTCGAACCTGGCCCGCATCGGCGGCCTGCTCCAGGGCCAGCGGGACCTGGGCGAGGTCTGCCGCATGATCATGATGGAGGTGACCCCGCTGGTCGACGCGCAGCTCGGCGCGTTCTTCCTGGCGGACAGCTCCGAGGGCAGCATGCGGTTGCGGCTCACCGCCTCCTACGGCTACGTGGCCCGCGGCCACGACGTGACGTTCGGCCCGGGCGAGGGGCTGGTCGGGCAGGCCGCCCTGTCCCGCCGGACGATCCGGGTCAAGGCGCAGCCGGGCGGGCGGCTGGTGGTGCGCTCCGGGCTGGCCGACACGCCCCCGGCCGACCTGGTGGTGCTCCCGGTGCTGTTCGAGGGGGAGCTGCTCGGCGTGATCGAGTTCGCCGGCGTGACCACCTTCTCCGAGCTGCACCTGTCGTTCCTGGAGCGGCTGGTGCTCACCATCGGCGTCGCGGTCAACACCATCCAGGCCAACCGGCGTACGGAGGAGCTGCTGGCGCAGTCGCAGCGGCTGGCGCACGAGATGCAGGACCAGTCGGCGGAGTTGCAGCGCACCAACGCCGAGCTGGAGGACAAGGCGAAGCTGCTGTCGGAGCAGAAGGCCAACATCGAGACACAGAACCGGGAGATCGAGCTGGCCCGGCTGGGCCTGGAGGAGAAGGCGCAGCAGCTCACCCGCGCGTCGGCGTACAAGTCGGAGTTCCTGGCCAACATGAGCCACGAGCTGCGGACGCCGCTGAACTCGCTGCTGCTGCTGGCGCGGCTTCTGGCGGAGAACCCGGAGCGGAACCTCAGCGCGAAGCAGATCGAGTTCGCCCGGACCATCCACGGCGCCGGCTCGGACCTGCTCTCGCTGATCGACGACATCCTCGACCTGTCCAAGATCGAGGCGGGCCGGATGGACGTGGAGCCGGCCGAGGTCCACTTCTCCGAGATCCGCGGCTACGTCGAGCAGGCGTTCGCGCCGCAGGCGGAGGAGAAGGGGCTGGACTTCCAGGTCCGGGTCAGCCGGGAACTGCCGCCGGCCCTGGTCACCGACGCCCAGCGGTTGCAGCAGATCCTGCGCAACCTGCTGTCGAACGCGGTGAAGTTCACCGACAACGGGGCGGTGACGCTGCGCATCGGGCCGGCCGCCGAGAACGCGGTCTTCGACGTGCCGGCGCTGACCAACGCCCGGCGGGTCGTCGCGTTCACCGTCATCGACACCGGGATCGGCGTCTCGGACGACAAGCTCTCGCTGATCTTCGAGGCGTTCCAGCAGGCGGACGGCACGACCAGCCGGCGCTACGGCGGCACCGGGCTGGGCCTGTCGATCAGCCGGGACCTGGCCCGCCTGCTCGGGGGCACGATCACCGTGTCGTCCGCGCCCGGGCAGGGTTCGACGTTCACCCTCTTCGTACCCGATGTGCTGGCACCGGACGCGGTGGTCGCGCCGGCGCCACCGTCGCCGAGCCGCGCGGGCCTGCCGTCGTCGCTGCTCATGCCGATGGAGCTGCCGCAGCCGCAGGAGACGCCGGCGACCCGCCGGCTGGACGGGGTGACCGTCCTGATCATCGACGACGACGTCCGGAACGTGTTCGCGCTGACGTCCGCGTTGGAACTGCACGGGATGACCGTGTTGTACTCGGACAACGGCGTGGACGGCGTACGCCAGCTCGCCGAGCATCCGGAGGTGGACATCGTCCTGATGGACGCCATGATGCCGGACCAGGACGGCTACGAGACGACCGCGCAGATCCGTCGCAACCACCGCTTCGCGGACCTGCCGATCGTGTTCCTGACCGCGAAGGCGATGCCCGGCGACCGGGAGTCGGCGCTCGCGGCCGGCGGCAGCGACTACATCACCAAGCCGGTGGACCTGGACGAGCTGATCGGGCTGATGGCGTCCTGGATCGGCCGCAGCAAAGGCGAGGAGAACGCGTGACGCAGACGGCCAAGGCCCTGCTGGTGGACGACCGGCGGGAGAACCTGATGGCGCTGGAGGCCATCCTCCAGGGGCTCCCGGTGCAGTCGGTCGCGGTGGAGAGCGGTGAGGCCGCGCTCAAGCAGTTGCTGGTGGACGACTTCGCGGTGATCCTGCTGGACGCCCAGATGCCGGACATGGACGGTTTCGAGACCGCCACCCACATCAAGCGGCGCGAGCGCACCCGGCACATCCCGATCATCTTCCTCACCGCGGCGGACAAGGACGCCCAGCTCGCGCTGCGCGGCTACCAGGTCGGGGCGGTCGACTACCTGACCAAGCCGTTCGACCCGTGGGTGCTGCGGGCCAAGGTGACCGTCTTCGTCGAGCTGTGGGTGAAGACCCGGCAGCTCGCCGCCCAGTCGGATCTGGTCCGGGAGCGGGACGTGCAGTGGCGGCACCTCGCCGAGGCGGTGGACACCGCTACCGCGTTGCTGCGCGCCGACGACGACCCGGCGTCCCGGGAACGGGCCGCGGACGTGCTGGAGCAGGCCCGCTGGGGCAACACCCGCTGAGTGCTCAGCCGCCGTGCCCGGTGGCGGCCCGCCGGGCCCGCCACCGTTCGCCGAGCGACTCCACCTCCTCCTGTACGAAGAGGAAGAAGTCCCGCATCTCGGCGACCCGTTCGCCGGCCGGGGTGCTGCGGCCACGCAACGCGTCGACGCCGCCGCCGGCGATGTCGATGAAGTTCTTGTAGAGGTTGGTCTTGGTGATGGTCGCCTCGTACCAGGGGTTGTCCGGCATCCGGTAGCGGTCGCGCCGGGAGCCCTTGACCGGCTCGCGGACCAGCATGGCGAACTGGGTCAGGTAGCGCACCGCGCCGGAGACGGCCGCCGCGCTGACGCCCAGCCGCTCGCCGATCTCGCCCGCGGTGAGCGGGTCGTCGGCGCTCATCACGGTGAACAGGACCCGGCCGGCCATCCGAGGGAAGCCCACGTCGGCGAAGGCCATCGCCATCCGTTCGACGAAGAGGTGGACCTCTTCCTCGTCGTGGTGGGACGGCTCGGTCATGGTCGGCTCCTCGACACTCACGCTGTGACCCTACAGCCTTCACAAGTTTATGAAATCAGCGTAACTTCCGAAGTATGGAAAACACCATTGAGGTGTCCGGCCTGGTGAAGACGTTCGGCCGGACCCGGGCGCTCGACGGACTCGACCTGAGCGTCCGCACCGGAGAGGTGCACGGCTTCCTGGGCCCCAACGGCTCGGGCAAGTCGACCACCATCCGGGTGCTGCTCGGCCTGCTGCGGGCGGACGCGGGGGCCGCCCGACTGCTCGGCGGCGACCCCTGGCAGGACGCCGTCGCGCTGCACCGCCGCCTCGCGTACGTGCCAGGCGACGTCACACTCTGGCCCAACCTCAGCGGCGGCGAGGTGATCGACCTGCTCGGCCGGCTACGTGGCGGGCTCGACCCGCACCGCCGCGCCGAACTGCTGGAGTCGTTCGAGCTGGACCCGCGCAAGAAGGGCCGCACCTACTCCAAGGGCAACCGGCAGAAGGTCGGCCTGGTGGCCGCGCTCGCCTCCGACGTGGAGCTGCTCATCCTCGACGAGCCGACCTCCGGGCTCGACCCGCTGATGGAGGAGGTCTTCCAGCACTGGGTCCGCCGGGCCCGCCAGGACGGCCGCACCGTGCTGCTCTCCAGCCACATCCTCGCCGAGGTGGAGGCGCTCTGCGACCGGGTCACCATCATCCGGGCCGGCCGCGCCGTCGAGTCCGGCACCCTCGGCGACCTGCGCCACCTGCACCGCACCGCGATCGACGCCGAGGTCACCGCGCCGCTCGACGGGCTGGCCGACCTGCCCGGCGTGCACGACCTGCGGGTGGACGGCCACCGGGTGCGCTTCGACGTGGACGCGGCAGCGCTGGACGCCGCGCTGCGCCGCCTCACCGAGCTGGGCGTCCGCAGCCTGGTCAGCACGCCGCCGACGCTGGAGGAGCTGTTCCTGCGGCACTACGAGACCGCCCCGGCGGAGGTGCTCTCATGAGCGCGTTCACCGGGACCCGGCACCTGGCCCGGCTGATCCTGCGCCGGGACCGCGTCCTGCTGCCGCTGTGGGTGCTGATCCTCGCCGTGCTGCCGATGTCGTACGCGACCAGCTTCTTCGAGCTGTTCCCCACCGCCGCCGAGCGGGCCGCGTACGCCGAGGGCACCGCGCGCAACCCGTCCATCGTCGCGCTGCTGGGCCCGGTCTACGGCGACAGCGTCGGCGCGTTGACCGCCCAGCGCAGCGGCTTCCTGCTGGTGATCGTCGCGCTGGCCAGCCTGCTCACGGTGATCCGGCACACCCGCACCGAGGAGGAGGCCGGCCGGCGGGAACTGCTCGGCGGCAGCGTGCTCGGCCGGCACGCCGCACTGACCGCCGCGCTGCTCGTCACGTACGCGGCCGACCTGCTGCTCGGGCTGCTCACCGCCGCCGGGCTCGCCTCGACCGGGCTGCCGGCCGCCGGCTCCTGGGCGTACGGCCTCGCCGCCGCGCTGACCGGGATGGTCTTCGCCACGCTCGGCGGGCTGGCCGCACAGCTCACCGAGACCGCCGGCGGGGCACGGGGGATCGGCCTGGCCGGCCTCGGCGCCGCGTTCGGGCTGCGCCTGGTCGGCGACACCGCCGGCAACGACTGGCCGAGCTGGCTGTCGCCGCTGGGCTGGGCGGCCCGGGTCCGGGCGTACGAGGGGGACCGGTGGTGGGTGCTGCTGCTGCCGCTGGTCGCCACGGCGTTGCTCGCGGCGCTCGCGTACCCGGTCTCGGTCCGCCGCGACCTCGGCGCGGGCCTGCTGCCGCCCCGACTCGGCCCGGCCACCGCCGGCGGCGCGCTCTCCGGTCCGTTCGGCCTGGCCTGGCGGCTGCACCGGGGGCAGCTCCTCTGGTGGTCGGTCGGGTTCGGCCTGCTCGGGCTGATCCTGGGCGGCGCCGCCGAGGCGGCCGGCCGCTCGGTGGAGGGGAACGCGCGGCTGGAGGAGATCATGGCCCGGATCGGTGGGGCCTCCGGGCTGGCCGATGCCTACCTGGGCGCCACGCTGAGCCTGGCCGGGCTGGCCGCGGCCGGGTACGGCATCCAGGCCGCGCTGCGGATGCGCGTGGAGGAGACCGCCGGCCGGGCCGAGCCGGTGCTCGCCACCGGCACGCGCCGCTCGACCTGGTTGCTCTCGCACGTGGCGTTCGCGCTGCTCGGCCCCGTCGTGGTGCTCGCGGTGACCGGCCTGGCCACCGGCCTGACGTACGGGTTCAGCGTGGGTGACGTGCCGCGGCAGGTGGGCCGGATGCTCGGTGCCGGGCTGGCTCAGGCGCCGGCCGCGTGGGTGCTGGCCGGGCTCGCCGTGCTGCTCCACGGGCTGCTGCCCCGACTCGCGTCGGGCGCGTGGGCGGTGCTGGCCGCCTGCGTGCTGCTCGGCCAGCTCGGCGCGGTGCTGAACCTGAACCAGTGGCTGCTGGACCTGTCCCCGTTCACGCACACCCCCCAGGTGCTCCGCCCCACCTGGACCTCAACCCCGCTGATCCTGCTGACCGCCCTGGCGGCAACCCTCACCCTGACCGGCCTGCACACCTTCCGCCGCCGCGACCTCCCCGTCACCTGACTCCGTGGATCTTGCACTTTCGGCCCCGACGTAAGGGATGAATCACCTAAACGTGGGGCCGGAAGTGCAAGATCGCGGGGAGGGAGGGGGTCAGCGGATCATCAGGGCGCTGCGGAGGCCGGTGATGTCCAGGACGCGGAGCAGGAAGTCGCCGACGTTGCTCAGCATCAGCACGCACTGCGCGTGGCTGGCCTTGCGACTGAGCACCACCAGCGTGCCGAGGCCCTGCGAGTCGCAGAAGGTGACGCCGCCCAGGTCGAGCACGATGCGCGGGGGCGGATCCGCCAGCACCTCGTTGACCACGGTCGAGAGCTGGGCAGCCGTGAGCATGTCGATCTCACCGGCCAGGCGAAGCACGGCTTCGTCACCCGTCCGGTGCACGGTGATGGACAGTTCGGCACGATCCACCCGGTCAGCCTATCGCGATCCCCACCAACGGGCCCGTCGAGCGCTCCCGCACCCCCACCCGCCACCCCCCACCCCCACCCCGCGTGGTCGGCCGCTGTTTCACGGAAAGAGTGGCCATGGAACGCGAAATGGCCACTCTTTCCGTGAAACAGCGCGGGGGTGGGTGGGTGAGGCGGGTAACGCGGGGGACGGGGTGCTGGTGGGGGAGGGGGCGGGCGCTGACACAATGGGGGCATCGTGACCGAGACCTTTTCCGCCGGATCCGGCCGTTACCCGGCCGACGCTCCGGCCTCCGAGGCCCTGTTCGACCGCGCCAAGGCCCTGGTGCCCGGCGGGGTCAACTCCCCTGTGCGTGCGTTCCGTGCGGTCGGCGGCACCCCACGCTTCATGGTCCGGGGGGAGGGGCCGTGGCTGTTCGACGCCGACGGCCGGCGCTACGTCGACCTGGTCTGCTCCTGGGGCCCGCTGATCCTCGGCCACGCCCATCCGGCGGTGGTCGAGGCGCTGCGCGAGGCCGCCGCGCTGGGCACCAGCTTCGGCACCCCCACCCCCGGTGAGGTGGACCTGGCCGAGGAGATCGTCGCGCGGACGCCGGTGGAGCAGGTACGCCTGGTCAACTCCGGCACCGAGGCGACCATGTCGGCGATCCGGCTGGCCCGGGGCTTCACCGGCCGCGCCAAGATCATCAAGTTCGCCGGCTGCTACCACGGCCACTCCGACGCGCTGCTCGCCGCCGCCGGCTCCGGCGTGGCCACGTTCGGCCTGCCCGACTCGCCCGGCGTGACCGGGGCGGCGGCCGGCGACACCATCGTGCTGCCGTACAACGACCTGCGGGCGGTGGAGGAGGCGTTCGCCGCCGAGGGTCCGCACATCGCCGCGGTCATCACCGAGGCGGCGGCCGGCAACATGGGCGTGATCGCGCCCCGCGACGGCTTCAACGCCGAGCTGGCCCGGATCGCCCACGCGCACGGCGCGCTGCTCATCGTCGACGAGGTGATGACCGGGTTCCGGGTCTCCCGCGCCGGCTGGCACGGCCTCGACGCCTCCGACGCCGACCTGTGGACGTACGGGAAGGTCATGGGTGGGGGCCTGCCCGCAGCGGCGTTCGGCGGGCGCGCGGAGATCATGGCGAGGCTGGCCCCGGCCGGCCCGGTCTACCAGGCCGGCACGCTCTCCGGGAACCCGCTCGCCTGCGCGGCCGGCCTGGCCACGTTGCGGCTCGCCGACGACGCGCTCTACCGGCGCCTCGACGAGACGTCCGCCGCGCTGGGCAAGCTCGCCACCGAGGCGCTGTCGGAGGCCGGCGTGCCGCACCGCCTCTCCACCGCGGGCAACATGTTCTCGATCTTCTTCACCGACGCCGACGTGCACGACTACGACAGCGCCCGCACCCAGCAGGTGCCGGCGTTCAAGGCGTTCTTCCACGCGATGCTCGCCGGCGGCGTCTACCTGCCGCCGAGCGCGTTCGAGTCGTGGTTCGTCTCGGCGGCGATCGACGACGCCGCGTGGGAGCAGATCGCCGCCGCCCTGCCGGTGGCGGCGCGCGCGGCGGCAGCGGCCGGAAACGGGGGGTAACCATGGCGGAGACGGTGGTCCACGTGCTGCGGCACGGCGAGGTGTACAACCCGGACGGCATCCTCTACGGCCGGCTGCCCGGTTTCCGCCTCTCCGAGCTGGGCGTGCAGATGGCCAAGGCGGCGGCCCAGGCGCTCGCCGAGCGGACCGTGGTGCACGTGGTGGCCAGCCCGCTGGAACGCGCCCAGCAGACCGCCGAGCCGATCGCGGCGCAGTTCGGCCTCTCCGTCGGCGTCGACGAGCGGCTGATCGAGAGCGCGAACTGGTTCGAGGGCAAGAAGGTCTCCCCGGGGGACGGCGGGTTCCGCGACCCGCGCAACTGGTGGGTGCTGCGTGATCCGGTCACGCCGTCCTGGGGCGAGGCGTACCAGGTGATCGCCGAGCGGATGTTCGCCGCGCTGCACGCCGCTCGCGTCGCCGCCGAGGGGCGCGAGGCGGTGCTCGTCTCGCACCAGCTCCCGATCTGGACGCTGCGCCGGCACGTCGAACGCAAGCGGCTCTGGCACGACCCGCGCCGCCGGCAGTGCGGCCTGGCCAGTCTCACCTCGTTCCACTTCGACGGTGCCAAGATCGCCGGCATCGGCTACTCCGAGCCGGCCGCCCACCTGATCGCGATCTCGCCGACCGCCCGGACGGCCAAGGGGGCCTGATGCTCGCCCGGAGGCTCGCCGCCGCCCTGCTCGCCGCCGTCACCGCCGGTACGGCGCTGGTCGGCTGCTCCTCCGGCAGCCAGGAGAGCCGGTGCGCGGCGGACGGGCTCACCGTGACCTGCGCCCCGGAGCAGCGGTCCAAGACCCCGAAGGTGAGCGGTGAGCTGCTCATCGGCGGCAGCTACGACGTCGCCCGCGACCGTGGGCAGGTCGTCGTGGTCAACTTCTGGGGTTCCTGGTGCGCGCCCTGCCGGGCCGAGGCGGACGACCTGGAGGCCACCTACCAGGCCACCAAGGGCGCCGGCGTGACGTTCCTCGGCATCAACGTGCAGGACAGCAAGGACAAGGCGATCGCGTTCGAGGAGGGCCGGGTCACCTACCCGAGCATCTTCGACCCGTCCAGCCGGCAGGCGCTCAACTTCGACATCCCGCCGAACAGCACCCCGGCGACGGTGGTGCTGGACCGGGACGGACGCATCGCGGTGGTGATCCGCCGCGCGGTGACGCGGGACGAGCTGCGGCCGATCGTGGAGAAGATCGCCGCCGAACGGCCGGCGCCGAACGGCTCCCGCTGATGGGTGAGACGTTCCGCCAGCTCGCCGCGTCCGGCCCGCTGCTGCTCGCGATCGGCGCGGCGGCCCTGGCCGGCCTGGTCAGCTTCCTCTCCCCGTGCGTGCTCCCCCTGATGCCCGGCTACCTCTCCTACGTCACCGGCCTGGCCGGCGCCGACCTGGAGGGTGCAAGGAGGGGCCCCCGCTTAACGGATTCGGTAGAGGCGGGGGCCCCGCCTAACACCGGCGGCGGTGTGAGCGTGGCGGAGCGGGCGGTGGCGCCGGCCCGGACCGCCGCCGCCGTGAAGGGGCGGGTGCTCGCCGGCACGCTGCTCTTCATCGCCGGCTTCACCGCCGTGTTCGTCGCCACCGCGATCCTCTTCTCCGGCGTCGGCAAGCTCTTCTTCCGGTACGAGCGCACGCTGGAGATCGTCATCGGCGCGCTGGTGGTGGTGCTGGGGCTCGGCTACCTCGGGGTGATCCCCGGCATGCAGCGCGAGTTCCGCATCCGCGCCCTGCCCGCCGCCGGCCTGCTCGGTGCGCCCGTCCTCGGCGCGGTCTTCGCGCTGAGCTGGCTGCCCTGCACCGGGCCGACGCTCGGCGCGGTGCTCGGGCTGGCCGCCACCGAGGGGAGCGCCGACCGGGCCGTAGTGCTCGCCGTGGCGTACTGCCTCGGACTGGGGATACCGTTCGTCGTCTTCGGGCTGGGCTTCCAGCGCCTGCTCGGGGTGTTCCGCGCCGTCCGGCGCAACAGCCGCTGGGTCACCCGCGTCGGCGGGGCCCTGCTGATCGTGATCGGCCTGGCGCTGGTCACCGGCGGCTGGCAGAACGTGGTGATCTGGTTGCAGACGCACGTGGGTGTGGGTGAGGTGAGCATCTGATGACGTCCGTGGACGACCGGCCGGCCACCCCGCCGGCCGAGACGCCCCGGCGGCGGGTCAACCCGGTGCTGGCCCTGCTGCGCAACTCGTGGCGGCAGCTCACCAGCATGCGTACCGCGCTGATCCTGCTCTTCCTGCTCGCGGTCGCCGCCATCCCCGGTTCGGTGCTGCCGCAGCGCGGGGTCAACCCGGAGAAGGTCGACCAGTGGTTCGTCGACCACCCCGACCTGGCGCCCCGGCTGGACCGGATCGGCGCGTTCGCGGTCTTCGGCTCGGTCTGGTTCTCCGCGATCTACCTGCTGTTGTTCGCCTCGCTGATCGGCTGCATCCTGCCGCGTACCCGCGACCACGTCCGGGCGCTGCGGATGCGCCCGCCGGCCGCGCCGAAGCGGCTGGAGCGGCTGCCGCAGCACGCGGTGCTGGAGGCCCCGGCCGCCGCCGATCCGGAGGCGATCGCGGCGGTGCTGCGCCGCCGCCGGTGGCGGGTCACCGTCCGGGGCGACGAGGTCTCCGCCGAGAAGGGCTACCTCAAGGAGACCGGCAACCTGCTGTTCCACACCTCGCTGATCGCCGTCCTGCTCGGGGTCGCAGTCGGTTCCTGGTACGGCTGGCACGGCAACCGCATCCTGGTCGCCGGCGCCGACAACGCGTTCTGCAACACCCGCCAGCAGTACGCCGAGGCGTCGCTCGGCCCGCGGGTGGACAGCGCCGACCTGCCGCCGTTCTGCCTCACGCTGGAGAAGTTCGAGGCCGACTACCTCGACTCCGGGCAGGCGTCCCGGTTCTGGGCCACGGTCAGCGTGGACGAGCCCGGCGGCACGCCCCGCACCGCCGGTTTCTCGGTGAACTCGCCGCTGCGGCTCGGCGCGGCCAACGTCTACCTGCTCGGCAACGGCTACGCGCCGGTGCTGAAGTACACCGACCGGTTCGGCACCAGCCAGACCAGCGACGACCCGTTCCTGCGTACCGGTGACCCGAACGCCACCGAGGAGGGCGTGGCCGTCTTCCCGGACGCGAACGTGGACCCGAAGACCGGCACCCGGGCCCCGGACCAGCAGGTCGCGTTCGACGGGCTCTACCTGCCGACCGCCGGTGACCGCGCGCCGTTCGTCGCGTCGCAGTTCCCGGCCGAGCGGAACCCGGCGCTGAACCTGACCGCCTACCGCGGCAACCTCGGGCTGGACGCCGGCATCCCCGGCTCGGTCTACCAGCTCGACCAGCGGCAGGTCGACAACGGCAAGCTGAAGCAGGTCGGCACGAAGCTGCTGCGGCCGGGCGAGACGTGGACCCTGGACGACGGCAGCACACTGGAGTTCGTCGGCACCCGGCCGTACGTGACGCTCGCGATCCGGCACGCGCCCGGCCAGACGCTGCTGCTGGTGGCCAGCGGCACGCTGCTGCTCGGCCTGATGGGGTCGCTGTTCGCGCGTCGGCGTCGGGTCTGGTTCCGGGTGTCGCCCCCCGACGGTGGATCTCCGACGAGCGGTAGTAGCTTGGTGGAGGCCGGTGGGCTGCCGCGCACCGAGCACCCAGGGTTCGCCGACGAGTTCGCGCAGCTCGTCGCCGCGGTCAGCGGCGGCGGGCCGGACGAGCGGCGGGCGCGAGAAGGAGACGAGTGATGTCCGCACTCTCGGATCAGCTGGTCACGTTCGCGATCCTGGCGTACCTGGTCGCGATGATCAGCCACGCCGTGGAGTTCGCGCTGGGCAACGCGCGGAAGGTGGCCGTGGCCGCCCCGGCCCGCGAGCTGGTCGGCGCCGGCGTCGGCGGCCCGGGTGGCACGCTCGACCAGCCGGTCGCGCCGGTCACGTCGGAGCGCCCCGACCGCTCGGCCGCGCGGGCCGCGCTCGCCGGGCGGATCGCCGCCTGGCTCACCGCGCTCGCCGCCGCGCTGCACCTGGGCGCCGTGGTCACCCGGGGCCTCGCCGCCGAGCGGATGCCCTGGGGCAACATGTACGAGTTCGTGCTGACGGTCACCTGGATCGGTGCGGCCGCGTGGCTCGTGGTGCTCTGGAAGCAGCCGTCGCTGCGCCGGCTCGGGCTGTTCCTGACGCTGGTGATGGTGCTGCTGCTGGCGTTCGCCGAGCTGAAGCTCTACGTCCAGGTGGTGCCGCTGATGCCGGCGCTCCAGTCGTACTGGTTCATCATCCACGTGTCGACGATCATCTTCGCGTCGGGCATCTTCCTGCTGGGCGTGGTGCCGGCCGCCGCGTACCTGATGCGGGCCGGTTGGGAGCAGGGGCGGCGCAGCTTCCCGTACACCCTGGCCCGCCGGCTGCCGGCGGCGGCCGGGCTGGAGCGGCTGACCTTCACGCTGCACGCCTTCGCGTTCCCGATCTTCACGTTCGCGGTGATCGCCGGGGCGATCTGGGCCGAGGCGGCCTGGGGGCGTGCCTGGGGCTGGGACCCGAAGGAGACCTGGGCGTTCATCTCGTGGGTGGTCTACGCGGGTTACCTGCACGCCCGGGCTACGCCGAGCGTGCGGCGCAACGTGGCGACCTGGATCGCCGTGGTGGGCTTCCTGACCATGTTGATGAACCTGTTCGGCGTCAACTTCTTCTTCACCGGCCTGCACTCGTACGCCGGCGTCAACTGACGCCGACCGCCGGGAGTCGGGTGACTCCCGGCGGTCGCGTCGTCGGCTCAGCCGATGACGACCGGGGCGGTGTCGTTCGTCGGGTCGTCGTCGGGCCGTGGGTAGCCGTAGGGCACGGCCACCGAGCCCGGCGCGCCCAGCGGGCCGTCGATCCGCAGGTCGACGTCGACCAGGAAGGTGTCACCGGCCGGGAAGACACCGTCCGGCACCGTGCAGTACCAGGTGATCGGTGCGCCCGGGTTCTCCTCGTCGCCGTTGCCCGAACAGTGCTCCGGCGCGTTCGTCACCACCGTCCCGGCCGGTGGGGTGAACGTGAAGCGGGCGGCGCTGTCGCCGGAGACGGTGCCGTCCGGCACGCCCGGCCCGTCGTTGCGCAGGCCGACCCGGACCCGCACCGTGTCGCCGGGCGCCCCGGCAGCGGTCGCGCCGAGCGCCACCACGTCGAACGCGCCGCGGACGGCGCGGAGATAGTACTGACCGGAGGCGGACTGCTGATCCGGGCCGAGCACGTCGACCGTGCCGCCGACCGGGCGCAGCCGCAGGGCCGCGTCCGCCGGGCGACGCCGCAGCACCACGCCCTCGGGCAGCGGACCGGCGGTGACCTCGGGCGCCACGGTCTGCACGATGCGCTTGTCGCCGATCGCGGCGGGGCCGACAGTGGTCGGGAAACCACCGGGCACCTCGTAGCGCCGGCCCGGCGTCAGCTCGCGGCCGAAGTGGCAGACCACGATGGTGCTGAGCTGGCCTCCCGTGCCGTACCGGCAGTTGCGGAAGGCGGCCGGCGCCAGCCCGACCGGGAAGCGGAACGTGGCCCGCAGGCCGGTCACCGGCTGGTCGCCGGCGCTGACCAGGGCCACCGGCACGGCCAGCCGGTCGCCGGTGCCGGCGCCGTCCACGTACGCGTCGACCAGGTCGACGGCATCCGGCCCGGTGCGCACCGTGACGGCCGCCTGCTGGGCCTCGCCGTCGACGCCGTCGGCCAGCGTCGCCCAGCCGATCGTGCCGGCGGCGCCGTCGACCGCACCGGCCACCGCGCGGAGCACGATCGGCACGGTGCCGGTGACACCGCCGAACTCGTCGGTGGTGGCGTCGGCGGGCATCGGGCAGGTCGCCACCGCGCCCGCCCGGTCGCACCCGGCCGGGAACGTGGCGGTGGCGACGCCGGCGAGGCCGCTCACGTCGATGCGGACGCGCGGGTGCACCGCGTCGGCGTCGCTGTAGAGCGAGAAGGCGGCGGTGCGGGCGGGTGCGGCCGGGCCGCCGAGGGTGGTGTCGCCGAGCCAGCCGCCGACCCAGCCGGCACCGGGGTCGGCGGTGGCCGGCGCCGGCAGCGCCGCGACCACCCCGAGCGTGGCCAGCGCCGCCGCGCCGGCCGAAATGCGCAGACGTCTCATCGAACTCCTTGCGGACGGGGACGCCGACCCGAGCGGCCGGCGTCCGCGATCCTATGAGGAGGGTGTGACGGTGGGGTCAGTGGCAGGTGCCGCTGCCGGAGTCGGTGAAGGTCGCGCCGGCCACCGGTAGGAACTGCCACGTGTAGGCGTTCGGGGAGAGCGTCAACTTGAGCACCCCGAACGTGGTTCCGTTCTTGACCTGGCTGTTGGCGGCGGGCTCGGGGAACGTCTTCATCAGCGGACGACCCCCGGTGCCGACCACGAACTCCCGGATGCCCCGGGTCGGGTCGGCCACGCCGGACGGGTTCTGCGGGGCGAACCGCTCGTACTGGTGGTTGTGGCCGTTGATGACGATCTCGGCACCCGCGTCGTAGAGCGCCTGGAAGAGCGGACGCACGTTCGACGACGTCCGGCCGCCGGAACTGAACAGCGGGTGGTGGTACTGGGCCAGCGTGCATTGGTTCGGGTGCGCGGCCAGGTCGGCGCGCAGCCATTTTTCCTGGGGCGAGCCGGCCTGGCAGCCGCCGACGTGGGAGCAGTTGCTGTTCAGCACCACGACGTGCCAGCCGGCCTTGTCGAACGAGTAGTAGCCCTTGCCGGGCGGCAGGACCGGGCCGAAGTAGTCGAACGTGGGGATGGCGCCGGCCGTGAGGTAGTCGTGGTTGCCGAGGATCGGCTTCGTGCGGCTCTTGAACTGGCCCCACGTCGGGCCGTAGCAGGTGGCGAGCTGCTGGGCCGTTCCGCTGTCGGTCAGGTCGCCGCCGGCCATCACGGTGCCGGGCTCGCGGGCGATGATCTGCGCGGTCTGGTTGGCGCCGGTGGTGCTGCACGCGGAGATGTCACCGCCGTTGAGCAGCACGTTGTCCCCGGTCTGCGGCGGCCCGGTGGTGACGATCAGCATCGGCGCGTACGTGCCGGACTCCCGGCTGTCGTAGAACGCGCCGTCCGGGTTGGTGGAGGTCAACGAGAACGCGACCACGCCGTTGCCGGTGACCGCGCTGGTGACGTCCAGCTCGTACCAGGTGTTGCTCCGTACGGTGGCGAGCGAGGCGAGCGGGGCGCCGACGGACGCCGGCCGGTTGGCGTAGGTCAGCGTGCTCTCCGACCAGGACGTGCCGACCTGCTGCGCGGTGCCGCCGTTCGGGCTGGGGGCGTTGGCGGTGTTCTGTACGTGCAGCCGGAGTCGGGCGGTGGAGACCGGGTCGGTCAGCCGGGTGACGGTGAACTGGAGGTAGGAGATCCGGACCGGGGCGGCGCCGACCACGAGCGAGTTGGTGCTGTTGAAGTTGGCGTTCGGGCTGGACGAGCTGACGTAGCTGTCCTGAGTGGCGGCGAACGGGACCGTGGTGGTGGCGGCCGACGCCGGGGGCGCGCCGACGAGCAGCGCGGCGGTGAGGGCCAACGCGGCCAGCCCGGCGGGGAGCGCGCGTCCAGTCATGGGGACCTCCTGGTTCGATGGCCCCCGGCCGTGTCGTCCGGGCAGGTCGGCCGAGACGCAGCCTATGTGCGCAGCGTCACCTGATCGTCACCATGCGTTCGGGGCGGGTGACGGTCGAGCCCGGTCAGCACGCCGGTCACGCGCAGGGTGATCTGGTAGGCCACCTCGGGCAGGTCGGCCAGGTCGAGGCGGTCGGCCCGGAGCGCGAACTGGGCGTGCAGCTCGCGGGCCACCGCGTCGCGGATCTCGGTCTGGAGCGGGCTGAGCCCGTCGGGATCACCCACCACGTACGCGTCGTCCATCCGTCCAGCATGACGGAGGGTGGCCCTTGCCCTGACATCGATGAATGTCTATGGTTATGAGAAAGCGCTTTCTAACACAGAGTACACACGCTTGAAAGGGGAAACCGGATGAGACGCAAAGTCGCCACGCGGTGGCTGACCGGCGGCGCAGCTGTGGTCGCAAGTGCCGTCGTCGCGCTGGCCTTGCAGGTGCCCAACGCCTCGGCCGCGACGAACCTGAGCCTCGGGGCCGGCGCCGACGGCTCCAGCAAGGCCAGTGGCACCAGCTACGGCAACGTCATCGACGGCAACGCCGGCACCTACTGGTCGCCGAGCGGCTCGACCGGCACGGTCTCGGTCAAGTGGGGCAGCGCCACCACGGTGTCCTCGGCCGTCATCGTGCAGGCCTCGGGCGGGGGCTCGATCAGCGGCTGGCAGCTCAAGAACTTCGACACGGGCGCCGTCCTGGCCAGCGGCGGCAGCGCCCCGAGCACCATCACCTTCTCCTCGACGTCGCTGAAGAAGATCTCCTTCGTCATCACCAGTGCGTCCGGCACCCCGCGGATCGCCGAGTTCGAGACGTACTCCAGCGGCGGGTCGACGCCGACCAGCGGCCCGACCAGTGGCCCCACCAGCGGTCCGACGTCCGGCCCGACCGGCAACCCGGGCACGCCGACCGGTGCGTGGCCGTCGTCGGCCGGCTCGGTGAACATCTCGAGCACGGTCAACGTCTCCGGCACCTTCGACGGCGGGATGAAGACCTACTGCTGCATGGGTGACGGTGGGCAGGGCGAGTCGCAGGACCCGATGTTCAAGATCGCCAACGGTGGCACGCTGCAGAACGTCATCCTCGGTTCGCCCGCCGGTGACGGCGTGCACTGCGAGGGCACCTGCACGATCCGCAACGTGTGGTGGAACGACATCGGTGAGGACGCCGCCACCTTCAAGCAGACCAACGGCGGTACGTCCTACGTCATCGGTGGCGGCGCGCGCAGCGGCAGCGACAAGACCTTCCAGCACAACGGCAACGGCACGGTCAACATCTCCGGCTTCTACCTCAAGGGTTCCGGCAAGCTGTACCGCGCCTGCGGCAACTGCTCCACCTCGTACACCCGCAACGTGCGCATCGACAACGTCCTCGTCGACGACATCGACATGCTCGCCGGCATCAACAGCAACTGGAACGACACCGCGACGATCACCCGCGTGGTCGTGATCGGCTCGGCCACCATCTGCGGCAAGTACAAGGGTGTGGCCAAGGGCAGCGAGCCCAGCTATCTCGGTGAGGGCTGGAACGACGCCAACTGCCGGGTCAACCGAAGTGACGTCATCTTCCGGTAGTGGTGTTCAGGAAGGGGCACCCGACGCCGGTCGGGTGCCCCTTCGTGTCCATCACCCGCCGAACCAGCCCGGGACGTCGAGGCGGAACACGTCGGCGGGGACCATCCGGCGCAGGTCGTCCTCGATGGCGGCGACCCGGTCGGCGCCGAGCGTGGCTGCCCACCGGTCGCGCAGCTCGTCGAAGACGACCGCCGAGCGGTGTAGCCCGTCGTGGCCCCGGGCGGTCATCCGGACCAGTTTCCGGCGCGCGTCGGCGCTGTCGTCCACGCGTTCCAGGTAACCGAGCGCGACCAGCCGGTCCACCGTCTTGCCGGCGGCCTGCTTGGAGACGCCGAGGCGTTGCCCGAGGTCGGAGGCGGTGGTGCCGGCCGGTCCGACGGCCTGAAGGACGAAGCCGTGCGCCGGGCGCAACTCGGGGTGCCCGTGCCGGGCCAGCTCGGCGTGCAGGTCGTCGACGAGCGTCCGGAAGCCGGCGAGCAGGAGCAGCGGCAGCGCGAAGCCGGGGCGGTCAGGCGTTGCCATGTTCGACAACCTGGTTTACGGTTTGGTCAACCACGTTGACTATCTTACGAGAGGGGACCGCGGATGTCCCGCTTCACCGCGTACGAACCCGACACCGCACCGGCCGCCGCCCGCCCGGTCATGGCCGGCGTCCACCGCAAGCTGGGCCACCTGCCCGCCGCCGTCGGCCTGATGGCCGGCTCACCCGAACTGCTCAAGGGCTTCCTCGCCGCCAACGCGGCCTTCGAGGCCACCGACCTCGACCCGGTCGCCCGGGAGGTGGTCGTGCTGACGGTCGCCACCCGCAACGAGTGCCACCTCTGCGTGGCCATGCACACCGCGACGCTCACCCGCGACGGCGCCGCGCCCGAACTGATCGACGCGCTGCGGGCCGGCGGGACGCTGCCCGAACCCCGGCTGGAGGCGCTGCGCCGGTTCACCGTCGCCGTGCTCGACCACCGGGGCGCGGTCCCCGACGCCGAGCTGGACGCGCTCCTGGCCGCCGGCTGGCAGCCCCGGCACGCGCTGGACGTGGTGCTCGGCGTCGGGACGTACACCATCTCGACGTTCGCGAACCGGCTCACCGCCGCGCCGCTCGACAAACCCCTGAGCGCGTACGCCTGGGAGCCGGCGGCCTGAAGTGCTGCGCCAAACTACAGATAATTTTTAGTTTAGCGTCAAGACGCGAACAGAAACTAAAAATTATCTGTAGTTTGCTACCCTGACGTGTGTCCGGAGATCGGCAGCAGCATCGGCGCAGGCTGCTTAGCCTCGCCGCCCGTCAGCATGGCTACTTCACGGCTGCCCAAGCGGTGGAGGCGGGCTACTCCCACCAGGCTCAGAAATATCACGTCGACTGTGGCAACTGGGTGCGCGTCGATCGGGGAATTTTTCAGATTCCGGACTGGCCGGCGCATCAGTTCACCCCCCTGGTCCGTTGGGTGCTGTGGAGCGGCGGGAGAGGCGTCGTGAGCCATGCCAGTGCGCTGTCCCTGCACGACCTCGGGGACGTCGACCCGGCAGTGGTGCACCTGTCGGTGCCGCCGCGGTTCCGACGGTCGGCGGCAGGCGTCGTGCTGCACCGAGATCTCCCTCCCGCCGAGCACATCGAGGACCGGGAGGGATTTCGCGTGACCACACCAAGCCGAGCCCTGGCGGAGTGCGCGCAGGGGCGGATCGAGCAGCAGTGGCTCAACGACGCCGTCACTGATGCGCTCGGCCGAGGTCTGACCACACCACGCCGGCTGCGCGCCGCCGCCACGGAACTCGGCCCGACGGCAGAGCTGGGTGTCGAGGTGGCCCTGCATGCGGCCGGCCGATGAGCACGAGATATGCCACTGCTTCCGCCCTTCGTGCCGCTCTCGACGACCGGATAATCCAGCGTGCTCGCGTATCGGGTAGGGACCCGAACTGGCTTCGCCGACGCCTTGCCTTCACTCGTCTCCTGGTCCGACTCGTCAACGACCACGCCGACATCTGGGTGCTGAAGGGTGGCATGGCCGTCGAGCTGCGGCGACCCGGACTGGCACGATCAACGCGCGACATCGATCTGGTCCTCCGCCCGGGTCTGGTCGACGATCCGGCCGACGGGTCGGAACTCCACGAGGTACTCACCGAGGCCCTGCTCATCGACCCCGACGGCGACGGTTTCGGCTACTCCGCCACCGCGCCGACTCGCTCACGGGACGACGCGTACGGCCGTCCAGCCTGGAGGTTCCCGGTCGACTGCCGCCTTGCGGGGCAGCTCTTCGCCAAGATCAAGCTTGATGTGGTGGCGCGCGCCGAAGAACTCGGCGGCGTGGAGTTGCGTGACCTGCCGGACGATCTGGCCTTCGCGGGCATCCCTACGCGTTCGATCTGGGTCGCTGACCTGCGGCAGCAGTACGCCGAGAAGCTGCATGCCCTGACGCGGCAATATGAGACCGGGGAATCCACCCGAGTAAGAGACCTGATCGACCTGGTCCTGCTGGTGGAGGATGGAGTGCCGGCGGATACGGAACTGGTCAGGCGGGTCCACCACGTCTTCTCCATCCGGCGCTCCCACGCTGTTCCGGACGGCTTGCCGGATCCGCCGCCGTCGTGGGCCGTGCGTTACGAGGTCCTCGCTGCGGAGATCGGGCTTGCGGTCACGTCCGCGGTCGAGGCTCACAAGACGGTTCTCCAGTACTGGCAGCAAGCTTGTATCGCTCAGAAGGGCTGAACGCTGCGCCCGGCGCTGACAAGAGGGCCCGCCTAACCTCGGGGGCGGCGGGGGGCGGCCCAGCCAAGGAAGCGTTCGTGCAGCGCGGCGGGCTTCGGTGCATCCTGCGGGGCGAGCCGGTGCAGGTCCTCCACGGCGGTGTAGAGCAGCCCGGCGAGGTGGATGCAGAGGGCGACGCGGCCGTCCACCCCGTACTCGGCCAGGAGCGTGAGTCGGGCGGTGCCGCACGGCCACGGGCCACCGCAGGCCCGGCAGAGCCACAGTGGCCGGTGCGGGTCATGGCGTCGCGTCATCGCACGGTCCTCCCCTCGTCGCCGGTCGTGGAAGAGGGGCCGTCCGCCGCCGACGTACCGGACGGCCCCTCCGCGGTTTCGTCCGTCCTTTCGGGTCGGATCCGAACGATTCCGCTAGCCCCAGTTTCGGGACGGCGGGACTACTGCCGGAAGGCGTATGGTCACCCAGTGTGTCGGGCCGGACGGTCGGTGAGGTCGGTGAGACACGCGGATCGCGGCCGTGAGGGAGGCGTGCGGATGGACGAGCGCTTACAGGTGTTGATCGAGGAGCTGCGGCACATGCGCGCGGCCCGGCGGATGACCCAGGAGGATCTGGCGAAGGCGATCAGCTATTCGCCGTCGACAGTGGCGATGGTCGAGACCGGGGCGCGCAAGCCGCCGCCGGACTTCTGGGAGCGGGCCGACGTGGCGCTCGACACCGGTGGCGCGTTCGGCCGGATGCTGACCCGATTCGGGTCGCCGCAGTGGATGCGGGCGTGGGAGGCCAACGAGCGGCAGGCCACCGTGCTCCGGTCGTATGAGAACACGGTGGTGCCGGGGCTGTTGCAGACCTCGGCGTACGCTCGCGCGTTGTTCCGCAGCGTCGGCCTGTTCCAGGAGGCGGAGGTGGAGCAGCGGGTGGAGGCCCGGCTCGCGCGGCAGGCGGTGCTGACCGCCGAGAAGCCGCCGCAGCTCGTCGCGGTGCTGGACGAGCACGTGCTGCGCCGGCCGGTCGGCGGCCCGCTGGTGATGCGGGAGCAGGTGCTGCGGCTGATGAAGCTGGTCGATGAACGGCCCCGGGTCCGGCTCCAGGTGGTGCCCGCCTCGGTCGGCGCATATTCCGGTGTCTCCGGGGCCTTCGTGCTTGCTACGCTCCCCACCGGGGAGGACGTCGTCTATCTCGACGATCAGCTCAAGGGCCAGGTGATCGACCACACCGAGGACGTGCTGGCGGTCCGGTCGTCCTGGGAGTCGATCGAGGGGGAGGCGCTGCCGCCCCGGCAGTCGATGGAGTTGCTAGCGGAGGTGGCGGAGACATGGCGGACCTGACCGGCGCCCGGTGGCGCACCAGCACCCGGAGCAGCACCAACGGCGGCAACTGCGTCGAGGTGGCCGACAACCTGCCGCGCGTGGTCGCCGTCCGCGACAGCAAGGACCGCGCCGGTGCGGTGCTGACGTTCCGCCCGGCCGCCTGGCGCGCGTTCGTCGAGTCGGCCCGCCGGGGCTGACCCGCCCGCTCGTCAGCCCTTGAGGAACGGCAGCAGCAGGGCGGTGAGCTTCGCCGGCTGCTCCTCGAACAACCAGTGGCCGCAGTCCGCGACCACCTCGCCGGTGACCGAGTCGGCATACCGGCGCACCTGCTCGGCCACCTGGGCGCCGAGGCTGGCCTGCGCGCCGACGGCCAGCACCGGCATCGGCAGCTTCGTGCCCCGGTACGCCGTGTTGTCCGCGACGTCCTGCCCGAACGCTCGGAAGTAGGCGAAGCTGGCCCGCAGGTGTGCCTCGTCGCGCAGGTGACCGGCGTACTCCTCGATGGCGTCCGGGCCGAGACTGCCCTTTTGGATCATGATGGAGTCGGTGAACCGGTCGACCCAGAGCGCCTCCCGGCCGGCGACGAGCTGCTCGGGCAGGCCGTTGGGCACGGTGAAGAAACCGAAGTTCCACACCGCCGGGCCGGCCGCGGTGAGCGCGGGCATGGCGTAGATGCTCTCGTCGGGGATCGGCGCCTCGGTCAGCACCAACCGGGCGACGGCGTCGGGATGGGCGGCGGCATAGGCGTACGCGACCATCGTGCCCAGGTCGTGGCCGACCAGCCGGATGTCGCCCGCCAGGTCGAGCGCGGTGAGCAGCCCGTGCAGGTCGGCGGCGACGGTCTTCTTGTCGTAGCCGCCGGGCGGGGCGTCGCTGGCACCGAAGCCGCGCAGGTCGGGGGCGATCACCTCGAAGGAGCGCGCCAGCTCCGGCAGCACGTGCCGCCACATCCGCCAGCACTGCGGATAGCCGTGCAGCAGCACGAGGGCCGGCCCCTGCCCGCCCCGGACGTAATTGATCTCCACGTCGCCGACCTGGACCCGCAGCTCGCTGAATCCCGCCGGCACCCGCTCGTCGCCCATGCCGCCGATTACCCGCCCGACGGGGCGTTAAAAGGGGCCCCCGCCTCTACCGAATGCGTTAAGAAGGGGCCCTTCCTTGCACCTCAGGGGGGTGGGGGAGGATGGAGGGCATGGGGCGTGGCTTTCCGTACGACGATCTCAAGGACTTTCTCGCGGCGCTGGAACGCGCGGGCGAACTACGGCGGGTGAGCGTCCCGGTCGACCCCACGCTGGAGATCAGCGAGGTGGTCACCCGGACCGTCCGGGCCGGCGGGCCGGCGCTGCTGTTCGAGCGGCCCACCCGCGGCGAGATGCCGGTGGCGGTCAACCTGTTCGGCACCGAGAAGCGTATGGCCATGGCGCTCGGCGTCGAGTCGCTCGACGAGATCGGCGCGCGGATCGGCGAGCTGCTCAAGCCGGAGCTGCCGCAGGGCTTCACCGGCATGATGGGTGGGCTCGGCAAGGTCATGCAGCTCAAGTCCATGCCGCCGAAGAAGGTCCGGACCGCCCCCTGCCAGCAGGTGGTCTACCGGGGCGACGACGTCGACCTCAACCGGCTGCCCGGGTTGCAGGTGTGGCCGGGCGACGGCGGCATCTTCCACAACTTCGGCCTGACCCACACCAAGCACCCGGAGACCGGCAAGCGCAACCTCGGGTTGTACCGGCTCCAGCAGCACGGCCGGAACACGCTCGGCATGCACTGGCAGATCCACAAGAACTCCACCGCGCACCACGCGGTCGCCGAGCGGCTCGGCCAGCGCCTGCCGGTGGCGGTCGCCATCGGCGCCGACCCAGCGGTCGCGTACGCGGCCAGCGCGCCGCTCCCCGCCGACATCGACGAATACCTGTTCGCCGGCTTCCTGCGCGGCGAGCGGGTCGAGATGGTCGACTGCCTGACCGTCCCGTTGCAGGTGCCGGCGCACGCGCAGGTCGTGCTGGAGGGCTACCTCGAACCGGGCGAGCGGCTGCCCGAGGGGCCGTTCGGCGACCACACCGGCTTCTACACGCCGGTCGAGCCGTTCCCGGTGCTGCACATCGAGGCCATGACCATGCAGCGCGACCCGGTCTACCACTCGATCGTCACGTCCCAGCCGCCGCAGGAGGACCACGGTCTCGGCAAGGCCACCGAGCGGATCTTCGCGCCGCTGCTGCGGTTCCTGATCCCGGACATCGTCGACTACGACCTGCCCGCCGCCGGCGTGTTCCACAACTGCGCGATCGTGTCGATCCGCAAGCGCTACCCGAAGCACGCGCAGAAGGTGATGAACGCGATCTGGGGCGCGCACATGATGTCGCTGACCAAGCTGATCGTGATCGTCGACGAGGACTGCGACGTGCACGACTACCAGGAGGTCGCGTTCCGCGCCTTCGGCAACGTCGACTACGCCCGCGACCTGCTCCTCACCGAGGGCCCGGTGGACCACCTCGACCACGCCTCGTACCAGCAGTTCTGGGGCGGCAAGGCCGGCGTGGACGCCACCCGCAAGCTGCCCACCGAGGGCTACACCCGAGGCTGGCCGGAGGAGATGCGGATGTCCCCCGAGGTGACCTCCCTGGTCGACAAGCGCTGGCAGGAGTACGGAATCCGATGACCGCGGTGGCGGAGCGGCCCGGCCGGGTCACGTCCTTCCTGAAGCTCGTCGCGATCGAGCACTCGGTGTTCGCGTTGCCGTTCGCGTACCTGTCGGCGCTGACCGCGATGCGGGTCGACGGCGGGCGGGTCCGCTGGCTCGACCTGCTGCTGATCACCGTGGCGATGGTCGGCGCGCGGACGTTCGCGATGGCCGCCAACCGGATCCTGGACCGGCGGATCGACGCGCGGAACCCGCGTACCGCGAACCGGGAACTGGTCACCGGAGCGGTGAGCGTGCGGACGGCCTGGACCGGCGCGGCCGTCGCGCTGGTGGTCTTCCTGGCCGCCGCCGCGCTGCTCAACCCGCTCTGCCTGATGCTCGCGCCGCTCGCCGTGGTGCCGCTGGTGGTCTACCCGTACGGCAAGCGCTTCACCAACTGGCCGCACGCCATCCTCGCGATCGCCCAGGCGGTCGGCCCGGTCGGCGCGTGGCTGGCGGTCACCGGCACGCTCGACGGCTCCGGCCCGGCCTGGCTGCTCGGCGCCGCGGTCGGCCTCTGGATCGGCGGCTTCGACCTGATCTACGCGTGCCAGGACTCGGAGATCGACCGGGAGATCGGCGTGCACAGCGTCCCCGCCCGGTACGGCCGGCGCTTCGCGCTGCACGCCTCCACTGTCGCGCACGTGGTGACGTTCGCGTTGTTCATCTGGTTCGGCGCGCTGGTCGGCTTCGGCTGGCTGTGGTGGATCGGGCTGGCGCTCACCGCTGTCGCCTTCGCCTACCAGCACCTGGTGGTCAGCCCCACCGACCTGAGCAAGGTCAACCGGGCGTTCTTCACCGCCAACGGGTTCGTCGGCATCGCGTTGTTCGTGCTCGCGCTGCTCGACCTGGTGGTCCGGCTCGGCCTGCGGCCCTGACTCGGCCCTGACCCGGCCCGGCCGCCGGTCAGGGGGTCGCGACGACCGGGTAGCGGGCGCTCTCCAGCGTCCAGTCGACGGTGCCGCGGACCGCGGCGGCCACCCCGTCGAGATGGATGGTGACGGCCTCGTCCAACGCCGGCCCGAACGACGGCACCGCCGCGCGCAACGCCATGAAGCGGCCCATCTCGGTGCGCCAGTGCGCGGCCACCAGGTCGACCGCGGCCGGCAGCGGTACGCCCCGCTCGGCGGCCACCGCGAGCACCAGGTTGTGGCCCCCGCCGGTGGCCCGGTCCCGCTCCAGCGAGGCGATGTCGTTGAACCACGAGAGCAGGTCGTTGGCGAGGTCCGCGTGGCGGCGCAGCGCGGGATGGTGGTAGACCGCGTCGGGCAGCGTCCGCCCGGCGGCGAACTCGATCAGCGGGTACGACACGTACGCCGCCGAGGTGGCCCGACGCAACCGCACGTACTCCGCGACGCCGGGCGGCCGGCCGGCCGACGTGGCGGCCGTCTCCCGCGAGACGCCGTCGAGGTGGTCGGCCACGGCGTCGGCGAAGCGCAGCCGCCAGCGCGCCGGCATCCGGCGGCGCGGCTCCCGCCACGCCTGCACGAGCAGCCGGCGCAGCGGACCGGTGAACCCGGGATGGCGGGCCCGAGGGCCGTCGCGGAGCAGCGCGAGCGTGCCGTCGCGCAGCGCGCGGATCTGCGCCGGGACCAGCCCGTCCGGCCCGTCGCAGGCGTCGTCGACCAGGAAGAACCAGGTGAACAGTGCGGTCAGCACCCGCAGGTCGGGCTCGGTGGCGTCCGGGTAGAGCCGGCCGGCGTACCGGGCGAAACCGGCGCGGGCCAGCCGTCGGCGGGTGCCCGGATCCAGCGGCAGGTCGAGGCGGTCGAGGCGGTCGACCAGCCAACCCTGCACCTCGTCGGCGTACGGGGAGAGCCGGGGCGCGACGGGACAGTCGGAACGCAGGGCCCGCAGCACCGCCGCCGTCATCACCGGGCCCTTCCATGGACGTGGATCGCCGGGTCAGAGAATCCCATGCCGCAGGAAGCCCCGTCGACCCGTCGGACATTTGGCCTGGCACGCTTACGGCATGCGCGAACCATGGGTGGTGGGCGTCTCCGGCGCCTCCGGAACTCCGTACGCGGCGGCGGTCGTCCGGGGACTGCTGGACGCCGGTGCGGCGGTCGACCTGATCGTGTCCCGGGCCGCCCGGCTGACCATCCTCGACGAGACCGGCCGGCCCTTCCGGGACGCGCACTGGGCCGAGGACCTGGCCGCGTGGCTCGACCGCGACCTCACCGGCGCGGACCTACGGCACTGGCCCGCCGGCGACCTGGCGGCCGGCCCGAGCAGCGGCTCCTACCGGGTACGCGGCATGGCGGTCGTGCCGGCCAGCACCGCGGCCTGCGCCGGCATCGCCATCGGCCTCTCCAAGGACCTGCTCCAACGCGCCGCCGAGGTGAACCTCAAGGAGCGCCGCCCGGTCGTGGTGGTGCCCCGGGAGACCCCGGTGACCCGCAGCCACCTGGAACACCTCATCGCGCTGCACGACGCCGGCGCCGTGGTGCTGCCGGCCAGCCCGGGCTTCTACGGCGCCGGGGCGGCGGCCTCCGCGCAGCAGTTGGTCGACTTCGTGGCCGGGAAGGTGCTGGACGCGCTCGGCGTCGAGCACACCCTGTTCCGGCGCTGGTCGGGCACGCTGGCCGCGGACCGCCGGGACGCGGACCGGTCCTGACCCGGCTCTCGTCCGGCCCGGGGCGCGGCCCGCCCCACCGGCCGGACCGCGCCCGCTCGCTCAGTACATGCCGGCGTTCGCCGGTCCGGGGCCGGTCGAAGCGGTCGGGCCCATGTTGCGGGCCTTGCCCATGTCCTCCGCCTCGTCCAGCATGCCCTCCCCCTCAAGCAGAGCCCGCACCTCGGATTCCCGAAACCGGCGATGCCCGCCTGGAGTCCGGATGCTGCCGATCCGGCCGGCCGCTGCCCATCGGGTCACGGTTTTCGGGTCCACCCGAAACAGCGCAGCGACCTCACCCGGTGTCAGCAGGCGATCTCCAGTGTCCACAGCCCCCTCCTCGCGTCGACGAAGCCCCCGGCTGAACACACTGCCCCCGGCCGGTGCGAGCCCAGAGCCGTCATGAGGGACGTATGGCAATTACAGCACCAGCGACCGGGCGTGTCCGCCAAACGCGAAAAACGCACACAGTGCGAAGTTAGTAAATGGTACCGGCGGAGAACCCCCGTGACCGCACATTTCCGGTCCCGGCCCAAAGGATAGGGTCACTCTCCGTGGACACGATCGACCTGGCCCTCGTGGAGCTGCTCAGGGGCAACGCCCGCCTGTCGTACGCCGAGCTGGCCCGGCAGGTCGGCCTCTCCGCCCCGGCCGTGCACGAACGGGTCGGCAAGCTGGAGTCCGGCGGTGTGATCCGGGCGTACCGGGCCGAGGTCGAGCCGGAGGCCATCGGGCTCGGGGTCACCGCGCTGATCGGCATCGTGGAGAACTCCGACGCGGACACCGACGACGTGCTGGAGGCGTTCCGCCAGATCCCCGAGATCGAGTCCTGCTACTTCATGGCCGGTGTCGAATCCTTCCTGCTCAAGGCGCGGGTCGGCACCATCGCCGAGTTGGAACAGTTGATCGTCCGGCTGAACCGCACGCCGGGGGTCGCCTCCACCCGCACCGGCATCGCCCTGTCGACCAAGTGGGAGAACCGCCCCCAGCCGCTCGAACCACCCACCCCCTGACGGCTCACCGGCCGGCTTCGTTCGGCCGGCGCGGGTGCCCTTCTGCTGCTGCCTACAAAGTTGATGGCGCGAACGACTCAGGCGCGCTGGCGGCGCATCCCGGCACCACAAGGGCGAGGCCCCGCGTCTCGCGCCCGCGTCTAGCGCCCGCGTCTCGCGCCCGAATTCACGGAAAGAGTGGCTATCCGAGTCCGAATAGCCACTCTTTCCGTGAAACTGCGTGGGCGTGGGCGTGGGGCGCCACCACCGCTCCGCCGCCATGCCTCGTGTCGGCCAGGTCAGCCCGCCCGGCCCGGCCGAAGGTCTGGCCCGAGGGTGGTGCGGGCGGTTAGCGTGCGTCGATGACGACCTCGGGGCGGGGCGCCGCCGTGGTGACCGGCGCGGCCGGTGGGCTGGGCCGCGCGCTCGCGGCCGCGCTGCACGCCGACGGCTGGCGGGTGCTGCTGACCGACGTCGACGCGGCGGCGGTGGCCGAAGCCGCGAGGCCACTGGGCGGCTGGTCCGCCGAACTCGACGTCCGCGACGAGGTCGCCTGTGCGGCGGTCGCCGGCGAGGCGTCCGGCGCGCCGGGCGGCCTCGGACTGTGGGTCAACAATGCGGGCATCCTGGTCACCGGCCCCTCCTGGGAGCAGGACGCCCAGGTCCGGCGGCGGGTGGTCGAGGTCAACACGCTCGGCGCGATGAACGGCACGCTGGCCGCCGTGGCGGTCATGCGGGAGCAGGGCCACGGGCACGTGCTCAATGTCGTCTCGCTGGCCGGGCTGATCGCCGCGCCCGGCGAGACAGTGTACGCGGCCAGCAAGCACGCCCTGCTGGCGTTCAGCCTCGGCACGCTGACCGACCTGCGGATGGCCGGCGTCCGGAGCGTACACGTGTCGTGCCTGTGCCCGGACGGGATCTGGACGCCGATGCTGCACGACAAGCTCGACGACCCCGGGGCGCTGGCCTCCTTCACCGGGTCGCTGCTGACGCCGGAGCGGGTGGCCGCGCGGGCGGTCCGGCTGGCCCGCCGGCCGCGCCCGGTGGTCAGCCTGCCGCGCTGGCGCGGCGCGCAGGTCCGGCTGCTCGACGCGCTCCCCCGACTTGCCCTGGCCCTCACCCCGGTGGTGCGGGCTGCCGGCCGGGCCGGGCAGCGCCGGCAGGCGCGCCGGGTCCGGGCGGATCCGAGTCGGCCTCGCTTGTAACGTTGCCGGCGTGACTCATCTCGACCGGTGTGACGAGGCCGGCCGGCACTGGCTCACCGAGGCCATCGCCACGGTCGAGGCGGACGCCAACCGCTCCGCCGACACCCACCTGCTGCCGTTCCCGCTGCCCCGGGCATGGGGGATCGACCTCTACCTCAAGGACGAGTCGGTGCACCCCACCGGCTCGCTCAAGCACCGGCTGGCCCGCTCGCTGTTCCTGTACGGGCTGTGCAACGGCTGGATCGGCCGGGACACCACGGTGATCGAGGCGTCGTCCGGGTCGACAGCGGTCTCCGAGGCGTACTTCGCGCGGATGCTCGGGCTGCCGTTCATCGCGGTCATGCCGGCCTCCACCTCGCCCGAGAAGATCGCCCAGATCGAGTTCCAGGGCGGGCGCTGCCACCTGGTCCAGGACCCGGCCAAGGTGGTGATCGAGGCGCGCTGGCTGGCCGAGGACACCGGCGGTCACTACATGGACCAGTTCACCTACGCCGAGCGGGCCACCGACTGGCGGGGCAACAACAACATCGCCGAGTCGATCTACGCGCAGCTCGCGCTGGAGCGGCACCCGGTGCCGGCCTGGATCGTGGTGGGCGCCGGCACCGGTGGCACCAGCGCCACCATCGGCCGGTACGCCCGCTACCGCCGGCTGCCCACCAAACTGTGCGTGGTGGACCCGGAGAACTCCGCGTTCTATCCGGCGTGGCAGGCCGGCGACTGGTCGGTCCGCACCGGTCGTGGCTCCCGGATCGAGGGCATCGGCCGGCCCGGCGTCGAGCCGTCCTTCCTGCCCAGCGTGGTGGACCGGATGGTCCAGGTGCCGGACGCCGCGTCGCTGGCCGCCATGCGCGCCGGCTCGGCGGTGCTCGGCCGGCGGGTGGGCGGCTCCACCGGCACCAATCTCTGGGGCGCGTTCGGCCTGATCGCCGAGATGCGCGCCGCCGGCCGGACCGGGTCGGTGGTGACGCTGATCTGCGACCCGGGCGACCGTTACGTCGACACCTACTACTCCGACGATTGGGTGGCCGGGCAGGGCCTCGACCTCTCCCCGTACCTCACCGCCGTCGACCGGTTCCTGGACGACGGCGCCTGGCCGGCCTGACCGGCGTTTGTCGTCACCGCAGGTCCGGCGGGTAGTCGACAGCGGTCCAGGTGCGGGCCCGGTCCCACAGCCGGCCGGCGAGGGCCGGGTCGTCCGCGGGCGCGACGACGGGGTCGAGGTGCACCCGGTCGTCCCACTTCCGGTTGCGGGGGCCGATGAAGACCCCGCCCCGCGCCCCGGGATCGGTGGCGGCGAACAGCAGCGGAATCGCCGCGCGTTCGGCCGGGCGGCCGATCAGGGCCTGGAGGACCGCCATCGTCGCGCGCTGGGCCGGGTGTCCGATGTCGTCGTTCAACGCGGTTCTCGCCAGGCCGGGATGGGCGACCAGGCTCCGCACCGGCCGGCCGGCGTGCCGCAACCGGCGGTCGAGTTCCAGGCCGAAGAGCAGGTTCGCGAGCTTGGACGTCACGTACGCCCGCGAGGGCGAGTAGGACCGCTCGGCGGCCGGGTCGTCGAAGGGCGGCGCCGCCCGGAAGAGCCGGTAGAGGCCGGACCCGACGTGCACGACGCGCCCGCCGTCGCGGACCAGGTCGAGCAGGCGGCCGGTGAGCGCGAAGTGGCCGAGGAAGTTGGTGGCGAACTGCATCTCGATGCCCTGCGGGCTGAGCCGACGGCCCTGGTGGCCACCGATGCCGGCGTTGTTGACCAGCAGGTCGACGGTCCGCCCGTCCTCGTGCAGGCCGGTGGCGAAGGCGTCGACCGACTCCAGGTCGGCGACGTCGAGCTGCCGCGCCTCCACCCCGGGCAGGACCCGGGCGGCCTTGTCCAGGTCGCGGACCGCCGCGATCACGGTCGCGCCGTGCGCCGTCAACTGTCGCGCCACGACCAGGCCGAGCCCGCTGGTCGCGCCGGTCACCACGGCCATGCGGCCGGTCAGGTCCGGTATGTCGGCGAAGGTCCAGCTCACAGCCATGTCCGCTCCTCAAGGGATGCATGATCCGATCGGATTATCTATCCGATCGACGCCAAGCGTAGCAGGCGAGCGGATGAGTTATCCTTTGGCTGTGTCGACAGGCGTGGGCGGACGGCTGCGGGCGGACTCCGCCCGGGTCCGCGAGCAGATGCTCACCGTGGCCCGGGCCCGGCTACGCGACGGCGACCGCGACCTGCCGTTGAACGCGATCGCCAAGGCCGCCGGCGTCGGCGTGGGCACCGCCTACCGGCATTTCCCCAGCCGGCAGGTGCTGATCGAGGCGCTGGCCGCGCCGAGCTTCACCCGGCTGGCGGCGGACGCGCAGGCGAGCGCCGCCGCCGCCGATCCCGTCGCCGGGTTCGAGCGGCTGATGTCGACCGGGCTGCGGCTGCTCCGCGAGGACCCGGCGCTGGCGGAGGTGCTGGCCGCCCGCGACGACCTCACCCCCGACGCCGCCGCGCCGGCAGCCGGCTTCTTCGACGCGCTCGACCACCTGCTCCACCGGGCCCGGCAGGCCGGCGCCGTCCGATCCGACATCACGGCCGACGACCTGCGCAGCCTGATGTGCGGCGTGCAACACGCGGTGACGATCAGCGACGCGGACGCCGCCGACCGCTACCTCGGCGTCCTGCTGCGCGGACTACGCGCCTGACCGGCCGGCCCGACCACGGTCAGCGCGGGTCGACCCGTTCCGCGAGCCCGGGATAGCGCACCACGAAGCCCTCCGGATCGACCTCCAGCTCGGCGGTGAACGTGTCACTGGCGTACCGCACCCGGCCCGGACCGAGCGAGGTGTAGACCTGCTCGGCGGGGAGCACGGCCAGCCCGGGCAGCAGCACCCACGCCACCGTCACGCTCGTCGCCAGGTCGGCGGGGAGCCGGCCCAGCCCGATCCGGCGGATCGGCAGCGTGTTGGTCAGCGGGGAGCCGCCCAGGTCGACGTCGAGCGCCTCGGCCAGCCGGTCCGGCTCGTCCGTACCGGGCAGGCCTGCGGGCGGATGCCCGGCCGCGCGCAGCGCCGCGTCCAGGTCACCCTCCTCGCCGGTACGCACGCGCCACCCGTCGCCGCCCCGCTCCAGACGTACGCTCCGCGCCCAGCCGGCGCCGTCCGCGTCGACCTCCAGCCGGGTGGTCGACCAGTCCGGCGCGACCGTCAAGCGGTAACGGCAGGTGTAGGGAATCGGGTCCACGGCCAGCGCGACGCCCTGCGCGGTCAGCCCCTGGCGGTCGTCGAGCACCACGTGCTCGGAGCCGGCGGTGTCGGTCCGGGCCCAGAACATCGACTTCGGCATGGACCGGACGTTACGCGACCCGCCGGCCACCGGCAGCGGATGCGCGAACGCCGCCGCCGAGCGGGTGCTCGACGGCGGCGTTCGGAGTGATCGTCCGGAGGCCCCGGATCAGTGGGTACGGGCCGGCGGGCGCCCGCCGAAACCGCGCCGGTCGTCGCGCGGCCGGTCGTCCCGGCCCCGCCCCTCGGGACGGAACCCGCCCCGACGCTCGGCCGGCCGGGCATCGCTGCGCTCCCCGAAGCGCCGCTCGGTGTGGCCGTCCCGGTCCCCGAACGGCCGGTCGCCGCCGGTCCGGTCGTGCTGCCCCCGCTCGCCGAAGCGCCGGTCGTCGGACGGCCGGCCCTCGAAGCGGTCCCCGCGGTCGTCCGACCGCCGCTCGCCGAAGCGCCGGTCGTCGCGGCGCTCGGTCCGGTCGCCGCCGAACCGGTCGCCGTAGCGGCGCTCCCCGGTGGGCCGGTCGCCGTAGCCGCGTCCGCCGGTGGGCCGGTCGCCGTAGCGGCGCTCGCCGGTGGGCCGGTCGTCGTAGCGGCGCTCGCCGGTGGGCCGGTCGTCGTAGCGGCGCTCGCCGGTGGGCCGGTCGTCGTAGCGGCGCTCGCCGGTGGGCCGGTCGCCGTAGCCGCGTCCACCGGTGGGCCGGTCGCCGTAGCGCCGCTCGCCGGTCGGTCGGTCGCCGTAGCGCCGCTCGCCAGTGGGTCGGTCGCCGTAGCCGCGCTCGCCCGTCGGCCGGTCGCCGTAGCGCCGCTCGCCCGTCGGCCGGTCGCCGTAGTGGCGCGGGCCGCGCCCGTCCCGGTCGCCGTAGCCGCGCCCGTCCCGGTCGCCGAAGCGACGGGCCCCACCGCCGCGGCGGGGCTCCGGCTCCGGACGGACCGGTACGCCGCTGGGCTCGCGCGCCCCGGTCAGCTCCGCCAGCGCCTCGTCGCCGGCGCGGACCCGCGCCTGGGACGGCTCGACGCCGGCCTTCTCCAGCATGGCCAGGGTGGTCCGGCGCTGCTTCGGCAGCACCAGGGTCGCCACCGCGCCGGACTCGCCGGCCCGGGCGGTGCGGCCGGCCCGGTGCAGGTAGTCCTTCGGGTCCTTCGGCGGGTCCACGTGCAGCACCAGCGAGACCCCGTCGACGTGGATGCCCCGGGCCGCCACGTCGGTGGCGACCAGCACGTTCATCCGGCCCTCGCGGAACTCGGCCAGCGTCTTGGTGCGCATCCGCTGCGTCTTGCCGCCGTGCAGGCCACCGGCCCGTACGCCGACCGCGGTGAGCTGCTCGACCAGCCGGTCGACGCCGAGCTGCGTACGCGCGAAGACCATGGTGCGTCCCTCGCGGGCGGCGATGGACGCGGTGACCGCGAACTTGTCGTGCGGCGGGATCAGCAGCATGTGGTGGTCCATGGTGGACACCGCTGCGGTGGCCGGCGCGGTCGAGTGGGTGACCGGGTCGGTCATGAACCGCTTGACCAGCGTGTCGACGTCGTTGTCCAGAGTGGCCGAGAAGAGCAGCCGCTGGGCGTCCGCCGGCGTCTTCGCCAGCAGCTCGGTGACCTCGGGCAGGAAGCCCATGTCGGCCATCTGGTCGGCCTCGTCCAGCACGGTGACCTCGACGTCGTCGAGCCGGCAGACACCGCGCGTGATCAGGTCGCCGAGCCGCCCCGGCGTGGCCACCACGATCTCCACGCCCCGGCGGAGCGCGTCGATCTGCCGGTCGTACGGCACACCGCCGACGGCGGTCTTCAGGAAGATGCCCACCGACTTGCCGATCGGCACCAGCGCGTCGTTGACCTGCATGGCCAGCTCGCGGGTGGGGACCAGGATCAGCGCGCGGGGGTGCAGCGGCCGGGCCCGGTTGCGGTCGGCGAGCCGGGCGATCACCGGCAGGCCGAAGGCGAGCGTCTTGCCGGAACCGGTCTGGCCCCGGCCGAGCACGTCGCGGCCGGCCAGCGCGTCCGGCACGGTGGCCCGCTGGATCTCGAACGGGGTGGTGATGCCCTGCCGGGCGAGCGCCTCGACGACCTGCGCCGGCAGGCCGAGCGAGGCGAAGTCGGGGGCGTCGATGATCGGGTCGGTGGACGGGGACATGCCGGTTTCCGCGAAGGTGGTCAAGAAATGCCTTTCGAGCGGGGCGCATCTTCGCGATGGCCCGCCGCGGCGCCGTCACGCCGCCGAATCGCCCGCAAGATCGCCCATGGGCGCGCAGTCGGGCGCGCCGGGTCAGTGATCCCGACAAGTGTACGGCGCTCCACCGACACCGCCACCGCATCGCGTGGCCGTAGTGGGCGGGCTCACCCCGTCAGCGCGCCAGCACGGTGCCGGTCAACCCGCTCAGCGCGTCGTTGGCCAGGAACACCACGAGCAGACTGATGGCGATCAGGGCGGTCAGCGCGATGGCCAGCACGATGATGACCTTGGTGTTGCTGGCCCGGGTGGTCGGGGTGTCCTCGGCCCAGCCCTGAGCCAGGATGTGCCCGGTCAGCGAACCGGAGTTCTCCGACGGGCTGCCCTGCGGGAACGAGACCGTGGCGAAGCCCGGGCCCTCCGTGCCGCCGTACGCGGTGCCGGCCAGGTCCTGGCTGCCGGGCTGCGGGCGTACCGGACGGGTGGCCTCGGTCTGCCGGGCGGAAGCGGCCGGCGGCGGCCAGGTCGGCAGCGCCGGCGCCGGGACGGCCGGGGCCGGCGGCGCCGACGCGGGCGTCGGGGGCCAGACCGGCTGCGGCGCCGGTGTGGCGGCCCAGGCCGGGGGCGACCCGGGCACGCCGGCCATCGCCGGCGGCGGGAACGGGGACGTGGGCATCGCCGGCGGCGGCGGGAACGGGGGGGCGGGCATCGGGCCGGGCGGCGGCGGTGGCGGAGGCACCGCCGGCCCCGGCGGCGGCACGGGCGGCCCGGGCATCGGCGGAACCGGTCCGGGCGGAGTCGGTCCGGGCGGAGTCGGGGCCGGGGCCGGGGAAGGTGCCGGCACCGGGGGCGTCGGGCGGAGCGGGGGCTCCGGCTCGGGTACGGGCGGGGCGGGTGACGGGGGCGTCGGCCCCGGCACCGGGGTCGGGGCCGGCTCGGGCTCGGGACCCGGCGGGCTCGGCGGCTGCACCGGCTCCGGCGGCTGGGCGGGCTCCGGCGGCTCCGGGTTGACCGGGCCGGCCCGGTAGACCTTCGCGGCCGCGGGAGCGGCCGCCACCGAGGCGGCGACCTCGTCGGCCGAGACCCGGCTCAGGCCGGGCACCGACGCGCTGGCCCGCGCGGGCGCCGTCTCGGAGTCGGCACGCGGCGCGGGTGTGGCCCGGCCGGCGAACCGGTCGGCCGGCTGGTGGCGTGCGGCATCGTCGGCCGGGGGATCGTCCCGGCGCACGTCCGGCGACTCCGCGCGCGGCGCGGGCACCTGGGCGGAGCCGGACAGCCGGGCGGCCGGCGAGCCGCCGTCGCCCGGGCCCGCCGCACCGTCGTCGGGGGCGGACCCCGGACGGTCGGCGGTCTCCCCGGTCGGCGTGGGCACCGGCGTCGAGGCGGCCGGGAGCGGGCCGGCGGCGGCCGGGGACGCCGGCAGTGGGGTCGGGGACCCCGGAACCGGCGTCGGCGGCGTCGAGGCGGCCGGTGGGATGGCCGGGGCGGCCGGGAGCGGGACCGGGGAGCCGGCGTCGTCGTCGGTCGTGGCCGGCCGGTCGGCCGCCGCGAAGGCGGACCAGCTGGACGGCGGCGAGACGGTCGCGCCGGGGCGGCGGCGGTCCAGCGGCGGGACGCTCTCCGCCGGGGCGCCCGCCCGGTAGGTGGTGGCGGTGGCCGGCGGACCCGGCCGTTCGCCGCCCGACGGGGGCGGCACGGCCGAGCCGGCCACGCTGACCCGGGCCCGCGCGACGGCCACCGGCCCCGGCTGCGCCGGGCGCTCGTCGGCGTCACCGACGGGGTCGGACGTGGATCCCGGTTGGACCGACTCCGCCGGAACCTCGTGCTCGCCCATCTCGCCCTCCGCACCCACGCTCGCCCCCGACCGTGGCGCCGGCCGGAAGTGCCTGGATCTCACCGTGCCACATTCCGGCCCGGGAGCACAGTCGAGTGGACGGTTGGGTCAGCCGGTGCTGGTCGGGCTGGCCGACTTGCTGCCGGCCGCGCTCTCCGTCGGCTTCGCCGAGCTGCTCGACGGCGCGGCGGCGCTCTCGGTCGGCTTCGCCGAGGTCGAGGACGGTGCGACGGTGGCGGTGCGGCTCGGCGTCGGGCTCGGCGTGTCCGACGGGGTGGGCGTCGGGCTGGTGCTCGTCGAGGGGGTGGGCGTCGGGCTGGACGTGGTCGGCGTCGGCTTCGGCGTGGCGGTCTTCGTCGGCTTCGGGGTCGGCTTCGGCGTGGCGGTCTTCGTCGGCGTCGGCGTCGGCTTCGGCGTGGTGCCGGGCTTCGGCGGGTTGGCCGGCACGGTCGGCAGCGGTGCCGGCGTGGCGGGCGCGGGGACGGCGCCGACCACCCGGGTCGCCGCGTAGAGCCGGGACCACCGGACCACCGAGATCTTGACCACGTCGCCGGTCCTCGGCGCCTCGACCATCTTGCCGTTGCCGATGTACATGGCGACGTGGTGGATGCTGGTCCAGCTGCCGCCGGACGCGAAGAAGAGCAGGTCGCCCGGGAGGAGAGCGGTCGGGCTGACGGTGCGGGAGCGGGTCGCGAAGTATTGGTCCCGGGACACGCGGGGCAGGCCCCGGTAGCCGGCCGACTGGTAGGAGGCGAGCATCAGACCGGAGCAGTCGAACCGGTCCGGGCCCTCCGCCGCCCAGAGATAGGGGTCGCCGAGCTGGGCCAGGGCGTAACGCACGGCGGCCAGGGCCCGCGGGTCGGCGGCCAGGCCGTTGATGCTCTGGTTGGCGACGTACGGGTTGCCCAGCCGCTGCTCGGCGGCGTCCTCCCGGCGCTCGATGTCGAGCAGCTTGGCGGCGTTGTCGCGGCGGAGCTTGAGCAGCGCGGCTTCCTGCTTGTGCAGGTCGGCCTCGACCCGGGTGAACTCCGCGGTCTTCTGGGTGACCCGTCGCTGGACCGAGGCGTGCGCCTCGCGGGCGACCCGCTCGTCGGTGGTGGCGCGCAGCAGCTCGCCGGTCACCGAGGTGGTGGCCCCCTCGGCCTTGTCGCCCCGGGTGATCCGCTGGAGGTCGGAGAACTGGCGCAGGCTGGCGCCGAACTCGCCGGGCGGCAACGCGGCGTCGGCCTTGACCGCGTCGGCGGCGGCGCTCTTGGCGTTCTCCTGGGCCCGGGCCAGCGCGTCCTGCGCCGCCTTGAGCCGCGCGGCGGCGGTGATCAGCTCGGCCTGGGCCGCGTCCCGCTCGCCCTTGACCCGCAGGAGGTTGTCGCCGAGCTGGGCGACCAGGCCGTCGACCTGGTTGATCTGCGCGATCAACGGACCGTCGGCCGGGTTCGCGACGCCCGGCAGGCCCGGTGCGCCGCCGGGGACGGTGGCACCCGGCAGGCCGGGGACGGTCGCGCCGGGCAGGCCCGGAACCGTGGCGCCGGGCAGGCCGGGGACGGTGGCGCCGGGTCGGCCGGTGGTGGCGCCCGGCGCGGCGGGAAGCTGGAGCGGGCCGGTGACCTGTGGCCGGGAGCCGGTGCTGGGGATGGTGTCGGGCAGCGGTTCGGCCCAGGCCGGGGTGGCGAGCGCCGCGGCCGCGATCGCCCCGAGCAGGGCGGACCAGAGCGCCGGGCGCAGCACCGGTGAGATCACCGGTGACCGTCGCCGTCGCCTTCGGGCCTTGGTGCTGTCGACCATTCCGCTCCCCGTCCGGTCTGGTGCGCGCCACGCGTCGTGGGCGTGATGAGGCAGGGCGGCCCTGAGTGTGTGTTCCGCCCCACCCTGTCTTACCTCACCGACGCAACGATGTCGATGTGCGGAGCGTGACGGTCGGTGAACTGGGTCGCTGCGGTCGACCGCGCGGGCGGCGCGTCGGACCCGCGACGTACGCTCGATCGGGACCCCAGGTGGAAGGACGTGGCTTTCGGATGGACGCCGGACTCAAGCGCGAGCTCGAAGCGAAGGTCTACGCGGGGGAGCGGCTGACCCGCGAGGACGGCATCGCGCTCTACGCGAGCGACGACCTGACCTGGCTGGGCCGGCTGGCCCACCACAGGCGCACCGAGCTGAACGGTGACCGGGTGATGTTCAACGTCAACCGGCACCTCAACCTGACCAACGTCTGTTCCGCGTCGTGCGCGTACTGCTCGTTCCAGCGCAAGCCGGGCGAGAAGGACGCCTACACGATGCGGATCGACGAGGCGGTCCGCAAGGCCAAGGAGATGGAGGACGAGCAGCTCACCGAGCTGCACATCGTCAACGGCCTGCACCCGACGCTGCCCTGGCGCTACTACCCCAAGGTGCTGCGCGAGCTGAAGGCGGCGCTGCCGAAGGTCAACCTCAAGGCGTTCACCGCGACCGAGGTGCAGTGGTTCGAGAAGATCAGCGGGCTCACCGCCGACGCGATCCTCGACGAGCTGATGGACGCCGGTCTGGAGTCGCTGACCGGCGGCGGCGCGGAGATCTTCGACTGGGAGGTCCGGCAGCACATCGTCGACCACGCCTGCCACTGGGAGGACTGGTCGCGGATCCACGCGTTGGCCCACGCGAAGGGCATGAAGACGCCGGCGACCATGCTCTACGGCCACATCGAGGAGCCCCGGCACCGGGTCGACCACGTGCTGCGGCTGCGTGAGCTGCAGGACGAGACCGGCGGCTTCCAGGTCTTCATCCCGCTGCGCTACCAGCACGACTTCGTCGACTCGGCGGACGGCAAGGTCCGCAACCGGATCCAGGCCCGCACCACGATGGCCTCCCCGGCCGAGTCGCTCAAGACGTTCGCGGTGTCCCGGCTGCTGTTCGACAACGTCCCGCACGTGAAGTGCTTCTGGGTCATGCACGGGCTCTCGGTGGCCCAGCTCTCGCTGAACTTCGGCGTGGACGACCTGGACGGCTCGGTGGTGGAATACAAGATCACGCACGACGCCGACTCGTACGGCACGCCGAACACCATGCACCGGGACGACCTGCTGCACCTGATCTGGGACGCCGGCTTCCGGCCGGTGGAGCGCAACACCCGCTACGAGACCGTCCGCGAGTACGATGCCGCGCCGTCGATGGCCGAGCGCCGCTCCGAGCCGCAGCAGGTCTGGGCCTGACCCGGCGATGAGCACCGGCAGGTCTGGGCCTGACCCGGCGATGAGCACCGGGGAGCAGCAACGCGGCTTTCCTCGGCGGGATGCCGAGGGGCGCATCCTGACGCTGGGTGACCTGCTCGGCGTGACGCTCGCCGGCCTGGTCATCGGGCTGCTGGCGCTGCTGCTCTTCGAGTGGGCGTTCGCCGCCGTGGGCGCCGGCGGGTTCGGGGGGACCAACGGCTGGCTGGCGGTGATCCTGCCGCTCTGGCTGTTCTGGGACGACTTCCGGGCCTGGGAGTTCGGCGCCGCCCGGGTGCTGGCGGCGCTGGTCGGGCTCGGGGTCGGTGTGCTCGCCGGGCTGCTGGCGGCCGGGCTGGCCGCAGGGTTGCCGGCGTTGTTCACCGGCGCGCTGGCCGCGGCGGTGTTCACCGTGGTCTACGCGGTGATCTGGTTTCATGGCGTGCACTGGCTGGCCCGGCGGACGGGCTGAGGCGGCGGAGAGAGTGGGAATGCGGGCATGAGCGCGGCGGTCAAGTACACGCTGGGCCGGATCGGGCTGTTCGTCGCGGTGCTGGCGGCCCTCTGGTTCATCGAGATGAACATGTTCCTGCGGCTGATGCTGGCGCTGGTCTTCTCCGCCACGCTGTCGTTCTTCCTGCTGAAGGGCTGGCGGGACGAGATGGCCGGGGAGATGGCCGAGGCGGCGGAGCGTCGTCGCGCCGAGAAGGACCGGCTGCGGTCCGCGCTGGCCGGCGACGACCAGCCCGAGCCGGGAGAGCACCGAGGCTGAAGTGGTGAGAAGGGGCCCCTTCTCTACGCCAGGCGTTAAGAAGGGGCCCCTCCTTTCACCAGTTGGTGGAGTTGGGGACGACCGGCCACCGTCGGTCGAGCGGCTTGATCAGGTAGGCGATGCCGCCGGAGCCGGAGGCCACCGTGCCGTTGGCCCGGTACCGCTTGGTCCGCTGCCAGATCTGCTCGAACTGCTCGCGCTGGTAGACGTTGCGGACCGCCTCGTTCGACGACGACGCCGGGTCGTTGACGATCACGTCGCCGTCGGCGGTGAAGCCGACGATCACGAACAGGTGCCCGGAGGTGCCGTAGTTCGCCCCGTCCAGCTCGCTGGCGAGGAACGACTGCGAGGTGACCACCGGGATGCCCGCCTTGATGAACCGTTCCGCCTCGTCCAGCGAGTGCAGCCGGGTGACGCGCGCCTCCAGGCCGGGGAAGCCGGCCGCGTACGCGGTGTTGAACGGCCAGTTGCCGGCGCCGTCGTACTCGTGGTCGTAGGTCATCCGGGCGGCGTGGTCGACGGTCGGGTCGGCGTAGGCGGGGTCGACCCAGGCGGTGTCCTCGGCCGAGGGCTTGCGGCCCCAGTACTCGACCACCATCTCGGTGGAGGTGGGGGAGCACCACGCCTCGCCGCCGCCGTCGTACTCGGGGTACTCGCCGAGGTGGACGTTCTGCGAGTAGCGCGGCACGGCCAGCTCGGTGCCCCAGGCGATGCCGCCCCGGCTCGGCGTGACGGTGAACCGGTCCGGCACGTTCGAGGCCATCGCGCCGACCATCCGGACCTGCGGCGCGGCGGCCTGCCCGGGAGCGCGGTAGAGCGTCAGCCGGAGCTGGTACGAGCGCAGCAGCACCCCGGCCGCGGCGTCGTCGACGGAGAACGTGTCGGTCCAGATGCTCGACCACGGGTCGCCCTGGCCGTCCACTGTGGCCCGTTTGATGTCCTGGTCGCCGGAGGCCCAGCGGCCCATGACGTACCACGGGGTCTGGTCCCCGGTGTTGTAGGTGCCGTGCAGCTCGACCTGGATCCAGGTGCCGGCGGGCGTGCTGGCGTTCCAGGACGCGACCAGCTCGGTGGCGTCGAACCCGATCCGCCGCTCGGGCGAGGTCCAGGTGGCGTACTCCCAGGTGCGGGTGGTGCCGGTGTGTTCGTCGGTGAACGCGGTGGTGCCGGCCGGGCGGCCGATGGTCAGCCCCGGCTGGCGGCCGGGGACGGCGCGGGTGCCCTGGTGCGTGCCGGTACGCCAGTCGGGGTAGCGGGAGAACTCCTGGAAGGTGATCTGTTCGTCGTGGGTGACGCCCGGCCGGGGGCCGTGCGCCTGGGCGGGTGCGGTGGTGCCGAGCAGGGTGAGCGCGGTCAGGCCGGCGAGGGCGACCGTGCGCAGGGGTCTTCCGAACATGGCAGCTCCACGGGGAAACGGCATCGTTGCCGTTCACTGTCGTCCTTGGCGGGAAGTTTCGCCAGATGTTCAGCCATGGAAAATCATTGCCGACGTGAGGATCAGGTCGGGATGGTTCATGGCAACGACGGATGTTGATATGACCATGTGACTGCTGGTGAAGTGTGCGGACAACGGGATCTCCCCGTACCCCGAGGAGGTTGTCCATGGCCCTCCGCACGTCCCCGCTGCGCCGCCGGCTCGCGTTCGTCGCCGCCGTCGGCCTGATCCTGGTCACCGCCGCCGCCGGGCCGGCCGCCGCCCGCCCCGACCCGGACCGGGCCGGTGCGCCGGCCGCCGTCGCCTACCGGGTGCTCGGCCCACGGACCGTCGCCGACCGCACCGCGGTCGCCCGCACCGGCGCCGCCATCGACTACTCCGAACACGGCGTGCTGCACGTCACGGCCACCACCGCCGAGGCGAACGCCATCACCCGGCTCGGCTTCCGGCTGGAGAAGGACGTCGCCCCGGCGCCGGCCGGCGGCGCGACCGCGTACGCGTTCCCGCCCGCCGACTCGAACTACCACGACTACGCCGAGCTGACCGCGGTGGTGAACCAGGTGGTCGCCGACCACCCGAGCATCGCCCGCAAGCTCAGCATCGGCACGTCCTACCAGGGCCGGGACCTGATGGCCGTGAAGATCTCCGACAACGTCGGCACCGACGAGAGCGAACCGGAGATCCTGTTCAACGCCCAGCAGCACGCCCGCGAGCACCTGACCGTCGAGATGGCGATCTACCTGCTCAACCTGTTCACCGACAACTACGGCACCGACTCCCGGATCACAGGCATCGTCAACTCCCGGGAGATCTGGATCGTCCCCACCGTCAACCCGGACGGCAGCGAGTACGACATCGCCACCGGCTCCTACCGCTCCTGGCGGAAGAACCGGCAGCCCAACAGCGGCTCCACGTACGTCGGCACCGACCTGAACCGCAACTGGGGCTACCAGTGGGGCTGCTGCGGTGGCTCGTCGAGCACGAAGTCGTCGGACACCTACCGCGGCCCGTCCGCCTTCTCCGCCCCGGAGACCGCCGCGCTGCGCAACTTCGTCAACAGCCGGGTCGTCGGCGGGGTGCAGCAGATCAAGGCGAACATCGACTTCCACACCTATTCCCAGCTGGTGCTCTGGCCGTACGGCTACACGTACAGCAACACCGCCACCGGGATGACCGCCGACCAGTACAACACGTTCGCCACCATCGGCCAGCAGATGGCGGCCAGCAACGGCTACACCCCGGAGCAGTCCAGCGACCTCTACATCGCGGACGGCACCAGCATCGACTGGATGTGGGGCACCCACAAGATCTGGGCGTACACGTTCGAGATGTACCCCGGCTCGGCCTCCGGTGGCGGCTTCTACCCGCCCGACGAGGTGATCCCGGCGCAGACCTCGCGCAACCGGGACGCCGTGCTGACGCTCTCCGAGTACGCCGACTGCCCGTACCGGGCGATCGGCAAGCAGAGCCAGTACTGCTGACCTCACCCTGCGGTGGGGACCCCGGTCCCACCCCCGCCGGGGTCCCCACCCACTCCCGCCCGTCCGGGCGATCTCCGCTGGTCGTGCGCTACCGTGGCACCGATCGTGCCGCAGCGAAGCCGGTGTGAAACCGGCGCTGTCCCGCAACTGTGATGCCCCGTACGCGCGGCGTCGGCCTCCCGCCGGCGCCGACGGACGTGGGACGAGCCAGGTCGCCTGTGGCCCGGTCGCGACACGCGCTCTCGAGGAAGGGCGCCTCGCGGACGGGCCTTTCCACCTGTCGGCGAAGCACCACGCTCCTCGACCGACAGGAGGACCTGTGACCCGACGTACCCCTCGGCTCTTCGCCGCCGCGCTCGCCGCCGGCGCGTTGCTTCTCGGCGGCTGCGCCGAGAAGACCTCGACCGACACCCCCGCCGCCGGCGCGTCCGGCGGCTCCTTCCCCGCCAGCGTGGGCAACCTGACGCTGGACAAGCGCCCCGAGAAGATCGTCTCGCTGTCGCCGACCTCGACCGAGATGCTCTTCGCCATCGGCGCCGGCAAGCAGGTCACCGCCGTCGACGACCAGTCGAACTTCCCGGCGGACGCGCCGAAGAGCGACCTCTCCGGCTACCAGCCGAACGCCGAGGCGATCGCCGCGAAGAGCCCCGACCTGGTGGTGATCACCAACGACACCAACAAGATCGCCAGTCAGCTCGTCGCGCTGAAGATCCCGGTCCTGCTCACCCCCGCCGCGACCACGCTCGACGACACGTACCGGCAGCTCACCGACCTGGGCACGCTCACCGGCCACCCGGCCGAGGCGGACGCCGTGGTGCGGAAGATGAAGGACGACATCACCGCGCTCACCAAGGACCTGCCCAAGCGCGCCGAGAAGCTGACCTACTACCACGAGCTGGGCCCGGAGCTGTACACCGCGACCAGCAAGACGTTCATCGGCAGCATCTACGCGCTCGCCGGGCTGGAGAACATCGCCGACCCGGCCGACGCCGGCGGCAAGAGCGGCGGCTACCCGCAGCTCTCCCAGGAGGTCATCGTCAAGGCGAACCCCGACTTCGTCTTCCTGGCCGACACCAAGTGCTGCCAGCAGAGCGCGGACACGGTCAAGGCGCGCAGCGGCTGGGCCGGCGTCACCGCGGTCAAGAACAACCAGGTCGTGGCGCTGGACGACGACATCGCCTCGCGTTGGGGCCCCCGCGTCGTCGACCTGCTCAAGGCGATCGTCGACGCCACCGCCAAGGTCCCGGCCTGACCGTGGCCGTACGACCGGTGGACGCCGTACCGGCCGGGACCCCCGACGGGTCCCGGCCGGCCGGCCGGACGCCCCGGCCCCGCCGAGGCGGGACACGCGCCGGCGCGAGCCGGCCGGCCGGGCTGCGCAAGCGCTGGCTGCTCGCCGGTCTGGTGGCGGTCCTGGTCGCGCTGGTCGCCGGCGTCTCGTTCGGCCCGGTCAGCCTGCCGCCCGGCAGCGTCGCCGCCGAACTGCTCAACCTCCTGCCCGGCGTGCACCTGGACAGCGGGCTCACCGAGCGGGAGATCGCCATCGTCACCGAGCTGCGGCTGCCCCGGGTCGTGCTCGGCCTGCTCGTCGGCGCGCTGCTCGCCCTCGCGGGCGGCTGCTACCAGGGCGTCTTCCGCAACCCGCTGGCCGACCCGTACCTGCTCGGCGTGGCGGCCGGGGCCGGGCTCGCGGTCACCGCGGCGATCGTGCTCGGCGCCGGGGTCGGCGGGGCGCTCACCGACCTGCCGGTCGCCATCCCGCTCGCCGCGTTCGTCGGCTCGCTCGGCGCGGTGGCGATGACGTCCCTGCTCGGCGCCGCCGGCGGACGGGACCGCTCCCCGGCCACGCTGATCCTGGCCGGGGTGGCGGTGTCGGCGTTCCTCGCCGCCGGGCAGACCTACCTGCTCCAGGCGAACTCCGACAGTCTCCAGCAGGTCTACTCCTGGCTGCTCGGCCGGCTGGCCACCGCCGGCTGGCACGACGTGCTGCTGGTCCTGCCGTACTTCCTGCTCACCGCCGTGGTGGTGCTGGCGCACCGGCGGGAGCTGGACGTGCTCTCCCTCGGCGACGACGAGGCCACCAGCCTCGGGCTGCACCCGCAGCGGTCCCGCTACCTGCTGATCGCCGCCGCCTCGCTGGGCACCGCCGCCGCGGTCTCCGCCTCCGGCCTGATCGGCTTCGTGGGCATCATCGTGCCGCACACCGTACGGCTGCTCGCCGGCTCCAGCTACCGGGTGATCCTGCCGCTGTCGATGCTCTTCGGCGGTGCGTTCCTGGCGCTGACCGACGTGGTCGCCCGGACCGCCGCGGCGCCCGCCGAGATCCCGATCGGCGTGGTGACCGCCCTGCTCGGCGGCCCGTTCTTCGTCCTGATCCTGCGCACCGCCCGCGGGGTGGGCACATCATGACCGCCGCGGTCGAGGTCCGGGACCTGCGGGTCGAGCTGGGCGGCAGCCCCGTCCTGGCCGGCGTCGACCTGACCGTCGCGGTGGGCGAGTGGGTTACTGTCATCGGCCCCAACGGCGCCGGCAAGTCGACCCTGCTGCGCGCCGTCGGCGGCCTGCTGCCCGCGCCGGACGCCGTCTCCCTCTTCGGTACGCCGATCCGCGCGCTACGCCGCCGCGACCGGGCCCGGGTGGTGGCCACCGTCGCCCAGTCGCCGGTGGTGCCGGCCGGCATGGCGGTCTTCGACTACGTGCTGCTGGGGCGCACGCCCTACATGCCGCCGCTGGGCCGGGAGTCCGCCGCCGACCTGGCGGCCGTGCACCAGGTGCTGGACCGGCTCGACCTGGCCGGGTTCGGCCGCCGCGAGCTGGCCACGCTCTCCGGCGGCGAGCGGCAGCGGGTCTTCCTGGCCCGGGCGCTGGCCCAGGGCGCCACGCTGCTGCTGCTCGACGAGCCGACCAGCGCGCTGGACATCGGGCACCAGCAGGAGGTGCTGGAGCTGGTCGACCAGCTCCGCCGCGAGCACGACCTGACCGTGCTCGCCACCATGCACGACCTCTCCATCGCCGGCGAGTACGCCGACCGGCTGGTGCTGCTCGCCGACGGCCGGGTGGCCGCCGCCGGGCCGCCCGAGAAGGTGCTCACCGAGGACCTGCTCGCCCGCCACTACCGGGCCCACGTCCGGGTCATCCCCGGCGACCACGGCCCCTTGGTGGTCCCCGTCCGCCCCCACTGACCCCCTCCCCGCCCTCTCCGCCCTTCCCACCCGCCCCTCCCCGCCCCTCCCCCGCCCCTCCCCCGCCCCGCCCTTCCCGTCCGCCCCGTCCGCCCCGCCCGCCCCGCCCTTCCCGTCCGCCCCTCCCCCGTCCCGTCCCGCCCGTCCCGCCCCGCCCGCTGATTCACGGAAATAGTGGCTATGTCGGGCCGGATAGCCACTATTTCCGTGAAACTGCGCGCACGGGCGGGGGGAGGGGCGGGCGGGAAGGGCGGGGAGGGGCGGGCGGGGGGAGGGGGAGAGGGGCGGGGCGGGCAGTCAGCGGAGGGTGGAGATGGAGAAGAGGGCGCCGTGGGGGTCGCGGAGGGCGGCGGAGCGACCGGCCGGGTTGTCGCGGGGCGGGACCAGGATGGTGCCGCCCAGCTCGGCGGCGCGGGCCGCGGTGGCGTCGGTGTCCTGCACCGCGAAGTAGACCGTCCAGTACGCCGGCAGGTCGCCGGGCAGCGGCTCGGCCGGCGTCAGCATGCCGGCCACGATGCGGGCGCCGCAGCGCCACCCGATGTAGGGGACCGGCCCGGCCGACCGCTCCTCGGGCTGCCAGCCGAAGACCAGCGCGTAGAAGTCCCGGGCCCCCTCCGGGTCGGGGGTGACCAGCTCGTTCCAGCACATCGCGCCGGGCGCGTTGAACAACTCCGCGCCGCGCATCGCCATCGGCTGCCAGACGCTGAACACCGCGCCGGCCGGGTCGGCGAGCACCGCCATCCGGCCCTGCGCGGCGACGTCGAACGGGGCGACCACCACCTGCCCACCGGCCGCCGCCACCCGGGTGGCGACCAGGTCGGCGTCGTCCGTGGCCACGTACGTCGACCAGACCGGCACCTGGTCCGGCGTGGCGGGTGGCCCGACCCCGGCGACCGCCTTGCCGTCCTTGAGGAAGACGGTGTAACCGCCGGCGTCCGGCACGGTGGAGATCCGGCCGGTCCAGCCGAACAGTTGTGGGTAGAACCGCCGCGCGTCCGCCAGGTCGGGGGTGGCCAGGTCGGTCCAGCAGGGCGTGCCGGGCTCGACGCCGTTCACGGTGACCCCTCTCGCCGGGAGCGGCCCCGCTGGCCCGCCCTGCCGGCATCGTGGCACCACCGGGCCGGCCACCGGGCCGGAACCGGGACAACCGGTCAGCTGAAGCGGCGCCCCTCGTCCCGCCGGTAGGCCCAGCCGGCGACCGCGGCGAGTGCCACCACCCAGACCACCAGCATCACCAGCGCGCGGGGATCGGGCTGCCAGTCGGCGACCGCCGCCCACATCAGCTCCACCGCGCCCCGGGTCGGCAGGTAGGGGGCGACCGCCTGGACGAAGCCGGGCGCCTGGTCCGGTGCGGAGAGCAGGCCACCGCCGAACGCCAGCGGGAAGAAGAGCACCTGCGCCACCACGATCGCCGCCTTGCTCGGCAGCGAGTAGCCGATCGCCAGGCCGAGCAGGGTGAACGGCACCGAGATCACGGCGACCGCGGCGAGCCCGAGCAGGAACTGCGCCGCGGTCACCCGAGCCGCGGTGGCCACCGCCGCGATCACCACCACCGGCACCATCGACAGGTAGGTCAGCACCAGGCCGGCCAGGATCCGTCCGGCCAGCCGCGGCGCCGGCCCGGCCGGCAGGGTCCGGGTGTACGGGTTCCAGGGCTGGTCACGGTCCTCGGCGACGCCCACGCCGTACTGGAAGATGTTGGCGCTCATGGTCGCGAACGTGACCATGGCGGCGGTGGCGTAGGTGGCGCCGGTGGGGTCGTCGCCGGCGAACGGCACCACGAAGAAGAGCATCGCGGCGGCGGGGAAGAACGCGCTGCCCACCACCGCCACCGGGATCCGGACGATCTCCAGGAGCTGGTAGCGGGCGTGGACCAGGGCGAGCGGCACGGCGGTCTCCTAGGCGGGGGTGGGCGCGGGCCGGTCGCCGGCCGTGATGGCGAGGAACGCCTCCTCCAGCGAGGTGGGGCGGACCTCCAGGTCGCGGAACGTCACGCCGGCGGTGACCAGGTCGCGGACGAGCTGGTCGGCGTCGGTGGTGAGGAGGTGGACCCGCCCGTCGACGCGTTCGGTGGCGACCACCCCGGGCAGCGCCGGCAGGTCGTCGGCGACCAGACTGACCCGGCGTACGCCGACGATGCCGCGGATCGCCGCCACCGAGTCGTCGGCGAGGACCCGACCGTGGCCGATCACCACCACCCGCTGCGCCAGCGCCTCCACCTCCTCCAGGTAGTGGCTGCTCAGCAGCACGGTGCCGCCGTCGGCGTGGAAGCCGCGGACCGCCTCCCAGAGCGCGTGCCGCGCTTCCACGTCCAGCCCGGTGGTCGGCTCGTCCAGCACCACCAGCCGGGGCCGGCCGACGAACGCCAGCGCCACGGCCAGCCGACGCCGCTGGCCGCCGGAGAGGCCGCCGGTCTGTCGGCGCACCTGGTCGGTGAGGCCGAACCGGTCGAGCAGCTCGCCCCGGGGCACCGGGTCGGGGTAGTGCGCGGAGACGAAGTCGACCACCTCGCCGACCCGCAGCGTGCCGGGCAGGCCGGTCTCCTGCGGCGTCACCCCGAGCTGCCGCCGGCTGGCCGGGTCGCGCGGGTCGCCGCCGAGCAGCTCGACCCGGCCGGCGGTCGGACGGCGCAGCCCCACCAGCAGGTTGATCAGGGTGCTCTTGCCGGCGCCGTTCGGGCCGAGCAGGCCGACCAGCTCACCGGCCCGCACGGTCAGGTCGACCCGGTCCAGCGCCAGCACCTCGCCGTAGCGGCGGCTGACCTGTTCGGCGCGGGCCAGGATCATCGCGGGCTCCTCGGGCGGAGGGACGGTGCCTCCTCTGTCTACCGTGTGCACGCCAGTCGCACTGCCCCCTACCGGGGGGTGCGCATCACCTAGTCTGGTGGCGCCGTCGACGGCGACGGTGGTTCGACCGGGCACTGGGGAGGGTCCGTGACCAGTCCGAGCAGGAATCTCGACGTCCAGCCGGAGGCGTTGACGGCGTTCGCCGCCGCCTCCCGGGATCGGGCCGCCCGGTTCCGCGAGCTGCACCGGGTGTTCGGCGACGGGCACGTGGCCCGGCACTCCTTCGGCGTGATGCCCGCGTCGTTCAGCCTCGCCGCCGCGTACGCGGAGCAGTTCGAGGCCTGCCTGGCGGGGCTGGCGGAGGGCGCCGAGGTGATGGCCGACATCGCCGAGGGCGTGACCGACACCGCCGACGCCTACACCGGCACCGACGTGGCGACCACCGACCTGTTCACGCCGGGCGCCTGAGGGGGCACCGATGAGCACCGAGGCGCTCCAGCGCAACAAGACGTACTTCGAGCAGATCGTGTCCGGCACGCCCGATCCGTTCAAGCCGCTCTCCAACGCCGTGTTGTGGCCGTTCGAGCAGCTGCTGGAACTGGTCGCCGGTGAGCCGGACGACCTGATGCAGGCCGCCCAGCTCGCGGTGACCACCGGCGAGGCGGTCCGGCGGATCGCCGGCGACCAGGTCGCCGACCGGGCCCGCCTGCGGGGTGCCTGGGACGGCGACGCGGCGGAGAGGTTCCACGCCTCGATGGAGTCCGTCGAGGCGGCGATCGAGGAGTTGGCGCAGGGGCTGGACGGCACCAAGGAGGTGCTCGTCGACGCCGCGAACGCGGCGGTCGACGCGTTCAACCTGCTGGTCGAGCTGATCCTGGAGTTCCTGCTCTGGTTCCTGACCGAGGTCATCATCGCGGCGGTCGCGGCCGCGCTGAGCGCTGGCGTGACGCTGGCCGCCACCGTCGTACGGGTGCTGGCCCGGCTGGCCACCACTGTCGGTCGCATGGTCAAGATCGTGGCCCGGTTCGCGGAGATCCTCACCAAGCTGGTCACCAAGCTGGAGAAGGTCGCCGAGCTGCTCACCCGCTACCGCAAGCTGGTGATGGAGCTGCGCAAGGCCAAGAAGGCGTACAAGGCGTGGAACAGGTCCGGCTACACGAGGGAGGCGTTCGCGTTCAAGATGAAACGGACCGCCATCCTGTTCCCCGGCAAGTTCGCGATCAACCAGGCGTCCCCGGTGAACATCCCGGGCATCGGCGGGGCGCTGCTCGACACCGGGGTCGGCCTGCACGACGTCTCCGACGGCCACAAGGACCGCAACTACCTGGTGGACGGCACCTACCGCGAGGATCTCGGCCCCTACACCAGGGGTGTGCAGAACGTGTTCGACTCGATCGTGAACTGAGAGGCAGCCATGACGTTCCCGGCCCTGGACCGGATCGAGGCGCTGGCCCGCAACCTGGACGGGTGGCAGCGCGAGCTGGGCGCGCGGATGGCCGAGCTGGAGCAGAGCAGCGCCGAGGGCGCGAGCGATTCCGGCCTGGTCACGGTCGTGGCCGCCGCCGACGGCCGGATCCTCTCCACCGACATCAACGCGCGGGCCATGCGCTTCGACTCCTACACGCTGGCCGAGGAGTTCACCGCCGCCGCGAACCGGGCGCAGGAGGCCGCCGCCGCCCGGGTGCGGGAGATCGTCGGCGAGGTGATGGGCACCGCCCCGGCCGCGGAGCGCCCTGCCGCCGACGGCTACGGCCACGACCGATACTGAGCCGATGGACGAGTCCCGATACCGCGCGGCGCTCGACCGGCTCGTCGAGCCGGGCGAGCGCGTGCTGGCCCACGCCAGGGCCGACGTCGGCGGCGGTCTCACCCCGCCACCGCCGCCCGAACCGGCGTCGACCGCCGCTCCCGGCCGACGCACCGTCGGCTCGGTGCTGCTCAACGTGCTCGTCCCGCTGGCGACCTGGGACCGTGGCGACCGCCTGGTGGACCTGATCGGCTGGGGGATCGCCGGTCGGGGCGCGCCCGGCTCGGCCGCGTCCCGCCTGCACCGGGCGCTGACCCCGCCCGGGACCGACCTCAAGGTCCGGGAGACCCTGCTCGCGGTCACCGACCGACGGTTGCTGGTCTGCCGCACCGGCGGGGTGACGCTGCTCGGCGGGCGGGAGGCCGAGGAGCGGGCGCTGGCCGGGACCGAGGTGGTGTGGGCCGTGCCGCGTGCCGAGGTGGCGTCCGCGCGGGTCGGCTGGCACCGGCTCAACCCGAAGCGTCTGCGGCTCACGTTCGCCGACGGCTCGTGGCTCGCCTTCACCGTGCCGATCGCCGAGTCGGGCACGCCGCTACGCGCCGTCGCCGCCGCCCTCGCCGGCTGAGCATCCCGGCGTGGGGCGGCAGCGCCGGCCGGCTCAGGTGACCAGCGGGGCGGGCAGCGGCTCACGGTGCAGCACCGCCAGCCCGGAGACCGCCCGGGTCAGCACCACGTAGAGGCGGTGCAGGCCGCGCGGCTCGGCGGCCACGATCGCGGCCGGCTCGACGACCACCACGTGGTCGTACTCCAGGCCCTTGACCAGCGTCGCCGGGACGACTGTGACGCGCGCCGCGGCCTCGACGTCGTCGGCGGTCGCGGTCTCGACGCCCGCGTCGGCGAGCGCCGCGCGGAGCCGGTCCACCGCGTCGTCGGCCGCGATCACACCGATCGAACCGTCGTGCGCCAGCGCCGCCCGCACCTCGGCCACCGTCGCGGCCGTCAGGTCGTCGGCGGTACGCACGTCGAGCGCCCCGTCGTGGCGCAGTGACCGGGCCGGGGGTACGTCGACGGCGAGCGCCGGCAGCAGCCGGTTCGCGAACGCCACCACGGCGGCCGGCACCCGGAAGCCGACGCTCAGCGGCACCACCGCGGCATCCGGCTTGCCCAGGTGGGCGAGAGACTCCCGCCAGTCGGTCGCGGCCCAGGGCGCGGTGCCCTGGGCCAGGTCGCCGAGGAGCGTGATCGAGCCGTGTTCGCTGCGGCGGGCGATGGCCCGGCACTGCATCGGCGAGAGGTCCTGCGCCTCGTCGACCACCACGTGACCGAACCCGGCGGGACGTTCCAGCAGCCCGGCGATCTCGTCGAGGAGGACCGCGTCGGCGGCGGTCCACCGGGTGGCCTTCGCGGTGCGCCCGACCTTGCCGGTGCGGAACAGCTCCTGCTCCTCGGCGCTGAGCAGCCCGTCGGCGGCGGTGGCGAGCGCCTCGGCGTCGGTGCGCAGCCGGTGCAGCAGCCCGTCCGGGGTGAGCGCGGGCCAGACCGCGTCGAGCAGGTCGGCGACCGGCTTGATCCGGCTCATCCGGCGCAGCCAGGCGTCGGAGGGCGACTCGGCGCGGCGGGCCTCGGCCTGGCGTTGCAGCAGCCCCACCACCCGGGCCCGGACCCGCTCCCGGCCGGTGGCGTAGGGCAGGCCCTCCGCGCGGGTCTCGACGACCAGGCGGTGCAGCGGGTCGAGCCCGATCCGCCAGCGGTACGAGCCGTCCGAGACCATGATCGGCTCGGTCGGCGTACCGATGTGGGCGTCGACGGCGCGACGCAGCACCTCGGCCATCCGGATGTCGTGCTTGAGCGCGGCGGCGGCCGGGTCGTCGACCGCGCGGACCGGAACCCGGGCGACCAGGTCCTCGACGGTGGCCTGCTCGACCTCGACCTCGCCGAGCGCGGGCAGCACCGCCGCGATGTACGACAGGAACGCGCGGTTCGGCCCGACGATCAGCACGCCCGAGCGGCGCAGCCGTTCCCGGTGCAGATAGAGCAGGTACGCGGCGCGGTGCAGCCCGACCGCCGTCTTGCCGGTGCCCGGCGCCCCCTGCACGCAGATCGAGTCGGCCAGGTCGGCCCGGACCAGCTCGTCCTGCTCGGGCTGGATGGTGGCGACGATGTCGCGCATCGGGCCGACGCGGGGGCGTTCGATCTCGGCGGTGAGGATGCGGCTGGCCGTGCCGAGTTCCTCGCCCCGGTCGAGGTGCTCGTCCTCGAAGCTGGTCAGCGTGCCGGCGCTGAAGCCGAACCGGCGGCGCACCGCGACGCCCTGCGGGTCGCGGGCGCTGGCCCGGTAGAACGAGCGGGAGACCGGGGCGCGCCAGTCCAGCACCAGCGGCTCGCCCCGCTCGTCGGTGACGTGGCGCCGCCCGACGTGGTAGTTCCGCCCGGCGTGGTCCGGGTCAGTCTCCCCGCTGTGCGGGCTGTCGGCGTTCCCGCCGAAGTCGAGCCGGCCGAAGAAGAGCGGGGTGGTCGGGTCGTCGGCCAGTTCCTTGACCCGGCGGGCCATGTGCCGGCCGAGCTGCTCGGCGGTGTACGCGTCGCCGGCCACCTTGTCGCCGGTGGCGAAGAGCGACTCGGCGCGCTCCCGCATCCGGCGCAGCGCGGCGCGGGAGGTGTCCAGGTGGGCCCGTTCGGCGACGAGTTCGTCGTCGAGCGGTGTGGTGGTCAGTTCCGGTGCGGGCACTGTGAACTCCCAGGGCTCAACATGATGCTCGCTCGCGTGTCCGGGGCGGTTGGCTGCTTCCGGCGCGGGGACGTCCGCTGCGGTGCGTGCTCACCGCGGCCGTCGGGCGGTCAACCACTATACGGAGGCCTCAAAGCACGCCGCCACCCGATTGCGGCGGTCAGGGCGTGTTACCGGATCTCGTCGCTACTTAAGATCGAAGCGGGCAATGTGGCGACCCAGGAGGTGCTGGCGCGCTACATCGCCGCACTCGGCGGCACCCTCAAGCTGATCGCAGACTTCGGCGACGAGCAACTCAAGGTGGCCTGAGCCGCCACGGCGCCACCTCTCGCGGCCCTCGCCCGTCGGCGCGGGATCATGGGGGCATGACCGAGGCGCGTCCCGAACAGCACCGGGTGACGATCAGCGATCCGCAGGTGATGCGGGCGCTCGCCCATCCGGCCCGCATGGCGATCATCGAACACCTCAGCGCGGTGGAGGGCGGCGCGACCGCCACCGAGTGTGCCGGCATCGCCGGCCTGTCGCCGAGCGCCACCAGCTACCACCTGCGCGAGTTGGCGAAGTTCGGCCTGGTCCGCGAGGCGGCCGGCCGGGGTGACGCGCGGGAGCGGGTGTGGCAGGCGGTGAACGCCTCCTACTCGGTCGAGGCCGGGCCGGACGCCGACCCGGAGACGCACGCCGCCGAGGCGGCGCTGATCGAGGCACACCTGGTCCGCGACGCGCAGCGGGTCCGGGACTGGCTGCGCCGCGTGCCGGACGAGCCGCGCGAGTGGTACGAGTCGTTCTGGTTCAGCGACAGCGTGCTGCTGTTGACCGCCGAGGAGTTGGCCGAGCTGAACGCGGCGGTCCAGGCGCTGACGTCGCCGTATCGGCAGCGGGACCGCACCGACCCGCCGGCGGGCGCGCGCAAGGTGGCGGTGCAGTACCGGGCGATGCCCATCGACTGAGGTGGGTTGCGCGCACCAGTTGTGAAGGATTATTTTCGAAGTATGTCCTTCACAACTGGCTCCTCGCGCTGGCCGGACGTCTGGCTCGCCGCCACCGCCCGCGGCGTCTCGAGCTGCGGCGACTTCCTCGCCGCCACCGCGCTGACGCTCGCGCTCCAGTCCGCCGGCGCCGGCGGGCTCGCCGTGTCCGGGCTGCTGCTCGCCGCGACGCTGCCGCTGGTGGCGCTCGCCCCGCTGACCGGGCGCCTCGCCGACCGGGTGGACAGCCGCGTCCTGCTGGTCACCGCCGGCCTGGTCCAGGCCGCGATCTGCGCGGCGCTGGCCTACGCGACGGCGCCGGTCCTGGTGCTCGCGCTGGTGGCGCTGCTGGCCACCGGGCTCGCGATCACCCAGCCGGTGCTCGCCGCGCTGGTGCCGGTCATGGTGCGGGCCGAGGACCTGCCCCGCGCCGGCGCGCTCAACCAGACCGCCGGCACCCTGGGCGCGCTCGCCGGCCCCGCGCTGGCCGGGCTGCTCGTCGGGCAGTTCGGCACCCGGGTGCCACTACTCGTCGACGCGGTCAGCTACCTCGCGCTGGTGGTGGCCGCGCTGCTCATCCGTACCCGACGGGGTGGCCGTCGGACGGCGGCGGCCGAGGTCGCCGCGGCGGCCACGCCCGCCTGGCGGCTGCGGCGCGACCCGATGCTGCTGGTCATGGTCGGCAGCGTGGCCGCGGTGGTCGGCGCGGTCGGGGCGATCAACGTGATCGAGGTCTTCTTCATCCGGGAGACGCTGGGCAGCACCACCACGGTGTACGGCCTGGTCACCGGTGCCTGGACGCTCGGCATCGTGGTCGGGGCCTGGCTGTTCGCCGGGGTCGCCCGCCGGCTCGCGGACGACGGCGCGCTGCTCGGGGCCGGGCTGGTGCTGCTCGGCGGCTGCTGCCTGGCGGTGCTCGGCTCGGCGGCGGTGCCGTCGGCGTGGCTGCTCGTGCCGATCTGGCTGCTGGGCGGCACCGCGAATGGCGGCGACAACGTCTTCAACAACCTGCTGCTGGCCCGCCGGGTGCCGGAGGCGGCCCGGGGGCGTGCGTTCGCGGTCTTCGGGGCGGCGGTGCAGGGCGCCGCGATGGGCGGCTACCTGGTCGGCGGCCTGCTGCTGGAGGTGGCGGACCCCCGGCCGCTGGTCGCCGGCTGCGGGGTGGTCGGCCTGCTCGTGGTCGCGGCGCTGGCCTGGCCGGTCCGCCGCGCGGTCCGTGCCGAGCGCACCGCCGTGCGGAATGGGCCACTCCCGGGGCTCCCTGCGGCGCGGGACGGCGGTGGCGGGGATACGGTCGGGTCATGGCCGACCGCATCGCCCGCCCCCGGGTGGGGCACATCCAGTTCCTCAACTGCCTCCCGATCTACTGGGGGCTGATGCGGTCCGGCGCGCTGCTCGACGTCGACCTGCACAAGGACTCGCCGGACCGGCTGAGCGCCGATCTGGTCCGCGGCGACCTCGACATCGGCCCGATCACGCTTGTCGAGTTCCTGAAGCACGCCGACGAACTGCTGCTCCTGCCCGACCTGGCGGTCGGCAGCGACGGCCCGGTGCTCTCGGTCAACATGGTCTCCACCCGGCCGCTGGCCGAGCTGGACGGCGGCAAGGTGGCGCTGGGCTCCACCTCGCGGACCGGGGTGCTGCTGGCCCAGGTGCTGCTCGCCGAGCGGTACGGGGTGCGTCCGGAATACTTCCGCTGCCCGCCCGACCTGACCCAGATGCTGCTGGAGGCCGACGCCGGGGTGCTGATCGGCGACGTGGCGCTGCGCGCGCTCTACGAGGCGCCGGGCAAGGGCCTCGCGGTGACCGACCTCGGCCAGGCCTGGCACGAGTGGACCGGGCTGCCGATGGTGTTCGCCGTCTGGGCGGTCCGTCGCGACTTCGCCGCCGCCCACCCGGGGCTGGTCAAGGAGGTGCACGAGGCGTTCCTGCGCTCGCGTGACCTGTGCCTGGCCGAGCTGGACCAGGTGGCCGAGGCGGCGGCCCGCTGGGAGCCGTTCGACGCGGCGACGCTGGCGACCTACTTCCGCACGCTCGACTTCTCGCTGGGCGAACGGCAGGTGGCCGGGCTGCGCGAGTTCGCCCGCCGCGCCGCCGCGTACGGGGAGGTGCCGGCCCTGCCGCCGAGCGGCCCGGAGTTCTTCCAGGGCTGAGCGGGTCAGGTCGGCTCGCGCAGCAGCGCCTCGGTGATCTGCTCGCACGCCTTCATGCCGTAGTCCCACCCGCCGACGCTGAACGGGCTCTTGACCATCACGCCCATCGTCCACGTGTCGCCGATCGCCAGGCAGTTGACGTGGTATTCCTGTTCCTTCTGCCGGTCGATCCAGCCGTTCTTGATGGCGATCTTCTTCTGCTCGGCGGCCGGGAACGCCTTGCGGATGCCGAAGTCGCCCGAGCCGCGGACCAGGCGCATCTCGTTGAGCAGCCACTTCGTCCACTTCGGCCCGGCCGCCCGGCCGTCGTCGATGCACAGGCCGAGTCGCGCGGTGTCGCGCGGGGACAGCAGCGTCCGGCTCCAGCCGCCGTCGGCGGCGACCTTGCTGTCGGTCAACTTGCAGATCGAGATCAGCCGCTTGATCGAGGCCGCGCTGCCGACGCTCTCGTAGAACTGCTGGGCGCGGGTGTTGTCGCTGTCGCGGATGATCCGCGTGGCGTCGTCGAGCTTGGCGTCGCTCGGGGTCTTCCCCGCCTCGGCGCTGCGGCGCAGGTAGTCGGCGACCACCCAGGACTTGATCAGGGACGCGGTGGTGCTGGTCTCGCCCATGTTCCGCGAGCCGATGATCTGCCCGGTCCGCTTGTCCAGCACGGACCAGGCGTACCAGCCCTTGAGGTCGAGGTCGTCGAGCGCCTTGGCCTGGAACGGGAGCGGCTCGAGCGACGGCGACGGGGCCGGCCGGGGCCGGGCGTTGCGGTCGGTGGGCTGCGTGGTGGACCGCTCGGTGGCCGAGTCGGGGTGCGTCGCCGCGGTCGGTCGCAGCGGCGCGCCGGGAACCAGCCGGAGCGAGAGGACCAGCAGGCCGACCAGGGCCACCGCCACCGCGCTGAACGCGAGCGGGCGGCGGTGGCTGCCGGGGCGACGCCGGGTGCCGGCCATCAGAGCTTCCCGACCGGCTGCTGGGGCACCTTCAGCGCGGCGCCGGGCTGCGGGGTCACGAGCTGCGTGGCGACGCTCGCGCAGACCTTCGACCCGTACGACAGGCCGGCGCTGCCCGGGTAGCGCATCATCACCGCGAGGCTCCACCTGCCGGTGATCGCCAGGCAGTTGACGTGCCAGTTGCCGTCGTAGGCGAGCTTGGTCCAGCCGTTCTTGATGCCCACCGGGCCCTGGGCCTTGATCGAGGCGGGCAGGCCGTCGACGATCCCCCACTTGCCGCCGCCGGAGCGGTCCTGTTGTTGTGACACGCTGCCCCGGACCTGGGTCATCTCGTGCAGCACCCACTTGGTCCACTTGGGGCCGGCGGCCTTGCCGTCGGCGATGCAGTCACCGAGCCGGGCGGCGTCCTGGGGGGACATCTGGGTGAAACTCCACCAGCCCTCGTAGCCGGGGACGTTGCCGCGCGTGGTGTCGGTGAGGCCGCAGATCTTGACGGCCCGCTGGAGCACCGGGTCGAGCTTGCCGCCCGGCTGCTTCTGGTAGGAGCCGCCGGCCGCCCGGTAGATCATGTTTGCCCCGTCGTCATCGCTGTCCCGGATGGCTACGCTCGCCCACTTCAGCTTCTCCGTCGATGGTTCCTTGCTGCCGAGTTGGCGCAGGTAGTCCGAGACGATCCAGGCCTTGAGCATCGACTCGGTGGAGCTGGTCTCGCGCATGTTCCTCGCGCCGGTGACGGTGCCGGTCGCGCGGTCCATCAGGGCCCAGGAGAAGAACTCGCCCTTGAAGCTCACCGAGACCGGGGCGTTGGCGAGCGTCGGGGGCGGCGGCGCGCTCGGGGTGGGCGCCGGCACCAGCTCGGTGCCGCCGCCGAGGCCGCCGAGGCTGGCCCCGCCGTCTCCGCCGGCGAGCTTGGCGTACGCGGCGGGCACCAGCATGCCGCCGCCGACGAGAATTGCCACGACGGCGAGCACCAGGGTCACGCGAGGTCGCATGAGTAGGTGGACTCCAGGTGTATGGCCGGGGGGACCGGCGCTTCCGCATGTGTTCGGCCCGATCGCCACGAGGCCGGGGGACGGTGGCCCGAGTGGTGGCGATCAACGGCAGCCGATCGGTGTGCCGGGGGAAGTCTACTTCCGGACCGGCTTTCTGCCAGATCCCGACACCCGGCGACTCGCCAGGTGGGCGGGACATTGAGCAGATATGCGGTGCTTGGGGGGTTTCATTTCCTGCACGTGGTCGATGTCACAGCCGTTTGCCCAGCTCAGTGGCGACCACGGTCGGCTCGCGCGTGGATGCGGAAGGTTGCCGCGGAATCCTGTTACACCCTCTGGTGTCATCCGCTGCGAGCTGTAACACTGGCTTCATGTATGGCAACGACTTCGCCCCGCCCGAGGACGCTCCGGGCGGCGGCCTGCTCGGCGAGGTGGAAGCCGCGGAGGCGGCGCTGCGCGAGGCCGCGGCGCGGGCCCGCCGGGGCGGCCCCGGGCCGGACGAGGACTTCGAGGCGTACTTCGCCGACGTGATCGACGCCGACCAGAAGATCGAACCCCGGGACTGGATGCCCGAGGCGTACCGGAAGACGCTGATCCGGCAGATCGCCCAGCACGCCCACTCCGAGATCATCGGCATGCAGCCGGAGGGGAACTGGATCAGCCGGGCCCCCTCCCTCAAGCGCAAGGCCATCCTGCTGGCCAAGGTGCAGGACGAGGCCGGCCACGGGCTCTATCTCTACGCGGCGGCCGAGACGCTCGGCATCAGCCGCGACGAGCTGGTGGAGCTGCTGCTCGACGGCCGGCAGAAATACAGCTCGATCTTCAACTACCCGACGCTCACCTGGGCCGACGTGGGCGCCATCGGCTGGCTGGTGGACGGTGCGGCGATCGTCAACCAGGTGCCACTGTGCCGCTGCTCCTACGGCCCGTACGCCCGCGCCATGATCCGGGTCTGCAAGGAGGAGTCGTTCCACCAGCGCCAGGGCTACGAGATCCTGCACACGCTGGCGCACGGCACTCCGGCCCAGAAGGCGATGGCCCAGGACGCGCTGGACCGCTGGTGGTATCCGTCGCTGGCGATGTTCGGCCCGCCGGACGGCGACTCCACGCACAGCGCGCAGTCGATGGCCTGGAAGATCAAGCGCTTCTCCAACGACGAGTTGCGGCAGCGTTTCGTCGACATGTGCGTCGGCCAGGCGGAGGTGCTCGGCCTGACCATCCCCGACCCGGACCTGCGCTGGAACGACGAGCGTCAGGCGTACGACTACACCCAGCCCGACTACGCCGAGCTGATGCGCGTCATCAAGGGCGACGGGCCGTGCAACCGGGAGCGGATGGCGCACCGGCAGCGGGCCCACGCCGACGGCGCGTGGGTACGGGAGGCCGCCGCGGCGTACGCCGCGAAGCGGGCCGAGCGGAAGGAACCGGTGGCGGCATGACCGAACGCACCGAGCGGAGCGAGGGCCGTGAGGGCATGCCCGGTCGGCTCGGCATGACCAGTCAGTCCTCGCCCCTGTGGGAGGTCTTCGTGCGGGCCCGGCGCGGCCTGTCGCACACCCACGTCGGCAGCCTGCACGCCCCCGACGCCGAGATGGCGCTGCGCAACGCCCGCGACCTCTACACCCGCCGCCAGGAGGGCGTCTCCATCTGGGTGGTGCCGGCGAGCGCGATCACCGCGTCCAGCCCGGACGAGAAGGACGCGTTCTTCGACCCGGCGGCCGACAAGGTCTACCGCCACCCGACGTTCTACGAGGTGCCGGACGGGGTGGCCCATCTATGAGCCGGTTCGACTTCACGCTCGCCCTCGGCGACGACGCGCTGATCGCGGCGCAGCGGCTCGGCGAGTGGACCTCCCGCGCGCCGGAGATGGAGGAGGACATCGCGCTGGCCAACATCGCCCTCGACCAGCTCGGCGCGGCCCGGCTGCTGCTCACCTACGCGGGCGAGCTGGAGGGCGCCGGCCGCAACGAGGACGACCTGGCCTACCTGCGCGACGACCGCGAGTTCCGCAACTGCCTGCTGGTCGAGCTGCCCAACGGCGACTTCGCGGTGACCATGGCGAAGCTGTTCCTGCTGGCCGCCTGGCAGCTTCCGCTCTACACCGCGCTGGCCGGCTGTGCCGACGACCGGCTGGCCGCGATCGGCGCGAAGGCGCGCAAGGAGTCGGCCTACCACCTGGACCACGCCTCGCTCTGGGTGAAGCGCCTCGGCGACGGCACCGACGAGTCGCACCGCCGTGTGCAGGACGCGCTCGACCAGGTCTGGCCGTACGTCCACGAGCTGTTCACCAGCGACCCGGCGGCGCCGGTCGACCCGGCCTCGCTGCGGGCCGACTTCGACGCCACCGTGGCCGCCGTGCTGGACGAGGCCACCCTGACCCGGCCGGAGACGCGCTGGACGCCCGGCGGTGGCCGGGACGGCGTGCACACCGAGCACCTCTCCTTCCTGCTCGCCGAGATGCAGGTGCTGCACCGCGCCCACCCGGGAGCCACCTGGTGAACGCGCGGGAGGCGGTGGCGGCGGTGGTGGACCCGGAGATCCGGGTGATTACCATCGACGAGCTGGGCATCCTGCGCGCGGTCGAGGAGGAGCCGGCCACCGGCCGGGTCGTCGTCACCATCACCCCCACCTACACCGGCTGCCCGGCCATGGACGTGATCCGCGCGGACATCCACCGCGCGCTCGCCACCGCCGGGCACCCGGACGCCGAGGTCCGCACCGTCTACGCGCCGGCCTGGTCCACCGACTGGATCTCCGACGCCGGCCGGGCCAAGCTGGCCGCCGCCGGCATCGCCCCGCCCGCCCCGCGCGGCGACGACACGGTGGTGCCGCTGACCCTGGCGGTCCGCTGCCCGCGCTGCGGATCCCCGGAGACCACGCAGGTCAGCCGGTTCGGTTCCACCGCCTGCAAGGCGCTGTGGCGCTGCCGCTCCTGCGCCGAACCCTTCGACCACCTGAAGGCGCTGTGACTGTCACCATCACCCGGCCGGTCCGCCGCCGGCCGGTCTTCCACCCGCTGCCGGTCGCCGCCGTCGACCGGCTCACCGACGACTCTGTGTCGATCACCTTCGCGGTGCCGGCGGAGCTGCGGGAGACGTTCGCGTTCTCCGCCGGGCAGCACCTCACGGTCCGCCGCCCGGCCGTCGCCGACGATCCGGAGTCCGGGGAGGCGCGGCGGTCGTACTCGATCTGCTCCACCCCGGACGAGCTGGCCCGGCACGGCCGGTTGCGGATCGGGGTGCGCGAGGTCCCGGGCGGCGCGTTCTCCGCGTACGCCTGCGGCGCGCTGCGGGGCGGCGACACCGTCGAGGTGCTGCCGCCGCTCGGCCACTTCACCTCCGCGTTCGCGCCCGGCCGGGTCCGCCGGTACGGCGCGGTGGTCGCCGGTTCCGGGATCACGCCGGTGCTCGGCCTGGTCGCGACCGCGCTGGCCGTCGAACCGGCCAGCACCTTCACCCTGGTGTACGGCAACCGCACGGCGAACACGGTGATGTTCGGCGAGGAGCTGGCCGACCTGAAGGACCGCTATCCGACCCGGTTGCACCTGGTGCACGTGCTGAGCCGCGAGATGGGCGAGTCGGCGCTGCTCTCCGGTCGGATCGACGCGGACCGGCTGACCCGGCTGCTGGACACCGTCGTGCCGGGCGACGAGATCGAGGAGTGGTTCCTCTGCGGCCCGTACGGGATGGTGGTGGACGCCAAGGCGGTGCTCGCCGGGCGCGGCGTGCCCGACACGGCGGTGCACACCGAGCTGTTCCACGTGGACGCCCCGCCGGAGCCGGTACGCCGCCCGGCCGAGCAGCCGGGCGCGGGCGCCGAGGTGACGATCCTGCTGGACGGGCGCTCGTCGACCTTCACCATGGGCCGGGACGAGCGGGTGCTGGACGCCGCGCTGCGGGTGCGGGGCGAGCTGCCGTACGCCTGCAAGGGTGGGGTCTGCTCGACCTGCCGGGCCCGGGTCACCGCCGGTGAGGTGACGATGGCCCGCAACTATGCGCTGGAGCCGGACGAGGTGGCCGCCGGGTACGTCCTGACCTGCCAGTCCAGCCCGGTGACCGACCAATTGACCGTTGACTACGACGCGTAGTCACCGACCGTGACCACGGGGAAAGAACCATCGCCGCGAAGCGATATACCTGTGAGTCATATTTATGACTTGTGGGTATATCGCTTCGGGTAAGTGCGTCTGCCAGCCAGCGAGGCGCCGAAAGCGCCATGGCGGAACCGGCATGCTGACTGTCGATGACGAGTCGTGACGGGGCAGCGAGCTCGTTCCTGCTCCCGTACATTTCTCCTGGTCATCTTCCCGTGTCGATGCGTGACGTGACGTCTGCGTCGGCGCGGGTGGTCGTCGCCGTGCCCCTACCAGGGTGCGGCGCTCGTCGTCAACGGGGGCAATGTGTCGAATGGACGTGTGGTACGCCGAGGTCGGTGGTGGACGGCGCTGGCCGGCACCGTCGCGGTCGTCGGTGCGGGGCTGGTCGGCGGGGTGCCGGCCGGGGCGGTGAGCGGCGGCAGCCCGGTCACCGATCCGGCGTTCGCCTTCGCCACGAGGCTGGCCTTCGGCGACGACCGGACCTGCTCCGGGGCGCTGGTGAGCGCCCAGTGGGTCATCACCGCCCGGTCCTGCCTGAGCGTGGCCGGTGCGCCGGTGGTGGCCGGCCCGCCGGCCCGGCCGACGACCGCCACTGTGGGCCGTCTCGACCTCACCACCACGGCCGGTCAGGTCCGGGTGGTCAACCGGGTGGTGCCGCACCCGAGCCGCAACATCGCGCTGGTGCGCCTGGCCGGGCCGGTGCCCGGGATCCAGCCGGTCACCCTGGGCGCGACCGCCCCGGCAGCCGGTGACACGCTGCGGGCGATCGGCTTCGGCCGGACCGCGACCGAGTGGATCCCGAACCGGCTGCACGGCGTGGACGTGTCGGTGGCCGCGGTGACCACCGCCGGGCTCGACGTCGCCAACCAGGACGGCTCCGGGCCGACCACGTGCCGGGGCGACGCCGGTGGGCCGACCGTCCGGACCGGCGGCGCCCGTCCGGAGCTGGTCGCCGTGCACGACACGTCGTGGCAGGGCGGCTGTCTCGGTGAGACGGAGACCCGGCGGAACGCGGTCGAGGCGCGCACCGACGACCTGGTGACCTGGATCCGGCAGAACACGCCGTCGAACTGCAACGCGCAGGGCGGCACGGCCGGCACCGGCGACCAGGCCACCGTCGTGCTGCCGGGCGACTTCACCGGCGACTGCAAGGACGACGTGCTCGGTCAGCTCACCAACGGCGACCTGCGGCTCTATCAGTCGTCCGGCACCATCCCCGGGACCCTGTTCCCGACCCCTTTCCCCATCGTCGGCGCCGGCTGGACCGCGGCCGAGAAGCCGCGGGTGATCGTCGGCGACTTCAACGGCGACGGGAAGTCCGACCTGATGGCCCAGTGGGCCGACGGCGACCTGACGGTCTGGGCGTCCACCGGCGACCCGTCCCGGCTCTTCGCGCCGGGCCGGCTGGTCGGCAGCGGCTGGACCCTCACGCAGTACCCCCGGATCTTCCCGGGCGACTTCAACGGCGACGGCCGCACCGACCTCATCGGTCAGGTCGGCAACGGCGAGCTCTGGCTCTGGCCGTCCACCGGTGACCTGTCCGGCGACAGCAGGCTGTTCCAGTCGGCCACCCGGCGCACCGTGGGCGCCGGCTGGACGGCCGCACAGTATCCCCGGGTCTTCCCGGGGGACTTCAACGGCGACGGACGGACCGACCTGATCGGCCAGGTCTCCGACGGCGAGCTGTGGGCGTGGGCGTCCACCGGAGACGGATCCGCCGGCAACCCGCTGTTCCCGGCTCGGCGGACGGTGGGCGGCGACTGGCGGACCTCGGTCTATCCTCGGGTGGTGCCGGCCGACCTCAATGGCGACGGGATCACCGATCTGCTCGCCCACGGCACGGACGGGACGCTGCGGGCCTACCGGTCGACCGGGGACCTGTCGGCCAACGGCCTGCTGTTCCCCCAGCCCCACCCGATCGTCGGCGCCCCGTGGGACAAGGCCAGCAAGCCCCGGATGATCGTCGGGGACATGACCGGCGACGGTCGGGCGGACCTGCTCGGCCAGGCGGCCGACGGGACGCTGACCGGGTTCGAGTCGACCGGTGACATGAGCGCCGACAACCGGCTCTTCGCGGGCAACCGGGGCGGCGTCGGGTCGGGTTGGACCACCTCCGCCCTGCCGCGCCTGTTCTGACCGTCCCGGCTGCCGGCCCTCGCCTGTCTCTGGACGAGGGCCGGCAGCCGGCCGGGACGTATCCGGTTTGCCCCGGGGTGAGAGTGTGGAGCGGATGCGGGCCAGGCGCTGACGGGAGGCTGCCGGGCTCACTTCCAAAGGGCTACTGCCCCGGCAGAATCAAGCTACCTCTCGGCCTCCGGGTCATGTCGTACGTGGGCGGTCCAGTAGGTGAGGTCGGAGTGGTGCTCGGTGAGCGTGACCGGCTCGCCGCAAGCCTCCTCGATCATCTTGACCGCCTCGTCGAGATGCGCCGGCTGGTGATCCCAGTCGTCGTCCAGGAACAGATGCAGCCCGACTTCGCCCCGGTCGTCGCCGAGCGCCTCGGCCGCCTCCGGCGACACCAGCACGACGGTGTATCGGGCCGCCTCGCGTTCCGCCTCGGTGAGCGAGGGCCGGTCGGCGCGGTTGTGTCGGCCGAACCGGTCGATCACGGAGGGGATCGGCCCGGGTGAGTCCGCCGGATCATGTGGCCGGAGCCAGGTGGGTTGATAGGTCTGCATCGAGACTCCCGAAGGCCATGGCGACGGTAGGTCGCAACGTTGCTTGCCATGGTTGCGCTGGCGTGGCCGAGAGTCAATACTCAACGCTACGGCGCGTGTCGTCAGAGTGACGATCGCCGGGTCGACCGGGAGGGACGGCATGGCGAAGGCGAATCTGCCCACCGTGGTCGGGCGTGGGCTCGGCGGTGAGCTGCGCGAGCTGAGGAGGGCGCGAGGGCTCGCGCTACGGCGGGTGGCGGCCCGGCTGGAATGGCAGGCGTCCAAGCTCTCCCGGATGGAGACCGGTGTGCAGGGCATCCAGGCCGCCGACGTTGCCTCCCTGCTAGTGATCTACGGCGTCACCGGGGAGGAGCGCCGGCGGCTGCTCGCGATGGCCGAACGTTCGGCCGAGACCGGCTGGTGGGAGGCGATCGGCGGGCTGTCCGACGAGTCGCGCACGCTGATCCGGCTGGAGGCCGAGGCGGCCGGCATCGTGAACTGGGAGCCGCTGCTGGTGCCGGGCCTGTTGCAGACGCCGGACTACGCCCAGGCGGTGATGGTCGGCTGCGGCGTGCCGCCCGACGATGCGCAGGGACGGGTGGCCGCCCGGCTGGGCCGGCAGGCGGTCCTGAGCCGCCCCAGCCCGCCCGCGCTCCACGCGCTGCTCGACGAGGCGGTGCTGCGCCGGGCGCTCGGCGGCTCTCAAGTGATGGCCCGCCAGCTTCGGCACCTGGCAGAGGCGGCCGAGCGGCCCACGGTCACGCTGCGAGTGGTGCCACTGGCGGTCGGCGCGCACACCGGCCTGGACGGCTCGTTCGCGCTCCTCGACTTCCCGCGCAACCGGTCGGTGGTCTGTCTCGACCACAAGCTGACCGGGCTGTTCCTGGAGGAGGCCGCGCAGGTGGCGCACTTCCGGCGGGAGGCGGATAGGCTGACCGCTGTGGCGTTGAGCCCCGTCGATTCAGTGGCGCTCATCGCGCGGTACGCGGCGGAGCACGAGCGAGAGTGAGCCGAGGATGACCACCTCAGAGCTGTCCGGCGCGACCTGGCGCACGTCCACCCGCAGCGGCTCCAACGCCAACTGCGTGGAGGTGGCGATGACGGCGGCGACGGTCGGCGTACGCGATTCGAAGGACCCGGCCGGACCGATGCTGGCCTTCGACCGACGGGCCTGGGCCGCTTTCGTCGCCGGCCCACTGAGCCGCCCCTGACGGCCCGCCAGTTCGGGGAGGTGGCGGCATTCGGAGCGTCAGGACCCGACCACCTCGGCGTACTGAAGTCGATCTTCCCGCCCTGCGGGGTGCGTCACCCGGCGGCGCACCCTTGCGGGCCTGGGTGACCGGCCGGCGTACCCTCGGGATGTGACGGCGAACCGGGAGATCGACGACATCCTGCAGCGCGGCGCGGACGGCGGGCGGATCACGCCCGAGGAGGCGCTGCTGCTCTACACGGAGGCGCCCTTCCACGCGCTGGGCGAGGCGGCCGACGCGGTACGGCGGCGCCGGTATCCGGACAACATCGTCACCTACCTGATCGACCGCAACATCAACTACACGAACGTCTGCGTGACGGCGTGCAAGTTCTGCGCGTTCTACCGGGCCCCCAAGCACGCCGAGGGCTGGACCCACCCGACCGAGGAGATCCTGCGCCGCTGCGGCGAGGCGGTCGAGCTGGGCGCCACCCAGGTCATGCTCCAGGGCGGGCACCACCCGGACTACGGCGTCGACTACTACGAGGAGCTGTTCTCCTCGGTCAAGCGGGCCTACCCGCAGCTCGCCATCCACTCGATCGGCCCGAGCGAGATCCTGCACATGGCGAAGGTCTCCGGGGTGAGCCTCGACGAGGCCATCGCCCGGATCAAGGCGGCCGGCCTGGACTCGATCGCCGGCGCCGGCGCGGAGATGCTGCCGGACCGGCCGCGCAAGGCGATCGCGCCGCTGAAGGAGTCGGGCGCGCGGTGGCTCGAGGTGATGGAGCTGGCGCACCGGCAGGGCCTGGAGTCGACCGCGACCATGATGATGGGCACCGGCGAGACCAACGCGGAGCGGATCGAGCACCTGCGGATGATCCGGGACGTGCAGGACCGCACCGGTGGCTTCCGGGCCTTCATCCCGTGGACGTACCAGCCGGAGAACAACCACCTGAAGGGCCGCACCCAGGCCACCACGCTGGAATACCTGCGCCTGGTCGCGGTGGCCCGGCTCTTCTTCGAGACGGTGCCGCACCTCCAGGCGTCCTGGTTGACCACGGGCAAGGACGTCGGGCAGCTCGCCCTGCACATGGGCGTGGACGACCTCGGCTCGATCATGCTGGAGGAGAACGTCATCTCCTCGGCCGGCGCCCGGCACCGGTCCAACCTGCACGAACTGATCGGCATGATCCGTTCGGCGGACCGGATCCCGGCCCAGCGGGACACGCTCTACCGCCGGCTCGCGGTGCACCGGACGCCCGCGGACGACCCGAGCGACGACCGCGTGGTCTCGCACTTCTCCTCGATCGCGCTGCCGGGTGGCGGCGTCGGGAAGTCGCTGCCGCTGGTCGAGGCGAACTGACCGCTCCACCGTTCGGCCGGCCGGGGGCGTCGTGCGGCCGGGTGTCGCACCCGTTTCCGGTGGAGCTTCGGCGTGGCCCTCGACGGGCGTGATCGGGAGCCGCTAACGTCCCGGCTCGACACCGCCCGTCCGGGCCGCGAGCTGCCAGATAACAGGTCGGCGGCGACCCGGGCGAGCGTCGTCCCGCCAGCCGTCGTCGCGGCTACGCTGGCGGCGTTCGGCGGACCGTCGTCCTCCATCGGCCCATGAGGGCCGTTCATATAACGCACCGCAGCAGGGGCGGGATGGGTGACCATCCCGCCCCTGCTGTCGGTCGGGCAAGGTGGGAATTCCACCCGTGGGACGCTGGCGCGTCGCCGCGTCGCTCCGGTACCGTCCGTTCGTTCCGTGCCTGATCGGCACGTCCCTACCCTCGGGGGAACCATGACCTTCCGATACCGATCCTCGCTGGCGCGCGCCGGCGTGGTCGCCCTGCTCTCCACCTCGGGCCTCGCCGCCGTCGCCGGCCCGGCGTACGCCGCCGACGAGGCCGACCTCCAGCTCGTCCCGCTCAGCTACCAGCTGGCCAAGGGCGTCGACGAGGCCCGGGCCAAGCCGTTCAAGTTCCAGGTGGACAACACCGCCGGTGCCGTCGACGCCAAGGGCGTCCGGGTCACGGTGGAGACGAAGGGCCTGAAGGACCGCAAGGTCGGCGTGCTGGTCCCGGAGGGCTGCGAGGTTACCGGCACCTCCTTCACCTGCCTGCTCGGCGACCTCGCCGCGGGCACCACCGAGGACTTCGGCATCCCGTTGTTCTCCACCGGCGGCAAGGGTGCGGCCGGCCCGCTCACGGTCTCCATCAGCGCGGCCACCGCCGACCCCGACCTGGAGAACAACGCGGTCGACCACGACATCACCGTGACCGCCCCCGGCTACGACCTCACCACCTGGGTGCAGGACGTGTACGCCGACGTGCAGGTCGACGGCGACGACGCCGGCGAGGCGAACCTCCGTCCGGTCCGGCCGGGGGAGACCGCGCCGCTGGACTGGGCCGTGTTCAACGACGGCAGCCGGAAGGCCACCGGCCTCGCGTACGGCATCACGCTGCCGGCCGGCGTCACCTTCGCCGAGCTGCCCGAGGGCTGCGTCGAGCAGGATCTGGGCGGCTTCGCGCAGGCGTACTGCGAGGACCGGGGCGCGGTGCTGAAGCCGGGCCAGTTCTACACCGCCGGCGTGCGGGTGACTGTCGGCGCGGACGTGACCGAGAAGCTGCTCCGGCCCGGCTTCGTCTTCGCCGCCGGCCTGGACTCCGCATCCGGCGAGCCCGAGGAGGAGCCGCGCGTCGCCAGCTCGGCGCAGCGTCGCGCCTTCGCCGAGGTCGACGACGTCGACAACACCGCCCAGTTCGACGTCTTCGTCGACCCGAACGGGCAGCCGACGCCGACCCCGACGCCGTCCGGCACCCCGACCGCCGAGCCGACCCCGAGTGGTGGCGCGACCGCGGTCCCGACCCCGACCACGGGTGGCGGCAGCGGTGGTGGCGCCGGTGACGGCGGCCTGCCGGTGACCGGCATGCAGGTCGGTCTGATCGGCGGCATCGGCGCGCTCGTGCTGGCCGCCGGCGCGGCGCTGATGGTGCTGTCCCGCCGCCGCAAGGTGGTCCTGGTCGCGCCGAGCGAGGAGCGCACCGGGGACTGAGCCGGGCGCACCGGACACGGCGGGGGCGGGGTGGGCGACCACCTCGCCCCCGCGCCGTACCCGGATGGCGTGGCTGGCAGAGTGGAGGGGTGAACAGTCGTTCCCCGCAGGGCCGGCGCGCCAGCCTGGAGAAGCAGCCGCACGAGGTCGCCGCCATGTTCGACGGCGTGGCGGCCCGCTACGACCTGACCAACACCGTGCTCTCCTTCGGGCAGGACCGGTCCTGGCGGCGGGCCACCCGGGCGGCGCTCGGGCTGCGCCCCGGCGAGCGGGTGCTGGACGTGGGCGCCGGCACCGGCGTCTCCACCGAGGAGCTGGCCCACTCCGGGGCGTACGCGGTCGGCGCGGACCTGTCGCTGGGCATGCTGCACGCCGGCAAGCGCACCCGCCCGTCGGTGCCGCTGCTGGCCGGCGACGCGCTCCGGCTGCCGTTCGCGGATGCCAGCTTCGACGCGGTGACCATCTCCTTCGCGCTGCGCAACGTGAACGACACCGACGCCGCGCTGCGCGAACTGGCCCGGGTCACCCGGCCGGGCGGGCGGCTGGTGGTCTGCGAGTTCAGCACCCCGGTCAACCCGGCGTTCCGCACCGTCTACCTGTCGTACCTGATGCGGTCGTTGCCGGCGGTGGCGCGCGCGGTGTCGAGCAACCCCGACGCCTACGTCTACCTCGCCGAGTCGATCCGGGCCTGGCCGGACCAGGCGGCGCTGGCCGCGCGCGTCGGCGCGGCCGGCTGGGGTCGGGTGGCGTGGCGCAACCTGACCGGTGGCGTCGTCGCGCTGCACCGCGCCGTCCGGAACTGATCGCTCCGGCGGAGCGGCCGGGCATTTCGTGAATGTCCGGCTTGAGAATGGTTCGCGCCGTAGGCTCGCGCCCATGACGGGATCCGACCACGCCGCCGCCACCGACGACGACGCTGCCGAGCTGATCGCGCAGCTCAGGGAGTTGGCCGGCGCGGATCCCGCCGAGGTCCGCCAGGTGGTCGCCGAGGTGCTGGCGGCGCTGGACCGCGCGGCCGGGGGCGCGCTGCGCGATCACCTGCCCGAGACGATCCGGCTCGACGCCGGCCTGGGGCCGGCCGCGCCGGCCCGCCCGTGACCGATCTCCGCTCCCTTACCGGCTGGTTTCCGGGAAGTTAGGACCCCCTCAGCGCATACAGGTGTAACGCCGGTCATAGACTCCAACCCGATCGGCTTGTGAAGCATTTCACGAGCATGCGGGAGGAGGCGCGGATGACCGCGGTGGAGAACGACGCCGACGTCATCGTCGTGGGCGCCGGTCCCGGAGGATCGGCCACGGCATACCACCTGGCGCGGCACGGCGTACGCGTGCTGCTGCTGGAGAAGACGGAGTTCCCCCGGGAGAAGGTCTGCGGTGACGGGCTCACGCCCCGCGCCGTACGGCAGCTCATCCGGATGGGTGTGGACACCTCGCCCGAGGCCGGCTGGCTGCACAACAAGGGCCTGCGGGTGATCGGCGGCGGCGTCCGTCTGGAGCTGGACTGGCCCGACCTGGCCAGCTTCCCCAACTACGGCCTGGTCCGGACCCGGCTCGACTTCGACGACCTGCTCGCCCGGCGTGCCGTCACCGCCGGCGCGGAGCTGCGCACCGGCGTCAACGTGCTCGGCCCGGTGCTCGACGCGGACGACCGGGTGATCGGCGTGCAGGCCGAGACCGGTCCCGGCAAGGAGCCGGCCACCTTCCACGCGCCGCTGGTGGTCGCCGCGGACGGCGTCTCCGGTCGGTTCCCGCTCGCGCTCGGCCTGGCCAAGCGGGAGGACCGACCGATCGGCGTGGCGGTCCGCCGCTACTACCGCTCGCCCGCCAAGCACGACGACGACTACCTGGAGTCCTGGCTGGAGCTGCGCGCCAAGGGCAACGACGCGTTGCTGCCCGGCTACGGCTGGATCTTCGGCCTCGGCGACGGCCGGGTCAACGTCGGCCTCGGCGTGCTCAACTCGTCCTCGGCGTTCGGCAAGACGAACTACCGCCGGCTGCTCACCGACTGGCTCGCCAACACCCCGGAGGACTGGGGGATGACCGACGAGGCCAACGCGGAGGGGCCGATCCTCGGCGCCGCGCTGCCGATGGGCTTCAACCGGGTCCCGCACTACCAGCGCGGCGTGCTGCTCGTCGGCGACTCCGGCGGCATGGTCAACCCGTTCAACGGCGAGGGCATCGCGTACGCGATGGAGTCCGGCGAGCTGGCCGCGGAGGTCGCGGTGCAGGCGCTGGCCCGCCCGGCCGGCGCGGAACGGGAGCGGGCGCTGATGGCGTACCCGCAGGAGCTGAAGGCCCGCTTCGGCGGCTACTACCGGCTCGGCGGGGTCTTCGTGAAGCTGATCGGCCGGCCCGAGGTGATGCGGATGGCCACGAAGCACGGCATGCCGCACCCGATGTTGATGCGTTTCGTGCTCAAGCTGCTGGCGAACCTGACCGACCCGCGCGGCGGGGACGCGATGGACCGGGTCATCAACGCCATGACGAGGGTGGCACCGGCCGTGTAGGAGACCACCGGCCCGCGGTCGACCGACCACGGAGCGGAGAGATCGACCCCCGCCGACCGATGTCGTCAGGGACGTGAATAGTGTGATTTTGGCCAACCACCGAGGTCAGGGAAGGACGAGCAGGGGACAACGATGACGCTCTCTCCTTATGCACCCATCATCGGGCTGTTCGCCCTCGCCGCGGGGTTCGCGCTGTTCTCCGTGGCCGCCGCCCGATTCGCCGGCCCCCGGCGTCTGAACAAGGCCAAGCTCGAGGCGTACGAGTGTGGCATCGAACCGAGCCCGCAGCCGGTCGGCGGCGGCCGGTTCCCGATCAAGTTCTACCTGACGGCGATGCTCTTCATCGTCTTCGACATCGAGATCATCTTCCTCTACCCCTGGGCTGTCTCGTTCGACGCCCTGCCGATCTTCGGCTTCGTGGAGATGGTCATGTTCATCGTCGCGGTCTTCGTCGCCTACGCCTACGTGTGGCGGCGCGGCGGCCTGGACTGGGACTGAGGAGGTAGCAGATGGGCATCGAGGAGAAGCTTCCCTCCGGCGTCCTGCTGACCAGCGTCGAGAAGCTGGTCAACTGGTCGCGGAAGTCGTCCGTCTGGGGCGCCACCTTCGGCCTGGCCTGCTGCGCCATCGAGATGATGGCCGCCGGTGGCCCGCACTACGACATGGGCCGGTGGGGCATGGAGGTCTTCCGCGCCTCGCCCCGGCAGGCGGACCTGATGATCGTGGCCGGCCGGGTCAGCCAGAAGATGGCCCCGGTGCTGCGGCAGATCTACGACCAGATGGCCGAGCCCCGCTGGGTCATCTCGATGGGCGTCTGCGCCAGCAGCGGCGGCATGTTCAACAACTACGCCATCGTGCAGGGCGTCGACCACGTCGTCCCGGTCGACATGTACCTTCCCGGCTGCCCGCCCCGGCCGGAGATGCTCATCGACGCGGTGCTCAAGCTGCGCGAGAAGATCATGTACGAGCCGCTGGGCCCGAACGGCCGCAAGATGCTCGAGGCCCGCAAGGAGCGCGGTGACGTGCCAGTCGTGCCGTACGGCTCGATGCCGTCGTCGTACCGCAACGACAAGGCCCGGCGTGCCGAGTGGACGAAGGCGGTCCGTGAGGGGCGCGAGGAGCAGTTGCGGATCGAGAACTGGATGAAGGCGCAGAACCACCTCCAGACGCAGGGGGGCCCGAAGTGACCTCGCCGAACGACAGGAACAACGACGGCGGCGTGCCGGTGCCGACCACTCCGGTCGGCGCCAGCGGCACCGCGCCGGCCGAGTACCCGCCGGCCGGCCCGGCCGGTCGGGGCATGTTCGGCAACCAGGGCACCGGTGACGTCTCCGGCTACGGCGGCCTGGTCCGCCAGCGCAAGCCGATCGAGGAGGCCACCCGGCCGTACGGGGGCTACTTCGACGAGGTGCGGGACGCGCTGGAGGAGGCGTACCCGGCCTTCGGCGACGCGATCGAGAAGGTAGTGGTCGACCGGGGTGAGCTGACCCTGCACGTCCGCCCGGAGCGGATCGCCGAGGTCTGCCAGGTGATGCGCGACGACCTGTCGCTGCGCTTCGAGCTGCTCTCCTCGGTGTCCGGGGTGGACTACCTGGGCGCCGACGCGCGCCGGCTGCACGTGGTCTACCAGCTCACCTCGATGACCTACCGGCGGCAGGTCCGGCTGGAGGCCGCGGTCTCCGCCGAGGACCCGCACCTGCCGAGCGTCACCGCCGTCTACCCGACCGCCGACTGGCAGGAGCGGGAGACGTACGACATGTTCGGCATCGTCTTCGACGGCCACCCCAACCTGACCCGGATCCTGATGCCGGACGACTGGGAGGGGCACCCGCAGCGCAAGGACTACCCGCTCGGCGGCGTACCCGTCGAGTACAAGGGTGCGGAAATTCCCCCGCCGGACCGTAGGAGGTCCTACCAGTGACCACGTCGAACTACGCGACCGAGCGCGAGACCACCGAGGGCAAGGTCTTCACCGTCACCGGTGGGGACTGGGACCAGGTCGTCTCCGGCACCGACCCGATCAACGACGAGCGCATCGTCGTCAACATGGGTCCGCAGCACCCGTCCACGCACGGCGTGCTCCGGCTGATCCTGGAGCTGGAGGGCGAGACGGTCCGCGAGGCCCGCTCGGTCATCGGCTACCTGCACACCGGCATCGAGAAGAACCTGGAATACCGCAACTGGGTCCAGGGCTCGACGTTCGTGACCCGGATGGACTACCTCTCCCCGATCTTCAACGAGACGGCGTACGCGCTCGCGGTGGAGAAGCTGCTCGGCGTCACCGACGACGTCACCGAGCGGGCCACCACCATCCGGGTGCTGATGATGGAGCTCAACCGGATCTCGTCGCACCTGGTCTGGCTGGCCACCACCGGCATGGAGCTGGGCGCGATCAACATGATGTTGTACGGCTTCCGCGAGCGGGAGTACATCCTCGACATCTTCGAGACCATCACCGGCCTGCGGATGAACCACGCGTACGTGCGGCCGGGCGGCGTGGCGCAGGACGTGCCGGACGACGCGATCCGCAAGATCCGCGACTTCCTGGTGCTGATGCCGAAGAAGCTCAAGGAGTACGAGAACCTGCTCTCCGGGCAGCCGATCTGGATCGAGCGCACCACGAACGTCGCGGTGCTGGACGTGACCGCCTGCGTGGCGCTCGGCATCACCGGCCCGGTGCTCCGCTCGGCGGGGCTCGCCTGGGACCTGCGCAAGACCATGCCGTACTGCGGGTACGAGACGTACGAGTTCGACGTGCCGACCCACACCGACGGTGACGTGTGGGGCCGCTACCTGGTCCGACTGGCGGAGATCCGCGAGTCGCTGAAGCTGGTGGAGCAGGCGCTGGACCGGTTGCGGCCGGGCCCGGTGATGGTCTCCGACAAGAAGATCGCCTGGCCGGCGCAGCTCGCCATCGGCGTCGACGGCATGGGCAACTCGCTGGAGCACGTCGCCAAGATCATGGGTCAGTCGATGGAGTCGCTGATCCACCACTTCAAGCTCGTCACCGAGGGCTTCCGGGTCCCGCCGGGCCAGGTCTACGTCGGCATCGAGTCGCCCCGCGGCGAGCTGGGCGTGCACGCGGTCTCCGACGGCGGCACCCGGCCCTACCGGGTGCACTACCGGGAGCCGAGCTTCGTCAACCTCCAGGCCCTCCCGGCGATGGCCGAGGGCGGCCTGATCGCCGACGTGATCGCCGGCGGCGCCTCGCTGGACCCCGTGATGGGTGGTTGTGACCGATGAACGTGTTCACTGAGGAGACGCGGCTGCGGGCGCGGGAGATCATCGCCCGGTACCCGGCGGACCGGTCCCGCTCGGCGCTGCTGCCGCTGCTGCACCTGGTGCAGTCCGAGGAGGGCTACGTCTCCCCGGCCGGCGTCGAGTTCTGCGCCGAGGTGCTGGGGCTGAACAAGGCCCAGGTCGGCGCCGTCGCCACCTTCTACACCATGTACAAGCGCAAGCCGACCGGCGACTACCTGGTCAGCGTCTGCACCAACACGATGTGCGACGTGCTCGGCGGCCAGGCGGTCTACGACACGCTCGCCGAGCACCTGGGCGTCGGGCACGAGGAGACCACCGCCGACGGGAAGATCACCCTGGAGCACGCCGAGTGCCTGGCGGCGTGCGACTACGGCCCGGTGATGACCGTCAACTACGACTTCTTCGACAACGTCGAGCCGCAGGGCGCGCTCGGCGTGGTGCAGGAGTTGCAGGCCGGCGGCCGGCCGATGCCGACCCGGGGCGCCCGGCTCTGCACGCTGAAGGAGATGGCGGTCCAGCTCGCCGGCTTCGCCGACGAGCGGGACGGCGCGGTGGCCGACGGCGGGCCGGGCGAGCCGAGCCTGCGCGGCCTGCGCCTGGCCGAGCAGCACGGCATCTCGGTGCCGGGCTTCGACCCGAGGACGCCGATCCGCAGCAAGGCCGAGGCCGACCGGGCCGCCGCCGAGGCGAAGGCGAAGGCCGAGGCCGAGAAGCCGGCCCCCGCGGCCGAGCCGGCGACGCCGAAGGCGGCCACCGGCAGCACCGCGCCGGACGTGAAGGCGCCGGACGACAAGTCGCCGCAGGTGCGTACCGCCGAGACCCGGCAGCCGGACGCGCGGACCCCGGTCGCGGACGCGCCCGGCACCAAGGTCCCGACGGACGGCCCGGCCCCGGCGCCGCGCGACGCGCGGGCGGCCGAGGCGGCCGGCGTGGCGGCGAACCCGCCGGCCGGCGACGGCAAGCCCGCCGGCGACGCGGCCGGCGCGCAGGAGCGCAACCTCAAGGACGCCGAAGCCGGTACGGACGCCGACGGCGCCGACCCGGCGGACGCGAGCGGAACGGGGGTCCGGAAGTGACCACTCCTCGGCCGGAGACGTTGGCCAAGCTCACGCCGGTGCTCACCAAGCGCTGGCTGTCGCCGGACGCCTGGCGGCTCGGCACCTACGAGAAGCTGGACGGCTACGCCGCCCTGCGCAAGGCGCTCAAGGCGCACCCGGACGACCTGATCCAACTGATCAAGGACTCCGGGCTGCGTGGCCGGGGCGGCGCGGGCTTCCCGACCGGGCTCAAGTGGGGCTTCATCCCGCAGGGCGACGGGAAGCCGCACTACCTGGTGGTGAACGCCGACGAGGGCGAGCCGGGCACCTGCAAGGACCTGCCGCTGATGACCCACGACCCGCACTCGCTGGTCGAGGGCGTCATCATCGCCTCGTACGCGATCCGGGCCAACCGGGCCTACATCTACATCCGCGGCGAGGCCGTGCACGCCGCCCGCCGGCTGCGCAGCGCGGTCGCCGAGGCGTACGCCAAGGGCTACCTCGGCCGGAACGTCCTCGGCTCGGGCTTCGACCTGGACCTGGTGGTGCACTCCGGCGCCGGGGCGTACATCTGCGGTGAGGAGACCGCGCTGCTGGACTCGCTGGAGGGCTTCCGGGGCCAGCCCCGGCTGCGCCCGCCGTTCCCGGCGACCCACGGCCTGTACGCCAGCCCGACCGTGGTCAACAACGTCGGCACCATCGCCAGCGTGCCGTACATCGTGCTGGGTGGCGCGGACTGGTGGAAGACCATGGGCACGGAGAAGTCGTCCGGCCCGATGATCTACTCGCTCTCCGGCCGGATCGCCAACCCCGGCCAGTACGAGGCGTCGATGGGCATCACGCTGCGCGAGCTGATCGAGCTGGCCGGCGGCATGCAGCCCGGGCACGAGCTGAAGTTCTGGACCCCGGGCGGCTCGTCGACGCCGCTGCTCACCGCCGAGCACCTGGACGTGCCGCTGGACTTCGAGGGGGTGGCGGCGGCCGGCTCGATCCTGGGCACCACGGCCACCCAGATCTTCTCCGACCAGGACTGCCCGGTGTACGCGACCTACCGGTGGCTGGAGTTCTACCACCACGAGTCGTGCGGCAAGTGCACCCCGTGCCGGGAGGGCAACTACTGGATGGTCCGGGTCTACCGGCGCATCCTCGCCGGCCAGGGCACCCACGAGGACCTGGACACCCTGCTCGACACCTGCGACAACATCCTCGGCCGTTCGTTCTGCGGCCTGGGTGACGGTGCGACCAGCTCGGTGACCTCCTCGCTGAACTACTTCAAGCAGGACTACCTCGACTACATCGAGGGACGTACCGCGCCGAAGCTGTCGGACAAGTCTCTGGTGGGAGCCCACTAATGACCGACGTAGCCAAGCAGACCGAGACCGTCACGCTGACCATCGACGGCGTCGAGGTCACCGCGCCCAAGGGCACGCTGCTGATCCGGGTCGCCGAGCAGTTGGGCACCGAGATCCCGCGCTTCTGCGACCACCCGCTGCTGGCCCCGGCCGGCGCCTGCCGGCAGTGCCTGGTGGAGGTGGAGGGCCAGCGCAAGCCGGTCGCCTCCTGCACCCAGACGGTCGCCGACGGCATGGTGGTGCGGACCCAGCTCACCTCGCCGGTCGCGAAGAAGGCCCAGGAGGGGGTGATGGAGCTGCTGCTCCTGAACCACCCGCTGGACTGCCCGATGTGCGACAAGGGCGGCGAGTGCCCGCTGCAGAACCAGGCGATGTCCACCGGCCGGACCGACTCGCGCTTCCACGAGCACAAGCGGGAATACCCGAAGCCGCTGCCGATCAGCACCCAGGTGCTGCTCGACCGCGAGCGGTGCGTGCTCTGCCAGCGGTGCACCCGGTTCTCCGAGGAGATCGCCGGCGACAAGTTCATCGACCTGATGGGACGCTCCTCGCACGAGGAGATCAACATCTACCGGGACGACGCGTACGGCGCGGAGCCCGGGGACGAGGCGGGGGACGTCCCCTTCAACTCGTACTTCTCCGGCAACACCGTGCAGATCTGCCCGGTCGGCGCGCTGACCGGCGCGCAGTACCGCTTCCGCTCCCGCCCGTTCGACCTGGTCTCCTCGCCCAGCGTCTGCGAGCATTGCTCGGCCGGCTGCGCGCAGCGCACCGACTGGCGGCGGGGCAAGGTGCTGCGCCGGCTGGCCGGCGACGACCCGGCGGTGAACGAGGAGTGGAACTGCGACAAGGGCCGCTGGGGCTTCCAGTACACCCGCGCGTTCGACCGCCTCACCACCCCGCTGGTGCGCGACGACAAGACCGGTGAGCTGCGCGAGGCGTCCTGGAGCGAGGCGTTCACCCGGGCCGCCGAGGGGCTGCGCGCGGCCCGCGACGCCGGCACCGGCACGGCGGTGCTGACCGGCGGCCGGCTCACCGTCGAGGACGCCTACGCGTACGCGAAGTTCGCCCGCGTGGCGCTGCACACCAACGACATCGACTTCCGGGCCCGCCCGGTCTCCCGCGAGGAGTCCGACTTCCTGGCCAGCAGCGTCGCCGGGGTCACCGACGTGACCTACGCGGACGTGGAGAACGCGCCCGCGGTGGTGCTGGTCGGCCTGGAGCCGGAGGAGGAGTGCCCGATCCTCTTCCTGCGGCTGCGCAAGGCGTACCTGAAGAAGACGCTCACGGTGTACGCGATCGCGCCGTTCGCGACCCGCGGCCTGGAGAAGCTCGGGGCCAAGTTGGCCCGGGTGGTGCCGGGCGAGGAGGCCAGCGTGCTGGCCGAGCACGCCACGGTGGCCGAGGCGCTGGGACAGCCGGGCGCGATCCTGATCGTCGGCGAGCGGCTGGGCGCGGTGCCCGGCGGCCTGTCGGCGGCGGCGGACGTGGCCCGGCGTACCGGTGCCCGGCTGGCCTGGGTGCCGCGGCGCGCGGGTGACCGCGGCGCGGTCGACGCGGGCTGCCTGCCCAACCTGCTGCCCGGCGGCCGGGTGGTCACCGAGCCGGCCGCCCGCGCGGAGCTGGGCGAGGCGTGGGACCTGCCGGCCGGGGTGATCCCCAGCCAGGCCGGCCGCGACACCGACGGCATCCTCGCCGCGGCCTCCGACGGCAAGCTCGGCGCGCTGGTGGTGGCCGGCGTCGACCCGGCCGACCTGGCCGACCCGCGCCTGGCCGAGTCGGCCCTGGACGCGGTGCCGTTCCTGGTCAGCCTGGAGCTGCGGATGAGCGCGGTGGCCCGCCGGGCCGACGTGGTCTTCCCGGTCGCGCCGGTGGTCGAGAAGGCCGGCAGCTTCCTGGACTGGGAGGGCCGGCTGCGGACCTTCGAGCGGGTGCTGGACACCGGCGCGATGACCGACGGCCGGGTGCTGGACGCGATCGCCGCGCAGCTCGACGTGCGGCTCGGCGCCGGCGACGTGCTGAGCGTGCGCCGCGAGCTGGGCGCGCTGCCGCGGACCCGCACCGAGCGGCCGTCCGCTCCCTCGGTCGAGCCGGCCGCCGTGCCGCAGCCCGGCCCGGGCGAGGCCGTGCTGGCGACCTGGCACCAGCTCGTCGACCTGGGCAGCCTCACCGACGGCGACGAGCACCTCGCCGGCACCGCCCGCCTGCCGGTCGTCCGGCTGGGCAAGGGCACCGCCGAGGCGCTCGGCGTGGCCGACGGCGACCCGGTCACGGTCGGCACCGACCGCGGCGCGGTCACCCTGCCGGCGGCGATCACCGAGATGCCGGACGGCGTCGTCTGGCTGCCGACCAACTCACCCGGCTCGACCGTGCGACGCAGCCTCGGCGCGACGTCCGGTCACGTCGTGAAGGTGACCGCGGGCTCTACCGACGGGCCGGCCGTACCGGCCGGACGTGTCGCCGCGGACGCCGCCGCACGGCCGGGTCCGCTCCTCAACGCAGGGGGTGCACACCAGTGAACGCGGTCTATCTCGCGGCGCAGGACCCGACGCTGGCCGACTTCGGCAAGGACCCGTGGTGGCTGGTCCTCGGGAAGATCGTCTTCGCGTTCGCGTTCGGCCTGCTGGCCACGCTGCTCGGCGTCTGGTTCGAGCGGCGGGTGGTGGGCCGGATGGCGGTGCGCCCCGGCCCGAACCAGGTCGGCCCGTTCGGCCTGCTCCAGACGCTCGCGGACGGCCTGAAGATGGCGTTCAAGGAGGACATCCTCCCGCGCGCCGCCGACAAGGTGGTCTTCTTCTTCGCGCCGACCATCTCGGTGATCTCCGCGGTCACCGCGCTGTCGGTGATCCCGTTCGGCCCGAAGGTGAGCATCTTCGGCCACTGGACGCCGTTGCAGGTCACCGACGTGTCGGTGGCGGTGCTGGTGATCCTGGCCTGCTCCTCGATGGGCGTCTATGGCATCGTGCTCGGCGGGTGGGCCTCCGGCTCGACGTACCCGCTGCTCGGTGGTCTCCGCTCCAGCGCCCAGATGATCTCGTACGAGGTCGCCATGGGGCTCAGCATCGTGGCGGTCTTCATGACCGCCGGCACGATGTCGACCAGCGGGATCGTCGCCAAGCAGGCCAACGGCACGCAGCTCAGCATCGGCGGGTTCGACCTGCCCACCCCCGGCTGGTACGCGATCCTGCTGCTGCCCAGCTTCATCATCTTCTTCATCGCCATGGTCGGCGAGACCAACCGGGCGCCGTTCGACCTGCCGGAGGCGGAGTCGGAGCTGGTCGCGGGCTTCATGACGGAGTACAGCTCGCTGAAGTTCGCGCTCTTCATGCTCTCCGAGTACGTCGCCATGGTGACCATGTCCGCGGTCACCACCACGCTGTTCCTCGGCGGCTGGCGGGCCCCCTGGCCGATCACGCTGTGGTCGGGCGCCAACGAGGGTTGGTGGCCGATGCTGTGGTTCTTCGGCAAGGTGATCCTGCTGGTCTTCGTGTTCGTCTGGCTGCGCGGCACGCTGCCGCGGCTCCGGTACGACCAGTTCATGCGCTTCGGTTGGAAGGTGCTGCTGCCGATCAACCTGGTCTGGATCCTGGTGCTTGCCGGGCTCCGCTCGATCGAGGACTGGCAGACCCGGGACCGGCTGCTCGTCACCGCCATCGGCGCGGGCGTGCTGCTGCTGGCCACGCTCTTCTGGCCGAGCCGGAAGAAGCAGCCGACGCCGCCGCCCCAGGAGCAGGTGGACAGCCGGCCGTACGGCAGCTTCCCGCTGCCACCGATGGATCTTCAGGTTCCGCCGAGCCCGCGTACCAGGCGCGTGGTCGCCGAGCGGGAGCCGGCCAACGTCGTCGCCGGCTCCGAGTCCAGGGAGGTGTGACGTGGGCGCGATCACCGGAACGTTCAAGGGCTTCGGGGTCACCTTCTCGCACATGTTCAAGAAGGTCGTCACCACCGACTACCCGTTCAAGCCGCCGGTCTCGGCGCCGCGCTACCACGGGCGGCACATCCTCAACCGGCACCCGGACGGGCTGGAGAAGTGCATCGGCTGCGAGCTGTGCGCGTGGGCCTGCCCGGCCGACGCGATCTACGTGGAGGGTGGCGACAACACCGAGGAGCAGCGCTTCTCCCCGGGTGAGCGGTACGCCAGCACCTACCAGATCAACTACGCCCGGTGCATCTTCTGCGGGCTCTGCATCGAGGCCTGCCCGACCCGTTCGCTCACCATGAGCAACGAGTACGAGCTGGCCCGGGACAACCGGCAGGACCTGATCTTCACGAAGGAGCAGCTGCTCGCGCCGCTGCTCGAAGGCATGGAGCAGCCGCCACACCCGATGCGGCTGGGCGACAGCGAGAAGGACTACTACGTCGGTGCGCTGACCAACCCGGGCACCTCGGCCGGCGCCGAGCACTCGCCGATGGGCCCGGGCCGGTACCAGGTGGAGGAGCACCCCGGCGTGACCTTCCCCGGCGCCGAGCAGGCCGCGCAGCGGTCCGAGGCGGGCAAGGGAGCAGGGGCATGACCACTTCTACGGTGCTCGCCGCGGCGGGCGACGTGACCGGGGGTGAGGAGGTCACGTTCTGGATCCTCGCCCCGCTGGCCCTGATCGGGGCGCTCGGCATGGTCTGGGCCCGCAACGCGGTGCACTCCGCGCTCTGGCTGGTGCTGACCATGCTCTGCCTGGGCGTGTTCTACGTGCTCCAGGCCGGGCCGTTCATCGGCATGGTGCAGATCATCGTCTACACCGGCGCGATCATGATGCTCTTCCTGTTCGTGCTGATGCTGGTCGGCCGGGACGCGTCCGACTCGCTGATCGAGACACTGCGCGGCCAGCGGGTCGCCGCGGTGGTGCTCGGGCTCGGCTTCGCCGGCCTGGTCGGCACCGGGCTCTCCCGCGCGTTGAACGGCGTCCAGGCGGTCGGCCTCGACCAGGCGAACGCCGAGGGCAACGTGCAGGGCATCGCCCGGCTGCTGTTCACCAAGTACGTCTTCGCCTTCGAGTTGACCTCGGCGCTGCTGATCACGGCCGCGGTGGGCGCGATGGTGCTGGCGCACGTGGAGCGGCGCAAGGAGGACAAGATGGACCAGGTCGCCACCATGAAGGCGCGGTTCCGGCCCGGCAACTACCCCGGCCCGAAGCCCGGTCCGGGCGTCTTCGCCACCTCCTCCTCGGTGGCGACGCCGGCCCGCCTGCCGGACGGCCGGCTGACCGACCGCGGCATCTCGGAGATCATGCCGGTGCGCGAGCTGACGGCCGAGGAGACCGCATTGAAGGGGACTGACAAATGACCCCGGACTACTACCTGATCCTCGCGGCGGTGCTGTTCACCATCGGCGCCGTCGGCGTGCTGGTCCGCCGCAACGCGATCGTGCTGTTCATGTGCGTCGAGCTGATGCTCAACGCGGCCAACCTGACCCTGGTCACGTTCAGCCGGATCAACGGCGACCTGAACGGCCAGATCATGGCGTTCTTCGTGATGGTGGTGGCGGCGGCCGAGGTAGTGGTCGGGCTCGCGATCATCATGGCGATCTTCCGGACCCGGCGCTCGGCCAGCGTCGACGACGCCAACCTGCTGAAGTACTGAGGGGCCAGTCGTGGAACAGACTGTGGAATTCGCGGAAGCCGGCGGGCTGCTGGGCAGCGTCTGGCTGCTGGTGGCGATCCCGCTGGTCAGCGCGGCGGTCCTGCTGCTGCTCGGCAAGCGGGCGGACCGCTGGGGCCACTGGCTGGGCGTGGCGGCCATCGGCGCCGCCTTCGTGCTCGGCCTGACCTACTTCTTCCAGCTGCGCGGCCTGGAGAACAAGCAGGTCGAGCAGAGCCTCTGGCAGTTCATCACGGTCGGCGACCTGAAGGTGGACTTCGGTCTGCTCTTCGACCCGCTGGCCGCGGTGTTCGTCCTGCTGATCACCGGGGTGGGCTTCCTGATCCACCTCTACGCCGTCGAGTACATGGCGCACGACGAGGGCCGGCGGCGGTTCTTCGGGTACTTCAACCTGTTCGTCGCCGCGATGCTGCTGCTGGTGCTCGGCAACAACTACGTGATGCTCTACTTCGGCTGGGAGGGCGTCGGCCTGGCGTCGTACCTGCTGATCTCCTTCTGGTACGGCCGGCCGAGCGCGGCCACCGCCGGCAAGAAGGCGTTCCTGATGAACCGGGTCGGCGACGCCGGCCTGGCCATCGGCATCTTCGTCATGTTCGCCATGCTGGGCACGACCCAGTACGACGAGGTGTTCAACGGGGTCGGCTCGCTGACCTCCACCACCGTGCTGGTGCTCGGCCTGCTGCTGCTCCTGGGCGCGGCCGGCAAGTCCGGCCAGTTCCCGCTCCAGGCGTGGCTGCCGGACGCGATGGAGGGCCCGACCCCGGTGTCGGCGCTCATCCACGCGGCCACCATGGTCACCGCCGGCGTCTACCTGATCGCCCGTTCCAACCCGATCTTCTCGGCCAACGAGACGCTCCAGCTCGTGGTGGTCAGCGTCGGCGCGCTCACGCTGCTGATGGGTTGCGTCATCGGCGTGGCGAAGGACGACATCAAGCGGGTGCTGGCCTGGTCCACGGTCAGCCAGATCGGCTACATGTTCCTCGGCGTCGGCCTCGGCGGCGGCGCGTACGCGCTGGCCATCATCCACCTGCTGGCGCACGGCTTCTTCAAGGCCAACATGTTCCTCGGCGCCGGCTCCGTCATGCACGGGATGAACGACCAGGTGGACATCCGCCGCTTCGGTGGGCTGTCGAAGTACATGAAGGTCACCTGGCTGACGTTCATGATGGGCTGGCTGGCCATCATCGGCATCCCGCCGCTCTCCGGCTACTTCTCCAAGGAACCGATCATCGCGTCCGCGTTCGAGCGGGAGGGCTGGACGGCCTGGCTGTTCGGCATGGCCGCGCTGCTCGGCGCCGGGCTCACCGCGTTCTACATGACCCGGCTCTTCGTGCTCACGTTCCACGGTCCGAAGCGGTGGACCGAGGACATCGAGCACCCGCACGAGTCGCCGAAGCTCATGACGATCCCGCTGATCCTGCTCGCCGCCGGCTCGGTGGTGGCCGGTGGCCTGATGACGCTGAACGACGGCGTGGTGTCCTGGCTGACCCCGGTGCTCGGCGAGGAGACCGGTGGCGAGGCCCACGCCGTACTCCCGCACGCCCTGATCACCGTCTTCTCGATCCTGATCACGGTGCTCGGTGCCGGGCTGGCCTGGTTCCTGTTCCGCAACGGCACCGCCACCGAGCCGCAGCCGGCCGGCGTGCTGGTCACCGCCGCCCGCAAGAACCTCTACACGGACACCGTCAACGAGGCGGTCTTCGAGAAGCCGGGCATCTTCCTCACCCGGGCGCTCGTCTTCCTCGACAACCGGGGCGTCGACGGGCTGGTCAACGGCCTGGCCGCCGCGGTGGGCGGGGGCTCGGGCCGGCTCCGGCGGCTGCAGACCGGCTTCGTGCGGTCGTACGCGACCTCGATCCTGACCGGCGCGCTGCTCGTGGTGGCGGCGTTCCTGGCGGTGCAGGCGGGGTGGCTGGCGTGATCGACAGCAACGCGGCCGCCCCCGCCGGCGGGCCACGCAGTCACGACGGAGGTAAGGCCGAATAATGTCCAACTTCCCGTTCCTCTCGGTGCTGACCGTGGCGCCGCTGGTCGGCGCGCTGGTGGTGGCCCTGCTGCCACGTCGGCGGCCGGACCTGGCCAAGCTGGTGGCGTTCGGCTGGTCGCTGCTGGTGCTGGTGCTGTCGGTGGTGATGTGGTTCGCCTTCTCCGCCGGCGGTGACCGGTTCCAGTTCCGCGAGTCGTACGCGTGGATCCCGAACTGGGGTGTGCGGTTCACCTTCGAGGTGGACGGCATCGCGCTGGTCATGCTGATGCTGATCGCGATCCTGGTGCCGCTGGTGATCCTGGCGTCGTGGCACGACGCCGAGTCGTCGAAGCGCTCGGTGCCTGTCTACTTCGCGCTGCTGCTCGTCCTCGAGTGCACGATGATCGGCGTCTTCGCCGCCGCCGACGTCTTCCTGTTCTACGTGTTCTTCGAGGTCATGCTCGTGCCGATGTACTTCCTGATCGGCAGCTACGGCGGCCACCAGCGGCAGTACGCGGCGGTGAAGTTCTTCCTCTACTCGCTGGTCGGCGGCCTGTTCATGCTGGCCGCGGTGATCGGCCTCTGGGTGGTCGGCGGGAAGACGTTCGACTGGCAGACGCTGAGCCAGGCGGAGTTCGCCACCAACACCGCCCGCTGGCTGTTCCTCGGCTTCTTCCTCGCGTTCGCGATCAAGGCGCCGTTCTTCCCGTTCCACACCTGGCTGCCGGACGCCGGTGGTGCCGCCCCGGCCGGTGCGGCGGCGCTGCTGGTCGGCGTGCTGGACAAGGTCGGCACGTTCGGGATCCTGCGCTACTGCCTGCCGCTGTTCCCGGAGGCGTCCCGCTGGTTCGCGCCGTACGCACTGGCGCTCGGCGTGATCGGCATCATCTACGCGGCGCTGCTGGCGGTCGGGCAGAACGACCTGAAGCGGCTGGTGTCGTACACCTCGATCGCGCACTTCGGCTTCATCGGCGTGGGCATCTTCGCGTTCACCACCCAGGCCGGCACCGGCGCGGTGCTCTACATGCTCAACCACGGTCTCGCCACCGGCCTGCTCTTCCTGGTGGTCGGCATGCTGATCGCCCGGCGCGGCTCGGCGTTGATCAGCGACTTCGGCGGCGCGGGCAAGCTGGTGCCGGTGCTGGCGGGTGTGCTCTTCTTCGCCGGTCTGGCCTCGCTGGCACTGCCCGGTACGGCGCCATTCGTCTCCGAGTTCCTGGTGCTGATCGGCACGTTCACGGTCAACAAGCCGGTCGCGGTGATCGCCACGCTCGGCATCATCCTGGCGGCGGCGTACGTGCTGTGGATGGTGCAGCGGACCACCCAGGGCACGCTGAACCCGGCGCTCACCGAGGTCGAGGGCATGCGTCGGGACCTCAGCCTGCGCGAGAAGGTCGTCGTCGCGCCGTTGATCGCGCTGATCGTGCTGCTCGGCTTCTATCCCAAGCCGGTCACCGATGTCATCAACCCCGCCGTCCAGGCGACCATGCAGGACGTCGGCAAGTCCGATCCCGCCCCTGAGGTCGGAAGCGTCCAGGAGGCCGCAAAATGACCGAGCTCAAGCTGCCGTCGATCGACTACGCGGCGCTCGCTCCGATCCTGATCATGCTGGGGGCCGCCCTGCTGGGCGTCCTGGTCGAGGCGTTCGTGCCGCGCCGGCTGCGCAACGCGGTGCAGCTCGCGCTCGCCCTGGTGGCGGCGCTGGCCGCGATCACCATGGTGATCCTGAAGTCCGACGCCCGGCTGGTCACCGCCGGCGGCGCGATCGCGGTGGACGGGCCGACGCTCTTCCTCCAGGGCGCCATCCTGGTCCTGGCCGTGATGGCGCTGCTGCTCGTCGGCGAGCGCACGGTGGAGCGGGGCGGCGCGTTCGTGGCGCACGCGGCGGTCACCGCCGAGTCGCCCGAGGACCGGAAGCAGGCCGACGGCGTCGGCGGGGCCACCGAGGTCTACCCGCTGATCACGTTCGCGATCGGCGGCATGCTGATCTTCGTGGCGGCGAACGACCTGCTGACCATGTTCATCTCGCTCGAGGTCTTCTCGCTGCCGCTCTACCTGCTCTGCGCGCTGGCCCGCCGCCGGCGGCTGCTGAGCCAGGAGGCCGCGATGAAGTACTTCCTGCTCGGCGCGTACGCCTCGGCGTTCTTCCTGTTCGGCGTCGCCCTGATCTACGGCTTCACGTCCGGCATCCCGGGCCGTGGCGCCGGCGTCGACTTCGCCACCGTGCACGCCGCGGTCGGCCAGTCCTCGTCCAGCCAGGTGCTGCTCTTCGCCGGCATGGCGCTGCTCGCCATCGGCCTGCTCTTCAAGGCCGCCGCCGCGCCGTTCCACGTCTGGACGCCGGACGTCTACCAGGGCGCGCCGACGCCGGTGACCGGCTTCATGGCCGCCTGCACGAAGGTCGCCGCGTTCGGCGCGCTGCTGCGGGCGTTCCACGTCGCGTTCGCCGGGGCCTCCTGGGACTTCACGCCGGTGATCGGTGTGGTGGCGGTGCTGACCATGCTGGTCGGCGCCGTGTTGGCGGTCACCCAGACGGACATCAAGCGGCTGCTGGCATACTCGTCGATCGCGAACGCCGGCTACCTGCTGGTGGGTGTGCTGGCCCCCAGCAAGGAGGGGCTGTCCGGCACGATGTTCTACCTGGCCGCGTACGGCTTCTCGGTGCTCGCCGCGTTCGCCGTGGTGACGCTGGTGCGGGACGCCGACGGCGAGGCCACCCACCTGTCCCGTTGGGCCGGGCTGGGCCGCCGCTCGCCGTTCTTCGCGGCGATCTTCACGTTCATCCTGCTGGCGTTCGCCGGCATCCCGCTCACCAGCGGATTCACCAGCAAGTTCGCGGTCTTCGGCCCGGCGCTGGAGGCCGACCAGACCTGGCTGGTGATCGCCGGTGTGCTGACCAGCATGGTGCTGGCGTTCCCGTACCTGCGGGTCGTGGTGATGATGTGGCTGTCGGAGCCGGGTGAGGCGACCCCGACGGTGACCGTGCCGGGCGCGCTCACCTCGGCGGCCCTGATGATCGGCGTGCTCGCCACGTTGGTCCTCGGGGTGGTCCCCGGTCCCCTGCTGGACCTGACCACCGGTGCCGCCGAATTCGTCCGATGACGGAAGCGGTTCCACCCGGGGGCCGGTACGCCGTGGCGTGCCGGCCCCCGGTCCGTATCCCCCTCACCGAGCAGGTCGAACGGGTGTGGCATGGTTGAAGACGTGGTGAACCCGGCTGGCGAGCGTTCAGGTCAGTTCGGCGCGCTCGGCCTGCACCTCGCCGACCCGCGCGTCGAAGCGTCCGTGCTGGGCGTGCTCGACCGGGTCGAGGCGGATCTGCGCGCCAGCGTGGCCAGCGCCGACCCGTTGGTCACCGAGGCGGCCCGACACCTGATGGAGGCCGGTGGCAAGCGGTTCCGGCCGCTGCTGGTGGCGTTGGGCGCCCAGTTCGGCGATCCGGACGCCGCGCAGGTGGTTCCGGCGGCGGTGGTGATGGAGCTCACCCACCTGGCGACGCTCTACCACGACGACGTGATGGACGAGGCGGCCGTGCGGCGGGGCGCGCCGAGCGCCAACGCCCGCTGGACCAACTCGGTGGCCATCCTGGTCGGCGACTTCCTCTTCGCGCGGGCCGCGGACATCGCAGCCGACCTGGGCCCGGAGGCGGTCCGGTTGCAGGCGCGCACGTTCGCCCGCCTGGTGCACGGCCAGATCGCCGAGACGGTCGGCCCGCGCGGCACCGATCCGGTCGCGCACTACCTGCACGTGATCGCCGAGAAGACCGGTTCGCTGATCGCCACCTCGGCCCGCTTCGGCGGCATGTTCGGTGGCGCGCCCGCCGCGCACATCGAGGCCCTGGCCGGATACGGGGAGATCATCGGCGTCGCCTTCCAGCTCTCCGACGACCTGCTGGACATCGCCAGCGAGTCGGTGCAGTCCGGCAAGACGCCCGGCACCGACCTGCGCGAGGGCGTGCCCACCCTGCCGGTGCTGTACGCGCTCGCCGGCGACGACTCGGACGCCGCCAGCGTGCGACTGCGGGAGATCCTGGCGACCGGCCCGCTGGTCGACGACGCGCTGCACGCCGAGGCGCTCACGCTGCTCCGCGAGTCCCCGGCGCTCAAGCGCGCCCGGGAGACGGTGCGCAGCTACGCCGAGGACGCCCGCGCCCGCCTGACCCCGCTCCCCGAGGGCCCGGCACGCCGCGCCCTGGAATCCCTCTGCGACTACATCGCCGACCGCACCAGCTGACCCGGTTGCGGTCGCCGGGCGAACGCGATGTCCGGGCGGCCGGCGGACGCCGGCGCTGTCCCCCGACCGTTACCGAACGTAGTCTCAGCCAGCAACAGGCTGCGATTGAGGCATATACCTCACGGTCATAAATATGACCCCTTGTCATAACCGTCCGATGCAGTATCTTCCTCCAGCGGCCCAGCGGCCCAGCGGCCCAGCGGCCCAGCGGCCCAGCGGCCCAGCGGCCCAGCGGCCCAGCGGCCCAGCGGCCCAGCGGCCCAGCGGCGTGTGTCGTGCGGCGGGCAGGGATCAGGCCGGGCGGGACAGCAGGCGGGCGGCCAGGAGCATGAGCAGGGCCGCGAGGAGCATGGCTCCGGCCGCGGTCAGCCACATCGCCGGGTAGCCGGCCGCGCCGGCCAGCGCCCCGAGACCCAGTGGGCCCAGGCAGCCGCCCGCGTACACGCCGGTCTGGGTGATCGAGGTGGCGGCGGCCGGAGCCTGCGGGTGCAGCCGGACCACCGCGAAGGTCAGCAGCCCCGGCCAGGCCCAGCCCAGGCCGAAGCCGAGCACCACGCCGGCGACCAGCGGCACCGGGCCGGCCACCGCGAGCAGGACCAGCCCCACCGAGCCCGACACCAGCAGCCCGGCGACGACGCCGACGTGCCCGCCGGCCCGCCGGTCGGCCAGCCACCCCACGCCGACCCGGGCGGACACGCACACCGCGCTACCCAGCGTCAGCGTCAGGCCGGCCAGGCCGGGGGAGAGCCCTCGCCCGGCCGACGAGTCGACCAGGAACGTGCCCAACGCGTTCGCCGCGCCGGCCGCCAGCGTCGCGGCCAGCCCGACCACCACCAGCGCGGCCCGGCCGCCGCCCCGGCCGGTGGCGGCGGAGCGGGTCCGCCGGTCCCGACCGGACCGGGGTACGGCCGGCAGCGCGGCCAGCGCAGCCCCGGCAGCCGCCACGAACGCCCAGCGCCAGCCGGCGGTCAACGCGACCGTGGGTACCGCCGCGCCGGCCAGCAGCGTGGAGAGCGGAATGGCTGCCTGTTTCACGCCGAACGAGAGCCCCTGCCGGTGGGCGGGCACGTGCTCGGCCAGCGCGGCGTTGCTGGCGAGCTGGCCGAGTGCGTTGGCGGCGGCGCTGAGCGCGAGCAGCGCCACCAGCGTCGGGTACGACCGAGCCAGACCGGCCACGGCCAGCAGCGAGCCGGCGGAGAGCACGATCGCGGCGCGGGCGACCGGGGCCGGCCCGTACCGCTCGACCAGGGCGCCGGAGGGCACCGACGCGAGCGCGCTGATGCCGAAGTAGACCGAGACGGCCAGGCCCAGCCCGGCCGGGCTGAAGCGCAGTTCGTCGCCGAGTTGCACGGCGAGACCGCCGACCAGGAAGACCGGCAGGACACAGGCGATCGTGGTGACGGTGGCGCCGGCACCGACCCGGACCGGCCGGCCGGCCGCCGGACGGGCGGTTTGCGAAAGAGTTTCGGTCATTGCCGGCTAACCTACGCCGGCCGAGTTTTCGCTGCTGATCGTGTCTGTCGATGCACGTTCTGTGCCCGGTGATCTGACATCCTCGACCCGAACAGGCATTTCGCACTCGGACCTTTTTTCATATGGTGTAAGTCCCCGGCGGCGGAGGTGGTTGTGCGCGACCCTCTGGCGGAACCTTCGGACCTGATCCGCAGCGTCTCCCGCGCGCTTCGAGTGCTCGAGTCGGTCGGCCGTGCGCCGAGGGGCCTCACCGTGAAGCAGATCGCCCGCCGCTGCGAGCTGACCGTCGCCACCACCTACCACCTGGTGCGCACGCTCGCGTACGAGGGCTACGTGATCCGGCGCGAGGACGGGACGTACATCGTCGGCCTGGAGATCGCCGACCGCTACCGCGAGCTGGTCACCGCGTTCCGGGGCCCGCCCGCGGTCGGTGAGGCGTTGCGTCGGGCCGCGGCGGACACCGGCTGGAGCCACTACCTCGGCCGCTTCGTGGGCGGGCAGGTGGCGGTGACCGCGTGCGCCGAGGGGCCGCGCTCGCCGTACCTGGAGGATCTGGTGCCGGGCTTCGACGAGGGCGCCCACGCCACCGCGCTCGGCAAGAGCCTGCTCGCCACGCTCACCGCCGAGCAGCGCTTCCGCTACCTGCGGGAATACGGCATGCGGCCGTTCACCACCGCCACGCTCACCACGGTCGAGGCGTTCGAGGCCGACCTGGCCGCCGGCGACCGGCGCGGCATGCAGCTCGAGCTGGGCCAGTTCCGGCAGGGCGTGGCGTGCGCCGCGGTGCTGGTCGCCCCGGACAAGGACATCGAACGGCGGGTGGTGCTGGCCTGCGCGTTGCCGGCCAGCGAGATGATGACCTCGGCGCGGGTGGTGCGGGCGAAGCTGCTCACCGCCGCGCGGGCCATCGCCGACGGGATCGCCACCGAGAACTGAACGGGCCACCAACCGGAGGCGGATGGTGGCCCGTCAGCGGGCAGGTCCAGCGCCGGACCCGCCCCGGGGTTGGCTCAGCTGCCGACCGGGCCGCCGTCGAGGCGCCAGGTGACCACCACGCCGGGCTTGGCGAAGTCGCCGTCCGGCCAGGTGGAGGCCGGGTTCTCCACCGTCGCGCCGGAGATCTCACCCGGGTGCTGCACGGCCACGAACACCGACCGGTTGTCCCGGGTGACGAACGGGCCGCAGGTCTCCGCGCCGAGCGGCACGGTGAGGAACTGCTTCAGGTGCCCCCGCTCCGGGCCCTCGACAGCTGTGGCGAACAGGCCGTCGTTGCTGCCCAGTGCGTTGCCGTCGGTCGAGATCCAGAGGTTGCCGGTGGCGTCGAACGCGACGTTGTCCGGGCAGGAGATCGGCGAGACCTTCGTCTTGTCGTACCCGGCGAAGTACGTCGAGGCGTCGGCCGGGTCACCGCAGACGATCGGCAGCGACCAGGTGAACGCCTCGCCGGTGTGGTCGCCGCGCTCCTCGACCAGCTCCAGGATCTGCCCGTGCTTGTTGGCGTTGCGCGGGTTCGCCTCGTCGGCCGGCGCCTTGCCGGCCTTGCCCCGGTCGGAGTTGTTTGTCAACGCCACGTAGACCTTGCCGGTGAGCAGGCTCGGCTCGACGTCCTCGGGACGGTCCATCTTGGTCGCACCGACCTTGTCGCCGGCCAGCCGGGTGAACGTGAGCACGTCGGCGGCGGTCATCCCGTCGACGTACGAGCGGTTGCCGCTGACCAGCTTGATCCACCGACCCCGGCCGGCGAAGCCGCCGTCGGCGGGCAGCGTGCCGGTGCCGTCGATCTCACCGGCCGGGCTGTCGCCGGTCAACGTGGCGACGTAGAGCGTGCCGGACTCCAGCAGCGTCAGGTTGTGCTTACGGGCCACCCAGGAGTTGCCCGGCATGAACTTCTTGTCCGAGACGAACTTGTAGAGGTAGTCGAAGCGCTCGTCGTCGCCCATGTAGGCGACCACGTGCCCGCTGCGGGCCACGATGACGTTCGCGCCCTCGTGCTTCACCCGGCCCAGCGCGGTGTGCTTGCGCGGCCGGGCCTGCGGGTCGAACGGGTCGATCTCGACGACCCAGCCGAACCGGTGCGCCTCGTTCGGGTGCTTCGCCAGGTCGAACCGCTCGTCGGCACGGTCCCACTTGCGGCTGCCGCTCGGGTAGCGCACGTCGGTGGGGATGCCGTAGCGGGCCAGCTTCGGCTTCAGCTCCTCCGGCGCGCCGTCGCCGCCGACGAAGTACTGGTTGAAGTTCTCCTCACCGGAGAGCACGGTGCCCCACGGGGTGACGCCGCCGGCGCAGTTGTTCAGCGTGCCGACGACGGTCCGGCCCTTCGGGTCGGCGGCGGTCCGCAGCCACGCCGAGCCGGCGGCCGGGCCGGTCAGCTCGAACTTCGTGGCCAGCGCCGTGACCCGACGGTTGTACTCGCGCCGGCCACGCCGTACCGGCCGCCACTGCCCGGTGTCCGCCACCCGCTCCAGCTCCACCACTGACATGCCGTGCGCGGCCATCGCCACCCGCACCTGCTCCACGGTCAGCGCGTCCTGGCTGGTGAAGCCGGGGAACATCAGGTCCTCGTTGGTGTACTCGTGGTTGACCACGAGCAGCGCGCGCTTGCGGTCGATCGGCAGCACGCCGACGAAGTCGTTGTTGTAGCCGAACTGCTTGGCCTGGGCGGCGGCGCTCTGCTGACGCACGTCGAACGCGGGCGCGCCGGGGACCACCTCGTCGCCCCACTTGATCACGACGGCGTGGTCGTACCCGTTCGGCACCACGAGCGTGTCGAGCTTGTTCGGCGGGATCGGCTTGAACGTCAGCGCACCGCTGCCCGGCCGGGCCAACGCGGCGGCGGCCTCGTCCGTACCCGGGGCGGTCGGCGTGGCGGGCGCGGCGACGGCCGGCGCCGCTCCGGCGAGCGCGCCCGCGGCGGTGCCGCCGAAGCCGAGCACCAGCGCGCCGACCGCGCCGGCCCGGACCACACCGCGGCGGGAGACCTCGGCGTCGACCAGGTCGCCGAAGTACGGGTTGTCGGAAGAGTTGGGCACCGGGTGGTCGCAGGCGTTGCCGCACCGGTACAGACAGGTCATCGCGTCGCGGCTGCCGTGGCGGTTGCCACCCAGCAGCGGAAGCAGGCGAGGACGGTCGCTCATGTGGTGGAGCCTCCTGGTCGGACGTCGGACGGCGCACCCGGGCGGTCGGCCCGGGCGCGTACCTGCCGGACGGTGCCAGCACGTGGTGAGCGGCCGTCGGCCCGAACGTGAACCGGATGTGAACAGCTCCGGCCTGACCTGCGGCTGAACCGTTCGGCGTCACGGCACGTATGGAAGGGCGAACGCAACCGCCCGGACGGGCGAACGCGTCACCGGCCTCCCCGCCGCCGGAAGCGAGGTACCGCCATCAGCGACCACGACGCCCAACTGCTGCGCGCGCTGCACGACGAGCACGCCGACGCGCTGTTCGCGCACGCCCTGCGACTGGTCAACGGCGACCGGCCGCGCGCCGAGGACCTGGTGCAGGAGACGCTGCTGCGGGCCTGGCGGCACCCGGAGTCGCTGGACCCCCGCCGCGGCTCGGTCCGCGCCTGGCTGTTCACCACCGCCCGGAACCTGGCCATCGACGCCTGGCGTCGGCGCTCGGCCCGGGTCGGTGAGGTCTACACCGACGAGTTGCCGGAGACCGCGGAGACGGTGGACGAGACGGAGCGCGCGGTGGAGGCGTGGACGGTGGCCGAGGCGCTCAACCGGCTCAGCCCGACCCACCGCGAGGTGCTGGTCGAGTGCTTCTACCAGGGGCGGTCGGTGGCGGAGGCGGCCGCCCGGCTGGGCGTACCGCCGGGCACGGTGAAGTCGCGCACCCACTACGCGCTGCGCTCACTACGGTTGGCGCTGGCCGAGATGGGGGTGACCGGATGACCCGCTGCGAGTTCGCGCACGACGACGGCGCGTACGTGCTGGGCGCCCTCGCCCCGGCCGACCGCGCCGCCTACGAGCGGCACCTGGGCGGCTGCGGGCAGTGCCGGGAGGCGGTCGCCGAGATCGCCGTGCTCCCCGGCCTGCTGGGCCGGCTCGACCCGGCCGGGCTGGAGCAGTTCCTGGAGGTCGGGCCGGAGACCTCGCGCCTGCCCGCGCTGCTCGACGCCGCGCGGGCGCGCAAGCGCCGCGACCGGTCCCGCACCCGTCGACGGTACGCGTCGACCGTGCTGGCCGCCGCCGTGCTGGCGGTGCTGGCCGGCGTCGGGGTGACTCTGATCCGGCCGCCGGCCGAGCCGGCTCCCCGGCCGGTGGCGCTGACCTCGATGCGGCCGGTCGCCGGGACCGCGCCGGTGCACGCCGAGGTGGGGTTGACCGAGACGCCGTGGGGCACCGAGGTCACCATGCACTGCGGTTACGACCGGCGGGCCGGGCACCGCGAGGCGTACACGTTCCGGCTGGTGGCGCACGGCCCGGACGGCGCGACCGAGCAGATCGGCTCCTGGCTGGCCGCCCCCGGCGACGACCTGCGCTTCTCCGGCGTCACCCGCTTCACCAAGGGCGACCTGGTACGCCTGGAACTCCTCCGCGGCGACGAAACCCCCATCCTCGCCTACGACCTCCGCTGACAGTCCCTCCCTCACCCCCCACCCCTCTCGCGCGCTGATTCACGGAAAGAGTGGCTATGCGGCGCGAAATGGCCACGCTTTCCGTGAATCAGCGCGGAAGAAGGGTGGGGGGTGAGGGGGTGGTGGCCCGGGCGGCGGCGCGGGTGTGGCGGGTGTGGCGCAGCGCGTCGGTGGTGAAGACCAGCAGGGCCAGCCAGACCAGGGCGAAGCCGGCCAGTCGGGCCGGGGGCATCGGCTCGTGGAAGATCAGCACGCCGCAGCCGAGCTGGAGGATCGGGGCCAGGTACTGCAGCATGCCGACGGTGGACAGCGGCAGCCGGTTGGCCGCGCCGGCGAAGAACAGCAGCGGGATCGCGGTGGCGGCGCCGGCCAGCACCAGCAGCGCGGTGTGCCCGGCGGAGACGTGCCCGAACGTCGAGTCGCCGCGCGCGGACAACCAGCCCAGGTATGCCAGCGCGGGCAGCGCCAGCACCGCCGACTCGACGAAGAGCCCCTCGGCGGCGGGCAGGCCGAGCCGCTTCTTGACCAGGCCGTAGCCGGCGAAGCTGAACGCGAGCGTCAGCGCCAGCCAGGGCAGCCGCCCGTAGTCGACGGTGAGCACCGCCACCGCGAGCGCGCCGACGCCGAGCGCCGCCCACTGCGCCGGGCGCAGCCGCTCCCGCAGCGCGACCACGCCGAGCAGCACCGAGACGAGCGGGTTGATGAAGTAGCCGAGCGCGGTCTCCACCACCCGGTCGGAGTTCACGCCGTAGATGTAGGTGCCCCAGTTGACCGCGATCAGCGCGGCGGCGAGCGCGATGCCGGCCAGCGCCCGAGGTCGTCGGGCCAGCGTCCGCAGGAAGCCGACGTGGCGCATCGCGGCCAGCAGCAACGCCACGAACGCCACCGACCAGACGATCCGGTGGGCGAGGATCTCCACCGGCCCGGCCGGCCGGAGCAGCTTCAGGTAGATCGGGAAGAAACCCCAGAGCAGGTACGCGCCGATGCCGTACAGATAGCCGAGGCGGAGCTGGTTCACCGCTCCACCGTAAGTGGTGAAACCGGCTCTTGATCCTTTCTGGTGAGCGGTGTCACCGCGCGTCCAGCTCCATGTACCGGTCCGCCGCCACCGGCCGGAAGCCGAGCTTGCCGTACACGCCGTGCGCGTCCAGCGTGGCCAGCATGATCCGGCGTACGCCCAGCTCGGCCACGTGGTCGCGGACGCCGGCGGTCAGCCAGGTGCCCAGCCCGCGGCCCCGCTCGGCCCGGTCCACGTAGACGTCGCAGAGCCAGGCGAACGTGGCCCGGTCGGTCACCACCCGGCCGACCGCGACCTGCCGGCCGTCGTCGGGGCGGTAGACGCCGAAGCCGATCGAGCCGGCGAAGGCGCGCTCGACCGTCTCCCGGTCCCGCCCCCGCGCCCAGTACGCGTCCGTGGCGAGCCACGTGTGCACGCGGCCCAGGTCGAGCCGGTCGGGATCGGTGCTGAGCTGGTAGCCGTCGGCCCGCGTCACTGTGAACACCCGGCCGAGGCTAGTGCCGCCCCCGGAGCCGTTCGCCAGCCAATTCCCGCGTACTGGCCTGCCCGCCCGGTCGGAGCGCCGGGCGGGCGTCGCGGTCTCAGTCGCGGTCGAGGACCGCGCCCAGGATCCAGGTGACGATGCCGACGAGGAGCGCGCCGAGCACCGCCGCCGGCCAGAACCCGTCCACGTGGAAGGGCAGCCCGGCCTCCCCGGCGATCCAGCTGGTGAGCAGGAAGAGCAGGCCGTTCACCACCAGGGCGATCAGACCGAGGGTGAGCAGGTAGAAGCCGCAGCCCACGGTCTTGATGATCGGCTGGAGCACCGCGTTGACCACGCCGAAGATCACCGTGACGAGGACCAGCGTCGTCACCGTCTCGGTGGCGGATCCGGAGTCGAGCGTGATGCCCGGGATGAGCAGCGTGGCGAGCCAGAAGGCCACCGCCGTCGACGCCACCCGGATCAGAAGGCCCTTCAGGAAATCCATGGCCGGGATCGTGCCACGCCGCTCCCCACCGGCGGAAGCGTGCACGCCTCAGTGGCGGGCCGGACGACCGACCAACTGCGACTCGACAGGCGTCGGCGACAGCAGGGCCCACCGCAGCGCCCGCCGGTTGACCACCGCCACCATGTCGTCGCGGATCCGGGTGAGCCAGTCGGCGGAACCGCCGAGACCGAGCGCGGTGCCGGCCAGCTCGGCCTCGGCCCGGTCGAGCGGTTGGAGGACGGCCAGATCGGCGCGGGCCAGCGCCGGGGTGTCCGCCGGGGTCAGCTCGTCGCGGACCACCAGCACCGACTGCCAGGCCGCCGCCGGGCCGGCCTCCGGCGGCACCGGACCGATGTCGACCACCAGCAGCAACGGCCGAAGCGCCGAGCCGGGCGCGCCACCGACCGGCCGCCCCGGCGGGAGCAGCGGCACCGCGTCGCCCGGCCCGCCGACCCCCCGCGCGAACGCCTCCCAGGCGCGTGGCCGGGCGGTCTGCACCGCCACCCGGGCGCCGAGCGCCAGCGCCCGCAACACGAGCAGCTGCGCGGCGGGCACGCCGCCGACCAGCAGTACCCGGGTCGTCGCCGGCCGGAACAGGCGGACGGTGAGCGGGCCGCCGCGCCGGTCGGCGCCCACCATCAGGCCGGAGCCGCCGACCGGCAGGTCCAGCGTGGCGGGCGGCGACCCGGCCGGGGGCACCCCGCCGCCGGTCACCGCCAGCGGCAGGGTGGCGGCCAACCCGGCCAGGTGCTCGCCGTCCAGGCGGCGCAGCTCCCCGCCCGCGTCGCCGGCCACCCGGCGGAGCGCCCGTTCGGCGACCGCCAGCTCCGCCGCGCTCCCGGCGGCCACCCGGACGGTCAGCTCGGTCGGGGGCGGCCCGGCATCGGCACGGGGGCCGACGCAGAGCGCGACAGTGGTGGCGGTGGCCGGCACGGCCAGCAACCGCGGCACCAGCCCCCGGGCGGCCTCGCCGCGCGGATCCGGCCAGCGACGCAGCCGCCAGGTGGCCTGCGGCAGCCCACCCACGGTGAGCAGCGGCCAGGACTCCCGGACCGGGGCACCGGCCTCGTGGTGGGCCAGCTCGGCGATCACCCGCAACGCGGCCGGTGCGCCCAGCGGCCGGCCGACGAGCGGGCCGAGCCGGCGGACGATCCGCCGGGCCGTGCCGGAGAGCGCCCGCAGCAGATCCTCGTCCGACCAGCCGTCGGCCCGCAGCACCCGTACGGCCAGCACCACCCGGGCGCGGCCGGCCAGCCGGCCGTCGGTGAGCTGTCGGTAGGACGTCCCGGCCGGACCGGACGCGACGGCCGGCACCGGGGCGGGCGAGGCGGAGAAGACCAGTTGGAGCCGGACCGGCGGGCTCTCCGGACCGGCGGGCGGGAGCAGGTCGGGCGGTGCCGGCAGCGCCTGCGTGCGGTCGCCGAGCAGGTCGTCCGGGTCGCCGAGCTCCAGCAGCGCGGTCAGCCCGGCGGCGTCGTGCAGCACCGCGGCCGGGCCGCCGGCCAGCTCCGCGGCGTGCACCACCGTGCCCGGCCCGACCAGGTCCAGCAGCGCCGAAGGATCGGTCGCCGGCGGCAGGGCGCGGCGACGGCTCAGGTACGCCGCGCCGACGGTGAGCCACTCGTGCAGCCACCGGCCCCGGAACCGGACCCACGCGGCGGGCAGCAGCAGCACCGCGGCGAGCAGTGCGACGGCGGTCGGCACGACACCCCGCCCCACGGCGGCCACCAACACGGCGGCCGCGACCTGTGTCGTCACGATCTGTCCGGCGCGGACCCGTCGGACCCTCCACTGTGGGGGTGGCACCGGCGCGGGCGCGGGCCGGTCCGTCGTGCTCGCGGTCACCGCACCTCCTCGCCGGTCCGCCGGGCGACGCCGCCGTGGCACATCGTAGTGGGGTCGTTGTCCACAGGGGAGGCCCGGGGGGTAGCAGAACCGGACTGGGACGGCTACCGTCAGCGACGAAAATCGTTGCGTGTGCGCCCGCCGTCTCCCTCCCCCTCCGGCGGCCGCGAGCGCCGCGCCGACGAGTCCACGGTGGTCACGCCGGTGGCCAGCCACGACCGAGGAAACGAGGTGACGTCCGGGATGTCCCAGACCCAGGCAGAAGCCGCGGTGATGCAGCAGACCGCCGCGAAGTTCGAGCAGGTCGACCAGTCGCTGCAAACCATGCTCAGCGGCCTGATGGCCGAGCTGGAGGTGTTGCAGCAGGCCTGGCGAGGCGCCGGCGGGCGCTCCTTCGCGCAGGTCAAGCAGCAGTGGGCGCAGGACCAGGCGACCCTGCAACGGGCACTGCGCGAGACCGCCACCGCGATCCGCACCGCCGGCCGCCAGTACGACGTCTCCGACACCGAGGCCGCCGGCCGGGTGGCCGGCACCAACCGCGACATCCAGCTGCCGCTCTAGATCATCGAAAGGATTCGAACCCATGGAGCACGGTGTGCTGGTCGTCAACTTCGCCGCCCTGCATCAGGCCGGCGCCGACATCCAACGGGCGCTGACCACCCTCGAGAGCCAGCTCGGGCAGCTCGAACGGGACGCGGCACCACTGGTGGCGAGCTGGAACGGCGCGGCGCGTGAGGCGTACGAGCAGCGACAGGCCCGGTGGCGGGCCGCCTCGCAGGACATGCAGGCGATGCTGCGCGACATCAAGCTCGCGGTGGAGGACTCCGCGGCCGACTACCTCGACACCGAGAAGCGCAACGCCAACCTGTTCCACTGAGCCGGGCGCGGCCCGGGTGCCCGTCACCCGGGCCGACCCCTGTCCCCGCTCCGACCCCCGACCCCCCGACCCCGGACCCCGGGTCCCGCCCCGCTTCCGCGATCTTGCACTTTCGGTCACCGGTTCGGGTGTCCTGCCCGTTTCGTCCGGGCGCCAACCGCAAGATCGGCGCTGGGGGTGAGGTGGGGTGGGGTGGGGTGGGTCAGGCTGGGTTGGCGGGGTGCCAGCGTCGGCGTGCTCCCCGGGGCAACACCACGGCCAGCAGCGCCACGAGCGCCGCCGCGCCACCGGTCAGGCCGGCCACCAGCAACGCCCGGTCCTGGGCCGTGGCCCGGCGGGACTGGCGGGCGAGCGCGGCCGGGTCCGGCCGGTCAGCCGGGAGCGCGGCCCCGTGCTCGGGTCGGGTGCTCCCCCCGCCGGGCGACTCGGTCACCGCGCGGTACGGATTGAGCACCCCGGCGCCGTAGCCCTCGCCCCGCCCGGGCGCCGGGTCGGCGCCGGCCACGATCCGCCCGGCGACCTCGGCCGCGTGCAGCCCGGGGCGATACTGCCGCAGCAACGCCGCGGTGCCGGCCACGAACGGCGTGGCGTAACTGGTCCCCTCCGCCCGGCGATGGCCCTGCCGGGGTGCCGCCATCAGCACCTCGCTGCCCGGAGCGACCAGGTCGACGTACGGGCCGGTCTGGGAGAAGGCGGCGCGCGTTCCGTCCCGCCCGATCGCGCCGACGCCGAGCACCCCGTCGTACGCGGCCGGGAAGGGCCGCGGGTCGCCGTTGTCGTGCAGGTTGCCGGCGGCGGCCACCACCACCACGTCCCGCCGCACCGCGTAGGCGATCGCGGCGCGCACCGCCGGGTCGTCCGCGTACAGCACGACGGAGAGGTTGAGCACGTCGGCGTGGTGGTCCACGGCCCAGCGGACGGCCCGGGCGAAGTCGGCCGCGTCGACCGTACGCCCCGAGTCCCGCCCGTCGACCACCTGCTGCTCACTGACCCGTACCGGCAGGATGCGCGCGCCCGGCGCGAGCCCTCGGAACGCGACGCCCGGCCGGGGCGTGGCGGCGATGATGCTCGCCACGCCGGTGCCGTGCCCGGCGCAGTCGCGGGTGCCGTCCCCGCCCGGGTCGAGGAAGTCGGTGCCGGCCAGCACCTGGCCGGCGAGCTGCGGGTGGGAGCGGTCCACCCCCGAGTCGACCACCGCCACCACCACGCCCGCGCCGGTCGCGAGCGGGGCGAGCCGGTCCGGCGCGTACCGTGTCTGGGGCCACGGCTGCTCGGCCACCGGACGGGCCGGCGCGGGCGGCGTGGCGCAGCCGGACGGCGCGCGGGCCGCCGCCGGGGCCGCCGGCAGGCCGGAGACGAGGAGGGTCGCCAGCGCGACCGCGGTCGGGCGCGCGAGGGGCCGAGGCATCGACGACCTCCGTAACGTGTCGACTCCGGAACGGGATGTTAGCGCCTCGCCGACGCCACGGCCGACCGTCGATGGCCAGCCATTGTGATCTTGTTACCACCTTGTAGGTTGTAGGCGATGCCTGTGGCCTGTGCACGGAAGGAGAGGTGGCCGTGACCGGATGGGAGCCGGCCACCGAGGCCGAGGTGGCGATGCGGGACGCGCTGCGGGCGCAGGACCAGCAGCAGTACTTCCGCGTCCTGACCCGCGTCGATCTGGTGCTGCCGGTCGCCGGTGGCCCGACCGCGGGGTGGGGCACCTGGACCTCCGAGGGCCGCACCCACGTGCTGGCGTTCACCTCGGCCGCCGCGTTGCGCGCCAGTCTGGGCGAGAACGCTGGCGCCACGCGCCGCGTCGCGTACCCGGATCTGGCCGCCGGCTGGCCCAACCAGGAGTGGTGGCTGGCGGTCAACCCGGGCCTGCCGATCGAGGGTTACCTGCCCGCGTGGTACGTCGCCCAGCTCGCCCGGGGCGACGTCCGGCTGCCCGGCCGGACCATGGGCGCCCGAGCCCGCCTGGAGCGGGTGGAGAGCGCCGCCCGGGCCGCCCGTGACGGTGTCCCCGGTCCGGTCCGCGACAGCACTCCCGGTCCGGTTCGCGACAGCACTCCCGAGTCGGTTCGCGACAGCACTCCCGGGCCGGTCCGCGACAGCACTCCCGGACCGGTTCGCGACAGCACTCCGGGGTCGGTTCGCGACAGCACTCCCGGGCCGGTCCGCGACGTCGGCGACGCGCCCGCCCGCTTCGGCGTCCCGGAACCCGCCCGCGAGGCGCCGTCCGTCCCGGTTCCCGCCGCCGCGACACCGCCGTCCCCGGCCCCGCCCGGCCGCAGTGGGTGGGTGGCGCAGGCCGAGGAACCCGCGACCGTACCGATGCGATCCGTTCCCCTCCTGGGCCGCCGCGTCCCGACCGCGCCACACCGCCGCCCGGCGCCCGGGGACCACGGCCGCGCCGTGGCGGGCGACGGGCCCGACACCGACGCGCTCGACGGCTGGCTCACCGACCTGCGTCGCCGGCCCGACGAACCGGACCCGTTCGCCGCCGGCCGCGCCGCGCCGGACGAGCCACCGGCCCCACCGCCGGCCCGCTCCTTCTTCGAGCCCACCTCGGGTCGGGCGACCCGGCGACCCTCGCCGCTGGATGCCCCCCGACGATCCGGCGAGCGGGCGACGCCGCCCTCCCGGTTCGCCGGCGGCCAACCGTTCCCGCGGCGCCGTCCGCTGAACGAGCCGGTGCGCGAGGACCAGACCCGGGCGTTCCGGGTGGGGGCGGACGAGCCGACGCCGCGGCCGACCGAACCCACCACACCGTTCCAGCCGGCCCGCCCGCCCGAGGACACCCCCCGGACGCTGCCCCGCCGGCACTCCGGCCCGCCCGCGCCCGACCGGTGGGCCGGCCCGCTCACCGACCGCGACGCGCCGGGCTGGACCCCGCTCGACGAGCCGGCGGAAGCCGAGACGCTGCCGCCGTCGATCGCCGAGCCGGTGTCCGGTCCGCCCGCGCCGCGCCGCGACTTCACGCCGATCGTCATCGAGGGCACCGTCATCGAGGCCCGTGACCTGACCGCGCCCGCGGAGACCGGGCCGGCCACCGAGGGGTACGCCGCCACCGGCCCCGCCGCACCCTGGGCGGAGGCCACCGAGCCGTCCGTACCCTTGGTCGTCGACGTCGACGAGCCCGCGCGGGCCGACGACCGCCGGGCGCCCGAGCCGTTCACCGCCGAGCCGTTCGCCACGGAGCCGGTGCCGGCCGAGCCGTTCGCCGCCGATCTGTTCCCCACCGGGTCGGCGGTCACCGACCCGTTCGTCACCGAGCCGTCGGTCACGGACCCGTTCGCCGGCGAGCCGCCGATCACCGAGCCGTTCGCGACCGGGTTGCGCTCCGACCGGGCCGAGTCGGCGGGGGAGACGACGGCGACGCGTCCGCCGGCCGCCACCCCGCCGTCGTCGTCCCCGGCCACCGAGCCGGCCACGTCGGTGTTCGAGCCGATCCGGCCGACGGCCGAGGCATCCGTCCCGGTGGACGCGGTACCGGTGTCGACCGGACCGGACGATCCGACGGTGTCGCTGTTCGAGCCGACCACGTTCCCGGACGAGCCGACGGTGTCGCTGTTCGAGCCGACCACGCCGCTGTTCGCGCCGTCGGCGTCGCCGGACCAGCCGGGCGCTCCGGCGGCGTCCTCCGTCTCGGAGCCCACCACATCGCTGTTCGAGCCGGTGCCCTCCCCGGCCGAGCCGACGGTGGCCCTGTTCGCGCCGGCACCCTCGGACGAGCCGACGACGTCGTTCTTCGCGCCGGTCGCGGACGAGCCGGCCACTCCGTCGGTCGCGCCGGCCGTGGATGAGCCGACGACGTCGTTGTTCGCCCCCGTCGCGGACGAGCCGACGACGTCGTTGTTCGCCCCCGTCGCGGACGAGCCGACGACGTTGTTCGTGCCGTCGCCGTCGGACGAGCCGACGACGTCGTTGTTCGTGCCGTCGCCGTCGGACGAGCCGGCCCCGTCGCCGGAGACCGAGACGATTCCGTACGTCCCCGCGGAGGGGTCGCCCGTCGAGCCGGCGACCGGCGGAACCAGCCGCCCGGCTGTCGAGCCGGAGTTCGTGCCGGCGAACGAGGTGGAGGAGGAGTTGCTGGCGGCTGCCGCCAGCGGCAACACCGACGGCTTCCTCACCACGCTGCTGCTGGCCCGGGTGCTGTTGCCGGTCGCGTTCGACTCGGCGCCGGGCAGCCGGCCCGGGGATCCGGGGTTCGCCTGGCGCACCGAGACGGTCGACGGCGTGCGGTACGTGGCGGTCTACACCTCGCCGGAGCGGCTCGCCGATCACGCCGCAGGGCCGATCGACACGGTACGGGTCAAGTTCGTCCAGCTCATCCGCCGCTGGCCGGATGTGGCCTGGTCGTTCCGGATCAACCCGGGCACGCCGGTCGGCGCGGCGTACCCGGGCGAGCAGGTTCTCGCGCTGGCCAACTGGGCCGCTGAGGTGGGTCTCGGCGACGACCCGGAGAACGAACCGGAACCGCCCGCCGCCGGGCCGGCGCGCACGGCCGAGCCGCGGCCGGACGCACCGGCGACGAAGCCGACCCGGCCGGTGATCATGCAGAAGGCGATCGCGGCGAGCCAGCTCGCGTACTACCTGGAGCGTGGCTACGACCGGGTCTCCGGTTTCGTGCACCGGGCCGGCGAACTGGCCCACCTGCGTACCCCGGCGGAGCTGTACGACGCGCTCGGCCTGGGCCACCCCGGCTCCCCGTTCTCCCGGGACGCCGAGGAGCTCTACCTGCTGCGCTGGCCGGCCTACCGACCGAGTCTCTACCGGATCCCGTACGGCGGCCAGAACGAGGCCGCGATGCGGGCGATGGAGGGCTGGGTGATCGAGCGGTACCCGTTCCGGGGCAACGGCTTCGCTCCGGGCGAGAGCAGCGACGTGGTCGCCGAGTTCAAGGTGGACAGTGCCCGGTTGCCGCACGGCGCCGAGCTGTGGCGGGTCGCCGCGGACGGCGACGCCCGACTGGTCGCGGTGCTGGACACCGACGCGCTGCTCTGGCGGAAGGCGGACGGGGCGTGACCCGTGACGGCTACGTGGCCCGCTGGCGCGGCCGGGAGTACCAGGCCAGTCCGGACGGCGACGACGTCCGGCTCTACCAGCCGGAACCGGACGAGGGCTTCACCGAGGCACGCCCCGGCCGGTTCGTCCGGGTGGTGCCGGCGGTCGAGGTCGAGGACCTGGCGTACGTGCGGACCACCTGTACCTGGCAGGGGCAGCCGTTCATCGTGCTGGCCGAGCACGAGGGCTGGTTGCGGGTGGAGTACACCGGAGGCCGCTGGCCGGTGGCGGAGGCGATGGGGCTGGAGGCGTTCGACTTCGGCGTCTATCAGGGCTGGGCGCCCGCGACCGAGGTGGCCGGGCTGGGCGAGCAGCGGGTCTGAGTCAGGACTTCGCCCAGCGCAGGATCTCGCCGAGCACCACGTCCCGGGCCTCCACGTGCGGGAAGTGGCCCACCCCGTCGAGCAGCCGCCACTCGTACGGGGCGCTGACGTAGCGGCCGGAGCCCTGGGCGGTGCGGGGCAGCGAGGCCCGGTCCAGTGCGCCGTGCAGTTGCAGCGTCGGCGTGACCAGTGGCTTCTGCATGAGCTTCACGAACCGGTAGCCGTGCAGCCGCAGCGCCGACCGGAACGCCCAGCGGTAGCCTTCCAGGGCGCAGAACGCGGCCTGCGGGATCTGCATCGCCACCCGGCAGCACCGGGCGTAGTCGGCGAAGTCCGGGCCGTCGACCCAGGCCGGCCCGCCCCAGCGGCGCAGCATCTCGGCCACCTCGGCGGCGCCGTCCCGGGTCAGCACGTGCTCGTAGCGGGGAAGCTGGAACTTCAGCGTCGCGGTGGCGGAGGCGAACTGGCCGCGCGGGTCGGCGACGATGGCGGTTCGTAGCCGGAGCGGGTGCGGCGCGCCGAGCACCACGAGCCGGCGGACCAGGGTGGGGTGGAACGAGGCGGCGGTCCAGCCGATGAGGCCGCCCGCGCCGGTGCCGACCACGGTGGCGGACCGCTCGCCGAGTGCCCGGATCAGGCCGGCCACGTCCGCGGCGAGCGTGTAGCCGTCGTACCCCCGGGGTGGCTTGTCGCTCGCGCCGTAACCGCGCAGGTCGACGGCGACCGCGCGGAAGCCGGCGTCGGCGACCGCCGGCAGCATCTCGTGCCAGGCGTACCAGTATTCCGGGAAGCCGTGCAGGAGGAGCACCATCGGGCCGGTGCCCGCCTCGACGACGTGGAACCGGCTGCCGTTGGCGCCGACGAACCGGTGCGTCCACGGCCCCTCGGGCAGGACGCAGGATTCGTCGGCGAATCCGCCGCGCTGGTCGGTCATGGGGCACAGCCTAGGGCCGGCGGTTGTCCGCCGGCCCCGCAGGTGCTCAGGATCAGGGGATTCTCCGGGAGGACACGGAGTCCTCCGGCCGGTGACGCGGGCCGGCGAGGTCTCGCCGGCCCGCGCCGTGCCGGTCAGCGGAGGTAGTTGCCGAACACCCGGTTCGCCACCGCGTCACCGGTGGTCAGCCCGGCGTCGGCGTCCCACCGGTAGTGCACGCCCAGCCAGAGTCGGCTGAGGGCGTTCTCGGTGGCGGCGGAGGAGAACGAGGTGAAGGTGCGCTGCACCCCGACGGCGTTGGGGTCCTCGGTGGTCGCCGTGAAGGTGACCGCGTCGGTGCCGTAGAACCGCTTCATGATGCCCGCCCAGGCCCCGGCGAAGGTGGCGTGGCCGGAGATGTACGCCGGGAAGTTCGGCGAGAAGTGCGTGCCGTCGGCGGCCGTGGAGAGCGGCTCCCAGGCGGCGTTGGGCGTGGTGGCGGTGTTGCCGTCACTCTGTGGCTCCTCGATCGCGGTGTCCGGGCGCCACAGGTCGATGCCGGTCTCGTACTTGGCGTCCCAGGCGGCGATGGAGGCGTCCGCCATGGCCATGGCGACCAGCGCGAAGAGCTTCGCGGTGTAGCCGCCGCGTTGGGCGGCGATGATCTGGGTGTGCGTGAAGAGCTGGCCCGGTGGCTTGTAGGTGCCGTCGAGGTCGTTGGCCCAGAAGAACGCCGCCTGGGTCTGGTCGGTGGTGCGGGAGGTGCTGTTCGACGCCCCGAACTGCCGGACCTCGTTGACCTGGTTGGCGTACGCACTGCTGGTCAGCATCGCGGTGATGCTGGTGAACCCGCCGGGCAGCGGGGGCCGGAACTGCGATCCGGAGGTCAGCGCGAACGGCGTCACCCGGCCCCAGTTCGGGCTGGCGGCGATGCCCTTGGGGCCGGCGGTGGTGGGTCGCCACTGCCCGGCGGCGATGGTCGGGGTGTACGCGGTGTTGTTCCCCGAGCCGTCGTTCGCCCGCGCGTTGATCATGTTTTGTGCGGTGCCCTCGCCGACGCTGGTGCTCCAGCCCTCGGGGCCCGGCTCGCCGACGGGCGGGTAGACCCGGGAGTTGGCGTAGTCGGTGGAGAAGTCCCGGCTGGGGAAGACCGCCTGGAGAACCTTGAAGGCGGCGATGTCCATGTTGGCGTCGCCGTCGTAGTTGAAGTTCGGGATCCGGTTGACCCGCGCGAGGTATGTCGGTTCACCGGACAGCGAGGCGGTGGCGTCGTACATGGCGAGGTGCATCATCGCCCCGGCCCGGGCCAGGACGGTCGGCGGGCCGCCCACGGCCCGGTAGGTCTTGAGCAGGACCTTGTTCCAGTAGATCGTGTGGTCGAAGCCCTGGGGCACGGCGGCCGCCGGTGACTGGACGGCGACCAGGCCACCGACGGCGGTGACGGCGGTGAGCGCGAGTGCGGCCAACCGCCGCAGAGGTGTGCGTTGCAAGGTGGTCCTTCCCCGAAGGTCGATGGAAGTTCCATCGACCTGACTCGATCATCGGGGACGGCGGTGGCGTGCCGGCAGGGCAGAGTTGCCGACGTCCGCAAGCTGCAAGATCAGATCCAGCCCCGGCGTACGGCGGCGATGCCGAGCGTCATCCGGTTGGTGGCCCCGAGCTCCTCCTCCAACAGCTCGAAGTGGCGCCGGACCCAGCGGGTGCTGCGGCCGAGGCTACGGGCGATCGTGTCGTCCTTCGCGCCGGCCGCCGCCAATCGCAGGATCTGGAGCTGGACCCCCGACGGCTGGTCGTCGCCGGTCGCGCGACGCACCCCCAGCGGCAGGGCGTCCACCCAGGCCGCCTCGAAGACCTGGACTCCCAGCGCGACCAGCTCCGGGTGGTGGATCAGCAGTCCCGCCGGCCCGGTCGGCTGCCGGAGGGAGAACAGCGCGACCCCGTCGGCCAGCTGCATGGTGGTGGCCAGGCGGGGCAGCACCCGGAGCCGGTGCCCCGAGCGTGCCTCCTCCGCCGCTCGCCGGTAGGCGGGATCCTCCAGTCGGGCCTGGCCGACGACGCTGCGGTGACCGGCGTCGGCGGGGCCCGGGACCGGGTGCGCGTGCGGTTCCCGACCGGCCGGGTCGCCGTGCAGGAGGCGGCACCCCGCCGTGTCCCGGCCGCACAGCCGCGCGGAGAGCCGGTGGAACTCACCGGCGTCCGGTACGCCGTCGACCAGGAGCGCGGTGTCCGCCTCCCGGGTCAGTCGGCTGGTCCACCACGCCAGCTCGGCGTCGGCCTCGGTGAGCTGGCGCTGGACCCGGTCCAGATCGTGCTGGCTGGCGGCGATGGCCCGACGCAGCCCGTCGAGCAGTGGCGCACTCCGCGCCACGGCGGCGTCGTGGCCGGGGCTACGCGATGGATTCCCGGTGTCGTCGGACAGCATTTCCGTAGGCATGTCGCCACCCCCGTGGACGACGGGGGCGGGTGGTCGGCGTCCTCGTGGAACGGCGACGCGCCTGGCCCCCGAACCAGACATCCACGAGCATGGTTTCCTGTCCGCGCGGGGTCAATGGGCCGTTCCGCTGTTGCCCGTGCCGACCGGTTGTGCTTTTGGTGCGCGTTCCCTCACCCCGGGTGACGGGGCTACGGGCTGACGATCCGCATCGGTACGCCCGGGCCGCAGTCGACCGAACGGTCGCGCGAGGCCAACCGCAACGTCACGAAGTCGCCCTCGCGCAGCTCACCGGCCTCCGGGCCGTGCACGGCGTACTCCCGCCCGTTCTCGTCGACCAGGCCGTAGCAGGGGCCGGGACCACCACGGGTGATCCACCCGGCGACGGCCCCGGTGGGGCGGTTGTCGGTGGGCTTCCTCGGCGGCCCGGCCGGGCGCCGCAGGGTCGGCAGCTCGGTGGCGGAGAGGGGGGTGGGGCGGTCGGCAGGAGCACCGCTGGCGGCCGGCGCGTCCGCCTTCGGGGTGGGCGGCGTGGCCGGCGCGGGTGAGGTGGACGGCGCGGCCGGGGTGGACGGCCGAGGGTCGTCGGGCACGGGTCCTCCGTTCCCGGCGCAGCCGGCGGTGGCGATCAGGACCACCGCGAGGGTGGCCGGCAGGGCGGTGCGAGGCGTCACCCGGATGGGACGCGGGCGAGGGCCGGAAGGTTCCGCGCCGGAAAGGGCGATGCCCGGGCGGTGAACCGCCCGGGCATCGCTGTGGTGCGACGATCCGTTGATCAGGAGATGCGGATCTTCATCGAGGTGCCGTTCTGCTCGACCACGCGGATCTTGACCCCGTTGTTCGGGACCTTGACGCCGTGGTTCGGCAGCTCGGCGAACCAGTACTGCTTGCTGTCGTCGAACAGCGGAGCGGCAGCCTGACCGCGGATGTACTGCGGCTGGCTGTTGAGGTGCAGGGTGAACGAGTCCGCCTTCTTCAGGCTGAACGGCGCGTCGTATACCTGGACCCGGGCCCGCCAGGGCTGGCCGGTCAGGTTGTAGAGCGGCCGCGGACGCGAGTCGATGTACAGGTTCCGACCCTCACCCGGGTGACCATTCGGGTTGCTCGCCGACGCCGGAGCGGTGTTGTTGTCCGCCCAACGCAGGTTCCAGTACGAGATCAGCAGACCCTCCTGGTACGCGTAGTGGTCCACGTAGTCCGGGCGGGTGTTCGCGTAGCCGAAGAAGTACGGGCCGGTCTTGAGGTACTTGTCGTACGAGACGTACGACCGGTTGCCGGCGATGTAGTAGTTGTCGAACTTACGGGTGTAGGTCTCCTCGACGACGCTGAAGCCGCCGGCCAGGGTCCAGCCGTTGGCGCCAGCCTCGGCACCGTCGGAGAACACGGTCTGGCCGTCGGCGGTCACGGTGATGGCGTCACCGAAGAAGCCACCCGCGGAGAGACCACCGTCGGTCTGGTAGCGCAGCCGGAACTGCACGACCTTGCCCGCCGCCGCGTCCATCGGGATGTTGATGTCGACCCAGTTGCCCCTGCTGCTGCCGTCCAGGGCGAAGCGGCCGGGGGAGATCTCCTTCAGCGGGTTCCCGTTGGCCGTGCCGGGCAGGCTCACCCAGCTCTGGCCGCCGTCGAGCGACGCCTCGAAGAACATGTAGTCGAAGTTCGACTCGATGTTGTAGCGGCCCTTCATGGTGAGCGCGGCCGACGACTTGCCCGTGAAGTCAAGGGTGCGGGTCATCGTGCTGTTGAGGTCGTCCGCGTTACCGGAGAAGTACTGCTTCGTACCCTCGAACGGCTTGCCGTTCTGGAACGTGTACTCCCGCTGCGGCAGCACCACGACGGCGCCCTGGGCCTTGGCCGAGTTGTACTCCTGCGGCCCGAGGTCCAGGGTGCGCTTCTGACCGGCGACGACGGTCTCGTAGTCGAGCCACCCGAGCTGGAGCTTGTTCCAGGCGCCCAGGTCGCCACCGCGGTCGCCGATACCGGCGTCGTTCTTCGCGCCGAGCCGGCTCTGGGCCATCAGGGTCCAGTGCTCGTTGTTGTTGTCGGCGCTGGTGCCCACGTTGTAGTCGTCCGGCAGACCGAGGTCGTGGCCGTACTCGTGGTAGAAGACGCTCCGGCCGCCGTTCTCCGGCTGGATCGTGTAGTCGCCGATCCAGACGCCGGTGTTGCCGATCTCGGTGCCGCCGGCCGGGAAGTTGGCCGGGCCGGTGTTGCCCTGGTCGCTGGCGAACGCGTACCAGCGGTGGCTCCAGATGGCGTCCTCACCCTGGATCGGGTCACCGTCGGCCTGGTCGCCGCCGGCGTGGACGATCTGGAAGTGGTCGATGTAGCCGTCCGGCTCGTTGAAGTTGCCGTCGCCGTCGTAGTCGTACCGGTCCCACTCGTCCATCGACTTGACGTCGGCGGCGATCTGGGCGTCGGTGCGGCCCTGCTTCTTCTGGTCGGCGACCCACTGGTTGGCGGCGTCCCGGACCAGGTCCCAGGTGTTGTCGCAGACGTTGCTGTCGCACACCTCCGGGTCACCGGTCGGGTCGTCGTCGGCCTTCGGGTCGTCGGAGCGCCCGTACCGGGCCTCGTTGTACTTGACCTTGACCCAGTTGGTGACCTCGCCGTCGACGCTGTATCGACCCGACGACTGGGCCTCGTAGTACTGCTTCAGCGACTCGTCACCCGGCTTGGTGCCGAAGTAGATCTGCCGGAAGTGATCGGCGCTGAAGTCCGGCTGCCAGATCGTGGAGTTGTCCACCGCCCGGTTGGGCTGCGGGATCTGGTTGACGAGCGGACCGTCGAACTTGGTCGGACCCGCGATGTTGGCGTTGGTGTCCTTGTCCGGGTAGTCCGGGTGCCGCTCGTCGCCGAATTCCGCGAGGATGACGAAGATCTTGTCGGTCCGCTCGCGGGAGAGCTCGACGTACTGGTCCTCGGTCGGACCCTTGCCGGCCTTGGTGCTCCTGGCGGCCTTGCCCGCCGCGGCACCCTCGGCAGCCTTCTCGCCAACCTTGACGACGGTGCTGCCGTTGATCTTCTGGGCCTTCGCCCTGCCCGACAGGACCTCGCTCAGGCCTTCCTGGCGCAGCGCGCGCCGCTTGTCCTCGAGCGGGTTGGGCAGGTCGTGTTCAGCCTGCGCAGGCTCGGCCACCGACGGGGCGGTGGTCGGCAGCTTCGGCGTCGGCGCGGCGCTGGCGGACGTGCCTGCCATCAGCCCCGTCGCGGTCAGCGAAAGCCCGAGCAGACCCACTGCGACTTTGCGCACGTGGTACCTCCGGTGTGAGGGAACCGGCCCCATGGGGGTACGGGCCGGTGGAACGTCCCACAAGTGGGACCCACGGTGAACATAGACACTGCTGGGACTGCTGTGAAGATGTGTGCGTCGATTTGTGGCAACTTTTTGTTGGGGTTGACTTTTGCCGTCACACCCCACCTCGCCACCCCGGCGTTGACCAGCAACGATGCCCGGTCGGCCACATATAGTGAGACCAATGGATATGCGGAAGGGCCGGGAGCGCTACCGCCCCCGGCCCTTCCCTCATCCGGCCCGTTCAGCCCATTTTCCGGTCATCCCGGTTCCGGTTCGACGTTGTCGATCGATCAGCTCCGGGGCGGCACCACGTACACCTGGGCGTACGAGTTGTCCCGGGCGGCCCGCTTGATGATGATCGACGTGCCGTACCCGACACCCGCGTCACCCGGGTTGCCGGTGCCCAGCACGATCGCGCCGCCACCCAGCGTCGAACCGTAGTAGTCGGTCGCCGGGGTGCCGTCCGGGTTCACCACCCGGGTCGTGTACTGCTGGTTGCCCTTCGACGGGACCACCACCGAGGCGTCGTTGTCCCGCGCGTACGGCGAACCGTCACGGATCTCGATGCCCGGGTACCAGCCCTTGTTGTCGGTGAAGCCCCGCACCGGCGCCTGCGCGCCGAACTTCGTGCAGTACTCGCTGTACGGCTCGTCGGCCGCCTCCAGGCACTCCTTGAACGGGTACGTCGGCTTCAGGCCGAACGCGGCGTTCGAGGACTGCGGCCGGCTGGGCAGGTTGTCCAGCACCGACGGGTCCTTCTCGGCCGCCACGCCCTTGCGACGCAGCGGGTCGTTGTGCGAGTCGACGATCAGCAGCCCGCCCTTGGCGCCGTAGCTGGGCAGCGCGGTCATCTGCGCGGTGACGTGGTTGACGTCGCCGAGCTCGGTGTCCCGGTACCAGACCAGCATGCCGGGCGCGTTGTACGCGATCCGGTCGACCTTCCACGCCTCGTGCGAGTAGACGGTGTCGTAGGCGTACTTCAGGCCCTTGTCGAAGCCGTCGAAGTTACGCCACTCGGCCAGGTAGTAGTGCGAGCGCACCTGGGTGCCCGAGTCGACGTGCCAGCCCGCGCCGGTGGTGTCGGTGAACGTGCCGCCGGCCTGGGTCCAGCCGGCCGCGCCGCCCTCGACGTCGTCGCTCCACGTGGTCGCGCCGCCGCCGGTGACCGAGAAGTCGTCGGCGAACCAGCCGCGCTCCTGGAACGCCTCGTCGGTGGCGTACCGCAGCCGCACCTGCACGGTCTGCCCGGCGTACGACGACAGGTCCACGTAGTCGTGGCGCCAGCCGCCGGTGCTGCCGGTCAGGCCGTACTTCTTGTTGCCGAAGTCGACCATCCGGCCGTTCGGGTCGCTGTAGCCGTCATCGGTGGAGACCAGCGCGCCGGAGGAGTCGTACACCTTGCGCTCGGTCCAGGTGGCGCCGCCGTCCGTGGAGACCTCGACGAAACCGTAGTCCCAGTCCTCCTCGATGACGTAGTCGTTCCACATCCAGAACTTCGCGTCGGCGGCGTTCGGGACGGTCACCGTGCGGCTCAGCTTGACGTCCGCCCATGCCTGGTCGGCGCCGGAGTACCACATGTTCGCGCCGCTGTGCGGCTCGGCCAGCGTGATCACCTTGTCCGGCAGGTCGATCTTGATGCCGTCCTCGGTGCCCACCGGCGTACGCGAGGTCTGTCCGAGCTTGACCAGCTTGGCCCGGTCGCCCGGCCCGAAGGTCTTCGGCTCGGCCCAGCCGAGCACCCACTTGTCCCAGAGGCCCATGTGGGTGGGGAGCGCCTGGAAGATCTCGCCGGAGTGCGAGCCGGACGCCATCAGGTCCCAGAAGTCCACGTCCGAGTCGGCGTTGCCGGAGGTGTCGTAGAGGTCCGGCAGGCCGAGGTCGTGCCCGAACTCGTGGGCGAAGACGCCGACGCCGGCGTCCTCCGGCTGCACGATGTAGTTCGACACCTTGAGGTTCGTGCCGGGGATGGTGTAGCCGCCGGCCACCGTGGAGGAGTGCGCCCAGACCGAGTAGACGCCGACGTCGCCGCCGCCACGGGACTTGCCCTGGTTGGCGTGCACCAGCACGAGGTGGTCGATCACGCCGTCCGGCTCGTGGTAGTTGCCGTCGCCGTCGCGGTCGCTCTGGTCCTCGATGTCGTAGTCGGCCCAGGGGAAGTTCGGGTCGGCGGCGGCCAGCGCGTCGATCGCGTCGGTGGCGAGCCGGCCCGCGCCCTGCGGGTTGTCCGGGTGACCGTTCATCGACTGCTCACGGCCGGCGACCCAGTTGCCGTTCTCGTCCTGGAAGCAGCGGGAGGCGGCGTACCAGCCCTCCGAGTGCGGCACCGTGATCCACGGGCTGGCCTGCCCGTCCACGGTGTACGCGTTCTTCGACATCTCCAGGTACATGTTGTGCATGGTCCGGCCGGCGAGGCTGATGCCCGGCTTGCCGTCCGGCCCCTTGAGGTCCTTGCGGACCCGCTCGGTGATGCCCTTCTTGGTGTAGAGCATCTTGTCGTAGTGGGCCGGCGAGAAGTCCGGCACCCACATCGAGTTGTTGTCCTTGTGCGGCAGGGTGGCCGGGTTCGGGATGGTGTTGTGCCGCGGCCCGTTCTGCACCGTGCCGGGCACGCAGGTGCGGTCCTCGAAGACCGTCTTCGGCACCATCACGCCGGTGAAGTCGTCGTTGGCCTTGTCGTTGAACTCCACCAGCAGCGTCAGCAGCTTGGCGGTCTGGGTGTTCTTGGCCTTCTTGATCTTGCGCGGGCTCTGGCCGGTCCGGATGGACTTGGCCTCCAGCTTCGCCAGCTCCCGGGCCGCGATCGGGTTGCCCCCGGCGTACTTGCGGTCGTAGGCGCGAGCCTCGTCCGCCGGCGAGGAGAAGACCCCGTCCTTGCCCTTGGCCTCCTTGCCGCCGGTGTCCGGCTGCACCTCGGGCTCGGCGTAGTTGATGTAGTGCTCGTCCGCCGCGATCGTGGCCGGCGCGGACCGGGACGGCTGGGCCGCCGCGCTGCCCGTCACGGTCAGCGACGAGGCGGCGAGGGCGATGGCGGGCAGCGCGACGAGTAGTCGACGGCGGGCCCGGGACTGCGAACTGGGGAGCATGCCACTCCGTTTCGTAGGGAATGGTGAGGAACCGGCCGTCTCAGTGACGCCTGTCAAAATCTGCCGGTGCGGCTGAAGGTAGCTGACGACGAGCGCCATCGACAGGGGTGGGCCGGCCCCTCTGCCCGTTCAGGTCAATGCCTCCTCCGCCGACCGACCACACCGTCAGTCGATACGGCCGCCCTGGGTGATCGAGTGGTGACCGTTTGTGAATCTTTCATTGACATCCGCCACTGGCTGACGGAACGATCTGTACACCATCGCAGCGGGCCACGGGGGCTCAGCCGCCCGATGGTGTTCGGCACGTCCGGCCTCTCGCCGGACGGCGTAGCCTCCCGTGGCCCTCCACCGGGGGAGGCCGTGTGGTCGCAACACCCGTCGATGTCACACCCCTACTACTCATGCTCGCGTTCGGCGTGTTCGTCGTGGCCGGCGCGCGCCGCCGATCGAGCTGGCCGGTCCGGCTCGCGCTCGCCATCGGCGCCGGACTGTGGATGTCGCTGGCCGGCGGCGCCATGTGGATGGTCAGCCAGGCCACCGCCGCGGCGCTGCCCGCTCCGCCGGCGGCCGTCGACCCGGGCAACCCGTGCGTCGCCAACGCGCCCAAGAAGACCTTCCAGGTCTCGCTGATCAACGTGCCGATCTTCCTCAACCGGTTCGGGGACGTGGTCCCCGAGGGGCGGATGTACGTCCTGGACGGCAACATCAACACGGTTCGGCAGGGCTTCCGGAACGCCGCCAACCCGGCCCAGGCGAACCTCACCGACCTGATCGAGCCGCTGACCGTACGCGCCAACCAGGGCGACTGCGTCGAGATCTCGTTCACCAACCGGTTGCACGAGGCCGCCCCGCCGCTCGACCGGACCGTCCGGGACGCCGCGATCTTCACCCTCCCGGGTGAGGTCAAGCGGGCCGCCGGCACGGCGACCCCGAACCCGCGGGAGTTCGCCCCGGCGCTCTCCGCGCCGAAGATCGACTTCGATCCCACCAGGGCGCCGAACGCGTCGATGCACTTCGACGGCCTCGACTACGACGTCAAGGGCTCGGACGGCAGCGCGGTCGGCTACAACCCGGACTCGACCGCCAAGCCCGGCCAGACCATCGTCTACCGGCTGCACGCCCAGGCCGAGGGCGAGTTCCAGTTCAAGGACGGCGCGGACTTCACCTCGCGGCAGACCCGGCCGGTGGAGTCCGACGGCAAGGTGCGCTTCATCGGCTCGCACTCCTTCGGCGCCTTCGGCGCGATCGTGGTCGAGGCCAGCGACGCCACCTGGGTGGACTCCCGAAGCGGTGGACCGCTCGCCTCCGGCACCCGCGCCATCATCAAGCGGCCCAACAACAAGGACTTCCGCGAGCACGTGCTCTTCATGCACGACGAGGTGGAGGCCGAACCGGGCATCCTCACCCGGTTCTGCCGGGGCGACTCGGCCGACAAGACCGGCACCGAGTGCGTCCAACCGAACGCCACGCAGCTCACCGCGCTCAAGAAGGGCACCCTGCCCGCCCTCGGTGGCGGTGACGCCGACGCGTTGATCTCCTACGGCCCGGAACAGACCCCGGTCAAGCTGGAGTGGTTCGCCTTCAACTACCGGGCCGAGCCGACGTTCAACCGGGAGGAGATCGGATGCCCCAAGGCCACCCAGGCCGGCCAGCGGTACGACGCCAACGCCTGCGTCGGCGAGGAGACCTCACTGTCCTCCTGGGTCTACGGCGACCCGGGCGGCGGGGACCTCGTCTTCGCCAACTATCGGGGTGAGCCCACCCAGGTGCGGCTGCTGCACCCGGCGGAGTTCGAGACGCACACCTTCCACTGGCACGTCAACCGGTGGGCGCAGCACCCCGACGACGAGAACGGCCTCGACGAGATCAGCAAGCCCACCCACGTCACCACCCAGACCAACATCCTGGACGTGCAGGCGGTCTCCCCGGGCACCAGCTACGACCTGATCGTCCAGGGCGGCGCGGGCTCGTCGCACAAGAACAAGAAGGCCACCTTCGGCGACATCATCTTCCACTGCCACCTCTACCCGCACTTCGCCACCGGCATGTGGGGGTTGAACCGCACGCTGGACAAGCTGGAGGACGGCAGCCGCTTCAACCCGGACGGCACACCGATCCCCCAACTGACGCCGCTGTCCGACTTCGACTACCAGACCGAGGTCAACGGCACCAACCCGCCGCCCAGCCCGGTCGCCAGCGTCACCCCGGGCTTCCCGCACTTCGTACCGGGCACGTTCGGCTACAAGGCGCCCAAGCCGCCGCTCGGCGTCACCCAGCGCGCCACCACCGGCGTGTTCCCGCCCACGACACTCGAGAAGGCCGCGGCCGATCCGGGCGCGCAGGTCGCCGGCGGCTTCTTCCAGGACCCGTGCCCGGCCGGGCGCCCGCAGAAGAAGTTCGACATCGCGGCGATCCAGATCGACCAGACCTACAACCCCAAGACGAAGTGGCACAACCCGCAGTCCCGGGTCTACGTGCTGGAATCCAAACGCACGGCGGTGGAGACCGGGGCCGAGAAGCCGGAACCGTTCTCCCCGCTGCTGACGGTCGGGGACTGCGTCACCTACAACCTCACCAACCGACTACCGGTCACCTACGGCGACACGGTCTTCGACCGCAAGCAGACCACCAACGAGGTGGGCCTGCACCAGCACATGGTGCAGTTCGACGTGCTCTCCTCGGACGGCGCGGCCAACGGGTGGAACTACGACCAGGGCGCGGACACCGGCCAGACCATCACCTACCGCGACTTCGTCCACGAGAACACCTCGACGAACTCGTTCCACGACCACTTCTTCGCCAACGTCCACCAGGACGCCGGGCTCTTCGGCGGCGGCACGATCCACGACGCCGGCTGCACCTTCCACGACCCGAAGACCGACGACCCGGTGACGGTCGGCACGATCGTGTCGGTGCACTGCGCCGGCGGCACTGACTACAACGGTCGCCCGGCGAGCGCGCAGGACTATCGGAATGTCTCCCTCTTCATCGAGGACCACGTGCCGATGTTCCAGCCGAACAACCCGGCCACCACCACCGACGACCCGTTCGTCACCGCCCAGGGCGTGCCGATCCAGCCGGCCAAGTTCCCGTCCAGCAACGACGACCAGGGCGTGATGGGCATCAACTACCGGTTGGAGCCGTTCGAGGGCAGACGCGGGGCGGACATGTCCCGGGTCTTCTCCAGCACGACACACGGCGACCCGTTCACCCCGATACCGGAGGCGTTCCAGGGTGACCGGGTCAAATGGCGGATCTTCCAGTTGTCGCAGGAGGAGTCGCACGGCTTCAACATGGACTACCGCTGGCGACAGGAACCCAAGGACACCGACTCCAACGTCGTCGGCGCCCAACACATCGGCATCCTCGAATACTTCGAGATGGACGTGCCGACGACGGACGACGGACCCAAGTACGGCACCCCCATCGACCGCGACGACATGTATTTCCTCGGCGGCTCCGACGACCTCTTCCTCGGCGCCTGGGGACTGATGCGGGTCTACCGGTGCGAGGTGTGGCCACCGAACGATCCCAGCACCGGGGAACCCGACCCCAACCAGGTGACACTGCTCCAACCGCTACCCGACAACCCGAACATCGCCGGCTGCACCGACAACTCGCACGACCTGCCCGGCCCGGGTGACCTCGACTACCCGCCCGGCCAGCCGTGCCCGGCCAACGCGGACGGCAGCATCAAGGCCCCGATCCGCACGTTCAGCATCGTGGCGGTCAACCGGGACATCACCTACAACCAGGCCGGTGACCACGACCCCAACGGAATGGCGTACGCGCTGGAGCAGGACTACGTCAACAACACGATGAAGAACGAACCGTTGGTGATCAGGGCGAACGCGCTGGACTGCGTCGAGATCACGCTGAAGAACCGGCTCGACCCGGCGAAGACGAAGGCGAGCTGCCACGAGGCGCCCGAACCGGGTCAACTCGGCTACCAGACCGGCGTACTGACGTATCCGGCCTGCATCGACCGGCCGCCGGGCGACGAGGCAAACGTGCCGGGCTTCGAACCGCTGCCGGTCAGCACCCGGGTGTCCCTGCACCCGCAGAAGGTGAAACGGTTCGGCTACTCGGCGGGGGTCAACGCCGGCTACACCAACGACGGGCTCGGCAACGACCGGGACGAGACCGTCGGCCCGGGCGAGGAGATCACCTACCGCTGGTACCTCGACGGCGCGGACATCGGCATGTCCATGCTCACCGACATGGCCGACCCGCTGCACCACCAGCACCACGGGCTCTACGGCGCGCTGGTGGTCGAGCCGCGCAACTCCACCCACCTCGACCCGGCCACCGGGCAACCGCTGCGCAGCGGTGTCCAGGCGGTGATCTCCGACCCGGTCGGGCCGGACTACCGCGAGAACATCGTGCTGATGAACAGCGACCTGGCGCTGTTCCGCAAGGACACCAACGGCAACGTCGCCGACGACCAGCCGGTGCCGGACAACTTCGACCTGGTGAAGACGCCGAGCCGGGAGGCCGACGACCCGGAGGACCGGGGCGAGGTGTCGATCAACTACAGCAACGCGCCGTGGTCGCACCGGTGGGCCAACGAACCGAACCTCACGAACGTGTTCAGTTCGGTCACCCACGGCGACCCGTCCACCCCGCTGTTCCAGGCGTACGGCGGTGACCGGACGGTGTTCCGGGTCGGGCAGGCGGTGGGCAAGCCACGCTCCACCAGCTTCGCCCTGCACGACCACATCTGGCGCCGCGCGCCCAAGGACGCCGGCTCGCCGCTCGCCGCCAGCCAGGGGCAGTTCAACCCCGGCGTCTCGTACGACGTCGTGCTCGACCCGACGGTGGCCGGCGGCGCCGGTGGCCGGCGGGCCGCGCCCGGCGACTACCTGTACCGCTCCGGCACCCTGGCCCGGCATCTCACCGGCGGGCAGTGGGGCATCTTCCGGGTGCACGCCACGGCCCAACCCAACCTGATCGCCCTGCCCGATCATCCGATCGGCACAGCGGCGGTCGCGCCGGCGAAACAGCCGGCCGCCCGGTCGGCGGAACGCGCGCCGGCCGAGCGGCGGAAGCGGGAGACACGGTGAGCGCCAGCAAGCTGCGGCTGCCGGACGAGATGCTCGGCCGCCCCGCCCGGGCAGGACAGCCCGGGCGGGGCGGGCGGCGACGCCCGCACCGCGGCCCGCGTCCCTTCCGGCAGGGCATGATCCTGGGCATCTGCCTCGGGATGACCGGCGCGTTGCTGGTGGGTGTGCTCGGGTTCCTGATCACCCGCCCGACCGGGTCGGCGACGCCCACCGCCGCCGGTCCCGCCTCGGCCGCGTCGAAGGAGCACGCGGCGAGCCCCGCGCCGCAGGCCGCCATCGACGTCCGCGCCGAGCACCTGGGCGACCTGCAGATCCGGATCGAGGCGCAGGTCAGCGCCCCGGGCAGCTACGACCCGATCACGAAGGGCCAGGTGGTGGCGTACACCGACATGGTGGCCATGCCGATGGCGCACAAGCAGGGCCCGCTCGTGATGGCCGAGGTGGCCGGCAAGCCGGGCGTCTACCAGGCGCTCGGGAACGTGCCGATGGCCGGTGAGTACAACGTGCGGGTCGAGGTCCGGCAGCCCATGGCCGCGACCGCGAACCAGCGGCTCCAGGTCGGCACGGTGACCACCTCCTAGGCGCGGTACGACGAACGGGGGCGGGCCGCATCGCGCGACCCGCCCCCGTTCCGTCACCCGGCGTCAGTCCTCGTCGGACTTGCCGCCGCTCATCCCCGACGAGATCAACTCCATCACCGAGGAGTCCTGCAACGTGGTCACGTCGCCCAGCGAGCGGTTCTCCGCCACGTCCCGCAGCAGCCGGCGCATGATCTTCCCGGAGCGGGTCTTCGGCAACTCCGGCACCAGCATGATCTGGCGCGGCTTGGCGATCGGGCCGAGCGTCCTCGCCACGTGGTTGCGCAGCTCGGCGATGAGCTGCTCGCCGGCGTCGCCGGAGATCTCCGTGCTGCCGCGCGGAATGGCGAACGCGACGATCGCCTGCCCGGTGGTCGGGTCGGTCGCGCCGACCACCGCCGCCTCCGCCACCGACGGGTGGCTGACCAGCGCCGACTCCACCTCGGTGGTGGAGATGTTGTGCCCGGACACCAGCATCACGTCGTCGACCCGGCCGAGCAGCCAGACGTGCCCGTCGTCGTCCTTCTTGGCGCCGTCACCGGCGAAGTAGACCCACTTGTCGCCGGTGTTGGCGCCCGCGCCGAACCGCGACCAGTACGTCTCCAGGAACCGGTTGTCGTCGCCCCAGATGGTGCGCAGCATCGACGGCCACGGCTCGGTGAGCACCAGGTAGCCACCCCCGCCGTTCGGCACCGACTGGCCCTGGTCGTCGACCACGTCGGCGACCACGCCGGGCAGCGGGGTCATCGCCGAACCGGGCTTCGCCTCGGTCACGCCCGGCAACGGCGAGATCATCATGGCCCCGGTCTCGGTCTGCCACCAGGTGTCGACGACCGGCAGCTCACCGTGGCCCACGTGCTGCCGGTACCACATCCACGCCTCGGGGTTGATCGGCTCACCGACGCTGCCGAGCAGACGCAGCGACGACAGGTCGTAGCCGGCCGGGACGTCCTCGCCCCACTTCATCATGGTGCGGATCAGGGTCGGCGCGGTGTAGAGGATGCTGACCTGGTACTTGTCGACGATCTCCCAGAACCGGCCCTTGTGCGGGGTGTCCGGGGTGCCCTCGTACATGACCTGGGTGGCGCCGTTGGAGAGCGGGCCGTAGACGATGTAGGAGTGCCCGGTCACCCAGCCGATGTCGGCAGTGCACCAGTAGACGTCCGTCTCCGGCTTCAGGTCGAACACCGCGTGCGTCGTGTACGACGTCTGGGTCAGGTAGCCGCCGGTGGTGTGCAGGATGCCCTTCGGCCGGGCCGTCGTGCCGCTGGTGTAGAGGATGAAGAGCGGGTGCTCGGCGTCGAACGGCTGCGCCTCGTGCTCCGGCGCGGCGGTCTCCACCGTCTCGTGCCACCAGTGGTCCTTCGCCGACCAGCCGACCTCCTCGCCGGTGCGGCGCACCACCAGCACGTGCTCCACCGACGGGCAGTTCGCCACCGCCTCGTCCACGGTCGGCTTGAGCGCCGACGGCTTGCCCCGACGGAAGCCACCGTCGGCGGTGATCACCACCTTGGCGCTGGCGTCCTGGATCCGGTTGGTCAGCGCGTCGGCGGAGAAACCGCCGAACACCACGCTGTGCGTGGCGCCGATCCGGGCGCAGGCGAGCATCGCCACCGCGGCCTCCGGGATCATCGGCAGGTAGATCGCCACCCGGTCGCCGGCCGTCACGCCCAGCTCGGTCAGCGCGTTCGCCGCCTGACAGGTGAGCCGGTGCAGATCCGCGTACGTGACGGTCCGGGTGTCGCCCGGCTCGCCCTCCCAGTGGATCGCCACCTTGTCGCCGTGACCGGCCTCCACATGCCGGTCCAGGCAGTTGTACGCCACGTTCAGCCGGCCGCCGGTGAACCACTTCGCGAACGGGGCGTTCGACCAGTCGAGCACCGTCTCCCACGGCTGCGCCCAGGCCAGCCGGCCGGCCTGGCGCTCCCAGAAGGCGAGCCGGTCGGCGGCCGCCTCCTCGTACGCCTGGGCGGTCACGTTGGCGTTCGCGGCGAGTTCGGCCGGCGGCGGGAACTGGCGCGTCTCGTTCAGCAGATTGGCCAATGCCTCGCTCATACGGTGACTCCTTCGTCGCGTGACCTGCGTCTCCCTACTCCGGGGAAGGTTAGCCGCGCCATCCCGTACCCGCGACCGCCCCGCCCCGCCGCCGCGCCCAGCGGCGCCCCCTCCGCGCTGAGGTGTAAGGAGGGGGCCCCGGTTAACGCCTCCGGTAGAGGAAGGGCCCCTTCTTAACACCCCCGACCGTGTCGCTAGCGTGACGGGGTGACCACTGATCCGCTCGCCCCGCTGCTCGCGCTCGCCGACGTCGCGCCCGCCGTCGAGCAGGCCCGGGACCGGGTCGACCAGGCCCACCGGCACCGGGCGCTGCGCCGCCAGGGCGGCCCGCTCGCCGCCGAGGTCAGCCTCCGCTCGGCCGTGGCCAGCGCCGCACTGGAGGGCCGGGAACACGACCGCGAGGAGGTACGCGCCGGCACGGTCACCGACCCGGTGCTCCAGGGCGCGTTGCGGGTCGCCGGCGCGCTGCCCGGCCTCAGCGACCTCTGGCCGAAGGCGCCCCGGCAGGTGCTCGCCCGACTGCACGTGCTCGCCGCCCGCGACGTGGTGACCGAGGAGGAACTGGGACGCCCGGTGGCCGACCCGGTGGTGGCGGCCCGCCTCGACGGCCTCGCCGGCCTGGTGGCCGGCGGCACGGCGGTGCCGCCGCTGGTGCTGGCCGCCGTGGTGCACGGCGAACTGCTGAACCTGCGCCCGTTCCCGGGCCCCTCCGGCGTGGTCGCCCGCGCCGCCGCCCGACTGGTGCTGATCTCCACCGGGTTCGACCCCCGCGGGTTGGTAGCGGTGGACGTCGGGCACCGCGAGCGGGAACCGGAGTACGTCGGCGCGGCCGGCGCCTTCGCCACCGGCACGCCGGACGGCCTGCGCTCCTGGCTGCGGCACTACATGGCCGCGGTGGAGGTCGGGGCGGACCAGATCACGCTCATCGGCGACGAGATCCTCGCCGCCTCCTGACGCTGCCGCTGCCTTCCGGCGCGTGCTGACCGGACCGGGTCAGGCGGTGGGCGCGGCGGCCCGGGTGCGGCGGTGCCGGCCGTACCAGGCGATGCCGATGGCGACGCCGACACCCACGCCCAACGCCGCCGCCGCGACCGGCACCGCCGGCCGCTCCCGCAACCGACGGCCCAGCGGGATCGGGTGCCGGAACTCCAGCACCGGCCACGCGTTCTCCATCGCCAGCTTGCGCAGCGCCCGGTCCGGGTTGACCACGGACGGGTGCCCCACGCACTCCAGCAACGGCCGATCACTGTACGAGTCGGAGTACGCGTACGACTCGGCCAGGTCGTAGTCGCGCGCCTGGGCCAGCTCGCCCACCGCGTCGACCTTGCTCGGGCCGGCCGCGTAGAACTCGACCTCGCCGCTGTAGCGGCCCTCGACGACCGCCATCCGGGTGGCGATCACGTCGGTCACCCCGAGCAGCTCACCGATCGGCCGAACCATCTCCTCGCCCGACGCGGAGACCAGCACGACATCCCGGCCGGCGGACTGGTGCTCCTCGATGAGGGCGGCCGCCTCGGCGTACACATAGGGGTTGATCAGCTCGTGCAGCGTCTCCGCGACGATCTGGCGGACCTGTTCCACCGGCCAGCCCTTGCAGAGCGTGGCCAGATAGTCCCGGGTGCGGGCCATGGTCTGCTCGTCGGTGCCGCCCAGCCGGAACATCAGCTGCGCGTACGCCGACTTGACCACGTCACGCCGAGTGATCAGCCCGTCCCGGTAGAACGGCCGACCGAACGCCAGAGCGCTCGACTTGGCGATGACGGTCTTGTCGAGATCGAAGAAAGCGGCACCACGGCCCACGGCGCGAAAGTCTAGCCGGACGGGCCCCCCAGGGCCGCCCGGCCCGGACCCCTAACCTGAGGTGCACCCAGCCGAGTGACGGCGGTCACATCCATGCGTAAGAAATTAGCTTTGCGTGGAGTGAACACCACTCGACGTATAAGGGTCGGCTGCGGCATGCTTGTCCTCGCGACGGGAGTTCACGTCCCGTCGTAGTTGAAGACCCTCGGCGGTTGCACCCCCCGTAACCGCTGAGTCGGTTCGGCTCGACCCCCCCGGAGCCGAACCACCCGACGACCCCCGTCTCCCCCCGACGGGGGTCGTCCCTTTGTGGGGAGCGCTCCCGGCCTGGTGGAAGTACCTTGCCCGGCTCGGCCGGGTCGATCGCCGGGCGGAAAGTCAGCGATCGTCAGCCGCGCCCGCCCTCTCGTCGGCACTTCGTCCGTCACCAACCGGACCGTGAGGAGCGAACAGCCGAACGGGTACGAGGATCTGCGTGTGCTCGCCCCGCCTGTTACGAGGTGCCACCTTGATGCCCTCCACCCAGATCCACTGCTCGCGTTCGGGGCGGTTAAGCACCAGGCGGACGCCGGTCATCCGGAGCATCATCGGCCCGTCGGATGGGCGGTAGCGGTCGGCCGCCTCCACCCGGAGCACATGTCCAAGCCGTATCCGAAGGTCAAACACCACGACTCCTTCTCGTTCGCGCCGGCGGCGGCGTGCTCCTCTGAAGGCCGGTAATCTGCGCGAAGACCTCCCGCTTCGCCGACGCCTGCCCGTCAGTCGGGTTGATGACGTAGCCGATCAGCCACACCCAGCCGTCATACGCCGGCCAGTCACCGATCGCGGTCACCCGCAGCCACAGCGCCCGATCGCCGCCGAACTGCACCGATGCGCGACCGTCGAGGAAGAGCAGTTCACCCGGCTTGGGCGCACCTACCGGAACCGGGTGCCTTCTGCGGGGCGCCGGGGTGGGCGGGCTCTCTCGGGACCGGCGTTCGGGTCGCGGTCCCATGCCAGCACCCACCCCGGGCCAGCCTCAGCAGGTCGCCGGGGGACCGGAGCCCGGCAGTTGGTCGAATACGTTCAGCCCCGTCATGGAGACAGGTTGTGGCACATACCGCCCAGTGACCCGGAAAATCCTTCCGGGGTAGCAGCCGGACGAGGGGAGAAGGTGAAACGGTGCACCGGACAACCCACACCCTGACCATCGGCGAGCGCATCGCCTGGTACCGCCGCCGGCGCGGCCTGTCGCAGGAGGTCCTTGCCGGGCTCATCGGCCGCACCGCCGATTGGCTCGGAAAGGTCGAGAACAACCGCATCGAGCTGGACCGGCTCTCCGTCATCAAGTCCCTTGCCGAGGTCCTGGACGTATCCCTTGGTGACCTCCTCGGCGAACCTGTGCTGCTTGACTGGACCGCCGACACCGGCACCGACACCGTCCCCGCTCTCCGGTCGGCGCTGATGAACTACCGCGCCATTGCCCCGTTCGGCGGCACTTTCCACGACGAGCCACCGACCGTTGCCATGCTGCGCAAGGACGTCGGCGCGCTCTGGGACGCCTACCAGGACTCCCGATTCGGGTACGTCACCGGCCGACTACCCGACCTGCTCCACCGCGCCCAGGCCGCCGCCGACCGCCACGAGGGCGACGACCGGGACCAGGCCCGCCGGCTCCTCGGCCTTGCCTACCAGCTGACCGCCACCCAGCTCACCAAGCTCGGAGAGGTCGACCTCGCCTGGATCGCTGCCGACCGCGGCTTGGCAGCCGTCCGGCCCACCGGCGACCCGCTCATCACCGGTTCTCTGTTCCGGTCCGTCGGTCACGCCCTGCACGCCACCGGCCGTTACGCCGAAGCCGTACGTCTCACCGAAGACGCCGCCGGCTACCTGGAGCCCCACCTGGCGCACGCCTCGCCGGCCCTGCTCTCCGTCTACGGCACCCTGTTCCTGTCCGGCTCCATGGCCGCCGCCCGCTCCAACGACGCCGGCACCACCCGCACCCTCCTCGCCGCGGCAGAGCACGCCGCCGACCAGCTCGGAAACGATGCCAACCACCTCTGGACCGCGTTCGGCCCGACCAACGTCGCCATCCACCGCGTCGCGACAGCAGCCGAGCTGGGCGATGTACAGGTGGCCGTCGACCTCGGCCCGCGCGTCGACACCACCGGACTCCCGATGGAACGTCGGGTACGGCACGCCCTCGAAGTCGCCCGCGCCTACAGTTCGTGGAACCGCGTCGACGACGCCCAAGCCGTGCTGCTCGAAGCAGAGCAGATGGCGCCCGAACAAGTCAGGCATCACTTCCTCAGCAGGCAACTGGCGCTGACCTGGGTCCGCCAGCAGCGCGGTAAGCCGCCGGCCGAGCTTGTCGGCCTGGCTCGCCGGCTGAAGGTGCTCGACTGAACCTTCCACATCTAGGCTGCCCTGGTGACGGTCAACGAGATGCCACCCGTGGCGACCCCACGCGTCGCCGCCGGCGCCCTGTTCTTCGACGACGAAGGCAGGGTGATGCTCGTGCGCCCGAGCTACAAGAAGCACTGGGACATCCCGGGCGGTTACGTCGAACCCGGCGAGTCGCCGCGGGCTGCCTGTGTACGGGAGATTCGAGAGGAGCTCGGCCTCACGCCCGCACTCGGACCCATGCTGGTCGTGGACTGGGCACCCGCCGAGCGCGAGGGCGACAAGCTCCTCTTCATCTTCGACGGCGGGTCACTCGGACCCGCCAGCGAGCGCGAGATCCGCTTCGCGGACGGCGAACTCACTGACTGGCGCTACGTAGGCGAAGAGTCCTTGGAAGAGCATGGCCCGTCGCGACTGGCCCGCAGGATCCGTACCGCAATCGCGGCGCGTCGGGGCGGTGCTTCCGCATACGCTGAGCACGGCAGCGCCATCTGAGGAAGCCAGTAGCGTGGCAACTAACGCATTTTACGACAGCAGCGACATGCCGATGATCTGATGTGGGCGCGCGGCTCCCAAACGCTGGTGCGACTGGGGCCATCGGCTGACGTGCCCGGCTCAGTCGTGGCGGTGGCCGTTCAGGTCGCCGCGTGCCCAGCTGACTCGTTCCGGCCGGTCGCCGGTGTCCCCGTAGCAGAACTCTTCCACGGCCAGACGAATCTGGGGTATGGGCAGCGTGCTGCGAGGACTGTGGATCAGTCCAGCATCCGGGTTCGCCACGACCTGGGGGTCGGCCTTCGGTGGTCTTGAGTTGTCGGTCAGCCAGACGTGCTCATAGATGCCGCCGCGTCTCGGGCTGCGGGAATCGACGCACCACATCAAGGCTCCGTAGCCAGCGGTCTTGTTGACCGCGACGGCGAGCCAGGTGTCCGACGTCAGCTCATCGTCACTGACTGGTCGGTCGGCGATGCCGAACCAGGCAAGATCGTCAGATGGGAGCCGGTCCATCGTTAGCTCAACCAGTTGAGCCTTCTCCTCCCACGTCGTCGCGTGGCGCCAGGCCTCATCGAACATGCGGCTGCTCACCGACAGAACCACGCCCGACACCGTAGCGATCCTGCCAGGCCCCCCTCGAAAGGTAGGACCACAGCCGTCTGCCGGGATGCGCGCACTATCGCGGACCGTGAGGAGTTCCGCAGGGCTTTGAGGATCACGTCAAGTATCTGGTGGGACGCAGTGTCAAGCATGTCCCGTGACGGGACAACGTCCGCAAGGACACCACTGCCGAAACACTCTCTTCAGGATCAAGCGCGTTCCGCGCGGCGCGGGCCGGGGCGCGGCAAACGGCTCCTGCGGAGCCGCCGCCCCGGCGCAAGGGCGCCGGGGCGGAAAAATCAGCCGGCCCGAACCCCACGCCCCGCCCCGCGCGTCACACCTGGGTCAGTGAGGTGACCCGGTGGCGAGTCCCGAAGGACGACCAGGGCCAGGCGGACACCTTCCACCCGATGCCGGCGATCCCGGAGCAGCACGAGATCCGGCAGGCCAACCGCAGCGGACGAAGTTGCCGAACGGTTCCGCGCGGTCGCTCAGGCCCAGGGTGGGGAAGGGATGGAGGTGGGTGTGGGGGTTGTGGGGTGAGGGAGGGTGCGGGTTAGAGCTGTGCCTCCGGCGGGGGCCAGACGACTCCAGGATGGAGTTGCCGAACGGTTCCGGTAGGAGAGTGGTTGAGGTGGGATGCCATCCCGCCAGCCACCGACCCAGGCAAGCCGAGCAGACCAGGGCCAGGGTGACAAGGTCGTTCCTTAGGGTTCTTTTGTCTGGATGGTGTTCCGGGCCGCCGGGTTGGTTGGGTGTGGCTCAAGGTCGTTTGCCGTCAGGTGGCTATGGACGAGCGGCCGCCCAGCCAGCCCAGGGCGCCCTTGGCCGCTGATTGAGATCTGCGAGTCGTCGCTTGCTAAGGAACTGCCGGCGGGGTCGTCCGAGGTGACCTGGAGCTGGGTGCTTCGGGAGGACGACTTGGCGCAGGTATGGATAGGCGTGGACGCGGGCAAGCAGGCTCACCACGCCGCGGCGGTGGACGTGGCCGGGCGTGTGCTCTGGTCGACGCGGGTGGCCAACGATCAGCAGGCGATCGCGGACCTGGTCGGCCGAGTCGGCGCGGATGACGAGGTGGTGTGGGCGGTCGACCTGATCGGCTGCGAGACCGCGCTACTTCGGGCGATGTTGGCGCTTGCCGAGCAGCAGACGGTGTATATCCCAGGCCGCACGGTCAAGACGATGGCTGCCGGGTTCGCCGGCGAGGCCAAGACCGACGCCCGTGACGCGGTGGTCATCGCCAACACCGCTCGGATGCGGCGTGACTTTCTGCCGGTGGAGACACCGACGGAACTGATCGCCAAGCTGGCACTGTTGGTGGCGCACCGCGCCGACCTGGTCGAAGACTGGGTCCGCACCGTGAATCGGCTGCGCCGCCTGATGCTCGGAATCTCCCCGGTATTGGAACGCGCGTTGACCTTCACCAACGTCGCGACGCTGATTCTGATCAGCGCCTATCAGACGCCCGAGCAGATCCGCGCCGCCGGACGCGACCAGCTCATCGCTCATCTGCGCCGGCATCGGGCGGTGAGCGCCGTCAAGGTCGCCGATCAGGCGCTGGCAGCCGCGGCTGAGCAGGATCTCACCCTGCCGGGACAGGACACCGCTGCTGCGCTCGCCGGTGAGCTGGCCAGTCATCTGCTGCACCTGCACCAGCGCATGAAGAACACCGACAAGGCCATTGAACAGGCGTTCGGCACCCACCCGCAGGCCGGCATCATTCGCAGCCTGCCCGGCATGGGGTCGTTGGCGGCCGCGGAGTTCATCGTCGCGGTCGGGGACCTGTCGACCTTCGCCAGCCCCGATCACCTGGCCGCCTACGCGGGCCTGGCACCGGTGGCCCGTGACTCTGGCAAGCGGGTCGCCAACCTACGCCGGCCACAACGTTACAACCGGCGACTGCGCCACGTGTTCTACATGTCCTCGCTGAGCACGCTGCGGATGAACGGCCCGAACCGGGACTACTACCAGCGCAAACGCACTGAGGGGCGCAAACACCAGCAGGCGTTGATCGCCCTCGCCCGTCGCCGCGTCGACGTGCTGTGGGCGCTGCTGCGCGACAATCGCTGCTTCCAACTCCAACCACCGCCACCAGCGCCCGTCTAACTCACCGATGAAACGTCCGACCTGCCGGACCTGGCCAGCGGGGCGCTGCCCCGCACCCCGACCCTCCCTCGGAGACCACCAACCGGGCTCTCCTCGGCCGGGCACCCACAGGGCAGCCCGAGAACCCCGGCCGGGTCAAGGCCAAGCCGCTACGCGGTCGCCTCCGGCGAGCCTTGACCCGACCGAGAACCTCGGGCAGGGACGAGCCTGCCCGACCGAGGAGACCCCTACCGCAGGGGCGCGTGCACCGCTAACAGCCAGGCACAATCCGACCGTGACGATCACGATCACCAACTACCGAGACCTGTTCGCCAACATCCGCAAACGCCCCAAGATGTGGCTCATCCGAGAAGACTTCGCCAGCGTCGTGGCCTTCATCGAAGGGTGCGACCAGGCAAACGCACGGACCTTGCTGACCGGCTTCCAACCATGGCTGGTCACTCAAGCCGGCTGCCTCGACAACCACGTCTGGTGGAGCATCGTCGCTCACCTGACCGAACCCATCGGCCCCAAGAACTTCCGCGACATGGGCCCGGATCTGGACGCCCGCACCGTCGAGAGCCTGTTCGACCTCCTCGACGAGTTCCTGGAGCTACGCGACGAGCACGACGGCATGAACCGTATCTTCGCCGCTCACGAACAGTGGCGCCGCCTCCGCGAACAGGACGGATGCAGCGCCACCGACGCACCCACCTGCCCTGGCGTCCCATGGCCCCGAGCCGCCAGCCGGATCAAGGCCAACAGCCTCAACCCTTGACAACAACCATTGAGACTCGTCCGGTAGGGCGCTCCACCTTGTCACCCTGGCCCTGGCCCGCTCCACGATGTGTGGGTCGGCGGCAGACGGGATGGCATCGGCGAATGCCGCCGCTAAGTCGATCGACAAAACTCCAGCGCGACTGAGACGATCTATGCCGTGACGACTGGAACGAGTGCCGTCGAGCGGCGAATCTGGATTCCAGCCAAATTTTTGGATTGGCACCACGACTCCTCCAGCACTCAGCCGCTCAATCCCGCACATCTGGAGCGCGCCTATCTAATGTGTGAGCATGCCAACGTTAGGCTCGGCACGTCCTGCACGGAATTCGACCGAGTTGACATTATCACGACCCTAAAGCGTGCCGTAACGCAACGCGTTGGTGCACTCAAGAAAGCTTACGGGTTCCATCTATTCCCTATCCCTGACAAGCCTAAAAGAGACCTCGATTTGTTGCACAGGCTTGGGCTTATTAGGCCGGTCATGCTTCGGAGTTTGATCGAAGTTCGCAATACACTCGAACACGAAGATGCGGATCCGCCTGACGAGGAAGCCTGCCGCAACCTGGTGGAGTTCGTCTGGTATTTCTTGAAGTCCACCGATCCGCTCCTACGTGGCCGCATGTTTGAGGTCTCATACGCGGAAAGCTTGATTCGGCCAAGGCGGAAGGGCTTGGAGAGTTGGCACGGCACTGTCCAGTACCGCCATCCTGACGAGGGTCCGCCCGAGGTTCAAATGCGTCTACCGCGGTCCGCGATCAAAGATTCCAAGGTAGATCAGCATCTGGAGATTATCGAAACGGGGGAGCGGCTTAATGCTCCGAGGTCGGAATCCTTTGTCATTGTCAAGGGTTTAATTGTAGGCCCCGAGTCGATATTGGAGCATCTTTGGGTAAGTTATTTCAAGGGCCCTCCCCATATGTGGGTGAATGCTGAAAGGGTGTCCTAAGGTCTAGGAGTAAGGAGGGGATGGTGAGGCGAAGGTGACTGGCAATAGAAGAGGGATACCCGCGTCAGTGGAGGCGGCCCTCTGGGCGATCAGCAATGGTCGGTGCTATGGCCCGGGTTGCCCTATGCCGGTAATGTTCGAAGTGCGTCCAAGCGTGTACCGCAAGAACGTGCAGATTGCCCACATCTACGGCGTGCGGCCGAGCGCGCCAAGGTACGTGATGGGAATGCAGGACTCGGAGCGCGACGCCTTCAGGCACCTTTTGTTGCTCTGCCTGCCTCATCACGCGGAGATTGATGACAGGAAGACCGGAGAAAAGCTGTATCCTGCGGAGGTTCTCCTTGATTGGAAGCGCAAGCATGAGGGCGAGAATAATGCGGAACTGAATCGCATAGGCCCGGTCGATGAAGACGTTTTCATGGAATACGTAACGGAGATCTTTGAGCCTCCACTGAAGCGTTTGGAATCGATAGCTGAGCAGCTAGAAAGGACGGGCACCCTTAATGCGAGCGCCGCAGTTGAGCTTCGCCGAATTGTTTCAGCTTTGACTGAAAACCCTGTGGGTTTGGATGCGCGATCGGTTCGGATTCTCGCGGATGCTGTGGACCGACTCGGCGGCAAAAGCTTTTCGCGAGCGGTCACTCAGTTCTCTGACGCAGCAACTATTATGGCGAGGGCGACGCGGCGTTTGCCCGAGCGTTGATCGGAGCAAGCGAGGTCAGCCGGGCTATACAGCCATCAGTACAGCCAAGCCCACCGACGGATCCAGCCCGAGACCGACGGCAGGCGACAGGGTGAGCAGGTGAGCAGCAGTCACCGACGCTGGCCGACAACAGTCTTGATCTTTGCAAAGCCGGGGGTGCGTCACGCTTGCGGCTTGCCCTGCGGGCGGCCTCCGGCCGTCCTCGGGCACCCGCAGCACCTCCTGCAGAGTGCAGGCAACGATCTTGGCTGTTCCCGAGGCGGTGAGCATCCTGAATGGGCAGATCATGGCCACTATGGTCTGTTTGCCGCAGTTGTCTTCCTGAGCAGGATGCCGCAACCTCCGGGCGTCAAATCTCGCCAGCATCCGTAGCGCCAACGACCGACACGACACTGGCGGCGCAGCAAAGTGGTTCCTAGATTCTGCATTTCTTAAAGGCGGCCCAGAACGGGCCGCACGCGCCGCCGCCTGGGCGCGCGCCGGCCGCTTAGCTGTCGGACGCGGCCGACACGCCTACGCCCGGCGGCTGGCGCGGAAGCGTGAAGCCCAAAGGGCCGCCGCAGAACGACAGAGGCGTTGACCGGGTGTGGGTGGGCCGGCAGCCGGCCGGGCCGCGCGGCCACGAGCCCGCGCGGCGAAGGGGAGCGCACGCCGGCTGCGTCGGCGAGCTGGCGGCGGTCGCGGGGTTGCGGTTACTGCGCCTCCGGCGGGGGCGCTTGGGCTCCGAGATGGTGGCAACCCCGTCGGCGTCTTGCGGTCCGTGGGTGGTTGCGCAGGCGATCCCGCCAGCCGACGACCCGGGCAAGCCGAGCAGACCACCGCCCGACCCCCGGCGTCCGACCGTGCGTCAAGGCCGCCGTGAGGTGGCGGGACGGGCGGCGGCCCGCCACCCGCAGGGCAGGTCGACGGCAGACAGTGAGGATGGTGGGTTCTTCTACTGAGGGGTTTCCTCCCAATCATCCTGTGTCAGGCGTCGAATGTAGATGTGCTCCTCCTCGATGCACTCCCATAGCCCTTCAGGATCCACTGGCTTACCGACAGATGCTTCCAATTCAGTTCGATTAACCAGTCGCATTTTCGGGGCGTAGAACTGAATGTATCCGAGGTCGAGTCGAGTCCCGCCAAACTCCATGCCGAAAGACTCGAAGCGAGCCAGTAGTGCGCCGCCACCACTAAACCTTGGGTCGGCAAGGAAATCCTTCAGTCGATCTCTTCTAAACTGCATCTTGAGGGCGTGGTAGGGCCACTGTGCCTGATCATCTCTGACAAGCGTCACTAGCATTTCAAGCTCGCGTAGATCTTTGGCTCCCAGCCCTTCGGGGACTGGAAACTGCTGCTGAAGAGACTTTTGTAGTTCGTCAAGCGCGATGATCAGGCGAGCCATCGGCTGATCTTCTGGGAAAACGTCCTCATTGAGATCGCAGAAACCGAAGACTGCGTGACCCATCCGGAACTCCACGCGATTTCCCGGCGTTAGAGCGCGGATAAGTTCCGCGACCGGCCGTACCGCATAGGGGAAGCGCCCAACGGGAGAGGAGATCTCGAAATCAAATGTCCCCGAACTTGACTCTTCGGCTGTGTCCATAAGAAATCTGACCGTCAACATTCCAGAAGGGTCTTGTCCGGAAACCGTAATTCCCCGACTGCCCCGTACTCGACTGCTCAGCTGAATTAACAGACTTGCTAGCGATTCGCCGTCTGCAGTTCGAACCTCAACCGCGCAGGGAAGTGGTAGTCCCTGATTGTCTTCGATGGACTGGATCTCGAGCTTGCTGGTGACGGCTGGCTGATCCCATCCGAACGCCCGTTTTGTTTCTTCGGAGGCTTGGATGTTGAAGTCCTCTATGTAGTCGCCAGGCACGGCAATATTCCCACCGTATTCCAAGACGCGTTTTAGTCGACGTGCTACGGCTTTCGCTTCGGGATCGTCAGTCCGGAAGGAGAAAACTGGAGTAATGGAAATGGGGTCGAGGGTGGCGGCGTCAGGGCGCTTCGCTGAATAGCGGATGGTGTAGCCATCTGGTCCCGTTGCGACATCTGCTCGCCAAAATGGCGACAGCTCATCAAGTCGAGTAGAAAAGACGCCAAGGCGTTTGATGGCATCTTGCAACCCGTTAGCCATCACTGCTTGTTCGTGCCCAAGCTCTCTGGCTCGCTGTCCCAGAACATAGAGCGGGCCTTCGACGTATCTAATTAGATCTTCGCGCTTGGCGAATTCGTTGTCGAGCCAATCCCGCCCCCGCCATTCAAGTTGGATCTCGGGGAACTCTGCCCGGAGCCCGTCGAACCATTTCTCCTCTGAGGGTGTTGGCTCAAGAGGCATCACTAAAGCCCAGCGCGCAGGTTTGTGCTTGGCTGCCCTCTTTAGCGAATGCTTGATTCCACGCTTTTGGCTAGCGCCTAGACGATCGGTATAAGACTTTACCTCGAAGATCACAAGCCCGTCGGGGGAATCCCAGCGTATGTCCCGACCATCATCACCACCTGAGCCATCGATGCCCTGCGCGGTTGGGTGCAGGTCGCGGATGAGCAACTTAACTGCTCGCTCGACGCGGTCCCGGTGATCTTGCCAACGGATCATGCCAGACTCCCGGCGTACGGCTGTTCGAAGGGTGGCGCCGACTCTACCGGTCGCTGAGGACTGAGTAGATCCTCCACGCCGAGTGCGCTGGTTCCACCGGGCGGATTGCGGTGGAGGAGATCGAGATGCGCGAGGTCTGAGCCTTCACGCCTTCGCTGCGTCAGGCCGTCGCGAGGCCGTGGAGCGTCGACCAACCGTGCCTAACGGTGACGGTCGATGTCTGCCGTTTGCGCAGCTCAAGTGGGCGATAGACGCCCTTTACCTGATTGGGCCAGCGCCCGGCGACAGTTCAACGCCAAGTGTCAGTCAGTAGCCGACGAGCAGCACCCCTTCAAAGGGGAGCTGTAGCCGCTGGCTGGCGTAGATGGCGTTGAACTGGTTCCGGGCGTCCCGGAACGCTGGCACCGATGCTTCACGGCCTGCGCTCTGATGGCGGTAGGCGATCGGTAGCAAGAGGGCAAGGTAGCGGGCGTCGAGGATGAGGCTCGTACGGACGATGTCTCGGTAGACAGCATTGCCGCGAGCGCCGCGGCCTGCTTCCGCTTCTAACACGATTCCGTGGCCATCGTGGAAGGCGTCGATCTCGTAGAGCACCTCTGCCTGCCCGTTGTCGCCAAACAGGACGGGCCGACGGATCTTCCCGGCAGCGGTCTTGCCTGTCTCAACCATGAATCCCAGGCTCTGTAGTCCACCAGCAAGATGACGGAGCACCATGTCGCTGGTGACGCCCAGGCGAGGCTCAAGCGTGGAGATGGCCGGGGCAGCGTCGTGGATTACGGATAGGAAGCTCTCAACCCACTCGGGTGGCCGAACATTGCGAGGGTAGTAGTTCCATACCGGGTAGGACATCAGGGCAGGGTAGCGGGTCCGCAGCAGCGCGGTGTTGAACCGGTGACTAGCCAGGTGTCGACAGCAACGGCGACAGCAACCGGCCCGGATGAGGACGCACTTCCACCGAGGCGTGGGGACGGTCGTCCGAGGTCGCGGACGCACACAGACGACGTCGGACGACCCGCACAGAGCTTGTAAGCGAGATGTCGTGGCGCAAGGGACTGCCCCGAAGTGATGCTCTGATGAGGCGTCGCTCCCAAAGCATTCGAGGCAGCAGCCAATGCGGCGCGAGCCGTAGCGGGCGTACAGGTCGGGCCTGGCAGGGCGGCGAAGTGGCGGATCGGTGCCCTGGCGGCGAACGTGTAATGCATGGGTCAGCCCCGTGGCGCTACGGTCAGGGCTAGTCGCGCGCGACGAGGGGTCATCTCGCGGTGTTGCTCGGCGTAGCGGGGACGTCCGCCGCCGGCGCTGGGTGCAGCAGCGTGCGCAGCTTCTTGCGCCCACCGAGACTTAAGCGCGATTGCCGTCGCTTGTTGCGTGTCTGCCTCGCCTGTCTGTCTAGCTGGACGGCTAGTAGTCTGAAGAATTCGAAAGCGGCACCTGTTCCGGAATTTATATCGTGGTTGTCCACGTAGGTAATGTAGGTGCGCACGTAGGCGTCTTGGTGCGCGCGAAGAATGGCATAGCCGAGTGTCGTGCCGTGAATGTCGTCGATCCCAATTAATCCGCGTTTCCATCCATGGCCTAGGCTGTTGAAAAGGTCCAGAAGTCGAATGAGTCGAATTTCTGGCGCTCCTCCCAGCCATGCGGTGGTCGCCGGATCGAAACGGAACCGCCCGTAATCTATCTCAATGAAGAGGCGGAGGGCCTCCGAGTCGTGCACGAAATCGTTCGAATATTGCCGCACTAGGGTAGCCCGATCGAGCGCGCGGGAGCGCCTGCTGGTCAAGATGTAGGTGCCAGCAGCGACTACCACCGCTGCGCTTGCAGCCAGGTCGTGAACGGGAATCATTTAGCTGGCACCCCGTTCCAGGGGCTTGTAGAAAAGGGGATATTCCATGACGCTTGGCGGACGAGTTCAACGCTGACCGCGCGTCGACCTCCGGGGGAAAGCCAGCTCGACGGCGGTCCTTGGCGGGTGTTAAGGAAGAGTGCCGCGCCCCTCAGTCTTACCGCGTGAGGTACTCCCGCAGGGGCGCTCATGTGAGCCTGAAAGGTCACTTGCAGCATGGCGCTGCTCCCGTCCGGAGCGCTGTCTGCCATGGACCTCACCTCCAGTGACGACCGTATATGCGGCTGTCAAGTAGCTGGCCGGTGCTGGAGGGTTAGTTTGGACCGAATGGCTAGGGCTGAGGCCTCCATTGACGGAGGTGACAGGTGATGGCCTGGCGCTAGGCTCTACCTCAATTGCCGAGCAGTAAGAGGGGTGCTGGCGTGGGCAACTCGGCGTGGGGCAACGGCTACCACCAGGGTTTCGGTGACGGCCTTGCCGAAGGTTCCAAGGGTGCCATGGGCGGATGGATCGTTGCTGGCGCGACGATCGTGGTGAGTCTCGCCGCGTTCGGCTACCGGGAACTTAAGGGGAGGAGCCTCGCCGAGCGCGAGCAGGAGATTTCTGCCGAAGAGTTGAGCCCTGTCGGCAAGGGAGGCGCGGGCGACGAGCACGATGCGGGCAGGGGCACCACAAGCGGGTAAGTCGCCGGTCTCGCTGTACGCGCGAACGGCCCGGCGGCGCCTGCTCGCCGACGAGGGATGCTAAGGGTTCCGCCCCGGTGGCCGATGGAACGGCTGTCTTCAGCGCTGTCGGGAAGGCGCTGACTCGCGGAATACTTGCAGTGCTTGCACGGACGGATCCCCCCGCGAGCAGCCACGGCCGGCGAAGTCAGCAGATCGTCAGCGGACGCTGTAACGCATCGCGGCTTCCGATGACGCTCAAAGCTGAAGCCGGTACGTCTGACCACGCGGTACGGCGCTCGATCACACTCGCTGCAACATCAGGTCACTTTCCCCGACGGGGGTCGTCTCTTTGGGCCGCCGGCCGTCGCGCTCCCCGCCGGGCCTCCGCCGACCTCGAATCCGCCGCCCCCACAGAGTCGATCATCAGCCCTATGATCTGGACGCACCGTCACAGGTTCGTCACATAGGAGTGCTCTTGACCTCTCACAGGAGAAAACCGGCATGGCGGCTCACCCGCATGTCGGCAGTCGTGGTCGTCGCCGCACTGGCGGCTGCCACCCCGGCGCAGGCGGTGAGCGGAGGCACCGCGGTGCCCGACGGCGCCTACCCGTACCTCACCAAGGTGGCAGTCGGCGGCCCCGACCCCCGCGCTTGCACCGGCGCGCTGGTCGATCCGGGGTGGGTCGTCACCGCGCGCAGTTGCTTCGAGGCCGCCGGTCCGCTGACGGGTGCCGGTGCGCCCGCCAACCCCACCACGGCCACCATCGGCCGTACCGACCTGACGGGAACCGCCGGCGTCGTCGTGCCGGTCACGCGTCTGGTGCCCCACCCGACGCGCAACGTCGTTATGGCGAGACTGGCCACCCCGGTTCCGGACATCACGCCGGTCCGGATCGGCGGTGCCGCGCCGGCCGTCGGGGACGTGCTGCGTCTGCTCGGCTACGGCCGTACCGGGACCGTGTGGGTGCCGGACCGTCCGCATTCCACGACGGTCGAGGTGACCGGCGTGTCCGCCACCACGGTGGCCGTTCAGGGGCAGTCGGGCCAGGCTGACCCCTGCAAGGGCGATGCCGGCGGCCCTGCGTTGCGGGAGGCCGCCGGGCAGGCGGAGCTGGTCGCCGTGCACGACACGTCGTGGCAGCACGGCTGCCTCGGGGTCACCGAGACCCGGCAGGGAGCGGTGGAGGCCCGGTTGGACGACCTCGCCGGTTGGGTGCGCGCGACGCTTCTGGACCCGGCCGCCGACCCGCTGCCCAAGCACGCCATCGACCTGCGCTGGCAGCCGCTGGCGGGGGCGACGACGTACGAGATCTACGGCTCGACCACCGCGGGCTTCCCGGCCGACGCCGCCAACCTGCTGGCCAGCATCCCGGGTACCACCTTCCGCCACCAGGCGCTCCCGGGGCGGCAGAAGTGGTACTACCGGATCGTGCCGGTCGACTCGACCGGTGCGCGGGGTGAGCCGTCCGCCGAGTTCTCGGCGACGACCGCCGTGTCGCCGGTCAGCGACTTCGACGCGGACGGGAAGGACGACGTGGTCGCCTTCGCCCAGGGCGCCCTGAAGGAGGTCAACGTCGCGCTCTCCACCGGCACCGGGTTCGGCACCCCGGCCCTGTGGAAGAGCAACTTCTCGTACGACGGTGAGATCCCGGCCGTGGGCGACGTGAACGGTGACGGCAAGACCGACGCGATCACCTTCACGCAGGGGACGAGCAAGGCGGTCTACGTCGCCCCGTCCACCGGTTCCGGGTTCGGGGCCGCGGTGTTGTGGAAGAGCAATTTCTCGTACGACGGTGAGGTTCCGGCCGTGGGGGATGTGAACGGTGACGGTCGCGACGACGCGGTGACGTTCACGCAGGGGACCACGCGCACGGTGCAGGTCGCGCTCTCCACGGGCACCGCGTTCGGCGCCGCCGCGCCGTGGAAGACGAACTTCTCCTACCCGGGCGAGAAGCCCGCGCTGGGTGACGTGAACGGTGACGGCATGGCCGACGCGATCACCTTCACGCAGGGAGCGAGCAAGGCGGTCCACGTCGCCCTCTCCACCGGTTCCGGGTTCGGGGCCGCGGTGTTGTGGAAGAGCAACTTCTCGTACGACGGTGAGGTTCCGGCCGTGGGTGACGTGAACGGTGACGGTCGCGACGACGCCGTGACGTTCACGCAGGGGACCACGCGCACGGTGCAGGTCGCGCTCTCCACGGGCACCGCGTTCGGTGTCACCGCGCCGTGGAAGACCAACTTCTCGTACCCGGGTGAGATTCCGGGTGTCGCGGACTTCAACGGTGACGGCCGGGACGACGTGGTCTCCTTCAGCCGAGGTTCGGCGGCTGACGTCTGGGTCGCTCGCTCCACCGGCACCGGCTTCGGCACGGCGGAGAAGTGGCAGGACGTGTTCGCCCCCGGCGTCCAGGTTCCGGCCCCGCGCGCCCAGTTGGTGACCGACTAGAGGTCCGGCGTCAGGACGGACGAGGGCGGTCGGGCCGGTACCGGCCCGACCGCCCTCGTCCCGGCTGTCAGGACTTGCGCAGGTTGACCACTGTGGTGTCGTTGACCTCGACGTACCGGTCGTACTCGCTGTCGTACCCCTGGGCCCTGGTGTCGACCTCCACCTTGCCCTTGACGAACGGCACGGTGCCGGTCGGCGTGGCGGTGGCGGTCCAGGCCGCCGGCGTGCCCGGGACGCAGTTCACCCGGGTGCTGAAATCGCCCCGGACGATGGTCTTCTTGACGATCTCGGTGACGGTGCCGGAGAGCGCCACGGAGGTCGGCTGGTTGCAGGTGACCGTGCCGTGCACGACCGCCTTGCCGCTCACCGTGCTGGCCGTGCCGTCGGTGGCGACGGCGAGCGCGAGGTCCAGCGGCGCGGGGGCCGGCGGGTTGGCGATGTGCACCTCGCCGCGGGCCGCCGCGGTGTCACCCTCGCAGTGCTGCTCGAAGGTGGCGTCGAACGTCTGGACGTAGCCGTTCGGCCCGAAGACGGCGTTGAGCACGGTGAACGTGCCGGTCAGCTCATTGCAGCCGCGGCCGTTCCCGTCCAGGCTCAGGCCGGGGCCCGCGCCGTTGAAGGGGTAGCGGGTCGCGTTCTCGTAGGTGCCCGGGGTCAGCGGCTGGCTGCCCGGGGCGTCGAAGTCCAGATACCACCAGTCGCCGCCGTAGCCGTTGACGTTGACCGACACGTGGCTGGTGTCGGTCGACGCGGCGGTGGTGAGCTGGTCGCCGTCGGCGACGGAATAGGCGTACGACCCGCCGCCGGTGATGTAGTCGCCCTGGTCGCCGCTGAAGGCGACCGAACCGGACGCCACCTGTTGCGCCTGTGCCGGCGCGGCGGCGACCAGGCCACCCAGCGCCCCCGTGATCGACAGGCCGGCCGCCAGGGCCGCCCTCCGCCAGGTCTTGTGCATCCCCGCTCCTCTCGGTGAGACAGCTGGACGGTCGTACCGCCCGGAAATTGCCGTCGATCAATTACCGCACAGAGTGGTGATGTCGTTACGCCGTGACGACAAAGGCGTCCATAAGGGATGGTCAGCGGATCACGGCGCGCAACGTCTGCCGGGCCGGCTCGAAGCAGGCGAGCGCGCGGCCCTGCTCGTCGGTCACCACCCAGGGGTGGCCCAGGTACGTCTGCTGCCGGTAGGACTGCCCCGCCTGGAGCACCGCGTACCGCTGACGCCGGCCGTCGTAGTCCAGCCAGTTGACGACCACGGGCGCGGTCCGGGCGTTGACGAAGTCGACGAACGTCTCCGGCCCGCCTCCGCTGGAGCGCAGCGTCGGCTCCCGGGACGCCGGCAGCGGGGTGAGTTCGCCGGGCCGGGGCGCCGGCGGCGCCGTCCGGCTGACCGACGGCTTCGGCGCGGGTGGCCGGGCCGCCGCGGTGGTGCGGCGGGGCGGGGCCGGCGAGCGGGTCGGCAGCGCGGCGCGGGTGGAGAGCGACACGGGCGCCGGAGAGTACGACTCGGTCGACAGCTCCGCAGCCGGCGTGCCGGGCGAGGCCAGGATCGCCTCGCCGCCGGCCGGGGGTGGCAGGTCGGGGCGACGCGGCATGGCGAAGAAGCTGAGCGTGCCGACCAGCACCACCACCATGATCCCGATCGCCACCGAGGCGAGGGTGGCCGGGGACGGGTCGCGGAGCCAGGCCTCGCCGCCCGTCGGCGTGTCCGGTCGGGCGTGGCGCCTTCCTGTGCCGTGCGGTGAATCGGTCATGGCCTCGATTCCGCGAGCCGGTGCCGTCCGTTCCGCGGCAGGGGGCTCCGATTATGCGGGACGGGCAGTGTCCCCAGTCAATGGCTGTCGGTGCCCCCGGTTCCGGCTGGTGAGCCCGGCCGGACCAGTCGTCCGGGCAGCGGTCGCCGCCGATCCGGCAGTGCGGATGCATAGCAGATCGACTCGTTCGCCGAGGTCTGTCCACAAGCCCCTCCGTTGTCCACAGGAGAGCGGCTGCGGCACCCGCGCGGCCGGTCGGATGGGCAGGCTCCACCACGGCACGTCCGAGTCCGACCGTTGGAGGCAGCATGCCGCCCCGCACCCCGCTCCCGCCGTACCGTCGATTGCCGCTGCTCGTCACGGCCGACGGTGAGCTGCTCGACGAGCTGTTGCGCCTCGCCGCGGCCGGCGGCACCGAGGTCGAGCTGGCGGCCGACCCGGCGGCCGCCCGCGCCCGCTGGGCGCCCGCGCCGCTGGTGCTGGTCGGCGCCGACCAGGCGGCGGCCTGCCTGCGGGCCCGCCTCCCACGGCGTCCGCGCACGGTGCTGGTCGGGCGCTCCGGCCAGCTCGATCCGGGTACGGAGCTGGCCGAGCTGATCGGCGCCGAGCACGTCGCGGCGTTGCCCGCGGCGGAGCCCTGGCTGGTCGACCGGTTCGCCGAGTGCGCGGCCGGGCCGGTCGGCGCGGGCCCCGGTCGGGTCGTGGCGGTGCTCGGCGGGCGCGGCGGCGCGGGGGCCAGCGTGCTCGCCGGCGGGCTCGCCGTCAGTGCGGCCCGGGCCCGGCTCCGCACCCTCCTGGTCGACGCCGACCCGCTGGGCGGCGGCCTCGACCTGGTGCTCGGGTGGGAGCAGCTCGACGGGTTGCGCTGGCCCGAACTGGCCGGCGCCGACGGCCGGGTGGATCCACCGTCGCTGGTCCGCGCGCTGCCCAGCCGTGGCGACCTGGTCGTGCTCTCGTGGGACCGGGGCGACCTGCGGCACCTGCCGGCCGAGGCGATGGCCGCCACTGTCGACGCCGGCCGGCGCGGGCGGGACCTGGTCGTGCTCGACCTGCCCCGGCATCTCGACGACGCGGCCGTGATCGCCCTCCAGGCCGCCGACCGGGCGTTCCTGGTGGTGCCCGCGGAGCTGCGCGCCACCGCCGCCGCGGCCCGGGTGGCCGCCGTCGTGGCACCGCAGTGCGCCGACCTCTCGGTGATCGTGCGCGGCCCGGCACCCGGCCGGCTCCGGGCGGCCGAGGTGGCCCGCGCGCTCGGCCTGCCGCTGGCCGGCACGCTCCGGCCCGAGCCCGGCCTGTGCCGGGGGCTGGAGCGCGGCGAGGCACCGGGCGCCACCGGCAAGGGCCCGCTCGCCGTGCTGTGCCAGCGGCTCGTCGACGAGCTGACCGGTCGGCCGGCGGCGGGCGCGGCGTGACCGGCCCGGCCGATCCGGGGGAGCTGGCCGCCCGCGTCCGACACCGGTTCGCCGCCGAGGCCACCCCGGTCACCTCCGCCGCGGTCGTCTCCGCGGTACGCGCCGAGCCGGGCGCCGGCGTGCTCGGCGACACCACCCTGCTGCGGATCGCCGACCGGGTGCACGACGACCTGGTCGGAGCCGGCCCGCTCGCGCCGCTCCTCGCCGACCCGGAGGTCACCGACGTGCTGGTGAACGGCGTCCGGGTCTGGGTCGACCGGGGGCGGGGCCTGCACCAGGTGGCCGTGCCGCTCGGCACGGTCGACGACGTACGCCGGTTGGCGCAACGGTTGACCGCGGCCGCCGGTCGCCGGCTGGACGACGCGTCGCCCTACGCCGACGCGCGACTGCCGGACGGCACCCGGCTGCACGCCGTACTGCCGCCGGTGGCGACCGACGGCCCCTACCTGTCGCTGCGCACCTTCCGGCAACGGCCGTTCACCCTGGCGGAGCTGGTCGACCACGGCACCGTGCCGCGGCCGGTCGCCCCGCTGCTCGACGCGGTGGTGGCGGCCCGGCTGGCCTACCTGGTCACCGGCGGGACCGGCTCCGGCAAGACCACGCTGCTCAACACGCTGCTCGGGCTGGTGCCCGGCACCGAGCGGATCGTGCTGGTGGAGGACGCCGCCGAGCTGCGCCCGGTGCATCCGCACGTGATCGGGTTGCAGGCGCGTACCGCGAACGTCGAGGGTGTCGGCGCGGTCGGCCTCGCCGACCTGGTCCGGCAGGCGCTCCGGATGCGACCGGACCGGCTGGTGGTGGGCGAGTGCCGGGGCGCCGAGGTGGTCGACCTGCTGGCCGCGCTGAACACCGGCCACGACGGCGGGGCGGGGACGCTGCACGCCAACGCCCCGACGGACGTGCCGGCCCGCCTGGAGGCGCTCGGGATGCTCGGCGGGCTGCCGCGGGTCGCGTTGCACGCCCAGGTCGCCGCCGCGTTGCAGGTCGTCCTCCAGGTACGCCGGACCGGCGAGGGCCGGGTGCTCGACTCGATCGGCCTGCTCCTGCCGGACGGCCCCGACCGGGTGGTGACAGTGGTTCCGGCCTGGATCCGTGGCCGGGGCCTCGGCCTGGCCGCCCGGCCGCTCGGCAACCTGCTGCGCGAGCGGGGGGTGCCCGTGCCACCGGTCCTCCGCGCGGTCTGGCCCGGCCGGGCAGGCCCCTCGTGACCGGGCAGCTCGTGCTGGTGGTCGTGCTGCTGGCGGGTGCCGCGGTGACGGTCGGCTGGCCGGTACGCGCCGGCCGGGCCCGACAGCGGGCGCTCCTCGACCCGGGTCCCGCTCCCGGCAGACGGTCCACCCCTGACCAGCCCGCCCCGGCGTCGGGCGGTCGGGGTGTGTTCCGGACCGTGTCCGTCCGGCGTGCCCTGCCGGCGGCGGCGCTGCTCGGTGGCGGGGTGGGAGCGGTCCTGGGCGGTCCGGTGGCCGCGCTGGCGCTGGCCGTCTACGGCACGCTCGCGGCCCGGGCGGCGCTGCGCCGACGTACCCGGCGGGCGGCCGAGCAGGACCACCGTTGTGATCTCGATCGGCTGGGTGCGGTCGCCGCCGATCTGCGGGCCGGCCTGCCGGCCGGTCGCGTGCTCGACGACGGCGCGGGGCGGATCGCCCGGCTGGCCCGGGCCGCGGTGCGGTTGGCCGACCGGACCGGAGCGCCGCTGGCCGACCTGCTCGAACGGATCGAAGCCGACGCGCGCGCGGCCGACCGGGGGCTCGCCGCTGCCGCCGCCCAGGCCGCCGGCGCGCGGGCGACGGCGTGGCTGCTCGCGGCCCTGCCGCTCGGCGGGATCGGCCTCGGTTACGCCATCGGCGTCGACCCGGTAGCCGTGCTCCTGCACACGCCGGTCGGCGGCGGCAGCGCCGTGGCGGCCGTACTCCTGCAGGTCGGTGGGCTGCTCTGGGCGGAGCGGCTCGGCGCCGGGCCCGGGCGGGCGACCTGATGTCCCGTCAGGTGGTGGCCGCCGTCTGCCTCGGCGGCGCCGCGTCGCTGCTCATCGTCACCGGGGCCGCAGTCCGCCCGGCCCGGCGGCTGCGCCGGCTCGCACCCACTCCTCGGCGGGGCCGGCCGGGCTGGTGGCCGGATCGGGTCCGGCTGGGCGCCGGCCTGACCGCCCTGGCCGTGGCGGTGACCGCCGGTGGCTGGGCCGGCCTGCTCACCGGGCTGCTGGCCGGCGTGGCCGCCGACCGTCTGCTGCGCCGGATCGAGCCCCGCGCCGTCCGGGAGCGCCGGCTGCGCGAAACCGCCGACCTGCCGCTCGCCGCCGATCTGCTGGCTGCGGCGCTCCGGGCGGGCGCACCTGTCGACCGCTCGGCGCTCGCGGTCGCCGAGGCGCTCGGCGGACCACTCGCGGACCGGCTCGGCCGGGCGGGCCGCACGCTGGGCCTGGGCGGTACGGCGACCGAGGCGTGGGCGCACCTGCGCCCCGTCGCCGGGGCGGAAAGCCTGGTCACCGCCGCGGTCCGCTCGTCGAACAGCGGTGCCGCGCTGGCCGGCTCGCTGACCCGGCTCGCGGACGACCTGCGGGCGGAACGTTCGACCGCGGCCGAGGCGGCGGCCCGACGCGCGGGCGTGCTCATCGTGCTGCCGCTCGGGCTGTGCTTCCTGCCCGCCTTCATTCTCGCCGGTCTGGTGCCGGTGATCGTCGCCGTCCTCGGTGACGTGCTGTGAACCATCGAGAAGGGACGTACGACATGCGCAAACTCCTCACCCGCCTGCGGGGCGACGCCGGCATGAACACGGCGGAGTACGCCGTGGGCACGCTCGCGGCCGTCGCCTTCGCCGGGATCCTGCTGAAGGTGCTCACCTCCGGCAACGTGCAGTCCGCGCTGACCGCCGTCATCGACCGGGCCTTGAAGTGACCGGGCGCCGGTGGGCCGGCCGTGGCCGGTGGGCCCGCGTTCCGGCCGCCCCGGAGGCCGGTGGCGGAGCACCGTACGTCGACCGGTGCGACACCGCTCGCCGCCGCCCCTGGGGCGCCCGGGAACGGGGCTCGTTCACCGCCGAGCTGGCGGTCGGCCTGCCGGCGTTGATGCTCCTTCTCGTCGCCGGCCTCACCGCGGTCGACGCGGTGACCACGCGAGCCGGCTGCGTCGACGCGGCCCGGGAAGCGGCACTCGCCGCCGCGCGGGGCGAGCCGGGCCCGCCCGCCGGCGCCCGGTACGCCCCGGCGGGCGCGGAGGTGACGCTGGCCGTGACCGGTGACCGGGTGACCGCTACCGTCCGGGCACCCGTCGGGACGTTCGGCACGCGCCTGCCCCGGTCGACCGTGTCGGGTGTCGCGGTGGCCGCCCTGGAACCCGGCGCCCCCGGACCGGTGCCGTGAAGCCGGCGACGCCGTCACCGACCGTCGGCTGGTCCGCCGCCGTGCCGCGTCCGGCTGGGTCGCGTCCTGGTGGGCCGCGCCTTGCCGGATCGCACGTTGCCGGGTCGCGTCCTGGCGGGCCGTGCCTTGCCGGATCGCACGTTGACGGGTCGCACCCGGACGGGTCGCGTCTTGCCGTGGTGGGCCTTGCCAGGCCCCGCACTGGCGAGCCGCGTCCAGCCCGGTGGTTCGCCGGCCGGTCGGCGCCCGAGCGCGGTGGGGCGACAGTGTGCCTGCTCGCCATCGGCCTGGTGTTCGTGCTCGTCGGGCTGTTCGGCGCCGGGCTCGGGGCCGCTCGATGCGCGCGCCACCAGGCCCGGGCGGCGGCCGACTTCGGCGCGCTCGCGGGCGCGAGCCGGGTGCTCGACGGGACGGACATCGCGTGCGGCTCGGCCGATGCGCTGGTGTCCGCCAACGGCGGCCGGATGACCGGTTGCCGGGTCGACGGCCTCGACCTGATCGTCACGGCGCAGGTGCGGGTCACGCCGCTGCCCGGGCTGGCCCGCGTCGCCACCGCGACGTCGCGGGCCGGCCCGGTGCGCGACGTCACCGCCGTGCCATGACCGTCCAGCCGCCCAGCGGCTACTCGGCGGTCAGGCGGTCAGGCGGTCGGGCGGTCGGGCGGTGAAGACCGCCGGGACGCCTGCCGCCCGAGCGGCACCGGCACCGGCACCTCAATGTCAGCGGGACTGGAGCGCGTCCAGGCCGACCGCCATGGCGATCACCAGGCGGCGATCGATGTGCGGGTGCTGGATGTCGACGACGTACCGGTCGCGCAGGCCCCACTTCTTGTCGACCGAGAACACCGGCTGGCCGCCGGCCAGGAAGTCGAAGTGGTAGGGCAGCCAGGAGAGCGAGTCGACGAAGCGGCGCAGCAGCGCCACCGGCAGGCTGCGCTCCTGCCCGGTCGCGGGCGGCAGGCCGGGCTGCTCGACGTGCCAGGTCGACCGCAGCAGCGACTGGGCGAAGTCCTTGCGGAACAGGCCGATGGGGGTGCCGGCGTGGTCGGTCACGTCGTAGGTGGCACCGAGGTCGAGCCGCTGGCGTGCCTTGAAGCCGAGGAGGGGGTACTGCTTGGTGTCATCGGTGTAGATGGTGACCTGCTCCTTGAAGGCGAGCCGCTTCTGCTGCGCGAACGCGAGCAGCCCACCCTCGGAGCCGTCCGGTGCCACGGCGTGCACCTCGTACTGGTTGACCATCATCCGGATCCGCTGGCGGACGATGAACCGGTGTTGGGCCTGCAGGTTGTCGAGCGACATCTGATCTCCTTCGAGGGGTCGCCGGAGTCTCGCACAGCGCCGCCACCTGCGCGCACCGGCGGCCGTGGTGCTGGCGAGCACGATCGACTCCTGCACGCCGAAGTGGCGGTATCGGTCATCGTCCGACACCGCCACCTCGGCGAGCTGGCGAGGCTCCCCCGGTCCGACCGCCCTCACCGCACACGGCGGCTCGTACGGCGAAGGGCGGTCAGCGTCCGCCGTCGACAGTGGCCTTCATCGCCCACGTGTTGAGCACCTGGTGAATGCCGCGCAGGCGTTCGTTGATCTGGTCCAGCCGTTCCGCCTGGGCCAGGTTCGCGAGCGCGGTACCCAGTGCAATCTGCTGGTCCGGGGTAAGGCTTTCCTGGTCAATGGTGTAGAGCAGCTCGACGGTCTCGGCGATCGTGTCGGCCACGGCGGCACCTCCGGCGGACGGGTCTCGGGTCGCGACTGCGCTACCGGAATGATGCATGGAAGCGCTCCCATACATCAATGCCCCGCTGCGCCCGTCCTCATGCCCCCGTCCCACCAACCAGACTCACTTCTCCCGCCAACCCGGCCGGAACCGACAGCACCTCTCCCGCGCACTGCCCCCGTCGATCGTGCACTTTGTGCCCAGGCGTATCGGGCGAAACGGGCGAAGTGTGGGCCGAAACTGCAAGGTCGACGGGGGTGGGTAGGGGCCTGCACGCTGGTCGAGCATCGGAGCAACCTGTCGGTGATGGGGAGAGCGGTCGCTCGCCGGGCATCACCGCCTCGGCGGGAGACGAGTGATCGGACGAGATCAGTCCGTCGTGTTGCGGTCGGCCGCCGGCGCCGGCCGTCGGGCCGCCCGGTCGTCCTGCCGTGGCAGCACCCCGCCGCACTCCGCCCCCGGCCTCGACCCGCCATCCGCCGTCGCGCTGCCGGCCGTCGTGCTGTCGGCCGCCGCACCGACGTTCTTCGCGCCGGTGGCCGCGGCGGCGAGGTTGGCGAGCACCACGTCGAGGACCTTGACGGCCTCCGGCTTGGCCAGCGGGTTGTTGCCGTTTCCGCACTTCGGGGACTGGACGCAGGACGGGCACCCGGTCTCGCACCCGCACTCGACGACGGCGTCGCGGGTGGCGCGCAGCCACGCGGTTGCCGTCCGGTACGCCCGCTCGGCGAAACCCGCCCCGCCGGGGTGGCCGTCGTAGACGAAGACGGTGGGGGCCTCGGTGTCCGGGTGCAGGGCGGTCGACAGCCCGCCGATGTCCCACCTGTCGCACGTGGCCATCAGCGGCAGCAGGCCGATCGCGGCGTGCTCGGCGGCGTGCAGCGCCCCCGGTACGTCCGCCGCCTGCACCCCGGCGCGGGCCAGCGAACCGGGGGAGAGCGTGAACCACACCGCGACGGTGCGCAGCTCCCGCGCGGGCAGGTCGAGCGGGCGGGTGTCGATCACCTCGCCGGTGGCGATGCGACGCCGCTGGTACGACACCACCTGGCTGGTCACGTCCACCTCGCCGAGGAACAGCCCGACCGGGCCGGCGTCGGTGTACGAGCGGACGGAGACCACGGAGAGCGAGGTGACGTCGCGGGCGTGGGTGGACCAGTCCGGCTCCTCGGCGTGCACCAGCGCGCACCCGTCGGCCAGGTCGAGCGCGTCGACCACGTACGAGACGCCCTGGTGCAGGTAGACCGCGCCGGTGTGGAGCAGGAAGTGCGCGGAGCCGCCGTCGACGGTGCCGAGCAGCCGGCCGGTGGACTCCTCCACCACGCAGACCGGTGCGCCGCCCTCGCCGCGCAGGTCGACCTCGGGGCGTTCCCGGTGCCGCCAGTACCAGCCGGTGGGCCGCTGCCGCAGCGCGCCCGCCTCGACGAGCGAGTCCACCGCCTCCTTGGCGCCCTCGCCGAACAGGTCCAGGTCGGCGGCGGTGAGCGGGGCCTCGTGCGCGGCGCAGGCGAGTTGCGGCGCGAGCACGTACGGGTTGGCCGGGTCGAGCACCGTCGCTTCGACGGGTCGCCCGAACAGCGCCTCCGGATGGTGCACGAGGTAGGTGTCGAGCGGGTCGTCCCGGGCCACCAGCACCGCGAGCGCCTCGTCGCCGGAGCGTCCGGCCCGGCCGGCCTGCTGCCAGAGCGAGGCGCGGGTGCCGGGCCAGCCGCAGATCAGCACCGCGTCCAGCCCGACCAGGTCGACGCCGAGTTCGAGCGCGTTGGTGGAGGCGAGCCCGAGCAGGTCGCCGTGCAGCAGCGCCCGTTCCAGCTCGCGGCGTTCCTCGCGCAGGTAGCCGGCCCGGTAGGCGGCCACCCGGTCGCCGAGCCCGGGCACCGCCTCGTCGAGCGACCGCCGCGCGTTCGCGGCGACCACCTCGGCGCCGCGGCGGGACCTGACGAACGCGAGCGTGCGGACCCCCTCGACCACGCTGTCGGCGAGCAGGTCGGCGGTCTCCCGCAGCGCGGAGCGCCGGACCTGGACGAGTTCAGCGTCAACAGACGAATCCGAGGGCGGCAGCAGCGGCGGCTCCCAGAGCGCGAACGTCACCCCGCCGCGCGGCGACGTGTCCTCGGTGACGGCGGTGACGGGCAGGCCGGTGAGCCGCCCGGCCGCCGTCGCCGGGTCACCCGACGTGGCCGAGGCCAGCAACAAGACGGGGGTACGCCCGAAGCGGGCGCACTGTCGACGCAGCCGCCGCAGCACGTGCGCGACGTGTGAGCCGAACACGCCCCGGTAGGTGTGGCACTCGTCGACCACCACGTACGCGAGCCGGCGCAGGAAACCGGACCAGTGGGCGTGCCCGGGCAGGATGCCGTGGTGCAGCATGTCCGGGTTGGTGAGCACGAACCGGGCGTGCCGGCGGATCCACTCCCGTTCGGCGCGCGGGGTGTCGCCGTCGTAGGTGGCCGGGCGTACCCCGTCGAGGTCCAGGCCGGCGACGGCGCGGAGCTGGTCGGCGGCGAGCGCCTTGGTCGGGGCCAGGTAGAGCACCGTGGCGCGCGGGTCGGCGAGCAGCGTGCTCAGCGCGGGAAGCTGGTACGCGAGCGACTTGCCGGACGCCGTGCCGGTGGCGACGACGACGTGCTGCCCCGCGTACGCCAGCTCGGCGGCCTCGGCCTGGTGGCGCCACGGCGCGACCACGCCGCGTCGCGCGAACGCCGCCCGCAGTTCCTCCGGCGCCCAGTCGGGCCACGGCGCCGGCTCGCCCGCGCGGGCCGGGACCCGCTCGACGTGGGTGACCGGGTCGGTGACGTGGCGCAGCCGGAACCGGCGCAGCAGCTCGTCCGGCGCGCGCCTCGGGCCGGGGCTGTCGTCGGTCACGTCCTGCACTCTCGCACTGGTGTTCGGAATTGGGAACGGCTGGGTGGGGGTATGGGGAGGGCCAGGCCGGTGACCCGAAGTGGTCGCACGGGGGGATGGTTAGATGCCCAGGAGAGTTTACCGAGGAGGGGCCGATGGAGCTGTCGCTGGCGACCCGCACCGTGGGGGAGCACACGGTGCTCGAGGTCGGCGGTGAGGTGGATGTCTACACCGCACCCCGCCTGCGGGAACGGCTCATCGAACTGATCGACGGTGGGGCCCGCCACGTGGTGGTGGACCTGGGCCGGGTGGACTTCCTCGACTCGACCGGGCTGGGCGTGCTGGTCGGCGCGCTCAAGCGGCTGCGGTCGGCCGGCGGTTCGTTCGCCCTGGTCTGCGACAAGGAGCCGCTGCTCAAGATCTTCCGCATCACCGCCCTGGACCAGGTCTTCCCGCTGCACCCGACGGTCGACGCGGCGATCGCCGCCGACACCACCGGCGCGTGATGGCCACCGTCAAGCTCTCCTTCTCGCCGGCGCCGGTCCACGTGCGCACCGCCCGGCTGGTCGGTGTCGCGGTGGCCCGCCGGGCCGGGGTCCGCGAGGACCTGCTCGACGAGGTGCGCCTGGCCATCGGCGAGGCGTGCACCCGGGCGGTCGCGCTGCACCGGCAGTACGGGTTGGGCGAGCTGGTCTACGTGGAGATGTCCGACGGCGGGCCGTACACGGTGCGGGTGGTGGACCGGGCCCCGATCGAGGCGGGCCTCGGGTTGGCCGCGCTCGGGCCGGACGAGCTGGCGAAGGAGTCGTTGAGCGAGGACGCGCTCACCACCGGCGTGGGCTTCGCCCTGCTCGCCGGTTTCGTGGAGGACCTCCAGGTCCGCCCGGTCGACGACGGCGTCGGCACCGAGGTTCGGATGGCCTGGCCGACCGGCCGCGTCTGACCTCGTCCTCCGTCCCGCAGGCCGCGTTCCCCGCACGGGGAGCGCGGCCTCGTCGTGTTGACCGGCCTATATATCAGATTTCCTCGCATAACACAGTTACGAAGATCATCGAGACACGGTGCCCCCTCGCTGTGACCCTCGCCACGCCGGAGGGCTACAGTACCCGGGTTGTCAGCAAGTGATCGCTCCCCGCAGCCAGCGGGAACGGGTGGATGGCGCGCGCTGGCGAGTTCGCATCCAGGCGTCGGCCCGTGCGTCTCCACGAGCCGACGCGAGTGTTCGGTACAGGAGGACACAGATGTCCGGGACCTTGGCCGCCGACGGCGGCGCACTGTCCCTTACCGGAGCCAACGTGACGTACGTCGTCATCGCCGCGGTCATCGCGCTGGTGGCGCTCGTCTTCGCCGCCGCCTTGACCAAGGCGGTACTGGCAGCCGGTACGGGAACCACCAACATGCAGGAGATCTCCGGAGCGGTGCAGGAGGGCGCCTCGGCGTACCTGCTGCGGCAGTTCCGCACCCTGGCGATCTTCGTGGTGATCGCCGTCGTGCTGCTGTTCCTGCTGCCGGTGCACGACACCGACGGCAACCAGACGCTGGTGAAGATCGGCCGGTCGGCGTTCTTCGTGGTGGGCGCGCTGTTCAGCGCGTTCATCGGCGGCGCCGGCATGTGGCTGGCCACCCGCGCCAACCTGCGGGTCGCCGCCGCCGCCCGGGAGCGCGAAGGTGGCCGCGAGGGCGCCATGAAGATCGCCTTCCGCACCGGCGGCGTGGTCGGCTTCCTCACCGTCGGCCTCGGCCTGTTCGGCGCGGCGCTGGTCGTCATCCTGTTCCGCGGTGACGCCCCGACCGTGCTGGAGGGCTTCGGCTTCGGCGCCGCGCTGCTCGCCATGTTCATGCGGGTCGGCGGCGGCATCTTCACCAAGGCCGCGGACGTCGGCGCGGACCTGGTCGGCAAGGTCGAGCAGGGCATCCCGGAGGACGACCCGCGCAACGCCGCCACCATCGCCGACAACGTGGGTGACAACGTCGGCGACTGCGCCGGCATGGCCGCCGACCTGTTCGAGTCGTACGCGGTCACGCTGGTCGCCGCGCTGATCCTGGGCCGCGCCGCGTTCGGCGAGGACGGCCTGGTCTTCCCGCTGATCATCTCCACCATCGGCGTGCTGGTCGCGATCGTCGGCGTGTTCATCACCCGGCTGCGCGCCAGCGACCGCAACGGCCTGACCGCGATCAACCGGGCCTTCTACCTGTCCGCGGTGATCTCCGCGGTGCTGGTGGCGATCGCCGCGTTCGCCTACCTGCCGGCCACGTTCGGCGAGCTGGAGGGCGGGCTGACCGACGTCGACCGCAACCCGCGACTGGTGGCCATCGGCGCGGTCGTGATCGGCATCGTGCTGGCCGCCGCTATCCAGGCGCTGACCGGCTACTTCACCGAGACCAACCGGCGCCCGGTGCAGGACATCGGCAAGAGCTCGCAGACCGGCGCCGCCACCGTCATCCTGGCCGGCATCAGCATCGGCCTGGAGTCGGCGGTCTACTCGGCGCTGCTGATCGGCGCCGGCGTCTTCGGCGCGTTCCTGCTCGGCGGCAGCTCGATCACGCTGTCGCTGTTCGCGGTCGCGCTGGCCGGCACCGGCCTGCTCACCACCGTCGGCGTCATCGTCGCGATGGACACGTTCGGCCCGATCTCCGACAACGCGCAGGGCGTGGCCGAGATGTCCGGCGACATCGACGAGCACGGCGCGCGGACGCTGACCGAGCTGGACGCGGTCGGCAACACCACCAAGGCGATCACCAAGGGCATCGCGATCGCCACCGCGGTGCTGGCCGCGACCGCGCTGTTCGGCTCGTACACCGACACGCTGCGGACCTCGTACGAGGACGCGGGCGTGGGCGACGTCGGCACCGAGATCCTCAACGCGCTGAACGTGGCAAACCCGCGCAACCTGGTCGGCCTGATCATCGGCGCGGCGGTGGTCTTCCTCTTCTCCGGCCTGGCCATCAACGCGGTCTCCCGCTCGGCCGGCGCCGTCGTGATGGAGGTACGCCGGCAGTTCCGCGAGCTGCCCGGCATCATGGACCGCACCCAGCGGCCCGAGTACGGCAAGGTCGTGGACATCTGCACCCGGGACGCGCAGCGCGAGCTGCTGACCCCCGGCCTGCTGGCCATCCTGGCCCCGATCGCGGTCGGCTTCGGCCTCGGCCCGGGCGCGCTGGCCTCCTACCTGGCCGGCGCGATCGGCGCGGGCACGCTGATGGCGGTCTTCCTGTCCAACTCCGGTGGCGCGTGGGACAACGCCAAGAAGCTGGTCGAGGACGGCGCGTACGGCGGCAAGGGCTCCGAGGCGCACGCCGCCACGGTCATCGGCGACACGGTCGGCGACCCGTTCAAGGACACCGCCGGCCCGGCGATCAACCCGCTGATCAAGGTGATGAACCTGGTCTCGCTGCTGATCGCCCCGGCCGTGGTGGCCTGGAGCGTGGGTGACGACAAGAACCCGGCGCTGCGGATCACGATCGCCGTGGTGGCCGCGCTGATCATCGCGGCGGCGGTGGTGTTCAGCAAGCGCAAGGGCGTGGTGATGGACAGCTCGGACCACGGTGCGGGCACCCCGGACCAGCACCCGGAGACGATCGGCGCCTGAGGCGGTGGGACGGTTCCCGGCCGGCCACGGCCGGTCGGGAACCGTCCCGTGCACGAAACCTGACCGGTGGCGGTTCGCCTCGGAGGTCGTACGCTGCAACGCATGCGCACGCGCCGGGCGGCAACCGCCGGAAAGCTCACGGTGGTCCTGGCCACGCTGGTCCTCGTGGTCGCCGGCTGCGGCGGCCCCAGCCCGCGGGCCTGGGCCGCGTCGGTCTGCCAGGCGCTCACCCCGTGGCGCGCGGAGATCTCCAAGCTGACCAGCAGCACCCAGCAGCAGATGACCGCGCAGACCACCCCGCCCCAGGCCAAGGAGAACCTGGTACGGCTGTTCGCCGGCGCCGAGGCGGCCAGCGAGACGGCCCGGCGCAAGGTCGAGGAGGCGGGCGTGCCGGAGGTCGACCACGGCACCGAGGTCTCCGCCGGGTTCCGCGGCTCGCTGAGCAAGATGCGGGACGCGTACGGGCGGGCCCGGACCACCATCGACGGGCTGGACACCGCCCAGGCCGGCCCGTTCTACGACGGCGTGCGCGCCGCCGTGGACACGCTGAACCAGGAGTACGACGCGAGCGCGCTGGACACCAGCAAGCTCAACTCACCCGAACTCAAAGAGGCCTTCGACGAGGTCCCGGAGTGTCGCTGACGCCGCCCTCCCCGAATCCGAACCCGGCCCGCCAGCCCTCGCTGTTCTCCACCGAGGCGGCCGATCCCGCGCTGGCGGACCTCGCCGGCCTGCTCGCCGGGCCGGGGGAGGTGGTGCGGATGGGCGGCACGGCCCGGCTCTCCGTGGTGGTGGACGCGGCCTGGCGGGTGCACGTGCTGGTGGCCGAGCTGGGCGCCCGGGGCGTGCCGGCGAGCTGGGAGCCGACCGGGGACGGCCGGTACCGGGTGCGCACCGCGTACGCGAGCACGCTGACGCCGCTGGCCCGGGGCTGGCTGCACGGCGCGGCGAAGCGCCCGCCGCCCCGGTTCCACCTCGACGGGCGGCGGTTGCGGCTCTGGGCCGCCGCCGCCGGGGCCGCCGAACCGGCCGGGTTCCGGCTCGGGCTCGGCCCGGCCGACGAGCAGTGCTGGCCGGCGGTGCGCGCCGCGCTGGCCGCGGTGGGGCTGCCGGCCGCGTTCGTGGAGCCGGGTGAGGGCGGGCCCGCGTACCGGATCGGTGGGCGTCGGGTGACCCGGCTGGCGGAGCTGGTGGGGGAACGACCTCCGGCGGCGCCGGCCGCCGACTGGCCCGGCCCGGACGGCTGACCCGCCGGCTGTCCGATCGCGGACCGGCCCGCGCGGTTTGCGCAGGAAAACGACGCGCGTCGCGTCCGCCGGGGGGTGCGTGATCGTCACAGTGACCCGCCCGGCGCCCTACCCACGGTGTACGGTGGCGCCGTCCGGCAGGGTACGGCCGGTGCCGCCGGGAAGGTGGCCGGTCCGCCGCCCACGAAACCCGGGACGCGGACGGCGCGTTACGTTGGACGTCCGGGCCGACGGCGGTCCGGGCGGTGCAACACGGCCCGAAGCGGGCATGGCGTAGGAGTGAGGTCGGGGAGAGACGTGCCGAGCAACGCTGGAACCACCCGTCTGGTCATCGTCGAGTCACCGGCGAAGGCCAAGACGATCTCGGGCTACCTCGGCCCGGGGTACGTCGTGGAGGCCAGCTTCGGCCACGTCCGGGACCTGCCCCGCAACGCCGCCGACGTGCCGGCGAAGTACAAGGGTGAGCCGTGGGCGCGGCTCGGCGTCGACGTCGACAACGGCTTCCACGCGCTCTACGTCGTCTCGGCCGACCGCCGCCAGCAGATCAACAAGCTGGTGAAGCTGGCCAAGGAGGTCGACGAGATCTTCCTGGCGACGGATGAGGACCGCGAGGGCGAGGCGATCGCCTGGCACCTGGTGGAGACGCTCAAGCCCAAGGTGCCGGTCAAGCGGATGGTCTTCCACGAGATCACCAAGCCGGCCATCCAGGCCGCGGTGGCCAACCCGCGGGAGATCGACCGCGACCTGGTCGACGCCCAGGAGGCCCGGCGCATCCTGGACCGGCTCTACGGCTACGAGGTCTCCCCGGTGCTGTGGAAGAAGGTCATGCCGAAGCTCTCGGCGGGCCGGGTGCAGTCCGTGGCGACCCGGATCGTGGTCGAGCGGGAGCGCCAGCGGATGGCGTTCCGCACCGCCGAATACTGGGACATCCTGGCCACCCTGGCGGTGGCCAAGCCGGGCGAGGGCCCGCGCACCTTCAACGCCACGCTGGTCGCGCTGAACGGCGACCGGATCGCCACCGGCAAGGACTTCGAACCGACCACGGGCCGGGTGCGCGCCGGCGCGGGCGTCGTGCACCTCGACGAGGGCGGGGCCCGTGGGCTGGCCGCCCGCCTGGCGGACCGGCCGTTCACGGTCACCCGGGTCGAGGAGAAGCCCTACCGCCGCCGCCCGTACGCGCCGTTCATCACCTCCACGCTCCAGCAGGAGGCGGCCCGCAAGCTGCGGTTCTCGTCGCAGCAGACGATGCGCACCGCGCAGCGGCTCTACGAGAACGGCTACATCACCTACATGCGTACCGACTCGGTGAACCTGTCGGAGACCGCCATCACGGCGGCCCGCCGGCAGATCGTCGAGCTGTACGGCGAGCGCAGCGTGCCGCCGGAGCCGCGCCGCTACACCGGCAAGGTGAAGAACGCGCAGGAGGCGCACGAGGCGATCCGACCGGCGGGCGACAACTTCCGCACCCCGGGCGACGTGGCCAAGGAGCTGTCCGGCGAGGAGTTCAAGCTCTACGAGCTGATCTGGCGGCGCACCATCGCCTCGCAGATGACCGACGCGGTCGGTTCCAGCGTGTCGGTGCGCATCCGGGCCGTCTCCTCCGCCCAGGAGGAGGCCGACTTCGGCGCCACCGGCAAGACCATCACCGACCCGGGCTTCCTGCGCGCGTACGTCGAGTCGAGCGACGACGAGAACGCCGAGGCGGAGGACGCCGAGCGGCGGCTGCCCACGCTGGTCAAGGACCAGCCGCTGACCGCCGACGAGTTGGCCGCGCAGGGCCACCACACCCAGCCGCCGTCCCGCTACACCGAGGCGTCGCTGGTCAAGGCGCTGGAGGAGCTGGGCATCGGCCGCCCCTCCACGTACGCGTCGATCATGCAGACCATCCAGGACCGGGGGTACGTCACCAAGCGCGGCCAGGCGATGATCCCGACGTTCCTGGCGTTCGCCGTGATCGGGCTGATGGAGCGGCACTACCCGCGCCTGATCGACTACGACTTCACGGCCAGCATGGAGAACGAGCTGGACGAGATCGCCGGCGGTGACCACGCCGCTGTCGACTTCCTCACCTCCTTCTACTTCGGCAGCACCAACGGCGCCGGCGACCAGGCCATCGCGCACGCCGGTGGGCTGAAGAAGCTGGTCACCGAGAACCTCAGCGACATCGACGCGCGCAGCGTCAACTCCATCCCGCTGCACACCGACGACGAGGGGCGCGAGGTCGTCGTCCGGGTCGGCCGCTACGGGCCGTACCTCCAGCGGGCAGTTCCGGGCTCGGGAGAGGGTGAGGGCGAGGAGGGCGGCTCGCCGGGCGACCGCGCGCCGATCCCGGAGGGCCTGGCGCCCGACGAGCTGACCCCGGAGAAGGTGCACGAGCTGTTCCTCGGCGGCGGGGGCGAGCGCAAGCTCGGTGACGACCCGTCGACCGGCGAGCCGATCCTGCTCAAGTCCGGCCGGTTCGGCCCGTACGTGGCCAGCGGGGAGCGGAAGTCGTCGTTGCTGCGTTCGCAGTCGCCGGACGACCTCACGCTGGACCAGGCGCTGCGGCTGCTCAGCCTGCCCCGGCTGGTGGGCGTGGCCCCGGACGGCGGGGAGGTCTTCGCCAACAACGGCCGCTACGGCCCGTACGTCAAGCGTGGTGACGAGTTCCGTTCGCTGGACTCCGAGGACAAGATGTTCACCGTCACGCTGGACGAGGCGCTGGCGCTGCTGGCCGCCCCGAAGACGCGCCAGCGCCGGGCCGCCGCGCCGCCGCTGCGGGAGATGGGCGTCGACCCGCTCACCGAGAAGCCGCTGGTGATCAAGGACGGGCGCTTCGGACCGTACGTGACGGACGGGGAGACCAACGCGTCCCTGCGGCGCGCGCAGACGCCGGAGGCGCTGACGCTGGAAGAGGCGTCCGAGATGCTCGCCGAGAAGCGGGCGAAGGGGCCGGCGCCGAAGAAGAAGGCGACCAAGAAGGCCGCCCCCGCCAAGAAGACCACGGCGGCCAAGAAGACGACGGCCGCGGCGAAGACGACGGCCGCGGCGAAGACGACGGCCGCGAAGAAGGCCCCGGCAAAGAAGGCGGCCCCCCGGAAGGCGACCTCAATCCCCAACGAGTGAATCGGTGGCTGCGCCCGCATCTGGTGCCGGGCGTGTCGCGCTGGAAACGAAGCATCGCAGTTGAGCGGTATGCCCCCTGGTCATAATTATGACCCAGAGGCATACCGCATTTTTCTGGGGTTTCTTCCGCCGCCCAACACGGAGAGTGATCGAGGTCGGGGCGCGCTGCGGGCTGGAACCGGCCAGCCAGGTGGGTGTTCTGAGACGCCGAGTGGGTGGGGCGGGCACGTACCAAGATCTCGTCAGGAACCGAGGACCTGGCGCAGATAGGCGTTCTCGAAGACGTTGTTGGGGTCCAGGCGGGCGCGGAGGGACTGGAAGGCGGCGAATTTCGGGTAGGCGGGGGCGAGCGAGGCGGCGTCGCGCCAGTGCAGCTTGCCCCAGTGCGGGCGACCGCCCAGCTCGGTGGCCACCTGCTCGAACGCGCGGAAGTACGGCTCGTACGGCATCCCCACGTACTGGTGGACCGCCACGTACGCGGAGTCCCGCCCGTAGGAGTGGGACAGCCAGATGTCGTCGGCGGCGGTGAACCGCACCTCGACCGGGAACAGCACCTTGAACGGCAGCCGGTCCACGATCCGGCGCAGCTCCGCCAGCGCGGTGGGTAGCGCGTCGCGCGGCAGCCCGTACTCCATCTCCACGAAGCGGACCCGGCGCGGGGTGCAGAAGACGTGGTCGGAACGGCCGGTGTAGGTGCGTTCGGTGAGCGCCCGCGCGGAGACGGCGCTGATCCGGGGGGCCAGGGCGGGCACCGCGCGGCCGAGCCGGCAGGCCCCGGCGAAGACGGTGTTGGCGAGGAACTCGTCGTCCAGCCAGCCGCGCCAGCGGGGCAGTGGCCGGTCGTCGGCGGGCACCCGGTCGTTGGTCTTGACCTGCACCCGGTCGGTGTACGGGAACCAGTAGAACTCGGCGTGGTCGTGTGCCTCGTAGAGGCCGGGCAGGTCGTCGAGCACCTCGGCGAGCGCGGCCGGCCGTTCGTGTGCGCGCAGCACGAAGGCGTCCACGCAGCGCAGCGTGACCTCGACCAGGATGCCGACCGCGCCGAGCCCGACCCGCGCGGCGTCGAACACGTCGGGGTGCTCGTCGGCGGAGCAGCGCAGCACCTCGCCGGTGCCGGTGACCAGCGTCAGCCCGGCCACGAAGGTGGAGAGGCAGCCGAGTGCCGCGCCGGTGCCGTGGGTGCCGGTGGAGAGCGCGCCGGCGATGGTCTGCGCGTCGATGTCGCCGAGGTTCGGCACCGCCAGCCCGTGCCCGGCGAGCAGGTCGTTGAGCGTGTGCAGCGTCATGCCGGCCGGTACGGTGACCAGGCGACGCGCCACGTCGACGGTGACGTCGGTCGCCAGCTCGGCGAGGTCGAGCCGGTGCCCGTCCGCGACGGCGGTGGCGGTGAAGGAGTGACCGCTGCCGACGGCCCGGACCGTCGTGCCGTCGGTGGCGGCGCGGCGGACCGCCTCGGCGACGTCCGCCACGCTCCGGGGGCGCACGGTGACCAGTGCCGTGCTGCGTTGGTTGCCGGCCCAGTTGGACCAGTCGGCGGGGGTACCGGCCATGGCGAACACTCCTCGACATGAATATGAACTGAATTCATATCAGGAACGTTGTGCCTGGTAAATACCGCAATCGAGGCCGGCTCGTTGTACCGGTAGTCACAGACTCGTGACGTGCGGATATGTTCAACCGTCGAAGGGGGGTGGCGCCGAGTGTCCACACCAGCCGCCACGACCGGGCCGCTGCGTCGGGTACCGGTGCAGGGTCGAAGTGTCGCGCGCGTCCAGCGGATGCTGGACGCCTGCGCCGAGCTCGTCGACGAGGTGGGGTACGAGGGTCTGACCACGACCCTGCTCGCCGAGCGCGCCGAGGTGGCGATCGGATCGGTCTACCAGTTCTTCCCGGACAAGCGGGCGATCGTGCAGGCGCTGACGCTGCGCACCATGGAGTCCTACCTCCAGCGGCTCGACGAGCGCTTCGCCTCGGACGACCTGACCCACTGGTGGGACGGGGTCGACGCGGCGATCGACGAGTACATCTCGATGCACCGCACGGTGCCCGGCTTCCGTACCCTGCACTTCGGCGACGTGGTCGACCTGCACCTGCTGGACGACCAGCGGGACAACAACGGGGTGATCGCGGAGCAGCTCGCCCGCGTGCTCACCGAACGGTTCGGTCTGGCCGGCGTGCCCGACCTGCGGTTCCACCTGGAGGTCGCGGTGGAGGCCGCCGACGCCCTGATCAAGCTGGCGTTCCGCCGTCGGGCCGACGGCGACGAGCGGGTGCTGGTCGAGGCGAAGGCGCTCATCCGGGAATACCTGCACCGGCAGGTCGACGCGCCGACCGAGGCGGTCCCCCAGGGCTGAGCGGCACGCCGAGCGGCGGGTTCCGAGAGTGCGCCCGGGGCCCGCCGTCGTCATGTCACGGCACGTCCGTTCAGAGGAACGCGTGGCCCTCGCCCCGGTAGGTGGGCACGGTCGCCACCACCGCGTCGCCGTCGACCAGGTGCACCTCGTTGACGTGCTCGCACACCTCGCCCGCCTTGGCGTGGCGGAACCACACCCGGTCGCCGACCCGCAGGGCGTCCGCCGCGTCGCCGGCGAGCGGGGTCTGCACCTCGCCCGCGCCCTCCGCGCCGAGCAGCCTCAGCCCGTCCGGCAGCCACGGGCGCGGCAGCCGGCTCTCGGCCGCCGGGCCGGAGGCGATCCAGCCGCCGCCGAGCACGGTGGCCAGCCCGGGCGCCGGCCGGCGGACCACCGCGCAGGCGAAGAACGCCGCCGGGGTGGGCCGCCAGGCACGGTACGCGTCGAACAGCGTCGGGCCGTACAGGCCGGAGCCCGCGGTGACCTCGGTGACCGCGGGGTCGGCGCTGGTGGCGGCCACGCTGCCGGTGCCGCCGCCGTTGACGAACTCCAGGTCGGCGTGCTCGCGTACCGCGGCGACCGCGGCCGAGCGGCGGGCCAGCAGTTCCCGGTACGACCCGCGCTGGGCGACCCGGATCGCCGAGCCGAGCGCCGCCTGCCCGGGCGGGGCGTCTCCGAGGCCGGCGATCTGTGCCTCGTACGACATCAGGCCGACCAGCCGGAAGCCCGGCCGGCCGGCGACGGCGGCGGCGAGCGCGCCGGCCGCCCGGGCGCTGTGCACCGGGGAGCGGCGCACGCCGACGTGCACCCGACCGCGCAGTGGTCGCCAGGAGGCGTCCAGGTCGAGGCAGATCCGCAGCGCGGGCCGGCCGCCGGGTGGGCACACCCGGTCGATCAGGTCGAGCTGCCCGACGTCGTCGACCATCAGGGTGACCGCGTCGGCGAGCGCCCGGTCGGCGGCCAGTTCGGCGAGCGCCCCCCGATGCGCGGTCGGGTACGCGACCAGCACGTCGTCGGCGACGCCGGTGCGGGCGAGCCAGAGCGCCTCGGGCAGCGTGAAGGCCATCACACCGTGCCAGCCGGGCCGCTTGAGCGCGCGGGTGAGCAGCTCGCGGACCCGCACCGACTTGCTCGCCACCCGCAGCGGCTTGCCGCCGGCGCGGCCGGCCAACGCGTCGGCGTTGTCGTCGAACGCGGAGAGGTCGACCACCGCGTACGGCGGGTCGAGGTGGGCGGTCGCCCGGTCGAGACGATCGCGAAGTTCGGCACGGTCGATGGCCACGTCTGCACGCTAACTGTCCGGACGGCAATGCGAAATACCCTCGCGTCTGTCCGGGCTGCGGGCGGTGGTCCCGGCGGCCTAGGCTCGGCGAACAGGCGATGTCACGGGGGGCGACGCCCTCCGCGCGGCTAGAGTGTTCCACCGGGGATGCCCAGACCTGGGCCGGCACGTGGAGGTACGGCCATCGAAAGCCAGAAGAACGGCGAGTCGTCCGGCGTGTCGTCGTCCGGGACAGCCGCCGACCGGTCCGGGTTCGCCGCGATCCGCTCGGTGCTGCGCATCCGGCCGTTCCGCCGGCTGTGGATCGTGCTCAGCGCGGCCTCCTTCGGCGACTGGCTCGGCCTGCTCGCCACCGCGCTCTTCGCCGCCTCGCAGGTCTCCGGCAGCACCGCCCAGGGCGCGGCCTTCGGCGGCGTGACCGCGATCCGGCTGCTGCCGGCGCTGGTGCTCGGCCCGGTGGCGGGTGTCTTCGCCGACCGGTTCGACCGCCGGTGGACCATGGTCATCTGCGACCTGCTGCGCTTCGTGCTCTTCGCCTCGATCCCGCTCTACGCGCTGACCGGCGCGGCGGGCGGCCTGGTGGTCGGCTGGGCGCTGATCGCCACCTTCCTGATCGAGTCGATCACGTTGCTGTGGATCCCGGCCAAGGAGGCCGCGGTCCCGAACCTGATCCCGCGCACCCGGCTGGAGGCGGCCAACCAGCTCACGCTGATCACCACGTACGGCCTGACCCCGGTGGCCGCCGCCGTCGCGCTGGCCGTGCTGACCCGCGGCCTGCCCAGCGCGGTCGGCGGCAACCTGCCCGACTGGGCCCAGCCGGCCCAGCTCGCGCTCTGGTTCAACGCGTTCTCCCGGCTGGCCACCGCGCTCGTGGTGGCGTTCGGGATCAAGGAGATCAGCGAGGCCCAGCGCGGCGAGGCGGAACGCACCGAGCAGAGCATGTTCCGCCAGTTCTCCGAGGGCTGGAAGTTCATCGGCCAGACGCCGCTGGTCCGTGGCCTGGTGCTGGGCATCTTCGGCGCGTTCGCCGGCGGCGGCATCGTGGTCGGCACCGGCAAGTTCTTCGCCAACTCGCTCGGCGCCGGTGACGCCGCGTTCTCGCTGCTCTTCGGCGCGATCTTCGTCGGCCTGGCGCTCGGCATCGGGCTCGGCCCGATGATCGTGCGGGACATGTCCCGCCGCCGCTGGTTCGGCATGAGCATCGTGCTGGCCAGCGCCTCCGTGCTGGTGCTCGCGTTCGCCATCCACCTGTCCATGGCCATCGTCGGCGCGATCCTGGTCGGCGCCGGCGCCGGCATGGCGTTCCTGGCCGGCACCACGCTGCTCGGCGGCGAGGTCGCCGACGAGGTGCGCGGCCGGGTCTTCGCGGTGGTGCAGATCGGCACCCGGCTGGTGCTGATCCTGGCCATCGCGCTGAGCAGCCTCCTGGTCGGCGTCGGCGGCTCCCGCCAGCTCACCATCGCCGACCTGGGCATCTCCATCTCCTCGACCCGGCTGCTGCTGCTCGCGGCCGGCGCGGCCGGCATCTTCGCCGGGATCAGCGCGTTCGGCCAGATGGACGACAAGAAGGGCGTACCGGTCCTCGCCGACCTCTGGGGCTCGATCCGGGGCCGCCCGCTGATGCCGGCCGAGCCGTTCGTCTCCTCCGGCCTCTTCGTGGTCTTCGAGGGCGGCGAGGGCGCCGGCAAGTCCACCCAGCTCGCCGCGCTCGCCGAGCGGCTGCGCGACGGGGGCCGCGACGTGGTGGTCACCCGGGAGCCGGGCGCCACCGGGGTCGGCGAGCGGATCCGCTCGCTGGTGCTGGGCACCACCTCCGACGACGCGCCGTCGCCGCGGGCCGAGGCACTGCTCTACGCCGCCGACCGGGCCCACCACGTGGCCACCGTGGTCCGTCCGGCGCTGGTCCGGGGCGCGGTCGTGATCAGCGACCGGTACGTCGACTCGTCGCTGGCCTACCAGGGCGCCGGCCGGACGCTGCCGGTGGACGAGGTCTCCTGGCTCTCCTCCTGGGCCACCGGCGGGCTCAAGCCCGACCTGGTGGTCCTGCTCGACGTCGACCCGCACACCGGGCTGGGCCGGGTGGCGTCCCGCAACGAGGACGCCGACCGGCTGGAGGCCGAGTCGGTGGCGTTCCACGAGCGGGTCCGCTACGCGTTCCTCGACCTGGCCGCCGGTGACCCGAAGCGTTACCTGGTCCTCGACGCGTCCCGCCCGGTCGAGGAGATCGCCGACGCGGTCGCCCGTCGGGTGGACGAGTTCCTCGTCGACCCGGCCGGGATCGTGCACCCACGCCCGGCCCAGGGCCCGGACACCTCGGTCCAGCCCGAGTTATCCGAATCGGAGCTGGTGACGATGGAGCAACGCCGACGATGACGGACGTCTTCGGCGACCTGGTCGGGCAGGACGAGGCGGTGGTCACGCTGCGGCGGGCCGCCGCCTCGGCCGCCGCGCTGCTGCGTGCCGCCACCCCGGTGGCGGTCGGCGCGGGCGCACCGGCCGGCGGCGGAGACCCCGACGGGTACGACGACCTCGACGCGCTCGCCGAGCAGTTCGACGAGCCGGGCGACCCGGACCGGCCCGGCGACCCGGACCGGCCCGGCGCGACCGCCGACCCGGGCGCGCCGGTGCCCGACGCCGCCGACCCCGGTGCCGGCATGACGCACGCGTGGATCTTCACCGGGCCACCCGGTTCCGGCCGGTCGGTGGCCGCGCGTGCCTTCGCCGCCGCCCTCCAGTGCGTGCACGGCACCGGCTGCGGCCACTGCCCCGGCTGCCACACCACGCTCGCCGGCACCCACGCCGACGTGCGGCTCGTGGTGCCCGACGGGCTCTCCATCGGCGTCGGCGAGATGCGCGCGCTGGTGCTGCGGGCGGCGAGCACGCCCTCCGGCGGCCGCTGGCAGATCGTGATCATCGAGGATGCCGACCGGCTCACCGAGGCCGCCGGCAACGCGCTGCTCAAGGCGGTCGAGGAACCGCCTCCGCGTACCGTCTTCCTGCTCTGCGCCCCGTCCACCCACCCGGACGACGTCTCGGTGACCATCCGGTCGCGGTGCCGGGTCGTGCCGCTGCGCCAGCCGCCGGCCGGCGCGGTGGCCGAGGTGCTGGTCCGCCGGGACGGCATCGCCCCGGACGTGGCCGAATGGGCCGCCGCGGCCGCCCAGGGGCACGTGGGCCGGGCCCGGCGGCTGGCCCGTGACCCGGAGGCCCGGCAGCGGCGGGACGCCGTGCTGGCCGTGCCGCGCCGGCTCACCGGCGTGGGCGCGGCGTTCGACGCCGCCTCGGCGCTGATCGAGGCCGCCGAGGCGGAGGCCGCCGCCTCGGTCGCCGAGGTCGACGAGGCGGAGCGGGCGGCGTTGCAGACCGCGCTCGGCGCGGGCGGCACCGGGCGGGGCGCGGCCGGGGCCATGCGGGGCGCCGCCGGCCAGCTCAAGGACCTGGAGAAGCGGCAGAAGTCGCGGGCCACCCGGGCCCAGCGGGACGCGCTGGACCGGGCCCTGGTCGACCTGGCCGGCTTCTATCGGGACGCGCTCACCATGGCGTTGCGGGCGCCGGTCGCCCCGGTGCACACCGACACCGCGACGCTGGCCGCCGCCGGCGCGCAGAAGTGGGATGCCGAGGGCTCGCTGCGCCGCCTGGAGGCGGTGCTGGAGTGCCGGGCGGCGATCGAGACGAACGTCAAGCCGCGGATCGCCGTCGAGGCGATGATGCTGTCGCTCTGGCGGGGCTGACCCCACCCGCACCCCACGCTGTCCACAGGGCATCGACACGCGCGATTGACGTGCGGTACGGTCCGGTGAATGCCGTGGTGACCAAGGCGGCACGCTCAGTGAGGGTGACGCCGGGTGGGGCCGGCGGCGCCGACCGGCCGGGGAGGAGTCCGCCGATGGCGCGGGGGGAGATCGACGAGGCCTGGATCGAGGAGGCGGTGCGGCGTTATCGCCGCATCGAGGCACTCCAGGTCGAGTTCGACCAGGCGGTCGCCACGGTCGAGGTCACCGTCCGTTCACCCGACGGGCTGGTCGAGGTGGTGGTCACGGCCGGTGGGCGGATCACCGACGTCCGCTTCCTCGGCCCGCTGCACCAGCGCAACCCGCGCGACGTGGCCGGTTCGGTGCAGGCCGCGGTGAGCGCCGCCGCGGACGCGGCGCAGTGGGCCCGGGAGAAGCTGCACAACGAGACGTTCGCGGCCTACCGGCCGCTGGCGGGAGCCTGACATGGAATCGCTGCGCGCGTTGGCCGCCCGCCTCGACGACGCCGCCGCCGGCCTCGCCACACTGGCCCGCACCGTGACCGCCACCGACCCGCCGCACCCCGCGTTCGGCGCCCACGCCGCCGGCCGGCCGGGTGAGGTCGGGCGCGCGCTGCACCGGCAGTGGACGGCCGCCACCGCCGACCGGGCACGCGAGGCACAGGCCGCCGCCAACCGGCTGGCGGCCGCCGCGGCGGCACTGCGCAGCGCGGCCGAGCGCTACGCGACGGCCGACGACGCGGTCGCGCGCCGGCTGGCCCGGGAGGCCTGATGGACGCGCTGGACCGCCTCGCCGAGCCCGGCCTCGACCTGCTCACCCGCGTCGACGCGCTGCTCGCCGCCGGTGCGCCCGAGGGGCACCGGCTCTGGCCGCTGCTGCGCCGGATGCAGGTGCTTCCCGGTGCGGCCGTGCGGGAGTTCCTCGACCTGCACCCGGCGCCGCTGACCGGCGCCGGCCACGCCGTGCGCCGGCTCGTCCGGGGGTACGACGACACCTGCGCGGTGCTCACCGACCCGGTCGCCTGGTCCGGAACCGCCGCGTCCGCCTACGACGAGGCGCGCGGCGCCCTGCTCCGGCATCTCGACGAGGGGCCGGAGAGCCTGGTCGGGCGGCTGGAGTCGACAGCGGGCTACGCGGACGCGCTGGCCGGCTGGGTGGAGAGCAGCCGGGCGGCCCTGGCGCGGGCGCTCGCCGAGGTGGTCGGCTCGGCCGAGGCGGTCACCGTGCACGCCGCGACCCGGCCGGGGGTCGAGGCCGGCCCGGCCGGCGCGTCGGCGGCGGCCGAGATCGCCACCCGGGTGCTAAGCGTGCTCGGGGTGGCCTACGACGGGGCCGAGACACTGCTGCGCCAGTGGGGGCCGAGCCTGGCGGAGACGACCTGGCGGGACCGTGCCGTCGCCGCGCCGCGCTACGGCGGCACCACCCGGATCGGCTACTGACGGTCCACGGCGCCGCACGCCGCTCCGGCCGTGGCCGGGCACCGGCGTGCGACGCCGTGGCCTTTCCCTGCACCCCCCGCAGGTCTGCCTTCACTCAACGCGGTGGATGGGCGTTTGTCCCGGGGCCGGCCCAGGTTTCAACCGTCCGGGCGAGGCGCGGGGGCCGATTCGGTCGGGTCGACCGGGATGGATCGCTGCGCGGTGTGACCGGACGGCGACCGGTGGGCCGTCCGACCGCGCGGGTCCGCGTAGGGTAGGCGCATGGGCATGCTCTGCGCGGTCAGCTTCAACCGGTACGGGCGCCTCTACTACCTCGATCCGGGTGAGCTTCGCCCGCAGGTGGGAGACCGGGTGCTGGTGCCCACCGACGACGGTCCCGAGGTGGCCGAGTGTGTCTGGGCCGCGCAGTGGGTCAGCGAGGACACCGACGGTTTCCCGAAGCTGGCCGGGCTGGCCGGCGACGACGACCTGCACCGCGACGAGCTGCTGCGCCGGCGCAAGGCCGACGCGAAGGTGGCCGCCAAGCGGCTGATCCGCGAGCACGGGCTGCCGATGAAGGTGGTGGCCGTCGACCACGTCCTGGCCACGCCGGAGACCGGCAGCGACCGCACGACCATCTACTTCACCGCGCCGCACCGGGTGGATTTCCGTTCCCTGGTCCGCGATCTGGGCGCGACGCTGCACTGTCGGGTCGAGCTGCGGCAACTCTCCGCCCGCGACTCGGCGCGAGTGCAGGGCGGCATCGGTTCGTGCGGGCGTGACCTGTGCTGTGCCACCTTCCTCACCGACTTCGAGCCGGTGACCATCCGGATGGCGAAGGACCAGGACCTGCCGCTCAACCCGCTGCGCATCTCCGGCGCGTGCGGCCGCCTGATGTGTTGTCTCAAGTACGAACATCCGCTGTACGTCAAATTTGCCGAGTCCGCCCCGGCGATCGGCGCCCGGGTTACCACTTCCGAGGGCGACGGCAAGGTCGTCGGCCACAGCGTCCCGAGAGACGCGGTGACTGTGCGCCTGGACTCCGACGGCTCGCGCTCCATGTGCTCCCGCGCCGACGTCTGCGGCTCCCGCCGCGCCTACGAGACCCGTGACCAGTCGGGCGCGGAGGGTGCAGCGCGATGATCGGCTTGCCTGCTCGTTCCTGACTGTGATCCCCAACCACTTCGGGTCAGACCCGGTCGCCGCACCCGTCTCGCCAGCAGCCGGATGTCGATCACCACGGCCTCACCCCACTGGGGACCGGTGGCCAACGCCGGTCCCCAGTGGCCGGCGTTCAGGAGCGGTCGTGGAGGGTGACCTGGTATCCGTCGGGGTCGGCGAAGGTGAACGTCCGGCCGAAGGGGCCGTCGATCGGTGCGGAGACGATGGTGTGGCCGTCGGCGACGAGAGCATCGTGAATGGCTTGGACGTCGGTGGCATGGAGCCAGATCGCCGCCCCGATGCCGGGCTGGGCGACGGATCCGAGGTCGGTGCCGGGAAGGACGTCGCGGAGTGCGAACGCGATCGGTTTCGTCTGGAAGACGACGGCGTGCGGAGGTCCGACCGGTGAGCGGACAAGGCCGAGATATTTCTCGTAGAACGCCTGCGAAGCATCGAGGTCGCGTGCCTGGAGTGAGATGAAGTCGGGGCCGGTGACGGGCATGGTGGCGTTCCCTTCGAGCGTGTCAGTTTTCTGACATCGAGGCTATGTCAGAATGCTGACATGAGTCAAGGTGGTGTCGGTGTCAACCTGGAAACGTCCCTCGGCTACTTGCTGAAAGAGGCGTCGAGCGTCCTCCGCTCAGCCATGGAGGAGGTGCTGCGGCCACTCGGCATGAGCGTGACGCACTACTCCTGTCTCGAACTGCTGGCTCAGCGGCCGGGCCTGTCGAACTCCGAGCTCGCGCGGGGTGCATTCGTGACCCGGCAGTCGATGAACGTACTGCTCCAAGCCCTGGAGCGAGAGGGCTACGTGACCAGGCCCGCGGACCCGCCGGTCGGGAAGGCGCTTCCTGCGCGGCTCACGCCTCGCGGCCGGCGGAGCCTGGAGCAGGCGACCGTGGCGGTCCGGTCCGTCGAGGTCAGAATGCTGGCCGGCATGACCGGGGCCGAGCAGTCGGAAGCGTTCCGGATCCTGAAAACCATGATCCGGTCCCTGCGCGATGGCGGCGACGGTGTCGTCCGCTCCGAAGAACTACCTCCGACGGGGTAGGGGCATCCGCCGTACCAGCGGTTCCAGGAGTCCCTCCGGCGGTCAGCGGAGGGTGATGGGAGGTTCGGCCAGGCGGGGGGTCAGGGGGGTCTTCGGGGTCAGCCAGGGGGCGGTGGGGGACTGGTCGGGGTTGAGCTGCCAGGCGTGGGAGACCTTGTCCAGGGCGATCGGGTAGATCGTCAGCGTGCCGTCGGGGTCGAATCGGAACCGGAGGAACGCCTTCGAGTCCTCGATGCCCTGAGCGGCGAACAGCTCGTTCAGGTTCACCCCGAACGCGCCCGCCACCAGCAGGTAGAGCGCCACGAGCTGACTGGCGACCAGCCCACTGACCGGGCCGTAGAGCACCACCGCCGCGACCGCCGGCAGCGGCCACGGCCAGTCGTAGAACGGCAGGTGCAGCCAGAGCCAGGTGCCGCCGGCCGCCAGCACCACCTGGGCCAACCCGTGCGTCACCCCGAGGATCCAGTGCCGGGCGTGCCGCTTGCCGCCCGCGCTGGGCGGCTTCGCGAAGAACGCGGCGCCCAGCAGCGTCACCGCGAGCATCGCCACCAACGGGACGCTGAACAGCCGCTGCGCGGTGGAGTCGGCCCGCTGCGTCGTCACGCCGGCCATGGCCAGCATCAGCAGCGTGTGCAGGGTGCCGAGCAGCGTGGTGAAGCCCGGGTTGCGGAACGGCAGCCGGCCGAAGATCCCCCAGCCGTACCGGCGCGAGCGCGCCCGGTCCGGGTAGCGGGCGGCCAGCTCGTACTCGCGGGTGCTGCTGGCCCGGCGGGTCAGCGTGTCCCGCGGCGGCACCTCCAGCCGCTCCCGAAGGTGGTGGGTGGGGTAGAGGTACGCGCCACCGCCGCCGCAGGTGATGAGCTGCCGCTCCGGGTCGGCGTACCGGGCGTAGTGGTGCAGGTCGCCGGAGACCAGCACCCGGACCTGGGCCCCGGTGGGCGCCACGATGGTGCGGATGAAGTAGTCGACCGAGTCGTACGCGTTGGGGTGGTCGGCGGCCTTGACCCACGTCGGCGCCGGCACCGCGAGGAGCACCCGGGACTGCGGGGTGAGCTTGCGGGCCACCGCGTCGAAGTAGGTGAGCTGCGGATCGTCCAGGTATGAACCGGACTGGTCGTCGAGGCCCAGCAGCCACCATCCGGCCGGCAGCTCCACCGCGAAGTAGGAGCGGGACTGGCCGGTGCCCCAACCGGCGAAGTGGCGGTCCCGGGAGCGTACGAACAGCCGCAGGAAGGCGGTCAGGCCGTCGTACCAGTCGTGGTTGCCGGGCACCGCGAACAGCGTCGGCCGCTCCGGCGGGGCGACCGGCAGCGCCGCCTGGTACGGGCCCTTGCACCGGTCCTCGTACGCCTCGTAGCCGGCCGACGGGTAGACCTGGTCGCCGCCCATCACCAGGGTCTGCGCCCGGGGCAGCCGGTGCCCGTCCACGGTCAGCTCCGGCTGGGCGAGCAGATAGGCGATCGAGTACGTGGCGTCGAAGCCGTCGCCCAGGTCGGCCACGTAGTCCAGCCAGAGCCCGCCATCCGGCCCGACCTGTCGGAACGTGTCGTCGCCGAAGGCGTTCTGCAGTTCCCGCTTGTCCAGGTACGCCCCGAACAGCATGGCCAGCAGCGTCCGCAGGCCGGTGCTGATCAGCAGCAGGGGCGCGAGCCAGGGCACCGGCCGACGCGGGGTGAATCCCAGCTCCCGTGGGTCCAGGCGGTGCGGCCGACGGCTGGCCCGCTCGCCCGGGCGCGCTTCCGGATCCGGCTGTCGCGGCGGTACGTGATGGTCGGTCACGTGCCGGAGGGTAGCCCGGACCGGGCGGGAAGTCTCTCCCGTGCCGGGGCCATCGGGCCCGGTTGTCCGGTTCCGGACCAGGGGGATCCGGTTCGGCATCCGGCGGTGCGTGCCGTACACTTGGCGATCGTTGCCGCCTTAGCTCAGTCGGCTAGAGCGACGCACTCGTAATGCGTAGGTCGACGGTTCGATTCCGTCAGGCGGCTCAAGAAGAGGTCCTGGCCAGCATCAGCGCTGGTCAGGACCTTATTTTCTTCGATGAAGACTTGAGTCGCCCCGCTCACGGCGGGTCGAGTCGCCACCGCGACCGGGCCCACCATCCGCACCGCCGTCGCCACCCACACCGCCACCGCCGGCACACTCATCTCCGCTGGGTGATGCCTGCATCGGCCGCGTGGTCGCTCGGTAGCCTCCATATCCGGTGTGGATGGCGTTCGGCGGTCTCATCTTGGGCTCAACGACGGGGCGCGGGGACGGCGAAGCTGGGCTTGCCGATGGGCATCTTCCCGGTGGTGGAGAGCGCGGTGTAGGTGTCGAGGTACACGGCGCGGTCGCCAGCCGTCGGGCGGTCGTCGCGCGGGTCATCCAGGTCGAGGTTGAGCCGGAGGTCTTCGACGGTGATCTTCCGGTTGGAGGGTGCGTCGGCCCAGTCGCTGAACGGTCCGGGGGCTTGGATGGTGCCGATCTGCACAGCGAGGCGGTGGCCGGCGGCGAGGGTCCAGTCGTTCGATTTGAGGTCGAAGGCGAGCTTGCCGCCGTTCACCAGTGCCACCTGTTCGTTGAAGAAGATCCCGGTGCCGTCGGGGGCGACGTCGTAGAGCCGGACCATCAGGTTGCCGTGGCCACGGGCGGTGAGGGAGAGGCGGGGGGTGCCGGTCACCCGGGTGGCCTGGCGCAGCGGCTGCGACCAGCGGTAGAAGCTGTTGCCGGTATCGACCTTGGGGTCGCCTTCGGCGCTGTCGTCGAGGTATCGGCCGTCGGGCAGCGCGAGGGTGGGCGAGCTGTCCACGACCGGCCAGGTGTCCTGGGCGCGCCACCGGCCGTTGTTGTCCTGGATGGCGTACGCGGGGTAGGCGACCGTCGGCTTGACGCCGAGCAGGTGCTGGTCGAAGAAGGAGATGGTTTCAGCGAACCAGCTGTCGCGACCCATTTCCAGCCGGCCGTCAGCGGCACGTTCGTTACCCCGTTTGTGGTCCCACGGTCCGAGCCAACCCCGCTGCGGGCCCTGGTGGTTGGTGAGATACTCCTCCATCGCCTCGGGTTCGGTGTTCCACTCGGTGAAGCCCTGGGTGATGAAGAGCGGGGTGTCGCTGCCCTTGGCCTGCCGGGCCAGGTCGCGGGCCTGCCAGTACTCGGACTCGTAGGCGGCGGTCAGGTACTGGATCGAATTGACGGCCACGCAGGGGTGCGTCTTCTCGTACGCGGCGTTGGTCCGGTAGCGCTCGTCGTCGTCGGGCAGCTGGGGCAGGGCGGCGATCCGGTTGTAGCTGGTGGCCACGTTGCCGATGGTCGAGCGGGGTACGCCGTTGGAGCGGATGTTGCGGTACAGGTCCCAGATGGGTTCCTGGGCGACGACCGCCTTGAGGGCATCTTGGTCGAGGTTGTTGCCGATCAGGCCGGTGATGGCGTCGTAGGACTTGCCGTACATGCCGACGGCACCGGTGGACCAGGGCTGGGTGGCGGCCCAGTCGATCGCAGCCTTGACGTCGGCCTGCTCGCCGGGGCCCTGGAAGTCGAGGCATCCGGTGGAGCCGCCGAAGCCGCGTTGGTCGACCATGACGAACGCGTAGCCGCGGGAGAACAGGTCGGTGCCCTCGATGAAGTCGTAGAAGCGGTTCGAGGGGCCGGTGTGCGGGTGCTTCTCGTCCTCAAGCTGCCCGGAGTGCCCGAAGTATGCCCCTACCGACAGGATCACCGGCACCTTCTCGCCCTTGGGCAGGTTCTCGGGCAGCAGGACGTCGGCGTGCAACTCGACGTCCGACCCGTCGGAGGAGGGGAAGTAGTGCTGTGTCCACCGGGCGCCCTTGGCCACCCGCTCGTTCTCGGCGTGGGTGACCGCATCCTCGGCGGTGGCGACCGCCGGCGCCGCCGAGGAGGACTGCGACCAGGCGCCGAGGCCGGCCAGCAGGGACATCGCGGCTCCGGCAGCGACGAGGCGGGGAACAGTGATTCGCGATATGAGCGGCTTTTTCGGGTTGGTGGTGCGCGGGTCGGGTGTCGCGGGCTTGTCCACGATTGGCTCCTTGAGTTCGTAGGCAGTAAGTAGCTGACGACCCGAGCGAGTCGGGTGCGGCTGGAAAGGACCGGCAGCGCCGGTGCCCCGGCCGGCAGGTAAAGGCGGATGACGGCCGGCAGGAAGGGGCGCGCAGCTTGGCCAGGTGCCCTTGCGGTGGCGAAGTCCAGCCGTCGCTTCTCCCCGCCGGAGAGCTAGGTCGCCCCCGGCCGGCCCAGCCGGTCAGGTCGACGAGCCCCGATAGGCGCGGTCCTCACCTAGCTCGCGGAAGCACGGTGATGGCCGCGGTGACGCTGTTCACGACCGTCGCCGTCACGGTGCGGGTCACGGCCGGGTGGCGCCGTTCTCGCGCAGTCGGTCGACGGTCGCCCAGAGGGCATCGCGGGAGGAGGTGTCCGGGCCGGTGGTCGGCTCGTCGAGGAAGAGCAGCTCGGGTGTCCCGTGGGCGGCGGTGGCGAAGTCCAGCCGACGCTTCTCCCCGCCGGACAGTTGGGCTACCTTGCGGTCGGCCCGGTCGGTGAGGTCGACGAGGTCGAGCAGCCGGTCGACTTCGATGACGGGTGAGGTGGACATGCACCCATCACAGCGCGGACGACGCCGGCCCGGCAGTGGCGCCGCGTCACCGCCGAATGTGACGTGGTGTCACTGCCATGGTCCGTGGCCACCTGCGCTGACGCGTCCGCCCATGCGCTGGCGGGCGATGCTGCTCGTGCCCGAGCCGGAGTTGCCCCGGACGCACCCGAGAATCGTGTCCGGGTTGTCGATGGGTTCAGCGAGCACGATGCCTCGAGTAGGCGAGCCGGCACCGCCGCCTGCCGGTCCGTCAGCGCCTGCCAGGTAGGGCCATCATCGCAGGCTGCCGCACGCCCAGCGCGGCCGGCACCGTCGAGACCGTACAGGGCGTACAGGGCGTACAGGAACCGCCTGCCGTCCACACCGCGCCGACCGATGAGTACGGGCCGGCCGCCCGGTCCATGATGGTGACAGTTCCTCCCGCGCCGACCTGGAGTGGAAACCATGGCCGATCCGACCGTGACCGTCAGCCTGCCGATCGCCGACCGCGTGACGTCACACCGCTTCTACGCCGAGGCCCTCGGCTGGCCGACGATCGGTGAGCCGGCGGCGGACGGCGTTCCCGAGCCGCTCCAGTTCGCCGTGCACGACGGGCTGCGGTTGATGCTGGTGCCGAGCGGCGGCTTCGGCTGGGTCATCGGCGACCACGAGGTCGCCGAACGGGGCCGCAGCGAGTGCGTGCTCGGCCTGACCGCCGCGAGCGCCGACGAGGTCCGGCACATCGTCGAGCGGGCCCGGTCCGCGGGCGCCCACGTCGTCACGCCGCCGGCCGAGCAGCCGTGGGGGTACGCCGGCACGTTCGCCGACCCGGACGGCCACCTGTGGATGGTGACGGTGGCCTGAGCCGGGCGTCAGCCAGCCGCCCGCGCGCGTACCCGGGTTCGGTCTCCTCCGGCGGCGGTTCCTCGTCGGTGTCCGCGCGGTGCCGATCCGTCGGCGCCGACAGCTCCGCCTCGTCGGAGGTGTCGGGGATGCCGCCGGGAGCGATCGTGCCGCGCCAGCCGCCCGAGGCCACCTGCCGGTCTTCGATGTACTCCTTGAACCGCTCCAGGTCGGATTCGGCCTGGCGGTCCACCATGTGCAGTTTGTCGCCGGCCTGTTCGAGCAGGCCCTCGGGGTCGTACTCGAGCAGGAGTTGGACCCTGGTGCGGCCGGCGTCGATCGGTGCGAACCGGACCATGCCCGCGTTGGTGGTGCCGCTGGTGGCCGCCCACGCCACCGCGCGATCCGGCACCTGCTCGAGGATGGTGGCGTCCCACTCCCGTTGCACGCCGGCGATCTCGGCCACCCAGTGCATCCGCCGGTCGTCGAGCTGGCGCACCTCCCGCACGCCGCCCATGAACCGCGGGAACTCCTCGAACTGGGTCCACTGGTCGTAGGCGGTGCTGACCGGCACGTCGACGTCGATGGACTTCTCGACCTTCCTGGTCATGACCACTCCTTGTCGTCCGTTGTCTGCACCGGAATCGGTACCCCGGCAGTGGTGGCCCAACCGGGCCGTCCGCCATTGCCCACTTTCGTGAGAGCCGCTATCGTTCCCTGGCCCAGACGCCCCGGAGCTTGAGGATCACGGTGACTTCCCCGGAGTTGACGAACCAGGTTGCCCGGGACGGTTCCCGCACCGAGGAGGCGACCGGGCGCGCCCCGAGCCGGTTCCGGGGCGACGTCGCCGGGCTCCGCGCCGTGGCCGTCGGGGTGGTGCTGCTCTACCACGCCGGCCTGTCGTTCCTGCCCGGCGGCTTCGTCGGGGTCGACGTCTTCTTCGTGATCTCCGGCTTCCTCATCACCGGGCAGATCGTCTCCGAGATCGAACGCACCGGGCGCCTCTCCCTGATCGGCTTCTACGCGCGCCGGGCCAAGCGGATCCTGCCCGCCGCGACGGTGGTGCTCGCGGCGACCGCGGTGGCGGTCCGGCTCTTCGTGCCCCGCGGCGACTGGCAGGCCATCGGCGGCGACATCGCCGCCGCGGCGGTCTACGTGGTGAACTGGCGGTTCGCCGACCGGGCGGTCGACTACCTCGCCGCCGACAACGCGGTCAGCTCGCCGGTGCAGCACTTCTGGTCGCTCGCCGTCGAGGAGCAGTTCTACCTGGTCTGGCCGTTGCTGATCGTGCTGGCGATCCTCGTCGCGCGGACGCTGCGGCGGACGGACGTACGGCCGGTCCTGTGGATCGGTCTCGCGGTCCTGGCGGTGCCGTCGTTCGTCTGGTCGATCGTCGAGACGGCGAACTCGCCGGCGCGCGCGTTCTTCGTCTCGACGACCCGGTTGTGGGAACTCGCCGTCGGGGCGGGCGTCGCGCTGATCGCGACTCGGGCCGCGCGGATGCCCCGGACGGTGGCCGTGGTCCTCGGGTGGCTCGGCCTGGCCGCGATCCTGGCGGCGGCGCTGCTGGTGAGCGGCAAGACGGCCTGGCCCGGGTACGCTGCCGCGCTGCCCACGCTCGGTGCCGCAGCGGTCGTCGCGGCCGGCGCGGCGGCGGGGTCGCGCGGGCCGGTGCTGGTGCTCGGCACGCGCCCGTTCCGCTGGGTCGGTGACCTGTCCTACTCGCTCTACCTGTGGCACTGGCCGATGCTCATCGTGGCCGCCGCCCGCTTCGGTGAGCTGTCACCGGCCGAGGGGCTGGCGGTGGCGCTCGCCTCGGTGGTGCCCGCCTGGCTCACGTTCCGGCTGGTGGAGAACCCGCTGCGCTACTCCCGGAAGATCGCCACGTCGCCGCGGCTCGCGTTGAGCCTCGGGGGCAACTTCACCCTGGCCGGGATCTGCGCCGGCCTGGCGCTGGTCCTGTTCGGCGCCTGGGCGGCCGCCGCGACACCCACCAAGGGCCGGTACGCGCCGGGCGCGGCGCTGCTGTCCACCAGGCCCGGGACCGCCCCGATCGGTCCGGTGCCGGAGCGGTTCGACGTGATCACGCCGGATCCGCTCCAGATCCGGCAGGGGTTCCTGGACGTGCCGGACACGAAACGGGACGGGTGTTTCCAGCAGGTCGTCGGCGCCGAGGTGCTGTCGTGCACGTACGGCAACCCGCAGGGCGCCACCACCGTCGCCCTGGTGGGCGACTCCAAGATGGACCAGTGGTTGCCGGCGTTCCAGGTGCTCGCCGCGCAGAACGACTGGAAGTTGGTGATCGCCGCCAAGGCGAGCTGCGCGTTCACCAGCGCCCGCATGCTCATGGCCGACGAGTCGGGCCGGCCCTACACCGACTGCGTCGAGTGGAACCGGGCGCTGCTGAGCAGGCTGGTCGAGGAGCGTCCCGACTACGTGGTCACCTCGCAGTCGGGGTCGACCGCGCTGGACGCCGGGGGCGGGGGCGGATCGGTCGACGCGATGGTGGCGGGCGTGCGGGCCTCGTGGCGGAAGCTCGACGCGGTGGGCACGCAGGTCGTCGTGCTGGCCAACAATCCCCACCCCGGCGGCGCGGTCACCTGCGCCGACAAGAACCGCAAGCGCCTGTCGGCCTGCGCGTTCGACCGGGTACGCCACGACCAGGACCCGGCCTACCGGATGCAGCGCCGGGCGGTGGCCGGGGTGCCGGAGGTCAAGATGATCGACCTGTTCGACGCCATCTGCCCGACCGACAGGTGCCCGGTGGTGTTCGGCAACATGCTGATCTACCGTGGCGGGTCGCACATCGGCGCCGCCTACGTGCGGACCACCGCCCCGCACCTCGCCCGGGCCCTGTCCGACGTGGGCGTGCCGGCGGTGTACGCGCCGCAGAAGTGAGTCAGGCGTAGAGCTTCCGGGCGTATTCCGGACCGTAGTGGCGCTCCAGGTCGGCCAGGCTCTCCGCCGGCGCCTCCACCTCCTTGACCAGCCGGGCCCGGGACGGCAGCACGTCCGGCCGCCAGGTCTCCGGCTGCCACAGCTCGGAGCGGAGGAACGCCTTCGCGCAGTGGTAGAAGATCTGCTCGATCGCCACCTCGACGGCGAGCAGCGGCCGGTGGCCCTTGACCTCCAGGTCGGCGAACCACGGCGCGTCGCGGATCAGCCGGGCCCGACCGTTGATCCGCAGCGTGTCGGTGCGCCCCGGAATCAGGAAGATCAGCCCGACGTGCGGGTTGGCCAGGATGTTGAGGTAGCCGTCGGCACGCCGGTTGCCCGGCCGTTCCGGGATGGCGATGGTGGTGTCGTCCCGTACCAGGGCGAAGCCGGGCGGGTCACCCTTGGGGGAGACGTCGCAGGCGCCGTCCGCGCCGGCGGTGGCGATCAGGCAGAACGGCGAGGCGGCCAGCCACTCCCGGTCGCGCCGGTGCAGCGTACGGCGCTCCTTGGCGACCGCCCGCGGCATCGGCGGGCCCAGCAGGTCGCGTAGTTCCTCCGGATTGGTGATCTCCTGTGTCGTCACGTTGTCCTCCCCCGTCCGTTGACCTTGACGACGGTTCCGGCCCGCGACGGGTCGGGATCCGTCATCGTCAGTCTAGGAGCACGTCGGCCGCCGGGTTTGCCCCCGAAACCGGCGAGTAGGGACCGGAACACGGCGCGTGTCCGGAACGCGAACGGATGGAGGCCGAGATGGAGAGTCGACTGAAGGTGCTCGGCCATCCCGTGCACCCGATGCTGGTGATGTTCCCGGTGGCGCTCCTGGTGACCGCGGTGATCTTCGACGTGGTCGACACCGTGGGCGGGCCGGACTTCCTCGGCGAGGTCGCCTACTGGAACATCACCGTCGGTCTGATCGGCGGCCTGCTCGCCGCCGCGGCCGGCGCGTTCGACCTGCTCGCCCTGCCGACCGGCACCCGGGCCAAGCGGGTCGGGCTCCTCCACGCCGCCGCCAACATCGCGGTGATCCTGCTCTTCGCCGCGGTCTGGGCGGTCCGGCTCAACGCCGAGTCGCGCACCGCCGGCGGCGCGCTGATCGCCATCGAGGTGGTCGCCGTGGCGATCCTCGGGATCAGCGCCTGGCTGGGCGGCGAGCTGGTGGACCGGCTCGGCGTCGGCGTCGACCCGGAACACGACCTCAACGCGTCCAGCTCGCTGCGGCCCACCTCGACGACCCGGCGGATCGGAGACGTGCGATGACGGAGCAGGACGGCGGCCGGGGCTGGCGGGGCCGCCAGCAGGGCTGGGACCCGATGGGCGAGCTCCAGGCGCTGCGCGCCGAGCTGAGCCGACTGGTCGGCGGCCGTTCCGGCACCCCGGACGTGGACGTCACCGAGATGGCGGACGGCTGGCAGGTGACGGTCCGGCTGCCCGGCGTGGCACCCGAGGAGGTGGCCGTCGAGCTGGACGAGCGGGAGCTGTGCGTCCGGGCCCGCTCGGAGGCCGAGGTCAACGCCGACCAGGGCATCCCGGGCGGGTTCACCACCCGGGGCTTCGAGTACCGCGTCGACCTGCCGTCGCGCGTCGACCCCGAGCGGATCGACGCGGTCATGGACCACGGCCTGCTCCGGGTGCGGCTGCCCCGGGCGGCCCGGCCCGCGCCGCGCACCATCACCGTCGGCCGCACCGGGCCGCGCGACACCGTCGGCCGTACGCCGACCCCGGCCGACCCGGCCGCGGACCGGGAGCTGCACCACCCGGACACCACGCTCGACGAGACCGACCGGCCGTAGGGGCGGAGTGACCAGCCTCCCCCTTGGGCCGGTGGGCGCGTGGGTGCCGGACGTCGAGCGGATCGCCGTGCTCCGGGCCAACGCGCTCGGCGACTTCATCTTCGTGCTGCCGGCGCTGGACGCGCTGCGCGCCGCGTACCCGTCGGCGGAGATCGTGCTGCTCGGCGCGCCGTGGCACGCGAAGCTCTGGCGCGACCGCCCCGGCCCGGTGGACCGGGTGCTGGTGGTGCCGCCCCGGCCCGGCATCCGCGAGCCCGGCCCGGACGAGCCCCCGGTCGAGCCGGCGGACTTCCTGGCCGCCGCCCGCGCCGAACGGTTCGACCTGGCGGTGCAGGTGCACGGCGGCGGGGCCAACTCCAACCCGTTCGTCTCCGGGCTCGGCGCCCGGGTCACCGCCGGGCTGCGCGCCGAGGACGCGCCGCCGCTGGACCGCTGGCTGCGCTACGTCTACTACCAGCACGAGGTGATCCGCTACCTGGAGGTGGCCGCGCTGGTCGGGGCGCCGGCCACCACCGTCACCCCGGTGCTGGCGGTGACCGACGCGGACCGGGCCGAGGCGACGGCGGTGCTCGGCGCGCCCACCCGACCCCGGGTGGCGCTGCACCCGGGCGCCACCGACACCCGGCGACGCTGGCCGGCGGAGAGCTTCGCCGCGGTGGCCCGCGTGCTGGCCGGGGACGGGTACGAGGTGCTGGTCACCGGCACGCCCGCCGAGCGGGAGACGGTCGAGGCGGTGGTCGCGGCGGCCGGCGTGCCGGTCCGCCCGCAGGTCGGCACGTTGAGTCTCGGCGCGCTCGCCGCCGCGTACGCGGACTGCGCGTTGGTGGTCTCCAACGACACCGGCCCGCTGCACCTGGCCGCCGCCGTGGGTGCGCCCACGGTGGGCGTCTTCTGGGTCGGCAACCTGATCAACGGCGCGTCCCCGCTGCGTGGCCGGCACCGGCCGATCGCCGCCTGGACCACCCGCTGCCCGGTCTGCGGCGTCGACTGCACGCCCGGGATCTATCCGCACCGCCCGGGCGACGGCGACTGCCCGCACCGGGTGTCGTTCGTGGCCGACGTGCCGGTCGCCGAGGTGGTGGAGGCGGCCCGCGAGCTGCTCACACCTCCGCGCCCGACTCGTTGAGCACTACCTCCCACGCCTCCACGTCCCGCTCGGTGACAGTGGTCGGCGACTCCAGGTGGTAGGCCCCGCTGGGCAGCACGCCGGCGCCGCCGTGGCGCTCCAGCACCGCGAGCTGGGCGGCCACGTCCTCGCCCTGGTGCCGCTCGGGCAGCCGCTCCCAGAAGTCGAAGCCGCCGGCCTCGACCAGCTTGGCCCGGTCGTAGAGCACGCAGCCGCCGATCCAGGACACCTTGTACGCCCGCCAGGCGCCCGCCGGCAGGTCGAGCTTCGCGGTGACGTGCAGCAGGTTCGCCGCCGGGTGGATCGACGCCCGGTGCCACTCCGGCGTGCCCGGCCGGATCCGCTCCGGTTCCGGCCGGCCCGGCCACTCCTCGTAGTGCCGGTGCGTGTCCGGGCGGACGTCGTCGGTGTAGGAGAGCCCGTGCACCGCGTTGCCGACGAACCCGCAGCCCAGCTCATCCAGCGCGGTGACCAGCCGGGACAGCGTGCCCGGCTCCAGCCACACGTCGTCGTCGAGGCAGAGCACGGCGTCGGCCGCCGAGCGGGACAGCAGGTAGGAGCGGTGCTCGGCCAGCCCGCGCCGGGGCAGCCGCCGGGTCAGCAGCACCGGGTGCCCCCGGTGGCGCAACGCCCGCACCATGGTGGCCGCCGCCGGGTGCGCGTACGCGGGCTCGCCGTCGGACTGGTCACTGACCACCACCCCGAACTCGGGTACGCCCTCCTGGGCGGCCAGCCCGGAGAGCGTGACCGCCAGTTCGGCCGGCCGGTTGCGGGTGGGGATCAGCACGTCGAGCCGGCGCGGGTGACGGAACTGCTCCGCGGTGCCCGGGTCGAGCGGTCGGGTCACGCCGGCCTGCTCTCGCCCACGGCGGGGCCCACCGACGACTGGGCCCGGATCCGGTCGATGATCGCCGACGTGGAGCGGTCCGGCACGTAGCCGAGCGTGCGCACCTGGCCGCCGAGCCGGCGCACCAGCGGCGCCTCCGGCACCATCTCCGGCGGGTAGTCGCCGCCCTTGACGTAGACGTCCGGGCGGACCGCCTCGATCAGCCGGGCCGGCGAGTCCTCCTCGAAGACCACCACGTGGTCGACGCAGGCCAGCGCCGCCAGCAGCGCGGTGCGGTCCTCGACCGGGTTGACCGGCCGGTCCGGGCCCTTGAGCCGGCGTACGCTGCCGTCCGAGTTGACCGCCACGATCAGCAGGTCGCCGAGCGCGCGGGCCTGGGTCAGGTAGCGGACGTGCCCCGGGTGCAGCACGTCGAAGCAGCCGTTGGTGAACACCACCGACCGGCCCGACCGCCGGTGCTCGTCGACGAGCGCGGCCAGCTCGTCGGCGCCGACCAGCGCCGGGTGCCCGGCCTCCTCGCCGCCGGTGCCCAACGCGGTGAGCAGGTCCTCCCGGCGGCACACGCAGGTGCCGGTGTCGGCGACCGTGATGGTGGCGGCGAGCTGGGCGAGCTGCGCGGCGGTCGGCAGGCCCGCCTCGGCGGCCAGCGCCAGCGTCATGGCCGCCAGGTACGCGTCCCCGGCGCCGACCGCGTGACTGGCCGGGACCGGCGTGCTGTGGCTGCGCCGGGGTGAGCCGTCGGCGCCGCCGACCACCGCGCCCTCGGTGTCCAGGGTCACCGCGACCACGTCCGCGCCGGTGTGCGCGCGCAGCTCGGGCAGGCGCGACTCGGCCAGCACGGCCCGGTCCACGCCCTCGCCGACTGCCGCGTTCACGGTCACCCCGGTGCCGGTGACGCTGAGCCCGTTGCGGGTCAGCGCCACCCGCTCCTCGCCGGGCGTCGGCTCGCCGGTCGGCCCGGACGCCGTCGACGGCCCGGCAGCCCCGCCGGCCGTGCGCTCGCCGGCCTTCCCGGGGGCGGTGCCGACCATCAGCTCGGACGGGCCGTCGGCCGCCGCCGGGTGGTCCAGGTGCAGGTCACCGCTGCGGACAGCGCCTCGCTCGGCGTGCGCGAAACCGGCGGCGGCGCGGGCCAGCAGCCGGGTCGCCTCGGCGAAGCTCGGCGTCACCACTGTCGGGTTGAGGCCACGCCAGTCGGCCAGGTCGTGCGCGTCCAACGCCACCGTGCCGTACCGGTCCCGGTTGGCGACCAGCCAGGCGCGCACCGCCGACGGCAGCGCGCCCAGGCCGTAGTCGCAGACCACAAGCGTGAGCGGTTGCCCGGGGGCCACCGCCCGCAGCTCCTCGGTGGCGCAGTGCAGCGCGGTCAGCAGGCGGGCCACCCCGTCGTCGTCGAGCGCGTCCTCCGGGCCGCCGGAGTCCTCCCGGAGCAGGATCTGGTTGCCGGCGAGCATCCGCCGCTTGACCGGGGTGGGGCGGCCGGGCTGGCTCACCGTACGGTCCCAGACCGCCGCCCGGTCCAGGCAGTCGTGCAGCTCGTCGCCGGCCACGTCGGCGCCGACCGGGGCGACCAGCGCGGCCCGGCCGCCGAGTGCGGCGACGTTGACCGCGGTGTTCGCGGCGCCGCCGGCGGCGGAGATCCGGCGGCGCAGGGTGAGCACCGGCGCGGGCGCCTCCCGGCAGAGCCGCTCCGACTCGGCGAAGCGCCACTCGTCCAGCATGGCGTCGCCGATGACCAGCACGGGACGCTCCTGCCAGCTCGCCACCACGGTGGCCAGCCGGCGATCTTCCGCTGCTGCTCCTGCCATGCCCCTCCGGGTCCCCCGGCGCGGAGCGGGCAAACCTGGCCGGCCGGCGGGCGAGCTGCGACGCGGGCCACCCAGTGCGTCCGGTTTCCGGGCATCCGCCGGGGGAATCGTCCAGACACACCCCGGAGAGGAGAAGCAGCATGGCAGCGACACTTCAGGGCAAGCGGATCGCGTTCCTGGCCGCCGACGGCGTCGAGGAGGTCGAGTACACCAAGCCGCGCGAGGCGGTGGAGAACGCCGGTGCCCAGGTGGAGCTGGTCTCCATCGAGTCCGGCTCGATCCAGGCGTTCAACCACCTGGACCACGGCAAGCAGTACCCGGTCGACGTCACCACCAAGGAGGCGGACGCCGGGGCGTACGACGGGTTGGTGCTGCCCGGCGGCGTGGCGAACCCGGACTTCCTGCGGGCCGACCCGGACGCGGTCCGGTTCGTGAAGTCGTTCTTCGACGCCGGCAAGCCGGTCGGGGTGATCTGCCACGGCCCGTGGACGCTGGTCGAGGCGGACGTGGTGCGCGGTCGCCGGATCACCTCCTGGCCGAGCCTTCGCACCGACCTCACCAACGCCGGCGCCACCTGGGTCGACGAGGAGGTCGTCACCGACAACGGGCTGGTCAGCAGCCGTAAGCCGGACGACCTCCCGGCGTTCTGCGCCAAGATCGTCGAGGAGTTCGCCGAGGGCCGGCACACCGCCGGCTAGAAAACTCATCCGCCCACCGGGGGCATGATCCGCCCCCGGTGGGATAGGAAGCGGGATGACCGCCCAGGCCGCTGCACCCGCGTTGCCCGCCCGCCAGATCCGCCTGCTGATGTTCGGTCTGATGACCGGCATGCTGCTGGCCGCGCTCGACCAGACCATCGTCGGCACCGCGCTGCCCACCATCGTCGGCGAGTTGGGCGGCATCGACCACTACTCGTGGGTGGTGACGGCGTACCTGCTGGCGTCGACCGCCTCGACGCCGCTCTACGGCAAGATGGCCGACCTGTACGGACGCCGGCCGGTCTTCCTCTTCTCGATCGGCGCGTTCCTGGTCGGCTCGCTGCTGGCCGGGCTGTCGCGGGACATGACCCAGTTGATCGTCACGCGGGGCGTGCAGGGGCTCGGCGCGGGTGGCCTGATGACGCTGGCGTTCGTCATCATCTCGGACGTGGTGCCGCCCCGGGAGCGGGGCCGCTACCAGGGTCTGTTCGGCGCCGTGTTCGGCGTGTCGTCGGTGGCCGGCCCGCTGGTCGGCGGCTACTTCGCGGAGACCAACTGGCGGTGGATCTTCTATCTGAACGTGCCGCTGGCGATCCTCGCCATCGTGGTCTGCTGGCACGTGATGCGGCTGGTGCCGTTCCAGCGCCGCGAGCACACCGTCGACTGGCTCGGCGCGGCGCTGCTGGTCGCCGGCGTGAGCTGCCTGCTGCTGGCGCTGAGCTGGGGCGGCAACTCGTACGCCTGGGGTTCCGGCGTGATCGTCGGGCTGTTCGTGGCCGGCGCGGTGCTGGGTGTGGCGTTCCTGCTCCAGGAGGCCCGGACCCGGGAGCCGATCCTGCCGCTGCGGCTGTTCCGCAGCCGCACGTTCGCGCTGGCCAACACCGCCGGCTTCGTGCTCGGCCTGGTGATGTTCGGGTCGATCATCTTCATCCCGCTCTATCTCCAGATCGTCAAGGGCGCCTCGCCGACCCGTAGCGGCCTGCTGATGCTGCCGATGATGGCCGGCATCATCGTCACGTCGATCCTGACCGGCCGGGCGATGAGCCGGATCGGCCGGTACAAGTGGTTCCCGGTGACGGGCGCCGCCGTGCTGGTGGTCGGCATGCTGCTGTTCCGCCAGCTCCAGGTGGCCACGTCGCTCTGGGCCGCGTTCGGCTACATGGTGGTGATCGGGGTCGGGCTGGGCCTGTGCATGCAGTCGCTGATCCTGGCCGTGCAGAACGCGGTGGACGTCCGCGACCTGGGCGCGGGCACCTCCTCGGCCACGTTCTTCCGCTCGCTGGGCGGTTCCTTCGGGGTGGCCATCCTGGGCGCCGTGCTGTCGACGCGGCTCACCGCCGGCCTGGCCGACCGGCTGCCGGGCGCGCTCGCCCAGCTCCCGCCGCAGCAGCGGGCGGCGGTGGCGGCCGGCGGCGCGGAGAACATCTCGATCAACGACCCGGCCACCATCCTGGCGCTGCCCGGCCCGGTACGCGCCGCGATCCAGTCCTCGTTCGTCGACGCGCTGCACCTGGTCTTCCTGACCACCGGGCTGATCGCGGTGCTGGCGGTGCTGGTCACCCTGGCCATGCCGAACCACCAGCTCCGCGGCGCCGGCCCGCAGGGCGACGCCACCGGCGGCGCCGACCCGCTGGGCGGCAAGGCCGCCGCGCCGGGTGGCAAGCCGCTGCCGAAGGAGTCGAAGGACGAGGCCGCCGCCGAGATGGAGGCCAAGTCGCAGACGATGCTCTGAGCGCGGACCGCGACCGGAGCGCCCGGAACGGTTATGCCCGACAGCAATATGACTGTGCGGCATAATTATGCCGCACAGTCATACTCGTCTTTGCCGGACCCTTCTTCCGCGTCGCGACACGCCGAGCGCCGCGACACGCCGGGTTCACTTGAGGATCAGGCGGTTGGTCTGCTCGAAGACGTCCAGGTCGGCGAGCGTCTCGGAGACGCTGGACGAGAGTGGGGCGGGGAACTCCGCCGGGCGGAAGAAGCCGGCGTCGGTGGTCTCGTCAGTGAACCGGGACAGCTCGCCGTCCCACTCGTCGACCCGGAACGCGGCGGTGAAGACCTGGTAGGTGTGGCCGTACATGTTGGTGTGGGTGCGGTCCGGGCCGGTGTAGAGCGCGAACGCGCTGACCCGCAGCGCGCGGAGGCCGGTCTCCTCGCGGACCTCGCGGACCGCGCAGTCGGCGATCGACTCGCCCAGCTCCATGGCGCCGGCCGGCAGCGCCCACTGGCCGTTGTCGGAGCGCTGGATCAGCAGCACCCGGGCGGCGTTGTCGCGCACCACGGCGCGGGCGCCGACGAACATCAGGGTGCGGTCACCGGCCAGCGCGCGGAGCTGCCCGACGTACGAGTCGGCCCAGGAGATGCTCACCCGGACAATCTACGCAGCAATCCCGGCCGGCTCGGCCGTTCCGGGGGTTCCGCTCGTGTGAACGGCGACACTACGTTGTTACCCATGCGTAGCACGATGATGGACGCCCCGCTCCAGGTGGCCCGGATCCTCGAACACGGCGCCACCGTGCACGGCACGGCGGAGGTGGTCACCTGGACCGGCGCCGAACCCCGCCGGATGACGTACGCGGAGGTGGGGCGCGTCGCCGCCCGGCTGGCGCACGCGCTGCGCGACGAGTGCGGCGTGACCGGCGACGAGCGGGTCGCCACCTTCATGTGGAACAACAACGAGCACCTGGTGGCCTACTTCGCGGTGCCGAGCATGGGCGCGGTGCTGCACACGCTCAACCTGCGCCTCTTCCCGGACCAGGTGGCCTACATCGCCAACCACGCGCAGGACCGGGTGGTGCTGGTCGACAGCACGCTCATCCCGCTGCTCGCCCGCGTGCTCGGCGAGATGTCCACGGTGCGGCACGTGGTGGTGGTCGGCGGCGGCGACCCGGCCCCGCTGGTGGCCGCCGCCGGCGACCGGATCACCGTGCACCACTGGGACGCGCTGCTGGCCGACCGGCCGGAGGTCTTCGACTGGCCGGAGGTGGACGAGCGGGACGCGGCGGCGCTCTGCTACACGTCCGGGACCACCGGCCACCCCAAGGGCGTGGCCTACTCGCACCGCTCGATCTACCTGCACTCGCTCCAGGTGTGCATGCCGGAGGGCTTCGGCCTCGGCCCGAAGGACCGCGAGTTGGCCATCGTGCCGATGTTCCACGCCATGTCGTGGGGCCTGCCCTACGCGGCGTTCCTCTCCGGCGCCTCGCTGATCATGCCGGACCGCTTCCTCCAGGCCGAGCCGATCGCCGCGATGATCGCCGCCGAGCGGCCCACGCTGGCCGGCGCGGTGCCGACCATCTGGACCGACCTGCTGGCCTACCTGGACAGCCACGACGTGGACACCTCCTCGCTGACCGAGGTGATCGTCGGCGGCTCCGCCTGCCCGCCGGCGCTGATGCACGCGTTCCACGACCGGCACGGCATCGAGGTCATCCACGCCTGGGGGATGACCGAGATGTCGCCGCTGGGTTCGGTCTCCCGCGCCCCGGCCGGCGCGACCGGCGACGACGCCTGGCGCTACCGCTACACCCAGGGCCGCGTCCCGGCCGGGGTGGCCGCGCGGATCGTCGGCCCGCTGGGCGAGCCGCTGCCCGCCGACGGGACGTCAGTGGGCGAGCTGGAGGTCCGCGGGCCGTGGGTGACCGCCCGGTACGTGGGTGACGACGTGCCGGACGCGGAGAAGTTCCGGGACGGCTGGCTGCGGACCGGGGACGTCGGCACGCTCTCGCCGGACGGGTACATCACGCTCACCGACCGCGCCAAGGACGTGATCAAGTCCGGCGGGGAGTGGATCTCCTCGGTGGAGCTGGAGAACGCGCTGATGGCGCATCCGGCGGTGCTGGAGGCGTGCGTGGTGGGCGTGCCGGACGAGCGCTGGGACGAGCGACCGCTGGCCACCGTGGTGGTCCGCGAGGGCGCCTCGGTCACCGCGGAGGAGCTGCGGGACTTCCTGGCCGGTTCGGTGGCCCGCTGGCAGTTGCCCGAGCGCTGGGCGTTCATCGACGCGGTGCCGAAGACCAGCGTCGGCAAGTTCGACAAGAAGGTGGTGCGCTCGCGGTACGCCGACGGCGGGCTCGAGGTGCGGGAACTGTCCGCGCCGTAACGCTTTCCGGCGTACCGTCGCCTACACAGGTAGGAACACGTTTCCCACGGACATTCCTCCCAGAGGGCGGCCCCGGCGTTCGCACCGCGCCGGGGCCGCCCGTCCGTTACGGGGTGACCCGCACCGTCATTGTTGCGAAACTTGTTCGCCTCTGTCCCGATGTCGGGGAAATCCCCTACTCGTCGGCGGTGCTGACCAGCACCTTGCCGATCGCGCCGTCCCGTACCGCCTGCTGCGCCGACGCGGTCTCGGCCAGCGGATGCCGGTGCAACGGCAGCCCGGCCTCCTCGCCGACCCGGATCGCGCCCTGCGCCACCGCCGCCGCGATGTCGGTCACCGCCTGCGCCTTGGCCACCTTCGGCGCGGTGTAGACCAGCACGAACTGCCAGCGCGCGTTCGGACCCATCAACTGCCGGATCGGCAGCGTCACCTCGTCGCCGCCGTCGTCGGCGTACACGCAGACCGCGCCGCCGGTGCGCAGCATCCGCACGTCGGCGGCGGCGTTGCGGGCGGCGGAGACCTCGACGATCGTGTGCACCCCGTCGGGCGCGACCTTGCGGACCTCCTCGACCACGTCCTGCTCGCGATAGTTGATCACGAAGTCGGCCCCGGCCGCCGCCGCGAGCTGCGCCTTCTCCGGCGTACTCACAGTGGTGATCACGCAGGCGTCGGCCCAGCGGGCGAGCTGGATCGCCGCGTTGCCCACCGCGCCCGCCCCGCCCTGCACCAGCACCACGTGGTCGCTCAACGCGCCGGCGTGCAGCGTGTCCGGCATGAACTCACCGGCGGTCAGGCAGCGGTGCGCGGTCATGAACGGGATGCCCAGCGCCGCGCCCAGGTCGAACGAGGCCGAACCGAGCGGCACCGCGTGCCGCACCGGGACCACCGAGTATTCCGCCGCGGTGCCCCAGGGGCGCTGCCAGGCCGCCTCCCACACCCAGACCCGCTCACCGATCAGGATCCGGTCGACGCCCTCACCGACCGCCTCCACCACCCCGGCGCCGTCCTGGTGCGGGATCTGCCACCCGGCCGGCAGCGGCCACGCCTCACGCGCCTTCCAGTCCGTCGGGTTCACCCCCGAGACGGCCATCCGCACCAGCACCTCACCCGGGCCGGGCTCCGGCACCGGCCGCTCCACCAGCTCGAGCACCGAGGCGTCCCCGCTGCGCTCGTACACGATCGCCCTCATCGTCGTCCCTCCGCCGTCGTCGTCCGCTGCGCTACCCGAACCCGGCGCGAACATGTAAGGCGGGGCCCCCGCTTAACGCTTCCGGTAGAGGAAGGGGCCCCGCTTAACACCCCAACCCCGCGAGCAGCTCGGGGGTGAGCGCGTCGATCGAGGGCAGCAGCACGGCGGCGAGCGCCTCGGCGTCCGGATCCAGCGGGTACGACAGGTGCGGCACCGCCACCACCCGGCACCCGGCGGCCGCCGCCGAGCGGACCCCGTTGGACGAGTCCTCCACCGCCACGCACCGGGCCGGGTCGACACCCAGCCGCGCCGCCACCGCCAGCCAGACGTCCGGCGCCGGCTTGCCCCGGGCGGTCTCCTCGGTCGACAGCGTCGCGCCGAACGAGTCGGCCAGGCCCGTCGCGTCCAGCGCCGCCGCGATCAGCCGAGTCGGTGAGGAGCTGGCCAGCCCCAGCGGCCACCGCGCGGCCGTCCGGCGCACCACCGCGTCGGCGTCGTCGATCAGCGGTACGCGCTCCGCGTACCGCCGGGTCATCTCCGCCACCACCTCGGCGGCGACCTGCTCGGCCGACCGGTCGACGCCCAGCTCGCCGCTCAGGTAGGCGGCCCACTCGCCGGTGCTCATGCCCATCAGCCGGCGCTGGGTGTCCGGCTGCCAGACGCCCCCGTGCTCGGCCACGTACGCCCGCCGGACCTCCTCCCAGACCGGCTCCGAGTCCACGATCACGCCGTCCAGGTCGAAGAGCACCGCGTCCACCATGCCGCCATCCTGCCCCAACCGGCGGCCCGGCTCACCCCGGCAGCGTCGCTCCGGTGCCGCGCTGCGCCGGCAGCCCGATCGGCGCCTGCGGCGGGATGATCGTGCGGCAGCGCGTCGCGACCGGTTCGAGCAGCTCCCGCAGCCGCCCCGTACGCTCCGCGCCCAGCGCCCGCCACGGGCCCGCCGCGGCCCGGTCGGTGGCCTCCTCGACGGCCCGGAACGTGGCGGTGGCTTCCGGGGTGGGACGCCGGTCGGCGGTCAGCCAGCCCTTGTCGACGAGCCGCTCCTCGGCCGCCGACCACTCCTCGTCGGTCCAGCCCCGGGCCGGCTGGTGGAACTCGCGCGACTGGTCGACCCGGCACCGCCAGGCCACCACCTCGACCGGCTCCAGCCCGGTGCCGACCAGCGCGGCCACGTGCCCGTCACCCCGGTGCTCGCGCAGCGTGGCGGCGGCCTGCCAGAGCCGGGCCAGCGGGTACTCCCCGCGCGGCAGGGCGGCGTTGACCGCGCCGAGCACCCGCCCGGCGGTGTCCACCCCGTCGGCCGCCTCCTCCAGCAGCTCGGCGGCTTCGACCAGGTGCGACTCGGGCAGCTCGTAGGTGAACTCGGCGAGCGCCTGCACCGCGCCGGTGAGCCGGGCGCGCAGCGCTTCCTCCGGCGTGGCCAGCCGCCACACCGACGGCAGCGCGCGGGCCACCATCGGCGGCGCGAAGCTGAAGAACGCGGCGGTCACGGTCGGCGCGTCGACCGGCCCGAGCGGCGCAGCCCGGCCGGCGAAGTAGCCACGCCAGTAGCCACGCAGCCCGACCGCCTCGAACGCGGACCGGGCCCGTGGGTGGAAGTAGGTCACCGCGTGGACCGGCTCGAACAGCGTCCACATCTGCCGGGCCACCCCGGGGTCGTCCAGCGCCGCCACGTGCACCTCCGCGTCGGTGGTCAGGGCACCGCGGACGGGTGGACCGCCCGCGGTGACCATGAACCTACTGCCGGTGGGTGACCGGGCGGAAGCCTGGAGTGATCTACTGCGCAGCCAGCACGTCGACGACGAAGCGCAGCGGCCCGGCCGGACGGCCGCCCTCGGCCTTGTCGCCGTACGCCAGGTCGGCCGGGAGGTCGAGCTGCACGCGGCTGCCCACCGGCACGCCGACCAGGCCCTGGTCCCAGCCCTTGATGACCTGGCCCACGCCGATCGGGAAGGTGGCCGGCTGGCCGTTGTCCCAGGACGCGTCGAACTGCTTCCCGTCCTTGTAGAAGACGCCCACGTAGTTCGTGGTGATCGTCTGCCCGGCCTTCACCGCCGGTCCCTTGCCCTTGACCAGCGTGGTGACCGTCAACTTCTTCAGCTCGCCCGAGCCGGCCTTGACGGCCGGCTTGGTCTTCAGCGCCGGGTCGATGTTGGCGGGCAGCTCCGGCGCGGGCGGCGCGCTGGGCTCGACCTGGTCGGCGGGCACGGTGGGGCTGGCCGAGGAGGCGGTGCTGGCCGGCTTGTCGTCGTCCCCGCTGTTCAGCCAGACGAGACCACCGACCAGGGCCACCACGGCGAGCACACCGGCGGCCGCGCCCAGCATCGACTGCCGACGCCGTCGCGCCTCGGCGGCCTTCTTCTCGGCCAGCTGGGCGGCCAGCCGCCGCCCGGCCTTGGTGGCCGGGGCGGCCTGGTCCTCCGACCGGTTCTCCACACGCTCGCTCACGTCGACTCCCTGCAGGTGGGGGGTGGGTGCGCCCGGCGGGCCGCCGCCGAGGCCAGCGCACACGGTACCCGCCCGCACCCCCACAGCGACGAAAGGCGGGGGCCCTTCTTAACGTATTCGGTATAGGCGGGGCCCCTTCTTAACACCCGGGGCTGGAGCGGACACCGGGCGGGTACGTTCTCGAACATGGCGATCCTCACCGAAAACGACCTGGCCCTGCTCGGCGAGCCGCAGCTCGCGCACGTGGCCACCATCGAGTCCGACGGCACCCCGCACGTCACCCCGGTCTGGGTGGACACCGACGGCGAGCACATCGTGTTCAACACCGCCAAGGGCCGGCAGAAGTACCTCAACATGACCCGCAACCCGGTGGTGGCGGTGTCGGTGGTGGACAAGGCGGACGACTACCGCACGCTCTGGGTGAAGGGCACCGTCGAGTTCGTCACCGAGGGCGCCGACGAGCACATCGACCGGATGGCGAAGAAGTATCTCGGCCAGGACACCTATCCGTTCCGCCGGGCGGGCGAGGAGCGCGTCATCGTCCGCATCACCCCGACGGAGAAGCTCGGCCGCGGGTGATAAGAAGGGGCCCCGCCTATACCGAATACGTTAAGCGGGGCCCCTTCCTTACCCCTCAGGCGGGTTTCTTCTTGGCGGCGGTCTTCTTCGCCGGTGTGGCCTTCTTCGCCGGCTCGGCCTTCTTCGCCGGGGTCTTCTTCGTGGCGGTCTTCTTGGTGGCGGTCTTCTTCGCGGAGCGGGCCGACGAGATCGGCGTCGGCTCGGCCCCGCCGCCGGACGGCGCCTCGCCCCGGGCCGCCCGGGCCCGCTCGACCGACGCCTTCAACGCGGCCATCAGGTCCACCGCCGCGGCCGGCGCGGCCTCTTCCTCCGCCGGCTGCACCACCTCACGGCCCTCCACCTTCGCGTCGATGACCTCCTGCAACGCCGCCCGATAGTCGTCGGTGAAGGCGTCCGGCTCGAACTCGCCGGCCATCGAGTCGATAAGCGAACTGGCCATCGCCAGCTCCGGCGGACGGACCTTCAGGTCCTCGTCCAGGAAGCCGAAGTCGGGCCGGCGGATCTCGTCCGGCCAGAGCATCGTGTTGAGCAGCAGCACGCCCTCGCGGACCCGCAGCGTGGCCAACTGCTCCCGCTGGCGCAGCGCCACCTTGACGATCGCCACCCGCTCCGAGTCGCTCAGCGCGTCCCGCAGCAGCACGTACGGCTTGGTGGCGGTGCCCTCCGGCTCGAGGAAGTAGGCCTTGTTGTAGAGGATCGGGTCGACCTGCTCGGCCGGCACGAACTCCAGCACGTCGATCGCGTGCGAGGTGCTCAGCGGCAGGTCGGCGAAGTCCTCGTCGGTCAGGATGACCATCTCGCCGCCGCCGATGTCGTAGCCCTTGGCGATGTCGTCGTAGGTGACCTCCTCGCCGCAGACCGAGCAGGTGCGCTTGTAGCGGATGCGGCCCCCGTCCTCGCGGTGCACCTGATGGAACCGGATGTCCTTCTCCTCGGTGGCCGAGTAGACCTTCACCCCGATCGACACCAGGCCGAACGACACCGCTCCTTTCCAGATGGCCCGCATTCCCGCGCTCCTCTCCCCGGTTCCCACCAGAATCGCAAACGATCGAACGGGACGCACGCCCTTCCGCGTGCAACTACAGTCAGGAGGTGCCCGGCGCGCCGTTGAAGCCGATGCTCGCGATGACCGGGCAGCTCCCGGCCGGTGCCGCATGGGCGTACGAGTTCAAGTGGGACGGGGTCCGCGCGCTCGCCGACATCTCCCACGGCGACCGGCACTTCTACGCCCGCTCCGGGGTCGAGATCACCACCGCGTACCCGGAGTTGCTCAACCTGGCCGAGCAGGTCGACGACGCGCTGCTCGACGGCGAGGTGGTGCTCTTCACCGACGGGCAGCCCTCGTTCACCGCGCTCGCCGAGCGGATGCACGTCCGCAACCCGGCCAAGGCGGCCCGGCTCGCGGCGACCGTGCCGGTCACGTACATGATCTTCGACCTGCTGCGGCTCGACGGCGTGGACCTGACCGCCCGGCCGTGGCACGAGCGGCGGGCGGCGCTGGAGGCGCTCGGGCTCGGTGCCGCCCGGTGGGCGGTGCCGCCGGTCTTCACCGACGGCCCGGCCACCTACGCGGCGGCCGGCGAGCACGGGCTGGAGGGGGTGATGGCCAAGCGGGCCGACTCGGTCTACCGGCCCGGGGTGCGCTCGCCGGACTGGGTGAAGGTCAAGCTGGAGGTCACCGGCGACTTCGTGGTCGGCGGCTGGCGGCCGGGCGCGCGCCGGATCGGCGGCCTGCTGGTCGGCGTGCCCGGCCCGGACGGGCGGCTGGTCTACCGGGGGCGGGTCGGCGGCGGGATCGGCGCGGCCATCGAACGGGAGCTGCTACGCGAGTTGGAGCCGCTGCGTGCCGGCGTGTCGCCGTTCGCCGCCGGCGTGCCGCGCGAGGATGCCCGGGGCGCGATCTGGGTATCACCCCGGGTGGTGGTGGAGGTCAAGTACGGCCAGCGCACCCCGGACGGGCGGCTGCGCTTCCCCCGGATCCTGCGCCTGCGCCCGGACAAGCCGCCCGAGGAGGTCGACGATGCCGGCTGAGCGGTTCAAGGTCGAGGTCGAGGGACGCTCCCTGGAGCTGTCCAACCTGGACAAGGTGCTCTTCCCGCAGGCCGGCTTCACCAAGGGCGAGGTGATCGACTACTACACCCGCATCGCCCCGGTGCTGCTGCCGCATCTGCGCGACCGCGCGCTCACCCGGATCCGCTTCCCCAACGGCGTCGACGGCGGCTCGTTCTTCGAGAAGAACGCGCCGGCCGCGACCCCCGGGTGGGTACGCACCGAGAACCTGCCCGCCCCCGGGTCGTCCAAGGGGCGGGAGACCATCGACTACGTGGTCTGCGACGAGTTGCCCACGCTGGTCTGGTTGGCGAACCTGGCCGCGCTGGAGCTGCACACGCCGCAGTGGAAGGTCGGCGAACACCCGGACATGATGGTGGTCGACCTGGATCCGGGCGCCCCGGCGGCGTTGCGGCAGTGCTGCCAGGTGGCCCTGCTGATGCGCGACCGGCTGGCCCTCGACGGCGTCGACGCCTACCCGAAGACGTCCGGGAAGAAGGGCATGCAGCTCTGCTGCCCGATCGCCGGCACGCAGGACGCCGACCTCGTCTCCGGCTACGCCAAGCGGATCGCGCAGGAGCTGGAGCAGGCGCACCCGAAGCTGATCGTGTCGAAGATGGCGAAGAACCTGCGCCCCGGCAAGGTCTTCATCGACTGGAGTCAGAACAACGCGGCGAAGACCACTGTCGCGCCGTACTCGCTGCGGGCCCGCGAGGTGCCGGCCGCCTCCACGCCGCTGACCTGGGACGAGGTGGCGGCCGGCGCGGCCGGGAAACGGCCGGCGACGCGGCCGTACACGGCCACCGAGGTGCTCAGGCGGGTGGCGAAGCAGGGCGACCTGCTGGCCCCGCTGCTCGACGGCGGTCCCGAGCTGCCCGCCCGCTGACCCGCCACCACGCGCCGCCGACCAGCAGCAGCACGATCACGCTGATCGCCACGTCACCCGCCAGGTCCGCCGCCGGCGACGCCGGGGAGTAGGTCGGCACGTCGTACGCGAAGGCGGCCGCCGCGAACACGCTGGCCGAGCCGGCGGCGAGCACGTGGCGCTGCCCCCAGCCGGCCCGCCGGGACCAGCGAGTCAGCAGCACGGCGGTGAGCAGCGCGAGCGCGAGCGCGAGCCCGACTCCCGGCCAGCCCGGCACGATGCCGGCCCCCAGGTAGGCGACCAGCACGACCAGCGCCGGCCAGACCGGCCAGGGCGCGGCCGGTGCCTTCCGGGCCACCGCCGGCGTCGACCCGGTGCCGGCCGATCCCGCCCGGTCGACATCCGGGCCGCCGGCGCCCGCCGGGTCGGCCGCGCGGTTCCGGTCGGGGTACGGCCCGGCGGCGGGCCGGTCGACGGGTCGCCCGGCGTGCCGTAGGGCGGCGGCGATCAGGGCCAGCGCCACGCCGGCCGCGACCGCGAGCTGGACCGGCGAGGCCAGGAAGCCCTTGCGTCCGCCGTCGTCGGCGAAGACCAGCAGGCTGCCGCCGAGCCAGAGCAGCGCGGTCACGACCAGCCCCGGACGGCCCAGCCAGGGCCGCGACCGGCGACCCGCACCGAGGTACGACTCGACCAGCGCGATCGACGCGCAGATGGTCAGCGCCACGTGGTTGCCCACGTAGTCGACCGCCTGTCGGGCGCTGAACCCGAGGCCGGGAACGAGCGTCGCCTCGGCGGTGGCGCGGGTGCCGGCGAACTGGGTGTCGTCGAGGAACCCGGGGTTGAACAGCGACTGGTCGACCAGGCCGGCCTGGACCACGCCGAAGGCGGCGGCGAGCAGGACGATCCCCGGCCAGCCCAGCCCGAGCCGCCGGGCGGTCTCCCGGATCAGCAGCGCGGCCCCGCCGTACATCGGGGCGAGAATCACCACGACGAACGGCATGCCGACGAGCGTGAACCCGCCCCAGGAGCACTCGGCGGTCCAGGGCGCGAGCAGCAGTAGTGCGACGGCCGGCGCGAGCCGCCGGCGCAGGGGTTCGGTCGTCATGTCCGCACCGTGCCGCAACGGTCCGGCTACCGGATACGGCCATCGGCCGAGGGGTCCGCGACCAAAGTCGATGGTCGTCGACCTGACCGGTGCCCTCGCCGGTGGAAGGCGTCTCCGGCGGCATTGCGCGGGGGTTGGCCCTCCTGGTGGACCGCTTCGCCCGGCTAGGGTGAGGCGATCCGCCCGGGAGGAGCACGTCCGATGACCACATCCGCGTCCGTCCCCGTCGCGACCGACGAGCCGCTGCTCAGTTATCTCGACGACGCCACCGGTGAGCGCACCGAGCTGACCGCGCCGGAGCTGGGAGCCTGGGCGGCGCGCGGTGCCGGGCTGCTGCGGGACGGCTGTGGGCTGCGCTTCGGTGACCGGGTGGCGGTGCTGCTGCCGCCGCACTGGCGTACCGCGGCGGTGCTGCTGGGCGCCTGGTCGGTCGGGCTGACGGTCTCGTTCCGGCCCCGCGCGCTGGCCGGGCTGCCGGCGCTGGAGCCGGGCGCGGACCGGCCCTTCGACGCGGTGTTCGTGACCCCGGAGCGCCTGGACGACTGGCTGGAGGACGTCCCCGAGGGGACCCACCGCTACCTGGTCGGTGTGGGTCCCGACGCCCTCGACGAGGTGCCGCCGGGCTGGCTGGACTGGTCGGCCGAGGTGCTGCGGCACCCCGCCGACCCGCCGGACTATGCCGCCGTGGACCCGGCCGACCCGGCCACCCCGGACGGCACCAGCTTCGGCGCGTGGCGGCGACTGGCCGCGGAGATCGCCGCACAGCTCGACCTGCGCCCCGGCGACCGCCTGCTGGTCGACGCGGCCGAGCACGAGCAGCCCCTGAAGTGGCTGCTCGCCCCGCTCGCCGCCCGCGCCACGATCCTCATCCACGCCCACCCCGACCGTACGCGGTGGGACGCCCACCTCGCCGCCGAGAACGTCACGCGCGTCCTCTGATCGGGTCGGCCGGGAGAGTGGCGGGGCATTCCGGGCCGGCCGGCTGTGCCAGGCTGGCGATCATGACTGACGCACTCGTGCTCGCCGGCGGCGGCGTTGCCGGCATCGCCTGGGAACTCGGCGTGCTGCGTGGCCTCGCCGACGCCGACCCGGCCCTCGCCCGTCGGATCCTCGCCGCCGACCTGATCGTGGGCACGTCCGCCGGCTCCTCGGTCGCCGCCCAGATCACCAGCGGTGTCCCGCTCGACGAGCTGTACGCGGCCCAGCTCCGACCGGAGACCGCCGAGATCGAGGTCGACGTCGACACGAATGCGCTCCTCGCCGAGTACGCGGCGGCGCTGGCCGGTGTCACCTCGCCCGACGAGGCCCGCCGCCGCGTGGGTCGGCTCGCGTTGGCGGCGTCCACCGTGGAGCCGGCCGCCCGGCTCGCCGCGATCGACGCCCGACTGCCGCGGCAGGAGTGGCCCGACCGGCGGGTCCTGCTGCCCGCCGTCGACGCCGAGAGCGGTGAAGAAGCGATCTTCGACCACGACTCCGGGGTCAGCCTGCGCGACGCCGTGGCCGCGAGCTGCGCGGTGCCGGGCATCTGGCCCCCGGTCATGATCGACGGTCGCCGGTACATCGACGGTGGTGTGCGCTCGACGACCAACGCCGACCTCGCCGCCGGGGCGGACCGCGTACTGGTCATCCAACCGAGCCTCGCCGGCTCGCCGCAGCCCATGGGCAGCCTCGACGCGGAGATCGCCGCGCTGGCGCCGGCCGTCGTCGAGGTGATCAGCGCCGACCAGGCTTCCGTCGACGCCTTCGGCAGCAACCTGCTCTCCCCGGCGACCCGGGCCGCGTCTGCGCGCGCCGGCCGAGTCGTCGGCAAGGCGCAGGCAGCCGCCGTGGCCCGCGCCTGGATCTGACCGTCGGCGCGCGGCGTGCCGGCCCCCGGTAGGACCGCCGCCGCCAACCCGCGCCGCCGGTCGAAAAGGAGCGGCGCGGCGCGTCGGTCCACCCGTACCCTCGGCGGGTTCGCGACAGGCGGGAGGACGGGGTGGACGGTACGACCTGGCGGAAGTTGGGCGCGGCGGACCTGCCGGCGCTGGCCGGGCTGGCCGAGGCGGCCCTCGCCGCCGACGGGGGACTGCCGCTGCTCACCACCCCACCGTTGCTGCGGGCGCGATTGCTCCAGCCGCGTACCCTCGGCGCCTGGCACGGCGGTGACCTGGTCGCGGCCGTGAGCGTCGGCGCGGACCGCGCGCCGGTCACCGCCTGCGGGCTGGTGCATCCCGCGTGGCGGGGGCGGGGGGTCGGCTCCCGGCTGCTGGACTGGGCCGGCGAGCAGGCGGGCGACGCGGGGCTGCTGCTCACCACCGAGACGTGGACCGCCGGCGCGGAGGCGCTGTTCGCGGCGCGCGGCTTCACCCGGACGTTCCTCGAGTGGGTGCTGCGGCACGACCTCGACGCGCTGCCCGACGTGGCCGCGCCGGACGGTGTGACGGTGGAACCGGCGACGCTCGGGCCGGAGCTGTTCGGCGCCTACCGGGCGTCGTTCGCCGACCGGCCCGGCTTCGTCGAGCCGACCGCCGAGGAGTGGTTGGGTGACCTGCGCGACGACGAGGACTACCGGCCGGAGTTGTCGCTGGTCGCGCGCGGGCCGGACGGCGACGCGGCCGGCTTCGTCACCGTGCTCGACACCTGGATCGACCAGGTCGGCGTGGTGCCCGGCTGGCGCGGCCGGCGGATCGGCGCGTACCTGGTGGCTCACGTGCTGCGCGGGCTCGCCGAAGCGGGCGCGGACGCGGCGTGGCTCTGCGTCAACGACGACAACCCGGCGGCCGGGCTGTATCGCCGGCTCGGCTTCCGCGAGGCTGGCCGTCGCGCGCGCTACCTGTGCCGCTGACGGACGACCCGACGCAGGGGGTGTGAATTGTCGACGACGTCAACGAACGGGAAGTGGGCGAGCGGTCTGCCGAGCGGAGACCGCACGTTCACGCTGCGGCGGCACCCTGGCCCGGTGGGTACGCCTGCTCTCCACCCTTGTCGGGGATGCTGGCGGCCCTCTTCGGTGCCAGCTGTGACACGCGCTGCGCGGAGATGCCGAGAAGAGCGCCCGCGTCGCGCACCGTGTAACCCTTGGCGAGCAGGGCACGTACGGCAGTGATGGTGGCTTCTTCAGCGGACTCTTCAGCCTTCCGCAGGGCACTACGCGCCTTGCGTGCCCGCGTAACCTCCTGCGGCATGTCGGGTTGCACCTCGACATCGAAGCTCTGAGGGTCGACGTCAAGGAGGAGGGCGATGGCTTCGCGGGCCATGCCCTCCACCTGGTCGAGCCGACGCGCCTGGGAGAACAGGCCGCTGAGCTCAGGCACGGTGATGGCCCACCAACCCCCGCTGCGTACGCACGTGGCGGTGTACTTCATTTGCCTACCTCAATCCGAGGCTGCGCAGGATGCCCCGCGCGGTGAGTTCGTTGATCTCCTTGTGTCGCGGTATGACGACGTTCCGCGGGCCGTACCGGTAGACCGTATGGCTGCCACCCTCGCGAACCTTCACACCCAACATCTAGTCTACTAGATGGTTTAAGTTAAACGGACTAGACGTGCGACTGAGGTCCGACCTCCTACGAACGTGATGGCGTGGACGGGTCAGCGTCGGGGGAGCCAGGGCGCGCGACGGGCGCACGCCGAGACGTGATCCACCGGTAGCGCACACCGCCCACCGCCGTCCGGCAGCGGCCGGTCGCAGAACACCCAATGGTGTACGCACTGCGCGTCCTCCGCCGACACGGTCACCCCGCCCGGCTCCACCCGGGCGCTGAGCTGGGCCAGCACCCGGGCGGCGGTACGGGCGAAGACGCGCGCCCGGTGCAGGTCCGGCGCGGTCACCGGCAGGTGGATCACCCAGCGCTCGGTCATCGGTACCGGTGCTGCGCCGACTGGGCGCTCTGCCAGGCGCGGAGCGCGTTCTTGACGCGGACGTTCTCCTCCCGCAGCGCGACCACGGTGGTCTGCGCGACGGCCAGTTCGTCGGCGACGCGGTGCAGGAAGGCGCGGATCTCGGCCGGGTCGAGGCCGTGCCGGCGGACCGTGAAGCAGCGCTCCCGCACCTGGGCGGGGCGCAGCGGGGAGCGGTACGGCGGTGGAGGTTCGTCGGGCCGGCGGGGTAGCCGGCGGAACGGGTTGCGCACGAGGTGACCGCCCTTCGGGGAGGGTCGCTGGTGGCGTGGGGTCTCGGTGGCGATGCGAGACCGGTACGAGAGGCGCCAACCGACCGCAACAGCACCGCATCACCGAGAGCGACGGTATTGCCACCGAGTCACCTATGTCAAGCATGTCTTCGATTCACTTGTGTCACCCTTGCTACATGTGTTGCCTCTGTCGAAATTCTTGATCGATACTGGGCGGGCCAACCGACTGCAAGGGGCCTGACGTGCCTATCCCGCCCACGATGGACGAACTGCTTGCCGACCTCTCGAAGAAGATCAAGGACGGCACCTACCCTCCTGGCTCCCAGCTTCCCTCCGGGCGGAAGCTGGCCGATGACTACGACGTGTCGCAGTCGACGATCAGCCGGGCCGTGGCGCGGCTGCGGGAGCAGGGCGTGCTGGTGGGCCGCCCCGGTCGAGGCGTCTTCGTCGCCGAGTCCGATCGCCACTGATTCTCAGTCTTCTGGTACCGAATGCGGTACCATCGGTTCGTGCCGTCCATAGCCAGGCTCGTCGAAGCGATGCGGAAGACCCAGCAGAACATCGCATACAACGATCTCTACCGGGTCTGCGAGCACTACTTCGGTAAACCGCGTCAGGCCGGCACCTCGCACGCGGTCTTCCGGATGCCGTGGGCGGGCGACCCACGAGTCAACATCCAGGACGACAAGGGCAAGGCCAAGGCTTATCAGGTACGGCAGGTGCTCAAGGCGATCGACAAGAAGGAGGCCATGTGATGTCCGAGTCCCGTCCCGAGATCTCCCACTACACCTACCGCGTCACGTGGTCGGCCGAGGATCATGAGTTCGTCGCCACCTGCGCCGAGTTCCCGTCGCTCTCGTGGCTGGCCGCCAACCAGATCAGGGCGCTGCAAGGGCTCCAGGATCTGCTGCGTGAGGTGATCGCCGACATGGCGGAGCAGGGCGAGCAGGTTCCGGAGCCGCTGTCGGAGCGCACCTACTCGGGCAAGTTCAACCTGCGGGTCGGCGAGAGCCTGCACCGCGAGTTGGCCACGCACGCCGCCGAGGAGGGCATGAGCCTCAACCAGTACGTGCTAAGAAAGCTCAGCGCGGCCTGATCGGTATCGGGCGAGTCGTTTCTGCCATCAGCTCGGGAGGGGACGGACAGCGGCACCGCCCAGGAACGATGCGCCGACCTGCTCGGTGCACCACGTCCCTCAATTCCGCAGGAACGCCCCCGCGGCCACACGCGTGACCGGTTTCTCGGGAGCCACCGCCTGCGCGTCGGGCGGCGACATGCACAGCGCCGCCCGGAAACTAGAAGCCGGGCAGGGGCCGGTCGCAGGACAAACAGGTATCCTATGCCCTGCTGATCCTTGACCACAACTCTTTAGATCCGATATTGGTGTCGGGTCTTCGTCGCACGCTTCGGGAACGGGAGGGGTAGATCCGTAGACTGCCGCGCGGCGGGGACCAACCCGGCCCTGCAAGCACGATGGGCGGAGACGGCAACGGGGAGCCGAGAGCGAGGTCTCGACGGCGTTGACACGGCGAGGCGGGCCCGACACGAGGGGTGTATGTCAACTGACTGAATCAGCCCTGGATCATCCAGAAAGACCGCGAGCCGCCGATTCACCTATGGCAAGTACGTCTTCGAGTCAGTTACCCACCTACATCATCGACACTAGGTGTGTTGCCTAGGTCGAAGCTGCTGATCGATAATGAAGGTGCCCGCCGGACGCTCTGAGATTCCGGCTAAACCGCCACGGGAGGTTCTTAGAGCGTTGGGCGAGCCTTGTCCGGCTAGGCGAAAGATTCGGCGGACGGGCAATCTTCCGGTTTGCGCCACCGTCGTTCGAATGGAGCCCACCTCTTGCGTTTCCAGACAAGCGACCCTGACATCGCGACGATCTACCGCCGGATCAATCGCAAAGTCATCGACCTGCAGCCAGACTTCCAGCGCGGCGAAGTTTGGTCAACTCCCAAAAAGCAGAAGCTTATCGACACAATCTTGCGTCAATGGCATGTGCCGCCTATTCATCTTGTCGCGAAGGGCGAGGGGAAGTTTGATGTTTTAGACGGCCAGCAGCGATTGACGGCCATTCGTGATTTCATGCGAGGTGATTTCCCGGTAGATGGATCGGTGGAACCGTCGATCGACTCTATAAAAAGCCTTGACGGTCTGCGTTTTGGTCAGCTTCCTCTGGGAGTTCAAGACGAGTTCGAAGCATATGCAATTCGAGTGTTCGAATTGCGTGACTTCACGCCTGATGAGCCTCATGAACTGTTCTTTAGATTGAACCAGCCGGTCGCACTGACTGAGGCTGAGAAGAGGAACGCCTTTGTGGGCCTTGCCCGCAATCAGGTTAAGGGCCTCGTTGAGTGGGCGCAATCGCATGGTATGACACAGCAGCGTTTAGGCTTCTCCAACGCCAGGATGGCTTATGACGACTTGCTCTCGAGGTTCCTGGTTACGCTTGAACAGCGCGGATTCACGGAGAAGATTACCTCTGCCAGAGTCGCAGCCCGCTACCGGGAACACCGGGCTTTCGAAGGGCCCGTAGTAGATAGAGCGAAGGAAGCTCTTGCCTTCTTTCTCAGCATTCCAGGGCTGGGTGGACAACATAAGATAAAGCCAAATAAATCTACAATCCATACATGGCTCTGTGTGGCAGCGCGCCTAGCACGGGATGGCCAGCTCGAGGAGCTGCAGAATGCTCTCGTTGAGACTGTCCTTCTGGTTGAGCGGTGGCGCGCACACAGAGAAGCGCTGCTCGGGATTCCAAATGAGGTTCCCTTGGCGATATTTAATGACCGCGCCACCGCTCGAGTTGCTGATGTGTCATCTGTAATCCTACGGGATTGCTGTGCGTGGATGATTCTCCAGTCAGTGCAAGGTGCCCATCCGTATCTTGAATTTGTGCGAGATGGGTTAGGGGATGCCTGGAGCGATCTTGGGCTTACGTCAGACCCTGATCGCACACTTATTGGGCGAGCTTCGCGGATTGGCTGGGGGGGTCCGGGATGGTTGTGAGGTTCGCCGAACGGCAGTCCCGTCTAGTAAGGCTGAATGCGCGAAATTACTCTACTCAACTTGTGGCTGCACAGCTGCGAACTGTAAATGGGGATACTCAGCGGCTCTCCTTTTCGCCAGGGCTGACCGTTCTTTCTGGTGGCAACGGTGCTGGTAAGTCCACATTGCTGGGCGCCCTGCATCGGTGCTTGGCGGGTGAATTGGCCGACGATTCCCAATCGATCCCAGGAGTTCCACCCTGGTTGGAATCGATTGAGGTGACATTAATAAGGGGCGGAAGTGAAACCAAATTCTCGTCCAACTTCCGGCCAACTGACCTGTCGGTGGGTCAGTCGTTCGAGGTTTTCTACATTGACCCCGCAGCGGAAACCGAAGAAATCCTTCGTCAGGTTCGGCTGGATGCGCAACCTCGGGATCTTCTAGAGGGCGTGGACCCTTCTCCGTTTGCCAAGTCGCAGGTGGAGTATCTTTCCTACGTCCTGCGTCGGGAGTACAGCGAAGTATTAGCTTACGAGATAACTGAGTTCAGTTCTGACGATACGCCGCGCCCGTTTTTCGAAGTAACTTCCATGATGCAGCGGTATTCTCTTCTGAATATGGGTAGAGGGGAATTGTCGGCTGCGTATCTCATCTGGAAACTGTGGTCATTGCCTCCCGGTTCGGTAGTGCTGCTCGAAGAGCCGGAAAACCACCTCGCCGCCTTCTCGCAACCGCAACTCGCTGATATGGTTATCGCCTCAATTGTTGAACGTGACCTTTGTATGGTGGTATCGACTCACTCTCCTGGCTTTTTTCAGCGCCTCCCTTCGAAACACGTATCGTTGGTCTCTTCATTGCCGACGCCGCAGGTAGCGTCTAATCTTGGGACTGCCGAGATTGCATCTCATCTGGGATTGTCTCCTGTGGTTTCCGCTATTGCGCTAGTGGAAGATCGGGTGGGTGCAATGGTCCTTGCCGAACTAATAGCAATGTTGGACTCGGAGCTTGTTCGCTATCTTGAAGTGCGTTTCGTAGCAAACGGCGAATCCGGCATAAATAAGGTACTGCATGAGATGGCTGGTCAAGGTGGTGAATTGGTTACGTTCTTAGGCATATATGATGGTGACCAGCGCGGGGCTGTAAAAGACACTGGAAAAATTGCCTATCTAATCGGCGATGCGGCACCAGAAGTTGTATTGAGAGGTGCATTTTCGGCGTGGCGAGCAGGGGGCTTCTCCGATTGGACTCCTGCATTTCCAGGTGGCGCATCACGGCTTCGCTTAATTTTGGAAAGGCTCGATGGTCGGGACCTTCATGATTGGGTAATCGAATTGGGGCGAGAAGTTGGCGGCCTGCAGGCTGCGGTCCGAGCGGCAGTCGAACTTGCTTTAAAGGACGAGACGCTGAGGGGCCAAGCGGTTGGACTCGTAGAGTGGCTTCGCAACAAGGCTGTCCGTCTCTAGTGCCTCGTCATGCAGCCTTGAACGGGCAATCCGGGTGGTGGATCTTGGAGTTCGCGGCGAATTCGGTCTTTGATCGGGGTCGTTGTTTGCGCCAGCGGGCGTAGTTGCCGATGGCGGCGTCCTACTCGGTGTGGCTGCGGTGGTCGGTGCCGCTGAGGGCGAAGTACCGCACAGCGGCGAACTCGGCTTCGATCCAGTTCAGCCAGGACGCGTAGGTCGGTAGGAAGACCAGGTCTGTCTGGTTAGCCGCGGAGAAGGCGCGGACCTCGGGGTGCTTGTGCGGGAAGAAGTTTTCCAGGATCAGGTAACGACGCTGGTCCGGGCCAGCGGCGGCGCAGCGTCTTGAGGAAGGCCAGGAACTCGCGCCAGCGTTTGCGGTCGCGAATGCGGTAGTGCAGGCGTCCGGTGGTCAGGTCCAGGGCGGCGATCATGTGCCTGACGCCCTGGTCGCGCGCGTAGGTGGCCCGCAGCCGTACCGGCTTTCGCTGGGTTCGCCAGGCTCGGCCGAGTCGAGGTTGTAGGTTCAGCGACCCGAACTCGTCGACGCAGATCACCCGGCCGTCCACGGGTGGGTGGTCGTAGAGGTCCAGGATCCGGCGCATCTTCGTAGTGAAGTCCGGATCGGTGCTGGCTTTCCAGGTCTTGGTGGCCTGCCACGGCATCCCGCGCTCGTGCAGGATCCGCCGGATCGTCTCGACGCTGATCGTCGTGACGTAGCCGGCGTCGATCAGGTAGTCGCGCAGCTTGGCCAGCGACCAGCAGGAGAACGGCTGGCCGAGGAGGCGGAGGTCGCGCCGGGCGATGCGCAGATCCAGTCGCGGGTCTGCTCATCGATCCGTCTCGGTGCACCCCGCTCCATTTTGGGTCCAGCGCGTCGAACCTCCGCTCGTTGGACGCGTGGATCACGTCCCGCACGTAGTCCTCGGTCACCTACAGCAGGTGGGCGATGTCCGGCGCCGGCTGACCGTGGGCGGACATCAGCACCACGATCGCCCGGCGCAGCTTCACCGGGTCCTTCGCCGTCCGAGTAATCCGCTGCAGCCGCTGCCCCCCGGCACCTGCTGGACGAACACTTGCGGGCGTCTGCCCACCGGCCACCACCTCCCCACAGTGATGGGAGACAGCCTGCCCGACGGGTCCTGAGAACCGACCGATTGCACGATCAACGTTCCAAGGCGAGGCACTAGAAGCTGTGGTGGGCGATAACTACCCGGTCAACAGTGGCTACGGACGCGTAGGCGCCTGCCGGCACTGTTAATAAGGGGCAATACGTAAAGTCCGGGCATAAGCCGGCCGCGGGGGGCGTCCTCATGCTATTCATAAGCCGGATCGGTCGGTACAGTCAGCTGGTGCGTCTAAAGACAATGAGTTTCAACGGCTTCAAGCGCTTCACGCAAGCAACCATCGGCGGTCTCCCGTCTCATGCGAAGCTGATTGTCCTTGCAGGACCGAATGGCTCCGGAAAGTCATCAATCTTCGACGGTCTGAAGACTTGGCATTGGGCAAATGGGGCTCCCGGCATGAATTGGGATGAGACGTATGGCACCAAAGTGGGCACTGCCTCTATATCGTGGCCGCAACATGTTCAGGTCTCGTTTCACGAGCCGCTGCCCGAGGGCGCGGACCGCAAGAAGCTGATTTACGTGCGGAGCGCTTTCCGCAACGAGGCCGACTTCAACGTGTCTAGCTTTAATCGGTTGGCTTCACCGCTCGACGCCCCGAAAGTTTCTCGGCTGATCGATAACGATGCAAGCGTCTCGGACAACTACCAGCGACTCATCATGGCGACAATCGACGGCGTCTACAGTGATTCCGTGCCGGACGACATGACTAAGGCCGAACTTCGAGGCCGCATTATCGGAAAAGTTCAGGAAGCTATGATGGAGGTATTCCCGGACCTCCAACTTACGGGCGTTGGAGGAGTGGGCGCCGCTGTTGATGCCGGAACCTTCTACTTCGCCAAGGGCTCCGTCAATGCCTTTCTCTATAAGAACCTGTCGGCTGGAGAGAAGGCAGCCTTCGATCTTTTGCTGGACCTCGTCGTGAAACGCGAATACTTTGACAATACAATCTGGTGCATCGATGAACCGGAGACGCACCTGAATACGCGTGTTCAGGCGAAGCTTCTGCGCGCCATGCTCCACCTTCTGCCCGAAGCCTGTCAGTTAATCCTTGCTAGTCACAGCATCGGATTTATGAGCGAAGCTTGGAAGATGGCAAAGGAGCACCCGGGATCTGTAGCCTTTATCGATCTGCAGGGGGTTGACTTCGATCAGCCCGTTATTCTGCGTCCAATTGCGCCATCTCGAGATTTTTGGGCACGGACCCTAGACGTCGCTTTGGGAGACTTAGCTGAGCTGGTCGCGCCAGCGGAGATTGTTCTCTGCGAAGGTCGACCCGTGAGGGAGCAACGGGATCGCAAGGCAGAGTTTGACGCGAGTTGTTATAGGCGGATTTTTGCTTCCGAATTCCCGAATGTGGATTTTATGTCGGTAGGTAACAGCTATGATGCTTCGGTTGATCGACTGGAAATCGGGCGGACAATCCAGGCTATTGCCACCGGGACAAAGGTGGTAAGGCTGATCGACAGAGATCATAGGAGTTTGGAGGAAGTGCGGGAACTCGAAGCTGGTGGAGTGAAGGTGCTTGGTCGCCGTCACATTGAGTCCTACTTACTTGATGATGAGGTGATCGCCGCTCTGTGCGGTAAGGTTGATCAGGAGGAGAAGATAACTGATGCTCTGGCTGTCAAAGCTGGTGCAATTCGAAACAGCATCGCTCGGAATAACGACCCGGATGACATGAAGTCGGCTGCCGGGGAGGTATTTGTCGGGCTTCGTCGTCTGTTGGTGCTCACAAAGGCAGGTAGCGATTGGGTGGCCTTCGCGCGGGACACCCTCGCTCCGCTAATCGGCCCTGAGATGCAGGTTTACCGTGAGTTGAAGGAAGAGATTTTCGGCGACATAGCCAAGGCTGAATAGCTGAAAGCCGTAGCTCACGCGGTAGTCTTCGGTGAAGGATGCGGTCGGGGACTTGACGGGTGAAATGCCCGTGGATCAGTCCACGCTCGGCAGCGACGGGCCGAGCACGTCGTCGGCGTCCACGATGGTGTACGCGTACCCCTGCTCGGCGAGGAACCGCTGCCGGTGCGCGGCGTACTCGGTGTCGATGGTGTCCCGCGAGACCACGGTGTAGAAGTGCGCCTGCCGGCCGTCGGCCTTCGGCCGGAGCACCCGGCCCAGCCGCTGCGCCTCCTCCTGCCGCGACCCGAACGTGCCGGACACCTGGATCGCCACCGCCGCCTCCGGCAGGTCGATGGAGAAGTTCCCCACCTTCGAAATCACCAGAGTCCGCAACGAGCCGGCTCGGAACGCGTCGAACAACCGCTCGCGTTCCTTGTTCGTGGTGGAGCCCTGCACGATCGGCGCGTCCAGATATTCGCCGAGCTGGTGCAACTGGTCGAGGAAGCCGCCGATGACGAGGACCTGCTCGGAAGGGTGGCGTGCCACCAGCGCGCGGACCACCGGCAGCTTGGTGCGGGCCGTCGCCGCCATCCGGTAGCGCTCCTCCGCCTCCGCCGTCGCGTACGCCATCCGTTCCGCGTCGGTCAGCGTCACCCGTACCTCGGTGCACTCCGCCGGGGCGATCCAGCCCTGCTGCTCGATGTCCTTCCACGGCGCGTCGTACCGCTTCGGGCCGATCAGGCTGAACACGTCGCCCTCCCGGCCGTCCTCGCGTACCAGCGTCGCGGTGAGGCCGAGCCGGCGGCGGGCCTGGAGGTCCGCCGTGAAGCGGAAGATCGGCGCGGGCAGCAGGTGCACCTCGTCGTAGACGACCAGGCCCCAGTCGCGCGCGGAGAACAGGTCCAGGTGGGTGAACGCGCCGCCGCGCCGCGAGGTGAGCACCTGGTACGTGGCGATGGTGACCGGGCGGATCTCCTTGCGCTCGCCCGAGTACTCGCCGATCTCCTCCTCGGTCAGCGACGTGCGGGCGATCAGCTCCCGCTTCCACTGCCGACCGGCCACCGTGTTGGTCACCAGGATCAGCGTGGTCGCCTTCGCCTCGGCCATCGCCGCGGCCCCGACCAGCGTCTTGCCGGCGCCGCAGGGCAGCACCACCACGCCCGACCCGCCGGCCCAGAACGCCTCCACCGCCTCCCGCTGGTACGACCGCAGCGTCCACGGCTTCCCGCCGTCGGCGCCGGCCTGGTCCAGCTCGATCGGGTGCGCCTCGCCGTCCACGTAACCGGCCAGGTCCTCCGCCGGCCAGCCGAGCTTCAGCAGCGCCTGCTTGAGCCGGCCCCGCTCGGACGGGTGCACCGCGATGGTGTCGTCGTCGAGCTTCGCGCCGAGCATGCCGGCGAGCTTCTTGCTCTTCGCGACCTCGATCAGCACCACCCGGTCCAGCGCGCGCAGCACCAGCCCGTGCACCGGGTCGTTGGCGAGCTGGAGCCGGCCGTACCGGTCCATCGTCTCGGCCACGTCGACCAGCAGCCCGTGCGGCACCGGGTAACGCGAATACTTGATCAGCGAGTCGACCACGCCCTCCGCGTCGTGGCCGGCCGCCCGCGCGTTCCACAGGCCCAGCGGGGTGAGCCGGTAGGTGTGCACGTGCTCGGGGGAGCGCTCCAGCTCGGCGAAGGGCGCGATGGCCATCCGGCAGGCCTGCGCGTCCGGGTGGTCGATCTCCAGCAGCAGCGTCTTGTCCGACTGCACGATCAGTGGTCCACCGCTCACGCCGTCCAGTGTTGCACGCCGGGGAATGTTAGAAAAAAGTCTCGCTGGACAGGCAACGTCACACTCGCCCCAGACGTCTAGCAAGCGGGACAACTGTCCAGGGAGGGCCCATGCAGCGTGTCCGGTTCTTCGCCCGGGTCGCCGGCCTGGCGGTGGTCGTGCTGGTCGGCGTCGGCGCGTGCGCGCTCGATCCGCAGACGGAGGGCGCCGGGGTCACCACCCCGGCGCCGGTCGGGCTGACGGAGGGAGCATCGGGGGCGAGCGCGCCGCCCACGCCCGAACGGTCGACCACGTCCCCGTCGGCGCAGCCGAACCGGACGGCCACGCCGAAACCCTCCCGGTCGCCGTCGGCGACCGCCTCCCCGAAACCCACGTCGAAACCGAGCCGGTCCACCGGGTGCCCGCAGGGCGAGCACCAACGGGCCGTGGAGCGCTACCTGAGCCGGCTGGGCGGTTTCGGGACGCTGACCGTGGACGGTGCGCAGTCCGCCGCCGACTGCGTCGCGATCAAGAAGTTCCAGACCCGGTACGGCATCAGCCCGGCGTCCGGTCGCGCCGGCCCCACCACGTACGACGTGGCGAAGCGGCTGGCCGACACCGACGTGTCGCGCTGCCGGGCCGGTGCCCGGCTCACGTTCTGCGTCGACCTGACCCGGCAGACCGTGTGGGCGATGCGCGGCGGCACGGTCGTGCTGGGCCCGACCGTCACCCGCACCGGCATGTCCGGGTACGCCACGCCGGCCGGCACCTACTCGGTCGGCGGGCGGAACCTGCGCGAGTGGTCCAACCCGTACGAGGTGTGGCTGCCCTACTGGCAGCAGTTCAACGGCGGGATCGGCTTCCACGAGACCACCACCTACCTGCACAACGGCGCGATCGGCTCGCACGGCTGCGTCAACCTGCTGCACCGCGACGCGGTCCGCCTCTGGGAACTGGGTTCGATCGGCACCCGGGTGGTGGTGTTCGGCCGCCGGCCGTGACCGGACCGTCCGGATCAGGGTTTTAACCCCTGTCCGCGCGGTTCGGTCGGTGCCACTCTGGAAGCCGGGTCCACCACGGGGCGGGGAGGGGCTGGCATGACCGTCGATCAGGACGTGCTTCCCGAAAGCGAGCGGACGCCGCAGCAGGTCTCCACCGCGGAGGTGGTCGGCTACGCGACCGCCGCCGCAGGCGTGTTCGGTTGGTTCCTGTTCGGACTGCTGGTGCAGCGGCAGGGCTTCGTCGACTCGGTCGGCGAGTCGGCCGGCGCGGCGTTCGGGCTGCTGCTGGCCGTCTCGGTGATCGGCACGTTACGTCGCAACGGGGAGTGACTCACTCCTCCAGCACGGCGGCCGTGATCCGGTGCAGCGCGAACGTGTGCAGCATCTCGGTGCGGTCGTCCTCGGCGCGCAGATAGCCGGCGCCGATCGAGACCGGCCGGACCAGCCGGGACGCGGTCGCCCCGTGCGCGTCGACGTAACCCACCCAGACCAGCGCCTTGTCCCGTACCGCCTGCTGGAGCACGGCCAGCGCGTCGCCGTGCCCGGTCACCGGCGTCGGACCGGTGGCCGCCGGGCCGCCGCGGACCACCGCCGGCGCCCGCCGCGCCGCCCGGGCCGCCGCCTCGCCCCGGCGGATCTGCTCCACCACGCCGAGCAGGCGGGGCATCGGCAGCTTCGGCGTGGCCAGCGGGTCCACGGCCCGGCCGGTGAGCGGCGTCCGGGCCGGCGCGCGCCGGTTCTTCGGCCGGGACAGCACCGTCGCGCCGGTGGCGTCCTCGGGCACCGGCGCGTACCCCGCGTCGCGCAACGCGAGCAGCATCCGGTTCACCTGGTACGGCGTGACCAGCACGGTGGGGGCCAGCCGGCGGAACGCCAGCGACTCCAGCCGCCGGTCCGCCTGCACCTCGCTGAGCAGCGCCTCGTCGTCGCTGCGCACGTAGCCACCGGCCGACCCGACCCGCAGCCCGCCGTGTCGGCGGGACACGTCGTCAACCAGGTAGGTCAGCCCCTGCGGCACCGGGGTACGCGACCGGCGGCGGAACAGCGCGTGCAGGTCGTCGGCGGTGTACCCGGCGTCCAGGGCCCGCCGGATGCTCGCCGTGGTGACCCGGTGCACGCTCGCCCCGCCCGCCGACTCGTGCTCGGCCACCACGTCCAGCTCGGCGGCGAGCGCCGGGTCGGGCGGGCCGGGCACCACCACGCTCAGGTCGGCCTGCACGAGCACGTGGTCGACCGGGGCGGGCAGCAGCCCGTCCAGCGCGCGTACCGCCGTCGACGGGTCGCCCGACTCGGCGTCGGAGCGCAGCCCCAGCGGGTCGTCGCCGCGCTCGTCGGCGTCGGTCAGCTCGGCCAGCAGCAGCCGCCCGTACGAGGTGAGCGCGCCCAGCCCGGTCACCCCGAGCCGGGCCGCCTCGGTCAGCACGTCGCGGTGCGCCGTCTCCCGCCCCCGGGCCCGTCGGGGCGCCCGCCAGTCCAGCAGCGCCAGCACCTCGTCCGGCGTCGGCGCGGTGGCCTGCGGCAGGTCGGCGAGCACGGCGAGCACCGCGCGGCGGGCGGCCGGTGCGCCGGCGCGTTCCGCCTCGGCCGAGAGCACCGAGATCGGCCGGTCCCGGTCGTCCCGCTGGCCGACCAGGCCCACCTGTCGGGTCATCGCCAGCCACGCCCGGGCGAGCTGCTCCCAGCGCTGGGCGAGCGACGCCGCGCGCCACACCTCGTACCCGCCGGTGGGCGCGATCTGCTGGTCGCCGCCGTAGCGGGTGGTGGCCGCGCCGGTCAGCTCCAGCTCACCGGTCAGCCCCGCCGCGTACGCCACCTCGAAGATCAGCGCGGTGGTCGGCTCGTCCAGCCCGAGGACCCGGGCGAGCCGGCGCAGGTCGCGCACCCCGACGCCGCCGGACCGCAGCACCGGGGCCGGCTCGACGACCAGCGCCTCCAGCAGCGCCTCGGTGTGCCGGACCACCTCCATGGTCTGCCCGGCCCCGGCCGAGTCGACGGCCTTGGTCTCCCGGGGCGGGCCGGACACCGCGGGCGGGCTGGTGCGCAGCGGGCCGAGCGGACCGGTGTCGCGGCGCAGCACCAGCCCCACCTCCCGGGGCAGCTCGACCGTGCCGTGGCGACCGCCGGACATCCGTACCAGCAGGTGGTGCTCGACCAGCCAGCGGATCGGGGAGCCGGTGGGCGTCCCGCCGTTGACCAGGTCGGGCGGGAGCACGTCCTCTCCGCCGGTGGCGGGGGCCTCCAGCGCGCCCGGCGCCACGGTGCCGACCGGCGGCCCGCCGGCGAGGCGGTCCAGGACCGCCCGGGCCGAGGGCGGCGCGGCGAGCAGCGCCCGCCGCAGCTTCGCCGGGTCCGCGCAGAGCGCCGCCGCGCGCGCGTCCAGCTCCGCTGCCGGGCGACCCAGCCCCGCCGGGTACGGGGACACCTCGTCGACGCCGCCCACCACGGTCAGGTCGTGCTCGGGGCCGTACAGCAGGAACCGTGCCCGGAGCCGGTCGACGGCGGCACGGACCGCGGTCGGGGCGGGTGGGTGCGGCCCGGCGGTGGCCATGGCGAGGATCTGGTCGGTGGAGGTGGTGCCGTCGGGGCCACGGGTGAGCCGGGCGGCGTCGAGGATCTGCAGGGTGAACTGGTCCAGCCCGTCGAGCGCCCGGGCCACGGAGACCCGGGACTGGGCGCGCAGGGCGAGAGCGGACACGTCCGCCGGCACCGGCACGACGAGGTCCGGCCGCAGTTGGAGCAGGGCGGCCAGCGACTCGTCGGGGAGGGCCCGCAGATGGTCGGCGAGTGAGGTGGTCATCGTCGTACCACGCTAGCCCGCTGGGTACGTTCTCGGCATGCCTCCGCTGATGGTCGGCTTCGACCTCGACATGACCCTGGTCGACTCGCGCCCCGGGATCGCCGCCGCCTACCGCGCGTTGACCGAGCGCACCGGCGTGCCGGTGGACGCGGAACTGGCCGTGTCCCGGCTGGGTCCGCCGCTGCGTACCGAGCTGGCGCACTGGTTCCCGCCGGAGCGGATCGAGGAGGCGGTGACGCTCTACCGCGAGCTGTATCCCGCGTACGCGATCACGCCGACGGTGCCGATGCCGGGCGCGGAGGCCGCGGTGCGCGCGGTGCACGAGCGCGGCGGCCGGGTGATGGTGGTGACCTCGAAGATCGGCCGGCTGGCGAAGCTGCACCTGGACCACCTCGACCTGGCGGTCGACGAGTTGGCCGGCGACCTGTTCGCGGAGCAGAAGGCGACCGCGCTGCGGGAGCACGGCGCGACGCTCTACGTGGGCGACCACGTGGCCGACATGGCGGCCGCGCGGGCGGCGGGAATCCCAGGGGTGGGAGTGGCCACCGGACCCTGCTCGGCGGCCGAGTTGAGCGCGGCCGGCGCCGAACTGGTGCTGGATGATCTCGGGGAATTCCCGGCGGCGGTGGACCGGATCATCGGGCTAGCCTTGGAGGGGTAGACGGTTCGAGTGGAGCGGGGTTCGACAGGTGCCGACGGGTCGAGTGAAGTGGTACGACGCGGCCAAGGGATACGGGTTCGTCACCAGTGACGAGGGTGGCGACGTGTTCCTGCCCAAGGGCGCGCTACCGGCGGGTGTCGCCGACCTGAAGGGTGGCCAGCGGGTCGATTTCAGCGTGGTGGACAGCCGGCGGGGCGCCCAGGCCATGGGCGTGAAGCTGCTGGAGGCGCCGCCGTCCGTGGCGGAGCTGCGTCGCCGGCCGGCCGAGGAACTGCACGGCCTGGTCGAAGACATGATCAAGGTGCTGGAGGCGAAGGTCCAGCCGGACCTGCGCCGGGGTCGCTTCCCGGATCGCAAGGCCGCGCAGAAGATCGCTCAGCTGGTCCACGCGGTGGCGCGCGAGCTGGAGGTCTGAGGGACGAGCCCGGCGTCGGCGGCCCGGCCCAGCAGCGCCTCCACGGCGGCGAAGCCGGCCTCACCCAGGTCGGCCGTGAACTCGTTGACGTAGAGGCCGATGTGCCGGTCCACCACGTCGGGCTCCATCTCCTGCGCGTGCGCGAGGACGTACCCGCGGCTGGCCTCCGGGTCCGCCCAGGCCTGCCGCACCGACTCGCGGATCCAGGCGGCGGCCTCGACCGGGTCGACCGCGCCGCGGCGGGCCAGGATCGCGCCGAGCGGGATCGGCAGCCCGGTGTCGCCCTCCCACCACTCGCCCAAGTCGACCAGGGCGGTCAGCCCGTGGCGCGGGTAGGTGAAACGGGCCTCGTGGATCACCAGGCCGGCGTCGTACCGGCCGGCCGCCACGCCCGGCATGATCTCGTGGAACGGCACCACCTCGATCCGTTCGGGCGCCTGCCCGGCAGCCCAGAGCCGGAACAGCAGGTACGCCGTGGTCCGCTCGCCGGGCACCGCCACCGTCGCGCCGGACAGGTCGGCCCGGTCGCCCCGGGTGAGCACCAGCGGGCCGCAGCCCCGGCCCAGCGCCCCGCCGCAGGGCAGCAGGTGGTAGTCGTCGAGCAGCCACGGCAGCGCCGCGTAGCTCACCTTCACCAGGTCGAACGCTCCCCGCTCGGCGGCCGTGTTGGTGACGTCCACGTCCGCGTAGGTCACCTCGACCGGCGGCGCGCCGGCCACCCGGCCGTGCACCAGGGCGTCGAAGACGAACGTGTCGTTGGGGCAGGGGGAGATCGCCAGGGAGAGCGCCACACCCCCACCGTAACTCCGCCCGCACGTCCGCCCGCCACCTGATGTGCCGAGACTCCGGCCACGTGCTCCTTACCCCCGAGGAACCTTGGCCCTGGACGGAACCTGGTCCCGGGGGCGTCCCGGCCCTGATCCCGGCTGGGGTCCTGATCCTTGCTTGCCCGTCCTGGGAAGCATGTGTCCTTCCCGTCCCGGCCGGCTGATGTCCCTCTCGGATCGCCTTTCGAGCTGATATCAGAAACGACTCAGCCTTTACCCCGCCATGCCCGGCCACGTCGGCTCGTCCACTCCACCCCTCCGCCTCGCGCCGTCGGCCCGGCCCGCCTGCTCGGCCCGGCCCGCCTGCTCGGCCTGCTCAGGCTGCTCAGCCCGCTTAGCCCGCTTAGCCCGCCCTTCCGCCTGACTCGGCCGGCTCGGTCCGCTCGGCCGGCTCGGTCCGCTCGGCCGGCTCGGTCCGCTCGGTCGGCTCGGTCCGCTCGGTCGGCTCGGTCCGCTCGGTCGGCTCGGTCCGCTCGGCCGGCTCGGTCCGCTCGGCCGGCTCGGTCCGCTCGGCCGCCTCGGTCCGCCCGCCAGTTCGCCTGGCTCGGCCCGCTCGGCCGGCTCGGCTCGTTGGTCCGGCCCTGCTTGGCCCAACCGCCCGCTGGACGGGTTCGGCCTCGCTCAAATCCGGCCTGGCCCGCCCCGGGTCCGGCTCGCCCCGCCGCCACCCTCGACCGTCAAGGAGCAGGGCGCTAGCGGTGATATCACCAACGACTCAGCTCGAAAGGGCCGCAACCATCCACACCTTGTCCCCCGTCCGAGCCGATGTCCACAGGGTTATCCACAGGAAGGCCGGCCCTGTTGAGAGTGTGACCCGTGGTCGGGACCATGGTGTGGTGGGTGAGCCAATTCCGTCGAGCGGCCAGGGGGCCGACCTGGGAGAACTGCTCCGGCGACTGCGACGGCGGTCCGATCTGAGCCAGCGTGAACTGGCCGGACGAGCGGGTCTTCCGCAGTCGGCGCTCGCCCGGATCGAGTCCGGTCGGGCTACGGATCCGCGTTACCGCACCGTGGAGCGCTTGGTGCGGGCAGCCGGCGCCCAGATGGCCGTCGAGCTCGGGCCCGGGCATGACACCGGAGCGGGGGTGCCGACCGAACCGGGGCCGGTGCCGCACGACGACCTGCGTGACCAGGCGGGTCGCCGTTATCCCGCGCACCTCGACGTCTGGGAGGTGCATGAGCCACGGGACTGGCCGGGAGCCTGGTGGGCCGAGTGGTATTCGCTGCCGCCGCAGCTGTGGCCGTTGCCGCTGCCGCCGGCCAGCTACCGGCTGAATCGGGACTACCGGGACGAGCGTCGTGAGCGTGAGCGGGTGCGGCGAACGGTGACGGTACGTCGGGTCACCGGCCCGAGCGTGCCGGCCACGGCTTGGCGGTTCGTGGCGGAGCTGCCCGGCGGCGAGCTGATCGGTGAGTTGCGGGCGCACGACGAGAGCCCACACCTGCGATGGGGTGACGGCATGCTTCCGGAGGCACCGGAGACCGTGCTCGACGGCGTGCTGGTCATGGTCGCCTACCGGCGCTTGGGCATCGGCCGGCGTCTCGTCGAGGCGCTGATCGCCGCGCTCGCCGCGAACGGTCCGGTCTGTGTCCGGGCGTTGACCGAGCAGCCGGGAATCGACCTTCTACGCGCGTGCGGGTTCGAGATCGAGCCGAGCCGGCCGGCGGCGATGCGGTTCGACCAGACGGTCAGCGGAGTGCGGCAGCGGCGGTGGTGAGCGCGGTGAACGCCTCGCGCATGCGCCACGCGCCGCGGTCGCGGGGGCCGATCGGGTTCGAGATCGTCCGCAGCTCGGCGAAGGGGACGCCGGCCTGGGCGGCGGCCACGGCGACGCCGTACCCCTCCATGGCCTCGGCCACGGCGTCCGGGTGCTGGTCAGCGAGGGCTGCGGTGCTGGCGGCGGTGCCGGTCACGGTGCTGACCGTGAGCACGGTGCCGACGGTGGCCGCCGGCAGGGCGGCGCGCAGCGTGCCCAGCAGCGTCGCGTCGGCTGGCACGGTGCGGCCGACGCCCAGCAGCTCGGGGGGCATGCCCAGCTCCTCGACCGGGATGAACCCGGCCGGCGACTCGGCACCGAGGTCGGCGGCGACGCTACGGTCGGCCAGTACGGTGCCGCCGACCGCGACCCGGCCGACGAAGCCGCCGGCGATCCCCGCGCTGACCACCGCCCGGAACGGCCGGCCGGCCGCCTCGGCCAGCGCCAGCAGCCGCGCGGTGGCGGCACCGGCGACGGCCGGGCCGACACCTACCGGTCGTACCGTCACGGTCGGGTCGGTGAGGCCGGCGCGGACCGCCTCGGCCTCGGCGGGCACCGCCGTGACCACCAGCAGACCGGTCACGCCACCGGCCCCCGGGGGTCGCGCCGGGTCTCGTCCTCGGCCGCGCCGGGCCCGCCGACCGACGAGGAGGGGCGGTAGATGTGGAAGCCGGGCGGCGCGAGCGCGTCGTCGTCCGGCGGGGGCGAGTCGACCCGCTGCGGGGCCGGCGAGGTGGGCGCCGGGTCGTCGAACGAGGTGACCGGCGGGGCGGCCGGCGGCATCGCCAGCTCGTCGTCGCCCAAAGGCCGGCCACTGCTCAGCTCGTCGTCGCCTAGCGGGCGGCCACTGCTCGGCTCGTCGTCGCCCAAAGGCCGTCCGACCAGGTGCTCGCCGCGCAGGCGGCCGGCGATCAGCACCCCGCGCAGGGCCACCAGGGCGGCCACGCCGGCGGCGACCGCCACCCCGATCAGGCCGGTGAACGGCACCAGCCCCAGCCCGCCGCCGGCCACGAACGCGAGCATCAGCGCGGTCTCCGAGTGCGCGAAGGAGCTGGCCCGCAGCCGCTCCGGGATCCGCTCCTGGATCGAGGCGTCCACCGCCAGCTTGGCGATCCCGCTCATCATCGCGGCCACCAGGCAGAGCAGCGCCACCATGGGCAGCGAGAACTTGATCGTGGCGAGCAGCGCCACGCCGGCCACGATGATCGTGCCGCTGGACTGGATCGCGGTCGGGCGGTGGATGCGCAGCCGGGTGCCCAGCGCGGTGGCCAGGAACGTGCCCACCGCCAGCGCGCCGCCGACCACCCCCAGCGCGGCCTGGGCGCCCAGCTCGCGGCCGAAGAAGTCGGTGGTCAGGTCGCCGGCCTTGATGGCGAAGGCCAGGAAGAGCAGCAGGAAGCCGTAGATCCCGCGCAGCGCCGCGGCCCCGATCAACGTGGCGATCACCAGCCGGCCGGCGGGGCGGCCCCGGCCCAGCGGGCGCTCGCCGTCGCGGCGGCGCATCGCCCGCAGCGGGTGCGGCATCCGCTCCGGCGGCTCCGAGTCGGCCTTCGGCGGCAGCCGGAGCGAGATGACCATGCCGACCAGGAAGATCACCGTGGCGACCCGGAGCGGCCACTGCGGCCCGAACCAGAACGCGGCCAACCCGATCGGGGCGACCAGCGCGCCGGCCACCGTGCCGTAGACGCTGGCCCGCGCGCCGACCTGGGACAACCCCAACCCGTCGGGGAGCAGTCGGGGCACCGCCGCCGACCGGGCCACCCCGTAGGCGCGGGAGAGGGCGAGCACCCCGAACGCCGCCGGGTAGAGCCCGAGACCGCCCATGTAGTCGGAGATCAACCAGGCCAGGAACGCCCGGCCGAGCATGGTGGTGGCCAGCGCGTACCGCCGGCCGTGGCGGAAGTGGTCGAGCAGCGGGCCGACCACCGGGGCGAGCATGGCGAACGGGACCATGGTCACCAGCAGGTAGAGCGCGACCTTGTTGCGTGCCTCGCCGAGCGGCACGTCGAAGAAGATCGTCCCGGCCAGGCCGATGGCGATCAGCGTGTCCCCGGCGCAGGAGAGCGCGTGCAGGTCGAACAGGCGGACCATGCCCACCTCGTTGCCGGCGCTGCGGGCCCGGGCGGTGCCGGCCCGGCGGGTCATCCAGCGCCCGCCGTGCAGCGACCCCCGCAGCAGCAGCCGGGTGGCGCGGATGCCGGTGCCCACGGTCCGCCCGAGAAAGGAGCGGCCGGAGCGGGAGGACAGCGCCATGTGTCCCATCCTCGCCCATCTGCTCCACGCGTGCCGCCTCACCCGGAGAGAACCCGCCGACGGGCATGGGGAACAATGGACAGGTGACCAGGCCCGCCTCCGCCCGCGCTCCCCGGCTCGACCAGGTCTGCGCCGCCGCCGTCGAGGTGGCCCGCGACGCCATCACCGAGGTGGAGCCGACCGACGTCGGCGATCATCTCCAGGCCGTCGCCGAGGGCGACCGGGTCGTCACCCACTACTTCGACTGCCGGATGGCCGGTTACCGCGGCTGGCGCTGGGCCGTCACGGTGACCCGGGTGCCGCGCAGCAAGCACGTCACCATCTGCGAGACCGTGCTGCTGCCCGGCCCGGACGCGATGCTCGCCCCCGGCTGGCTGCCCTGGCAGGAGCGGCTCAAGCCGGGCGACCTGGGTCCGGGCGACCTGCTGCCCACCCCGGCCGACGACGAGCGGCTCGCCCCCGGCTACCTGCTCTCCGACGACCCGGCCGTGGAGGAGACCGCCTGGGAGCTGGGCCTCGGCCGGGCCCGGGTGCTGTCCCGGGAAGGGCGCGCGGAGACCGCCCAGCGGTGGTATGACGGCGACCACGGGCCGGACGCCGCCATCTCGGCCGCCGCGCCGGCCGCCGCGCGCTGCGGCACCTGCGGCTTCTACCTGCCGTTGGCCGGCTCGCTGCGGCTGACCTTCGGGGCGTGCGGCAACTTCTTCGCCCCGGACGACGGTCGGGTGGTGAGCGCCGACCACGGCTGCGGCGCCCACTCGGAGACGCTCGTCGACACCGCCGAGACGCCGGTCGCCGAGCTGCCCACCATCTACGACGACAGCGCGGTCGAGGCGATGTCCGTCGGCCGGGCCCCCGGTGCCGGGGAGGCGGCCGAGCCGGCGGAGCCGTACGCGCACTCCTGACCGGTCAGCGCTGACGCTCGGCGGCCGCCCGACGGCGACGCCGGTTGGCGTCGTGCCGCATCATCGTGGCCAAGCCGGGAAAGCCCCACAGAAAACCGGCGAGGCAGGTCCAGAGCCAGTTCTGGTGCCCGTGCGCGGTGAGCCAGCCCCGGCAGAAGATCAGCAGCACCAGACCGGCCACCGCCCAGGCGATCAGCCCGGCGACGGCGAACGGCACCATCGGCGGGTCGAGCGGCTCCGGCCGCGGCTGTTGCTCCTGGGGCACCGGCCCAGCGTACGTGATCGTTCTTTCCTGTCCGCCGGGTGATCTGGCACGATGCGCGCGACAAGACCGGTTGATCGACAAGATGAGGACCCGATGTCCATTGCCCCGCCGGCGGACCACGGCACACCGCCCGATCCCGCGCACCCGCGCAACGCGTTCGACCGTTTCTTCGAGATCTCCGCCCGCCGGTCCACCACGGGCCGGGAGATCCGCGGTGGCTTCGCCACGTTCTTCACGATGGCGTACATCGTGGTGTTGAACCCGCTGATCCTCGGCGGCGCGGAGGATGCCGACGGGCGCACGCTCGCCATCCCGGCGCTGGCCGCGGCGACCGCGCTGGTCGCCGGCCTGATGACCATCCTGATGGGGGTGGTGGCCCGGTTCCCGATCGCGCTGGCCGCCGGGCTGGGCGTGAACGCGCTGGTGGCCTTCGAGATCGCGCCGCAGATGACCTGGGCGGACGCGATGGGTCTGGTGGTCATCGAGGGTGTGCTGATCGGCATCCTGGTGCTCACCGGGCTGCGCACCGCGGTGTTCCGTTCGGTGCCGACGCAGCTCAAGACCGCGATCGGCGTCGGCATCGGCCTGTTCCTGACCATCATCGGGCTGGTCGACGCCGGGTTCGTCCGGCGGGTGCCGGACGCGGCGAACAGCACGGTGCCGGTCGGGCTGGGCATCAACGGCAAGATCGTCAGTTGGCCGATGCTGGTCTTCGTGGTGGGCCTGCTGATCACCGTGGTGCTGGTGGTACGCCGGGTCCGCGGCGCCATCCTGATCGGCATCCTCGCCTCCACCGTGCTGGCCGTGGTGGTCGAGGCGATCGGCAACATCGGCCCGTCCTTCGTCGACGGCAAGCCGAACCCGAAGGGCTGGGCGCTGAACGTGCCCGAGCTGCCGAAGCAGGTGGTGGACCTGCCGGACCTGTCGCTGCTGGGCAACTTCAACGTGCTGGACTCGTGGACCCGGGTGGGCTGGCTGGTCCCGCTGATGTTCGTCTTCACGCTGCTGATCACGGACTTCTTCGACACCATGGGCACGATGGTCGCGATCGGCCAGGAGGGGGACATGCTCGACGAGCAGGGCACCCCGCCGCGCGCCAAGGAGATCCTGCTGGTCGACTCGATCGCCGCCGCCGCGGGTGGCGCGGCCTCGGTGTCGAGCAACACGTCGTACATCGAGAGCGCGGCCGGGGTCGGCGAGGGTGCCCGGACCGGCGTGGCCAACCTGGTCACCGGCGGCCTGTTCCTGCTGGCCATGTTCCTGGCGCCGCTGTCGGCGATCGTGCCGTTCGAGGCCGCGTCGACGGCGCTGGTGGTGGTCGGCTTCCTGATGATGACGGCGGTCCGGACCATCGACTGGACCGACTACGAGATCGCCATCCCGGCGTTCCTCACCATCGTGCTGATGCCGTTCACCTATTCCATCTCGAACGGCATCGGGGCCGGCGTGATCAGCTACGTGCTGGTGAAGCTGGCGAAGGGCAAGGCCCGGGAGGTCCACCCCCTGCTGTACGGCGTGGCCGCGCTCTTCATCCTCTACTTCCTGCGCGGACCGATCGAGGCCGTGCTGCTCTGACGCTGGTGAGCCTGGTCATAACGCACGTCGTTAGCCAGGCTCATTAGTTAGGCTAACGAGTGTGACGGAGCGGACGGTGACGGCGAGACGCGTGCCACCGGCGCAGCTGGCCCCCCAGCTGCGAGATGCGATCACCCGACTCAACCGGCGGGTCCGACAGGCCCGACCGGTCGGCGACCTCACGGTCACCCAGCTGTCGGCGCTCACCAGCCTCAAGTTGGCGGGTGCCCTCACGCCACGGGAACTGGCCGACGTCGAACGGGTGCAGCCGCCGACGATGACGAAGATCGTCGCGAAGTTGGAGGAGCGCGGCCTCGTGCAGCGCACCCCCCATCCGACCGACGGACGGCAGGTCATCCTGGCGGCGACCGAGGGGGGACGGGCCGTGCTCGACCAGTTCGAGCGCGCCCGCAACGAATGGCTGGCAGGTCGGCTGGCCGCGCTCACCGAGGACGAACGCGACACGCTCCGGCGGGCCGCCGACATCCTCCAGGCGATCGCTCGCGGCTGACCCCGCGTCGCGCGGTCCGCTTCGTCAGTTGTCGATGAGGCGTACCCGACGCGAGGAGGCGCACCTAGAGTGCAGGCCAAGCTGAGCACGATGTTCCAGTCCCTACGAGTCCGCAACTACCGGCTCTTCGCCACCGGGCAGCTGATCAAACTGATCGGCGTCTGGATGATGTTCATCGCCCAGGACTGGCTCGTCCTCGAGCTGAGCGACAACTCCGCCACCGCGCTCGGCGTGGTCACCGCGTTGCAGTTCACCCCCGTACTCCTGCTCACGCTGCTCTCCGGCCGCCTCGCCGACCGGTACGACAAGCGGATGCTGCTCTTCGTCGCCAACGCGTTCTGGACCGTGCTGGCGCTGGGGATGAGCCTGCTGGTGGTCACCGGCGTGGTGCAGCTCTGGCACGTGTTCGCGTTCGCCGCGCTGCTCGGCGTCGCCAACGCGGTCGAGACCCCGGTGCGGCAGGCGTTCGTCTCCGAGCTGGTCGGCGTGACGCTGCTGCCGAACGCGCTCTCGCTCAACGCGGCCGTGTTCAACTCCGCCCGGATCGTCGGCCCCGCCGTCGCCGGCCTGGCCATCGCCGCCTTCGACGTCGGCCCGGTCTTCCTCTTCACCGCGCTCAGCTCCATCGCGCCGCTGGTCAACGTGGTGCGGATGCGCCCCGCCGAACTGCACCGCAAGGACCTGCCGCCGGCCGGCGAACGGGACCAGGCCCGGGTGGTGGACGGCCTGCGCTACGTCGCCCGCCGCCCCGACCTCCTGCTGCCGATGGTCGTCATGTCGGTGATCGGGATGAGCCTGTTCAACTTCCAGCTCACGCTCGCCGCGCTGGCCAAGACCGTGTTCCGGACCGGCGCCGCCTCGTTCGGCCTGTTCAGCACCGCGCTGGCGGTCGGCGCGCTGGTCGGCGCGCTCGCCGGCACCGGCCGGCGCAGCCGGCCCTCGGTCTGGCTGGTGCTGGGCGCGGCGGTCGGCTGCGCCAGCTTCGGCACGCTGGTCGGGCTCGCCCCGGCGTACTGGATGGTGGTGACGCTGCTGCTGCCCACCGGGTTCTTCATGGTCTTCTTCGCCCAGGCCGCCAACCAGCGGGTGCAGCTCGGCGTCGACGCGTCCTTCCGGGGTCGGGTGATGGCGCTGTGGGTGCTGGTGTTCCTGGGCACCAACCCGGTCGGCGCGCCGATCATCGGCTGGACGGCCGAGACGTTCGGTGCCGGGGCGAGCATCTGGATCGGTGGCCTGATCTCGCTGGCCGCCGCGCTGCTGGCGCTCACCTGGCAGTTGCGCCGCTCCGGCGCCCGACTGCGGCTGCGGATGCTGCCGATGCCCCGCTTCTACGTGGTGTCCCCCGGGGCCGAGTGAAAGGCGGGGCCCCCTGTTAACGCATTCTGTATAGGAGGGGGCCCCGCTTAACGCCCCCCGCACCCGTACCGGCCGGTTTCGGCAAACGGGTGGCGGGGGTGGTCGGCAGGGCTTAGCGTCGATGTGTGGGATTGGGGCAGGGGCTGCTGCTGGCGCTGGCGATCCTCGCCGTCTGCTGCCTGCCCGCCCTGTTCGCGCTGGTCTTCTGCGCCGACGAGATCATCGACCGGCTCGCCTGCGGGTGGGCCGAGTGGCTGGAGCAGCGCCGTGAGCGCCGCACCATCGCCCGGCTCGACCGCGCCATCGAGGCCGAGGCGCTGACCCGCGACATCGACCTGACCGAGTTCGAGCGGGAGGGCCGCCGCCCGTTGGAGCAGCTCGCCACCGACCTGCGCCGGCTCGGCGGCCACCGGCTGGCCGCCGCCGACCGCTCGGTGGTGTGGCACGGCGCGGTCATCGAGGCGTACGACGAGCGGCTGCGCGCCGCCTGCCACGCCCTCGGCATCGCCGAGCACCTGGCCGAGCTGAACGGCGTCGACCGGGAGATCGAACGGGTCCGCGTCGAAGGGTTGCTGCACGCCGCCGGGCTGACACTGCCGGCGGCCCGGGCGGCGCACCACCAGCGGCATCGCTGACCGGGTGCGGCTCTTCGCGGCGATCTACCCGCCCCCGGCGGCGGTCACCGACCTGGCGGCGCGGGTCGCCGCGCTTCGGGTCGGCCGCGCGTCCGCCGCCGGCGTGCCCGTCCGGCTCGCCGACCCGGCCCACCTCCACCTCACGCTGGCGTTCCTCGGTGAGGTGCCGGACGACGGGCTGGTCGACGTGGAGAGCACGCTGGGGCTGGCCGCGGAGTCGTTCCGGGCCGGCCGGGGCAGCTCACCGCGGCTGCGCCTGGGCGGTGGGGGCAGCTTCGGGCAGGGCCGGTCCACCGTGCTCTGGGTGGACGTGCGCGGCGAGACGGAGGCGCTGGACACGCTCGCCCGCCTGATCCGCGACGGCCTGCGCCGGGCCGGGCTGCCGCACGACGAGAAGCCGTTCCGGGCCCACCTGACCATCGCCCGCCCCGGCGACCGCGTCGACCCCGCCGACGTGCACGCCGACCGGGAGACGCTGCACGAGTACGCCGGCCCGGAGTGGCCGGCCGACGAGTTGGTGCTGGTCCGCAGCCACCTCGGCCCCAGCCCGCACCACACCCGCCTCGCCGCCTGGCCGCTCTGACGTTTGTTAAGAGGGGGCCCCGCCTATGCAGAATGCGTTAAGCGGGGGCCCCTCCTTACGCCTACCAGGCCCAGGCTTCGGGGCCGGGGCCGCCGTTGCCGACGGGCGGGAACAGCTCGTCGAGGCGGGTCAGGGTGGACTCGTCCAGGTCGACGTCGAACGCGCCGAGGTTGCGGTCGAGCTGGTCCAGGGTGCGCGGACCGACGATCGGGGCGGTCACGCCCGGCCGGGACAGCAACCAGGCCAGCGCCACGTCCGCCGGGTCGTGGCCGAGGTCCGCGCAGAGCTTCTCGTACGCCTCGATGGTGCTCCGGTGCTCGGCCAGCGCGTCGGCCGCGCGGCCGGCGGTGCCGCGCGCCGCGCTGCCCTCGGCCATCTTCCGGATGATCCCGGAGAGCAGCCCACCGTGCAGCGGCGACCAGGGGATGATGCCCAGCCCGTAGTGCTGCGCGGCCGGGATGACCTCCAGCTCGACGTGCCGGGTGAGCAGGTTGTAGATGCTCTGCTCGGAGACGAGACCGAGGAAGTTGCGCCGGCCGGCCGCGGCCTGCGCCTGGGCGATGTGCCAGCCGGCGAAGTTGGACGACCCGACGTAGAGCACCTTGCCCTGCGCGACCAGCGTCTCCATCGCCTGCCAGATCTCCTCCCACGGCGTGGTCCGGGAGACGTGGTGCATCTGGTAGAGGTCGATGGTGTCGGTCTGGAGTCGCCGCAGCGAATCCTCGCAGGCCCGCACGATGTGCCGGGCGCTCAGGCCCTGGTCGTTGGGCCACTCGCTCATCTTGCCGTAGACCTTGGTGGCCAGGACGACCTTGTCCCGCCGCCCGCCGCCCTGCGCGAACCAGCGGCCGACGATCTGCTCGGTGATGCCCTCACCGAGCTTCCAGCCGTAGACGTTCGCGGTGTCGAAGAAGTTGATCCCGTGCTCCAGCGCCCGGTCCATGATGGCGAAGCTGTCCGGCTCGTTCGTCTGCGGCCCGAAGTTCATGGTGCCGAGGCAGAGCCGGCTCACCGACAGGCCGGTGCGTCCCAGGTTCGTGTACTCCATGGGTCCACCCTGGCACGCGGACACTTCGAGTGCCTCACTTCGCGTGGGCGTTCCAGGGTGGACCGGTGGATCAGGAGGACTCGCGGGCCGCCGGGCCGCTGCCGAAGAGGACATCGTCCCAGCTCGGCAGCCGCTTGCGCGGCTTGCCGCCGGCCTCGCCGGACTCGGTGCCGGAACCGCCGGACGCCGGCGGGTTGCCGGTGCGCCGGGGTCGGAGCACGGCCAGTGACGGCACGGCCGGGATCTCCTTCGGCGCGTCCGAGTCGTCGTCGAACGCCGAACCCTGCCCGCCGCCGAGCAGCGCGGCGGCACCCCCGGCGACCGCCCGCTGCCGGGGCGCGTCGGAACCGGCCAGCGCGGCCGGGGAACGGGTGTCGAGCCCCCGGCCGGACGTGCCGCCGAGCGGCCGGTCCAGCGAGGCGAGCAGCGCGTCCCGGCCGGCGCGGATCGGGTCGCGCCCCGGCCGGGCCTGCTCGACGCCGGACGGCAGACCGTGCCCGCCGCCCCGGTTCGGCTCGCCGCGCGACGGGCCGGGCAGCGCGTGGCCGCCCCGCTCGGGCGCCGGCTCCTGGCCGAGGATCGGCGTGGGCCGCTCGGCGCAGAGGTATTGCGCCATGTCGTCGTGCGCGACGACGTTCTGCCGGGACTTGTCGAGATCCCACACCGCCTGGGCGGTGGCCTTGCCGGACGGCCAGGTGGCGATGATCCGCCAGGTGCCGTCGTCGCGGCGGTAGGCGTCCCAGGAGATCTTCTCGGTGTCGATGCCGTGCTGGGCCAGCCGGCCGTTGACCACCTCGGCCAGCGGGGTCGGCTTCTCGGCACCCTTGAGCCGGGTGCGGCGGGCGTGCTGGGCGAGCATGGCCCGCTCCTGGAGCACCGGGCCGGCGTAGCGCAGCACACGGTCGACCGGCACGCCGGCGATGCGGGCGACGTCCTCAGCGGACTCGCCGGAACGGATCCGGGCCTGGATGTCGCGCGGGGACAGCGACGGCGTGGGATCGGTGGAGGCCGGCACCACCGCGAGCGGGGGCGCGCCCGGCTCGGCGTGCAGCACCGAGGCCACGCGCTCGTCGATCGGAAGCGCGAGCAGGCGGCCCACCTCGTCGGTGAGCACCAGGGCCTGGCCGTCCTCGGAAAGGGCGACGAAGCGTACTGGGCGCATGGGCTTGCCTCCGTCCCGCTTCGCTGGCCGTCACGCCACGAGCCGGCCACCCGGGCGTCCCCACCACCGTACGCTCATCTACCCGACGATGGGGACTGCGACACCCCGGCATGTCGCGACTGAGCTGCGGCGATGATCACGGTGGGTGGCCGCCGGAGCCCCGACGACCACCCTCCGTGACGGCGTGATCAGAGTCGCTCGACCACGTAGTCGATGGACGCGGTGAGCGCCTCGACGTCGGCCGGCTCGACGGCCGGGAAGAGCGCGACCCGGAGCTGGTTGCGGCCGAGCTTGCGGTAGGGCTCGGTGTCGACGATGCCGTTGGCGCGCAGCGCCTTCGCGATCGCGGTGGCGTCCACCCCGTCGGCGAAGTCGACGGTGGCGACCACGTTGGAGCGCAGCGCCGGGTCCGCCACGAACGGGGTGGCGAACGACGAGCGCTCGGCCCAGCCGTACACGATGCCGGCGCTCTCGGCGGTGCGCTTGGCCGCCCAGGCCAGCCCGCCCTGGGAGTTCATCCAGTCGGTCTGCTCGGCGGCCAGGAAGATGGTGGCCAGCGCCGGCGTGTTGTAGGTCTGCTCCAGCCGCGAGTTGTCGATCGCGGTGACCAGGTCCAGGAAGGCCGGGATGTAGCGGCCCGAGGACTTGATCTCGGTGGCCCGGGCGAGCGCGGCCGGCGACATCAGCGCCAGCCAGAGGCCGCCGTCGGAGCCGAAGCACTTCTGCGGGGCGAAGTAGTAGACGTCGGTCTCGGCGACGTCGACGTCCAGCCCGCCGGCGCCGGACGTGGCGTCGACCAGCAGCAGCGAGCCCTCGTCGGCGCCCGGCACCCGGCTGATCGGCACCGCCACACCGGTGGAGGTCTCGTTGTGCGGGGTGGCGTAGACGTCCACGCCGGCCTCGGCGACCAGGGCCGGCGCGCTGCCCGCCTCGGACTTGCGGACGGTCGGCTCACCCAGGAACGGCGCGTCCTTGACCGACTTGGCGAACTTCGCGCCGAACTCGCCGAAGCTGGCGAACTGGGCCCGGTCGCGGACCAGGCCGAACGTGGCGACCTCCCAGAACGCGGTGGTGCCACCGTTGCCGATGATCACCTCGTAGCCCTCGGGGAGGGAGAAGAACTCGGCGATGCCCCGGCGCAGCCGGGCGACCTCGTCGCGGACCGTCTTCTGCCGGTGCGACGTGCCCAGGTAGCTGGTGGCGACGTCGGCGAGCGCGGAGACCGCCGCCGGACGGACCTTGGACGGGCCGCAGCCGAAACGGCCGTCGGCGGGCTTGAGGTCGTCGGGAATCCGGATGGTCGGTGCGTCAGCCACGGTTGTCTCGATCCTTCCGCATGGGCGAGGGCGGGCCCTTCCTGCGGGCGCGGACCGACGACCGGCTCGTGCGCCGGGCGCACGGGGCGGCCGGGATCCGAACCCGGCCGGCAGCGCTGCCGGCCTTCATCCTCGCACCCGCCCGGCCGGCACCACCCGCTGGTCCCACCCCTCGTGCTGAGGCGTACGCCACAGCGCGGGCGTTAAGAAGGGGCCCCGCCTATGCCGAAAGCGTTAAGCGGGGCCCCCTCCTTACACCTCAGACGCCGTGCGGGATGGCGTCCCAGCCCTCGACCTGCTGCGGCTTGCGGGTGCCCGGGCCGACGTAGGTGGCGGACGGGCGGACCAGCCGGTTCAGCTTCTTCTGCTCCAGGATGTGCGCGGACCAGCCGCCCATCCGGGCGCAGGTGAACATCGAGGTGAACATGTGCGCCGGCACCTCGGCGAAGTCCAGCACCACGGCCGACCAGAACTCGACGTTGGTGGCGAGGACGCGGTCCGGGCGGCGGGCCTGCAACTCGGCCAGGGCGGCCTTCTCCAGCGCCTCGGCGACCTCGAAGCGCGGTGCGCCCAGCTCCTTGGCGGTGCGCCGGAGCACGCGGGCGCGCGGGTCCTCGGCCCGGTAGACCCGGTGACCGAAGCCCATCAGCCGCTCGCCGCGGTCGAGCACGCCCTTGACGTACCCCTCGGCGTCGCCGCTGCGCTCGACCGCCTCCAGCATGCTGAGCACCCGGGACGGCGCGCCGCCGTGCAGCGGGCCGGAGAGGGCGCCGATGCCGGAGGAGATGCAGGCCGCGGCGTCGGCGCCGGTGGAGGCCACGATCCGGGCGGTGAAGGTGGAGGCGTTCAGGCCGTGCTCGGCGGCCGAGATGAAGTACGCGTCGACGGCCTTGACGTGCCGCGGGTCGGGCTCGCCACGCCAGCGCTTCATGAAGCGCTCGACGATCGTCTCCGCCTTGTCGATCTCCTTCTGCGGCACCGCCGGCAGGCCCAGCCCGCGCGCCGACTGGGCGACGAAGGACAGCGCGGTGACCGACACCCGGGCCAGGTCCTCGCGGGCCTGGGCGTCGGAGATGTCGAGGAGCTGGTCGAGCCCCCAGTAGGGGGCCAGCATGGCGACCGCGGACTGCACGTCGACGCGGATGTCGCCGGAGTGCACCGGCACCGGGAACGGCTCGGCCGGCGGCAGGCCGGGGCCGAACCGGCCGTCCACCAGCAGCGCCCAGACGTTGCCGAAGGAGACCTGGCCGATCAGATCCTCGATGTCCACGCCCCGGTAGCGCAGCGATCCGCCCGCGCGGTCGGGCTCGGCGATCTGGGTCTCGAAGGCTACGACGCCCTCCAGGCCCGGCTTGAAATCGGACATGTCGTCTCCTGGCTTCCGGCTCGGTGCGCCCGGCGGGCTGGTCCAGCCCCGCAGCTCAGGCGACCCTCGAGAGGATGTGGTTCGGAACATCTTGACCGATGGGTAACCGGCTGCGCGACCCGCAGCCACTGTGCGCCACACGACATCCCCGCCGGTGGACGCGGGTGCGGACAGGAGAAGACTAGGCGCCGGGGCCTGGCCAGCGTCGGGGGACGCCGGTACGCCCGGGAGAGGAACGGCGAGAGTGACAGGCGACACACCCGCTCCGGCCGGCATGCGTAACGAGTACGCCGCCGACCTGGGCCTGACCGAGACGGACCTGGCGCCGGACTGGCACACCCAGTTCGCCCGCTGGTTCGCCGACGCGGTGGCCCATCCGCTGCCCGAGCCGAACGCGATGGTGGTCGGCACCGCCGACGACCAGGGCCGGCCCAGCGGACGCACCGTGCTGCTCAAGGGCTACGACGCGGAGGGCTTCGTCTTCTACACCAACCACCGCTCGCGCAAGGGCGTCGAGGTGACCGCCAATCCGTGGGCCAGCCTGGTCTTCCCCTGGTTCCCGATGCAGCGGCAGGTGACCGTCACCGGTCGGGTGGCGCACGTCGACCGGGCGGAGACCGAGGCGTACTTCGCCAGCCGGCCGCGCGGCTCGCAGCTCGGCGCGTGGGCCAGCACCCAGTCGGCGGTGGTGCCGGACCGGGCGGCGCTGGACGCGGCGTACCGGGCGGCGGCGGAGCGGTTCACCGACGTGGAGCCGATCCCCGCGCCACCGCACTGGGGCGGGTTCCGGGTCCACCCGGAGACGGTGGAGTTCTGGCAGGGCCGGGCCGGCCGGCTGCACGACCGGCTGCGGTTCCGGCGTACCGCCGACGGGGTCTGGGTCGTCGAGCGGCTCGCGCCGTGACGGAGGTCACCAAGGCCCGGTCGCGCGGACCGCGCCGCTGGGCGATCGACCTGCGCCCGTTGGGGGTGCCCGCCTACCGGCGGGTGTGGCTGGGCAACGCGGTGGCGATGTTCGGCTTCCAGTTCACCGCCGTGGCGGTGCCGGTGGAGATGTTCGACCTGACCGGCGGCTCGTTCTGGGTGGGGCTGCTGGGCGTCGCCGGGTTCGTGCCGCTGCTGGTCTTCGGGCTCTGGGGCGGCGCGGTCGCCGACGCCCGGGACCGGCGGCGGGTGCTGCTCGCGGCCGGCACGCTGCTCTGGGCGGCGACGCTCGGCCTGCTGGTGCAGTCGCTGGTCGGCGCGCGCAGCCCGGTGCTGCTCCTGCTGCTGGTGGGCGTGCAGGCGGTGGCGTTCGCGATCACCTCGCCGGCCCGCAGCGCGATCCTGCCCCGGCTGGTGCCGGCCGAGCTGGTGCCGGCCGCGACCACGCTGAACTACACCACGTTCACCGCCGCCGCGGTCGCCGGTCCGCTGGCCGCCGGGCTGATCTTCGCCACCTGGCGGGTCGACGCGGCGCTGCCCGTCGCGTACGGGCTGGACGCGCTGCTGTTCACCGTGTCGCTCTGGGCCACGCTGCGGCTGCCGGCGATGCCGCCCGAGCCGGACCCGGACGGCGGCGTCCGCAAGGCCGGGCTGAGCAGCATCGTCGACGGGTTCCGCTATCTGGCCACCACACCGGTGCTGCTGCTCTCGTTCGCCATCGACCTGATCGCGATGATCCTGGCCATGCCGCGGGCGCTCTTCCCGGAGCTGGCCCAGGACCGCTTCGGCGGGGGCGCGGCCGTCGGCTGGCTCTACAGCGCCATCGCCATCGGCGCGATGGTCGGCGGCCTCACCTCCGGCTGGATCGGCCGGGTGCGCCGGCAGGGGCTGGCGCTCACCGTGGCGGTGGTCGGCTGGGGCGTGGCGATCGCGCTCGCCGGGCTGGCCGGCCGGCTCTGGCTGGCGGTGCTGCTGCTCGGCGTGGCCGGCGCCGCCGACCTGGTCAGCGCCACGCTGCGGCAGTCGATGCTGCTGGTGTACGCGCCGGACCGGATGCGCGGCCGGCTCCAAGGCGTGAACACCGTGGTGGTGGCCGGTGGCCCGCGCCTGGGCGACCTGCGGGCCGGCGCGACGGCCGCCGGCTTCGGCACCGGTGTCGCCATGGTCGGTGGTGGTCTCGCCGCCGCCGTGCTGGCGGTGCTGCTGGTCGCGGCGTTCCCGGCGCTGCTCCGCTATCGCGCCACCACTGCCACCGAGAACCGTCGGTGACGGTAGGGTCGCCGAATGGGGATCGACGAGCGGGCACCGTCCGGAACACAGTGGACCATCTCCGCCGACGGCCACGAGGCCGTCGTGGTGGAGGTCGGCGGCGGGTTGCGGGCCTACCGGCACGACGGGGTGGACTACCTCGACGGGTACGCCGAGGACGAGCTCAGCCCCGGCTCGGCCGGGCACGTGCTGGCGCCCTGGCCGAACCGGATCCGGGACGGCGCCTACACGTTCGGGGACCGCTCGCTCCAGCTCGACCTGACCGAGCCGGAGCGGCACAACGCGCTGCACGGCCTGGTCAACTGGGTCCGGTGGGAGCTGGTCGAGCAGTCGCCGGCGAGCGTGACGCTCGGCTACGACCTGCCGCCCACCCCGGGCTACCCGTGGGCGCTGCGGCTGCGCAGCCGGTGGAGCGTCGGCCCGGACGGCCTGCGCGCCGAGCACGAGGTGACGAACCTGTCCGTCGAGCCGGCGCCGTTCGGTTTCTCCGTGCACCCCTACTTCCAGCTCCCCAAGGTGGGCGTGGACGAGCTGCTGCTGCGCGTGCCGGGGCGCAACCGGGTGCTGCTGGACGGCCGGCTGCTGCCGGTGGGCGCCACCGCGGTGGCCGGCACCGAATACGACTTCACCGCGCCCCGGCCGATCGGCGACCTGGTGCTCGACCTGGCCTTCGGCGACGTCGAGCGGGACGCCGACGGCGGCTCGGCGGTGACGCTCGGCGCGCCGGACGGCTCGTCCGGGCTGGCGATCTGGGCGGATCGCGAGTTCGGCTGGTGGCAGGTGTTCACCGGGGACACGCTCGGCGGTGAGCGGCACCGCCGCTCGGTCGCGGTGGAGCCGATGACCTGCCCGCCGGACGCGTTCCGGTCCGGCCGGGACGTGATCACGCTGGACGCCGGGCAGACGTGGCGCGGCGCCTGGGGCGTCCGGCCGGGCCGCTGAGCGTGGAGTTCGCCGAGGTCGTCCGGCGTCGCCGGATGGTCCGCAACTACGACCCGGACCGGCCGGTGCCGCCCGACGTGGTGGACCGCCTGCTGGCGCACGCGGTCCGGGCCCCGTCGGCCGGGTTCGCGCAGGGCTGGGGCTTCCTGGTGCTGGAGGACCCGGCGGACCGGGCGCGGTTCTGGGCGGCCACCACACCGGACGGCGGCGGTCGGGAACGCTGGCTGGCCGGGATGCGCCGGGCCCCGCTGATCGTGGTGCCGCACGCCAACCGGGACGCCTACCTGGACCGGTACGCCGAGCCGGACAAGGGCTGGGCGGACCGCGCCGAGGACCGCTGGCCGGTCCCCTACTGGTACGTGGACACCGGCTTCGCGGCGCTGCTGATGCTGCTCACCGCCGTGGACGAGGGGCTGGGCGCCTGTTTCTTCGGCATCCCGCCGCAACGCGTCGGGGCGTACCGGGACGCGTTCGGGGTGCCGCCGGAACTGCATCCGATCGGCGCCGTCACCATTGGTTATCGAGCCGTCGACCACCGGTCACCGTCACTGCGCCGGGGGCGACGCCCGGTGGATGATGTGGTCCGGCGGGGGCGGTGGAGCTGAGCGGTTAGGCTGGCAGCCACATCGTCAGCCCGGCCTTGGGGGAGGAGAGCACGCGGTGATCTTCAGGGCGGTCCGGGACGGGCGTCCCTACCCGGAGCACAACTTCACACTGAAGCAGTGGGCCGAGATCCCACCGCGTCCACTGCGGCTGGCCGAGCTCATCACCACCAAGCGGGAGCTGGCGCTGGACAAGCTGCTCGCCGAGGATTCCACCTTCTACGGCGACCTCTTCCCGCACGTGGTGCAGTGGAACGGCGGCCTCTACCTGGAGGACGGCCTGCACCGGGCGTTGCGCGCGGCGTTGCAGCAGCGCAACCAGATCCATGCCCGGGTGCTGGTCCTCGGCGACCAGGGCGAGTGACGCCGTGACCGCTCTCGACCTGCTCGACCTCGACGCCTCGCTGAGCGACGAGGAGCGGCAGATCCGCGCCGTCGTGCGCCAGCTCGTGGCCGACCGGGTCCGCCCGCACGTCGCCGGATGGTACGAGGACGGCGACGTGCCGGCCCGCGAGCTGGCCCGCGAGTTCGGCAAGCTGGGCCTGCTCGGCATGCACCTGACCGGGTACGGCTGCCCCGGCGCGTCGGCAGTCGCGTACGGGCTGGCCTGCCTGGAGCTGGAGGCCGGCGACTCCGGCGTCCGCTCGTTGGTGTCGGTGCAGGGCTCGCTGGCCATGTACGCCATCTGGCGCTTCGGCAGCGAGGAGCAGAAGCAGCGCTGGCTGCCGGCCATGGCGACCGGCGACGCGATCGGCTGCTTCGGGCTGACCGAGCCGGACCACGGCTCCGACCCGGCCTCGATGGCCACCCGGGCCCGCCGCGACGGCGACGACTGGCTGCTCACCGGCGGCAAGATGTGGATCACCAATGCGCCGATCGCCGACGTCGCGGTGATCTGGGCCCGCACCGACGACGGCGTGCGGGGTTTCGCCGTACCCATGGACACGCCGGGTGTGACGGCGCGCGAGATCCGGCACAAGATGTCGCTGCGCGCATCGCTGACCGGCGAGATCACGCTCGACGACGTGCGGCTGCCGGCGGACGCGCAACTGCCCGGCGCCACCAGCCTGAAGGCGCCGCTGAGCTGCCTGACCGAGGCCCGGCACGGCATCGTCTGGGGCGCGCTCGGCGCGGCCCGCGACTGCCTGGAGACCGCCCTGGAGTACGCGACCACCCGCACCCAGTTCGGCCGGCCGCTGGCCGGCTTCCAGCTCACCCAGGCCAAGCTCGCCGACATGGCGGTGGAGTGGAACAAGGGGCTGCTGCTGGCGCTGCATTTGGGCCGGCTCGCCGACGCCGGGAAGCTGCGGCCCGAGCAGGTGAGCGTGGGCAAGCTGAACAACGTCCGGGAGGCGCTGGCCATCGCCCGGCAGTGCCGCACCATCCTCGGCGCGAACGGCGTCTCGGGGGAATATCCGATCATGCGGCACGCCAACAACCTGGAGAGCGTGCTCACCTACGAGGGCACCTCGGAAATCCACCAGCTCGTCATCGGCCAGCGGCTGACCGGGCTGTCCGCGTTCGCCTGACCTGCGGTTCCACCCGATCATGGCACTCGGCGAGCGGCTGTCGCACGGTGCCCGTACCGTCATTGTCAGTCGATGTGTCGGACGAGGACGGTGAGGGCGATGGCCCGCGACGGTGACACCCAGCAGCCCACCAGGGAGTTCCCGGAATACCCGACCAGCGAGTCCCTGCACGACCGCGCGGACGCCCCGCCCGAGGTCGGGCCGGGCGCCCGGCCACCGGTCGGTGGGCCGGCGCGCGGCCTGCTCTGGGTGCTCGGCGCGGCGGCACTGGCGGTGGTGGTGCTGCTCGGCGTGCAGGCGACCGGTCTGCTGCCCGACTTCCGCAACCCGTTCGCCAAGGAGCAGACCGACCGCAGCCAGCCGCCGCTGCTCAAGTCGATTCGCGACCTGAGCCGCTACGTCGCTGCGGAAGGCAACTTCCAGGTGGTGGTCGACGTGCAGAAGGACCGGCGCAACGTGCCCGACTTCCTGCTCAACGAGCGCACGCTCTTCGTCGGGGCGGGCCGGGTCGAGGCGTACGTCGACTTCTCGAAGATCGCCGACGGGGCGGTGGTGGCCTCCGACGACGGCAAGTCCGTCGAGATCAAGCTGCCCGCGCCGCAGCTCGGCGAGACCGACCTGGACATGGACAAGAGCTACGTCTTCGCCGAGGAGCGCGGTCTGATCAACCGGCTCAACGACCTGGTGGCCGGTGACCCCAACCGGCAGCAGCAGGTCTACAAGCTGGCCGAGGACCGGATCACCGCGGCGGCCCGGGACAGCGGGCTCGCCGCCCGGGCGCAGGAGAACACCCGCAAGATGCTGGAGGGCCTGCTGCGCTCCCTCGGCTACCAGAACGTGACAGTCACCTACACGGCGCCCTGACCTCGGGTCACGCGGCCCGACCGCCCCGCCCCGGCCGGCTCCGGCCGGGGCGGACGCGTCGGGTCAGCGGGTGGCGAGGTGGCGGTCCTCGTTCGGCATCAGCACCCAGAGGATCAGGTAGACGATCACCTGGGTGCCGGGCAGCAGCAGCGACAGCAGGAACAGCAGCCGGACCATGCCGGCCGACATGCCGAACCGCCGTCCCAGGCCGGCACAGACGCCGGCGATCATGCGCCCCTCACGGGGCCGGACCAGTTTGCGACTCATCGTCGTCTCCCACTTCTGCGGCGATCCGCCGCGCTGATTCCACGGTAGAAAGGGGTGCGCGCCGCGCCCTCGGCCCCGAGGAGGATCGGCGACCCGGGCACCCGTAGGTGCTTACCCCCGCGCACCCCTCCCGACGCGTCCACCGGCGTCCACCGGCGTCCACCGGCGTCCACCGGCGTCCACCGGCGTCCACCGGCGTCCACCGATGTCTGCCGATGTCCCGGCGGGTGAGCGGCCACCCCCGATCCGCTCGCCGCTGCACCATCCCCGCTCCGCTTCCCGCCCGCCTGCCCGCCTAGCTCCCGCTCCGGTTCCCGCCCGCCCGCCTGGCTCCCGCTCCGGTTCCTCGTCTCGTCCAGCTCCTGCTCCCGGCCGCCCTGCTCCCGGCCGCCCTGCTCCCGACCTTCCGCTTCGCCCCGCCTCCTCCGCCTCCCGCCCCGGTCGCTTCCGGCCCCTGCTTCCTGCTTCGTCGATCTTGGAGTTACGGCGCCACGGGCACTTCAAGACAGTTCGACTGCATGATGAGATTAATCTTCCGGTATATGAGAGACGTGAAGATCTTGGAAGGAAAGTGCCCCTGGAGGGGCCGTTTGGTTCCAAGATCTCGGAGCCGGGAGCCGGGAGCCGGGAGCCGGGAGCCGGGAGCCGGGAGCCGGGAGCCGGGAGCCGGGAGCCGGGAGCCGGGAGCCGGGAGCCGGGAGTGGGGCGGGGTGGGGACGGGTATTGAGCTGGGCGGGTAGGCTCGCCGGTCGGGCGCCCCCACCCCGGGCGCCGCGCCACCGGCCCGTCGAGCGGGCACGTGGCAGACACCGGTTCGGATCCGCACAACGGGGACGACGGCGAGGAAAGTGCAGCCATGATCAGTGTTTTCGACCTCTTCAGCGTCGGTGTCGGGCCGTCCAGCTCGCACACCGTCGGGCCGATGCGGGCCGCCCGTACGTTCGTGGGTGGCCTGAAGGCCGACGGGCAGCTCGCCGACGTGGCCCGGGTGCAGGCGGAGCTGTTCGGCTCGCTCGGCGCCACCGGCCACGGCCACGGCAGCGACCGGGCGGTGCTGCTCGGGCTGGAGGGCGAGGCCCCGGAGAGGGTCGACACCGACTCGGTCGGTGAGCGGGTCGCGCGGATCCGGGCGGAACGGCGGCTCAGCCTGCTGGGCAGCCAGGAGGTCGACTTCGACCCGGACCGGGACCTGGTGCTGCACCGCCGGCGCTCGCTGCCGTACCACCCGAACGGGATGACGTTCGCGGCGTTCGACGCGGCCGGGAACGAGGTACGGACGCGGACCTACTACTCGGTCGGCGGCGGGTTCGTGGTGGACGAGGCGGCGGCCGGGGCGGACCGGATCAAGCCGGACAGCACCCGGGTCCGGCATCCGTTCCTCACCGGGGCGGAGCTGCTGGCGGTCACCACGGAGACCGGCCTGTCGATCAGCGAGGTGATGCTTGCCAACGAGGTGTCCTGGCGCAGCGAGGCGGACGTCCGCACCGGGCTGCTGGACATCTGGCGGGTGATGCGGGAGTGCGTGGAGAGCGGCTGCACCCGTGACGGCGTACTCCCGGGTGGGTTGAAGGTCCGCCGTCGCGCCGCCGAGCTGCGGCGCGGCCTGGAGGCGGAGACCGGCGCGGACGACCCGCTGCGCGCGATGGACTGGGTGACGTTGTTCGCGCTCGCGGTCAACGAGGAGAACGCGGCCGGCGGGCGGGTGGTCACCGCGCCGACGAACGGCGCCGCCGGGATCATCCCGGCCGTGCTGCACTACTACACCCGCTTCGTGCCGGGCGCGTCCGACGAGGGCGTGGTCCGGTTCCTGCTGGCGGCCGGCGCGATCGGCGTGCTGTTCAAGGAGAACGCCTCGATCTCCGGTGCCGAGGTCGGCTGCCAGGGTGAGGTCGGCTCGGCGTGTTCGATGGCGGCGGCCGGGCTGGCCGAGGCGCTGGGCGGTACGCCGGAGCAGGTGGAGAACGCGGCCGAGATCGGCATGGAGCACAACCTGGGGTTGACCTGCGACCCGGTGGGTGGGCTGGTGCAGATCCCGTGCATCGAGCGCAACGCGGTGGCCAGCATCAAGGCGATCACCGCGGCCCGGCTGGCGCTGCGCGGCGACGGCGTGCACCACGTGTCGCTGGACAAGGTCATCAAGACCATGCGGGAGACCGGCGCGGACATGAAGGTCAAGTACAAGGAGACGGCGCGGGGCGGCCTCGCGGTCAACGTGATCGAGTGTTGACCCTCGTTGGGGTGACCACTCGCTGACGGCCGCCACGCCAGCAGGAAGAGGGCGACGATGGGCCGGTGACATCAGGCGTTGCGGCGCTCTGGTCCGCCCGCACCTCGCTGCGCATCCTGGTCCGGCGGGATCTCGCGGTGAAGTACCAGCAGTCGGTGCTCGGCTACCTCTGGTCGCTCATCGAGCCGCTCGGCATGGGCCTGATCTACTGGTTCGTCTTCGGCGTGCTCTACTCCGGCGCGACCCGGCGGCACCTGGGTGAGGCGGCCGGGTCGTACCCGCTGTTCCTGATCACCGGGATCTTCGCCTGGATGTGGGCCAGTTCGGCGCTGACCGAGGCGGCCGGCGCGTTGACCGGGCAGGCGCGGCTGATCACCACGATGAACCTGCCGCGGCCGATCTTCCCGATCGGCCGGGTGGCCGGCCGGTTCGCCGAGTACCTGGCCGGCCTGCCGATCCTGGTCGCCATCGCGGCGCTCTACGCGGCCCACGGGAAGATCCACCCGGGTTGGAACCTGCTCGCCCTGCCGTTGGCGGTGGCCGTGCAGTTCGTGCTGCTGGTGGGGCTGGCGCTGCTGCTGTCGGCGGGCAACGTGCTGATGCGCGACATCGAGCGGACCATGCGGCTGATCATCCGGTTGCTGTTCTACGCCACCCCGATCATCTATCCGTTCAACCTGGTCCGGGACTCCGCCATGCCGGGCTGGCTGAAGCTCGCGTACGAGCTGAACCCGCTGGTCGGGATCTTCCAACTGCACCACGCGGTCTGGTACCCGGACGAGTTCCCGGACGCCCGGCTGCTCACCGTGACGGTGGCCGGCAGCGTGCTGGTGCTGGTGTTCGGCTGGTGGGCGTTCCGCCGCCTGGAACCGGCCGTGTTGAAGGAACTCTGAGTGGCCCCGATCATCGAGGCGGACGGGCTCGGCATCCGGTTCGTGCGCAACCGACGCCGGCAGTTGCGGCTGCGGGAGCTGATCGTGCACCGGGGCGCACGCGACCCGGACGCCGGCCGGTTCTGGCCGCTGCGCGACCTGTCGTTCCGGATCGAGCCGGGCGAGACGGTCGGCGTGGTGGGACGCAACGGCACCGGCAAGAGCACGCTGCTGCGACTGATCGCCGGGGTGCTCATCCCGGACGAGGGTCGGATCTCGGTGCACGGCCGGGTGGCGCCGCTGCTGGAACTCTCCGCCGGGTTCTCCGGTGACCTGACCGGCCGGGAGAACCTGTACCTGGTGGGCGGGCTGCACGGGCTCTCCTCGGCGTACCTGCGGCGGCACTTCGACGAGATCGTCTCGTTCGCCGGTGAGCAGGTGGAACGCGCCATCGACACGTCGGTGCGGCACTACTCGTCGGGGATGAAGGTGCGGCTGGGCTTCGCGGTGATCGCGCACCTGCCGCACCCGGTGTTGTTGGTGGACGAGGTGACCGCGGTCGGGGACGCGGAGTTCCGCGCGAAGTGCTATGCGACCATCGAGCGACTTCTCGCGGAAGGACGCACGTTGGTGCTGGTGTCACACAACGACAAGGACCTCACCCGGTTCTGCCGTCGGGGGCTCTACCTCGACGCCGGACGGCTGATCGTCGACGGGACGATCGACGAGGCGCTGGCTGCCTACGCCGACGCGGCGCAGCGGTGACGCTCGCGATCGTGCTCGCCGCCGGGCCGGCGGCGGGCCACCCGACCGACCCGACCGACCCGACCGGTCCGGGCCACCCGACCGACCCGGTGGCGGGCCGGCCCTCCGGGGAAACGCTCACCGAGCGCCTGGCCGCGCAGTGGCGCCGGGCCGGGGCGGACGACGTGCGGTTCGCCGCCGACCTGGGCGAGCTGGCCGACCTGGTGGCCGGTGCGACCGGCCCGGTGCTGGTCAGCGGCGTCGACCTGGTGGCGCACACGGCCGTACTCAGACATCTGGCGACCAGCCCGGTCGGGTCGACGGTGGCCCTGGTGCTCACCGACCCGCCGGCCGGCGGACAGGCGGTGGTGCGCGAGGAGCGCGGCCAGGTGGTCGCGGTCGGCGACGCGGCGGACGCGACAGGCGTGTTCGGCGGCGCGCTGCGCGTCGGCGCGGCCGACCTGCCGGCGCTCGCCGACGCGGCCCGCGCCGCAGCCGCGACCGACCCGGCCGCGCCCGCGGCGTCCGGCGTCGAGCCGGCCGGTCCGGCGGTCGAGCCGGGCGAGCCGCTGGGCGCGGTGGACCGGCTGGTGGCCGGGCTCGCGGCCCGCGGCACGCTGATCTTCGCCCATCGGGTACGCCTGCTCGTGGCGCACCGGGCCGGCGACGCGGCCGGACGGGCGACCGCCGAGGCGGAGGTGGCGGCGGTCGACGAGGACCGGGCCGAGCTGAAGCTGTCGGTGAAGGAGCGGGACGACTTCTTCACCACGTTCTTCGTCAGCACCTGGTCGCCGTACGTGACGAAGGCGGCGGCCCGGATCGGGATCGGCCCGACCGGCGTCACCATGGTCTCGGTGGCCTTCGCGGTGGCCGCGGCCGCGCTGTTCGGCGCCGGTGGCCGGCCCGCGTTGGTGGCCGGCGCGGTCCTGCTCTACCTGGGGTTCGTGCTGGACTGCGTGGACGGGCAGTTGGCCCGCTACACCCGGCACTTCAGCGCCTGGGGCGGCTGGCTGGACACGATGGCCGACCGGTTCAAGGAGTACGTGGTCTACGCCGGTCTCGGCTTCGGCGCCACGCATGCCGGGTTCCGCTACGGCTGGGCGCTGGCGCTGGCCGCGATGACGTTGCAGACCGTGCGGCACATGACCGACACCTGGTACGGCGCGCTGCACGACGAGGCGGCCCGCCGGCCGAAGGTGGTGACCGCTGACGCGGGTGGCATCGGCGGGAAGCTGAACGCCGCGTCGACCCGGGTGCAGGCGGACACCGGCTCGGTGTCGTACTGGCTGAAGCGGACCGTGGTCTTCCCGATCGGTGAGCGGTGGGCGTTGATCGCGGTGGCCGCCGCGCTGTTCGGGCCGCTGGTGGCGCTCTGCGCGGTGCTGGTCTGGGGCACGTTGGCGTTCGCGTACACCGGCGGGTTGCGGACGTTGCGGGCGCGTTGGATGCGGGTGCCGGTGCTGACCACCGTCGACGCGGGCCTGCACCGCGACGACGGCCCGCTGACCCGGACGCTGCCGGCGGCGCGCCGGCCGCTGGCGCTGGCGGTGCTGGCCGCGCTGGGCGCGGCGGCGCTGCTGGTCTGGGCGCTGTGGGCGGTGCACGGCGGGCGCGACCTGCCCGGCTGGGGCGCGATTCTCGCGTTGGTGCTGCTGCTGGGCGCGGCGCAGGGTTCGCGGGCGCCGCACGCCGGGGCGTTGGACTGGCTGGTGCCGGCCGCGTTGCGGGCCGCCGAGTACCTGTTCGCCGTCGCGGTCGGCGTGGCCGGGCGCGCGCCGGCCTGGCTGATCTTCGGGTACGTGCTGGTGCTCACGCTGCACCACTACGACCTGACGGCCCGGCTGGAGAAGCGGCAGTCGGCGCCGCCGCTGCACGCCGCCACGCTGGGCTGGGAGGGGCGCTCGCTGCTGCTGGCAATCGCGCTGATAGCCGGAATTGCGAGTGTTGCTCTGGCTACACTCGGTGCGTACCTTCTCGTGGTTTTTGTCGCGAGTGTGGTCCTCGCCTGGGTGGTCCTGCCGGCCCGCGCCCGTGGGGGTGCCCCCTCGCCGGGCTGACGGAGGGCGGGCCGGGGTGACGCTGATCAGCTTCGTCGTGCCGGCCTACCGGGTGCAGGGCTACCTGCGGGAGTGTCTCGACTCGATCCTCGACCAGCCGTTCGGCGACCTCGAGGTGATCGGGGTGGACGACGCCTCCCCGGACGGCAGCGGCGAGATCCTGGCCGAGTACGCGGCGCGCGACGCCCGGGTCCACCCGGTACGGCTCGCCGAGAACGTCGGGCTCGGTCCGGCCCGCAACGCCGGGCTGGACCGGGCCACCGGCGAGTACGTGTGGTTCGTCGACGGGGACGACTGGCTGGTGGCCGGCACCCTGCCGCACGTCGCCGACCGGCTCCGCGACACCCGTCCGGACGTGCTGGTCGTCGACCACGTCCGGGCGCACTGGAACGACGTGGGCACGAGCAGCGCCATGCGGGACGTCTTTCCGGTGCCGCCGGGCGCGGCCACGTTCGCGTTGCGGGACCGGCCGGAGACGCTGCGCCTGCTGCACACCGCCTGGAACCGGCTGGTCCGCCGCGAGTTCCTGGTCGAGCGCGGGCTGCGCTTCGCGCCGGGCTGGTACGAGGACGTCTCGTTCAGCTATCCCGCGCTGATGGCCGCCGACCGGATCGGGGTGCTGGACCGGGTCTGCCTCCACTACCGGCAGCGCCGTACCGGTGCGATCACCCGGACCCGGGGCGACCGGCACTTCGAGGTGTTCGCCCAGTGGCACCGCGTGTTCCGGTTGATGGACCGGTGGGCGCCGGCGGTGGACGGGCTGCGGCCGGCGGTCTTCGAGCGGATGATCTGGCACTACCTGACCGTGCTCGGCAACGGCGAACGGATCGCGCCGGAACTGCGGGCGCCGTTCTTCGCCCAGATGCACGAGGACTACGTCCGCTTCCGGCCGCCCGGTGGCTACCCGGTCCCGCCCGGCGTGGAGGGGCTGAAGCACCGGCTGGTGGCGGCCGGCCGGTGGCGGACGTTCAGCGCGCTGCGCGGCGCCCACCAGGCCGGGGAGACCGCGCGGCGGACAGCCGGTCAGGCCCGGCGGCGGGTGGCACCGATCGTGCGGCGGACCGCCCGGCGGGCCCGTGACACCGCGCTGCACGAGTACTACCGGGCGGAACTGCGCCGCCCGGTCGACCCGACGCTGGCGGTCTACGCGGCCTACTGGTACCGGGGGTACGCGTGCAATCCGGCGGCGGTCTACGAGGCCGCCCGCCGGCTCGCCCCGCAGGTACGCGGCGTCTGGATCGTCCGCCGCGACCGGGTGGCCGCGTTGCCGTCGGGCGTGGAATACGTGGTCGCCGGCACCCGGGAGTACCACCGGGTGCTGGCCCGCGCCCACTGGCTGGTCAACAACGTCAACTTCCCGGACTTCGTCCGCAAGCGTCCCGGCTCGGTGCACGTGCAGACCCATCACGGCACGCCGGTGAAGGTGATGGGCCTGGACCAGCAGCGTTACCCGGTGGGCGCGATGGGCATGGACTTCGCCGACCTGCTGCGCCGGGTGGACCGCTGGGACTACAGCATCACCGCGAACGCGTTCTCCACGCAGATGTGGGAGCGGGCGTACCCGGCCGACTACACCACGCTGGAGGTCGGCTACCCGCGCAACGACCGGCTGGCCCGGGCCACCGCCGACCAGTGCCGCCAGGTCCGCGCCGCACTGGGTGTCGACCCCGACGAGTACGTGGTGCTCTACGCCCCGACGCACCGCGAGCACCTGCCCGGCTGGCGGCCACCGTTCGACCCGGACCGGATGCGCGACGTGCTGGGCCCGACCGGGCGGCTGCTGATGCGCAGCCACTACTTCCACGACCGGGCACGGCAGCCGCGCGGCCCGGCCGCGGGCGGTGTGCTGGACGTCAGCGGGTACGACCAGGTGGAGGATCTGTACCTGGCCGCGGACGTGCTGGTCACCGACTATTCCTCGGCCATGTTCGACTACGCCGTGCTGGACCGGCCGATAGTCGTCTACGCGCCGGACTGGGACGCGTACCGGGTGGCCCGGGGCGTCTACTTCGACCTGCTGGCCGAGCCGCCGGGCGCGGTCGCGGTGGACTTCCCGGGCCTGCTGGACGTCTTCCGCTCCGGCGCGGTACGCGGCGAGGCGGCCGAGCGGGCCCGGGCGGCGTTCCGGGCGCGGTTCTGCGCGCTTGACGACGGGCACGCCGCGGAGCGGGTGGTCCGCCGCGTGTTCCTCGGTGAATCCACGTAATAGGACTGTCACGAGACGAACATGGCACGTTTACCCGATGTGCGAATCCGATGATCCTGGTCACAGTCATTCCCGGGTTCGGGCGAGCGACTGGGGAGGTGACGGTGACCACCGTCGCGCTCAAGGATGTCACCAAGGTGTTCCAGGACGGAACGATCGCGGTCGACAACATAAATCTGGACGTCAACGACGGCGAGTTCATGGTGCTGCTGGGCCCTTCGGGGTGCGGCAAGTCCACCGTGCTGCGGATGGTGGCCGGCCTGGAGGATCCGACCTCGGGCGCGGTCATGCTCGGCGGCGAGCTGGCCAACGACCTGCCACCGAGGGACCGGAAGATCGCCATGGTCTTCCAGGACTTCGCGCTCTATCCGCACATGACCGTCGGCGACAACATCGGCTTTCCGCTGCGGCTCTCCGGCATCGAGCCCGGGCCGCGTGGCGAGCGGATCCAGGACGTGGCGGGCGCGCTGGGCATCGGCGACGTGCTCGCGCGCAAGCCGAGCCAGCTCTCCGGCGGCCAGCGGCAGCGGGTGGCGATGGGTCGGGCGATCGTCAGGCGGCCCGGCCTGTTCCTGATGGACGAGCCGTTGTCCAACCTGGACAGCGGGTTGCGCGCCGAGCTGCGGGCCGAGATCTCCGCGCTCACCCGTGAGCTGGGCGTCACCACCATCTACGTCACCCACGACCAGGCCGAGGCGCTCACCATGGCCGACCGGGTGGCCATCATGCGCAAGGGCGTGCTCCAGGACGTCGGCACCCCCACCCAGGTGTACGGCCGGCCGGCCACGCTCTACGTCGCTGCGTTCCTGGGCAGCCCCCGGATGAACCTGCTGGAGGCGTCCGTCTACGTCCACCTCGACCGGTACGTCGCGCTGAACCTCGGTGAGCAGGCGCTCTACCTGCCCTGGGACGACATCCGCAGCCGCGCGGTGGCGCACTACCACGGCGAGCGGATCGTGGTCGGGCTGCGCGCCGAGGCGCTCACCCCGGTCGCCCCGGACACCGCCGGTGACGTGCTGCACGGTCGGATCCGCTACCTGGAGCACCACGGTCACGAGTCGCTGGCCTTCCTCGACATCGGCGCCACCGCGATCGTGGTCGACGAGATGGGCACCCCGGTCGAGCGCACCGTCCCCGGCCAGCGCAGCCTGCGCCGGTTCGGCCAGGTGATGCAGCGGCTCACCGGCCGGGCGGCGGAGACCGCCGCGCCGGAGCCGGCGCCGAGCGGCAGCGGTAACCGCACCAGCGTGCTGCCCGACCCGGGCCGGCACCACCGTCGCCCGGCCGAGTTGGCGGTACGGCTGGCCCCGTACCCGGCGGTGTCGTCCGGGCACCCGCTGGCGGTGCAGGTGCGGATGGACGCGTTGCACTTCTTCGACGAGCGCGGCGACCGCATCGACGTCGGCTGGAGATGAAAGGAGGGGCCCCCGCTTAACGCTTTCTGCATAGGAGGGGGCCCCGCTTAACACCATGCGGCAAGCCAACATACCTTGGCCAAGGTATGTTGGCTCCATGTCACCCCAGCAGAAGCGGCAGATCACCGACCCGCAGGCGCTGCGCGCGCTCGCCCATCCCGTCCGGCTCAAGCTTCTTGAGCTGCTGACCGTCGACGGTCCGGCCTCCGGGCGGAGGTTGGCGGACCGGACCGGCGAGTCGACGGCATCGGTCAGCTACCACGTCGGCCAGTTGGCCAAGTGGGGCCTGGTCGAGCCGGCACCCGAGTTGGCGGACGGCCGCGAACGGCCCTGGCGGGCCACCAGCCGGGGCATCACCTGGTCCGCGACCGGCGACGGCTCACCGGAGTTCGTGGCCGCGTCCCGGGCGCTGCGGGAGCAGTTCATCGCCCAGCGACTCGCCGCGCTGGAGGCCTACCAGCGTCGCCAGGACGACTTCGACACCGCCTGGCAGGAAGCGGCGTGGGTCGGCGAGGACGTCGGCCATCTCGACCCGGACGAGCTGGTCGAGATGACCGAGCGCATCAAGGCGGTCGTCGGCGAATACACCGCCGCCGCCCGGCCGCGCAGCGCCCGCGCCCGCCGCGTCGCCTTCTTCGGGTACGCCGTCCCCACCGACGACGGCCCGAGCTGATGCTGCGTACGCCGGGCCTGCTCGCCCTGTTCGTCGCGAAGCTGCTGTCCACCTTCGGTTCCTGGCTCACCCTGCTTGCGCTGCCGTGGTTCGTGCTGGTGACCACCGGTTCGCCGGTGCGGATGAGTGCCGTCCTGGCCGCGGAGTTCCTCGGCGTGGTGAGCCTGGGCCTGCCCAGCGGTCGGGTGGTGGCCCGGCTCGGGGTGCGCCGCACCATGCTGATCTGCGACGCCGCGCGCGCCCCGCTGATGGCGCTGATCCCGCTGCTGCACCAGGCGGACTGGCTGAGCCTGCCGGCCCTGCTGGTCGTCTCGTTCGGCCTCGGCGCGTTCACCGCTCCCTACGTCTCCTCGCAGCGGCTCATCCTGCCCGAGCTGCTCGGCCCGGCGCGCGGCACCGACGAGAAACTGCTGGCCCGGGCCAACGGCCTGATCGACGGTGCGACCCGGATCGCCGCCCTCGCCGGGCCCGCGCTCGGTGGCCTGCTCATCGCCCTGCTCGGCCCGGTCCAGGTGCTCTCGATCGACGCCGGCACCTACCTCGTCTCGTACCTCATTCTGATCGCCTTCGTCCGCCCGGCCGCCACCGCGCACCGCGCGGCCGACCCGGCGGGCGGGCGGGGCGCCACCTTCGCGGGCCTGCGCTACGCGCTGCGCCACCCGGCGCTCCGGCTCTTCGTGCTCGCCCAGACGTTCGTGACCCTCTCGATTCCCGCCGTGTTCATCTGCCTCCAGGTGCTGGTCAAGGACGACCTGGGCGGCGACCCTCGGACGTTGGGGCTGCTCACCTCCGCGAACGGCGCCGGCCTGGTCGTCGGCAGCCTGGTGGCCGTCGCCGGTCTGGGGCGGATGACCAGACCCGCCCTCACCGCCGCCGCGCTGTTGCAGTGCGCCCCGCTGTGGCTGCTGCTCGTCGATCGGGTGTCCGTGGTGGCCGGTGGGCTGTTCCTGGTCGGCCTGGCCACGCCGGTGCTGGCGGCGACCATCAACACGCGCGCCACCGTACGCGCCCCGGCGCTCCTCCGACCGCACGTGATGACCGCGGTGACGACCACCGAGAACCTGGCCGCGTTCGTCGGCTACACCGCTGCCGGGCCGGCGTTGCAGCTCAGCGGGCTGCGGCCGGTCTTCGCCGGGATAGCCGCCCTGGCCGCACTCGGCGCGGTCAGCTTCACCGCGGCCCTGCACGTCGACCGGCCGGCACCGGCAGCACCGGCTCGGCGCCCGGCGGACGTCACCGCGTGACCGGGCGCGCCTCAGGCCGGGGCGGAGCCGTCGGTGTTCCTGATCATCCGGTGGAGCACCTTCAGCGTCGTGACGTAGTCCGCGTCGTCGATGCCCTCGTGGATGCGGGCCCGGATGGTCGGCGCGTGACGCTTGAGGTCGATGCGAGCGGCCTCCCCGGCCTCGGTGATGGACAGCCGTCCGTCCTCGTCGCGGACCAGCCAGCCGCGCTCCAGCAGCACCTGCGACTCGGCCGCCAGGTCGTCCTCGGCCCGCAGGTAGGAGCGCATCGCCTGCCGCAGCTCGGCGACGGTCAGCCCGCCGCCCTGCGGCAGCAGGTCGTTCGGGGAGAGGTTGCGCAGCAGCCAGAACTGCGGCTGCGTGAAGCCGAGTTCGGCGTGCCGTGCGCGGGTGAAGGCGATGAGTGACTCGTAGGCCACGCCGGTCCAGTAGGCGGCGGGCTGGCCTGCCAGTTCGGCGTCGGACATCTGCGGCGTCGTCATGGGAGCGAAGGTAGAACATCAACCCGGCTTCAGCTCAAGGGTTCACGCCTGGCGCCCCCAGGCGACGAAGCGGGCGAACATGTCGGCGGGAGCCGGGGCGCCGGCCGGGTTCAGCCGGTAGAGGTCGCGGGTCGCCTCGTAGAACAGCCCGCACAGGTAGAGCGACAGGCCGACGTTGTTGTCCTCGTACTCGTTCTTGAGCAGCAGGCGGGCGGTCGGGCAGGGCCACTGCTGGCCGCAGGCCCGGCAGCACCACATCGGACGCAGCGGTGTGTGCGGCGCGGCATGCCGGGGGTACGGGCGTTGGTTGGTCACGGGCGCTCCTCTCGATTAGCGGGTTCCGGACGAGTTCGGTTCCGCTGCGTGACAGTCTCGTCACCGCGTCGCTAGGGTCGGAAGGCGTTCCACCCCCACCTTCCGGGCCGTCCGATCGGCCGTCTTCCGTGTGCAGCCGTGTGCAGAGGTGTGCAGATGATCCGTATGGCGTTGTGGGAGCTGTTCGCCGGTGAGCTGCGCCGGCTCCGTGCCGAGGCCGGGCTGACGCAGGAGGCGTTGGGCGAGCGGGTGAGCTATTCGGCGTCGCTGGTGGCGGCCGTCGAGCAGTGCCGCCGCGCGCCGCGTGCCGAGTTCACCGAGCGCTGCGACGAGGTGCTCGACGCCGGTGGCCTGCTGGTCCGCATCCGGGCCGCGCTGGTGCAGGAGTCGCTGTTGCCGTGGTTCCGCGAGTGGGTGGGCATCGAGCAGGAGGCGACCGCGCTGCGCAATTACGAGCCGTTGGTGATTCCGGGCCTGTTGCAGACCGAGGAGTACGCCCGCGCGCTGCACGACGGCGCGAGTCCGCTTGTCGGTGAGGCGCTGGAGCAGCAGGTGGCCGCGCGGCTGGCCCGGCAGGCGGTGCTGGATCAGCCCGCGCCGCCGCAGTTCGTGGCCGTGCTCGACCACTCGGTGCTGACCCGCCCGGTCGGCGGCCCGAAGGTGATGCGGGAGCAGTTGGCGCACCTGGTCGAGATGGGCCGCCGGCCCCGGGTGCACCTGCACGTGGTGCCGGAGACGGTCGGGGCCCATCCGGGGCTCAACGGCGCGTTCGTGCTCGCCACCCCGGCCGACGGCGACGACGTGGGCTATCTCGACAACCAGTTGCACGGCACAATCGTGGAACGGGCGGTGGACGTGAACTCCCTGCGGCAGACCTGGGAGTCCGTCCGCGCGGAGGCGATGCCGCACGGGGCGACCCTGGCGGCGATCTCGGAGGCGGCGAACCGATGGAGCTGACCGGCGCGACCTGGCGCACGAGCACCCGCAGCAGCGGCAATTCCGGCAACTGCGTCGAGGTGGCGGACAATCTGCCCGGCGTGGTCGGGGTCCGCGACAGCAAGGACCGGCAGGGGCCGGCGCTGACGTTCACGCCGGCGAGCTGGGCGGCGTTCGTCGCCCACACCAAGCGCGCCTGACCGGCCCCGCCGCCGGCGCTTGCCGGTGACGGAGGGAGGGCCGTGACCGTTGACGGGTGCCGGCGCGGACATCGGGCAGGCCGCTCGCGCTACATGGGCTCAGTCGGTGTGGCGGCCTCGGTCGCGAGTACGACCGGCATGTCCGGGTAAGGATCCCTGATCGGTGCACGGCCGTCATGTCCTAATGTCTCTTATGAAGAGACAAGGCTCCCTCCGAGCGGGCTCATTGTCTCTTATTAAGAGACAATGAGCCGTCGCGCCTCGTCAGGAGACCGACGGCGGCCAGCGACGGGTGCGCCACTCGTCCCAGCTCGCGAACCCGGCCGGTGGGGCGTCGACGGGTTCGCTGCCGTCGAGTTCGCCGGGCGTGGGGACCTCGATGGTGGCGGCCCACCCGGCGAGCTCCTCGTCGGACATGGGCCACGTCGTGTGCGGCGCCTCGGCCTGCCGCTGATCGCGTCGCCTGCGCTGCTCGGCGGCGGCGAGTGCGAAGTAGTGCAGCTCCACCGTCGCGCCGAGGTCCGCCGCGGCCTGCCGCAGCGCGGAGCGTTCGTCCCGACTCCAGAGGCCGAAGTCGAGCACGACGTTGATGCCGAGTTCGAGCGCGCGCAGGCCGACCTCGATGAGCCGTCCCTCGATCACGTCCTGGGCCGACGACGGGTTCTCGGGCCCGTAGAGAGCCTTCGCCCACTCGTCCTTCGTCAGGCGAAGCGCCTGCCGCTCCCGCTCGATGCGCCGAGCGGCGGTGGTCTTGCCGGTGCAGGGGAGCCCCACGGTCAGGAACAGCGTCGGTCGCCTCGTCATCGCCACACTCAATGGTCACGTCTTGCGGCGTAGTTCGCGGAGCACGCCGTGCCGGCGGAGCGCCCACGCGAGGCGACGGGCGCTCGGGTGCCGTACGAACAGCACGGCCGCCCGGCGGACCAGGCCGAACCGGTCGTCGCTCACCTGGCGGTCGATGGCCTGCCAGATCAGCTCGCGCACGTCGGCGCTGTCCAGCATCGCCCGCACCTCGCGGCGTACCGCGGGGTCCTCGGTGGCCGACGTGATGGCGGTGACCCGGGCCGGTCGGTCCGAGAGTGGCTGCACCGCGGCGGCGACCAGCGGCCGGCGGACCGTGTCGCGCTCCAGCAGCAGCAACACCGCTTCCCGGACCTCGGTCGTCGCCAGGCCGGACCGCAGCAGGCCCAGCAGGCTCCGCTCGACCTCGCCGTCGTGGTCCGGGACGGACAGCGCGGCCAGCAGCACTGTCACCTCGTCGAGGTCGACGAGGTGGCGCAGCCCGGCGCGGAACTCCGGCAGCCCCCACGCCACCGTCAGCCCTCTCGCGAGATCGCGGTTCATGGGCCACTCGCTACCCGGAGTCGGCAGCCGGTGAAACGCCCGAAGCGCCTTGCCATGGTTATTAGCTGGTGTTCTACTTAACCATAACAATCCTGAGGAGGGCTCGTCAGGTGATCAACTTTCATGTCGACCGGTCCAGCAGTGTCCCCGCGTACGCCCAACTGGTGCGGCAGGTCCGCGAAGCGCTCCGGATCGGGACCCTGCAACCGGGAGATCAGCTCCCCACCGTGCGCAGCGTGGTGACCTCGTGCACGGTCAACCCGACCACCGTGCTCAAGGCCTACCGGGAGCTGGAGCTGTCCGGCCTGGTGGAGGCGCGGCAGGGGGCGGGCACCTTCGTCAGCGGGACGCTCGGCAACGCCGATCCCCACGTCATGGCGCGGCTGCGGAGCAGCCTGGCCCGGTGGCTCGGCCAGGCCCGGGAGGCCGGTCTGGAGGACGAGGACGTCCAGGCGCTGCTCGCCTCCGTCATCGTGGAGAACGCGACGCGCCAGAAGCGGGAGGGTGCGGCGTGAGCGGCCAGTCGAGCGCCGTCGAGGCCCGCGAGCTGAGCCGGCGCTACGGCCGCGTGTGGGCGCTCCGGGAGTGCGGCTTCCAGTTGCCCGCGAACCGCATCATCGCGCTCGTCGGTGCGAACGGCGCGGGCAAGTCGACGTTGCTGAGCATCATCGCCGGCACGTTGGCGGCCACCAGCGGCACGCTGCTGGTGCACGGCCGACCGGTGGTGCGGGGCGGGTCCGTCGACGGCGGGAGCAGGGTCGCGATCCTGGCCCAGGACAAGCCGCTCTACCGCGACTTCACCGTGTCGGAGATGCTCCGCTTCGGCCGGTCGACCAACCGTGTGTGGGACCAGCGGCGGGCGCTGTCCTGGCTGAGGCGCTTCGACATCCCGCTCGACCGTCGCTGCGGCAGGCTGTCCGGCGGGCAGCGGGCGCAGGTCGCGCTGGCGGTCGCGCTGGGCTCCCGCCCGGCGGTGTTGCTGCTGGACGAACCCCTCGCGAACCTGGACCCGGTGGCCCGTACCGAGGTGACCGGCGAACTCATGGCGGAGGCCGCCGACGCCGACATGACAGTCATGCTGTCGACCCACATCATCGCCGAACTCAGTGGCGTCGGTGACCATCTGCTGCTGCTCGACGCGGGTCGGCCCGTGCTCACCGGCGACGTCGAGGAGCTGCTCGACGACCACGTCCGGCTGACCGGCCCACGGGCTGACCAGCCACCCGGTCCGGGCACGGTCGTCCAGGCGCAGCACACCGAACGCCAGTCCACCTTCGTCCTCCGGCTGCCGACGACACCGACGGCGCACGCCGTCGTGGCCCCCGGTTGGACCACCCAGCCCATCACCCTGGACGAGCTGATCCTGACCTATCTGAAGGCGTCGTCCACCGCACCGCACGAGCGGGAGGCAGCCGCATGAGCCCGGTCACCGAAGTGTCCGCCCCCACGAATCGCCGGGACGACCTCGGGCACGCCGGAGGCGTACGCGGTCTGCTCTGGCTGACCTGGCGTCAGCACCGGTGGACCCTGATCGGCACGCTGGTCCTGGCCGCGGTCCTGGTGGGCTGGATGACCTACCTCTCCGTCGAGCTGACCAGCCTGTGGCACCAGTGTCACGAGACGTTCTGCCCCGACAACTCTCCCCAGGCCGATCGGCTCGCCGGGTCCTCGCCCCTGGTCCTGGCCATGGCCGCCCTGTTGCGGGTGGTGCAGTGGATGCCGCTGCTGATCGGCGTGTTCGTCGGCGTCCCGGTGCTGACCAGGGAACACGAGCAGCGCACCCTGCTGCTGGCCTGGAGTCAGGACGTCTCGCCGGAACGGTGGCTGTGGACCAGGCTGGCCGTGCTCGGCCTGTTCGTGGCGGCGGTGACCACGGCCGTCGGTGGGGTCAGCGACCATCTGGAGCGGACCCGGGCCCTGGTCGGTCCGGTCAGCCTGTTCGAGTACGAGCCGTTCCTGAACACCGCGATGCTGCCGGTCGTGATCAGCCTTTGCTGGTTCGCGATCGGGGTCGCACTCGGCGCCGTGCTCAGGCGCACGCTCGCGGGCGTGTTCGGCGTGATCGTGGGCTTCGTCGGCCTGACCTACCTCGTCCAGTGGCGCTATCCGACGCTGATGACGCCGCTGTCCGCGCACCGCCCCATCGGCGGGCCGAACCTCGATGTGCTCCGGGACAACGCCCTGGTCGTCAGCGGCGGCATGATCGACTATGGGATCGACGGGCCGTCCGGCGCGTTCGACGCCTCCGGGCGTGAGCTGACCGGCGTCGAGCTGCAACGCCTCTGCCCGCCCGACAACGGCAGCGGCCGGACGCTCGCCTGTTTCGCGGAGAACCATCTCGAACAGCACCTGCTCTATCAGCCGGGCAGTCGGATCACCGACTTCCACCTGATCGTCGCCGGCGGCTACCTGGGCCTGACCGCGGTGGCGCTCCTGACCGTCTGGTGGATCGTCCGCCGTACCGATCTCAGCGCGGGCTGACGTCGGCCGGCCGCCGGCTTGCCCGGGAAGTTACCGGCGAGTAGCGTTCGGGCATGTCCATCGACTCTCGCCAGGTGGCGGCCGGTCTCCTCGAAGCCGTGCCGTTCGCCCGTACGCTCGGCATCGAGGTCGTCGAGGTCGCGCCCGAGGCCGACGGCGGGGTCCGCGCCGTGGTGCGGCTCCCCGACGACCCGGCACACCACAACCACGTGGGCGGCCCGCACGCCGGCGCCATGTTCACCCTCGGGGAGACCGCCTCCGGCGCGGTGGTGCTGGCCGCGTTCGGGCAGGTGCTCGACCGGGCCGTACCGCTGGCCGTGACCGCGACCATCGGCTACCGCAAGGTCGCCATGGGCCCGGTGCTGGCCACCGCGCGGCTCGGCCATCCGCCGGCCGACGTGCTGGCCGAGCTGGACGCCGGGCAGCGGCCCGAGTTCGACGTCGAGGTGGAGATCGGCACCGAGGACGGCACCGTCACCTCGGCGCTCACCGTGACCTGGACGCTACGCCCGAACCGCTGACACGCGAATCGGGTTTGCCCGGTGACCCGCCTGGATAGATTCAGGCAATGCTGGGCCTACCCGCGCACGTGACCGCGTGTCTCTTCGATCTGGACGGCGTGCTGACGCAGACCGCCAAGGTGCACAACGCCGCCTGGGCCGAGACGTTCGACACGCTCCTGCGTCGCCGGTCGACAGAGACCGGCGAGCCGTTCCGCCCGTTCGACAGCGGACCGGACTACAACCGGTACGTGGACGGAAAACCGCGTGCCGACGGGGTGCGATCGTTCCTGGCCTCGCGCGGCATCACGCTGCCCGAGGGCACCCCCGACGACCCGCCGGACGCGGACACCGTCAACGGCGTCGGCAACCGCAAGAACGTCGTCCTGCTCCAGCGCATCGCGCACGACGGTGTCGAGGTCTACGACGGCTCGGTGCGCTACCTGGAGGCCGCCACCGAGGCCGGGCTGCGCCGGGCGGTCGTCTCGGCGAGCGCCAACTGCGAGGCCGTGGTGCACGCCGCCGGGCTGGACCGGTGGTTGGAGGCGCGGGTCGACGGCGTGGTCGCCCGGCAGCGCGGTCTCCAGGGCAAGCCGCACCCGGACACGTTCCTGGCGGGTGCCCGGATGCTCGGCGTCGACCCGGCGAACGCGGCCGTCTTCGAGGACGCGCTCGCCGGGGTGGCCGCCGGGAAGGCCGGCGGCTTCGGGTACGTGATCGGCGTCGACCGGGTCGGCCAGGCCGACGAGCTGCGCGCGCACGGCGCCGACGTGGTGGTCACCGACCTGGCCGAGCTGCTCACCACGGAGCCGACCCCGTGATCCGGGAACGGTCGTACCCGGTCGAGCCCTGGCACGTCCGCGAGGTCCGCCTCGACATGGACGTGCTGGCCCAGTCCGAGTCCGTCCTCGCGCTCTCCAACGGCCACATCGGGCTACGCGGCAACCTCGACGAGGGCGAGCCGCACGGCCTGCCCGGCACCTACCTGAACTCGTTCTACGAGCTGCGCCCGCTGCCCTACGCGGAGGCCGGCTTCGGCTTCCCCGAGTCGGGGCAGACCATCGTCAACGTCACCAACGGCAAGCTGATCCGGCTGCTCGTCGACGACGAACCGCTCGACGTCCGCTACGGCGAGCTGATCGACCACGAGCGGGTCCTCGACCTGCGCGCCGGCACGCTCCAGCGGGAGGTGCACTGGCGGTCCCCGGCCGGCCGCGAGGTCAAGGTCCGCAGCACCCGGCTGGTGTCGTTCACCCATCGCTCGGTCGCGATGATCAACTATGAGGTGGAGGCGGTGGACGGCCCGCTGCGGCTGATCCTCCAGTCCGAACTGGTGGCGAACGAGTCGCTGCCGCCGCAGAGCCGCGACCCCCGGGTGGCCGCCGTGCTCGAATCGCCGTTGCAGGCCGAGGAGGAGCTGACCACCGACGACGGTGGCCTGCTCATCCACCGCACCAAGGTCAGCGGCCTGCGGGTCGCCGCCGGCATGAGCCACGACGTGCACGGCCCGGAACACACCACTATCGAAACCGAGGGGTACGAGGACTGGGTCCGCACCACCGTCGGCTGCGTGCTCAAGCCCGGCGAGAAGCTGCGGGTGGTCAAGTACCTGACGTACGGCTGGTCCAGCCGGCGGTCCCTGCCGGCGCTGCGCGACCAGGTCGGCGCCGCGCTGTCCTCCGCCCGCCTCGACGGCTGGGACGGGCTGCGCCGCGCGCAGCGCGAATACCTCGACACGTTCTGGGACGCAGCCGACGTGCGCGTCGAGGGCGACCCGGAGGTGCAGCAGGCGGTCCGCTTCGGCCTCTTCCACGTGCTCCAGGCCGGTGCCCGTGCGGAACGGCGGCCGATCTCGGCCAAGGGCCTCACCGGCCCGGGGTACGACGGCCACGCGTTCTGGGACACCGAGATGTTCGTGCTGCCGGTGCTCACGTACACCCAGCCGAGCGCGGTGCGGGACGCGTTGCAGTGGCGCTACGACACCATGGCCCAGGCGCAGGAGCGGGCCCGCACGTTGAACCTCAAGGGCGCGGCGTTCCCGTGGCGCACCATCGAGGGGCCGGAGTCGTCGGCGTACTGGCCGGCCGGGACCGCCGCGTTCCACATCGCCGCCGACGTCGCCGACGCGCTGCGCCGCTACGTGCTGGTCACCGGCGACGAGGCGCTGGAACGCGAGATCGGGCTGGAACTGCTGGTCGAGACCGCCCGGCTGTGGCGCTCGCTCGGCCACCACGACCGCGCCGGCCGGTTCCACATCGACGGGGTGACCGGCCCGGACGAGTACACCGCGGTGAAGAACGACAACGTCTACACCAACCTGATGGCGCAGCGGAACCTGCTCACCGCCGCCGACTGCGCGATGCGTTACCGCGACCAGGCCATCGACCTCGGCGTCACCGAGGAGGAGGCGGCCGCCTGGCGGGACGCCGCGCAGGACATGCACGTCCCGTACGACGCGGAGATCGACGTGCACGAGCAGGTGGAGGGCTTCACCCGGTTGCAGGAGTGGGACTTCGAGCACACGCCGCCGGAGAAGTACCCGCTGCTGCTGCACTACCCCTACTTCGACCTGTACCGCAAGCAGGTGGTGAAGCAGGCCGACCTGGTGCTGGCCATGCACTGGCGGGGCGACGCGTTCAGCGCCGCCGAGAAGCTGCGCAACTTCACCTACTACGAGCGTCGCACGGTCCGGGACTCGTCGTTGAGCGCCTGCACGCAGGCCGTGCTGGCGGCCGAGGTGGGCTTCCCCGAGCTGGCCCACCGCTATCTGCGCGAGGCCGCGTTGATGGACCTGCACGACCTGAACGAGAACACCCGCGACGGGGTGCACATGGCGTCGCTGGCCGGCGCCTGGATCGCGCTGGTCGCCGGCTTCGGCGGGCTGCGCGACCACGACGGAACGCTGTCCTTCGCACCCCGGCTCTCCAGCCGGCTCAGCCGCCTGGAGTTCTCGTTGCAGTGGCGGTCGATGCGGCTGCGGGTCGACGTCCGGCCGCACCAGACCACGTACTCGCTGCGCAACGGCGGGCCGGACACGGTGCTGGACCTGCTGCACCACGGTGAGCCACTGCGGGTCACCTGCGCCCGGCCGGTCACCGTGCCGGTGCCGCCGGTGCACCCGTCCGGGCCGCAGCCGGAGCAGCCGCCGGGCCGGGCGCCACTGATGCACCTGCCGGAGCACGCCGGCTGAGGTCGCGCGGTCCCACCCCGGAGGGCGGGACCGCGCTGTCCGCGTACCTCAGAACTGGCGGCCGTTGGACGGACGTCCGCCGGCGTCCCGCGGCGCCATCGCCCGCGGGTCGTCCGGGGTACGCGCCGACGCGGCCTGGTCGGCCCACTCCGGCGAGCGTTCCAGCTCCCGTTCGCGGCGTTCCTGGTCGGTGCGGTCCTGCTGCCGGGACCTGTCCTGTTTCGCCATCTTCAGATCCTCGCGATCGGTCGGGGTCCGTGGTCACGGCGCGCGTTCCCGCCCGAGGCGTGACTCAATCGTCGAGGTGGCGGGCGAAGCTCAGCCGGAGGTGGTTCTTCGGCCGGGAACCGACGATCGAGCCGACCACCTCACCGTCGCGGAAGACCAGCATGGTCGGCGCGGACATCACCCGGTGGGCCCGTGCGGTGTCCGGGTTCTCGTCGATGTTCAGCGTGACGAAGCGCAGCGCGTCGCCGAACTCCTCGGCCAGCTCGGCCAGGTGCGTGGACACCACCCGGCAGGGCGGGCACCACTCGGCCCAGAAGTCGACCACTACCGGCCGGTCGGCGGCCAGCACCGTCGCCGCGAACGTGGCGTCGGTGACCGCGGTCAGTCGGCCGGCCTGCGTGTCCTGAGGCATGTTTCCTCCCGATGGGCGATCGCGTGGGCGAGTTGGTCGTGCAGCCGACGGCGGACCGCGCCGAGCCGGTCGAGGTAGTCGTCCACCTCGGCGAGCTTGCGTCGCAGCACCGCCACCGAGTCGGGGCAGACGTCGCCGGAGTCGTGCCCGGCGCGCAGGCAGGCGACACGGTCGGATGTCGTCCAGCCCGAAGCCGATCGCCAGCAGGGACCGGATCTCGTGCACGACGCGCAGCTCCGCCTCGTCGTAGACCCGGTAGCCGTTGGCGGACCGGCGTGGCCGGACCAGCCCCTGGGTCTCGTAGTAGCGCAGCGTGCGGGCGCTCGTACCGGCCCGTTCCGCCAGCTCCCCGATCCGCATCCGCGCCCCCCTTCGTCTCTGCCACGCCCGACGCTAAACCTTGTCGCCGACGTCAAGGCAACCCACGCGCGCCGCGCTGTCGCCCCGGAGATCTTGGTACGAATCGGCCCCTATGGGGGCCATTTCGTACCAAGATCTAAATCTTTCTCGCGCTTTGGAGGACCCGGCGAGGCGAGAGGGCTCGCCGGTCCCTGCCGCCCGCCCCGTGCTCATACGCCTGCTTTCGCCCTCGCCGCGGCCCGCAAGGCATCCCTGCGCGTCATGCCGAGGAGGCATGACGATGTCGCTGAGTCATAGCCCATGCCGAGCCGCAGTGCCCTACCGCTCGCGCGATCCGCCTTGAACACGAAACACGTAACGAGGCGCTGGCCAGCGACGGTGATCATGATGTTGATGAGTTGGGGAGCGCTCTCTGTGCCGTCGACTTCATGATCGCCGGGAGGTGGGGTATGCCGGGGCGGAGGTGAGGGGTGTGCGGGAGGTTTCGGTACCGGTGGTGGAGGGTGGGCTCACGGGGGACGTGTCCGTTCCCTCCGGGGCGGGCGGCGTGGTGCTGTTCGCCCACGGGAGCGGCAGCTCGCGGCAGAGCCCGCGCAACGTGGCGGTGGCGCGGGCGCTCCACGCGCGCGGGCTGGCCACCCTGCTCGTCGACCTGCTGACGGTGGACGAGGAGGCGCGCGACGAGGTCACCGCCGAGCTGCGCTTCGACATCGGGATGCTCGCCGAACGGCTGGCCGGCATCGTCGACTGGATGGGCGCCGACCCGGAGCTGGGGCGCCTGCCGATCGGGCTCTTCGGCGCCAGCACCGGCGCGGCCGCCGCCCTGGTCGCCGCCGCGGCCCGCCCCGACCGGGTGGGCGCGGTGGTCTCCCGGGGCGGCCGGCCGGACCTGGGCGGCAGCTCGCTGACCGCGGTACGCGCGCCCACGCTGCTGCTCGTCGGCGGGCTGGACGAGCAGGTGATCACGCTCAACGAGCAGGCGCGGGACGAGTTGGGCGAGGTGGCGGAGCTGCGGATCGTCCCCGGCGCCACCCACCTCTTCGAGGAACCCGGCACGCTGGAACAGGTGGCCGACCAGGCCGGCGCCTGGTTCGTCGCCCACCTGCGCCAGCCGCACCCGGCCTGAGCCGCCGCCCGGCTGCCGCCGCGCCGGCCGCTCAGCCGGTGGCGTCGGCGGCGCGCGCGGTCCCGCCGGCCCGGTGCCGCTGCACGGTGTCCAGCACCCGCCAGAGCACCGCGGCGATCGGCACCGAGACGAACGCGCCGGCGACCCCGGCGACGAGCGTGCCGGCGGTGACCACCACCAGGATGACCGCCGGGTGGAGCTGGACCTGCCGGCGCATCACCAGCGGCTCCAGCAGGTTGCCCTCGATCTGCTGCACCGCGATCACCGCCGCCAAGGTGAGCAGGGCGGTGGTCGGGCCGTTCGCGGCCAGCGCGACGAGGACCGCCACCGCGCCGGCCACGGTGGCGCCGATGATCGGCACGAACCCGCCGAGGAACGTGATCAGGGCGAGCGGCAGCGCCAGCGGGACGCGCAGCACGACCAGCGCCAGCCCGATGCCGATGGCGTCGATCGCCGCGATGATCATCGTCCCCCGGCTGTACGCGCCGAGCGTCCGCCAGCCGGCCCGGCCGGCCTCGGCGGTGACCTCGCGACGCGGTCCGGTCAGCCGGCGCAGCACCCAGTGCCACATCGACCGGCCGTCCTTGAGCAGGAAGAACAGGAGGACCAGACCGAGCAGCAGCGCGCCGGCCACCTCGGCGACCTTCTGCGCACCGGCGACCGGGTCGGGGGCGCCGGCGCTCACGCCCTGGCGGATCTGCTCGACCAGCTTGTCGAGCTGCTGGTCGCTGACCGGCAGCGTGGAGGTGACGAAGTCCCGGCTGCGTTGCAGGCCCTCGTCGAGCTGCTGGCTCAGCTCCCCGAACTGACTGGCGGTGAGGTTCCAGACCAGGACGCCGGCCCCGACCAGGACCCCGAGCAGCAGCAGGACGGTGAGCAGCGCGGCGAGCGCGGCCGGCACCCGGAGCCGGCGCAGCCGCACCAGCACCGGGTCGAGCAGCGCGGTCAGGAACAGCGTGCCGGCCAACGCCACGGCCAGCGGCGCCAGCAGCACCGCGATCCGCCCGAGCAGCCACAGCCCGGTGGCCACCACCAGGAGACAGAGGCTCCAGGTGACCGCCGTCCGCACCGGCCAAGGCAGCCCCGCCCAGGTCTGCCGCGGCCCCGGGTGTGGCAGCAGCACGGAGCCCCCGGAATCGGACCGCCCGGTGTCGGACCGTGCGGTGTCGGGTCGGGCCCCGGCGGGGCGGGCCGGGTCGGGCGTGCCAGCGTCGTCGTCCACGTCGCCTCCTCGATCGTGGCCGTTGGTACCCGACGCGGGTGAATCCGACACCCGGGCCGTCGACGCCCGGCCGGTGTTTGCGCCCCCGGCCGCAGGGAAGGCTTTCAAGGTACCGAAGGGAGATGCGACATGAGTGACTTCATGGACAAGGCCCGGGACTTCGCCGACAAGCACGACAAGCAGGTGGACCAGGGCATCGAGAAGGCCGGTGACATGGTCGACAAGCGCACCGGCGGCAAGTACGACCAGCAGATCGACAAGGGCGTCGACATGGCGCAGCAGCGCACCGGAGAGGGCGACACCGGGCGCTGAGCACCCGAGGACGAATCCCGGGCCGCCCCGAACGGGCACCCGGGATTCGTCGTGTCCGGCGCGTCAGGCGCTGTAGCCCCGGCCGGCGATCCAGTTGGCCAACTCGGTCACGCTCATCCAGTACGTCGGCTCGTCCGGCCGGGCCGGGTCGGCGATCAGCACCGTGTTCCCGTCGTCGGTGTAGCGCACCACGGTGACGTAGTGGCCGGGGTAGCTGTGCTCCACCCCGTCGACGTCCCGCGCGCCGCCGAGGATGTTCGCCACCACCGGGCGGTCGGCGTCCACGGCGGTCCGGATGTCCGCGCGCAGCCGCGCCACCTGCTCGCGGGTGGCCACCTCGTCGCGGATCTCGGTGGTCCGGTACTTGCCGCCGGTGTACTCGTTGAGCACCCGGGTGACGTCGACTGCCGAGTCGGTGCCGTTCTCGGTGGTGCCGAGCTTGGCTGCCAGCTCGTCCTGGCTGACGTCCCGGCCCTCGGCCGAGAGCGCGATCCGGGTCGACGCCGGCCCGCAGTAGAAGAAGTTCGGTTGTGCCTGGTACTCGTAGTCGGCGCTGCGGTCACCCTTGCCCTTGACCGGGGCCGGGGCGGCGTGCGCGGCCGTGACCGGGCCGGCCACGGCGCTGCCGGCGGCGGCCAGGCCGGCGACGGAGAGCAGGCACCTACGGACGATCGGGTTCATGCGAGGCTCCATTCGGGGGTCGACGCTCCGCGACGGGAGACGTGGCACCGGGAGTGGCGCTCGGCGTACGGGGAGTGCAACGGCCCAGGTCGGTCGCCCATTTCCGGGCGTGGTCGCCGCCACCGTGGAACCGGACGAACGACTCAGTCGGGCAGGCTTCCCAACAGGCGGGTCACCGCGATCTCCAGCACCACCCGCTCCGGGTTCGGGCGCGGCGTGCGGTAGCGCTCGGCGTACCGGCGCTCGGCCTCGGCCACCGACGCCGGGTCGCGCCGCACCACCGCCCGCCCCTCCACGGTCAACCACCAGCGGCCGTCGACCTGGCACACCGCCACCGGCGTGCCGGCCGGCCCCGCGGCGGCCACGTGCCGCGCCTTCGCCGAGCCGCCCGAGGTGATCACGCGGGCCAGGCCGGCCTCCGGGTCGAAGGTCACCCCGACCGGTACGACGTGCGGGGTGCCATCGGCGCGCAACGTGGTCAACGTGGCGAGGTGCCGGTCGGCGAAGAAGCGCGCGACGCGCCCGTCGTGCGGATCCAACCGGTGCTGCCCCGCCATGCCGTCTCCTCGCTCGTCCGGAGCCGATCATCACATGCCGGGCCGGCGGTGCGCCGGACGACGAGACATATTCCATGCCCGATGTCCGGCGCAAGGGCTGCCGCGTGTGCTCTTCTTCATGCCAAGGTGGACAGTGGGTGAATCGAACGCTTCATAAGGTGACCCCGTGCGCCCACCGTGCGGTGGGCGTCGTTCGAATCGGGGGAAACGTCGTGTCACTGCCGTACCGCCGGGTCGCCGTTCGCGGCGCCGGCCTGCTCGCCGCGGTCCTGCTGGCCGGGGCAGCCGCAACCACACCCGCCCAGGCCGTCACCGGCGGCGCTGCCGTCACCGACGGCTCCTACGCCTTCGCCGCCAAGATCTCGATCGGCCCCGCCGACCGCTCGTGCAGCGGTGCGCTCGTCGACCCCTGGTGGGTGCTCACCGCCAAGAGCTGCTTCAGCTTCGACGGCCAGCCCGTCGTCGACGGCAAGCCGGCCCGGCCCACCACCGTCACCGTGGGCCGACCCGACCTGACCGCGTCGACGGGTGCCACGTCGTCGGCCTTCCGGGTCGTGCCGCACCCCGACCGCGACGTCGCGCTGGTGCGGCTGACCCGCCGGGCGGACGTCGCACCGGTGGCGCTCGGCCCCGCGCCGGTCGTGGGCGAGCAGCTCACCGCCGCCGGCTTCGGCCGTACGGCCACCACCTGGGTGCCGGACCAGCTGCACGCCGGCCCGTTCGAGGTGCAGAGCGTCGGCGCCACCACGGCCGGCATCCTCGGCACCGGCACGGCCGGGATCTGCCGGGGCGACCTGGGCGGCCCGACCGTCCGCACCACCGGCGGCACGCCCCGGCTGGTCGGCCTGCACCGCTCCTCCTGGCAGGGCGGCTGCCTCGCCGAGACGGAGACCCGCCGGGACGCGGTGGACACCCGGGTCGACGACCTCGGCCCGTGGCTCGCCGCCACCATGCCGCAGGGGCCGGCCACCGACCAGTACGCCGACATCAACTTCCTGTACGTCTACGCCAACGGCGACATCGCGCCGCAGACGTTCCCGGCCACCTCTACCGGCGGGTTCGGCAGCCCGCTGGGCACCTGGCGGGGCGGCGCCGGCGCGTACGCCACGGACCGGATGAAGGTGTTCAACGACGACTTCGACGGCGACGGCGTCGACGACGTCGCGGTCATGTCCACCACCACCGCGAACGCGTTCGCGCTGGACACGTTCGTCACCCGCCCGGACGGCACCCACGGCGCACCGGTCCGCTCCTGGACGTCGCCCAACTTCGGCCACCTGACCAGCATGAAGATGGCGTCGGGCGACATCAACGGCGACGGCCGGGCCGACCTCACGGCCTTCTACGGCTACGCCAACGGGGACGAGGCGTGGATCAACTGGCTCGCCCGACCCGACGGCGGGTTCGACGCCCCGATCGAGGCGTGGCGGGCGCCGAACTTCGGCAACTGGGCCAGCACCAGCGTCTTCGCCGGCGACGTCACCGGCGACGGGCGGGCCGACGCCAGCCTCTTCTACGCGTACGCCAACGGCTCGATGGCGGCCATCACCTGGCCGGGGCAGGCGGACGGCAAGTTCGGCGCCGGCTACACCTCGTGGTCCGTCGCGGCGGACAAGGCGCCGGGTGCCCTCGCCACCCTGAAGATCGTCGACGGCGACTTCACCGGTGACGGGCGGGCCGACGTGGCCGCCCTCCAGACCAAGGACAACAAGCTGCGCCTGCTGACCTGGACCGGCAAGACCGACGGCACCTTCACCGACCCGGTCGAGTCGTGGTCGTCGTCGATCTTCGGGCAGTTCGCCAGCATCAAGCTGGTCGGCGGCGACTACAACGGTGACCGGCGGGACGACCTGGCCGTCCTCTACAAGTACCCGGACAACGGGCTGGGCCTGCACACGTTCACCTCGACGCCGGCCGGCGGGTTCACCGTGCCGTTCGGGTCCTGGCGGGTCGGCTCGGGCGTCTACGGATGGTGGCCGAGCATGCGGATGGACGGCGAGTAGCGCCGACCGGACGACGCCCTGACCGGCGTCCCTCCGCCGCGTGCGGAGCGGCGTCGGTCAGGGTCGGCGCCCGTGTGGAGCGGCGTCGGTCAGGGTCGGCGCGGCGGGGCGGCCGGCAACGGCGTGGCCGGGGCGTCGCGCGTGACCCGTTGCGCCGCCCGGTGCTTGGCGGCCAGCCGACCCAGATAGAACAGCGCGCCGGCCAGCACGCCCATGTCGTCCAGGTAGATCGGGTCGGGAAGCAGGTCCACCGGCAGGATCGTGTAGATCAACGCGCCGTAGAAGGCCACCTTGCCGCCGGCGCCGAGTGTGCCCAGCATGCGACGGGTGCGGACCACCCGGATCGCGAGCAGCACGGCGCCGACCAAGGTCGCGACCGCGACGACGGCGGCGAGAACGACGAGCACCCACGCTTCACGGGACACGACACCACGCTAGCGGAGCCGGGCCGCCGCCGCCCGGACGGTCAGTATGCCGGCACGGCCGCCCGGCCCCGGGCCACCGGGGTCAACTCCCGGGTGGTCTCCGCGACCGGCAGCTCCCGCGTGTTCTCCGGGCCGGTGAAGCCCACGATGGAGAGTGCCGCCTGCGGCTCGGCGACCGGGTGCAGCGCCGCGAACGCCTCCTCGTGCAGGCTCCGCGCCGCGGCGGCGGCCGTCTCGGCGGCCCGCCACGCGGCCTGCTCCCGCTCCGACGCGGCATGCTGCCGGGCCCGGAGATTGTCCCGCACCAGCCGGCGCAGCAGCAGCTCCTGCTCCACCGGGTGCCGGCTCGGGTCCCAGCCGCGCCCGCCGAGGATGTCGCTGAGCTGCTGCACGCTGATCTCCTTGCGCCACTGGGCGTCCAGCGCCGCCCGGTGCAGCCAGCGCTCCCGGTCCGCGTACTCGGCCGGGGTGCGGGCGGTCCGGGGCAGCGGCAGCGCCGCGGCGGCGGCCAGCCGGCGGACGTCCTCCTCCGCGGCCTGGCAGGCCAGCCAGGCGGCTTCGGCCTCGTCCTGGGCGGCCAGCCACTCGGCCCGGCGCCGCTCGGCGGTCACCGTCGCGCGGGACGCGGCCACCGACACCTCGTCCGCGTACCGGGTCCGTTCCCGCGTCCGCTCCCGGTCCTGCTCGGCCCGGTCGATGCTGCTCGGCCGGGCGGCCTCACTGATCCGTTCGCCGAACACCGAACGGAACCGGGTGGGACGGACGACCAGCGCGGCGATCACGACCGCCGCCACGGCGAGCAGGGCCAGCCAGATCACGGCGGCGGCGGGGACGTCCGGCAGGACGGTGGAGAAGACGGTCTGCATACCAGCACCTCGCGGTGGAACGATTGACGATCGACGGTGGGGGCCCGGGCGTCGGGCGGAGTGCGCGGCGGGGCGCGACGGAATACGCGGGTGGGGCGGCCTTCGGTGGGGCCGCGCCGGGGCGTACCGGAAAGGTGGCCCGTCAGGCGCGCGGAGGCCCGCGGCGGGCGATGGCCGCCCGGCCCGGGTCGGCGGCGACCGTGACCTCGACGGCCGGGGCCGGCGCGGCGAACGCGTCGTCGGCCCGGTCGACGGACGGCCCGGTGGCCGGCTGGGTGACCGCCCACGGGGCGGCGGCCTCGGGGCCGGCAACCGACGTGGTCGACGTGGCGTCGTGGCCGGTGTCGACGGTCGACGGTGCCCGGGTGTCGGTCACCGTGATGCCGGCGGGACGCGTCGCGGTGCCGGCGTCGGCGGGCGTGGCGGCGATGCCCTGGAGGCCGGCGATCAACGCGAGGGTGGTCACGGCCGTGCGGGCGATCCGACGCAGCATCGCCGTCCAGACGGACGAGGCGAACGCTACGGGCAGCACCCCCTCAACCTATCGGTTGATGCCCGCTCGCGCAGCTCGACGATCTTGCCGGTTGGGTGAGCCGCCCCACGGATCGCTGTGGACAGACCTTTTCCTTCGCTCCGGGCACCGGCGCCGGATGCATCGACAGCGATGAGATTAGTGACAGTTTTCGGCAGGTCGGGTGGGGCACACTGCGGCGGACGATCCCCCACCGCGAGGAGAAGCCATGGGCGCACGCCGCACCACTACCGCACTGGTCGCCGCGCTGACCGCCGCCACCGTCCTGGGCGCCACCCCGGCCCACGCCGCGACCACCGCTGTCGACACCGGGCCACTGCGCCCGGTCGCCGACGTCGACGTCGACCGGTACGCCGGCGACTGGTACCAGGTCGCCGCGATCCCGCAGTGGTTCGAGATCCAGTGCTTCAAGAACGTCAAGGCCCGGTACGACGTCCAGCCCGACGGCACCATCGGCGTCCGCAACACCTGCCGGACGATCCTCGGCACCACCAGCACGGTCACCGGGCGGGCCCGCAGCGAGAACCCGCCCGCCGACTCGGCGCTGACCGTCACCTTCGTCCGGCTCGGCGACCGGTGGATCTATCTGGGCGGCCCGAACTACGTGGTGATCGGGCTGGACCCGGACTACCGCTGGGCCGTCGTCGGCGACCCGGACCGCAGCAGCGGCTTCGTGCTGTCCCGCCAGCCCGCGCTGGACGCGGCGCAGCTCGCCGACGTGCAGGCCACGCTCACCGACAACGGCTACGACCTCTGCGACTTCCGTACCACCCGGCAGGACGGCGGTGCCCGGGCCGGCGCGTTCTGCTGACCGGCTTGTGCTGCTGACCGGCCGCGACGGCGTGGCATCCGCCCCCGGGTGCCGCGCCGTCAGCCGTGCCGACGTCAGTTGCCGTCGAGCACCGGCGGCGGGGCGGCCTTGCCGTCCCCCCAGACCATCTCGTCCTCGGTGAGCCAGGTCAGCCGGCCCTCGGACTCGTCGTCGTCGGAACTGCCGCGGGCGCCCAGCACCCCGTTGCGGCCGGCCAGCGCGGGCCGCCCGGTGGCGCCGGCGCGGTTGGCCGACCTGCCCTCCGTGTCGACGACCAGCCCCCGGCCGGAGGTGAGCCGCCCGGTGCCGGCCGCCGAGCGGCTCTCCGCGCCGGGCACGCCACCGAACCGGCCGGCGGAGGCCGCGTTGGAGCTGGTGCCGGCGAGCGCGCCGGTGCTCAGCACGCCCGGACCGCCGAAGAGCCCGCCCCCGCCGGCCGGCACGGTCGGGTTGGCGCCGCCGGGGCCGAAACCCGGGCCGCCGCCGATCGTCGGACCGCCGGTGGCGGTGGTCAGCGGGCCGGCGCCGGCAAGCGAGGTGCCGGTCGGGTCGACAGTGCCACCGGTCGTGACCGAGCCCGGAGCGCCCGCGCCGGGGTGGCCGCCCGGGTGGCCGCCGCCCGGTGCGCCGTCACCCGGCGTGCCGCTGGTCGGGGCCGTGTGGTGCACGCCCGAGGTGGTCGCGGTGCCGTGCGCCCCGGGACCGAAGCTGCCCAGGCTCGGGCCGGACGACGGCGTCTTGACCGACGGGCCGTCGTGCAGCGTCGGGTCCTTCGGAACGTGGTGGCCAGGCAGCTCGCTGCCGGGCGGCTCCGGCGCGACGACCCGGCCGTACGCCGAGAAGTCGTAGCCCTCGGCCAGCTTCGCCACCACCTGCACCATCCGCTGGTGCGCCTTCTCCTGCTCGGCCTCGTCCTGCTGGTGGCCGATGATGCCGCCGATCACCGCGCCCGGGCCGCCGCCGAGCAGGAAGCCCTTGCCGGCGCCGGAGAGCAGCTTGTCGTGGTCGTCGGTCTTCTCCGGGCTCTCCGCCTCGGCCTGGGCGGCCCGCAGGTCACCGGCCATCATGTCGAGCGCCTGCCGGATGCCGGTCATGCCCTCGGCGAGGTTGCCGGAGTAGCCGGCGACCATGGTGAGCCGGCGCTGGAACTCGCGGCTCGCGTCACCGGTCCAGGTCTTCGCCAGCGCGTCCAGGTCGGCGGTGAGGTCGCGGGACAGGTCGTCGAGCGTGCCCTTGAGGGAGGTCCAGCGGGCGCTCAGCCCCTCGATCTGCGCCGGGTCGCCGGCGTTGACGCCCTGGTAGAGCTCCTCGTGGCTGACGTGCTCGTAGCGCCGGGTGTATTCAGACACGGGGATCCTCCTTCGGCTGCTTCATCGCCTCGTTCAGCCCGGTGAGGGCGGCCGCGATGTCGGCGGCCGCGGCGGCGTTGCGGGCCTCGGCGGTCCGGTAGTTCGTCATGATCGTCGCGGTCGCCTCGCGGGCGGCCAGGACCGCCCGGCGCAGCCGGTCGACGTGCTCGACGTAGCTCTGGTGCGTCTCGGCGTAACGACGTGAGTTGTCGGTCGCGTCGGTGAACGTGCCGAGCGCCGGCGGCCGGCACTGCATCTCGGTGTTGAGCGTGCGCAACACCGACTCGGCCTGGTGCAGACGCCGCTCGAGCCGCCTGTGGAAATCCTCCAGGGAGAGCATGTCGACTGTCGTGCGCCCGGTCATGGCGGAATCCCCGTCGTCCTCGTCGAGAGCCGGTGGCCACGCTCAGATTAGTCCAACCGCGCCAACCCGGGTGGCCCCTGACGGCTCCGCTCCACGTCGGCCGGTCAGCCGCCCTGGACCGAGGCCGCCCCGCCGTCGGGCGCGGGTGTCGCGGCGCGCTCCGGCGTCGCCGCCGCATCGAAGTACGTCATGGCGTCCGCGCGGGCCAGGGTCGGCCCGGTCGGCACCAGCGCCAGCAGCGAGGCGGGCACCGGCACCGGGCTCACGTCGCCGTAGCCGAGCGCGCTCCGGGCGTCGCCGGCGGCGGTGCCGAGCGGGTAGCGGACCCCCTGCGCGGTGATCAGGTAGACCGTGGCGCCGGCCGCCGGCTTGCCGCTCTCCCCGGCGGTGGCCTGCACCAACGCGCCCTTGCCGCCGGGCAGCAGCACGCTCTCGGCGGTGCGGACCGCGTCCCGGGCGCCCTGCCGTGTCGGCAACGCGGTCGCCGCGATCAGCTCCGCCGGCGGGGAGTCGAAGACCTCCAGCGTGGTGGCGGGCGGCTGGCCGACCGGGCCCGGCCGGTAGGTGGCACAGAGCACGGTGCGGCCGGGGCGGACCTCGTGCAGCGTGGGCATCCGGGCCGGCAGCCCGTCCGCCTCCAGCCGCTGGTCGGTGTAGAGCCGGCCGGCCTCGTCCGGCGTGATGTCGGTGACCCCGCCGCCGCCACCGAGCAGCAGTCGCGCGGCGACCTCGCCGACCGCCGCCAGGCCCTGCCGGGTGAGCACGTAGAACTGGCCGGCGGCCTGGTAGACCTGGCCGATCCGGGCCGGCCGGTCGGCCACGGTCAGCCCACTCGGGCCGCCGTCCCCGCCGATCGTGGGCTTGCGCAGCGCCGGGCCCACCGGCACCGCGTTGAGCAGTTGCTGGCCGACCGCGAGGTTGGCCGCGCCGGCCATCCGCAACGCCACCAGCGCCTGCTCGTCGCCGGCCACCCGCAGCCGTGAGCCGCCGGTCAGCAGCCAGCGGGCCTCGCTCGTGCGGACCAGGACGGCCCGGTCGGTCAGCGGAGTGCCGCCGGTCAGCGGCCGGTCGATCAGCAGCCGGGTGGTCGAGCGCTGCGGGTCGTTCGGATCCGGTACGTCGCAGACCGACCAGGGGAGCCCGACCAGCGACCCGCGGTCGGGCAGGTCGTCCGGCGCGCCCACGATGCCGACCAGCCGGCCGCGGGGCCGGTCCCGGATCGACGCCTGGGACATGGTGCGCACCTCCGCCGACGCGTCGTCGACGACGAGCCGGGCCGAGGCGTAGTTGAGCGTCGGGTGCAGCACCCGGTCCTCACCGAACCAGTAGGTGGCGCCGGTCTCCCGCTCGATCACCACGGTGTTCGGTTCCAGCGGGGCGGAGTTGCTGGTCAGCTGCCCGTACGCGCCCACGCCGCCGAGGACCACCGCCGCGGCGATGACGCTGCCGAACACCGCCATGCCGAGCCGGCGCATCGGCAGGTCGTTGGTCTCCGGGTCGCCGGAGAGCAGCGCCGACACGATGCGGCGGGTGACGAAGCGGTACGCCTGCACCTGATCGCGGCGGGTCCGCATGACTAACCTCCACGGCCGGGGTGGGTCCCGCGACGATCAGGTCCGAACAGCGCCGCGGGCTTCCCTACGATAAGGGGCCGTCGGGGGTGCGCCGGACCCCGTCCGCGCCCGGCGACGCACCCCGCCGGCAGGTGCCCCGATGTCGGAGAAGGGACGCTCACCGATGACGCAGCTCCAGGCGCCACCCGGTCGTACGGCCACCGCCCCCGCCCCGGCGGACCGGCCGGTCACGCCGGCGGACCGGCGGCGGCGGGGCCGCCTCGGGTCGGTCGTCGTCGGTCAGCTCGTGGTGGTCGAGTGCGCCGCGCTCGCCGTCTGGTTCGCCACCGCCGGCCCGGCCTGGCTGCTGCCCACCGTGGCGCTGCCGGCCGTGGTGGCCGTGGTGGCCGCGTTCGCCCGGCGGGGCGGCCGATGGTGGTACGAGGACCTGATGCTCCGCCGCCGGCTGCGTCGCCGTCGGGGCCGGGCCCGGGGCGCGCTGCCGGGCGGTGACCCCCGGCTGGCCGCGCTCGCCCCCGAGCTGACCGTGGTGGAGCTGACCGAGCGCGGCACCCGGCTCGGCATCGGCCAGGACGACCGGGGCTGGTTCGCCGCGGTGGCGCTGACCGGCCGGCCCGGCGCGCCCGCCGGATCGATCGAGGCGGCGACCGTGGACCGTGCCCTCGCGGTGCTCGCCGACTTCGCCGGCCCGGTCACCCAGACCCAGGTCGTCTCGCACACCCTGGTCTGGTACCCCGCGCCGGGGGCGCCACCGGCCGCCCACCGCACCGTGTGGGTGGCGTTGCGGCTGGCGGTGGGCGACGCCCGGGCCGAGACGGTGAGCCGCGGCGGCGGCCTGCGCGGTGTGCACCGGACGGTGGCGGCCGGGGTGGGCCGGCTCGGCAAGGCGTTGCACGCCGCCGGCCTCGGCCACCGCGTGCTGGGCCGCGACGAACTGCACGCGGCGGTGGTCGCCGGGGCCGGTCTCGACCTGGCGCCGGAGTCCCCCACCGAGACCTGGACCGGCCTGCGCGGGGGCGGCTGGACCCAGCGCTGCCTGGCGCTGCGGGTCCGCCCCAACGGTTCGCTGGGCGCGTTGGTGGACGCGGTCACCGCCACCTCCGCGCCCTCGCACACGGTCGCGGCGGTGGTGCTCCCCGGTGGCCGGCGGGTCCCCCCGCTGCTGCGGGTGGCCGCCATGGACGGGCACGCCGAGGCGCTGGTGAAGGCCGTCCGGGAGATGGCCCGCCGAGCCGGTGTGCCGGCCCGCCCGCTGGACGGCCAGCACGGGCCCGGCGTCTACGCCACCGCGCCTGTGGGCACCGCGATGGGCACCGTCACGGTCGAAGGTTGACGATCCAGCCGTACGCGCCGCAGACCCAGACGGCCAGCGGCACCAGCGCGACGATCAGCAGGATCTCGACGATGTCGAGGATGCGTCCCCAGACCGGGGAGATCCGCTTGCCGGCCACGGTGAGCCCGTAGACCAGGCTGATCACGGCCAGCACGGTCAGCCCGCCGAGGATCAGGCCGAGCCGCACCGGCAGCGAGCCGGCGTCGAAGACCGCCGTGGCGACGAGCCCGAGGCCGAGGGTGCCGGCGACCAGCACCGGGGTGCGCTGGTTGCGGCCGAGGAACGGGCGGGCCCGCAGCAGCGACAGCAGGGCGAGCACCAGGCAGAGCAGGACCGCCGGAAGCCGACCGTCGGTGGCCAGCACCACCTCGCCGCCGAGCACCAGCAGGGCGACGGTCCACAGCAGACCGGTGAGGAACCCGTCGGCCCGCTCGCTGTCGCGCAGCACGGACGGGCCGTCCACCGACTCGGTGTCGGTCTTCAGGTCCTCCGGGCCGGTCGGGATCGACGGCACCGGCAGCCGGGCGAGCCGGTAGGCGAGCATCGGCAGCGCCGGCAGCGCGCCGAACGCCACTGTCGACACCACCGCTGCCGACGCGGCCGCGTCGATGCCGAAGGCCAGGCTGAGGACCGCGCCGAAGCCGACCGCCGCGCCCACGCCGACGGTGCCGAGGAACAGCGGCATCCGGTCCCCGACGGCGAGCGCGGCGAGCGCGCCGAAGAGCACCACGGCGGTGCCGGCGAGCAACACGTGCGGGCTGGCCAGCGCGTCGAGCGGCCGGTCCCCGGCGAGCACCAGCAGGCCGCCGACCCCCGCGTAACCGACCCCGACCAGGGCCAGCACCGCGCCGGTGCGGCTGTCGCCGGCCGCCCGGGACAGCACCGCGGCGCCGACCAGCAGGGCGACCGCGACCACCAGGGCGGCCACCGCGCCGGGCAGGTGCGGCGGCCCGGCGAACAGCGCCGCGACCGCGCCGGCGGCCAGCGCCGAGGAGGCGAGGAGCACCGCGTACGCCCGGGTGGTGCCCACCTGCCAGGCGCCGGCGCGTTGCGTGGTGGAGGTGGCGACGGCGTCCACCACGTCGTCGAAGACGATCTCGGGCGCGGTGGCGGCCCGCGGGTTGAAGTAGAGCACCTCACCGTCACGGACGCCGAGCTGCGCGGCGGTGCGCCCGCCGTCGAGCGGCTGCCCGCCGAGCCGGGACAGGCTCCACCCGCCGTGCCGCACCCCCTCGTCGGCGAGCTCCTCGCCGGCGTAGCGCAGCAGCGTGGGCAGCAAATCGGCCAGGGGCACGTCGGACGGCAGGGCCAGGTCCATCCGGGTCCGTGGCGCCACGATGGTGATCCGGCTCAGCCCGCCGGTCGCCGCCTTCGTCGCCACAGTGGCCTCCTCGTGCTCGCCTACGATCCGCCCCGGCCGTCGACGTCGCCCCACGGGTCCACGACGCCCCCGGGAGATTACCTACGATGGCGGTCGCACAGGTCGCCCACCCGACGCTCGCCGGCGGTGGCGGACCTCTGGGTGAGGGGAGAGCCGTGAGTACGGTGGTGTTCCGCCGGCCACCGCGTCAACCGGGGCCGGCGATGCCGCGCGGTGAGGTGCTGCTGGAGTCCCCGCCCGAGCTGCCCGAGCCGCAGGCCAAGGGCATGGGGCAGGTGCTGATGATCCTGCCGATGCTCTGCGGCGTCGGCGCGATGGCCTTCCTCTACGCCGGCCGTGGTGGCGGCATGATGACGTACGTGGCCGGCGGCCTGTTCGGCGTGTCCATGCTGGGCATGGCGGTCGGCACGCTCGGCAACGGCGGCAACGACAAGGCCGAGCTGAACGCCCAGCGGCGCGACTACATGCGCTACCTGGCGCAGATGCGCAAGCGCACCCGGCGGGCGGCCGAGCAGCAGCGCGCCGCGATGACCTGGCGGCACCCGGAGCCGGACGCGCTCTGGTCGATCGCCGCCTCGCGCCGGCGGTGGGAGCGGCGACCCACCGAGGACGACTTCGGCGAGGTACGCATCGCGCTCGGCCCGCAGCGGCTGGCGGTGGAGATCGTGCCGCCGGAGACCAAGCCGGTGGAGGACCTGGAACCGATGAGCGCGATCGCGCTGCGCCGGTTCGTCCGCGCCCACTCCAGCGTGCCGGACCTGCCCACCGCGCTGTCGCTGCGCGCGTTCAGCCGGGTCGCGGTGCGCGGCGACCGGGAGCCGGTGCTCGACCTGGCGCGGGCCGCGCTGGGCCAGCTGGTGACGTTCCACGCCCCGGAGGACCTGCTGGTGGTCGTGGTGGCCGCGTCGGACCGGCAGCCGGACTGGGACTGGGTCAAGTGGTTGCCGCACGCCCAGCACCCGGTGCGTACGGACGCGGCGGGCGCGCGCCGGCTGGTCTTCGCCGCCCTGGCCGAGGCGGAGTCGGCGCTCGCCCACGAGCTGGGTGGTCGTCCCCGGTTCGCCCCGGAGGCGAAGCCGCTCACCACCGCGCCGCACGTGGTGGTCGTGCTCGACGGCGGCGAGGTCTCGGCGACCTGTGCGCTGACCGGGCCGGGGCTGCTCGGCACCACAGTGGTGGACCTGTCCGGCACGGTGCCTCGGGACGCCGGTCGCTGGCTGCTCGGCCTGGACGTCGGCGACGGCACCGGGCTCGGGCTGATCGGCGCCGCCACCGCACCCCGGCTCGGCCGGCCGGACCGGTTGACCCGGCCGGCGGCCGAGGGGCTGGCCCGGCAGATCGCCCCGTTCCGGCTCTCCCAGCAGCAGGGCGCCAGCACCGACGAGCCGCTGGCCCGCAGCATGGAGTTGCCCGACCTGCTCGGCGTCGGCGACGCGGCCACCGTGGACACCGCGCAGACCTGGCGTCCCCGCAGCCACCGGGACCGGCTGCGCATCCCGCTCGGCCTGGGGCCGGACGGCAACGTGGTCGAGTTGGACTTCAAGGAGTCCGCGCACGAGGGCATGGGCCCGCACGGCCTGGTCATCGGCGCGACCGGCTCCGGCAAGAGCGAGCTGCTGCGGACCGTGGTCGGCGCGCTGGCCGTGACGCACTCCTCGGCGGAGCTCAACTTCGTCCTGGTCGACTTCAAGGGTGGCGCCACCTTCGCCTCGCTGGACGCGTTGCCGCACACCAGCGCCGTGATCACCAACCTGTCGGACGAGCTGCCACTGGTCGACCGCATGCGCGACGCGCTGGCCGGCGAGATGAACCGGCGGCAGGAGGTCCTGCGGGCGGCCGGCAACTACGTCTCCCGCTACGACTACGAGAAGGCGCGGGCGGCCGGCGAGCCGCTGGAGCCGATGCCCAGCCTGCTCATCATCTGCGACGAGTTCTCCGAGCTGCTGGCCGCCAAGCCGGACTTCATCGACCTGTTCGTGATGATCGGCCGCCTCGGCCGGTCGCTCGGCGTGCACCTGCTGCTCGCCTCGCAGCGGCTGGAGGAGGGCAAGCTGCGCGGGCTGGACACCCACCTGTCGTACCGGATCGGCCTGCGGACGTTCTCGGCGGTGGAGAGCCGCATCGTGCTGGGCGTGCCGGACGCGTACGAGCTGCCGAGCGCGCCCGGCCACGGCTACCTGAAGACCGACACGGCCACCATGCTGCGGTTCCGCGCGGCCTACGTGTCCGGCCCGTACCGGGCGCCGGGGCAGGTGGAGCGCTCCACCCGGGCGCAGGTGCAGCGCCGGGTCGTGCCGTACGGCGTCGACCACGTGCCGGCGCCGGCGCTGCCGACCGCGGCGGAGATCGCGCCGGAGCCCGAGCAGTCCGGCGACGGCCGGGCGGTGGCCATGTTGGACGTGCTGATCGACCGGCTCCGGGGTCGGGGACGCCCCGCGCACCAGGTCTGGTTGCCGCCGCTGGCCGAGCCGTCCGGGCTGGCCGAGCTGCTGCCGGCGTTGAGCGTGCACCCGACGTTCGGCCTGACCACCGCCGAGTGGCCGGGCCGGGGCCGGTTGGCCGTCCCGGTGGGCATCGTGGACCGGCCCTACGAACAGCGCCGCGACCCGATGATGGTGGATCTCGCCGGGGCCGGTGGCAACGTGGTGATCGTGGGCGCCTCGCTCAGCGGCAAGAGCACCATGCTGCGTTCGCTGCTGGCCTCCCTGGCGCTCACCCACACGCCGCGCGAGGTGCAGTTCTTCTGCCTCGACTTCGGCGGCGGCGCGTTGCGCAGCCTGGACGGGCTGCCGCACGTCTCGGGCGTCGCCGGGCGGCGCGACGTCGAGGCGGTCCGCCGGACGGTGGCCGAGGTGGTCGCCGTGCTCGACGAGCGGGAGAGCCGGTTCACCCAGCACGGCATCGACTCGGTGGCGAGTTACCGCCGGCGGCGGGCCGCCGGGGAGTTCGCCGACGACCCGTTCGGGGACGTGTTCCTCGTCGTGGACGGCTGGAACACGCTGCGCCAGGAGTACGAGGAGCTGGAGCAGACCGTCACCAACCTGGCCAACCGGGGGCTGGGCTTCGGCGTGCACGTGGTGGTCACGGCGGTGCGCTGGGCGGAGATCCGGATCAACCTGCGGGACCTGCTCGGCACCAAGCTGGAGCTGCGGCTCGGTGACCCGGCCGAGTCGGAGATCGACCGGCGGGCCGCGCAGAACGTGCCGGTGGGCGCGCCGGGCCGCGGCCTGACCCGCGACAAGCTGCACTTCCTGACCGCGGTCTCGCGGATCGACGGCAGGCGTGACATCGAGGACCTGACCGAGGCGTCGGTGGCGCTGGCCGGGCACGTGGCGGCGAACTGGCCGGGCCGGCCGGCGCCGAAGGTGCGGCTGCTGCCGCGCCGGCTCACGGTCGGCGAGTTGGCCACGGTGGTCGATCGGGCCGTCCCGGGCATCCCGATCGGGGTGAACGAGTCGGCGCTGGCCCCGGTCCACCTGGACCTGGCGGGCGAGCCGCACCTGACCGTGTTCGGCGACGCCGAGTGCGGCAAGACGAACCTGCTGCGGCTGATCGCCCGGGGGATCGCCGAGCGGTACACGCCGGCGCAGGCGCGGCTGGTCATCGCCGACTACCGGCGCGGCCTGCTGGGCGCGGTCGAGGGCGACCACCTGCTCGACTACGCGCCGTCGAACCAGGTGTTCAGTCAGGGTCTCGGCTCGATCCGCAGCGCCCTGCAGAACCGGCTGCCGGGTCCGGACGTGACCACCGCGCAGCTCCGTGACCGGAGCTGGTGGCGGGGGCCGGAGCTGTACATCCTGGTGGACGACTACGACCTGGTCGCCTCCGGCGGGAGCAATCCGCTCAGCGCGCTGCACGAGCTGCTGCCCCAGGCGCGGGACATCGGCCTGCACCTGATCGTGACGCGACGGGTGGGTGGTGTGGCCCGGGCCCTCTACGAGCCGGTGCTGCAACGCCTGCGTGAGCTGGATTCGCCGGGCCTGCTGATGTCCGGCAGCCGGGAGGAGGGCGCGGTCTTCGGCAACCTGCGACCGAGTCCGCAGCCGCCGGGCCGGGGCACCCTGGTCCGCCGCCGCGACGGTCAGCAGTTGATCCAGACCGCCTGGACGGAGCCGGCCTGACCGGACGCGCTGGCACGCAGGCTGACGGGGTCGACTGGGGCGTCGCCGAGGACCTCAGGCAGGTGGCTTGGCCGGTGCGACGTTGCGGAACCGCTCATGCGCCGACTGCCGGCTGATGCCGAGCGCCTTGCCGATCTCAGCCCAGGAGAGCCCGGCCTCCCGGGCCGCCGTCACGGCCCGTTCGGTCAGCGGCCGTTGCCAGCGTTCCACCTCGGCCAGGACGCCGAGCGCCTGCAACGGCCAGGTCGTGGCGAGCTCGGCGACGTTGTCCCGGAGAGTGTCGGAGCGGCCCAGCAGCCAGCCGGGCGCGGTGGCGGCCAGGATCGGCCTGATGTGTCCACCCCACTCGGAGGTGGCCATCCAGCGCCCCTCGTCGGCGGCCGGATAGTCGCTGGTTCCGATCCAACCGCAACGACACCGGGCCCGGTATCCGACGGTGTCGGCCGGGGCTGCGGCGTCGGTACTCAGCGTCCCGTCGGGCAACCGGAACCCGATGAGGTCCGCATGCCCCGGAACCATTTCCTCCGCCATCCCGCAAGCATATGTTCGTCAGGGTTCCCTGACTTACAGTGTCAGGATATCCTGACGCCCATGCCTGGACTGGTCGTCGTCCGCGCCCGACGCTCCAAGAGGAGAAGCACATGTCCCTGGTCAGTGGCACCGTCGCGACGGGTTACGAGCCGGTTCGGGAGGCGTTCCTGGCGAACTTCGAAACGCGGTCCGAGATCGGCGCGGCCCTCAGCGTCTACCGGCACGGCCGGGAGGTGGTTCGGCTCTGGGGCGGAGTCGCCGATCCCACCACCGGTCGCGCCTGGAGGGAAGACACCCTCCAGGTGGTCCACTCGGCCACCAAGAGCGTGCCCGCCGCCTGCGCGCACCTGCTCGCCCAGCGCGGGCAACTCGACCTGGACGCACCCGTCGCCGACTACTGGCCGGAATTCGCGGCGGCAGGTAAGGGCAACATCCCGGTCCGCTGGCTCCTGTCCCACCAGGCGGGGCTGCCGGTGCTCGACCGTCCGGTGCCGCGGGAGCCGGCGTTGACCTGGGAACCGGTCATCGCCGCGCTGGCCGCACAGGCACCGGCCTGGCAGCCGGGTACCGCGCACGGCTACCACGGGCTCACCTACGGCTGGCTGGTCGGCGAGGTGGTACGTCGCGTCTCCGGCCGCAGCCTGGGCACGTACTTCGCCGACGAGATCGGAAAACCACTCGGCCTGGACTTCTGGATCGGCCTACCCGCCACCGAGGCGCACCGGGTCGCCCGGACCGTGGAGCAGCCGACCACCCCACCCGCCGCCGAGGCGGTGCCGGAAGCGCTACGGAAGGCGCTCGCCGCGTACACCGATCCGACATCGCTGGTGGTCCGGTCGGTGATGGTGACCGACCCGCCGCTCGACCTCACCGATCCACGTGCCTGGACGGCGGAGATCCCCGCGGTCAACGGCATCTGCACCGCCGCCTCACTGGCCCGCTTCTACGCCGGGCTGATCGGCGAGGTCGACGGCGTCCGGATCCTCGACGCGGCTACCCTCACCGCCGCCACCCGTGAGCAGGCCAGCGGAATCGACCGCGTGCTGATGGTGCCGACCCGGCCGGCGCTCGGTTTCGGCCTGCCGCTGCCGGAACAGCCGTGGTGGTCACCCACCGCCTTCGGCTTCCCCGGCCACGGCGGCTCGCTCGGCTACGCCGATCCGGCCAGCGGCGTCGCCTTCGGGTACGTGATGAACGGACTCCGCATCACGATGGCCCCAGACCCCCGGACGGCCACCATGATCGAGGCAATCGGCGGCGTCGTGTCCCACCAACCGGCCTGAGCCCTGCCGACAGCATCCTCATCGGACCCGGCGTGACAGAGATCCGCCGGGTCCGTCTGCCGCGGCTCGTCAAACTCATCCCCTACGGTCCCGACATGCGCCGCCACGTAGGCCAATTCGGGCACAAGTCCGACCCGGCCCGTGGCCTGCGGCGCTGAGCGGGAGGGCGGCCGACGATGGCGAACACGGTGGACGTCGACGCGATCCTGGTGGTGGTCGAGGGCGCCCTCGGGAAGCCGCTGCTGTGGTTGGTGGCGGCGCTGCTGGTCGCGGTGCTGGTCTTCGGCGTGACGATGCTGGTCAGGACGCGCGGCGACCACCCGCACCGTCCACTTCGTAGGGTGCGCCCCGGATCCCGTTGGCAGGGCTGCGCAGGTTGGATGTCGTCCGCTACGGTTCGGATGATGTGTCCGTCGGTGGGGTGTGTTCGCCTTGCCGCGGGGGAGGGGCGCGGCGGATCCGCCGCCACAAGATGACGGAAGGGTGTGAAGCATGGCGTTCGAGGTCAGTGCAGCGAGCCTGCACACCGCCGCGAGTGACGTGCGGTCCACGCGCAGCGATGTCGACGGTGAGCTCAAGAAGCTGTGGAACGTGGTCGACGACCTGGCCATGGCCTGGAAGGGCCAGGCTTCCACGGGCTTCCAGAGCCTGATGACCCGCTGGACCGAGGACACGAACAAGCTGCTCACCGCGATGGACAACATCGCGGACCTGCTGGACAAGTCCGGCACGACGCACCAGGTCAACGACGAAGATCAGCAGCAGATGCTGGACAAGTTCCACGCTGCGCTCAACCCGTGATCCGCGAAGACAGGCAGAGGAGGAATCGATGAGCATCAAGGTTGACTACGCTGTCCTCGAGAGCAGCAACCAGCAGATGCAGGCCATCTCGCGGACCATCGACGAGAAGCTGGACACGCTGCGGGCCATGCTGACCAAGCTCGAGTGGGAGGGCCAGGACCGGGTGGCCTACCAGCAGCACCAGGCCCAGTGGGACGCCGCCGTGCGGGACATCAACAAGGTCCTCAACGAGATCGGCGGCGCGGTGGGCATCGCGCGCGAGAACTACATGACCACGGAGATGAGCAACTCCAAGGTCTGGGGCTGACCCCTCGACCGGTCCACCGCGGCTCCGCTCCGGCTCCCGTCGGGCGGAGCCGTGCTGTGTTCCGGGTCTCCGGTCAGGCGTCCCGGGGGATGTCGCGCCGGCCGGGACGCCATCCGCGCCGCCGGCCGCGTGCCAGGATCGGGCGCACCGTCAGCAGCACGCCGGCCAGCAGCGCGCCGACCACGGCGACCCAGACCGCCACGATGCGTTGCCGAGCCAGCGGGTCGGCGTGCGGGGCGGGCGGGGGCATCGCGCCCAGCGGCGGGTCGTTCCGGGTGCCCAGCAGGCTGGTCACCGCCCGGTAGGGATTGACCATCCCGTAGCCGACCTGCGGGTTGTGCCCGTCGGGCGGGTTGTCCGCGGTGCGGGTCAGCCGGTAGGCCACCTCGTCGGGGCTGATGTCCGGGTACGCGGCGCGGACCAGCGCCGCCGCCCCGGAGACGTACGCGGTGGCGAAACTCGTCCCGCCCTGCGGCTCGGCCCGGTAGCCCGGACCCTGTGGCGCGGGGCCGACGATGTTCAGGCCGGGGCCGGCGAGGTCCACGTAGTCCGCGCTGACCGAGCTGCCGACGTGCCCGCCCTGCTCGTCGATGCCGGCGACGGCGATGACCCCGGGGTACGCCGCCGGGTAGGCCGGCCGGTCCTCCCGGTTCTCCTGCCGGTTGCCGGCGGAGGCGACCACCACCACGCCCTTGCCGAGGGCGTAGGCGACCGCCGACCGCAACGCCGGGTCGTCGAGCGTGACCAGGGACAGGTTGATCACGTCGGCGTCGTGGTCGACCGCCCAGCGGATCGCCCGGCCGATCTCACCCGGCACGTCCGGGTCGAAGTTCTCCTTGTTCTCCGCCAGCACCCGCAGCGGCAGGATCCGGGCCTCCGGCGCGATGCCGGTGTAGGGCGAGCCGCTGCCCTCCCGGCCGGCGATGATGCCGGCCACCATGGTGCCGTGCCCGACCAGGTCGCACTGCCCGCGCAGGTGGACGAGCTGGTTGAAGTCCTCGCCGGGCAGCACCCGGCCGCGCAGCAGCGGGTGGCTCGGTGAGACGCCGGAGTCGACGACCGCGACCGTGACGCCCTGCCCCTTGCCGACCCGCCAGGCGGCGGCCGGATCGAGCCGGCTCAGCGCCCAGGGCACCTCGGTGGGGGCCGGCCCGCCGGTGGGCCCGCACTTCGGCGCGGCCACCGCGGGTGCGGGGACCGCCAGCGCGCCGCCGACGAGGGCGGCCACCGCCGCTCCGGCCAGGACGGACCCGATCCGATGTCCGGTACGGAGGCGCCCCGTCGTCCGGTCCGGCCGCAAGCTGTCGCGCACGCGGTGAGATTACCGTCGCGACCGGACGCGTGCGGGGCGTGGGCGTGCGCCCGGCCGCGGTCACCGCTCGGTGGTGGCGTCCATGGCCGACTGGTCGGCGGCGAAGAGGTCGAGCAGCGCCCCGACCTGCTGGTCGGCCTCGGCGGGGTGCCGGAAGCGGCCGTTCGGGTTGATCGTGTACTCGTTGCGCCGGCCCACCCGGGTGCGGTGGAGGTAACCACCGGCCTCCAGGTCGGCGACGATCGCCTGGGCCGCCCGCTCGGTGACGCCCACCTCGTCCGCCACGTCCCGCAGCCGCGCGGTGGGGTTGCGCGCGATGGCCAGCAGCACGTGCCCGTGGTTGGTGAGGAAGGTCCAGTGCCGGCGGCTCCCGTCCTCACCTGGTGTGGTCGCCATGGTGGCCATCGTATGGCGTTCGGGGCAGTTGGTCGGAACCGGAGCGCGGCGCGGCCGTGACGCCTGAAATGCGTATCACGAAATCTTGACGTGCCTTCGGTCCCGTGTGACGGTGGGTCGCGAGGCCGACACCGCCGCCGGCCGGCCCGGTCGTTCCGCCCGAGGACGAGGTGAGCTGCGATGACCCCGAGTACCCCCGATGAGGCACTCGCCGAACTGCGGGCCGGTAACCACCGGTTCGTCACCGGCGTGCCGCAGCACCCGAACCAGGACGCCGGGCACCGGGCCGCGGTCGCCGAGGGCCAGCACCCGTTCGCGGTGATCGTCGGCTGCTCCGACTCCCGGCTCGCCGCGGAGATCATCTTCGACCGCGGTCTCGGCGACCTCTTCGTGGTGCGTACCGCCGGGCACACCGCCGGCCCCGAGGTGCTCGGCAGCGTCGAGTACGCGGTGACCGTGCTCGGCACGCCGCTCGTGGTGGTGCTCGGTCACGACTCGTGCGGCGCGGTCCAGGCGGCCCGGGAAGCGGTCCGCACCGGCTCCGCGCCGGCCGGGCACCTGGGCGCGGTGGTGGACGCCGTCTCGCCCAGCCTGCTCCGGGCCGCCCGGCAGGAGGTCGCGGACCTCGACGGCATCATCGACGTCCACATCGCGCAGACCGTGGAGACGCTGCTGGCCCGCTCGACGGTGCTGGCCGAGCGGGTGGCCGGGGGAGCGTGCGCGGTGGTCGGCATGTCCTACCGGCTCAGCGGCGGCGAGGTGCGGACGGTGGCGCAGTCGCCGGCCCCGCTGCCCGCGCCGGCCGCACCGGCGGACCCGGCGCTCGCCGGCTGACCGCACGCCGGACACCCGAAAAGGGGCCGCCCGAAGGCGACCCCCCATTTTCGCGTACGCGTCAGAGCAGCGACATGTGCACGTGGTCGGTGTGGTTCGACGGTCCGCTGTAGGAACTCCAGCCGGTGGCCGGGAACCAGATCTGCCGGTTCCAGATCACGTAGTAGATGCCCAGCCGGTCGGCGTTGCGGATGAGGAACGCGGCCACCTCGTTGCCGTACCGGCGGGTGTCGTTGTTGTGCCACGGTGCGAAGCCGCTGTTCTGCAACGACCAGTCGCACGCCTTGCCCTTGGGATGCTCCCACGGCCCGCCGGGGCGGTAGCAGCCCACGAAGCGGTTGAAGCCGGCGCGCTTGACCTCCTTGTACGCGTGCAGGGTGCGCGGCGTGACGCAGCCGGAGGTGGTCGGGTCGTTCTCGCTGCACGACTCGGACTTCCATCCGCCGTCGGCGGTGCGGCCGGGGCCGATCTTGGCGACCGGTGAGGTGGCCGAGACCAGACCGCCGGTGAAGCCCAGCCCGCCGACCAGCTTCAGCGCCTTCTGCGCCTCGACCTTCTCGCGGGCCATCGCGTTCGTCTGCTTCTCCTGCTCGCGCACCTCGGCGTCGAGTGCGATCTTGGCCTGCTCGGCGCGCGTCTTCACCTCGTTGATGGCGGCGAGCCGCTGCGCGTTGAACAGGTTGAGCTCGTCCAGGGCGCTGGCCCGGCGGACGAACGAGTCGGGCGAGTCGCTCTCCAGCAGCATCGCCATCGCGCCGACGCGACCGGTGCGGTAGGACTGCGCGGCGATCTCGGTGACCTGCGGGCTGAGCGCGTCGAGCTGGTTCTGCGCCGCCTTCACCTCGAGCGCGAGCTGGAGCTGCCGCTTGCGCGACTTGTCCAACTTGGACTTGGCCTGGAGGTAGTTCCGGTTGGCCGCGGTGACGGCTTCGCTGATGAGCGGTGGGTCGTCGTCCTCCGCGTGCCCCGAGGGGTTGGGGGCGGCGGTGTGCGGGGCTGCCGAGGCCGGGGTCGGGCCGGCCAGCACGGCGAGCGCGGCGAGCACGGCCACCACGGGTGTCAAGCAGCGGCGCAGGGGTGCCGTCACAGTGTTCCCTTCCGTCGGCCGCCGACCGGGTTAGCTGACGGGTTCGGGACGGAAGTGGCCCCTACCGCTCGCGCGGATTCACCCCATGTACCTGGTTCCCCGGCTCGCCCGGAGGCGATTGGGCGGCGGCACCGCAGGCGCGGGTGCGCGCCTTCGGCGGTGACCGGCAGCGAGGTTACCCGAGATGTCGACCGGGGATCTACGCCCGGAAGCCGACCAATCGCGAGAATTCGACATTGCCCAGCGTGACCAGCATCGCGTTTGACGCGGGCCGTCACGCAGCGGAGTGTCACCATGCGACATCCGTACTTCCCCGGTCGCCGGGCCACCGGTCGGCCGGCGTCCCGCCGAGCGCCTCCAGCGCCTCGCCGCGGGCCGCCGGTGGCCGGGCCGGCGGCGGCGTCGACGCCCCGGCCGACGGCGTGCGCCGCCCGGCGGTGGCCACGACCGCGGCCAGCGCGGTGGTGAGCGGTACGGCGGCGATCAGCCCGAGCGTCGCCACCGCGCTGCGGACGATCTCCTGGGCGAGGAACTCGCTGGTGAGGATCTCGCCCACCGGGCGGGAGTCGGCGACCAGCAGGAGCAGCAGCGGCAGCGAGGCGCCCGCGTACGCCAGCACGATGGTGTTGACGGTGGACGCGATGTGCGCCCGGCCCACCCGGGTGGCCGCCCGGTAGAGCTGCCGCCGGGACAGGTCGGGGTTGGCGTGCGCCAGCTCGGTGACGGTGGCCGCCTGGGTGACCGTGACGTCGTCCAGCACGCCGAGCGAGCCGATGATGATGCCGGCCAGCAGCAGGCCGTGCAGGTCCACGTCGCCCCGGAACATGGACAGCGTGGTGGCGTCCTCGCTGCCGAAGCCGGTCAGGTGGGTGGCGGCCGTGGCCAGCGTGCCCAGCACGCCGGTGACCACCAGGCTGCCGAGCGTGCCGAGCACCGCCACCGACGTCTGCGCGGTGATCCCGTGGGTCAGGTAGAGCACCACGAACATGATCAGGGCGGCGCCGACGATCGCCACCGCCAGCGGGGACCGGCCGGCGCCGATCCCGGGCAGCACGAAGCCGAGCAGGATGGCGAAGCTCGCCACCAGCCCGCCCAACGCGGCCAGCCCGCGCCAGCGCCCGAACGCCACGATCGCGGCGGCGAAGAGCGCCACCAGCCAGATCAGCGGCGTACCGCGCTGGTGCTCGGCGATGTTGTAGGCCTTCACCGACGGGTCGGCCGGGTCGGTCAGCTCGACCAGGATCACCTCGTCGCCGACCTCGACCCGGGGCGCCCCGGGGCCGTTGGGGACCGGCGTCTCGACCTGCCGGCCGGCGTCCGGGCCCTGCTCCGCGGTGACCGTCACGGTGCCGCACCGGCCGCCGCCGCCCTCGGGCGCCTCCGGCGTGGGCGGGCAGGGCTCGGTCACCACGCGGGTCACCGTGCCGTGGTGGCGCGGCACGTTCTCGCCGCCGGCCGGTTCCGGGCCGCCGCCCCGGGGCCAGAGCACCAGCGCCGCGATCACGGTGAGCACGAAGAGCGGCACCACGGTCGCGACCAGGAGCCGGCGTACGCCCGGCGGCGCGGCGGGGGCGGGACGGGTGTGGTCGGCGCCCACGGCGGCCCTCCCAACGGGTCGCGGCGCACCGGGTCACCGGACCGGTCGGGCACCGGTCGGCGCGGACGCGTCCTGACCACGCCCGGGTCGCCGCCGGCCATGGTAGCCAGGCCGGGTCGGGCCACCCCGGCAGGCGCGGATCAGCTCAGGCCGGCCCGCCGGCTCCGGTAGTCGTCCTCGTCGATCTCACCGCGGGCGTACCGCTCGTCGAGGATGCGCCGGGCCGTGCCCGGCCTCGCGGCGTCCGGCCCGGGCAGCCGGAACACCAGCCAGACGAGCCCGGCCAGCACCGCGAGCGCCAGCAGCGCCCAGATCCACATCCAGCCCATCATCGGGCCCGGCCACATCATCCGGCTGCCCTCCGTCCGTCACGCCTGGCCGGCGGTTCGCCGGCCCGGCCGTCACCTCGACGGTACGGCGGCCGGGGCGTGACCGGACCGGGCCGGGCGGCCCGTCCGCCGGGCCGGAGGTCCCGGTCAGCCGCGCTTCATGAGGCGGCCCACGGCGGCCATCATCTCGGTCGCCATCTCGTCGGCGCGGCCCTCGGCGGCGCCCTCGTGCATGCAGTGCCGGGCGTGGCCGTCGAGCAGGCCCAGCGCGACCTTGTCCAGCGCGGCCTGGACGGCGGAGATCTGGGTCAGCACGTCGATGCAGTAACGGTCGTCCTCGACCATCTTCTCGACGCCCCGGACCTGCCCCTCGATGCGGCGGAGCCGCGCGAGCAGTTGGTCCTTGCTGGCGGTGTAGCCCCGGACCGGGGTGGACGGCGTGGTCATGCGTCGAGGATAGCGTACCCCCCAGGGGTATGATAACGTTCGGCTCGTACCCCCAGGGGGTATCAGGATCGGAGGGCGAGATGGACACCACCTACCAGGTGCGCGGCATGACCTGCGGGCACTGCGTCACCGCCGTCAGCACCGAGCTGAACGCGCTGCCGGGCGTCACCGACGTCCAGGTCGACCTGGCCACCGGCCGGGTCACCGTCACCAGCCGGGAGCCGCTGGACGCGGACGCCGTACGCGCCGCCGTGGACGAGGCCGGCTACGACCTCGCCGGGGCGTGACGGGTCCCCGGACCCCGCAGAGCCGAGGAGACACCATGAACACGGCGACGAAGCTCAGCGGCTTCGCCCTCGGCCTCGCGGCGGTGTTCGCCGGGGCGTACGGGATCGGTCACGTGGCCGGTCCCGCCGCCCCGGCCGCCGAGACCCGCCACGACGCCACCGACGCCGACCACGGCGACCCGGGTCACGCCGGAGGTGCGGACGCCCACCTGCCCGGCGGGCTGCTGGTCTCCGACCGGGGCTACACGCTCCAGCCGACGGCCGCCCCCGAGGGGCAGTTCGCGTTCCGGATCACCGGCCCGGACGGCGCACCGGTCACCCGCTACGACGTGGCGCACGACAAGCGCATGCACCTGATCGTCGCCCGCCGCGACCTGTCCGGCTTCCGGCACGTGCACCCCGAGCTGGCCGAGGACGGCACCTGGCGGGTCGCCTCGCCGCTCGCCGGGCCCGGCGTCTGGCGGGCGTTCGCCGACTTCACGCCGACCGGCGGCGAGCCGCTGACGCTCGGCGTCGACGTCACCGTTCCCGGTCCGCTGGCCGCCCGGCCACTGCCCGCGCCGGCCACCACCGCCACCGTCGACGGCTACACGGTCACGCTCACCGGCACCCCGGAGCCCGGCCGCACCAGCCGGCTCACGCTGACGGTCAGTCGGGACGGCCGCCCGGTCACCGACCTCCAGCCCTACCTCGGGGCGTACGGCCACCTGGTGGCGCTGCGCCAGGGCGACCTGGCCTACCTGCACGTGCACCCCGACGGCACACCCGGCGACGGGCGGACGCCGGCCGGCCCGGCCGTCACGTTCGCGGCCGAGGTGCCGTCGGTCGGGGCGTACCGTCTCTACCTGGACTTCCGGCACGGCGACGCGGTGCACACCGCCGAGTTCACCGTCCTGGCCGGCGACCCGGCGCCGGCACCCACCACCGCACCGACCCCGGACGCCGGACACGGCACGCCGGGGCACGGGCACAGTTGACCGGGGAGGTGTCGCGATGACCACCACGGGAAAGGCGCTGCCGACCGCGCCGAACCTGATCGAACTCGCGATCGGCGGCATGACCTGCGCGTCCTGTGCGGCCCGGATCGAGAAGAAGCTCAACCGGATGGACGGCGTCGAGGCCACGGTGAACTACGCCACCGAGAAGGCCACCGTCCGCTACGCCGACGCGGTCGCGCCGGCCGACCTGATCGCCACCGTGGAGAAGACCGGCTACACGGCCGAGGTGCCGCCGCCGCCCGCCCCGGCCGGGGCGGCCCCGGCCGCCGAGCCGGTGGACGAGTTGCGCGTGGCGCGTACCCGGCTGTGGGTCTCGGCGGTGCTGACGCTGCCGGTGATCCTGCTCGCCATGGTGCCGGCCTGGCAGTTCGACTACTGGCAGTGGGCCTCGCTCACGCTGGCCGCGCCGGTGGTGGTCTGGGGCGGGCTGCCGTTCCACCGGGCGGCGCTGATCAACCTGCGGCACGGCGCGGCGACCATGGACACGCTTGTCTCGCTCGGCACGCTGGCCGCGTTCGGCTGGTCGCTGTGGGCGCTCTTCCTCGGCGACGCCGGGATGCCCGGGATGACGCACCCGTTCCGGTTCGACATCACCCGCGGCGACGGCGCCGGCAACATCTACCTGGAGGCCGCCGCCGGGGTGACCGTCTTCATCCTGGCCGGACGCTACTTCGAGGCACGGGCCAAGCGCGCCGCCGGCTCCGCGCTGCGGGCCCTGCTGGAGCTGGGCGCGAAGGACGTGGCGGTCCGGCGCGGCGGGCAGGAGGTCCGGATCCCGGTCGACCAGCTCGCGGTCGGCGACCGGTTCGTGGTCCGGCCCGGCGAGAAGATCGCCACCGACGGCGTGGTCGAGGAGGGCACCTCGGCGGTCGACGCCAGCATGCTCACCGGCGAGTCGGTGCCGGTCGAGGTCGGGCCGGGGGACGCCGTGGTGGGCGCGACGGTCAACGCCGGTGGCCGGCTCGTGGTGCGCGCCACCCGGATCGGCGGCGACACCCAGCTCGCCCAGATGGCCCGACTGGTGGAACAGGCGCAGACCGGCAAGGCGGCGGTGCAGCGCCTCGCCGACCGGATCTCCGGCGTCTTCGTGCCGATCGTGATCGCCCTGGCCGCCGGCACGCTGGGCTGGTGGCTCGGCACCGGGGCCGGGCCGACCGCCGCGTTCACCGCCGCCGTGGCCGTGCTGATCATCGCCTGCCCGTGCGCGCTCGGCCTGGCCACCCCGACCGCGCTGCTGGTCGGCACCGGGCGCGGCGCGCAGCTCGGCGTGCTGATCAAGGGGCCGGAGGTGCTGGAGTCCACCCGCCGGGTGGACACCGTGGTGCTGGACAAGACCGGCACCGTCACCACCGGCCGGATGACCCTGGCCGAGGTGCTGCCGGCGACCGGCGAGGACGCCGGCGAGCTGCTCCGGCTGGCCGGCGCGCTGGAGGCGGCCTCCGAGCACCCGATCGCGCGGGCCGTCGCCGAGGGCGCGGCGGCAGCCGGTCCGCCGGTCGCCGTCGACGACTTCGCGAACGCCGAAGGGCTCGGCGTGGCCGGCACGGTCGACGGCCGGAGCGTGGTGGTCGGGCGGCTCCGGCTGCTGCGGGAGCGCGGTCTCGACGTACCCGAGGAGGTCGTGCGGGCCGCGACCGGCGCGGAGGCCGCCGGTCGCACGGCGGTCCTGGCCGGCTGGGACGGACGGGCCCGGGGCGTGCTCGCGGTGGCCGACGCGGTGAAGCCGACCAGCCGCGCGGCGGTCGACCGGCTGCGCGGGCTGGGGCTCACCCCGGTGCTGCTCACCGGCGACAACGCCACGGTGGCGAACGCGGTGGCCGCCGAGGTGGGCATCGGCGAGGTGATCGCGGAGGTGCTGCCCGCCGACAAGGTGGCCGTGGTCGAGCGGCTCCAGCGCGAGGGTCGGGTGGTGGCCATGGTCGGCGACGGGGTCAACGACGCCGCCGCGCTGGCCCGGGCCGACCTCGGACTGGCCATGGGCACCGGCACCGACGTGGCCATCGAGGCCGCCGACCTGACCCTGGTCCGGGGCGACCTGCTGGCCGCGGCGGACGCCATCCGGCTCTCCCGCCGCACGCTGGCGATCATCAAGGGCAACCTGTTCTGGGCGTTCGCCTACAACGTGGCAGCGCTTCCGCTAGCCGCCGCCGGGCTGCTCAACCCGATGCTCGCTGGCGCGGCGATGGCCTTCTCGTCGGTCTTCGTGGTGGCGAACAGCCTGCGACTGCGGCGCTTTCGTCCGATCGGGTGACGTCGGGCACCGGCATGGTTGGGGTGGTGGACCGCTGGGTAACTAGTTGTCGTCACGCAACCGCTGAGCTGGAGGTTCCGATGGGTCTCGACGACAAGATCGACAACACTTCCCAGGACGCCGCGGGCAAGGTCAAGGAGGGCGTTGGCCGGGTCACCGACAACGAGCGCCTCGAGGCCGAGGGCCGCAACGACCAGGCGGGCGCCAAGCTCAAGCAGGCCGGCGAGAAGATCAAGGACGCCTTCAAGAGCTGACGTACGCGTCGCACACCCCACCGGGCCGGCCTTCGGGCCGGCCCGGCGTGCGTGGTGGGGAGTGGACGCCCGACCGTCCACAGTCGCTCACCCGGGGTCACCGTGGCCCGCGTTCCTGAATAGGATGCGAGGCGACCTCGATTCCGCCAGGAGCTGCGCGATGGCCCACCCCGCCGACCCGGCCGGCCTCGGCCGGGTGCTGTCCGACACCATGGCCGCGTTGCAGCGGCACACCGACGCCGGCGCGGGCGAGCAGCCCGCGCCCCCGGAAGGCGTCGGGGAGGCCGCCGACGGCCTGATCCGGGTCACCGCCGGCCCGCCCGGTCGGGTCACCGCGCTGACCCTGGACCCCCGGGTCATGCGGATGCCGAGCGAGTCCCTGGCCGAGGAGATCGGGGCGGCGGTCAACGCCGCACTCACCGATCTTCAGGAGCAGGCCCTCGCCGCCGTGCCGGGCCAGGTCGACCTGGGCTCGCTCGGCGAGCAGCTGCGCCGGATCCAGGAGGACGCCGGGCGCCAGTTCACCGCGTTCACCGACGCGCTGGTCGAGGCGCAGGACCGGCTCTCCCGCCAGGGCGGCCGCTGATGCCGGTCGAGGTCGACCCGGACGGCCTGGGCGCCTCCGGGCTGGCGTTGGGCGGCGTGGCGACCCGGTTCGGTCAGGCGCTGACCGCGTTCCGGGCCGAGCTGGCCGGATTCGGCCGGCCCTGGGGCTCCGACGACATCGGCTCGCTGATCGGGGCCGCCCACGACGAGGTCTCCGCGTTCGCGTTCGAGTGCTTCGGCACCGCCCTCGCCGAGATCTCCGCCGCCGGCGCCGACCTCGGCGAGATGGCCACCCGGTACGCCGAGACCGAGGCGGCGATCACCCGCGGCTTCGACGGCATGCGCCGCGCGCTGGGAGACTGACCATGGGCCTGGAACTCCCCGCCGAGCTGCGGTCGCTGCTCGGCATCCTGGGCTACACCTGGCCGGAGGCCGACGAGGTCAAGCTCTTCGAGATGGGCAACGCCTGGATCCGCTTCTCCGGCACGCTCTCCGGCGTGGTCGCCGACGCGAACACCGGAGCGGCGACGGTCTGGACCCAGCACACCGGCCAGGACATCACCGCGTTCCAGACCTGGTGGAACCGGGAGGACAGCCCCGCCGACAGCCTGCGCGACGGGGTGACCGCCGCGGTGCTCACCGGCACCGGCCTGATCATCTGCGGGGCGATCGTGCTCGCGCTCAAGGTCGCCGTCATCGTGCAACTGGTCATCCTGGCCGTCCAGATCGCACAGGCGGTCGCTACCGCGGCGGTGACCTTCGGCGCCTCGCTGCTGGAGATCCCGCTCTTCCAGCAGTTGGCCCGCACCATCGTCGGCAACCTCGTCCAGGAAGTCCTCTGGAAGCTCGTCGACGGGTGAGTAGCTGATGGCCAAGGGGTCAGGCAAGGCCAGCGGGCGGCTGATGCGTGCGGCGCTCAAATATCTGAAGCGAGCCAGCAAGCGTCACCGACCCGGTCGAATGACCCCGCACTCACGGGAGCACGTGTTCAAGGGGCATGAACGACCAGGCAAGACCACCGGCTCCGGTTACCACTACCGACCGGGCGGTGAAGACTTCCCGGGGCGTCGATTGAAGCCCGGCACGCTGCGTCGGGATCCGCGCACCCAGGCATACACGGCCGAGCCGGAATACTTCGACCGGTCAGCCAATCCGCCGGCCGGAGCGTGGAAGCCGAAGGGCGGCAACAACGGCGTAAGCTCCTTCTTCCCTGACCACTGGACGCCGGCAGAGGTGGACGCAGCCATCAGTGGCGCCTTCCAGAATGCGCGTCGTCTGCCCGACGGTACGTGGCGTGGCACGTACCGCAACGTGACCATCGAGGGCTACTACCATCCTCAGACAGGTGCGCTGAAGCACGGCTGGCCTGTGGTGTGACAAGTCGGAGGTTGTCCGTGAGTTCGATGACGTTTTCCGTGGACGAGTTCAAGCTGCCGCTGTATCAGGTGGCCGATGCGCGCTACGAGGCGTTGGGCGTGTGGCTGATCACCGACATCTCCGTGTACTTCCGGGTCTGCCTGGACGCACTCGCCATGATCGACGACGTGTCGAACGGCAAAATGCCCTTCGAGGAATGGAGCAGCGACAAGTTCGACGTCCACTTCGGGGCGGACCGGGTGACGCTTCAGAACCAGTGGCTGGAGTTCCAGCACGGCGAATACCCCGTCCCGGAGGTGCGCGAGGTGCTGGAGCGGTACTGGCGCTTCCTGGTCAGCCTGCCGAAGCGCACCGACCTCATCCGTGAGTACCATCCGGACCTTCCGCAGTGGCAGGCCGACCTGCTGCTCTGGGAAGAGACCTGGGAGCGGCCGCACCCGTACCGGGGACGGTTGTTCTGACCCGACGCCGGGTCAGCGCGGCACGCGGTAGCGGATGTGGGTGACGGTGGGGCCGGCGACCACCTTCTCCGGCGTCAGGGTGACGTCCAGCGGCCCGTCGAAGAGCGGCGTGCCGCCGCCCAGCACGATCGGCACCACGTGCAGCCAGAGCGAGTCGAGCAGCCCCGCCGCGAGGTAGCGGCGTACCGTGCCGCCGCCACCGGCCACGCAGACGTCGCGGTCGCCGGCCGCCGCGCGGGCCCGCTCCAGCGCCGCCTCGGCGCCGTCGGTGACGAAGTGGAACTCGGTGCCGCCGGCCATCAGCAGCGCCGCCCGGGGGTGGTGGGTCAGCACGAACACCGGGGTCCGGAACGGCGGGTCGTCACCCCACCACCCGGTCCAGGTCCGATCCCACGGCCCCTCGCCGCCGCCGAACATGCGCCGGCCCATCACGTACGCCCCGATGCCGGCGGTCATCTCCTCGACCACGTCGGCGTCGACGTTGCGCTCCCCGCCGGTGAGGGCGTGCTGGGTGCGCCAGTTCTCGGTGGCGAACGCCCACTCGTGCAGCCGCAGACCGCCCCGCCCGAGCGGGTCCTGCAGGCTCTGGCCCGGCGCGGCCACGTACCCGTCCAACGACACCGACAGTTGACTGGTGACTTCTCCCATGAGGGGTGGACCTTCCGGGCCGGCGGAACTCATCGGTCGGCGGCCAGCCGCGCGGCGCGTACCTCCAGGTAACGCCGCTCGGGCAGGCTGGTGGTGGCCCGGGCGGCGGCCAGGTAGGCGGCCCGGGCGTCCGCCTGGTCGCCGGCCAGTTCGAGCAGGTGCGCGCGGACGGCGGCGAGGCGGTGGTGGCCGGCGGTGCGGTCGTCGGCGTGCAGCGGCGCGAGCAGCGCCAGCCCGGCCCGGGGGCCGTCCACCATGGCCACCGCGACCGCCTGGTTGAGGGTGACCATCGGGTTGGGCGCGATCCGGGCCAGCACCCGGTAGAGCGCCACGATCTGCGGCCAGTCCGTGGTCGCGGCGGTGGGGGCCTCCGCGTGCACCGCGGCGATGGCCGCCTGCACCTGGTACGGGCCGGGCGCGGACCAGGTCAACGCCTCGGTCACCAGGGCGATCCCCTCCGCCACTGCGGCTCGGTCCCAGCGGGTGCGGTCCTGCTCGGCCAGCGGCACCAGTTCCCCGTCCGGTGCGGTACGCGCGGCCCGGTGCGCGTCGGTGAGCAGCATCAGCGCCAGCAGCCCGGCCACCTCGCCGTGGGCCGGCAGCAGCCGGTGCAGCTCCCGGGCCAGCCTGATGGCCTCCCCGGTCAGCTCGACCCGGTGCAGCTCGGCGCCGCTGGACGCGGTGTAGCCCTCGTTGAAGATCAGGTAGAGGACGCGCAGGACCGCGCCCAGCCGTTCGTCCCGGTCGGCTCCCGACGGGAGCGTGAAACGTGCCCCGGCCGCCTCGATCCGCTGCTTCGCGCGGCGGATCCGCTGGCTCATGGTGGCCTCCGGCACCAGGTACGCCCGCGCGATCTCGGCGGTGCTCAACCCGCCCACCGCCCGCAGCGTGAGCGCCACCTGGGCGCTGGCCGGCAGTGCCGGATGGCAGCAGAGGAAGAGCAGCCGCAACGTGTCGTCCCGGCTGGGCGGCTCCTCGTCGGCGGGCGGGGCGACCGCCGCGTACGCCGGCTGCCGGACGGCCACCGCGACCTCGCGGGCCCGACGGGCGTGCTCGCTGCGCCACTCGTCGGTGAGCCGGCGGGTGGCCACGGTGACCAGCCAGGCGCGGGGATAGTCCGGTACGCCCTGCGCCGGCCACTGGGTGGCGGCGGCGAGGAGCGCCTCCTGGACGGCGTCCTCGGCGGCGTAGAACTGGCCGTGCCGGCGGACGAGCACGCCGAGGACCTGCGGCGCGAGTGTCCGCAGCAGGTCCTCGACCGCCCGGGGGGTCACATCTCCGTCCCGGCCTGCTCCATCACCGCGCGCACCTCCAGCACACCGAAGCCCTGCCGCACGTCCGGCCAGTTCGCGGCGATCTCGGCGGCCCGCTCCGGGGTCTCGCAGTCGACCATCAGGTAGCCGGCGAACTGCTCCTTGCTCTCCACGAACGGCCCGTCGGTGATCTCCGTGCCGCCGCCCGCGGGGCGTACGGTGCGGGTCTGCGCCGGGTCGGCCAGCGCCTCCCCGCCGACCAGTTCACCGGACTCGGTCAGCTCCTTCATGATCTGGTCGACCTCGCCGAAGATCGCGGTGCGCTCCGCCTCGGTCAGCTCGTCGGCGAAGCCGGGCCGGTTCCAGATCAGCAGCATGTACTTCATGGTCCACTCCTCGGGTACGGGCCACCGTCGGTGGCCTCACGGACGGGTCGGAGCCGGCCGGCCCGATCCGACACGGGGAGGGGTGGGAACTTTCGGAAACCGAGGGTAGTTGTCGACCCGGCGCAGTCGGCATGGTCGGCTCTCCTGGACTTCAGCGGAGATCATGCTTCCAGCCCGGACCTGGTCGGGACAAGTGAACAACCCGGCAGTACGCAGTCCGACTGGGCGGCGGATCGGTTCGCGCACTGCGCATCGATCATGTTCCAGAAGCGGTGATCAACGCCCTCCCTTCCGGAAGGACGGGCTCCAGTCGACCGCCAGATCGACGCCACCGTCCGAGATCTTGGAGGGAAATGGCCCCTGGAGGGGCGCTCAGCTTCCAAGATCTCTCCCGCTCCCGGCATGCGAGAAGAATTGCCTGCCATGTGGGAGGAGGTGAAACGTCAGGCGGACGCCCGACGGCAGATTCCACAAGCGCACCCCGGCCAGCCCGGCGTCCGTTCTGTCGCGGCCATCGTGACGAACCCCTTGGCACCCCACTCATCGAGGTCAGCGCGGGCCGCGCAGGGGGCGAGGGGCGGGGCGGCCGGCGTCCAGGGAGGCGCGGTCGGCGGCGGTGGTGCCGGAACTCCAACCCTCCGTGTCGCGCACCTGGAGCCGGTGCCGGGTGGTGCCGGGGAAGAGCTGGTCGGCGCGTTCCCGGACGGCGTCCGACCGGGCCGCGAGCACCGGCAGCAGCCGGTCGTCGGCGTGTTCCTCGGCCGCCGCCGTGCTGGCCGCCCGCAGTCGTTCCCCGATTCGCAGCGCGAACGCGTTGAGGAACGACTCGTCGTAGCCCTTGGTGCGCCGGCCACCGCCCTTGCCGCGCCCGCTGCGATCGCCGCGACCGCGCAGCATCGCGGCGGTGGCCTGCACCAGCAGCGACGTGTGCAGCAGTTCGACAGCGGCCAGGTCGGCCGGGAAACCGAGCACGGTGGCGAAGCCCAGGTCGTCCGACCAGACCGACTCGCACCGGTTCGCGGCGGCCACCTCCTGGATCAGCAGCGCCTTCGCCGCCGCGTACGGGGCATCGGTGCCGAGGCGCATCCCGCCCGGCCGGTCCGGCCGCTCGGCGGTGGCGTCGAGCAGCGCCGCGTCGATGCTGTGCCGGGCCATCAGCTCCTGCGCCTTCGCGGTGAACGCCTCCGCCTCGGCCGGGTAGCCGCTCGACTCGGCCTTGGCCAGCAGCGCGCGTACCCGGTCGAGCATCCGGGAGCCGGTGGCCGGCACGGCGGCGAGCGGGACGGCGGCGGCGCCGGGCGGCGGGCGGAGCAGCGCGATCGGCGGCAGCCCCTCGACCAGGACGAGCGCGTCGACCGCGTCCCGCAGCGCGGTGATCCGGTCGCCGTCGGCGCGGCGGTCCAGCCAGCCCGCGTCGGCGTCCCAGCGGGCGCCCAGCTCGGTGAGCTGCTCGTCGAACCAGGCCGGCACCGGCCCGGGCAACGCGCGGCGCTGGGCGGCCAGCGCGTCGCGCAGCAGCCGGGCGCCGCGCGCGGTCAGCCGGCGGGTGGCGAGCCGGTCCAGGTCGACCGGTTGCCAGCCGCGCGGCCAGAGCCGCCCCACGGCCCGCGAGAGCCGGGCGAGCACTGCCGCGTCCATCGCCGCGCCGTCGCCCACCACCAGCCGGTCGAGGGCGCGCTCGGCGGCGCGTACGTCGGTGCCGCGCGCCGCCGCGAGGGCGTCGTCGAGCAGCGTCTCGGCTGGTGACACGGGTGGCTCCCCTGGAAATCCGACAGGCGGCAGGTCGTCCACCCCGACGTTGACGGTACCCGGCTCTTCCCTTCAACCGTCCGGGCCTGGTATCCGTACTCCTGCGCGGAGCGCGGGCGGGGCGACGGACGGAGAGCGACGTGGGCGGGCGGGACCGGGGTGTGCACCGGCGGCGACGACGGTCGCGGGCCGGTCGCCGCGCGCTGACGGCGGTGCTCGTCGTGGCCGGCCTCACCGCGGGCGGCGGGTACGCGGTGCGACGCCACCCGGAGCTGCTGGCCTCGGTCGGCGTGGACCGGACCGTCCCGGCGGCGGTGCCCTCCGCGCGCCCACCGGCAGCGACCGCCTCGCCGGCGAGGACCGCACCGGTCCCGGCCGCCGGTCGGGTGCCGCCCGGCATCGGCTACCCGGCCCGGGGCGGTGGCGGCTTCCGCACCGCCGACACCACCGGCGCGGTCGCCGGGCGCACCGGTCAACTGCTGCGCTACCGGGTCGCGGTCGAGGACGGCATCCGCAACCTGGACGTGGAGCGCTTCGGCCGGGACGTCGCGGCGACGCTGGCCGACCCGCGTGGCTGGACCGGCGACGGTCGGTGGCGGTTGCAGCGGGTGGGCCGGGACTCCCCGGCCGACTTCACCGTGCTGCTCACCACGCCGGGGACGCGGGGCGAGCTGTGCGACGACCCGACCGACCGCTACACGTCCTGCCGCAACGGCGACAAGGTCGTGATCAACGTGGCCCGCTGGGTGTACGGGGTGCCGCACGTGCCCGACCTCGGCCTCTATCGGCAGTATCTGCTCAACCACGAGGTGGGCCACCGGCTCGGCCACGGACACGAGCGCTGCCCCCGCTCCGGCGGCCCGGCGCCGGTGATGGTGCAGCAGACGCTGGGCCTGCACGGGTGCACGCCGAACGCGTGGCCGCTGGTGGGCGGCGAGCCGCTGGCCGGCCCGTCCGGCCAGTACGACGATCCGATCCCGGCCCGGGACCACTGACCCGCCGACCGCCGAGCCGCCGGGTGAATACTGGCCGGGTGGAGAGCCGCCCCCGCCTGCTGCTGGTCGAGGACGACCACGCTCTGTCCGGTCTCCTCGCCGACCTGCTCGCCGACGAGGGGTACGACGTCGACGTGGCCGGCGACGGCCATCTCGGGCTGCACCGGGCGCTGACCCGGGACTACCAGGTCATGGTGGTCGACCGGGGGCTGCCGGCGCTGGACGGGCTGGAGTTGGTCACCCGGCTGCGGGCACACGGCGTCACCTGCCCGGTGCTGCTGCTCACCGCGCGGGGTGCGCTGCACGACCGGGTCGCCGGCCTGGACGCGGGGGCCGAGGACTACCTGGTCAAGCCGTTCGAGGTGGCGGAGCTGTCGGCCCGGCTGCGGGCGTTGCGCCGCCGCCACCCGGACGGCGCGAGCTGGCTGTCGCTGGGCCGCCGCCGGCTCGACGTGGGCAATCGTCGGGTCGTCGACGGTGCCGAGGAGATCCCGCTCTCCGCCCGCGAGTTCGCCGTGCTGCACGCCCTGGCCGGCCGGCCCCGCAAGGTCTTCACCCGGGCGGAACTGCTCAGCGCCGCCTTCGACCGCGCCGACGCGCCCGGCACCGTCGACGCCTGCGTCCACCACCTGCGCCGCAAGCTGGGGCGGGACGCCGTCCGCACGGTGCACGGGCTGGGTTACCGGCTCGGGGCCGGCTGACGGTGGACGAGGCCCGGCTCGCCCGTGCCCGCCGGCGCAGCGTGGCGCAGACCGCCGGCGCGATCGGGCTGGTCCTGCTGCTCGTCGGCGCGCTGATGTTCGTGCTGACCAGCCGGCAGGAGGCACGGGCGCTGGACGGGGAGCTGACCCGGGTGCTGGCCGCCGCCGAGGACGTCGACGATCCGCCGCCCGGGCAGTTCCTGGCGCGGCAGCGCCCCGGCGACCCGGTCGTCGAGGTGACGCCGGGCGCGTCACCGGAGCTGACCCGCGTGCTCGACGAGGCGGTACGCCGTCCGCCCGGCCGCCACGACGCGACGGCCGGCGACGACCGGCCGGTCCGGGTGGCGGTGGCGCACCGGGCCGACGGCACCCGCTGGGCGGTCGCCGCCGATCTGGCCCCGCTCCGTCGACGGCAGGGGCAACTCGGCCTCGCGTTGCTGGTCGCCGAGCTGGCCGGGCTGGCCGGTGCGCTGGTCACGGCCACGCTGCTGGCCCGCCGGGCGGTCGCCCCGCTGGCCGCCGCGTTGGGCATGCAACGCCGGTTCGTGGCGGACGCCTCGCACGAGCTGCGCGCCCCGCTGACCGTGCTGCACACCCGGGCGCAACTGCTGGCCCGGCGGGCCCACGAACAGCCGGCGGAGCGGCTGGCCGGGCAGCTCGACCAGCTCGTGGCGGACACCCGGGCGCTCGGCGAGGTGGTCGAGGACCTGCTGGTGTCGGCCGCCGCGGAGCACCAGCCGCTGCCGGACACCGCCGTGGACCTGGCCGCGGTGGCCCGCGAGGTGGTGGGCAGCATGTCCGCGTACGCCGGCGAGCGGCAGGTGGAGCTGCGGTTGGTGGCGGCCGGGCCGGCGCTGGTCCGGGGCGCCGGGCCGGCCCTGCGCCGGGCGGTGACCGCGCTGGTGGACAACGCCGTCGGGCACGTGCCGGCGGGTGGGCACGTCACGGTGACGGTGGACCGCCGGGACGGCCGGGTCGCCGCCGAGGTCGCCGACGACGGGGTCGGCCTCGATCCGGCCGAGGCGGACCGCCTGTTCGCGCGGTTCGCGCACGGCACGGCCGGGGCCGGTCGCCGGTTCGGCCTCGGCCTCGCCCTGGTCCAGCACGTGGCACACGCGCACCGGGGCACCGTCGAGGTGGCCGGCGCACCGGGCCGCGGCGCCACCTTCACCCTGCTGCTGCCACCGGCCTGAGCGGGCCCGGCACAAGAACTTCGCAAGAAGTGCCGGGCACTGTGGGACCGAACCGGACCCGACCGCCGAGGAGATCATCGTGCCCGACTCCGTGAACGGACTGCCCCTGCATCCGCTGGTGGTGCACGCCGTGGTGGTCCTGCTGCCGTTGGCCGCGCTGGGCGTGGTGGCGCTGGCCGTACGACCCGCCTGGCGGGGCCGCTTCGGCTGGCTCGTGGTGCTGGTCGCCGCGCTGGCCACCGCCGCCGTACCGCTCGCCACGCAGAGCGGCGAGAGCCTGGAACGGCGGGTCGGTGACCCGGGCCGGCACGCCGAGTTGGGTGACCAACTGCTCTGGTTCGCGTTGCCGCTGCTGGCCGTCGCCGTCGCGCTGGTCTGGTTGCAGCGCCGGGCGGACCGGCCGACCGGTGCCGGGCCGGCGGCCGGGCCCGGCGTGCCGGGCGTGGTGGTGGCCGTGCTGGCGGTGGTGGTGGCCGCGGCGAACCTGGTCCAGGTCTACCGGGTGGGTGACTCGGGGGCGAAGGCGGTCTGGGGTGACCTCCCGGCGGCCACCGCGGAACACGGTGACTGAGTCGCCGGGCTGCGGCCCGCACCCACCGGTGGTGAGATGGGCCGCATGGATTACGTGACGTTCGGTTCCACCGGCCTGGAGGTGTCCCGGCTCTGCCTGGGTTGCATGAGCTACGGCGAGCCGGGGCGGGGCACGCACCCGTGGTCGCTGCCGGAGGACGACGCCCGGCCCTTCATCAGACAGGCGCTGGAGCTGGGGGTGAACTTCTTCGACACCGCCAACGTCTACTCCGACGGCACCAGCGAGGAGATCGTCGGCCGGGCGCTGAAGGACTTCGCCGACCGCGAGGACGTGGTGATCGCGACGAAGGTGCACGGCCGGATGGGGGCGGGGCCGAACCGGGGCGGCCTGTCCCGCAAGCACATCATGAGCGAGATCGACGCCAGCCTGCGCCGGCTCGGCACCGACTACGTCGACCTCTACCAGATCCACCGCCTCGACCCGGCCACGCCGATCGAGGAGACGCTGGAGGCGCTGCACGACCTGGTCCGGGCCGGCAAGGTCCGCTACCTCGGCGCCTCGTCGATGTACGCGTGGCAGTTCGCCAAGGCGCTCTGGGCCGCCGAGCGGCACGGCTGGACCCGGTTCGTCTCCATGCAGAACCACTACAACCTGCTCTACCGGGAGGAGGAGCGGGAGATGCTGCCGCTCTGCCTCGACGAAGGCGTCGCGGTGATCCCGTGGAGCCCGCTGGCGCGTGGCCTGCTGACCCGCGAACCGGGGGAGCGGACCGCACGGGCGGACACCGACGAGTTCGGCCGCAAGCTCTACGCGCGCACCGAGGAGCACGACCGGGCGGTGGTCGACGCGGTGGGCCGGGTCGCCGCGCAGCGTGGTGTGCCGCGCGCCCAGGTGGCGCTGGCCTGGGTGGCGCGGAATCCGGCGGTGACCGCGCCGATCGTGGGCGCGACCAAGCCGCACCACCTGACCGACGCGGTGGCCGCGCTGAAGCTGGAGTTGACCGACGCGGAGGTGGCGGAGCTGGAGGCGCCGTACGTCCCGCACCCGGTGTCCGGGTTCTGAGCCCTACCGGGGGAACGAGGCCCAGATGTTCTTCGTCTTGTCGGTGGCGTACCAGCCGACGTCGAGCGAGATCGACTGGGCCAGGAACAGCCCGCGCCCGCCCGAGTCCGTCGGGCGGATGTCGCTCAGTTCCGGCACCGAGCTGACGTCGTGGTCGGCCACGTCGAGCAGGAAGCAGTCGTCGGTGGCCAGCAGCGTGACGATGGTGGGGGGCCGCCCGTGCCGGAGCGCGTTGCTGGCCAGCTCCGTGACGACGAGCAGCACCATGTGCGGCACCTCGTCCAGGTCCTCGCCCTGCACGAGCCCGTGCCGGTTCAACGCGTCCCGCAGCGCGGCGCGCACGTCCCGCAGCTCCGCAGGGGTGGCGAGCACCCACCGTTCCAGCTCGGTGGCCTGCGGCGGCGGCGGCGAGGTGCGCAACTGTCCCATGATCTGTCTTTACCCTGCGTAGCGATTCGTTAAGCCCGGCCGGCCCGCCCGGTGGGCCGGCCGGCCCGACCCGGCATCAGCGGCGCATCAGCGCGAAAACCCCCCAACCGAGATGGTCGCGCTGGAAGCGGACGTACCGCAGTGGGTCCTCGGTCAACTCCCGCCGCAGCTCCGGGGCCAGCTCGTCGTCCGGGTTGGCGTCCAGCCAGCGGCGCAGGTTCAGCCAGTGGGCGGCGGCGTACCGGTCCCAGCTGTCCTGGTCGGCGAGGACCATCTCGACCAGGTCCCAGCCGCACTCGCCGAAGAGCCGGACCAGGCCGGGCAGGTCGCGGAACTCGTCCCGGGACCGCGCCTGCGAGCCGGTCACGGTCTCGGCGTCCGGCGGGTCGAGCCGCCAGTACGGCTCGCCGACCAGCGCCAGGCCGCCGGGGCGCAGCGCGCGGCCGAGCAGTTCCAGCGTGCCGGGGACGCCGTCGCCGATCCAGGTCGCGCCGACGCAGGCGGCCACGTCGACCGGACGCTCCGGGACGTACGCGGCGGCATCGCCGTGCACGAAGCGTAACCGGTCGGCGACGCCCAGCTCGGCGGCGCGGTCCCGGGCGGCGGCGGTGAACACCGTGCTGATGTCGACGCCGGTGCCGGTGACGCCGTGGTCCCGGGCCCAGGTGCAGAGCAGTTCGCCCTTGCCGCTGCACAGGTCGAGCAGCTCCGCGCCGGGCGGGAGCTTGAGCACCCGGCCCAGCGTGGCCAGCTTGGCCTCGTCGATCGGGTTGAGCACGCGGAGGTCACCCTCGCGGATGGTGAAGCTACGTGGCAGGTCCATTCGCCGGGACGCTAACCCGCGCCCCGGGGGCGGTCCAGGGGATTTCCGGGTGGACGGCCCACACGTCGACCGGGCCGACCTCAACCGGTACGCCGACCCGAACCGGCTGATCGTGCTCCATCCGTGGGCGAACGCCACCGGAGTCGACCCGAACGGCTGCCGGGACCGATGGGGCTACCTCGGTGCCGCGAACTTCCCGATCACGGAGGTGCCCAGGTCGAGACCGTCCTGGACATGGTCCGCCGGCTGGACGCTGACCGGCGGGTAAACCCGGTCCGGCCACCGGGTCTGGGCCGGACCGGGTCACCTGCGGTACGGTCGAGTCATGGTCGTCGAGGAACACTGGTGGAACGGCGTCAACATCCCTCGCGGGCGCCGCGACGTCTACATCTGCACCGACGGGCAGCGGTGGCAGGTCCAGGCCCAGATCGGCGGCGCCGCCGGCCGATCGAAGATTCAGCAGTGCCCGAGTCGCGGCTCGGCGAGCATCCTCGCCGGCGCCTGGCGGGCGAGCGGCACCGGCTGGCGGGAGATGCCACGCTGATCCGGCGGTCAGTCCCGACCGCCGTGCACCGCCCGGCCGACAAGTGACTCGGCCACCTCGCGCAGCTTCCGGTTGGAGTCCTGCGACACCCGGGCCAGGATGGCGAACGCCTCCCCGGACGAGCACCGGCGCCGGCCCATGATGATGCCCTTGGCCTGCTCGATCACTGCCCGGCTCTGCATCGTCTCCGGCATCTGCTGGCCAGCGTGGCGGTGAGTCGGAGGGGCTGCGGGAATGACGCGCATCCTGGTCGTCGACGACGAACCGCAGATCGTCCGCGCGCTGCGGATCAACCTGCGGGCCCGCGGCTACGACGTCGACGTGGCCGGCAGCGGCGCCGCCGCGTTGAAGGCCGCCGCCGGTCACCCGCCGGACCTGGTGGTGCTCGACCTCGGCCTGCCCGACCTGGACGGCACCGAGGTCATCCGCGGGCTGCGCGGCTGGACCGCCGTCCCGATCATCGTGCTCTCCGGCCGGGCCGGCAGCGAGGACAAGGTCGCCGCGTTGGACGCGGGCGCCGACGACTACGTCACCAAGCCGTTCGGGGTGGACGAGCTGCTCGCCCGGATCCGCGCGGTGACCCGGCGGCTGGCACCCGCCACCCCCGGTGTGCCCGCGCTGCGCATCGGCCGGACCACCGTCGACCTGGCCGACCGCACCGTCACCCGGGACGACGGCACCGAGGTCAAACTGACCCCCACCCAGTGGGCGGTGCTGGAGAAGCTGCTGCGCAACCCCGGCAAGCTGGTCAGCCAGCGCCAGCTCCTGCACGACGTGTGGGGGCCGGAGTACGAGCGGGAGACCACCTACCTCCGGCAGTACCTGGCCCAGCTCCGGCGCAAGCTGGAGGACGACCCGGCCCGGCCCCGGCACCTGATCACCGAGCCCGGCATGGGCTACCGCTACCGGCCCTGACGTTTGCGCCGGCCCGGGCGGGGGACTCGGCGAGCCGGCCGAGCAGCGGGGGAGGGGCATGGCGGACAACCGGTTCGTGGCGTCGCCGCCGGACGGGTTCGGCCGCCGCCTGGACGAGCACGCCGTCGACGCCGGCGCGGCCGAGCCGGAACGGCCCGCCGGGCTGGTCGACAGCGGCGTCTACGTCGACGGCGTACGGCGTGCGTCGCCGGTCGGCCTCGCCGACACGTTCCACTGCCTCCAGGAGCTCGACGACGGCATGGCCTGGATCGGGCTGCGCCGGCCGACCCGGGAGCAGATCGCCTCGCTGGCCGCCGAGTTCCAGCTCCCCGAGCTGGCCGTCGAGGACGCGATCAACGCGCACCAGCGGCCGAAGCTGGAACGGTACGGCGACACCCTGTTCGTGGTGCTGCGCGCCGCCCGGTACCTGGACGCGCGGGAGGCGGTCGAGTTCGCCGAGCTGCACCTCTTCCTCGGCCCCGGCTTCGTGATCACCGTCCGGCACGGCGGCACGCCCGACCTGGCCGCCGTCCGGCGGCGGCTGGAGGCCGACCCGGCCGTCCTCGCGCTCGGCCCCGAGGCGGTCCTCTACGCCGTGCTCGACCGCGTGGTCGACGGCTACGCCCCGGTGGTCGCCGGCCTGGAGAACGACATCGACGAGATCGAGACCGAGGTGTTCGGCGGCGACCCGAACGCCAGCCGCCGCATCTACCAGCTCAGCCGCGAGGTGATCCAGTTCCAGCGGGCGGCCAGACCGCTGCTGAAGGTCGTCGAGGTGCTCGTCGGCGGCTTCGACCGCTACGGCACCGACGAGGAGCTGCGCCGCCGGCTGCGCGACGTGGCCGACCATCTCACCCAGGTGGTGGAGCGGGTGGACGGGTTCCGGCACCTGCTCCAGAACATCCTGACCGTCAACGCGACGCTTGTCTCGCAGGCGCAGAACGAGGAGATGCGCAGCCTCACCGCGGCCAGCTTCGAGCAGAACGAGGAGGTCAAGCGCGTCTCCGCCTGGGCGGCGATCCTGTTCGCGCCCACCCTGATCGGCACCGTCTACGGGATGAACTTCACCCACATGCCGGAGCTGGGCTGGCGGTACGGCTACCTGTTCGCGGTCGCCCTGATGTTCGCCGTCTGCACGGCGCTCTATCTGCTGTTCAAGCGCCGCGGCTGGCTGTGAGCCCGGCCGCGGCGTCGCGGCGTGGGACCGTCCACAGCATCGCGGTGCCGAGCAGCGCGGCGGCGGGCGCGACCACCAGCCCGTACCGGACGCCGGCCGACACGCCGGCGAGCGCGGAGCCGGCGGCGCTGCCCACCACGAACGCGGTGCTCACCCAGGCGAACGCCTCGGCCACCGTGCCGGGTTCGGCGAGCCGCTCGGCGGTGAGGAAGACGGCGGTCAGCACCGGCGGCAGCGCCAGGCCGCTGACCGCGAGCAGGCCGGCCATCGGGACCGGGCCGGGCGCCAGCAGCAGCGGCAGGAAACCGACGGTGAGCGCGGCGGCCAGCACCGGCAGTCGGCCGGGCCCGCCCGGCCGGACCCGGGTCCAGCACAGGCCGCCGACCAGGGCACCGGTCGCCTGCGCGGCCAGCAGCCAGCCGCTGAGCCGCCGGTCGCCGGCCGCCTCGGCGTAGCCGGTCACCGCCACCGCGATGCTGCCGACCGCTGCGCCGACGCCGACCACGCCGAGCATCATCACCGCGAACCGGGGTACGCGCAGCGGCCCGGCCCAGTGCCGCACCGCGGCCACCCCGCGCCAGGACCGGGCGGCGGGACTCAGCGCGTACAACGCGGTGCCGACGAGCTGCACCACGGCGGCGGCGAGCAGCCCGGCGGCCGGCCCACCGACGGTCACCGCGAGCAGCGTGACCAGCGGACCCACCACGAAGATCACTTCCTGGACGGCGATGTCCAGCGTGTACGCGGTGGGCACCGTGCCCGGCGGCAGCAACGCCGGCCAGAGCGTCCGCAGGCACGCCTCCAACGGCGGGGTGCCGAGCCCGGCGATCGCCGCGCCGACGACCGCGCCGGCCAGGTGCCCGCCGGTGAGCGCCACCGCGCCGAAGCCGAGGCCGGAGACGACGGCCGCCGCCCAGAGCACCGGCGGCTGCCGCCAGCGGTCCACCGCGCGGGCCAGCAGCGGGGTGCCCACCGCCATCCCGGCCGTGTACGCGGCGACCAGCAGGCCGGCGGCGGCCAGGCTCAGCGACTGGCGGGCGAAGAGCAGCAGCGCCAGCGGGCCGCTGGCGGTGGGCAGCCGGCCGATCTGGCTGCCCAGGAGGACGCGGGCGACCTGCGGGGCACGCAGCACCGCCCGGATGGAGGTGTCGACGGAACGCGCCTCCGCCGGGATCATCCGCCGACGTTAACCCATAGGGTGTCGGAATGGTTGACCGGCGGACCGACGTGCCGGCCCAGCGGGGGGCGCGCCGTCCGGGCGGCGCGGAACGGGGACTGGCGGCCCGGTGCGCCCGGATCGTCGCGTCCCGGCCGTTCGAGGTCGCGATCGTCGTGCTCATCATGGCCAACGGTGTGGTGCTGGGCATCGAGACGTACCCGCACCCGGACACCACGGCGGCGGTGCTGCGCGGGATCGAGTGGGTGTTCCGGCTGGTCTTCGTCGGGGAGATCACCATCCGGGTGCTCGCGTACGGCCGCCGGCCGCAGGACTTCCTCCGGCACGGCTGGAACGTGTTCGACCTGCTGGTGACCGTCGCGATCTTCATCCCGTGGCTGCACGGTGACCCGGCCGTGCTGCGCGTCGTCCGGGTGGCCCGGGTGCTGCGGCTGGTCCGCTTCTCGCCCGGCCTGCGCACCATCGTCACGGCGCTGTGGCGCAGCCTGCCCGGCGTGGCGGCGTTCCTGGCGCTGGCCGGCGTGACGCTCTACGTCTACGGCATGGCCGGGTGGCTCATCTTCGGCGACCGCTACCCGGAGCAGTACGGCGACATCGGCCGCTCGCTGGTGACGCTCTTCGTGCTGCTCTCCCTGGAGACGCTGCCGGACCTGCTCGAACAGGGTCTCGAAGTGTCGCCGTGGACACTCCTCTACTACGTCAGCTTCGTGATGATCGCGGTCAACCTGTTGCTGAACATCCTCATCGCGGTCATCGTCAACTCGATGGAGGAGGCACGCCGGCTGGAGATGACCGAGGGGCTGGCCCCGGACTACGACTCCGACGGCGACGGGGTGCCGGACGAGGTGGACCGGATCGCCATCAGCCAGCGCCTGGACGACCTGCGGACGGTCGTCGCCGAGCTGGAGCGGGAGCTGCGGATCGACCGGGAGGACGCCCACCGGCGCTGAGGCGTCCGAGGACGGCTGCGCGGCTGTGCCACAGTGTGGAGTCGTGGACATGCTCACGGTACGGGGCCTGACCCGGAGGTTCGGACAACTGGCCGTGCTGGAGGACGTGTCCTTCGGCCTCGCCGCCGGCCGGCTCGCCGTGGTGGTCGGGCCGAACGGCAGCGGGAAGACCACGCTGCTGCGCTGCGTGGTGGGCGCGGACCGCCCCGACGCGGGCGAGGTGCTGCTGGACGGCCGACGCTGCTACGAGACCGATGCCCGGACGCGCGCCCTGCTGGCCGCCGCGCTGGACGACATCGACTTCTTCCCGGACCTGTCCGTCGTGGAGCACCTCGAACTCGTCGCGTACGCCCATGGGGGCTCCGGTGCGACGGTGGCCGAGGTGATCGCCGAGCTGGGTCTGGAGCGTGCCCGTGACCAGTTGCCCTCGACGCTGTCCAGCGGGCAGCGCCGGCGGCTGGCCCTGGCCTCGTGTTTCGTCCGCCCCCGCCGCCTGCTCGTGCTGGACGAACCGGAGCAGCGCCTCGACACCCGGGGCCGGGCCTGGCTGGCCGACCGGTTGCTGCGGGAGAAGGCCGAGGGCACGGCCGTGTTGATGGCGACGCACGACGCCGAGCTGGTGGCGGCGGTCGCGGACGACCGGCTCGAGATCGGCGGCGGTGCGTGACCACGGAACTCGCGGTCCGGCCGGGCGACCTGCCCGACGCCCGTCGGCTCCGGGGCCGGCTGAGGCGGGCCCGGCGACGCCATCGGGAGGTGTCGCTCGGTGACGTGCTCACCGACGCCTACGTCCTCCTGCTCTTCGCCGGCATGTACGGCTGGGCGCTGGTGAGCGAGGTACGTGACTTCCTCGGCTCGCCGTCGGGCCGCCAGGGCGACCCGGGGGACCGGTACTGGCTCGGGGTCGCCGCCGCCCTGGCCGTCGCCGGGCTCGCCTGGCGGGGCCTGAAGTCGGTGGGCCCGCTGGTGGTGTCGCCGGCCGCGCAGTCGTGGGTGGTCAGCTCGCCGGTCGACCGCCGGGCGTGGCTGCTGCCCCGCTTCGTCGTGCTGGTCGCCGTGGCGGTCGCCGGCGGCGGCCTGCTCGGTCTCGCCGCGGCGGTGGCGACCGGCGCCGGCGGGGCGGCCGACCTCGCCGGATCGGCCCTGGCCGGGGCCGCCTGCGGCACCCTGGCCGTGGCGCTGGCCGTCGTCGCCCAGGGCGGCCCGCACCGGGACGGGTGGGGCCGGGTCCTCGACCGCGGGCTGTTCGGCGCCGCCGGCGCGGTCGCGTCGGCGCTGGTCGTGGGTCATCTGGCCGGGTTCTCCGTGGCACCTCCGGCGGCCTCCCTCGGCTGGGTGCTCGGGTTCGCGGCGGTCCCGCCGGCCGTGGTGGCCGTCGTCCGGGCGTACCGGGCGTTGCCGGCGGTGGACCGGGCGTCCCTCGCCGGCGGCGCCCAGGTGGCGGATGCCGTGGCCGGCGCCGCGCTGCTGCTCGACCCGTCGTTCCTCACCGGTCTGGTGGAGAGCCGCCGCTGGCGGTCGCTCGGCGTGGTGTCGAGCCGCCGGTTCCGGCCGCTCGGCCGGTTCGGCGTGCTGGTGCAGGCCGAGCTGTGGCGGCCGGTCCGCCATCCGAGCGCGCTGGGGGTCTGGGCGGCCCTGCTGCTCACCCTGTACGCGGTCGCGGTGGCGCTGCCCACGCTGGCCGGCCCGGCGCAGGTGGTCCTCGGGTTCCTGGCGGTCGGCCGGTTGACCGGCGGCCTGCGTGCCGTCGGGCGTTCCGCCGGGCTGCGCCGCTCGCTGGGCGGCGGGGACACCCTGCTCCACCTGGCGCACCTCGTGGTGCCGGCGGTGTCCGTGGTGATCTGGTACGCGGCGTCGGTGCCGATGGTGCACGCCGGCCTCGGCGTGCTCGACGGCGTGCTGGTGCTCGGCACCGTGCTCGCCGCCCACCGGGCCGCCACCCGGCCGTCGACGACGTACGGCGGTGTCGCCGTGGACACTCCCGTCGGAATGATCCCGGTCGATCTGATTCGGCAGGTGGTACGGGGCCCCGACGTGGTCGGCGCGTTGGTCCTCGCGCAGCTGCTCTGGGCCTGACCTGGGCTCGCCCGCCTCGGCGTGGCCCATGACAGTTCCGTGAAGAAACGCATCTCGCGTTTGGGTGGCGGGTCGCGCGGGGCACCGAATGAGACGTCAGCCCATCGGAAGAACAGGACGGCTCTCGTGGAAGTTACCGGTTTCCTCACCGCGATCATCATCGGCCTCATCATCGGCGCGCTGGGCCGCCTGGTGGTGCCGGGCAAGCAGAACATCCCGATCTGGCTCACCCTGCTCATCGGTGTGGTCGCCGCGATCCTGGGCACGCTCGTGGCCGGCCTGTTCGGCGTCGACGACACCGCCGGCATCGACTGGATCGAGCTGCTGCTCCAGGTCCTCTTCGCCGCGGCCGGCGTGTACATCGCCGCGGGGGCGTACGGACGCCGCCGCCACTGACGGTGTTAGGCGGGGGCCCTTCTTATGCAGAATGCGTTAAGAAGGGCCCCCGCCTTACAGCTACTCCCGCCAGCCGGTCAGGTCGACGCCTCTGGCGAGCTCCACGCGGAAGGCGAGCGTGATCTCGCTGCGGTCGCCCGGCGCCAGCGGCAACCGCCAGGTCAGCTCCCCCAGTTCGGTACGCTCCGCCGGCGACGGCGTCACCGTCGTCTCCCGGACCACCACCGTCTCGTCGCGGGAGACCGGCAGTTGGTCGCGTACCTCGACCGTCGCCGGTCGCGGCGTGTGGTTGGCGACGGTGATCCGATACTCCACCTCTCGTCGCCGGGTCGACCCGAGCGTCGCCTTCGTCTCGGTGCGCCGGTGCAGCTTTCGCTCCACCCGTAGCCGGTCGTCGACCCCGAGCGCCAGTTCGGTCTCCTCGCCCGGCGCCCACATCGGCAGCCGGGTGGCCGCGACGAAGTCGGCGCCGTGGAACACCGACGCCGGGCCGGGGAGCATCGTGTGCGCCGACGTGTTGCGTACCGTCGCCCGCAGGTGGGCCTCGGCGGCGCGCACCGGCACGGTCACGTGGTCCAGCCGGGCCGGTAGCTCCAGCACCGCGATGGTGGCTCGGTGGGCGCTGCCGTCGGCCGGCACCGCCACCGGCCGGGCCGGCCGGTAGGTGGCCGCGCTGACGCCCTGCTCGACCTCCGCGACGCTCTCCCGCAGGCGCGGCCGGGGCGCCGCGGACCGGGCCGGAACGCCGCCACCGGCCGGTGCCGCGCCGGGGGCCGGCGGCACCGGCATCCCGAGCGACATGTCCGCCGACACCGCGCGCGGCGGCGCCGGCCGGAACCGGTCGAGATACCAGGGCGAGAGTTCGGGTACGCCGGCCGTGGCCGCCGGCCGGGCGGTGGAGAGCGCCAGCTCGCACTCCGGCCAGTCCTCCCCGGTGCTCTGGCTGACCAGCCCGAACCAGGTGACGGTCATGGTGTCGTCGACGAGCCGCAGGTCGTAGGAGGGCGTCCAGCGCGCGCCGTCCACCAGGTAGCTCAGTTCCAGCTCGACCTCGGCGTCGTCGGCCGCCACCGCGACGGTCACCTCGGCGGCCAGCCGGTCCGGTGCCCGCTTGTCGGTCGCCGCGGCCAGCTCACGGTCGACCGCGGCCAACTCCTCCGCCAGTTCGGTCCGCCGGCGGGCCAGCCCGCGACGCCGGGCCCGGGAGTCGGCGAGCTGACCGGCCACCGAGTCGGTGAAGGCGGCGACGTCGGCCGGCGTGGCGTCGCCGGCGGCCAGCGCCCGGGCGTACGTGCCGCCGGCGCGCTCGGCCAGTCGGGTGAGGAACTGCCCGCGCTGCTCCTCGACGCCGTCCGCGTCCTCGGTCCCGGCCAGCTCGTCGGCCAGGTCGCGACGCCGCTGCTCCAGGCCGGCCACCTGCGTGTCGGTGCTGCGGGCCTGCCGCCAGGTGGTCACGTCCACGCCGAGCACGGTGGCCGCGCCTCGGCCGCCGACCCGGACCGAGTCGCGTCGCAGGCCCAGTGGGAGCGGCGCGACGCGTACCCGATGGTCGCCGGCGGGCAGCCGGACGCTGCCGCGGCGGGTGACTCGGGCCCGGTCCGGATAGACGGTGACGCCGACGACGGGTGCCTCGATCTCCGCAGTGTCCACGGCGGCGAGGGTAGTTCAGCGGCGCTCGCGCCGTTCCCGCCCGGTTTTCCGGCGGCGCCGGTGAACCGGAGCCGGGATCGCCGCGTCATGGGGGTGCGTCGATCGTCCGGCACCGGGCGAGGCGGGCCGGATCCGAGTGGATGAGAGGGACGGTGCGATGGGACAGAAGGACAAGAAGCACGACAACGGCGAGAGCATCAAGATGAGCCGGCTGGCGTACAAGCAGCGGCAGCGGGAGGTGAGCGGGGGCCGGTCGTCGTCGAGCCCGTCCAGTTCCGACTCGGAGACGGCACGCATCCGCGACACCGCCGCGCAGAACGTCGGCGGGGTCCGGTTCCAGGCGCAGCAGGACGGCCAGTCGGCCCAGTGGGTGCCGAACGCGTCCGGGCCGAACACGGTCACCTACGACCCGACCTACTCCTACTACCCGCAGTCCGGGACGCCCGGCTACACGGCGCGGGCGACGTTCGACCACGAGATGCACCACGAGGACGCGAACAACGTCTACCAGCACCCGGTCGACCGCGACCTCTACGCGGCCAACTTCCACCTGCCCGGCAACGACGCCAACGCGCCGGCGCTCGGCCAGTCCTACGGCCAGCAGTCGGACACCATTTCCGCCAACTGGGACGAGGTGCGCTCGGCGTCCGCCCGGGACACGGGCATCCAGAGCAGTCCCGGCTGGCCGCAGTACGTCGAACAGCGGGTGCAGTACGTCCAGGCGACGCCGCACCAGCACAACGAGAGCGTGGCCGCCGAGATGATCGGCACGCTGAACAGCGCCGGTCTCCAGGGGCCGGTCACCAACCAGCTCCGGGCGATCTACAACGAGGCGTTCGACCGGCGCGTGTCCGGCGGTGACGTGCAGCGGATCGGTCCGGTCCAGTCGGCCGCCTCCACCCGGACGTCGGCCTACACCAACACGGAGGCGAAGGGGAAGGGACGGGCGCCGGCGCCGGCCAAGTAGCCGTCGCGCGAGGATGAGAGGGACCACATGACCGAAACAGTCGTCGACGTCGGCCGCGTGCCGGAACTGCCGCCGCCCCCGCCGCCCCCGCCGGCTCGCCGGTCGCCGTTCATCGTGCACCTGGACGGCGACGAGTACGACGCCGCGCTGGCCGGACTGACCGTCTGGGTTCAGCACCTGCTGCTCCCGATCTACGGGCGGGAGGTCACCTCGGGGGCGCCGTGGTGCCCGCGCTGGTGGGAGCACGCCGAGGCGGTCGCCCTCCTGCACGGTCTCTGGCTGGCCTGGCAGGAGCTGACCGGGGTGGGGGGCGGGTTGTCCGGCCCGGCGTCGTGGCACCGCGACCACCTCAACCCGGTGATGACGTCGTTGCGCGACCCGGCGGGCCCGTTCGCCGGGTGCAAGACCGGGGTCCACCGCGCCAAGGAGAGTCCGGAGGTGGAGGACTTCTTCGCTGAGTGAGGCAGCCGCCGTGGGGGGGGGGGGGGGGGGGGGGGGGGGGCCCCCCCCCGCGCCCGGCGGCGGGGGGGGGGGGGGCGGGCGCGGGGGCCGCCCCCCCCCCCCCCGCCCCCCCCCCCCACAAAAAAAAAAAAAAA
>NZ_JBISAC010000001.1:800144-847597 GCF_044391475.1 Micromonospora sp. NPDC018662
CCCGCTGTGGGTGGGGGGGGGGGGGGTTGGGGTGTGGGGGGGGGGGGGCGGCCCGGGGGGGGGGGGGGCCCGGGGGGGGGGCGCCCCCCCCCACGGCGCATTGACGGGGTTCACATCTTGGCAGCGGTGCCGCGCTCCGCTACCGTCCATGGGAACGCTCCCATGAACTTAGATACATCTATGTGATCAGGAGGAAACACATCGTGGCTATCCTCTCCCCGCTGCGCCGCAGACCGGCGGCTCTCGGCGTGGCGGCCGTGGCGGCCGTGGCGGCCGTCGCCGCCGGCGTCGGCCTCACCGTCGGCAACGCGTCCGCCGGCACGGTGTCCGGCTCGCTCTACCGCGACCCGAGTTCGGCGGTCGTCCGCTGGGTCGCGGCCAACCCCGGCGACTCGCGGGCCGCCGTCATCCGCGACAAGATCGCGAGTCAGCCGCAGGCCCGCTGGTTCGCCAACTTCAACCCGTCGACCATCCAGTCCGAGGTCTCCGGCTTCGTCGGCGCCGCCAACGCCGCCCAGCAGATCCCGGTGCTCTCGGTCTACGAGATCACCAACCGGGACTGCGGCGGGGCCAGCGCGGGTGGGGCGCCGGACCTCAACCAGTACCAGACGTGGGTGTCCAACTTCGCCCGCGGGCTGGGCAGCCAGACGGTCCTGATCATCCTGGAGACCGACTCGCTGGCGCTCCAGACGTGCCTGAGCAGCGGTGAGCTCAACGCCCGCAACCAGGCGATCTCGACGGCCACCCGGACCATCAAGTCGGCCAACCCCAACGCCAAGGTCTACCTCGACGGCGGCCACTCCACCTGGAACAGCGCGAACGAGACGGCCAACCGCCTCCGGGCGGCCGGTGTGCAGTACGCCGACGGCTTCTTCACCAACGTGTCGAACTTCAACCCCACCTCCAGTGAGGCGAACTTCGGCCGGGGGGTCATCTCCGCCCTGAACGGCATGGGCATCTCCGGCAAGCGCCAGGTCATCGACACCAGCCGCAACGGCGGCGCCAGCGGGGACTGGTGCGGCGACGACAACACCGACCGGCGCATCGGGATGTACCCGACCACCAACACCGGCGACGCCAACATCGACGGGTACCTCTGGGTGAAGCCGCCGGGGGAGGCCGACGGCTGCCGCTACACGGCCGGTTCGTTCCAGCCCGACCTGGCCTTCAGCCTGGCCAACGGCGCACCGAACCCGCCCACCACCACGCCGCCGACGACCGCGCCGCCGACCACGACGCCGCCGACGACCGCGCCCCCGACCACCGCGCCCCCGACCACGCCGCCGCCCACCACCACGCCGCCGCCGACGGGTAACGGCTGCTCCGCGTCGGTCTCGCTCAACCAGTGGTCCGGCGGTTTCACCGCGAGCGTGACGGTCACCGCCGGCTCGGCGGACCTGAACGGCTGGACCGTGACCATCACGCTGCCCGGCGGCGCCGCGATCACCGGCGCCTGGAGCACCCAGGCCAGCGGCTCCAGCGGCACCGTGCGGTTCACCAACGTGAGCTACAACGGGCACGTCGGCGCCGGGCAGTCGACCAACTTCGGCTTCCAGGGCACCGGCACCGGCCCCGGTGCGACGGCCGTCTGCGCGGCCGCCTGACCCCACGCGACACCACGGGCCCGGCGCGGAGGACGACTCTCCGCGCCGGGCCCGGCGGTGTTCACCACAACGGCCGACCTCCCACGGCCGGTGGCGCGGCTCATGGCGTGCCCCTCCGGCTCAGGCGGCGATGAATTCGAGCAGGTAGCGGTTGACCAGCTCCGGGTGGGTCCAGGCGATGTTGTGCGGGCCGCCCGGGATGACCTCGAAGCGCAGGTCGGCGATCAGCCCCGGCAGCCGGTTGGCGGTGGCGTCGATGGGCAGGATCCGGTCCGCGTCGCCGTGCAGCAGCAGCGTCGGCACGTCGATCTTGGCGACGTCGTCGCGGAAGTCGGTGAGCCAGCTGTCGACGCAGGCGTACGCCGCGTAGGCCGAGGCGCCGACCGCGGTGATGAAGCTGTTCTGCCACGCCTGCTCGCTGATCCGGGTGCCGCCGAGCACGTCGACGTTGTAGAAGTTGTCCAGGAAGTCCTTGAAGTACGCCGGCCGGTCGGCGACCACCGCCGCCTTGATGTCCTCGAACACCTGCTTGTCGACGCCGTCCGGGTTGTCGTCGGTCTTGAGCAGGAACGGCGGGATCGCGCCCATCAGCACCGCCTTGCGGACCCGCCCCGAGCCGTACGTGCCGAGGTAGCGGGTCACCTCACCGGTGCCCATCGAGAAGCCGACCAGGATGATGTCGCGCAGGTCGAGGTGCTCCAGCAGGGCGTTCAGGTCCCCGGCGAACGTGTCGTAGTCGTACCCGATCGTCGGCTGGCTCGACCGGCCGAACCCGCGCCGGTCGTAGGTGACCACCCGGTGGCCGGCGGCGAGCAGCTCCCGGGTCTGCTTCTCCCAGGACGCCCCGCTGAGCGGGTAGCCGTGGATCAGCACGACGGCCGGGCCGCTGCCGTGGTCCTCGTAGTAGATGTCGATGTCCGCGCTGTTCTCTTCGCCGACCTTGACGTAGGGCATGTGGGTGTCCTTCCGGAGCGGGGGTCGAGGTGTTCGCCGCGGTCCGGCACCCCCGATGCCGCCGGCCCGTCGCACCACCCAGTCAACCGGCCGGGACCTCCGCGGACCACGAAGAAGACATGCAGAAGTACGCCCGCGGCGGTCTGGCGCCACCCGTACCCGTGGAACACTTGATCTGTCAGAGCGGCAGTTCAGGGAGGCTCCGGGTGACCGACGGTGCGATCGCGTTCGGGCCTCGGCTGCGGGAGTTGCGGCTCGCCGCCGATCTGACGCTGGAACAGCTCGCCGAGCGGTCCGGCGTCAGCGACCGGGCCATCAGCGACATGGAACGCGGCGTCAGTCAGGGGCCGCAGGCCCGTACCGTGCAGGCCATCGCCGACGCGCTGGGTCTCGGGGCCGACGACCGCGCGGAGCTGGCCGCGGCGGCCCGGGCGGGCCGTCGCCGCAGCGCCGGGCCGGTCACCTGGGGCCGGTGTCCGCTCCCGCGACGGGTGATCGACTTCGCCGGCCGCCGGGACGAACTGGCCGCGATCCGCGCCCGGCTCACCGCTGCGGGTGCCGGTGACCCCGCGCCGGTGGTGCTGCTCAGCGGCGCGCCGGGGATGGGCAAGACCTCGCTGGCCGTGCAGGCCGCGACGGAGTTGGCCGACCCGATGCCGGACGGGCGGTTCTTCGTCGACCTGCGCGGGCTCGACGACCGGCCGTTGACCGCGGCCCAGGTGCTGGAGCGGTTGATCCACGCGATCGATCCCTCGGTCGGGGCGGTCCCGCAGGACCTGGACGAGCTCTCCGCGCTGTGGCGGACGCGGGTCGACGGCCGACGGGTCGTCGTGGTGCTCGACAACGCCGCCGGCGACGGGCAGGTGCGACCCGTGCTCCCCGGCACCGGGCCGGCGGCCGTGCTGGTGACCAGCCGCCGCACCCTGAGCGGGTTGGAAGGCGTCCACCGGATCCCGCTCGGGCCGCTGCCCGACGCGGCCGCCGTCACGCTGCTGGCCGGGATCGTCGCCGGCCCTCCGGAACGGGCCGCCGGGCTGGACCGGCTCGCCCGGCTCTGCGCCAACACCCCGCTCGCCCTGCGGATCGCCGGCAACCGCCTGGCCAGCCGTCCGGGGTGGACGGTCGGTGACCTGGCCGACCGGCTCGGTGCCGAGGAGCGCCGGCTGGACGCCCTGACCGCCGGCGACCTCCAGGTCAAGGCCGCGTTCCGGCTGTCGTACCAGCAGTTGTCCGGGGTGGGCCGGCGGCTGTTCCGCCGGCTCGCGCTGGTGCCGGGGCCGTCCACCGGGGCCGAGCTGGCGGCCGTGCTCGCCGAGGAGTCCCTCGTCGGCACCGAGGACGCCCTCGACGAGCTGATCGACCTGGGCCTGCTGCAACACGGCGCCGACGACCGATACTCCCTGCACGACCTGCTGCGGCTCTACGCCGACCTGGAACTGCGGCAGGAGGAGTCCGCCGACGACCGGCGTGCCGCCCGCCGCCGGGCCGTCGACTGGCTGCTCGACACCACAGTCGTCGCCGGCCGCTGGTACGAACCGGGCTTCGGCGCCCCGCCGCCGGACGCCACCCGGCTGGTCGGCTTCGACACCGCCGACGCGGCCCGCGACTGGCTCCAGGCCGAGGCCGAGAACTGGCTGCCCGCCCTGGTCCAGGCCGCTGCGGCCGGGGCACACCAGCGGGTCATCGACGTCGCCGAGTCGCTGCACTGGTTCTCCGACCTGTGGCCGCACTGGGGGCACTGGCACGAGGTCTTCGCGCTCTCCGTCGAGGCCGCCGACCGGCTCGACGACGACCACCTGCGTGCCGTACACCTCGGGTACCTCGCCTGGGCGCACATCTCCTGCCGGGGCGAATTCGACGTCGGCTTCCGACACGCCGAACGCGCCGCCGAGTGCGCCGGTCGGGCCGGCGACGCCCGCCAGCAGGGGTGGGCCCGCTTCTACTGCGCCTGGGCCCGGCTGGAGGCCGGACGCTACGCGGACGCCCTCGCATACGCTCGCGAGTCCGCCGACCGGTTCCGTCAGGCCCGGGACTGGGACGGGCTCCCGCAGGCGCTGCTCGGCATCGGCCAGAGCCTGGGCGGGCTGGAGCGCGACGACGAGGCGGTCGCCGCCTACCAGGAGGTGACAGCGGTCGTCCGCAGCCCGGAGACCGCCCCGTCGGAGCAGGTCGCGCAGATCGCCGACGTGATGGCGGCCCGCATGACGGCCCGGCTCCACCGGCGACACGGCCGGTGGAGCGAGGCGAAGGACCTCATCGACGGCGCCCTGGACCTCGCCGAACGACTCCGGCTCCTGCGGGTGGTGGCGTGGGCGCTTGTCGACCGCGCCGACGCGTTCCTCGGCCTCGGTGACCCGGTGGCCGCCGCGGCCGACCTGCGCCGGGCGGTGGCGGTCCACCGGGAGATCGGCGACGAGTCGCAGGCCCGGCAGCTCCAGGATCGGCTCGACCGGATGCCGGCACCGGACCCGCCGCAGGAGCCGTGACCGGGCACGACCTCTCCGCCTACCGGTGCTCGACGTGGTACGCGCCGTCGCCGGGCACGGCGCGTTCGCTGAGCGCCTTCCAGGCGGTGCCGTCGAGGTCGAAGGCGTCGAGCAGGTAGGCCGAGACCGCGTCCGCGACGAGGGCGACACGGGCCGGATCCTCGTCGGTGGTCTCGGCGACCTGCTCGCCGGCGACGCCGCCCAGGGTGTGGTGGCCTTCGACGATGGTGAGCAGGCTCTTGGGCGCGGGGCTGAGGTGGTAGGCGTCGGTGAACCAGTCCGGCCCTCGGGTGGACATCGCCGACTGGTCCCTGCCGCCGGCGACGACGAGGGCCGGGGTGGTCATGGTGGAGTAGTCCGGCCGCATGAACGGCAGGTGCTCGACGGCGAACGGGGTGAGCGTGTCGCCGGTGCCGGTCGCCGCGATGAGCGCGCCCGCCCTGACCGCGGGGTGGGAGAAGTCCTCGCCGGGCGTGCCGTCGGCGTCGAGGACGCGGGCGCCGAGCAGGGTGCCGGCGGTCTGGCCGCCCCAGGAGTGTCCGACGACGGCGATCCGGTCGTGGTCGACGCTCGCCCGCAGCCCGGCGGCCCGGGCCTGGTCGAGGAGCTCGTCGAGGTGGTCGAGGACGGCGTGCAGGTCGGCGATCCGGACGCGCCAGATGGTGCCGAATCTCGGGTCGTCGAACCCGATGCCGTGCCGGCGGGAGTCGAGGTGGGTGGGTTGGACGACGACGAACCCGGCGCCGGCCCAGCGGTCGACGAGCGGCCCGTACCCGTCCATCGACCAGGCGTTGCCGTGGGAGAAGACGATCACGGGGAGGTTGGTGCCGGAGACCGGCGCGGTGACCTTGACCCGGAGGTCGATGTCGCGTCCGGTGGTGGGGACCGGGAGGGGCTTGACCGTGGCGATCAGGGTCGTGGGTTGGTCGATGGGCATCGTGACGCCTGCCTTCTCAAGGGGTCTGTCATACTCAAGCGGAACCTTGTTCCGCCACCAACGTTAGCGGAACAATGTTCCGTCAGCAAGGAGGGGAAGCGGTGACCGAGTCGTCCGGCGCGCGTCAGGCAGGCGTACGGCGCAACCGCGAGGCGCTGCTGGCCGCCGCCGCGGCCGTGTTCGTGGAGCAGGGGGTGCAGGCGCCCATCCGGGACATCGCCGGTCGCGCGGGCGTGGGCCTGGGCACGGTCTACCGTCACTTCCCGAGCCGCGCCGAACTGGTCACCGCCGTCTACCGCCACCAGCTCGAGGAATGCGTCGCGCTGGCCGCCACGCTGCGACAGGAACCCATCGCCCCCGGTGAGGCGCTGACGCGCTGGATCGACGCGTTCGTGGAGTTCCTGGTGACCAAACACGGCCTCGGGGTCGCCCTCCAGTCCGAGGACCGGAGCCTGCTCACCCTGCACACGCTGATGCTCGACGAGCTCGTCCCGGCATGCGCCTCGCTGATCGACGCGGGCGTGGCGGCCGGGGACATCGACCCCGAGGTGACCGCGTACACGCTCATGCGCGCGGTGGGGAACCTGTGCATCCTCGGCCCGGGCTACGAGCGCGCGCACGCCCAGGACATGGTGGCCCGCCTGCTCGTCGGGTGCCGCCCCGACCGCTGACACGTGCTCCCGGGGCATCCGCACAACTACTTCTGCGCACCGTGCAACGTCCCGGGTGGGTGGCTCCGTTCTACCTCCGTCACGAGGAGGCAGTCGACGTGAGAGCCGAAGACGAGCAAGCATTCCGCGAGTTCGTGACGTCGCAGATGGCGGCGCTGCGCAAGCTGGCGTACATGACCTGCGGCGACTGGCACGCGGCGGAGGACGCCGTGGCCAACGCGCTGGTCAAGCTCTACCCCCGCTGGCGGAAGCTGGACCGGCCCGATCTCTACGTCAAGACCATGGTCTACCGGGCCGCGGTCGACGAGACCCGCCGGCCCTGGCGGCGCGAGCGGTCGGCCGGCGACGCCATGCCGGACGTGGCGCTGCGGGACCCGGCCGGTGCGACCGACGAGCGGATGCGCCTGCGCGCGGCTCTCGACGCCGTGCCGGCCCGGCAGCGGGCCGCGGTCGTGCTCCGGCACTACCTGGACCTGAGCCTGGAGGACACGGCCGGCGTCCTCGGCTGCACCGTGGGCACGGCCAAGAGTCAGGTCTCCCGGGGCCTGGCGAAGCTGCGCGAGTCACTCGGCGGCGAACGCATCGAACTCACCGGGAAGCCGATGGAGGAGTGGACAAATGCAGTTGCATGACCTGGTGGACGCCGTGACGGGCGACGAACCGCCGATGCGCCGCAGCGCCGACGACATCGTCGCGGCCGGGCGGCGGGCCGAGCGACGGCGCCGGACCGGGTTCGCGTCGGCCGGCGCGGCCGGCCTCGTCGTGGTCGCGGTCGCCGCCGCGTTCACGGTGCCCACCCTGGGCGCCGAGCGGAAAACCCCGGTCACGCCGGCCCCGGTCGGCGCGGCGGCGTCCGGGCCGGCCGGGGCCACCTGGCCCGCCGCCGCGCCGTTCACCTTCACCTTCCAGGGGTACGACGCCGGCACGCTGCACGTGCAGAACCCGATCGTCACGTCGACCGCCTACCAGATCGCCTCCGTCTACTCCGACCGCCACACCTCGAACGACAAGCCGATGACGGCGGAGGAGGCCGAGGCGCAGGGCGACGCCGTCGGGCAGAGGCGGAAGGCCGCCCACGGGAAGCCGTCCCTGTGGGCGTACCTGACCGTCTACCGGCCGGGTGCCTTCGACCCCGCCGGGATCCGGAACGGCAGGAAGGTCACCGTGGCCGGGCACCGGGCGGTGCAGGCGACGCTGCCGGTCGGCCTGGACCCGAAGAACCCGATCGACGCGGGCAACAAGCTGTTCGCCTGGGAGTACGCCGCCGACGCGTGGGCGGCTGTCACGTCGATCTCCAGCGACGAGGCCACGCCGAGCTTCGCGGACCTGGGCGGTCTCGTCGAGGGGCTGAAGCCCGCCGCGCCGACACCGGCCCTGGTGCCGTTCCGGGTGGGCTACGTGCCGGCCGGCTACGTGCCGGTGCAGACCGGCACGCACGCCATGCCCGGCCTCAGCGGCATCGCCACCGCCCGCGCCGGTGACTACGGCGGCGCGACGTACACCCGGCCGGCCGCGCCCACCTCGGGCCTGACCGCGCCGTACGACGCGGTCGAGGGCGGCATCAGGGACGGCTTCCACATCTTCGTCCTCCCGAGCACAAGCGCGAACCAGTCGCCGGAGCCCGGCACGACGAGGTGTCACCAGGTGCCCAAACGGCGGGCGCGGGAAGCGGGCCTCGCGATCGGCGACTTCTGCAACATCTGGAGCGCCGACGGCACGGTCGTCCTCCAGGTCACTGCCACCGGCCTCGGCGACACGTTGCCATGGGCCGAGCTGGAGAAGATCGCCAAGGGGATCACGGTCGCCGACGTCGGGGACGAGTCGACCTGGACCCCGGCCGCGACCGCGCTGCGGCCATGACGATCGACGTCGGCTCGTCAGACCAGAAAACCTGGTCCGACGAGACTAGACATCCTCAAGGGCGTGGCATACTCTTACTCGAGTCGAGAGAGAAGATCCGTCAAGACGTGGACGGACCGTCCGGCCGTGAGGTCATGACGGACGGTGAAGTGCAGGTGGAGCCAGGGCACTTTTCGGGGCTGCACCTGATGCTCGCCGCGCGTGTCGAGGCCATGAAGTCGCGTGGGCTCCGACACCGGCGGGCCGTACGACAGCACGTGCAGGAAGTAAGCAGAGGAAAGGGAGGGCCGTACACCGTTGGATCGCCCGCCCTCGGCCGTCACGTCAGGCCGGGCGGACACCGCAGTTTCCATCGAACGAGAGGTGGTCTCCGGTCACGCATACGCGATCCTCGCGCCCGAAGCCGTCCATGACGGCCGGCGCGGATACGACAAACCGACGTTCCGGTCGGCAGATGGTGTTCTGACCCGTAACCCTGGGCCCCGGCGCTTGTGCGCCGGGGCCCTCGACGTGGAGGTGACATGGGGCAGCAGCCCGACGACATGTTCGGCGATGAGAACTACCCGGCCTACACCATCGGCCAGGCCGCGGAGATGCTCGGCGCCACGCAGGACTTCCTGCGCCGCCTGGACGAGGCAAAACTGATCAACCCGCACCGCTCCGGCGGCGGGCACCGCCGCTACTCCCGCTACCAGTTGCGCCTGGCCGCCCGGGCCCGCGAGATGGTCGACCAGGGCACCGCCCTCGATGCCGCCTGTCGGATCATCATCCTGGAGGATCAGCTCGAGGAAGCCCTCCGGCAGAACGGGAAGCGGTGACGGGACCGGCCGGAGGGTGGGCCGTGAGCGCGGTCAGGAGACCCGCAGCGATCGGAAGGACGGGGTTCGGCTCCCAGGACCCGCCGGGCATGGCGTCGCCCTGCCGCGGAGCACATCGACGAGCTTTCCCAGAAGTACCTCGACCCCTCGCCCCGCGGTGCCTACCCCTGGCAGGGAGTGGTTGGCGCAGGCAGCGCTCGCAATACTTCGAGTCATGAACGCGAGGGGACAGCTCGGCGACTTCCTCCAGGCCCGGCGCTCCCAGCTCCGGCCGGAGGACACCGGCGTGGCGACGTACGGTGAGCGGCGCCGGGTGCGCGGGCTGCGCCGGGAGGAGTTGGCGCTGCTGGCCGGCGTGAGCGTGTCGTACTACTCCCGGTTGGAGCAGGGGCAGGCCGTGAACGCCTCACCCGAGGTGCTCGACGCGCTCGCCCGGGCACTGCGGCTCGACGACGCGGAACGCCGCCACCTGGGCGAGCTGGCGGCCGTGACCCGCCGCCGGCCCGCCGTGCGCCGCCCGGCCGCGGAGCGGGTGAGCCCGGCGGTACGCCAGCTCGTCGCGACGCTCGGCGACGTACCCGTGGTGGTGCTCGGTCGCCGCGCGGACGTGCTGGCGTGGAACACCGCGGGCCATGCCCTGTTCGCCGGTCACCTCGCTCCGGAGATCCCGGAACGGCCGAACCAGTACCCGAACATGGCACGGCTGGTGTTCCTGGACGCGCACACCCGCGACCTGTACGCCGACTGGCCCACCAAGGCCCGCGCCGTGGTGGCGACGCTGCGGATGGCCTCCGGGCAGCACCCGGACGACCCGCTGATGGCCGCACTGGTCGGCGAGTTGACGGTACGGAGTCCGGAGTTCGCCGCCATGTGGGCCGACCACCGGGTGAAGGCCGGCGGCGACACCGTCCACCGGATGCGCCACCCACTGGTCGGCACGATGGACGTGACGCAGCAGACCCTGCGTACCGAGGACGGTCAGACCGTCGTCGTCGCCACCACCGAACCCGGCTCGGCATCGCACGCGGCGATGACGTTGCTCGTCCACAGCGCCGTCACCACCCGGGCCGGCGCTCCACAGCAGCCTGTCCGGCGCGAATAGCGCCACCCCGACGCTCGACGCGAGGTGCTCCGCAAGGAGCGCCGGACCCGTCGCGCCCACTTCACGCCCGTCAAAAAACCAGTAAGGGGACAAGAATGCGCACCAGAATGATGACCCTCGCAGTCGCGCTCGCCGCGGCGGGAACCGGCGTCTTGGCTGCCGTGTCGCCCAGCGCCGCGCCGGCCGCGACCGTGGGGCCGGTCCGGCCATCCGCCTCGCCGGTGTCCTCGCGGATCGCGGTCCACTTCGACCTGGCGAAGGGACAGATGCCGGAGAATGTCGCCGTCGGCCCGGACGGCACCGCCTACGTCACCTTCGCGGCCTCTCGACAGGTCGCCGCGGTCACCCCGTCCGGCGCGACGCGGATCCTGGCGACGCTCCCGGCCCCGGCCGACGGCGGCGTCAACACGCCGGTGCTCAGGTTCGCGCTGACCACGGGCATCATCCGAATGACCGACGGCACCCTCTATGTCCTGTACGCGAGCGGCGACGCCGCCTCCACCGGTCTGTACCGGCTGCGCCCCGGCGGGGCCCCGCACCGCATCGCGGCCCTGCCGGCCGACGGACTTCCCAACGGCCTGGCGTTCGACGCGGCGGCGAAGCGGTTCTACCTCACCGACTCGGTGCTCGGCACGATCTCGACAGTCGCTCTGGACGGCGGCCGGGTCGAGGTCTGGTCCTCGGCACCCGAGCTCGCCGCGACCGGTTTCCTCGGTGCGAACGGCGTCAAGGTACGCGCCGGCGCGGTCTGGGCGACCAACCTCGACCAGGGCACGCTGCTGCGTATCCCGCTGCGGCACGGCCGGCCCGGGCCGGTCCGGGTGGCGGCGACCGGTCTGGTCGGCATCGACGACTTCGCGTTCGTCGGTGCCGGTGACCGCCGGGTCGTCGCCACCCTGAACGGACCGAACACGGTGGTGAGCATCGACGCGGCCGGCCGTTCGCGAACGCTGATGACCGCCGCCGACGGGCTGCAGAACCCGACCTCGGTGGCCGTACGCGGCCGTACCTTCTACGTGCTCAGTGCCGCGTACACCACAGGTGTCGACCCCAACCTGGCACTGGCCACCCTGCCGGGTCGCTGAGCCGGGATCCGGGGTGGTTCCCTCCGAGGGAGCCACCCCGGCGGGCGTCAGGTGGTGTAGTCGGGCCGGATGTCGTCGTCCTCCTCGCACTTGCCCACGGCCATCGCCACCCGCCCCCAGTTCGGGTCCGCGCCGTGCACGGCGGTCTTCACCAGCGGGGAGTTCACCACCGCCTTGCCGACCCGCTTGGCCTGGCCGTCGTCACGGGCGCCGGTCACCCGGACCTCGACGAGCTTGCTGGCGCCCTCGCCGTCACGTGCCACCATCCGCACCAACTCCAGCGCGCAGGCGTGCAGCGCCTCCTCGAACTCGCCGAGGTCGACCGGTCGCGGCTCCCACGGGTGGCGTGACCGCCGGCGTCAGCGACGGGCCACCGCCGGTGGCTGACAGAGGCTGCGACATCGGTCCTCACTCACGGGTCAGCCCCGGTGGCAGCGCGTCCTCGTCGGGTCGGACCCGGCGGGCGTTGGCCAGGAGGTCGCGTTCGAGGGTGCGGATCAGTGGTTCCGGGCCGCCGACGCAGGTCCAGGTGTCGTCCCAGAGGGCGGAGACCAGCCAGGACCGGTCGGCGGGGAAGAACAGGTCGGGTAGCGCTCCGTGCGCGTCGCGCATGTGTCCATCGGTGCGCCAGGTGAGGGCCTGCTCGGGACCGGCCTCGACCAGCACGTACGGCCAGTCCCAGTAGAGCGACACCCGCGGGGCGTGCGGAAAGACGACATCGTGGGCGCCGGTGTCGAGATAGGCCAGCCACCAGGGCTGCTCGGGGGTGTGCATCATGAGTTTCTCGACCAGGGCCTGCTCGTAGGCGGCGGCGGTGACGTCGGCAGCCTGGTACGTGGTGGCGTAGGCGGCGAAGATCTCCGGGATGGCGGTGGCGATCGAGACGCCGGCAGTGGTGTGACCGGCGATCCAGTCCACGTCGGCGGCAGCGCCGATGCGCCAGCTCCGCCCGTCCTTGATGACCTGCACCCCACTATTCAAGCGGCCGCAGCCCGGTCCTGCTGTGCTGACCGGGCCGCCCTCGGGGGTACGTCCATGTCCCGGCAGCCTCCACCACGGTCGCAGCGGCATCGGCCGCGGCTGGTCGTGGGCAAGCAAGTGCGCCGCCGGCCCGGGCCGGCGGCGCACACGCAACGGGTGGACGCGTCGAGCGTTAGACGATCGTCAGGCCACCCACTTCACCCAGAGGGGCCATACGGCTGCCTCGCCCAACCCTGCTGCGCAGGAATGGACCGTCGCCAGTGCGGGCTCGGTGAGCAATGCCAGGGAGTGTGCGGGTAGGGAGAACAGGAGGTCGACAGTGACCTGGAGGCCCCAGCTGAAGATCATGTGGGGCACGCTAGTGCCTGTCGATCTTGCGGGTGAGGGAATTTCGCATCGTGGGATGTGTCTGTTATGTGGCCTTCAATATTATTTAGTAATAAGTCTCCTTGTTTAGATAATCATAAATGACATGCAAGGATGGCGATGATTCTAGCGATCTGTGCCGACTGCGGAGACCCGTTGTCGGTTGCCCGCTGGCGTTAGGCTCGCCGATGACGGCAATGCGAAGCGTCTATGTGAGTCGTCGTTCGTGGGAGGCCGGGCATGGAGGACCAGATCGTTCTGGCTGTCGCGACCGCACTGGCGACCAAGGGCGCGGAGGCGCTCGGTGTCGGTGCCCGGAGTGCGATCGGTTCGCTGTTCAGTCTGGTCCGCAGCCGATTCGGGGCGGGGACGCGAGAATCGGCGGTGCTCGACGCCGCGGTGGCGCACCCACAGGAGCGTTGGCGGCAGACTGCGCTCGCCTCGGCTCTGGCCGACGTGATGGCACGGGACCCGGACTTCACCGCTGCTCTCACCGACGAATGGCGCAGGCTGGCGGGGGCGGGCGTCGTCACCGGTCAGGGCCAGGTGGTGAACCACTTCAGCGGGACGGCCGGGAAGGTCGTCCAGGCGCGCGACGTGCAGGGCGACATCACCTTCTAGGTCCGGCCGACTCGGATGTGCGGCGGGCGGGTTGGGGCGCGGCGGTTGGGAACGGACTCCTGCGGAACCGAGCGAACGGTGCCGTCCGGCACGTCGAACGAGCAGTCCGGGAACGTTTCCGGATTGAGCGTCCAGGCCGGTGTCATCCACGGCGGTGTGCATTTCGGTGGCGCTCCCGTCGATCGTCCTCGGATCCCGCGGCAGCTACCGGCACCGTCGCCGAACTTCACCAACAGAACGAGCGAGCTGTCCGCACTGGACGGGTACCTCGCTGAGCGGGGAAACCTCGTCGCCGTCCTGTTCGGGCCGGGCGGCGTAGGAAAGTCGGCACTGGCGAGGCAGTGGGCGCACGGCAGGCTGGACCGTTTCGTGGACGGGCAACTCTATGCCGACCTGCGGGGGTTCAGCGGCACCGAGCCCCTGGACCCGGGCGTGGTGCTGTCCGCCTTCCTCCGGGCCCTGGGGGTGGCCCCGGATCGGATTCCCCTGCACCTGGCAGAACAGGCCACCCTCTACCGCACGGTGACCGCGAACAGCTCCCTACTGGTGGTCCTGGACGACGCGTACTCGGCAGCTCAGGTCAGGACGCTGCTGCCGGCGTCGACCTCGGCGGTGGTCGTGGTGACCAGCCGCCGCCGACTGACCGGTCTGCTGCCCGACGGCGCCCGTCTGGTCGAGGTGGGTCCGTTACCGGCTCCGGAAGCGGTGGAGTTGCTGAGGCGGTCCGTCGGCGAAGAGCGGATCCTCAACGAGTTCGCACCGGCTGAGGAGTTGGCGGGAATCTGCGGCGGTCTGCCCATCGCGCTCGTCGTCGCGGCGGCGCGGCTGGCGTCCCGTCCCAAGTTGACAGTTCGTCGGATGGTCGCCGAGTTGGCCGACGAGGCGCAGCGGCTGACCCGGCTCTCGGTGGTGGACGGTTTGTCGATCAGGACGACGTTCCAGTTCTCGTACCAGACCCTGACGCCAGAGGCGTCGGCGTTGTACCGGAAGCTGGCTCTGCACCCGGGGGCGGAGTTCGGGATGGATCTGATCGCGGCGGTGGCCGGAGCGGGGAGGGCCGACGGGGTCCAGGCCGGCGCCGTGGTGGGGGAGTTGCTGGACGCGAACCTGCTGGAGGAGGTGGCCGAGGATCGCTTCCGCTACCACGACCTGCTCCGGCTGTACGCGCGTGAGATGTCGGAGCAGGACGACCCGCCCGACCGGCGGCAGGCGGCGGTGCGCACGATGCTGGAGTTCTACCTCGCCGCCGCCCGCCGGGCGGACCTCGTGGTGACCCCCTACCGGCGGCGGCTGCCGTACGTCTATCAACATGCGGCGGACGGGCCACCCGAGTTCTCCGACCGGGCTGCTGCCCTCGGCTGGTTGGATCGGGAACGGAGCAACCTGCTGGAGGCCGGCCGGGTCGCCTTCGACCTGGGCCTCCATGAGCTGGCCTGGCAGCTCAGTGACGTGGCCTGGCCACTCCTTCTCTATTTCAAGGGCTACCAGGACCGGGTGGAGATCGACGAGCGCGGTGTGCGGGCCGCTCGGGCCTGGGGAAACGTATGGGCCGAGGCGGTCATGCTCAAACGGCTGGGCCGGGCGTACAGCCGCGTCGGCGCCCACGAGGCGGCCGAGCGCCATGGTCGGGCGGCGGTGGACCGGTATCGGCAAGTGGGCGACATCCAGGGCGTCATCGACGCCGAGGAGGGGTTGGCCACGCTCTATGCCGACACTGGCCGGGAGGAACAGGCGGCGGAGGCGTACACCCGGGTCCTCGCCGGACGGCGGACCCTGCCGAACGTCCGAAGTGTGGGCCTGTCCTGTCTCAACCTGGGCATGCTCCGGACCCGGACCGGCCGGCCGGCCGAGGCGTTACCGCTGTTGGTGGAGGCCGGGCAGATCTTCGCCGAGCTGTCCGAGGTCGACCCCTACAACGCCGCCCGGGTGCTGATCGGCCTGGCCGATGCGTACCTCGGCACCGACGACCTGGGCGCCGCCGAGGCGTCCGCGGTCGAGGCGGTACGCCGGATGGCCGAACTCGGAGCCGACAGTGAACGGGCAGAGGCGGTGTTCCTGCTCGGCCGCATCGCCCGGCGACGCGGCGACGACGAGGCCGCACGACGACACTATCGGGAGGCCGCCGCCGTCTTCGCCGCACTCGCCGCGCCCCGGCTGCCCGACGTGCTCCGCCGGCTCGACGAGTTGGGCGGCGGCGCGGACCAGCAATAGCACGTTCTCGCTGGTGCGCCGGTGGTGCAGGGTTCCGGTCACCCACTGGCGGTGGAGCACTCGAGCCGTAACGGTGAGCAGACCGATCGTCAGCCGGCCAGGTGCGGCCACCTGGCCGAGGCGAAGTGGCGGGTCGCCGCGTACCCCGACGGCGACGTCCCCCCACGAGGTGCCGACGAGGGCGAGGGCCAGCCCGGGATACGCCGTCAGCAGGCCCGCGACGGCCTCGGCCGGATCGCCGCCGTCGACGATGGTCACGACGATGTCGGCCAGCCGGGCCGAGCGGGGCGCCCGCCGGCCGGCCGACAGCGCCACGACGACGGGCTCAGCCGGCGAGGTCATGCCGGGCCTTCCAACGGCGGGGGCGAGGCATCGGCACCGGGCCCGTCTGTCGGTGCCGGCCGGGCTCGGTCAGCTGGAGCAGGCGGTACATGGTGCGCCGCAACAACACGCGGGCATCCCCCGGGCGGCTGGTCAGCGCGGCCATCACCGCCTGCTGGTCGACTCCCGTGGCCATGGAGAGCTGGGGAGTGAACGGCCGGTGTGGGTCCAGCCGGTTGGCGCTCGCGGCCAGTAGGTGCTGAGGCGTGCCGGCGGCGGGCACCGACCGTAGCCCGGGTAGCAGCAGGGTCGGGCGTCCGATGGCGGCGGCGTACGCGGTGACGGAGCCATGGTCACCGATGACGTGGTCAGCGGCGACCACCGGGCCGCGCCAGTCCTCGGTCGGGTCGGGCAGCAGCAGCCCGACGTCGAGGCAGTCCCGGAGCCAGGCTCGGATCTGGCGGTGTCCGTGTGCGTCCCAGACCGCCGGGTGCAACAGCGCGGCGATCCGGTACCGGCCCGGCGGGAGCTGCGTCATCAAATGCGGAAGCAGGTCGGGCCAACGTCCGAAGACGCCGTCCCGGCCCCAGGTGGAGGAGACCACGACGAGTTCCTGCCGCTCGCGCAGCCCCAGGCCGCGCCGGTAGTCCCGCCGCCAGGGGAGGCTGGCGACGAGCCGGTCGGCGCAGGGGTCACCGACGACCACGGCGGCCTCGACCGCCTCCGGACACTGCCGGCGCAGCACCTCCAACTCGTGATCGTGGGAGAGCGCGAGGGCCGTCGGAAGGACTCGTCCGCCATGGGTCAGTCGCTGCGCGTCGAGGCCGTACACCGGCGGGTTCGCGAGCACCGGTCCGCCGTACGGCCCGGGTCGCACCCGTTTGCCGCGTCCTGCTCCGTGGGCCATCAGGAGCAGGGGCGCGTGCAGTTGGTGGAGTCCGCCGTGGGCGGCGGCGAGGCCGAGGTCGAACCGTTCCCGGATGGCCTGGTGCCAGGGGAGGACGAGCGCGCCCAGCCGGTCGAGGAGCCGCTTCACCTGGTGGTTGAAGACGTCCGGCGCCACCGTGAAGACCAGCTGCACCCTCGGGTCGCTCTCGACGTACTCGATCACGTCAAGGAGCCGCCGGCAGCTCGCGATGGTGTGTGCCACGACGAGCACCGTCCGGCAGCCTGACCGGCTTGCCCAGTGGCTGGCGTCGATGCCGACGGGCGTGGATGACCATTCCAGCGACGTCATTGGTGTCCCTCCAACATTGAATATCGGCGGGATTCAGCATCGAGGAGATGGCTGCGGATCAGCTTGCCGGTCGCCTTGCAGCGGGCTTGCAAAGGGCTGGGAAGTGGAATGTCTGATTTTTGATTCTGCGGAGAAAGGTTTGAAGCATCTGGTCGTCGGAAGAAGAATAAAATAGGCAGATGTCGATCAAGAATGGGTGGGCGGAGCCGATGGAGTTCACGATTCTGGGTGCCACGAAGCTCACGGTCGAGGGGCGATCGATCCCGCTGGGCCCGGCAAAGCAGCGCGGTCTGCTCGCCGTCCTTCTCTACCATGCCGACAATCCGGTGCGGATCGAGACGATCGTGGAATTTCTATGGCAGGACTCGGCTGTCGATGCCCGCCGCCCGCTGCTCTACACGCTGGCCAGTCGGGTGCGGGCCGCCTTGCGGGCGGTCGATCTGCAGGATGCCCTGGTACGGCCACCCGGTACGGGCGCCTACCGCCTGACAGTCGATCCTGATCTGGTCGACTACCACCAATTCCTGCGGTTGACCGCCGAGGCGCGGCAGGCGGTCGACCGGGATCAGCATGACCGGTGCGTCGCCCTGCTCACCCGCGCGGACGAGCTCTGGCGGGGTGATCCCCTCGCGGACCTGCGTGGTGCGCGGTGCGAACACCTTCGACGGGATATGCGGGAAAGGCAATTCGGCGCAGCGAAAATGCTGGCAGAAAGCGAGCTGGCCACCGGCCAACACAACCGGGCGCTGGCCCGGCTGGAACCGTTGCTGATCGAGAACCCACTCGACGAGGGCCTGGCGAGGTTGTGGGTCACCGCGCTGCACGCGGCCGGTCGCACCTACGACGCGCGGGACTTCCTGGCCGCCTACCGGCGCCGCTACCGCCGTACGATGCGCACCGATCCGGTACTGGACATCGCGGATCTCCAGCCCACCGCGTCCGCCAGGAACCACCTCGCCGTCGTGGACGCGGAGGTGCCGACGCCCCGGCAGTTGCCGAACGACGTACCCGACTACACCGGGCACCGCGGGCTGCTGGACGAGTTGGACGTCCTCGCCGCCGGCGAGGGCACCTCGAAGGTGGTGGTGCTGACCGGGATGCCTGGGGTGGGCAAGACCACCCTCGCCGGGCACTGGGGGCGTCGCCGGCAGGGGTGGTTCCCCGACGGGCAGCTCTACCTCAACGCGGAGGCGCACGGCCCGGTGCCGCCCGTAGGTGCGCAGGAAGCGCTGCACCGCTTTCTCGTCGCCCTCGGTGTCCCGGCGGATCGGGTGCCCGCTGACGCCCACCGACGCGTCGAGCTGTACCACCGGCTGATGGATGGGCGGCGGATGCTCGTCGTGCTGGACAACGTCGTCGACTCCGACCAGGCGCAGCAGCTCCTGCCCCGCTCCGACGCCAGCCTCACGGTGGTGATCAGCCGCAATCGGCTCCGCGGGTTGAGTGTCCGGCACGGCATCCGCAGCCTCACCGTCGCACCCCTGTCGCCCCTCGAACGACATCACATGCTCGGCCGAATCATCGGACCCGAACGCACCGACGCGGAGCCCGCAGCGCTGGAGACGCTGGCCTGGCTGTCGGGCGGGCTGCCGCTCGCGCTACGGGTCATCGGCGAGCACGTGGCCTCCCGGCCCCAGGCGCGGCTCGGCGACCTGGCCGACGAACTCACCGGCCGGCTGCTCGACATCGAAGGCGACGACACCGATGAGATGACCCTGCGGACCGTCTTCGCCTGGTCGGTCAATGCGCTCGCCCCGATGCCCACCCGGCTCTTCCTGAGCCTCGGCCTCTTTCCGGGCGGCACCATCGGGGTCGAGGCCGCGGCGGCGATGATGGCGGTGGACGTCGCCGGGGCTGAGCGGGCCCTCGACCGACTCGCCCGCGCCCACCTGGTCAACCACGACACCGTCCGGCGGTATCGGATGCATGACCTGCTGCGCCGGTACGCCGCCGACCGAGCCCAGGCGGAGGAGCCGGCCGAGCAGCGGCAGGCGGCACTGCACCGACTGCTGGACTGGTACCTGCTGACGGCCGTCAACGCCGTCACTGCCCTGGAGCCGAACCGCGCACCCGTCCCCGACCTGCCCGACCCGGGCGCGGTGACACCGATGACCTTCACCTCGGTCGGCGTCGCCCTGCGATGGTGCGAGACGGAACGGACCAACGTGCTCGCTCTGGTCCGCAGCGCGGCGGCAGAAGGCTTCCACCGGTACGCCTGGCAGATCGTCGACACGGTCCACGAGGTCTTCGACCGCTCTGGAAGCCAGGAGGACATGCGGGAGATGTTGCGCATCGCCCTCGACGCCGCGACTGCCGACGGTCACGACCCGGGCCGGGTAGGCACCCTCGTCAACCTTGGAGCCACCTACTTCACCACCCACGACCACGAGCGCGCCGGCAGCCTGTTCGCCGAGGCTCTGCGTCTCGCCGAGGAGAACGGCTTCGCCGAGCTGCAGACGGTCTGCCGGCACAATCTCGCCTCCGTGCACCTGCGGACCGGGGCGACCACCACCGCCATCGAGACCTTCCAGTCGGTCCTGACCGACTGTCGCGCGGCCGAGAACGCGACAGGTGAGGCGTACACGCTCTACCACCTCGGTGACGCCCACCGCCAGCTCGGACAGTACGACCAGGCCCGTCTTCTCTACCAGCAGGCCCTCGCCATCTGGGACCGGATCGGCTCGCTGCGCGGTCGAAGCCTCAACCACGTTCGGCTCGCCGAGCTCAGCCTCGACACGGGCCAGCCCGAGATCGCACTCGACCTTGGCCGGGCCGCTCTCGACCTGCACGACCGGGTCACCGACGACACGATCCGTTGCGACGCCCTCACCATCTCGGCCGAAGCGCAACTCCGCCTGGGGCGGCACCGTGGCGCGCTGGCCGACGCCACCCTCGCCCGGGTGATCGGCGACGAGCTGGCCGACCCGCTACGCCAGGCACGCGCCCTCGCCGTACTGGCGGAGGCCCTCCGCGCGGTGGGCGACCACGACAACGCTCTCCGTCGGGGCCGGGAAGCCCTCGACCTGCTCGACGACATCGACGACCCGCAGCGACAGGCCATCCGGGAGCGCGTCTCCGCGCACATCCAATAGGAGCAATCGGTGCCCTCGCCGAGGCGGTTCTGGGTCCTGACCGGCCTGAAGGGACTGACCACCCGCCCGGACGACCGAGCTGAGTTCACTGGACAGGATCAGGACGTGGACGAACTTCTGGCCGCCGGTCGACCATGGCCTGTGCCGCTTCGCCGATCGGGCGGTCGGCGTCCTGGGACACCTTGGTCAGGATCGCGAACGCCTCGGTGGGGGTGCAGTGGCGTTCGGCCATGATGATGCCCTTGGCCTGCTCGACGGCCACGCGGCCGGCCATCGTCTCCTGCATCCGCCGAGCCAGCGTGGCGGTGATGTCATAGAGGTGCGTGTTGGCCAGGGCGACTGCGGCGTACGTTGCGAAGGTCTCCAGGATCTCGATGGTGTCGTCGTCGAAGGTGTGCGGTGTGCGGGCGTAGACGTTGAGTGCGCCGACGACCGCTCCCTCCATCGGCAGGCCGATCGACACGAAACTGCCCATGCCGGTTTTCGATCCGCGTTCGGTCCGGTCGGGCCGGCGGTCCTCGGCGGCGGGGTCGGATACCGGCAGGATGTCGACGCTGGCAGCGGCTTCTCGGCAGGGGCGGCGCGCGTGGGCGTACTGCCGCTCGTTCACGCCGCGAGCCGGGTTGTGGGTGGACACCGGGGTGTGCCCGGTCCCACCACGGACGAGCGTGACCCAGACCTCAACCGGTGTGGGCAGGACGCGTGTGGCGAGATCGGCGACGTGTTGCAGGACGTCGTCGAGGTCGACCTCGCCGAGCTTGATGCCGCTGAGTTCGGCGAAGACGTCGGCGGGGTCCGTCGGTGGGCGGCTCATGGCGTCAGGTCCTCACGGCCGGCGCGCCCGTCGAGGAGCCGGGGCGGGCGCGCGGGTGGCAGCCCGCGCAACGCGGGCCGCTGCACGGACCCCACGGGACGGAGCCGGGACCAACGCCGTTGCTAGACGCCGATTCGCCACACCCGATACGGCGGATGTGAACTACAGGGCCGTCAGGGTACCCCGCTTCCGTCGAGTACGTCGGATGCGTGACGTCGGCGGCGGCGAGTTGAGATTCGAGGTGGTCCCTGGTCGGGCGGCAGCGTGTCCAGTACGCGGATCACGTTCTCGTGCGGCTGTGCGGTTCGGTCGGGACGGGTCAGGGTGCTGTCGCGATGCAGGCCGTCGAGCCGACCGAACGGCCGGCGCCTCGTACTGCTGGACGACCCGCACCGCTCGGGCGGCGGTGCCGAGACCGGTGACGCCGACCGCCACCGGCGCGATCACGATGACTGCCCGCAGGGCGTTCATGAGGGCACTCCGGTCGGGGGAGGGGTGGTGAAGGGGTCATTGACGGGGCGGCGGCCGATCGGAGCGTTGCTGCCCCCTTCGTTGTCCCACACCGCGTACGCGTCGGAGCCGGTCGCCGCCGCGGCCTGGGGCCCGACCGGTGCGCCGGCCAGGATGTCGGGCGCGCGCCTGAGGTTGGTCGGGTCGGCGGCGGTCGCCATCGCCCACTCGGCTGCCGCGCGTGGGGTGCCGGGCGGCACCACCAGCAGGTCGACCTGGACGTCGCGGCCGGTGGTGGCGACCAGCAGGGCGGGATCGAGGGTGTCGAACCAGCCGATCCGGACCACGTCCGGTCCGACGGTCAACCGGCGGAATCTGCTGTCCCAGGTGCGGAGGTTGAGCATGAGGTGCCGGATCCGACCATGGCGTTCGGACAGGGCGAGGACGAGACCGGGGAGTTCGGCGGCGGGGTCCCAGGAGCGCGGCCACCACCCGCCGTCCAGGACCGCCCGAGCCCGGACCGGGGCGAGGACCAGCCGAGGCGAGGACAGCGCCGACCCGGGGGTCGTGGCGAATCGTCGCGTGGTGACGGAGATGGCTCATCCGTCCTCCCGGGTCGGGCGGGGCGGCAGCGGGACGCGAGCGATGCCGGTCGTCGACGGAGGAGTCGGACCGGACCCGGCCGGGCCGCCGGGCCGCGTGCCGGGACGCCCGAGCATCCTCAACTGCACGATCCGGGCGGTGCCGGGCAGGGCGACGAGCAGGACCCCGAAGACCGCGGCCAGCAGCAGCGCCACCCCCATCGGCAGGGTGCCGTGAGCGCCGAGGAACGACACCTCGGCACGTTGCCCGTTCTGCAGTACGAAGATCAGGAGCAGCAGGAGCACGAACGCGAACACCACGGCAGCGACCCACACGCCCCCGATCCGTGAGCGCTTCACCGACGGCCGCGGGGGCATCGCGCGAGAAGCATCGGTGCCGCCACGGGCGTCCGGCGAGAAGGATTGAACATGACTGTTCCGAGGTGCGGTCATCACGAACCGCCGCCTTCCGATGAAGATCTGGCGCGCCTGGACGCCGTGGTGCGCTGGCGCGCCTGGATGATGGCGGGCCCGCGACGGACTGTCGCGGTCCGACGTGCCGGTCCGAGGGAGATGCCTGGCCAGGAATGCGACGGAGATCCGGCGACCTGACCGGTGCATGCGGTGCGGCGGGTGGTCAACGCGGTGACCTCGATCGGTGGGGGTGCGTCCGCCAGCGGCGGACTGTCAGCCACCGGGGTCCCGAGCGACACCGCAAGCGTACGCTTCCGCGACCGGCTCGTCAGCGGTCGGAGCCGTCGCGGGTCCGGCCGGCCGCCGGTCGCGCCGCGGCGTCACGCGGGAGTACGGTGTGACAGTCGCCCGGGACCTCGGCGCGGTATGCCAGCGCATCCGTTCGACTGATCCGGGCCGGAGTCAGCAGTGGGCATGGATCACCCGGGGCGCGGCGATCCGCCGACCGCCGACCGTCGGCTGCGGCTCTGGACCGTTCTCGTCGATGCGGCCCGGGGTGGCGCCGTCGCGGTCGATCATGTCTGCGCGGCGGCGGTGTCGGTCGCGGGCGTCGACTCCGCCGCCGTCGCGGTTCTCCTCGACGCCACGCCGCGCGAGCTGGTGTACGCCACGGACCGGACCGCGTCGGAGCGGGAAGACCTGGCGCTGACCCTCGGTGAGGGGCCGTGCGTGGACGCGACCGCCGGCGGACCTGTCCTGGTCGCCGATCTGACCGTGCCGGAGTGCCGCACCCGCTGGCCGGTGTTCGCGCCGGCCGCGGTGCTCGCCGGGGCCGGTGCGGTGTTCGCGTTGCCACCACGGGTGGGCGGGATCCGCCTCGGTGTCCTTGACCTCTACCGGGCCCGCGCCGGTGACCTCGGGGCGGAGCGACTGGCCGACGCGCTGGGTCCTGGCGGACACGGCATGCGCGGACCATCCCGTCGGGTGACCGGTGGAACCACTGATTGACGAGGTGACTGACATGGCCGAGACCCCGCTGGCCGACGTTTTCGTGGAGATGGCCGACACTCTCGTCGACGACTTCGACGTGATCGAGTTCCTGCACGTGCTGACCGAGAGGTGTGTCGAGCTGCTGGGTGTGTCGGCGGCCGGGCTGCTCCTGACCGACCAGCGGGACACGCTGCAGGTGGTCGCCGCCTCCTCCGAACGCACCCGACTGCTGGAGCTGTTCCAGCTCCAGACCGACCAGGGGCCCTGCCTCGACTCCTTCCATTCGGGGCAGCCGGTGTCGGTCGCCGACCCGACCCTGACCACCGCCCGGTGGCCGAGGTTCACCGCCGCCGCGGCCGAGGTCGGTTTCGCCGCGGTGCACGCCCTGCCCATGCGCCTGCGCTCCGAGGTCATCGGCGCGCTGAACCTCTTCGACGTCCGACCGGGGGCGCTCGACGAGGACAAGCGCCGCATCGGTCAGGCGCTCGCCGACGTGGCCACCATCGGACTGCTGCAACACCGCGCCATCCACCGGCGCGACATCCTCACCGAACAGCTACAGACCGCCCTGCACAGCCGCGTCCTGATCGAGCAGGCCAAGGGGGTGCTCGCCGAACGCCTACAGGTGGACGTGGGCCAAGCCTTCGCGATCTTGCGCGACGGTGCCCGCAGCCGTAACCGACGACTGTCCGAACTGTCCCAGGCGATCGTCGACGGCTCTGAGCAACTCACACCGGGACCGGCCGCCGACCGGCCCGGCTGACGACCGTCTCCGCAGCCGAGTCGGCTGCCAGGGGTGTCGGTCGGGGAGATGCCGGCGTACGGTGACGGTGTCGCCCGGGTCCCCGGTGGCCGCCAGTCTCGCCGCCACCAGCCCATTGAGGGGCGATCAACAATGATCACACGCACCGTGACACCGACGGCCGGCTCGCCCCTTCCGCTCATCGCGACGTTTGCCGACCGCTGACCGCTTCCCGGGGTCCAGGTCATCGGCACCCGGCATGGCGAGGCCCGGATCGGCGTAGCCTGAAGCGGTCCGGATCGACCGGGTCTCACCGCGGCGACGCTGGCCACGCCGGCTGCGCCCGGGGATCACAGGTACGTGCCGCACCATTCGCCGGTCACGGCGACAGGTCGACCGCCCGCCGCGCCTCGGCACCCCGAGGACCGGATTCGACCAGGGCCTCCACACCGCCCCCCGTGATCATGACCGTCCGGAACGGCTTCTCGAGGGGCAGACATGAAGATCGCCAGGTACAGGATCGTCGCGACGCTGCGCGAGCGCGGCCAGCAGACCAGGGCCGACTGGGTCGAGCGGGAACTACCGGAGCGGGTGGACCCCGCCAAGCACGCGGGGCTGCTCGCCACCCTGCGTCTCGATCCGGCCGACCTCGCCGACGCGCCGTCCCCGTGAAGGTCGCCCTGCTCGGTCCGGTCGCCTGGCGCGCCTGGACGTGACCCTCTTCGCGACGCTCGACTCCGTCACCTCGGCCACCCTCGACGGCGTGTGCCCCCGGGCGTACGCCGACGACCCGGACCTGGACGGCCGGGTGTGGGAGGCGATGCACGTCTCCCAAGCGATGGCCCGTTCGTCCTACGTGTCGATCTCCGACGCCGACCGGAGCGCCGAGCTCGACTACGTCGCCGCGGTGCACCACGGCGTCGACCTCACCGGGCTGCCGTTCACCCGCGACGCCGGTCCCGGACTGGCCGCCTTCGGCCGGATCCACCCGGACAAGGGCACCCACACCGCCATCGAGATCGCCCGCCGCACCGGCCAGCCGCTGACCATCTGCGGCCTCGTGCAGGACGAGCGGTACTTCGCCGAACAGGTGGCCCCGCACATCGACGGCGACCAGGTCGTCTTCCTCGGCGCGGTCGGCCCTCGCCGCCGTGCGGAGGTGCTGGGGGCGAGCACCGCGCTGCTGCACCCGATCGCCGTCGACGAGCCGTTCGGGCTGTCGGTGGTGGAGTCGATGGTCTGCGGCACGCCGGTCGTCGCGTACGCCCGAGGGTCCATGCCGGAGGTCGCCGACGACGGGGTGACGGGGTTCCTGGTGCAGACCGTCGAGCAGGCCGTCGACGCGGTCACCCGGGCCGCCGGGCTGGACCGGGCCGCCTGTCGGACCCGGGCCGGGCAGCGCTTCGGCGCGGACCGGATGGTCACCGACTACCTGGCGGTCTACGACCACCTCACCCGATCGCACCGCTGAACCCGATCACCGCCCACGAATCCGTTCCGCCGGCCACACACGCTGGCCGGCGTGCGTCGACACCGCGTGAGGCCGTCCCGCACTCTCGAGGCGGCCGACAACCGGAAGGCCCGACACCCATGCGCAGCTACGGATTCCTCAGCACCCACCCACCGACCCGGTGTGGACTGGCCACCTTCAACTCCGCCCTCGCCGCTCACCTGACCGCCGACGGTACGCGCGGCGGCATCGTCCGGGTCACCGACCACGGCGACGACCTGCGGGCCGGGCCCGGGGTGGTGCACACCTGGTCGACCCGTACCCAGGCCGGATGGCGGGACGCCGCGACGGCCCTGAACGCCTTCGACGTGGCCGTCGTCCAGCACGAGTACGGGATCTACCCCGGTGCCGACGGCGAGGACGTCCTGCCGCTGCTGCGTCGGCTCACCGTGCCGAGCATCGTCGTCCTGCACACCGTGCTCCGCCGGCCCTCGGCCCGGCAGAAGTCCCTGCTGGAGCAGATCGTCACCGCCGCCGGTGCGGTCGTCACGATGACCGACACGGCTCGCGACCGGCTGCTCGTCGGCTACACCGTACGGCCGGGCAAGGTGACGGTCATCCCGCACGGCGCCACCGAACATGTCCGGGTACCCGCCGACCGCCGTACCCGGCCCCACCTGCTGACCTGGGGACTGCTCGGTCCCGGCAAGGGCATCGAGTGGTCCTTGCGGGCCCTCGCGCGGTTGCAGGACCTCGAACCGACTCCCACCTACACCGTCGCGGGCCGGACCCATCCGAAGGTGGTCGAGCACCGAGGGGAGGCGTACCGGGCGGGGCTGCACCGGCTCGATGCGGAGCTGGGCGTCGCGCACGCCGTGGACTACCAGGACGTCTACCACGACCAGGCCGCCCTGGGCCGGCTGATCCGCTCCGCCGACGTGGTCGTGCTGCCCTACGACTCCCGTGAACAGGTCACCTCCGGGGTGCTCATCGAGGCGGTGGCCGCCGGGGTGCCCGTCGTGGCCACGGCGTTCCCGCACGCTGTCGAGCTGCTCACCGGCGGCCCCGGTCTGGTCGTACCCCATCAGGATCCGGCGGCGCTGGCCGACGCGATCCGGCGGATCCTGACCGAACCGGGCCTGGCCGCGCGGCTGGCCGGCCGCGTCCGGCCGCTGGCCGCGGACCTGCGCTGGCCGGCGGTGGCGGCCCGCTACGGCGCACTCGCCGAGCGGCTCGTCGCCGCCCGCCGTCCCACGGTCAGCGCGGCGTCGGCGTGACCGCGACCACCGGGCTGTCCAGCATGCCGGGCAGCGGCCGCCGGCATCCGACGCACCGGCCCAGCTTCGCGCACCTGAGCCGGTTGAGTGACGACACCGGCCTGTTCGAGCACGCCCGGCACGCCATCGTCCGCCGCGAGCACGGCTACTGCACCGACGACGTCGCGCGCGGCCTGGTCGTCACCAGCCGCGAGCCGGATCCGGCCGCGGAGGTGCTCGGGCTGGCGGAGCGCTACCTCGCGTTCCTCACCCACGCGCAGGACACCCGGGGTGCCTTCCACAACCGGCTCGGCCACGACCGGCGCTGGGCCGACGAGCCCGGGCTCGGCGACTGGTGGGGTCGCGCGCTGTGGGGGCTCGGCACCGCCGCGGCCCGCAGTCCCGCGCCCTGGATCCGGGAGGAGGCGCTGATCGCGTTCAGCCGGGGCGCCACCAGACGCGCCCCGACCCCGCACGCGATGGCCTTCGCCGGGCTGGGCGCGGTCGAGGTGCTGCGCCGCCACCCGGGCCACGCCGCTGCGGCCGCACTGTTGGGGGACGCCGCCGCCACGATCGGCACCCCCGGACCCGACCCGCTCTGGCCCTGGCCGCGGCCGCGCCTGACCTATGCCAACGCGGCCCTCGCGGAGGTCCTCATCGCGGCCAGTCAGCTGCGCCACGACGGCCCGCCCCTGGGCGACGGCCTACGGATGCTGACCTGGCTGCGCGACCTCCAACTGCGCGACGGGCGGCTGTCGGTCGTACCCGCCGGCGGTTGGGCACGCGGTGCCCCGCGGCGGCGCCACGACCAGCAGCCGATCGAGGTCGCCGCGTTCGCCGACGCCTGCGCCACCGCCGCCACGGTCACCGGCGACCACGAGTGGGAAGCCGGGGTGCGGCAGGCGGTGGGGTGGTTCCTCGGTGAGAACGACATCGGCACCCGGATGTGGGACCCGGCGACCGGCGGCGGCTACGACGGGCTGACCCCGCACGGCCCCAACCTCAACCAGGGCGCCGAGTCCACCCTCGCGCTGATCGCCACCCTCCAGCACGCCCGGCGGTGGTCGTGACCGGGAGCCTCGCGGTCCGGCAGGACGTCGTCCTCACCCCGGATCCACGCCGGCGAGCTGTGGCTGCCGTACGGGGCCAGCGACGCCCGGGTCGGTTTCGCCACGGTGTCGGTGGCCGCGCTCCTCGATGCGATGGCGCGATCGCCGCACCGCCCTGCCGCATCGGCGGCGGAGTAGGCTGGGGGCGTTCGCCCCGGACCCCGGCGACGCGCTGAGCGTCCATGCCGGGAGGATCCATGAGCACCATCGACCAGACCATCGGAGCGGTGCCGCCAGGGTCGCAGCGCCGTCGCGGCAGCGACTACGCCGAACTGTTGAGCCGGGTGCGCCAGGCGGGCCTGCTCGAACGACGCCCGACCTACTACCTGGTCATGATCGCCGCCAACGCCGCGCTGCTCACCGCGGGCTGGACGATCTTCGTGCTGGTGGGGGACTCGTGGTGGCAACTGGCCACCGCCGCGTACCTCGCCGTGGTCTTCACCCAGAGCGGTTTCCTCGGCCACGACGCCGGCCACCGGCAGATCTTCCGGACCCGACGCGCCAACCACCTGGTCGGGCTGGTGCACGGCAACCTGGCCATCGGGCTCGCTTTCGGCTGGTGGGTCGACAAACACCATCGCCATCACGCCCACCCCAACACCGAGGGCCGCGACCCCGACATCTCGGGCGAAGCTCTTGCGTTCACCGGGGCACAGGCCCGCAGGCGGCGCGGTGCGGGACGGCTGCTCGCCCGCCACCAGCGGCTCCTGTTCTTCCCGATGTTGCTGCTCGAGGCCGTGGCCCTGCACGTCGCCAGCGTCCGTGCGCTGGCACGGTCCACCTACCGGGAGCGTGGCCGGGAGGCCCTGCTGCTCGGGCTGCACGCCGCCGCATACCTCACCGCGGTCTTCGTGGTGCTGTCCCCGCTGCGCGCGGTGGCCTTCGTCGTCGTGCAGCAGGGCCTCTTCGGGCTGTACCTGGGGTGTGCCTTCGCCCCCAACCACAAGGGCATGCCGATCCTCGGTGCGGACGAGGATGTGGACTTCCTCCGCCGCCAGGTCCTCACCTCCCGCAACGTCCGCGGCAACCGGCTGACCGATTTCCTGCTCGGCGGCCTGAACCACCAGATCGAACACCACCTGTTCCCCAGCATGCCCCGCGCCGCACTGCGCCACGCCCGGCCGATCGTCCGCGCCTTCTGCCGCGAGCACGACCTGCCCTACGTCGAAACCGGCCTGCTCGACTCGTACCGGCAGGCGTTGCGCCACCTGCACCGCGTGGGGCGCGGTGCCCGGCCGGCCGGCGAATCCGCGTCACCCGTCGAGCCGACCGGACCGACGGAAGCGGCGATGCCTCTGCCCGAGATGGAGCGCGTCGATCTTCGATGACGTGCGCGTCGTCCGCCGGGGGGTCGGGTAGGACGCCAGGTGACGCGGAAGCGTCACCGTGCCGTTGGTCGGGCCGTGCATCGCGGCGAGGGTTTTGTTGCTCTGCTCAGCGTCGACAGGAACGCCCACTGGTCCGCGTACGGCTCGAGTGTGCCGAGGAAGGTGGTCAGCCCGTCCTTGCGGCGGCGACCCTGCAGGGGCGCGGCGATGAGGTTGCCGAAGCCGCCCTCGGGTAGCACGTCCTGGTTGGGGAACAGCCGGTCGTACGACCGCAGATTCATCGACCCGCGTAGCACCATCGCCTCACGCAGCAGGACCGTGCCGACGGCCCGTGCGGTGGTAGCGGCAACAGCACCGGCGAAGAAGACCCACACGTGGGCGCCGCGACCTGACTGGGAGGTCTCCAACGCGGCCGGCACCGCGCTGGCCCGTGCCGCCTTCTATGCGAGGGCGTCGAGCGCCGCAGTCGGCCCGTCGAAGTCCGCCACGACGAAGTGGCAGGTGTTGCCGGGCGTCAGCGGGTACAGGCCCATGAACACGTCGCCGACCAGATGCGCCGCGACGACCTCCGCCGTCCGGGGCAGGTAGGTGGCACCCCGCCGGTCTATACCCTTACGCCAACCGCCGGCGACCGCGGGCATCCACCCGGCAGCGCCGGTACGGGCGTTGTCCCACCGCACGGCGTACACGTCGGCCCGGGCCCAGAACCGGTCGGCGAACAACGCCAGCTTGTCCCGAGTCGGCGAAGCCATGGTGACCAGCCCTGGCGGCGCAACCGGCGCGGACAACTGCTCCGGCGCCGCAGTCGTGTCCTGGCCGCGCAACTCCAGCAGACGTCCCAGCCGAGCGTTCTCCGCCCGTAACCGCTCCACCTCCCGCCGAAGATCGACGAACTCGGCCACCGAACCCATGCCGACCATCCTCGCGCATCGGCCTCCGAGCACCACGGCGCCGGTCCGCTATTCTCCGCCGATGGCATCGAAGGGGACCGCCGCGCTGGAGGCGATGATCGAGGAAGCCACCCTCGACACGGACGATTACGAGGACGAGCGGGGAGGCCTGTTCGCCATAATCGAGGAGCGTCTGGCGGTGCCGTTCACCACCAACGTCCTCGGTGTCGAGGTCACCGTGCGGAAGGTCGAGCTGACCGCGGACAATATCGCTGCGGTCTGCGTCCGGGGCCGCCACCGGCAGCGGGTCGGCCTTCTCGACCTGCCGCTACCCACCCCTGCGCCGGACGGTGCCGCGTGGATCGACGCCTACCGTCGCTGGGCCGGAAGTTAGGTCACGATGAGCGAGTACCAGTACTACGAGTTCACCGCCGTCGACCGGCCCCTCACCGGCCGAGAGCGGGCCGAGCTGCGGTCGCTGTCTACCCGCGCCGACATCACCGCCACCAGTTTCGTGAATACCTACGAGTGGGGCGACTTCAAGGGCGACCCACACACGCTGATGGAACGGTACTTCGACGCGCACCTGTACCTGGCGAACTGGGGCACGCGCCGGCTCATGCTGCGGCTACCGAAACACCTGCTCGACCCCACCACCGTCGCCCAGTACTGCCAGAGCGACAGCGCATCCGCCTGGACCGCCGGCAAGCACGTCATCATCGACCTCCACGACGAGGACGAGGACGGCGCCGACGAATGGGACCTCGACGGCCACGGCCTGCTCACCTCGATCATCCCGGTCCGTGCCGGCCTCGCCGCCGGAGACCTGCGCCTGCTGTACCTGGCCTGGCTGCGCTGCGTACAGTCCGAGGAGATCGCCGACGACGAGCCCGAACCGCCGGTCCCCGCCGGGCTGGGCACCCTCGACGCGCCCCTCGCCGCCGTCGCGGAGTTCCTGCGCGTCGACCCTGACCTGATCGCGGCTGCGGCGGCTGGGTCGGCGCCGGTCGCCTCCGGTGAACCGACCGCTGCGCAACTACGCACCTGGGTCGTCGGGCTGCCCGCTCGGGACAAGGACGCCATCTTGACCGACCTGATCATCGGCGGCGACAGCCACCTACGCAGCCAACTGCTGCGCCGCTACCGCAACGCACACCCCACCGACGCGTCCACCCCGACGGCCGCCCGCACCGCCGGGGAACTACTCGCCACCGCCGCGAAGTTGCGCGCCGAACGGGGACGACGGGACGCCGACCAGCGCGAACGCGAGAGGGTTCGCCGGGAACGGGCCGCCGCAGCCGCCCGGCAACGACACCTCGACACCCTCGCGGTCGACCAAACCGCCGCATGGCAGCGGGTCGACGAACTCATCGCCACGAAGAAACCCCGCGAGTACGACCTCGCCGTACAACTCCTCGTCGACCTGCGCGATCTCGGCGAGCGCGACGGGGACAGCTCATCGTTCCGACACCGGCTGGCCGAGCTACGGGCGGTGCACGCCCGCAAGCCCAGCCTGCTCGAACGCCTCAACCTCGCAGGCCTCTGACGCTTGATTCGCCGCCCGGTGAGCTGGCCACCATCGACCACACGAGCTGCAGCTTTCGCGCCCGGCGCCCCCCACGGCCTCAGACGTTGACCGTCGGCCTGCAACAGATCCGGCGTGGGCGGCCATAGTGTGGTGTGAGGCATCAGGTACGGCCGTCGGACGAGGAGTTGTTGTCCTCGATCGTTGCCGGTGACGAGTTGGCGTTCGGTCGGTTCTTCGATCGGTACTCCCGTCCGGTCTACAACCATGCGTTCCGGCTGACCGGGTCGTGGTCCACGGCCGAGGACGTCACCCAGGCGACGTTTCTCGTCGCGTGGCGCCGCCGGCATGACGCCCGACTGGTGGACGGATCGGCGTTGCCGTGGTTGCTGGTCGTCGCCACGAACGCGGTCCGCTCGGAGTGGCGGTCGGTGCGTCGGTGGCTTGCGCTGATCCGGCGTCTACCGGCGGAGTGGACTGCCGATGGTGACCTCGCCGACGAGGTTTCCGCGCGGCTCGATGACGAGCAGCGGATGACCGAGGTCCTCTCGGTGGTCCGCCGGTTGTCACCGGCGGAGCGGGAGGCGGTGGCCTTGTGCCTGTGGTCCGGCGTGTCGTACCCGGACGCGGCGGCCGTGTTGGGCATCAGCGAGGTGGCGGTGCGGTCGAGGGTGAGTCGCGCGCGCAGCCGCCTGGCGCGTCTGATGCCGCAGGAGATCCAGGAGGGGAAACGGTGAACGACATTCTCGACCTGCCCGCGGAGCGGGACCTGCCGCCGGAGGCGGCGCTCGCCATGCGGGCCCGGATCCTCGGCTTCGCGAGCCCGCCTCCGGCGCGTACTCCCCGACTGAGGATCTCCGTGGCCGTGGCGGTGCTGCTGGCCGTGGCATCTGGTGCCGCGGCGGTGGTGTGGGGCCGGCCGGAGCGCTCGACCGTGCAGGTGTTGGCCATGGGGGCCGGGGAGCTGTCGCCGACGCTGCAGGATGCGGCCGAGCGGTGCCTGCAGTGGAACTTCCCGCAACGGCAGAGCCGCCAAGACCCGGAGAAGCGACCCGTCCCGATGTCCCTGGCCGACCTGGCAGTGGCCACGGAGCGAGGTGACCGCGCGCTGGTGTTGTTCATGAACGACTTCGGCTACGCCACCTGCGACGTGGAAGGGGCGGGAACGGCCCGGGAGTCCGGCGGAGGCGCCACCGAGCCGTGGCCGCACGGTGAATGGCTGCCCGGGCCGGTGCAGCGGCTGCTGCTGACCTCCACCGAGGCCGACGGCGGGGACGTCAGCGTCAGCGGCCGGGTCAGCAGCCGCGTCCACCGGCTCGTACTCGATCACGGCGACGGCCACACCACCACAGCACGACTTTCCGAAGGTGCGTTCGGCCTGATGACCAGCGACGCAAGGCTCAAGGCCGGCAACGCCCCTGAACTGGTCAGCTACGACGCCGAAGGCGCGGAGATCGACAGGCGTCCGCTGTTCCAGGCCGAAGACCAACTCGAGCACTGTTACGCGGGCCCGGACGGGAAGCGGATCTACGGCAAACCGACCAGCGACTGCCGTCCTGCCGAGAAGTGGGGCGATTAGCCATGATTGGGGGGTGGCTGCTGGCTGCTGCCCCGGGACGTGGGTCGTCAGTCGCGGACCAGCCCCGGTGGCAGCGCGTCCTCGTCGGGTTGGACCTGGCGGGCATTGGCCACGGGGTCGCGTTCTAGGGTGTGGATCAGTTGTTCGGGGCCGCCGATGCAGGTCCAGGTGTCGTCCCAGAGCGCGGAGACCAGCCATGACCGGTCGGCGGGAAAGAACAGGTCGGGTAGCGCGCCGTCCAGGTCGCCGAGGCGATGGTCGCCGCCGCCCGGCAGCAGACCGTGAACCTGCCAGGGCAACGCGCCGCCGCCGTGGTCGTCGGGCAGATGGCCACCGAGATCCTCGCCCTCGATCAACGCATCGCCGCCATCGACGACCTCATCGCCGAGCACCCGCTGGCGCCGATCATCGAGAGCCTGCCCGGCATGGGTCCCTTGCTGACCGCCGAGCTGCTCGTTCATACCGCGGGAATGACCGAGTACGACAGTCCGGCGAAACTCGCGGCTCATGCCGGCCTGGCGCCAGTTTTCCGCGACTCCGGAACGGTTGCCGGGAACCATCGGCCGCCCCGCCGCTACCACCGAAGGTTGCGGCACATTCTGTGGATGGCGGCGTTCACCGCCGCCAGGGAATGCTCCACGTCGCGTGCCTATTACGAGAAGAAGCGTGCCGAAGGAAAGAACCACCGGCAAGCCATACTCGCCCTCGCCCGACGACGCGTCGACGTCCTCTGGGCACTGATCCGCGACCGCAAGACCTTTACCCGACCGGCACCGGCGATCCGGGCCGCAGCCTGAACAGACCGCTTTCCGCCGACGCGACCCGATCGCGCCGGCCACTTCACCCTGCCCGCCAAGATCAACCGGAGTCACGTGGAGACTCGGGCTGTGGTCCTGGGCTGGGCGAACAGCGGTCCGGGTGACGTGGGTGAACGCGGGCCACTCCCTGCCACCCCAGGTGAACCCCCAGGTCGCTAGACTAGGCCCTCGCGCCCCCGTAGCTCAGGGGATAGAGCATCGGTTTCCTAAACCGTGTGTCGCAGGTTCGAATCCTGCCGGGGGCACAAACTGCGGCCCTGACCAGCAAGAAGCCGGCCAGGGTCCCGATTTTTGTCTAGGTAGTGGTGTATCGCCCCTCGAAAACTCCCGGTAACGCTGGCGGGCGATCGGGGGTCCGTCCAACGGCATGCCGGGGGCGTGGCAGCGGTCGCTCGGGCCCTGCTGTTTCGGATGGCTACGACTGAGCAGCGCGTTGCTCCGGGAGCCGGTGGAGTGGCCCGGTAGGACGAAGCTCAACGGTACGGTCTCGCGGCCGCAGCCATCGGCGTGTGGCACACCCGTCCTGCCAGCATTCCTTGACGTCTGACAGTTGACGGGGAGATCGAGCACCCTCACTCGGCGCGAGCGTGCATCGAGCGGCCCGGACGGCGGCGGAAGCGGCCTCCGTCCTCCCGCCGGCTGCTCGGCAGCACGTCAGGCCTGCTGACAGGAGCGAGCCTGCCCGGTGACTCATCGTTGACAACATCACCCGAGTGCCAATACGTTTAACACGTTGGTTAAGTGAAGGGAGCCTCCGATGGCTGGTACCGACCAGCTCAGCGCGGTGTTCTCGGCGCTGGCCGACCCGACTCGACGGGCGATCCTGGCCGAGTTGGCCGCACGCGACGCCACGGTCACCGAGCTCACCGCTCCGCTGTCCATCTCGATGCCGGCGGTGTCGCGGCACCTGAAGGTGCTCGAACGCGCCGCGCTCATCTCGCGGTCGCGGTCGGGCAAGTGGCGCGCGAGCCACCTTGAGGCTGCCCCGTTGCGCGAGGCGGCCGATTGGATCGATCGCTACCGGCGGTTCTGGGACTCGTCCCTCACCCGCCTCGATTCCCACCTCGCCGCGGTGCAGGCCGCCGGCCGGGAAACGGACCGGATGGTCGACGACCACAGGGAGATGGAATGAGACCGACAACTCCGCAGCTGGCGATCTCGCGTGTGTTCGACGCGCCGCGGGAGCTCGTCTATCGGGCCTTCACCGATCCCGACCAGCTGGCGGCGTGGTGGGGTCCGGTCGGCAACTCGCTGCCGCCCGACGAGATCGAGTTCGACGTGCGCCCCGGCGGCTTTCAACGGTGGACGGAGGTCAACGCCTCCGACCCCGACCTTCGCGTGCACGTCCACGTCGACCTCACCGACGTCGCCGACGGCGAACTGCTCGAAGGCGTCATGCACGTCGGTGGCCGGCTACAGGAGGGCATCGAGCCGTTCGAGACGAGACTGCGGGTCGAGTTCCACGACGAGGCCGACGGGCGGACGCGACTGGAGATCCGCCAGTGGCTCCCCGAACATCTGGCGCGCCCCAGCGAGGAGGGTTGGTGCCAAGCGTTCACCAAGCTGGACACGACGCTGATGAATGTCCAGGCTGTTGCAGCTGATCATTGAGAGGTAGAGGCATGGCAAAGCTGATCTACGTGAACAACGTTTCGCTCGACGGCTATTTCGAGGACGAAGGCGGCGTGTACGCCTGGTCGCCGATGGACGACGAGTTGTTCGTGCTCTACACCGACCTTCTCCGGTCCGTGGGCACGTTCCTCTACGGGCGGCGCCTGTACGAGGCGATGGCTGTCTGGGAGACCGACGCCGCGCTGGCCGCGCAGTCCGACCTCATGGCCGACTTCTCGAACGTCTGGAAGGCGGCGAGCAAAGTCGTGTACTCCACGAGCCTCGACGCGGTGTCCACTGCCGACACCCGCATCGAACGCCAATTCGACCCCGCCGCGATACACGAGCTGAAGGCCGCGGCCACCAGTGATCTCACCGTGGGCGGGGCGAACCTCGCGGCGCAGGCTTTCCAGGCCGGGCTGGTCGACGAGTGCCACCTGTTCGTCTGGCCCGTTATCGTCGGCGGGGGCAAGCCGGGGCTGCCGACCGGCATGCGCGCCGACCTTGAGCTCGTCGAGGAGCGCCGATTCCGCAACGGCGTCGTGCACCTCCACTACCGCACTCCCGGGCGATGAACGACAGAAGCGTGTGACGGTGGACGATCCCTCGGTCTCGGTGAGGCATGGCACCAGCAACGACGCCGCAGCGGTAGCCGATCTCGCGGCTCAACTCGCACAGTCGTTCCCGTTCTCCCGAACGCGGTTCGACGCCAGCTATGCCTCGCTGCTGGACATGGAGCATGCCTGTCTGCTGCTTGCCGTCGACGGCGATACCGCACTCGGCTACCTCCTGGGTTTCGAGCACGCCACCTTCTACGCGAACGGACCGGTGGCAGTCGTAGCGGAAATCCTGGTTCATGCCGAATGTCGGGGGCGCGGCATCGGCCGCACGCTGATGGAGGCATTCGAGCGCTGGGCCGCCAGCCAGAGGTGCGGCCTCGTCGCGCTCGCCACCCGGCGCGCGGCGCCGTTCTACGTCGCGCTCGGGTACGAGGAGTCGGCGATCCATCTGCGGAAGGTGCTGCGCGAGCCCGCAGAACGGTGACGGCCCGGCGGTGTCGCCGTGGAGGGAAGGAAGGGTGATGTCGACCTGGCAGGTGCTGACCTTCGGTGGCGTCGTCGCCCTCGGTGCCATGTCGCCTGGACCGGACTTCGTCGTCGTGACGCGCCGCTCGGCCCTTGCCGGGCGCGCGCACGGGATGGCGGCAGCGCTGGGTGTGGCCGCCGGGGTGTTCGCGTGGGCGATCGCCGCCGCCACCGGTGTTGCGGCACTGGTCGCCACGACCCCCGTCGCCTTCACCGTCGTCAAGCTCGTGGGCGCGGGCTATCTGGTCTACCTGGGTGTCGACGCACTGCTCTCGGCGCGGCGCTCGCGCGACCTCCGATCCGATCCGAACGCCGCGTGCGCCGCCGGGACGGGTCTGCGGGGGTCGTTCCGTGACGGTCTGCTGTGCAACGCGCTCAATCCCAAGGCGGCGATCTTCTTCGTCGCGCTCCTGCCCCAGTTCCTTCCGGCCGATGCCGGCGTCGTCCCCATGCTGACGCTGTCACTGATCGCCGTGGTCATCACGACCTGCTGGTTCCTCACCGTGGCGAACCTGGTCGCCGTGGCTCATCGGGTGCTGTCCCGACCAGCCGCACGTCGTGTCACCGACGGGGTGAGTGGGACGGTGCTGGTCGGCCTCGGATTCTGCCTCGCGTTCACCGCCGCCAGGTAGGCCCTGACGACGGCCGTGCGTCAGCGGGCCAGCCGGTAGACCGACACGTGGGAGCGGGATTCCTCGGTGAATTCCGCGCCGGACCAGTCGGCGTGCCGGCTCTCCAGCGTGAAGCCGGCCAGCTCGCCCATCAGGTCCAGCTCGGCCGGCCAGATGTAGCGGTGCGGGGTGCGGAAGAGCCGCGCCTCGCGGCCGTCGCCGAAGTGGAAGTGGTGCGACACGACCCGCTGGCGCAGCACGTCGTAGGTGTCCAGGCCGATGTAGCCGGCCTCGGCGTGCCACACGGTCGCCTGCTGGCCCGGGGGCAGCTTGCGCAGCTCCGGCACCCACAGCTCGATCACGAACCGCCCGCCCGGCCCGAGGTGGCGTGCCGCGTTGCGGAAGCAGGCCACCTGCTCGTCCTGGTGGAGCAGGTTGGCGATGGTGTTGTAGACCAGGTAGACCAGGCTGAACTCGCCCGGCACGGTCGCGGCGGCCATGTCACCGACCACCACCGGGATCGTGGCGGCGTCGGCCTTCGTCCGCAGCCGCTCCACCATGGGTACGGAGAGTTCGATCCCGCTGACCTGCACGCCGCGTTCGGCGAGGGGCACCGCCACCCGGCCGGTGCCGATGGCGAACTCCAGCGCCCGTCCGCTCCCGGCGAGCGCGGCGAGCCGGTCGACGGTGGGGCCGAGCACGTCGGGCGCGAACATCCCGGCGCCCGGCGTGTCGTAGCGTCGGGCGGCCTCGCCGTCCCAGATCTCGTCCTGGCGCATCGGGCCACCATCGGGGTCGATGACGCCGCGTGTCCAGCGCTTTTCCCGATCGCCGTACGCGGTCTGCTTGTTACTCTCCGTCAATGGGCGGAGTTCCCGGGCGCTCAGGAACGCGTCAGGCCGCATCGGTACCCTGCTAGTCCCGACCAGCCCGCGACGACACATGAGGTATTCGTGAACGATCTTCGAGTGGTGGCGTTCGACCTCGACGACACCCTGGCGATTTCCAAGTCCCAGATCGATCGTCGGATGGCGGAGCTGCTGGGTCACCTGCTCGCCGAGGTGGATGTCCTGATCATCTCCGGCGGCCGGTTCGAGCAGTTCGAGTCGCAGGTGCTGGCGCACCTCGATCTCACCGAGGAGCAGCGTGACCGGCTGCACCTGATGCCGACCTGCGGCACCCGCTACTACCGTTGGTCGTCCGGCGACTGGCGGCTGGTCTACGCGGAGGACCTGAGCGAGGCCGACAAGGCGCGGGTGATCACCGCGCTCACCGAGTCGGCGCAGGCGCTCGGCCTGTGGGAGGCGAAGACCTGGGGCGACATCGTCGAGGACCGAGGCAGTCAGATCACGTTCTCCGCGCTGGGGCAGTCCGCTCCGCCGGCCGAGAAGTACGGCTGGGACCCGGACGGCAGCAAGAAGCGGCGGCTGCGGGACGCGGTCGCCGCGAAGCTGCCCGACCTGGAGGTCCGCGGCGGTGGCTCGACCTCGATCGACGTCACGCGCAAGGGCGTGGACAAGGCGTACGGCATGCGGAAGCTGCTGGAGCACCTCGACCTGAAGATCGACAACGTGCTCTTCGTGGGGGACCGGCTCGACGTGGGCGGCAACGACTACCCGGTCAAGGCCATGGGCATCCGCAGCGTCGCGGTGACCCGCTGGGAGGAGACCGCCGACTACGTCGAGGCGCTTGTCGACGACCTCGTGAAGCAGCGCGCCGAGCGCGCCTGACCGAAGCGGCGCCGAGCGCGCCCGACCGCGACCGCGGCCGGGCGCGCTCGGTCGTTCAGCGCTTGGCGCGGATCGCCTCGGCCAGCGTGGTGGGGGCGCGGCCGAGCAGCGTGGCGAGGTCGTCGCCGACTTCCAGTTCGCCCCGGGCGAGACCGCTGTCGCTGTCGGCGAGCACGGCGGCGTACCCCTCGGGCAGGCCGGCGGCGACCAGCATCTCGGTGTAGCGGTCCGCCGGCAGGTCGGTGTAGTCGACCGGCGCGCCGGTCTGCCGGGCCACCTCGGCGGCGAGTTCGGTCAGCGTGAACGGCGCGCCGCCCAGCTCGTACACCCGGTGGTCGTGGCCGTCGGAGGTGAGCACCACGGCGGCGGCCTCGGCGTAGTCCGCGCGGGTGGCGGCGCTGACCCGCCCGTCGCCCGCCGCGCCCGCCACCCCGTGCTCCCGGTACGCGTCGAGCTGGTCGGTGTAGTTCTCCAGGTACCAGCTGTTGCGCAGCAGGACGTAGGGCAGCCCGGAGTCCCGGATGAGCCGCTCGGTGTCCCGGTGCTCGCCGGCGAGGCGCATGCGGGCGGTGTCGGCGTGGGCGATGCTGGTGTAGACGACCAGCCCGACGCCGGCCTCCCGGGCGGCGGCGACCACGTTGGCGTGCTGCGGCCGGCGCCGGCCGACCTCGCTGCCGGAGACGAACATCAGCTTCTCGGCGCCGGCGAGGGCGGCGCGGAGCGAGTCGGGGTCGTCGTAGTCGGCCCGCCGGGTGACGACGCCGCGGCCGGCGAGGTCGGCGAGCCGTTCGCGGTCGCGGCCGACCGCGATGATCTCCCCGGCCGGTACGCCGCGGTCGAGCAGCGCGGTGACGATGAGGCGGCCGAGCTGGCCGGTGGCCCCGGTGACGGCGATGGACATGGGCGCGCTCCCTGTGGTTGCGAGTTCAACTTTCTTGAGGCGCAACCACGGTGGCGTCGCGATGCTTCCCGGTTCCGGAACCGGCGGGCTCTGGCGGGAGCGACGGTGATGCGGTAGGAACGGCCAGAGAGCGCTCTCCCACCACCATCGAACAGGCAGGCAGATGCGATCAACCGACCCCTCCCGCCGCCGCTTCCTCACGCTCACCGCCTCGGCGGCCTCCCTCACCGCGCTCGGTCTCCCCGCCGGCGCCGCCGTCGCGTCCCCGGTCGCGCGGCCCACCCGCGAGCCCGACCTCGGCCCGAACGTCTTCGTCTACGACCCGACCACACCGGCCGAGGAGATCCAGTCCACGCTGGACCGGATCTTCGCCGCGCAGGAGCACAACGAGATGGGCGCCGACCGGTACGCCGTGCTGTTCAAGCCCGGCCGCTACGAGGTGGACGCCCGGCTCGGCTACTACACCACAGTGGCTGGTCTCGGTGCCCACCCGGACGACGTGGAGATCCACGGCGCGGTCCGGGTGGTCGGCCAGCCCGACCCGAACTCGCCCGCCGGCATCTCCGCGTTGACCAACTTCTGGCGCTCGGCGGAGAACCTCGCCGTCACCCCGACCGACTGGTCGAACCAGTGGGCCGTCTCCCAGGCGTCGCCGATGCGCCGGGTACACGTCAAGGGCGTGCTCTGGCTGGAGCCCGGCAACGGCGGCTACTCCAGCGGCGGCTTCATCGCCGACTCCAAGGTGGACGGCGTCACCATCAACGGCTCCCAGCAGCAGTGGCTCACCCGGGACAGCGAACTCGGCGGCGACTGGACCAACGGTGTCTGGAACCAGGTCTTCTCCGGGGTGATCGGGGCGCCCGCGCAGGGCTTCCCCGACCCGCCGTACACCACGCTGCCGACCAGCCCGGTGGTCCGGGAGAAGCCGTACCTCTTCGTCGACGGCGCGGGCCGCTGGCGCGTCGCGGTGCCCCGGCTGCGCCGCGACACGGCGGGCACCACCTGGGGCGCCGGTGGCGTGCCGACGCCCTCGCTGCCGCTGACCGACTTCTTCATCGCCCGGCCCACCGACACCGCGAAGCGGATCAACACCGAACTCGCCCAGGGCCGGCACCTGCTGCTCACCCCGGGCGTCTACCGCCTGGACCGGGCGCTGCGGGTGCGCCGGCCGAACACCGTCGTACTCGGCCTCGGCATGCCCAGCCTCGCGCCGGTCACCGGCGACGCGGCGCTGCGGATCGAGGACGTCGACGGGGTACGGATCGCCGGCGTGCTGGTCGACGCCGGCCCGGTCGAGTCGGAGGTGCTGGTCGAGGTCGGCGGGCGGCACAGCCACCGGTCGCACACGGCCAACCCGATCTCGTTGCAGGACGTCTTCTTCCGCGTCGGCGGCCCGTCCGCCGGTCGCGCGGTGACCAGCCTGGTGGTGCACAGCCGGCACACGCTCATCGACAACATCTGGGCCTGGCGGGGCGACCACGGTCAGCCGGGCACCATCGGCTGGGACGTCAACACGGCCGCCACCGGCGTGGTCGTCAACGGCGACGACGTCACCGCGTACGGGCTCTTCGTCGAGCACTACCAGCGCTGGCAGACGATCTGGAACGGCGAGCGCGGCCGGACCGTGTTCTACCAGAGCGAGCTGCCCTACGATCCGCCCAGCCAGGCGGCCTGGCGCAGCCCGACCGGCGACGGTTGGGCCTCCTACCGGGTGTCTCCGCACGTCCGCACGCACGAGGCGTGGGGGTTGGGCGTCTACGCGTACTTCAACCAGGGCGTGGACATCCGCTGCGACCGGGCGATCGAGGCGCCGCGCCGGGCCGGGGTGCGGTTCCACGACGCGATCACGGTGTTCCTGAACGGCAGCGGCGGGATCGAGCGCACCGTCAACGAGGCCGGCACCCCGGTCGTCGGCTCCTACGGCACCAGCCCGGTGGTCAGCTACCCCTGACCGCGGTGAGCGGCCCGGCCGGCGAGACGCCGACCGGGCCGCACCCGCTCAGGCCGTGAGCTGGTCCACCCGGGAGAGCACCTCGTCGATCAGGCCGTACTCGCGGGCCTCCTCGGCGGTGAACCAGCGGTCCCGGTCCCAGTCGCGCTGGATCTCGTCCAACGAGTGCCCGCTGTGCTCGGCGATCAGCTCCTGCATGGTGCGCTTCACGTGCAGCATGTTCTCGGCCTGGATGGTGATGTCGGCGGCCGTGCCGCCCATCCCGCCGGAAGGCTGGTGCATCATGATCCGCGCGTGCGGCAGCGCGAACCGCTTGCCCGCCGTGCCGGCGCAGAGCAGGAACTGCCCCATCGAGCCGGCCATCCCGAGCGCCAGCGTCGCCACGTCGTTCTTCACGTACCGCATGGTGTCGTAGACGGCCATGCCGGCGCTGACCGAGCCGCCGGGGGAGTTGATGTAGAGGTAGATGTCCCGCTCCGGGTCCTCGGCCGCGAGCAGCAGGATCTGCGCGCAGATCTGGTTTGCCGAGTCGTCGGTGACCTCGGTGCCGAGGAAGATGATCCGCTCCTTGAGCAGCCGCTCGAAGACCCGGTCGCCGAAAGCCGGCTGTCCCTCGTCCCGCATCCAGATGCCACCCATGACCGCCCACCTCCGTAGCGCCGGTGGGCGGGGGACCGCCCGGCGAGCCGGCGGTCTCCAGCGTCCGCCGGGCGCACCCGTGCGGCCCAGGCTTTCTGCCCGGGGCAGATTCGCCCTCGGCAGAAGCTATCCGGCGGTCACCCGCCGCCGGGCCGTCCGGGCCCGCCGCCGCACCGCCACCACTGCGGTACGCGGACTGCGGCGGGCGGCCGGGGCGGAGGGGAGCGGCCAGATCCGGATGCCACCGCCGAACCCGATCGGCGTGGCGAGGCCGAGGGCGGGACCGACCGGCGTCGAACCGAGCCGGTCGGGGCGCAGCGCGCCGCCGAGCAACGGCATGGCCGCGGCCTGGCGGTGGACGACGTGCGGGCGGATCGGCCCGATCGACCGGCGCACGCCGTGCGGGCGGGTCGCGCCGACCGGCCGGCGGCTGACGTGCAGCCGGGGCGGGCCGACCCGGAGCTGGGGGCCGGTGCGGGCGGTCGGCACCCGGTCGAGGCGGGCCAGCGGGGCCCCGGGGCCGACCGGCGTGGGCCGCTCCCGGCGCAGCTCGTCGCGCGCCTCTTCCAGCAGGTCGGCGAGGTGGATCCCGAGCGCCCGGCAGATCGCGGCCAGCACCTCGGAGGACGCCTCCTTGCGACCGCGTTCGACCTCGGAGAGGTAGGGCAGGGAGACGCCGGCAGCCTGGGCCACCTCGCGCAGCGTGCGGCCCTGACGCAGGCGGATCCGCCGCAGCACCCCGCCGATCACCCGTCGCAGCAAGGACATGCCGGCCTCCTCGCGGTCGCCGATCCGGACGTCCCCATCATGCCCCCTCGCGGCCGTGCGGACCGGCCCGCTCCCGGCCCGGTCGGGTTTCGTGGCGCCGGCCGGCCCGGTCGGCCCGGTCGGCCCGGTCGGCTCGGTCGGCTCGGTCGGCCCGGTCGGCCCGGTCGGCCCGGTCGGCCCGGTCGGCCCGGTCGGCCCGGTCGGCCCGGTCGGCTCGGTCGGCCCGGTCGGGTCTCGTGGCGCCGACCGGGCCGGTGCCGGATCAGCGCCAGAGCACCGCCCGGCCGTGCCAGCTCGGCGCGAGGAAGTCCGCCTGGCCGATGATCAGGCCGGCGTCGTTGACGTTGATCGCCCGGCTGGCCACCGCCCCGCTCGGCATCGGCAGGAACTGCGAACTCGCCGTCGGGCTGGGCCAGATCATCGCCCGGTCGCCGGTGCCCTCGGTGCCGATCACCAGGCCCGCGTCGTTCACGGCCTGCGCGGTGGGGGAGACCGCGCTGGTGGCCAGCCGGCGCATGCGGGTGCCGTCCCAGAAGAAGGCGGTGAACCGGCCGTCCGCCGTCTCGCTGGTGCCGACCACCTGACCGAGGTCGTTGAGGCCGTTCGCCGTGCTGGTGGGACCGCCCAGGGTGCCGAGCGGCGTGACGGTCCCGTTCCGCCAGACGAACGCCTGGTACGCGTCCGCGGCCGGATCGTCCCAGTCCTGCCAGCCGAAGGTGCCGGCGACCGTGCCGGCCTCGTTGACCGCGACCGCGCTCGCACCCGGCGGCGCGGCGATGGTGAGCTGGGTGTTCCCGGTGCGGACGAAGGCCCGACGCCCGGCGAAGCTGTCCGTGACGTGGTACACGCCCACCACCCGGTCGCCGGCCGTGCCGTACGCGATGGCGAAGATGCCACCGGTCAGGCCGAGGTCCTGGATCTTCCCGTCCACCCAGGCCACGGCGTGGCTCCGGCCGTCGGCCGCCTGGGCGGTGCCCACGACGCGACCGCGGTCGTCGATCGCCTCGGCCTGGCTGTTCGGCCCGCCGAGCGTGCCCAGGTCCTCGATCTTCCCGTTCACCCAGCGCACGGCGTGCCAGTAGCCGCTCGCCACCCGCGCCGAGCCGACCACGACCCCGGCCGTGTTGACGTCGGCCGCCGAGGTGGCGAGCCCGCCGAGCGTCGGCAGCAGGGTGGCGGTCCGGTTGGCCGTCGACATCGGGGCCGGCGCGGTGGCGGCCGGCGTGCCGGCCCGCGACGGTGCGCCCGCCAGCGCGGGCGGGGCCGCGGCCAGCACCGTGCCGAGCACCACGCCCACCGTGGTCAGTGCGGTACGTGTTCGCATCCGGATTCTCCTCGTCACGATCGGTAGGTCACCGAGTCTTGCCCGCTATGACGCCGGTGAATGTGACGAGACTCTTACCGCCCGTGCCGCCCCCGACCGGGCCACCGCCCGCCCGGCCGGCTGCCGGCGTACCCGCTATCTTGAGGGCGTGCAGGCGACGGTGGCGGAGCGGGACCGACGGTGATCCATTTTCCCGCGCAACGGCGCGGGCCGCTGAGCGCGCTGAGTCTGCGCCTGCTCGCGGCCCTCGGCCTGGTCTTCGCCACGGTGTTCGTGGTCTGGCTCGACCGCGACGGCTACCGCGACGTCAACGAGGACGGTCTCACGCTCCTCGACTGCTTTTACTACACGGTGGTCTCGCTCTCCACCACCGGGTACGGCGACATCACCCCGGCCAGCCCGTCGGCGCGACTGATCAACGTCCTGTTCGTCACCCCCGCCCGGGTGCTCTTCCTGATCATCCTGGTCGGCACCACCCTGGAAGTCCTGACCGAGCAGTACCGGACCGGCCGTCGCCTGTCGCGGTGGAGGAGAACCGTGAAGGATCACGTCATCATCTGCGGCTACGGCACCAAGGGCCGCAGCGCGGTCTCCGCGTTGCTGGAGAACGGGGCGGACAAGTCCAAGATCGTGGTGGTCGAGCGGAGCGGTGCGGCGCTGCGCCAGGCCACCTCGAACGGGCTGGTGACGATCGAGGGCTCGGCGACCCGCTCGTCGGTGCTGGAGGAGGCGCACATCCGCACCGCCAAGGCGGTCATCATCGCGACCGACAGCGACGACGCCTCGGTGCTGGTGGCGCTGACCGTCCGGCAGCTCACCGCCGGCCAGGTCCGGATCATCGCGGCGGTCCGGGAGGCGGAGAACGCGCCGCTGCTCAAGCAGAGCGGCGCGCACCACGTGATCGTCTCGTCGGCCACCGCCGGTCGGCTGCTCGGCCTCTCCACCTCGGCCCCGCCCCTGATCGACGTGGTGGAGGACCTGCTCACCCCGGGTCAGGGCATGGCGCTGGCGATGCGCTCGGCCGAGCGCAGCGAGGTGGGCCGCTCGCCGCGTGAGCTGGAGTCGCTGGTCATCGCGCTGGTCCGCCGGGGCAAGGTGGTCACGTTGAACGACCGAGCCGCCGCGACGATCGAGACCGGCGACATGCTGGTCCACGTCCGCGACGACCGCCCGCAGACGACCACCCCCGCCTGAGGCACGCTCAGCAGCCGTCCGGGCTCTCCACGACCGCCTCGGTGCAGGCCGGGGCGCAGCCCTGGCTGGCCCGCCGCAGCAGGTCGTAGAGCAACTCCCGTTCGCCGGGCGCCAACGCGCCGAGCACCTCGTCCTCCGCGTCGGCGAGCGCGCACTCGGCCTCGCGGATCCGCGTCACGCCCGCGCCGGTGAGGCTGACGACGTGCCGGCGGCGGTCGGACGGGGAGCGGCGCCGCTCGACCAGGCCGGCCGCCTCCAGGTCGTTGAGCAGCCCGACCACGTTGGTGCCGTCGATCTGGAGCGTGCCGGCCAGCCCCTGCTGGCTGATGTCGCCCGAGTCGCGCAGCACGGTGAGCGCGACCAGGTGTCGGAGGCGCAGGCCGAGCGGCGTCAGCACCGATTCCGAGCGCAGCCGCATCCGCCGGGCCAGGTGCTGGAGCAGCGGCCCGGAGCGGCGCTCGTCGGCGGGCTCGGCTGGCATGTGACCCAGTCTACGCGGAATGAGGAACATCGACCTGCTATAAATGGTTCGTGCTACACGAACGATCGATGGAGGAGTAAACGATGGCCCACCTGTTGCACATCGACTCGAGCATCACCGGTGAGCGGTCCGTCAGCCGTCGCCTCACCGCCCGCGCGGCCGACGCCTGGCGGGCCGCCCACCCCGGCGGCACGGTCACCTACCGGGACCTCGGTCAGGACCCGCTGCCACACCTGGACACCGCCGGCGGTCTCGCCCGGTCGGTGCCGCCCGACCAGCACACGCCCGAGCAGCGCGCGTCCTGGCGGCTGACCGAGGAACTGGTGGGCGAGGTCCTGCGCGCCGACACGATCCTGCTCGGCCTGCCGCTCTACAACTTCGGGCCGCCCAGCAGCGTCAAGGCCTGGGTCGACCACCTGATCGCGCCCGGCCTCGCGCTCGACCCGGCCACCGGCGCCGGGCTGCTCGGCGGGCGCGAGTTCATCGTGTTCGGCACCCGCGGCGGCGGGTACGGCGCGGGCACCCCGCGCGCGGGCTGGGACCACGCCGAGCCCTGGCTGCCGCACGGACTGTCGCGCACCGGCCTGGAGCCGCGGTTCATCTCGGCCGAGCTGACCCTGGCCCCGGTCAACCCGGCGATGGCCGAGCTGATCCCGCTGCACGAGGCGAGCCTCGCCGCCGCCGAGCGGGCGATCGACGAGCTGTGGGTGCCGGCGGTCGTCTGACCGGTCCGGGAAACCACGAGCGGGGGGGGGGGGGCCCCGGGGGGGGCGGGGCCCCCCCCCCCCCGGCGGGGGGGGGGGGGGGGGGGAGAAGTAAAAAAGGGGGGCGCCCGGCGCCCACCCCCCCACCCGGTGGCGGGGCGG
>NZ_JBISAC010000001.1:847607-1080098 GCF_044391475.1 Micromonospora sp. NPDC018662
GGGGGGCGTGCGCCCCGGTGCCCGGGGCCCGCGCGGGGGGGGGGCGGGGGGGGGCCCGGGGGGGGGGGGGGGGGGGGGGGGGGGCCGCGGGCCCCCCCCCCCCCGGGGGGGGGGCCCCCCCCCGGGGGCCCCCCCCCCCCCGCTCGAATGCGCGGATCAGGTGCGGAGCTACATGATCGTCCAGGTGTCGCCGCTGCCGAGCAACGCCGAGAGCTGCTGCTCCGGGGTCTGGTCGACGCTCGCCCGCGCGGTGGCGACCTGCTCCTGCACCACGCTGTCGTAGGAGGGCCGGTCCACCGACCGGAACACCCCGAGCGGCGTGTTGCGCAGGTCCGGCCCGGGCAGCCGGGACAGCGCGAACGCGTACGCCGGGTCGGCGACCGTGACGTCGTGCACCACGATCTGCTCCGCCGGCGTGGCAGCGGTCTCCCGCACCTCCAGCCCGAAGCCGCCCGGCGGGTGGACGACGCAGAACTGCCCCTCGGAGCCGAACGTGATCGGCTGCCCGTGCTCCAGCCGGATCAGGAAGTCGTCCCGGGTGGCCGGCTCCTTCAGCGGCTCGAACGCGCCGTCGTTGAAGATGTTGCAGTTCTGGTAGATCTCCACGAACGCCGAGCCCTGGTGCTCGGCGGCGGCCCGCAGCACCGACTGGAGGTGCTTGCGGTCCGAGTCGAGCGTCCGGGCCACGAACGTCGCCTCGGCGCCGAGCGCCAGCGACAGCGGGTTGAACGGGGCGTCCGCGGAGCCGACCGGCGTCGACTTGGTGATCTTGCCGACCTCGGAGGTGGGCGAGTACTGGCCCTTGGTCAGCCCGTAGATGCGGTTGTTGAACAGCAGGATCTTCAGGTTGACGTTGCGGCGCAGCGCGTGGATCAGGTGGTTGCCGCCGATGGAGAGCGCGTCGCCGTCACCGGTGACCACCCAGACCGACAGGTCCGGCCGGGACACCGACAGGCCGGTGGCGATCGCCGGGGCACGGCCGTGGATCGAGTGCATGCCGTACGTGTTCATGTAGTACGGGAAGCGGGACGAACAGCCGATGCCCGAGACGAAGACGATGTTCTCCCGGGGGATGTTCAGCTCCGGCATGAAGCCCTGCACGGCGGCCAGGACGGCGTAGTCGCCGCAGCCGGGGCACCAGCGCACCTCCTGGTCGGACTTGAAGTCCTTGGCGGTGAGCTTCAGGGCGACGGGCTCAGACATTCTTCAGGACCTCTTCCAGCATCGTCTCCAGCTCCGCGGCGGTGAACGGCAGCCCGCGGACCTGGTTGTAGCCGATCGCGTCGACCAGGTACTTCGCCCGGATCACGTGGGCGAGCTGGCCGAGGTTCATCTCGGGCACGACCACCCGGTCGTAGGAGCGCAGCACCTCACCGAGGTTGGCCGGCATCGGGGCCAGGTGCCGCAGGTGCGCCTGGGCCACCGGCAGCCCGCGCTGGCGCAGCCCCCGGCAGGCCGCGCCGATCGGGCCGTACGTCGAGCCCCAGCCGAGCACCAGCACCCGGGCGTCGCCGTCCGGGTCCTCGACCTCGATGTCCGGCACCGGGATGGTCTCGATCCGGGCCGCCCGGGTCCGCACCATGAAGTCGTGGTTCGTCGGGTCGTACGAGATGTCGCCGGTCTTGTCGGCCTTCTCCAGGCCGCCGATCCGGTGCTCCAGCCCCGGCGTGCCGGGCACCGCCCACGGGCGGGCCAGCGTCTGCGGGTCGCGCAGGTAGGGCAGGAACGTGGCGCCGTCCTCGCCGTTGGGCCGGGTGGCGAACTCGACCCGCAGGTCGGGCAGGGACTCCACGTCCGGCAGCAGCCACGGCTCGGAGCCGTTGGCCACGTAGTTGTCGGAGAGCAGGATGACCGGGGTGCGGTAGGTCAGCGCGATCCGCGCCGCCTCCAGCGCGGCGTGGAAGCAGTCCGACGGGGACTTCGGCGCGATCACCGCGACCGGGGCCTCACCGTGCCGGCCGTACAGGGCCATGTTCAGGTCGGCCTGCTCGGTCTTCGTCGGCATCCCGGTGGACGGCCCGGCCCGCTGCACGTCGACGATGACCAGCGGCAGCTCCAGCGCCACCGCCAGGGAGATCGTCTCGCTCTTCAGCGCCACGCCCGGGCCGCTGGTGGTGGTGATGCCGAGCGACCCGCCGTACGAGGCGCCCAGCGCCGCGCCGACCGCGGCGATCTCGTCCTCGGCCTGCATGGTGACCACGCCGAACTTCTTGTGCTTGCTCAGCTCGTGCAGGATGTCCGAGGCCGGGGTGATCGGGTACGCGCCGAGGAACACCGGCAGCCCGGAGCGCACCCCGGCGGCCACCAGGCCCAGCGACAGCGCCGCGTTGCCGGTGATGTTGCGGTAGGTGCCGGGCAGCATCTTCGCCGGCTTGACCTCGTACCGGACGGAGAAGTCCTCGGTGGTCTCACCGAAGTTCCAGCCGGCCCGGAACGCGGCCACGTTCGCCGCCACCAGCTCGGGCCGGCGGGCGAACTTGCGCTCCAGGAACCGCAACGTGGACTCGTACGGGCGGGAGTACATCCAGCTCAGCAGCCCGAGCGCGAACATGTTCTTGGCCCGCTCGGCGTCCTTCTTGGACACCTCCAGCTCGGCCAGCGCGCCGACCGTCATCGAGGTGAGCGCGACCGGGTGCACCGCGTAGCCGGCGAGCGAGTCGTCGTCCAGCGGGCTGGTCGCGTAGCCGACCTTGGCCAGGTTGCGGCGGGTGAACTCGTCGGTGTTGACGATGATGTCCGCCCCGCGGGGCAGGTCGGCCAGGTTGGCCTTGAGCGCGGCCGGGTTCATCGCCACCAGCACGTTCGGCGCGTCGCCGGGGGTGAGGATGTCGTAGTCGGCGAAGTGCACCTGGAAGCTCGACACGCCCGGCAGCGTGCCGGCGGGCGCGCGGATCTCGGCCGGGAAGTTGGGCAACGTGGAGATGTCGTTGCCCAACTGTGCCGTCTCCGAGGTGAACCGGTCGCCGGTGAGCTGCATGCCGTCGCCGGAGTCGCCGGCGAACCGGATGACCACCCGGTCCAGTTGACGGATCTGCTTGGTCACGCCCGCACCTCGCTTCGCTGAGCGCCGTCGCCCTCGCCGACGCGGCCCGCTCCGTTTCTCACCGTCAGAGCCTACGTCGGACGGTTAGGGCCACCTTGGTGCAGGTCCGACGGGTGAGACCCGGCCGGGCCGCTGTATGCCCCGCTTCATGGCGTTTAGTACCGCCGACCGTAATCCAGATCACCGCGCCGGGCGGCTCACCGCTCCGAGGTCGGCCCCGGCACGCTGATGTCGCTGCGGCGCCGCAGCGAACGGGTGGCCAGGGTCAGCGCGAACACGACCAGCAGCGCCGACATGATGATCAGCGCGATCGCGATCCCCCGCGCCGGGCCGTCGTCGGAATCGGACCGGTTGGCGGCGGCCAGCACACCCTGGGAGCCGGTCGGCGTGGGCGCACCGGCCAACGGCGTGGCCTGCGCCGCCGCCGCCCTGATCCGGAAGCTCATCTGCACCTGCCGGTCCCGGCCGCTGCGCGGGTCCAACCGGCCGATCACCGCGCCGGCGAGCGGGGCCATGCGCTGGGCCTCCGCCGACGCGGCCACCGGCAGGCGCAGGGTCGCGGTCCGGCCGGCCGGCAGCGTGCCCAGCTCGCACCGGGTACGGTCCGGGGCCACCGGGGCGCAGCCGGTCCCCGCCTCGCCCACCGTCACCCCGGCCGGGAGGAGCACCTCCACCCGACCGGCGGCGTCCACCTTGCCGGTGTTGCCCAGCCGTACGGTGAGCGTGCTCGGCGCGCCGCTGATGTCGAACAGGATCTCGTCGGCGCGGAGCGAGATGCCGGGCACCGGCGGACCCGGCGGGAAGAGCACCGCGAAGCCCTCGTCGTCGTACGCCGCACCGGTGACCCCCGGCGCGACGGCGGTGACCTGGACCGATCCGCTCAGCGGCATGGTCCGCCAGGCGTCCCCGGCGACCCGGACCCGGATGGTGGCGCTGAACCGGGCGCCGGGCGGGACGGTCCACCCGCCGCAGCGGTGGTTGCCGCCGCCGCCGACGACGCAGCCCGGCGTGCCGCCGTCCACCAGCCCGGCCGGCAACGTGTAGCCGAGGCTGATCTCCTCCTCGCGTCCACCGGTGTTGGTGACCGTCACCCGCAGCGTGGCCACCGTGCTGTCGGCGTTCCAGTAGGCCGGCGTCAGCACCAGGTCGTCCGTGCTGACCTGCACACCCAGCGGCCCGCCGGCCGGCTGGGTGGGCGGCGGCGGCGGGGGCTGGACGGGCGGCACGACCGGCGGCGGGGCCGGCGCGGTGGTGGTGGCCGGTGCGGTGGTGGCCGGCGCCGGCGGCGCCGTGGTGGTGGGCGGGGCCGGTGCGGTGGTGACCGGCGGCGGGGGCGTGGTGGGCGGCGGGGCCTCCTCCGTGGGCGGCGCCGTGGTCGGGGCCGGTGCGGTGGTGGTCGCGTCGCCGGTCGGCGTCGGTTCGGTCGGGTCGCCGTCGGGGTCGCCGCCCGGGTCGCCCGGCGGGCCCGGGGCGGCCACCCGGACCACCCCGGCCGCGGCGGCGGGCGCGATCACGGCCCACCCCGGCGCCACCACGGCGACCGCCGCGACGCCGGCGATCAGCGCGGGCGCGAACAGCGCGAGGGTACGGCGCGGCGTGACCCGCTGGGCAGGCCGGACGCGGGGGCGGGTCATCTGTCCTCCGGGACGTGTCAACGGGGTCTCATTATTCGGGGACGGTTGCCCTCCGGCACTAGTCCCGTCAGGAAACGAATTCGTAACGTGTCCGAGACGTCTCGACGGGACCGGTACGCTCCGGGTCGTGACCGGATATCTCGGCTCGTACGCCACGCTCGGTCTGCTGCTGCTCGCCGCCGTGCTCTTCTTCGTGACGGCGTTCTCGGCGAACCGGATGTTACGTCCGGCCCGACCGGCGGAGCCGTGGGGCAAGCGGGCCACGTACGAGTGCGGTCTCGACCCGGTCGGCGGCGACTGGGCCCAGATGCAGATCCGCTACTACGTCTACGCCTATCTCTACGTCCTCTTCGCGGTGGAGGCGGTCTTCCTCTTCCCGTGGGCGCTGGTCTTCGACCGGCCCGGGTTCGGGGCGACCACGGTGGTGGAGATGGGCGTCTTCGTGGCGATCGTGGCGCTCGGCATCCTCTACGCCTGGCGGCGCGGCGTCCTGCGCTGGGCCTGACCCTAGGCCAGCCCACGCCGGGTCGCCGCCGGCGGCCGGTCCCCCCGGATCGACGCCACCATGTCCAGCACCCGGCGGGTCGCGCGGACCTGGTGGGCGCGGAACACCCGGGCGCCGAGCCAGGCCGAGACCGCGGTGGCGGCCAGCGTCCCCTCCAGCCGTTCGGGCACCGGCAGGTCCAGCGTCTCGCCGATGAAGTCCTTGTTCGACAGCGCCACCAGCAGCGGCCAGCCGGTGCCGGTCAGCTCGGCCAGCCGCCGGGTGATCTCCAGCGAGTGCCGGGTGTTCTTGCCGAAGTCGTGCGCCGGGTCGATCAGGATGCCGTCCCGGCGGACCCCCAGCCCGGCGGCGCGTTCGGCCAGCCCGGTGACGGTGTCGAGCACGTCGGCCACCACGTCGTCGAAGGCCGCCCGGTGCGGCCGGGTACGCGGGGCCAGCCCGCCGGCGTGCGAGCAGACCAGCCCGGCGCCGGTCGCGGCGGCGACCCGGGCCAACGCCGGGTCGGCCCCCGACCAGGTGTCGTTGAGCAGGTCCGCGCCGGCCGCGACCGCCTCCACCGCCACCTCGGCCCGCCAGGTGTCGATCGAGACGACCACGTCGGGAAAGGCGGACCGGACCGCGGCGATGGTGTCCACCGTGCGGCGGATCTCCTCGGTCACGTCCACCTCGTCGCCGGGCCCGGCCTTCACCCCGCCGATGTCGATGATCTCCGCGCCCTCGGTCACCGCCCGCTCGACCGCCCGCAGCGCGCTGTCCTGGGCGAAGGTGGCGCCCCGGTCGAAGAACGAGTCCGGGGTGCGGTTCACGATCGCCATCACCACCAGCTCGTCCGGGGCGAAGGTCCGCCCGCCGAGCCGCAACACCCCGGTCATGCCCGCCTCCTCGCTTCCGCGCCCCTGCCGTCCGGTCACCCCGTACCACCGTCGTACCGCAGCACCGCGCCGCTCCGAGATCTTGGTACGAAACGGCCCCTCCGGGGGCACCTTCCTACCAAGATCTTCGCATTTCCCGAGATCTGGAAGATTGATCTCATCTCGCTGGAAGGGTGTCGGAGCCGGGGCAGCCCGGCGGTGGTGGCTGTCCGAGTGCGGGGCGGGCGGGTCGGAGCGCCTGCCGTTCGAGAGCAGGCCGTCCCGCGACTTCGGCGAGGTGGTGGGGTCCGGATGGCGCTGATGTCGCCACGTCGCCGAGCTGGCGCGGGGTCGGCCGGTCCGGGCCGGCCGAGTGGGTGCGCGGGTCGGTCGACGGGCTACCGGTGCCGCGCGGGCCCGCGGGTTTTGCGGACCGGAGGCCGTGGAGGGCTCGCCCGATCCGGGCCCGCGTGCCACGATCTCTGCATGGGTGAGGTTCTGCTCCTCTTGGTCGTCGCGTTGACCGTCGCGGCAGTGGTGTTCGGAGTGACGGTGCTCGTCTCCGGGCGGGATCCGGGGCTGGTGCCGGCCGAGCCGGACGGGCGGGCCGTGCCGCTGCCGGGCAGCCGTCCGCTCGACGAGTCCGACGTGACCGGCGTCCGGTTCGACACCGCGCTGCGCGGCTACCGGATGGCCCAGGTCGACGTGGCGCTCCGGCGGGCCGCCTACGACATCGGCTACAAGTCCGAGCTGATCGGCGTGCTGGAGGCCGAGAACACCGCGCTGCGGGAGGGGCGGACCGAGGAGGCCGACGCGTTGCGCCGGGCGCGCGAGGAGGCCGTCGAGGCCGGGCTCCGGGCCGACGAGCCGGCCCTCGACCCGTCGAGCGCCGGGCCGGTGACCATCGACCTGTCCGCGCCGGAACCGCCGACCGCCGCCACGCCGGCCCTCGACCGGCCCGCCGCCGAACAGCTCGCGGACGACCGGCCCGCCGCCGAGCAGCGGTTCGCGGCCGACCGGCCCGCCGGAGACCGACCGGGCGTCGGCTCGGGGGCGCCCGAGGCGGGCGTGGCGGAGGCGCCGGCCGCCGCCGCGGTCGAGGACACCACGTCCCCGGCCGGCGGGATCACCGTCGGGCCGGCCGGTGCGGGCGCGGAGGCGACGGACGCGGACGACCGGGAGCGCGGGCCGGTGGCCCGCTCGGAGCCGGCGTGACCGGCGCGGAGGGTTCCGCCGGCTTCGCCGAGGCGGCCCAGCCGGGTGCCGCCGAGGTCACCGCCACGGTGATCGTCGACGCGCCGGCGGAGCGCGTCTTCGCGGCGCTGACCGCGTGGGAACGGCAGTCGGACTGGATCCCGTTCACCACGGTCCGGGTGGTCGAGGGGGACGGCGGCGAGGGCAGCCTGGTCGAGGCCGTCACCGCGGTCGGTCCGGCCGTGCTGCGCGACGAGATGCGGGTGGTGCGCGTCGACGCGCCGTACGAGGTCGGGGTGGTGCACTGCGGCAAGCTGCTGCGCGGCCCGGGCGTGCTGCGGTGCACGCCGATGGACCGGGACCGCACCCAGGTGGTCTGGCACGAGTGGTTCCACCTGCCGGGCGGGGCGGCGGGCCGGGTGGCCTGGCCGGTGCTCTGGCCCGGCTCGAAGTTCGGCCTGACCCAGGCGCTGAAGAAGTTCGCCCGGCTGGTCGAGCAGGGCCGCCTGCCCTGACCGGCGCGCGCTGGCGTGTCGGTGGGCGGAACTACCGTGTGCGGTGTGACTGACCTGGTGACCGGCGCGGACGGGCTGCCCCGCTGCGCCTGGGGAGCGAGCACCCCCGACTACGCCGCCTACCACGACGAGGAGTGGGGCCGGCCGCTGCGCGGCGACGACGCGCTCTACGAGCGGCTCACCCTGGAGGCGTTCCAGTCCGGCCTGTCCTGGCTGACGATCCTGCGCAAGCGGCCGGCGTTCCGGCGCGCCTTCGACGGGTTCCGGATCGAGACGGTCGCCGGCTACGGCGAGGCCGAGGCGGCCCGGCTGCTGGCCGACGTCGGGATCGTCCGCAACCGGGCCAAGATCGAGGCGGCGATCGCCAACGCGCGTGCCGCACTGGAGCTGTCCGAGGGCCTCTCCGCGCTGCTCTGGTCCTACGCGCCACCACCCCGGCCGGCGCCCCCTCGCTCATTCGCCGACGTGCCGGCGCTCACCCCGGAGTCCACCGCGATGGCCAAGGCGCTCAAGAAGCGGGGCTTCCGCTTCGTCGGCCCGACCACCGCCTATGCGTTGATGCAGGCCACCGGCATGGTGGACGATCACCTCGCCGGATGCCACGCCGGCGGTGACCGGGCCGGGGTGTGACCGAGCGGCGTGATGGGATTGCGGCATGACCGACACCGAGTCACGGACGAGCGGGACGACCGACGGCGACCTCACGCCGGGTGCCTGGGCGGTGCTGCTGCCCGCCGAGCGCTACCAGGCCGAGCGGTTGGTGCACCACGACGTGCTGGAGCTGACCGGGTTGCCGGGGGCGGCCCGACCGCGCCCGGGTGACCGGGTGGCGGTGCTGATCGAGGAGCCGTTGCGGCTGGTGGCGCTCGGCCGGGTGACGCGCGCCGGCGCCGGGGGCCGGGAGGATCCGGACGACCCGCAGTCCGATGCGGCGGCCGGCGCGTTCGTGGTGACGTACACCCGGCGGGTGCTCGACGAGCCGGTGCCGGTCGACGGCCCGGCCCCGGACGGCCCGGTCGCCGCGCTCGACCCGGCGCGCTGGCGGGCGCTTGCCGACCGGATCGGTCCGCCGCCGGCCCGACGCACCTGGCTGGTCAGCCTCGACCTGCCGATCGAGGCGGCCACGCGGGCCGAGGCGGTCCGGATCTTCTGGTCCTACGTGCAGGAGCTGGGCCCGCGTGAGTTGCCGGCGTTCGTCTCGCCCTCCGGTGACGAGCTGGCCATGCAGGCGTTCGTGCTCGGCGTGGCGGCCAACCAGGACCCGGAGGAGGACGACTGAGCCTCAGCGCCCCTCGAAGACCGGCTTCTGCTTGTTGACGAAGGCCATCGTGGCGGCCCGGTGGTCGGCGGTGCCGCCGCAGATCGCCTGCGCCTGCGCCTCGGCGGCCAGCGCGTCGGCGAGCGTGCCGGCGTCCGCGATGGAGAGCTGGCGCTTGATCGCCCCGTACGCGACGGTCGGGCCGGCGGCGAGCCGGGCGGCCAGCTCCTGCGCGGCCGGGAGCACCTGCTCGTCGTCGTCCACCAGCCGGGTGAGCAGGCCCAGCCGGCAGGCGTCCTCGGCGCCGACCGGCTCGGCGAGCATCAGCAGCTCGACCGCCTTGGCGTGGCCGACCAGCCGGGGCAGCGTCCAGGAGGCGCCGGTGTCGGCGGCCAGCCCGACCCCGGCGAACGCCATCAGGAACCGGGTCTTTGGGCCGCCGATGCGGAAGTCGGCCAGGAACGCCAGCGAGGCGCCGGCCCCGGCGGCCATCCCGCGCACCGCGGCGACGACCGGCTTGGGCAGGTTGGCCAGCCGGGCGGCGATCGGGTTGTAGTGCGCCCGCACGGTGGCGAGCGGGTCGGCGTCCGCCGACTCCAGCGTCTGCACGTGCTCCCGCAGGTCCTGCCCGGCGCTGAACGAGCCGCCCGCGCCGGCCAGCACGACCGCCCGGCAGGAGCGGTCGGTCTCCAGCTCGGCCAGGGCCTCCCGGAGCGCCTCCTTGAGCGCCACGTCGAGCGAGTTCATCGCCGTCGGGCGGTTCAGCGTCAGGGTGACGACGGCGTCGGTGCGGTCGACGAGCAGCGGCTCGGTCACGAATCTAACGACCCTTCTGTCGGGCGAGGCGGTGGCTGGCGTCGAGGCACTGCTCGACGTACCGGTCGGCGGCCGGCCGGAGCCGGGCCGCGTGCCGGTCGAAGAACCCGGCCGCGCTGGTGCCCGGCCAGCGCTCGGGGAGCAGCGCCGGGGGCAACTGCGGGTCCCGGAACAGGAAGGTACGCCATGCGTGCACGAGCCGGAACCGGGCCGCGTACGCCTCCTCGTCGCTGCTGCGGACCGTCACGCCGGACAGCAGCGGCTTCTGTTCGGCGACGAAGCGCTCGTACGCCCGGCCGATCTCGGCCAGGTCCCAGGCCCGGCGGACCACGCCCATGGCGCCCGGGGTGCCGGCGGCGTGCGCGGCGGTGAACCGTTCGAAGCGCACGCCCGCCTCGGCGAGCAGCAGGTCGACGTCCTCACCCGGGCGGGTGGCCACCCAGGTGCAGTCGTCGAGCGTGCCGTAGCCGAGGAAGGTGAGGTTGGCGGCGATCCGCTGCCGGTCCCGTCGGGAGGCGGGCGCCGTGAGGACGAGAAGATCGAACCGTCCGTCCCAACTGTGCCGACCGGTCCGGTAGATCCGGGAGGCCGCCTCGTCCAGTCGACGGCCCGCTTTCGGGGTGATCGAATATCCCGGCCCGGAGGCGAGCCGGAGTGGTTCGAGCCAGCCCTGGCGGACCATCCGGGACACTGCGGTGCGTACCGCAGGTGGGGCGATCCCGAGCGGCGCCAGCAGCTTGACCAGGGCGGCGACCGGTGCACGGCCACCCCGGACGCGGAGGTGGTCGCCGTACAGGTCGAAGAGTGCCGACCGTGCCTGCATGACCGCACATTGTGACAGGCCTATCCAAGATAAGCTAGATGCTGTTACATCAATGCTGCTTCGGTTTGGGTCCGGCGGTGTTCATCAGGGAAAATCGTCTGTCGACGCCTCCGCGACGGTTGCGGGTGCGATGGCGAAGTGGCTGTGGGGAAACCCACCGACCCTGGTGTAGGTCTGAGGGGAGACAACATGGCGGCGATGAAGCCGCGGACGGGCGACGGTCCGCTGGAAGTCACCAAGGAGGGCCGGGGCATCGTCATGCGGGTCCCGCTGGAGGGTGGTGGCCGGCTCGTCGTCGAGATGACTCCCGACGAGGCCACCGCGCTCGGTGACGCGTTGAAGGCGGCCGCCGGCTGATGCGAGGAGCGGTCCGCGTGGTGATCCGCCGCGCGGGCGGTTCGTCCTACCCTGAGCCACCGGCTTGCCCGGTGGCTCAGGGCCTTCATCGGCCGGCAAGCGGCAATGCGTCCCGCTCAGAGCGTTTTCGGAGGTACGGTCCAGCGTGCTGGCCATTCGTCTGGTGAGCGGGTCCACGCGACCCGACACCCTTGTCCTGCCCGTGCGTCCCGGTGGGCCGGACGCACCGCCGGCGCTGGTCCCGACCGCCGTCGGGCCCGGTGACGACGTCCGGGCCGAGGTGGCCGCGCTGCTGCCCGCCGCCCGCCTCACCGGCGCGGCCGGCGAGGTCCGCGAACACCTGCGTCCCGGTGCCGCCCCGAGCCGCCTCTGGCTGCTCGGTGTCGGCGACGGCGACGAGGCCGGCTGGCGGTCCGCCGGGGCCGCGCTGGCCCGCGCCGCCCAGGATGAGACACAGATCACGATCTCGCTTCCCGGCGAGGCCGACGCGGCGCTGCGCGGCCTGACCGAGGGGCTGCTGCTCGGCTCCTACCGGTTCCGGCTCACCGAGGCCGGCGCGCGGCCCGCCCTGGCCCGGGTGGACGTGCTGGTGGCCGACCCGGACGCGCTCGCCGGCACGCTGGCCGCGGCCCGGGTCACCGCCGAGATGACCGGGCTGGCCCGCGACCTGACCAACACCCCGTCCTCGACCAAGCACCCGGCGTGGTTCGCCGACCAGGTGACCGACGCCGCCTCCGGCCGGCCCGACCTGCACCTGCGCGTCCGCGGCCCGGAGGAGCTGTCGGCCGAGGGCTTCGGCGGCCTCCTGGCCGTCGGCGGCGGCTCCGCCCAGGGCCCGCGCCTGGTCGAGCTGGACTGGCGGCCGGCCGGCGCGCGTACCCACGTGGTGCTGGTCGGCAAGGGCATCACGTTCGACACCGGCGGCATCTCGATCAAGCCGGTGCCGGCCATGAAGCTGATGCGCAAGGACATGGCCGGCGCCGCCGCCGTGGTCGCCGCGACGCTGGGCGCCGCCGCGCTCCGCCTCCCGGTCCGGGTCACCACGCTGGCCCCGCTGGCCGAGAACATGGTCAGCGGCTCCGCGTTCCGCCCCGGCGACGTGATCCGGCACTACGGCGGGCTGACCAGCGAGAGCACCAACTCCGACGCCGAGGGGCGGCTGGTGCTCGCCGACGCGATGGCGTACGCGGTCCGGGAGCTGCGGCCCGACCTGCTGGTCGACCTGGCCACCCTGACCGGGGCGAACGCGGTCGCCCTGGGCAAGCGGCACGCCGCGCTCTACAGCGAGAACGACGACCTGGCCGCCGACCTGCTGGCCGCGATCACCGCGGCCGGCGAGGGGGCCTGGCGGATGCCGCTCCCCGACGACTACCTGGAATACCTGGCCAGCGACATCGCCGACCTGCACAGCTCACCGGCCCGGGGCGCCGGCTCGGTGGTGGCCGCGCTCTTCCTCCGCGAGTTCACCGGCGAGCTGCGGGACCGCTGGGCGCACCTGGACATGTCCGCCCCGTCCTGGTCCGACGACGTGCACGGCGAGCTGGTCAAGGGCGCCACCGGCTGGGGCGTACGCGGGTTGCTGCGCTGGCTGGCGACGCTGGGCTGACCGGGCGGCGTCAGTTCTTCACGGCGGCGAGCAGCCCGTGGCCGACCGGCAGCAGCGCGGGCACCCAGTGCTCCGACTCGCGGATCGCCTTGATGGTCTCCCGCACCGTCACCGTCTCCACGTCCCGCGCGGCCGGATCACCGATCCGGCCGGCGGCCAGCGCGCCGTTGAGGGCGAGCACCCCGCCGGGGCGCAGCAGCCGCAGCGCCGCGTCCACGTACGCCGCGAAGCCGGTCCCCGCCGCGTCCGCGAAGACCAGGTCGTAGACGCCGTCCGCGAGACGTGGCAGCACGTCGAGCGCCCGACCGGTGATGATCCGGGTACGCCCCGGCGGGAAGCCCGCCTCCAGGAACAGCCGCCGGGCGATGCGCTGGTATTCCACCTCCACGTCGATCGTGGTGAGCACACCGTCGGGGCGCATGCCGCGCAGCAGCCACACGCCGCTGACCCCGGTGCCGGTGCCGATCTCCACCACCGCGCGGGCGTTGCCGGCGGCGGCGAGCAGCCGCAGCGCGGCACCGGCGCCGGGCGTCACCGCCTCCACGCCCACCTCGTGGGCGAGGGCGCGGGCCGTGCGCAGCACGATGTCCTCGGTGACGTACGACTCGGCGAACTGCAGCGCCTGGGCCGTCGAACCGCCGGGACCGGCGACCGTGGCGATGGGGCACCTCCTGGGGACGGGCTGGTACGAGGGGTCGGTTGGCACTGTGAGCGTAGAGCCGAGCCGGTACGCGCGCAGCCGCGAGTCGGCCGTCGGACGATCACGGGCGGCAACCCCTGACTCCACCCGGGGCATCCGTGCAATCCTGGATGGGTCCCGCGCGTCTCGGTCGTCCGGCTCCGCCGGCGTCCGGCGTGGGGCGCGTGGGACGAATGTGGGAGGCACGGACGTGACCGACGGCTGGGACTGGCGCCGGCCCGGTGGGTCCGGCGCACCGGCGGGAGGGCCGGTGCCCGGGCAGCCGCCGACGAGCGCCGGGGGTGGCACGACGTCGCTCTGGTGGTCCGACGCGCTGGCCGACCCGTGGCGGGACCCGTACGCGCCCGCGGCCGTGGTGGTCCCGGCCGCCGCGCCGACCGGGGCGGGCGAGCCCGAGCCGGTCACCGACCCGGACGTGCCGACCCGGCCGGGGCTGCGCCAGGTGGTGCTGATCTCGCTGATCACCGCGCTGCTGGCCGGCTCACTGGGCAGCGCGTTGACCTACGCCTTCCTGCGCGGCGGCGACGTGCCGACGCTGGGCGCGCAGGCCGGGCAGGCCCCGGCGCTCGCCCAGCGCAAGCCGGAGTCGCTGGCCGGCGTCGCCGAGCGGGTCCTGCCCAGCGTGGTCACCATCCGCGTGGCCAGCCTCGGCGGCACCAGCGAGGGTTCCGGCTTCGTGGTGAGCACCGACGGGCACATCGTCACCAACGACCACGTGGTCGCGGACGGCCCGGGCAAGGCCACTGTGGTCTTCCATGACGGCAGCACCGCCGCCGGCACCGTGGTCGGGCAGGATCCGGAGTCGGACATCGCGGTCATCAAGGTCGCCCGGAGCGGGCTGACGCCGGTGCAGTTCGGCGACTCGGACGCGCTCGCGGTGGGCGATCCGGTGCTCGCCATGGGCTCGCCGCTGTCGCTGGCCAACACCGTCACCGCCGGCATCGTCAGCGCGCTGGACCGCACCATGCAGGCGGGCGAGCCGGGCGGGCCGACCCGCTACTACGCAGCCATCCAGACCGACGCCGCGGTCAACCACGGCAACTCGGGCGGCCCACTGGTGGACGGGGCGGGCCGGGTGGTCGGCGTGAACTCGACGATCAAGTCGTTGGTGGCCGACGGGCAGGAGGCCGGCAACATCGGGCTCGCCTTCGCCATCCCGATCAACCAGGCCAAGCGCGTCACCGAGGAGATCATCGGCACCGGCAAGGCCCGGCGTACGGTGATCGGGGCCCAGGTCGGCGGCACCGGCGCCACCGGCGGCGGGGTGCGGCTCAACGCCGTCGAGCCGGCCGGCCCGGCGGCGGCGGCCGGATTGCGCACCGGGGACGTGGTGCTCCGGCTGGACAACCACCCGATGACCGACCCGACCGACCTGGTGGCGCTGGTGCGCAAGTACGCGCCGGGTTCGGTGGTGACGGTGGAGTACCGGCGCGGGTCGGCCCGGCAGAACACCTCGGTGACGCTCGCCGCGGATGCCAAGTGAGGACCGGCGACCCCCTCCCCGGGAGCCGCCTCTCGTGCGTAGTCTTGCCCTGGCACGGATGAGGAGGCCGGAGTGTTCGAGAACCTGAACTGGTGGGAGATCGGCGCCCTGCTGCTCCTGGCGCTGTTGATCTTCGGGGACCGGCTGCCCAACGTGATCAACGACGGCCTGCGGATGGTGCGCAACCTGCGGAACATGGCGCGGAACGCGACCGGTGACCTGAGCCGCGAGCTGGGCACCGACATTCAGCTCGAGGATCTGCATCCGAAGGCGTTCATCCGCAAGCACCTGCTCAGCGAGGAGGACGAGCAGGCGATCCGGAAGCCGTTGCAGAGCATGTACGACAACCTGCGCTCGGACGTCACCGGCGTGCACGACGAGCTGAAGGACGTGGCCAAGGCGGCGGACCTGCGCACCCCCACCCCCCGCCCGGCGGTGGCGACCCCCACCGCCACGCCCACCACCCCGCCCGCCCCCCGCCCCTCCTACGACGACGCCACCTGACCCCCGCGCACCCCAAGATCCGCGCTGATGCACGGAAAGAGTGCTCATTCCGCGCGCGATAGCCACGCTTTCCGTGAATCAGCGGGCGAAGGGGTGAGGGCGAGGGAAGAGCGGGTCAGCGGGCGGCGGGCTTGAGGCCCAGCGGCTTGCCGAGCAGGGACTCGCGGCGCACCGCGAGCCGGTCGGCCACCTCGAACATGGCCTTCGCGGCCGGCGCGTCCGGCTGGGTCAGCACGATCGGCTCGCCGGCGTCGCCGCCCTCGCGGACCCGGGTGTCCATCGGGATCTGCCCCAGCACCGGCACCTGCGCGCCGATGGTCCGGGTCAGGGACTCGGCCACCGCCGCGCCACCGCCGGCGCCGAAGACCTCCATCCGGGAGCCGTCCGGCAGTTCGAGCCAGGACATGTTCTCGATCACGCCGACCACCCGCTGGTGGGTCTGCAGCGCGATGGCACCGGCCCGCTCGGCCACCTCGGCGGCGGCCGCCTGCGGGGTGGTGACGACCAGGATCTCCGCGTTCGGCAGCAGTTGGGCCACCGAGATCGCGATGTCGCCGGTGCCCGGCGGCAGGTCGAGCAGGAGGACGTCCAGGTCGCCCCAGTAGACGTCGGCGAGGAACTGCTGGAGCGCGCGGTGCAGCATCGGGCCGCGCCAGACCACTGCGGCGTTGCCGGGGGTGAACATGCCGATCGAGATGACCTTCACGCCGTGCGACTGCGGCGGCATGATCATGTCCTCGACCCGGGTCGGCGCGCCGTCGGCGCCGAGCATCCGGGGCACCGAGTGGCCGTAGATGTCGGCGTCCACCACGCCGACCGACAGGCCGCGGGCGGCCAGCGCGGCGGCCAGGTTGACCGTGACGCTGGACTTGCCGACGCCGCCCTTGCCGCTGGCCACCGCGTAGACGCGGGTCCGCGAGCCGGGCTGGGCGAACGGGATCACCGGCTCGGCGGTGCCGCCGCCGCGCAGCTTCGACTGCAACTCCTGGCGCTGCTCCGGGCTCATCACCCCGAAGATGATCTCGACGCGGCTCACGCCGGGCACGGCCCCGACCGCAGCGGTGATGTCGGTACGCAGCTTGTCCTTCAGCGGGCAGCCGGCCACGGTGAGCAGCAGCTCCACCCGCACCACGCCGTCGTCGTCCCGCTCCGCGGAGCGGACCATGCCGAGTTCGGTGATCGGCCGGCGGATCTCCGGGTCGTTGACGGTGGCCAGCGCGGCCTGGATCGCGTCGGAGACGGTGCTGACGGGTGCTGACATGCCCGTAATGCTACGTCGGGCTCTGGTGGCGGGCGTCGTGGGCGTAGTCACCGTCGAGCTCGTCGCGCGGCTCGTCGAGCGGGTGGCCCCCGGCCGGCCGCCGCGTCCCTCGGTCCTGCTGTCCCCGCCCCTGCTGCCGCCGTTCCAGCTTGCGCCGCCGCTCGGCCGCCTCGTCCAGCTCCTCGGCCAGCCGGGTCAGCTCGGAGCGGAGGAAGTCCCGGGTCGCCACGTCCCCCATCGCGATCCGCAACGCGGCGATCTCCCGGGCCAGGTATTCCGTGTCGGCCTTCTGCATGGTGGCCCGCCGCCGGTCCTCGTCCAGCGAGACCCGGTCCCGGTCCGCCTGCCGGTTCTGCGCGAGCAGGATCAGCGGGGCCGCGTACGAGGCCTGGAGGGAGAGCACCAGCGTCAGGAACGTGAAGGTGTACGGGTCGAACCGCAGGTGCGCCGGGGCGAGCGTGTTCCACAGGAACCAGGCGGCCAGGATCAGCGTCATGTAGACGAGGAAGTTCGCCGTACCCATGCCCCGGGCGATGCCCTCGGCCCACCGACCGAAGGAATCCGCGTCGATCCGGGGCAGGTGCAGGCCCCGGGGGGCGCGCGGCTGGTCCAGCCGCTCGCCGCGTCGCTGCTCACTCATCGTCAACGGTCCCGTCGTCGGTGGCGGACGGGGTCGGTGCCGCGTCCCGGTCCCGCCAGTCACGCGGCAGGGAATGGTCCAGCACGTCGTCCACGGTGACCGCGCCGACCAACCGGTTGTTCCGGTCCACCACCGGCATGCCCACCATGTCGTAGGTGGCCATCCGGCGGGTGATCTCGGTCAGCGGGGTGGACGTCCGGAGCGGGTCGATGTCGTTGACCACGATCCCGCCGAGCAGGTCGGCCGGGGGCTCGCGGAGCAACCGCTGGAAGTGCACCATACCGAGGTAGCGCCCGGTCGGCGTGGTCAGCGGGGCGCGGGTCACGAAGACCTGCGCGGCCACCGCGGGCGAGAGCTGCACCTCCCGGATCCGGGCCAGGGCCTCGGCGACCGTGGCGTCCGGCGGCAGGATCACCGGCTCGGAGGTCATCACGCTGCCGGCGGTGCCCGAGGCGTAGCGCAGCAGCTGGCGTACCGGGTCGGCCTCGTTCGGCTCCATCAGGTCGAGCAGCACGTCCTGCTCCGGCGGCGGCAGCTCGTTGAGCAGGTCGGCGGCGTCGTCCGGGTCCATCTCCTCGAGCACGTCAGCGGCCCGCTCCCGGTCCAGCGCGGCCAGGATCTCCACCTGGTCGCGCTCGGGCAGTTCGCTGAGCACGTCGGCGAGGCGCTCGTCGTCCAGCGCGGCGGCCACCTCGTTGCGCCGGGCGTCGGGCAGGTCCTGGAGCGCGTTCGCCAGGTCGGCCGGGCGCATGTCCTCCAGCACGGCGAGCAGGTTCGCCGTACCCCGGTTGTCGCCGACGGCGCCGAGGCCCCGGACCCGGTCCCACTCGACCTGGTGCAGGTGGCCGCGGCGGGTGAGCCGGCCGGTCTGCTCGCGGACGGCGACCCGGGTCAGCGCCCACTCGCCGCCGCGACTGCACTCCATGGCCACGTCCACCACCGAGCCGGCCTGCCCGCTCTCCAACTGGACCCGCCGGTCGAGCAGCTCCTGGAGGACCAGCAGCTCGTTCGGGCGCTTCTCGAACCGGCGCAGGTTGAGCGTGCCGCTGCCGAGCACGACGGCGTCCGGGTCGATCGAGGTGATCCGGTTGATGGACAGGAAGATGCGCCGGCGCATCGGCATCTCGGCGACCAGCCCCACCACCTCGGGCGGTCGTTGGGTCGGGCGCATCCGGGCGACCGCGTCCCGGACGCGGCCGACCTGGTCGCCGTTCGGGTCGAAGACGGCGACTCCGGCGAGTCGAGCGATGTAGACCCGGTTCGGCGTGCTCACGGGCACCAGCCTAAGGGCCTACTCTCTAACAGCATGTCGACCTTGGCCTACGAGATCGTGGACGTCTTCACCGACCGCCCGTTCGCCGGCAACCCGCTGGCCGTGGTGTTCGGCGCGGAAGGGCTGGCCACCGAGCAGATGCAGGCGCTCGCGCTGGAGTTCAACCTGTCCGAGACGGTCTTCGTGCTGGCACCCACCCAGGCCGGCGCCACCTACCGGGCCCGCATCTTCACGCCGACCGACGAGCTGCCGTTCGCCGGGCACCCGAGCGTGGGCGCCGCGGTGACCGCGGGCCGGCGCGGCCTCTTCGATGTGGGCAGGGTCACCCAGGAATGTGGGGCCGGCGTGCTGCCGATCGAGGTGACCGCGACCGGCGCGACGCTGACCGGGGGCACCCCGACGCTCGGCCCGGAACTCGACCCGGAGCCGCTGCTGGAGATCGCCGGCCTCACCGCGGCGGACCACGCCGGCCCGCCGCCGCGGGTCGCCGGGTGCGGCCTGGAGTTCCCCTACCTTCCGGTACGCCCCGACGCGGTGGCCCGGGCCCGGCTGAACACGGTGGCGGCGGAACGGTACGGCGTCGAGCACGTCAGCCTCTTCTCCTGGGACCCGGAGTCGCAAACCGCACACGCCCGGGTCTTCGTGCCCGGGATGGGGGTCCCGGAGGATCCGGCCACCGGCTCGGCGGCCCTGGGCCTGGGCGTCTGGCTGGTCGCCAGCGGCCTGCTGCCGGGCGAGGGCCGGACGTCGTACGCGGTGCGCCAGGGCATCGAGATCCACCGGCCCTCGTCGCTGGCCTGCACCGTGACCGCGGCGGGGGGAACGGCGGTCGGCGCGACCGTCTCCGGTCAGGTCATGCCGGTGGCCCGCGGTGAGATCGCCGTCCCGCCGTTCATCGGCTGAGTTCCCGGTTCGCGGTTCGCCGGCTGGGCGGTGCGGGCGGGAGCGGGTGGGGTGCCGCGCGCCTTTCGAGCTGAGTCGTCGGTGATATCGCCGGCCGCGTCGTCGGTACGGCCGGCGCCTGCGGTCCCGCTGAGTCGTTTCCGCTATCAGCTCGAAAGGCGCTCACCACCCGTCGTCGAGCCCCCGGGCCGCCATGCCGTCCGGGCTGTCGGACGGGACCCGGCCGGCGCCTCTCCGGGCCCGGTCGGTGGTCGAGCCACCACCGTCCCGGCCGGTGCGGGAGGATGGTCGGGTGAGCGACGAGGTGGACGAGCGGGTGACCCCGCCGCTGGTGGACGAGGCGGTGAAGAAGGCCGCCGTCTGCTGGGTGAGCGTCGGCGACGGCCCGGCGTACGCGTTGTGGTGCCTGCCGCTGGAGGGCGCGTTGCTGGTGGTGACCGGTCCCGGCGAGCAGGACGCGCCTGGGCTGGCCGACACCGACGCGGCCGAGGTGACGCTGCGGGGGGACCACGGCGGCCGGATCGTGAGCTGGCCGGCGCGGGTGAGTCGGCTCCGACCGGCCACCGAGGAGTGGGACACCGTCGCGCCGCTGGTCGCGGCGAAGCGGCTCAACGCGTCCGGCGCGGCCGCGGAGCTGGTGGCCCGCTGGGCGGCCGAGGGCTGCGCGCTCAACCGGCTCACGCCGGCCGGCACGGCGGTGACCGGCGCCGGCCTGCCGAATGACGCGTTGACCGAGCAGCCCCGCCCGGCGTCCGTGGTCCGCGCCGTCCGTAAGCCGTTCCGCCTGCACCGGGTCCGCCGCCGCTGACCGCGCCGCCGAGCACGACCACGGCGACGCCGGCCAGCAGCAGCGCCAGCCCGGGCAGGGCGAGCGGTCGGGGCAGCTGGCCCAGCCAGACCCAGCCGATCAGCGCCGCGCCGGGCGCTTCCAGCAGGATCAGCACGCTGACCGTGGTGGCGGAGACCCGGTGCAGCGCGTAGGTGAACATCGAGTGCCCGAGGAGCTGGGCGCCGGCCACCAGGCCGAGGATGGCCAGCCACGTCCCGCCGTCGTAGCCGTGCAGGCGTACCCCGCCGACCAGGCAGACCACCAGCAGGATCAGCGCGCAGACGCCGTAGCAGATGGTGGTGTAGCCGGTGGTGCTGATGCTGGCCCGGACGCGCTCGCCCAGGGCGGTGTAGACGGCCGCGAACATGCCGCCGGTCACGGCCAGCAGGTCGCCGGCGAACGCCCGGCCGGAGACCGCGAAGTCGGCGCCGGTGGCGAGCACCGCGCCGAGCACCGCGACCGTGATGCCGGCCCAGACCGCGGCTGGCAGCCGCCGCCCCTGCCAGCGGGCGATCAGCCCCTGCCACACCGGCTGCGTCGCGCCCAACGCGGTCGCGGCCGCGACAGTGGTGAGCTTCGCGCTCGGCATCCAGGTGGCGAAGTGGGCGGCCAGCGCCACCCCGGAGAGTACGCAGTACAGCCCCTCCCGACGGCCCGGCCCGAACGCGAGCGCCCGGAGTTCGGCCCGTCGACGGGCCACCGCGACCGGTCCGAGTACCGCCACCGACAGCATGTTGCGCCAGAACGCGATGGCCAGGGCCGGCGCGGCGGCGAACGCCACCAGTGGGGCGGAGGACGAGACGGCGGCGACGGCCAGCGCGAGCGCGCCGAGGGTCGGCGCGTCGAGCGGCGGGCGGTGGGGAGCGGTGTGCACGGCTACGATCATGCGCGTGTTCCGTGCGGTGCTGTTCGACTTCTTCGGCACCCTGACCCACAGCGTCCGGCGCGGAGCGGCCCACCACGCCATCGCGGAGCAGCTCGGCTGCTCCACCGAGGCGCTGGTCGAGGTGCTCGACGGCAGCTACTACGAGCGCGCCAGCGGGTTCTTCGGCGACGCCGAGTCGACCATGCGGTGGGTCTGTGCCCAGGTCGGCGTGCGCCCCTCGGACGCGGCGGTACGTGCCGCCGTCGCCTCGCGGCACCGGGCCGTCCGGGCCGACACCCGGCTGCGCGCGGAGGCGGTGCCGGTGCTGGCCGCGCTGCGCGGGCGGGGCGTACGCACCGGGCTGGTCAGCGACTGCACCCACGAGCTGCCGGCGTTCCTGCCCCAGCTCGCGGTCGCGCCGCTGCTCGACACCGGGGTCTTCTCGGTGCGGCTCGGTCGCTGCAAACCGGATCCGGCGCTCTATCTGGCCGCCTGCCACCGGCTCGGCCGCGCCCCGGCCGACTGCCTCTACGTCGGCGACGGCGGCAGCCAGGAACTCAGCGGCGCGGAGCGGGTGGGCCTGTGCGCGGTCCGGCTCGCCGCCCCCGACCTCGCCGGCCACCTGGTCTTCAACGCCGACCACGGTTGGGACGGACCGGTGCTGACCTCGCTCACCGGCGTGCTCGACCTGCTCGGTCCGGTCGCCGCGCGTTGATGCCGGTCGGCCGAACTGTGGCCGAACCGGTCACCCGAAGGGCCGCCGTGCACGACAGTGCGGGAGTGGAGGCAGAGCGGGACGGTGGGACGGAGCCGGGCAGCGTGGTCACGCCGTCGGCCGAGTTCCCGCCGCTCGGCGCCGAGGAGCGGGCCGCGCTCGGCCGGATCGGCGCGCGCTGGCACGGCCCGCGCCGCGCCGACGACCTGCCGGTCGACCCGACGCTCGGCCGGCACGACCGCCGCCCCCGGCCGACCCGGTTCGGTCGGCTGACACCGATCGACCTGTTCACCGTGGCGCAGCCGGACGAGCTGATCGCCACCCGGCCGGCGTACCTGCCCGGCAACCGGGCCGGCCGGGCGGTCGCCCGGCTGCGCCGGACCCTGGTCGGGCCGCCGCTGGCCAGCAGCTCCGTGCTCTACGAGCGGATGCGCAAGCTGGTCGCGCTGCCGGTGCTCTCCTCGGACCTGCTCAGCTCCGTCGCGTACGGGCCGGAGGCGATGCTCGCCGTGCTGGTGCTGGCCGGCGGCGCTGCGCTCGGGCTGGCGCTGCCGCTGGCCGCGCTGCTGGCAGTCCTGATGATCGCGGTCGGGCTCTCCTACCGGCAGACCATCCCGGCCTATCCGCACGGCGCCGGGTCGTACCTGGTGGCCGGCGACAACCTCGGTCGTACGGCGGGACTGGCCGCCGCGGCCGGGCTGATGCTCGACTACGTGCTGACCGTGTCGGTGTCGGTGGCCGCCGGGGTGCACGCGGTCACCTCGGCGCTGCCCGGGCTCACCCGGTGGACCGTGCCGCTCGGGGTGCTGGTGATCGCCGTGGTGCTCGCCGGCAACCTGCGCGGCGTACGCACCGCCGGCAACATCTTCGTGCTGCCCACGTACGCGTTCGTGGTGGTGGTCCTCGCGGTGCTGGCGGTCGGTTACGCGAAGGCCGCAGGGCGGGGTTTCGCGCCGGTGCCGCCGCCGGCGGTGCCGGCCGCGGAGGGGCTGGGGCTGCTGCTGGTGCTGCGCGCGTTCTCCTCCGGCGCGGTGTCGATGACCGGCATCGAGGCGGTCTCCAACGCGGTGCCGGCGTTCCGCCCGACCGAGTGGCGCAACGCCCGCACCACGCTGGGCTGGATGGTCGCCATGCTGGTCATGCTCTTCGCCGGCCTGGTCGGGCTGATCCACCTCGACGGCCTGGTGCCCCGGGCGGACGAGACGGTGCTGTCCCAGCTCGGCCGCGTCACGTTCCCCACCGGCCCGTGGTACGCGTTCCTCCAGACCACCACCGCGCTGATCCTGCTGCTGGCCGCGAACACCGCGTTCAACGACTTCCCCCGGCTGCTGTTCTTCATGGCCCGGGACGGCCACGCGCCGCGCCGCTTCCTGCACATGGGCGACCGGCTGGCGTTCAGCAACGGGCTGGTCGCGTTGGCGCTCGCCGCCACCGGGGTGTTCGTCGCGTTCGGCGGGCACACCCAGACGTTGATCCCGCTCTACGCGGTCGGTGTCTTCCTCGCGTTCACGCTGTCGCAGACCGGGATGGTGGTGCACTGGCGACGTCGGCGGGGGCGGGGCTGGCGTCGCCGGCTCGCGGTGAACGCGGTCGGCGCCACGCTCTCCGGCCTGGTGCTGCTGACCGCCGCGGTCGCCAAGTTCACCGAGGGCGCCTGGGTGGTGGTGGTCGCGGTGCCGCTGCTGGTGCTGCTGTTCCGCCGGATCCACCGGCACTACGCCACGCTGCACCGGGCCCTCGCGCTGCACCCGCCCCCGCCGGGTCCGTCCGGCCCCGCCGGGTCCGTCGGGTCCGCCGGGTCCGCCGAGGGCGAGGAACTGCCCCAGCAGGTACGCCACCTGGTGATCGTGCCGGTGGCCCGGCTGAACCGGGCCTCGCTGCGTGCGCTGGCGTACGCGGCCTCCCTCGGCCGGCCGACGCTGGCCGTGCACATCGCACCGGAGGAGGTCGAGGCGGACCGGTTCCGGGACCAGTGGCGGGCCTGGGGCGACCACCTGCGGCTGGAGACCATCGTGTCGCCGTACCGGTCGGTGATCGGGCCGCTGGCGCACTATCTGGAGGCGTTGCACGCCACCCGCCCGGAGCTGACGCTCACCGTGATCGTGCCGGAGGTGGTGCTGCGCCGACGCCGGCACCGGCTGCTGCACAGCCGCGCCGAGCAGCGGCTGCGGGCCGCGCTGCGGGCGTTGCCCGGGGTGGTGGTGACCAGCGTCCCGGTGCACGTGTCGCACTGAACGCCTCAGACGTCGTGGACCTCCAGCACCCGGGTGGTGGGGGCGGCGTCGCCCAGCTCGGCCCGCAGCGCGGCGCGCTCCGGGTCGGCCAGGAACGCGTCCAGCCCGGCGCGCGCGGCGAACCGGATCACGTGCACCTCGGTCTCGCCGTCGCCGGTGCGCAACCGTCGCTCCAGCCGCCCGCCGTGCCTACCGAGCAGCGCCAGCACCGCGTCCTCGTAGCGCCGGCCGGCGTCGGCGTCGGCGCTCAGGTCGACCAGCGCGACCAGCAGGACCTCGTTCCCCGTCGTCATGGCGTCGAGTGTCCCAGCCGACCGGTCGTCGCGGTGCCCCTCAACCCTCGATGCCGACCGCCTTCGCGCTGGCCGTCCAGAGCCGGGCGGCCAGCGCCGGGTCGGCCGCCTTGGGGCGCGGCCGGTGCGGCTTGCGATCGGTGTAGTAGCCGCCGTCGATCAGCCGGGACGGGTCCTGGCCGGCGAGCCAGACCAGTGTCTCCGCGCCCTTCTCCGGGCTGCGCAGCGGCAGCAGCCGCATGCCGAGCGCCACCAGCCGGCTGTCGTTGGCGAAGCGGGTGCGCACCACGCCGGGGTGGAACGCGTACGCCGGCAGCTCCGGCCAGCGTCGGGCCGCCTCGGCGGTGAACAGGATGTTCGCCTGCTTGCTGGTGCCGTACGCGCGGAACGGTCGGTAGTGCCGCAGCGCGGCGTTGAGGTCGTCCGGGTCGAGCGCGCCGCTGCGGTGCGCGTCGGACGCGGTCACCACGATCCGGCGCACCCGGTCGGCCAGCAGGTTGCTGAGCAGGAACGGGGCGAGGTGGTTGGCCTGCATGCTCAGCTCGAAGCCGTCGACCGTGGTGATGGGTTCGAGCACGATCGCGCCGGCGTTGTTGGCCAGCACGTCGATCCGGTCGTAGCGGGCGCGCAGCCGCTCGGCGAGCCCGCGGACGTCGTCGAGCACGGCGAAGTCGGAGCGGAACAGCTCCGGCTGCTCGCCGCTGGACTCGCGTACCCGTTCGCCCGCGGCGCGCAGCCGCGCCGGGTCCCGGCCGACCAGCACCACCTGGTCACCGCGGCGGGCCAGCTCGACGGCGGCGGCCAGCCCGATGCCCGAACTGGCCCCGGTCAGCACCACGATCCGACGCTCAGTGAGATCTTCCACAGGTCCATTCACCCCGGTCACGGCACGAGGTTACCGTGACGTAGCCCCGTCCTTTGGGATCGTTAAGTTCTCGACATCACCGCCGCGTCGGCGCGCTGCCGCCGGACGCTGATAGGAGCGCATCCATGGCCGCTGTCGGTCGCCCCCGCCGGTCCTGCCTGGCGGTACCCGGATCCAGCGTCAAGATGCTCGGCAAGGCCCAGGGCCTCGCCGCCGACCAGGTCTTCCTGGACCTGGAGGACGCGGTCGCCCCGCTGGCCAAGCCGGACGCGCGCAAGAACATCGTGGCCGCGCTGAACGAGGGGGACTGGGCCGGCAAGACCCGCGTGGTCCGGGTGAACGACCTGACCACGCCGTGGACCTACCGGGACGTCATCGAGGTGGTCGAGGGCGCCGGGGCGAACCTGGACTGCATCATGCTGCCGAAGGCGCAGAACGCCGAGCAGGTGCACTGGCTCGACCTGTTGCTCACCCAGATCGAGCGGACGCTGGGCCTGGAGGTCGGCCGGATCGGCATCGAGGCGCAGATCGAGAACGCCGCCGGGCTGGTCAACGTGGACGCCATCGCCGCCGCCTCGCCCCGGGTCGAGACGATCATCTTCGGCCCGGCCGACTTCATGGCCTCGATCAACATGAAGTCGCTGGTGGTCGGCGCGCTGATCCCGGACTACCCGGGCGATCCCTACCACTACATCCTGATGCGCATCCTGATGGCCGCCCGGATGCACGACAAGCAGGCCATCGACGGCCCGTTCCTCCAGATCCGCGACGTCGACGCGTTCCGCGAGGTGGCGAAGCGCTCGGCGGCGCTGGGCTTCGACGGCAAATGGGTGCTGCACCCGGGCCAGATCGACGCGGCCAACGAGGTCTACTCGCCGGCGCAGGCCGACTACGACCACGCCGAGCTGATCCTCGACGCGTACGACTTCGCCACGTCCGAGGCGGGCGGGAAGCTGGGCGCGGTGATGCTCGGCGACGAGATGATCGACGAGGCGTCCCGCAAGATGGCGCTGGTGATCGCCGCCAAGGGCCGGGCCGCCGGGATGACGCGTACCTCCTCGTTCACCCCGCCCTCGGCGTGACCGCGCGCCGGGCCGCCCCGCACGGGGCGGCCCGGTCGGGTCAGTAGGTGGTGCCGGAGCTGTCCGAGTTGATGGCGATCGCGATCATCACGATGTAGAAGATGATGCCAGCGACCAGCAGGGCGGTGAGGATCCAGCCGACGATGATGGCCGCCTTCGCCATGCCCTCGCCCTGCTCACCGGTCTCCCGGATCTGCCGGCGGGCCACGTGGCCCATGATCGCGCCGATCGGCGCGGTGATGCAGGAGGTGAAGCCGACCAGCGAGAGCACCAGCGCCACGATGGCCAGCGTGTTCGTCCGGCTCGCCGGCGGCGCGTAGCCGGGGTACGCGCCGGGCGGCGGATACGCGCCGGGCGGCGGGTACCCGGCCGGCGGGTACCCGGCCACCGCGTAGGGATCGCCGGGCGGGGGAGCGTAGGGCGACTTCGCGACCGCGTACGGGTCCTCGGGCGCGTAGGGATCGACCGGCGGGCTCGAGTGCGGCCCGGCCGCCGAGGGATCGTGCCAACCACCGGGCGGTGGGGGATAGCTCATCTGATCATCTCCAGGTACGTGGTCGGGTCAGGGTAGCCACCACGCCGAAACCCGGAGGACCCCCTTTCCGGGTGCCGCATTGCCCGGAAGGTCCACAGCGGGCAGGATCCTCGGCATGGCACTTGACGCACGTGGGGGTCGGTCGCGACGGGACATGAGCCGGCCGGGGTCGGTGCGCCGCCCCCGTGCCGGCGAGCCGGCGGGCGCCGCCGACCAGGAACGGGCCGCGCCGCTCCCGGAGCCGGCCACCATGCGGCTGGACGGCCGGGTCGCGCTGGTCACCGGCGCGGGCAGCGCGGACGGCATCGGGTACGCGACCGCGCGCCGACTGGCCGACCTGGGCGCCCGGGTGGCGATCGTGTCGACCACCCGGCGGATCCACGACCGCGCCGAGGAGCTGGGCGTCACCGGCTTCGTCGCCGACCTCACCGACGAGTCGGAGGTGGGCGCGCTCGCCGACGCGGTGGCCGAGCAGCTCGGCGACGTCGAGGTGCTGGTCAACAACGCGGGCCTGGCCAGCCGGGCCAGCCCGGAGGTGCTGCGGCCGGTGGCCCAGCTGACCTACGACGAGTGGCGCGGCGAGATCGACCGCAACCTGACCACCGCGTTCCTGTGCAGCCGCGCGTTCATCAACGGGATGTCCGAACGCGGCTGGGGGCGGATCGTCAACCTGGCCGCCACCGCCGGGCCGGTCAACGCGCTGCCCACCGAGGCGGCCTACGCGGCGGCGAAGGCGGGCGTGGTGGGGCTGACCCGGGCGCTGGCGATGGAGATGATCGCCGACGGGGTGACCGTCAACGCGGTGGCGCCGGGGATCATCCACACCGCCGCGTCCACCATGGCCGAGATCAAGCAGGGGCTCGGCACGCCGGTGGGTCGTCCCGGCCTGCCGGACGAGGTGGCCGCCGCGATCGCGTTCCTCTGCTCGCCGGCCGCGTCGTACATCACCGGGCAGATGCTGGTGGTCGACGGCGGCAACAGCGTGCGGGAGGCGCAGTTCCGCTGAGCGTCAGTAGCCGTTGTTGTCCGCGTTGGCCCAGATCGCCAGCCCGATCCAGCCGCAGCAGGCCAGCAGGCCGAGCGCGGTGAAGACGTAGCTGAGGATCAGCCCCCAGGTGGCGAGCTGGTCACCCTCCTCGCCGGTCTGCCGGATCTGCCGTTTCGCCAGGTGGCCGCAGACGATGCCGGCGGGCGCGAAGACGAACGCGAAGACCAGCGACAGGATGGCGAGCACGTTGGGGCCGCCACGCGGGCGCGGCCCCTCGCCGGGCGGGCCGTACTGGCCGTAGGGCGGCTGCGGGGCGTACGGCGGCTGCTGCCCCCACTGCGGCTGCTGCGGCCCGTGGCCGTACGGCTGGCCGCGGTCCGGCGGCTCGTACGGCGACGGTGGCTGCTCGTCGGTCACGCCGGCCCCCTCGTTCGCGCCTGTCAACCGCCCTCTCTTGCGGACGCTACCCGCAGCGGTGAACCTTTTCACAGCGGTTGTGTGGACTGGTCACCTTGGCGCGGCCGGTTGCGGGGCCGATACTGACCGAGCGTTCAGTTACCCATGAGTAATGCGCCGACCCCGGAGGCTGAGATGGCCCGACTCGCCCAGACGCCCGGCCTGACCGACGTACAGCGGTCGATCCTGGAAACGGTCCGGGAGTTCGCCGACAAGGAGATCATTCCGCACGCCCAGCGGCTGGAACACGCCGACGAGTACCCCACCGACATCCTCGACGGGATGCGCGAGATGGGGCTGTTCGGCCTCACCATCGACGAGGAGTACGGCGGCCTCGGTGAGTCGCTGCTCACCTACGCGCTCGTCGTCGAGGAGCTGTCCCGGGGCTGGATGTCGATCTCCGGCATCGTCAACACGCACTTCATCGTGGCGTACCTGATCTCCCAGCACGGCTCGGCGGACCAGAAGGCGCGGCTGCTGCCCCGGATGGCCACCGGCGAGGTGCGCGGCGCGTTCTCCATGTCCGAGCCCGAGTGCGGTTCGGACGTCTCGGCGATCACGTCGAAGGCGGTCCGCGACGGCGACACCTACGTGCTCAACGGCCAGAAGATGTGGCTGACCAACGGGGCGTACTCCTCGGTGGTGGCCACCCTGGTCAAGACCGACACCGGGGCCGACTCGGTCTACGGCAACATGAGCACCTTCCTGCTGGAGAAGGAGCCCGGCTTCGGCGAGACCGCGCCCGGCCTGACCATTCCCGGCAAGATCGACAAGATGGGCTACAAGGGCGTCGAGACCACCGAGATGGTGCTCGACGGCGTCACCGTCCCGGCCTCCGCCGTGCTCGGCGGCGAGGAGAAGGTCGGTCGCGGTTTCTATCAGATGATGGACGGCATCGAGGTGGGCCGGGTCAACGTGGCGGCGCGCGCCTGCGGCATCTCGATCCGCGCGTTCGAGCTGGCCGTCGCGTACGCCCAGCAGCGGAAGACGTTCGGCCAGCCGCTCGCCCGGCACCAGGCCATCGCGTTCAAGCTGGCCGAGATGGGCACGAAGATCGAGGCCGCGCACGCGCTGATGGTCAACGCCGCCCGGCTCAAGGACGCCGGCCAGCGCAACGACGTCGAGGCCGGCATGGCCAAGCTGCTCGCCTCGGAATACTGCGCCGAGGTGGTCCAGGAGGCGTTCCGGATCCACGGCGGCTACGGCTACTCCAAGGAGTACGAGATCGAGCGCCTGATGCGGGAGGCCCCGTTCCTGCTGATCGGTGAGGGCACCTCGGAGATCCAGAAGACCATCATCTCCCGCGGTCTGCTCAAGGAGTACAAGCTGTAAGGAGGGGCCCCTTCTTAACGTTTCCGGTAGAGGAGGGGCCCCCTTTTAACGCTTCGGCCGGCGCGCGGCGTGATCGCCGGTCGGGAGGTGCCGGCGGGCGTGGTCGACGAGCGCCGCCGGGGCGTCCGCGCTCGACGCCCAGCCCCACCTGCTCTTCGGGGCCGAGCCGCCGGCCGAGGCGGTCAGCCGCGCCGGGTCAGGCCGGCCGCGGCCCGCTCGACGATGAGGCACCGGTCCTCGACGTAGTCGATGCCGGCCGCCTCGGCGATGCGGCGGGCCTCGGCGGAGACGATCCCGAGCTGCAACCAGACCGCCGGCGCGCCGATCGCGACCGCCTGCCGGACCACCTCGACCGCGTCCCGCGCCGGCCGGAACACGTCCACCAGGTCGACCGGGTGCGGGATGTCGGCAAGCGTCGGGTACGCCGTCTCGCCGAACAGCTCGTCCACGGTCGGGTTCACCGGGATGATGCGCCAGCCGTGCCGCTGCATCTCCAGCGGTACGCGGTGCGCGGCCTTGCCCGGGTCGCGGGAGGCCCCGACGACGGCGATCACGGCGGAGTCGGCGAGAAGCTGCTGGGCGGAACGCATCAGCCGAGCCTAGCGCCGCCGCCGCGTCAGAGCAGGGAGAGCTGCTCGGCGGCCGGCACCGGCGGTGCGCTGTCGGGCCGCCGGCGGTTGTCGCCGATCTCGCCGCGGTGCAGCCCGTGCCGGCGTGCCGCCATCCGGACCCGCGCGACCACCTCCCGCTGGTATGCCTGCGGCGCGTACGCCCCGGCCTGGTAGAGCTGCCGGTAGCGGGGCACCAGGTGGGGGAACTCGCGGGCCAGCCAGCGCGCGTACCACTCCCGGGCGCCGGGGCGCAGGTGCAGCGCCAGCGGGGTCACGTCGACGGCCCCGGCGGCCGCGATCGCCGCGACGGTGGCGTCGATCGACTCCTCGTCGTCGCTGAGGCCGGGCAGGATCGGAGCCATCAGCACCCCGACCGGGAAGCCGGCGTCGGTGAGCCGGCGGACCGCGTCCAGCCGGCGGCGCGGGCTCGGGGTGCCCGGCTCGGCCAGGCGCCAGAGCGCCTCGTCCACGAAACCCACCGAGTAGGACAGCCCGACCCGGGTCACGTCGGCGGCTTGGCGGAGCAGGGGGAGGTCGCGCAGCAGCAGGGTGCCCTTGGTCAGGATGGAGAAGGGGTTGGCGAAGTCGCGCAGCGCCTCGAGGATCGGCGGCATCAGCCGGTAGCGCCCCTCGGCCCGCTGGTAGCAGTCCACGTTGGTGCCCATGGCGACGTGCGCGCCCCGCCACCGTGGCGCGGCCAGCTCGCGCCGGACCAGCTCGCCGGCGTTGACCTTGACGATCACCCGACTGTCGAAGTCGACCCCGGCGTCCAGGTCGAGGTAGGTGTGGGTGTTGCGGGCGAAGCAGTTGTGGCTGACCACCCCGTTGGCGATGAAGTCGCCGGTGCCGGTGGTGATGTCCCACAGCGGCAGCTCCAGCCCCAGATCCTCGATGGTGGCCACCTGGAGCCGCGCCGCGCACTTGAGCGCCGTGCCCTCGATCGAACGCCGGCGGGTCACTGCCGGATCGGTCAGGTGGAAGAAGCGCAGCCGCTCCGGCAGGCCACCGGTCAGCCGGAGCTGGCGGCTCCCGTTGCGGTTGCCCGGATCGTCGAGTGCCCACCGGAAGGCGAGCCGGTCGAGGGCGTCGACCGCGCGGTGCCGGCTCTCGTCGTCGGCGACGCCGATCCGGAACACGCCCCGGCGGCAACTGCCGGCGGCGTCGAACATGCCGGCCAGGAAGCCGCGCCGCCACTCGTCGGTCGGTTCGTCCGGCGGGCGGACCAGCGCGGCGACGACCTGGGCGCGGACCGGCCCGACCGTGCGCAGGGTCGTCAAGCGCCGGGCCGGCCGCCCGGTCATCCGCTCGACGCCGACCCCGGCGTCGGAGAGGAACCGCTCGGCCCGCTCCAGCGCCTCCGCCTCGACGGTGCGCAGCCGGAAACGGAGGCGCGGGCCGTCGGCCTCCGCCTCGTCGAGCGGCAGCCGCCGTCGGTCGGCGTCCCGGACCAGCGCGTGCAGGTAGCCCCGGTGGTAGTCGGCGGAACGCTTCGGCGCGACCGCGAACCGGCCGGTGCCGAGCAGGCGGTTGCGGGTGGTCAGGTGCGGACGCCGACCGGCACCGCGCATGCCGCCGGTGACGTGCTTCCAGCCGCGTTCGGTGAGGAAGCGGTGGTCGCCGCTGGCCACCAGCGTGGTGCCGTCGGCCAGGGTGACCCGGTAGGCCCGCTTCACCGTCGACCAGGTGTCGAGCACGGTGGTCACCACGTAGTGCCGATAGGCGCCGCGCCGCTGGGTGCCGTAGATCCGGTCGCCGGGAGCCAGCTCGCTGATCGGCCGGGTGCGCCCGTCGGCCATCAGGATCGGCGTGTCGCCGGCGAGGCAGTAGGTGCACGCGTGGGAACAGCCGCGGTAGGGGTTGACGGTCCACTCGAACGGCACGCGCGACTGGCCGGGCACCCGGTTGATGATCGACTTGGCCTGCACCTCGTAGAAGGTCATGCCGGCGAAGTCGGGGGTGTCGAACGTGCGGGTGACCGCGCCGGGCAACGCCAGCGGCAGGGGTGGAGCCGCCGGCGTTGCCCGATCGGGAGTCCCGTCGTCCGGGGGAGCGGAGAGGTTGTCCCAGCGCATGGACCTCATTCGAACACGTGTACGAACGAAGTGCAAGTGACGCGCCGGACACCACGTGCCGTCGCGATCGGCGCGGGTGCAGGATGGACGCATGGAGACGTCGACCTTCGTCTACGACGGCGACTGCGCCTTCTGCACCCGGTGCGCGCAGTTCATCGAGCGTCGTATCCCCACCGGCGCACACGTGGTCCCGTGGCAGTTCGCCGACCTGGCGGCGCTGGGCCTGACCGAGGCCGAGTGCGAGGAGGCGGTCCAGTGGGTGGGCGCCGACGGCTCCCGGGCCGCCGGACCGGACGCCATCGCCCGGCTGCTCGGCGACAGCGGACCGCTCTGGCGCGTCGCCGGTGGCGGGCTGCGACTCCCACCGGTACGCGCCGCGGCCTGGCCCGCGTACCGCTGGGTGGCCCGTAACCGGCACCGGCTGCCCGGCGGCACCGCCGCGTGCGCGCTGCCCCAGGAGGCCCGCGAACGCCTATACGGCCCCTCGGGCCGCCCCGACCCCACCCCCTGACCGCCCACTCCCACTCCCACCCCGCCGGCCCGGCCAGCGTGGCGTGATCAAGGGGTTTGTGTCGGCGTCGATCTCTGCGGAGACGCGAAGTCCTTGATCACCGCGGCGGGAGGCGGGGGAGGCGGTGCGGACGGGGGAGACGGCGGGGGAGACGCGGGGCGGTGGCGCAGGCGGCGGGCGAACGCCACCGGGCGGACCTTCTCCAGGGGCAGGAACGCGGTCATCGCCACCAGGTGCGGCGCGAACGAGATGGTGATGGTCGCGATGGTCGCCAGATGGAACGAGTAGAAGAAGCCGATGACTGCCGTCCGCCACCGGGCCGGCACCACGAACACCAGCGGGCTGAGCAGCTCGAACGCCAGGATGCCGAACTGGGCCACGATCAGCAGGTGCGGCACCTGCGCGATCAGGTCGGCGAGGTCGGTGCCGCGACGGATGATCGCCCGGGCCAGCACCGAACCGGTCGCCCAGTCGAGGCCGCCGAAGCGGAACTTCGCCCAGGCCGCGAGGAAGTAGGTGCAGATCACCGCGATCTGGGTGACCCGCAGTGCCCAGCCGCCCGCCTCGGTGCGGGTCGGGTCGCCGTGCCGGGCCCGGCCGGCGGTGGGCAGCGCGGCCAGCGCCACCAGGAGCCCGAACCGGTCGTGGTCGACCTTGCCGTAGCTCATCGCCACGATCATCCACTCGACGTAGAGCGCGAAGACCGTCCAGCCGAGCAGCCGTGGCGCCCGACCCGTCGCGGCGAGCAGCGCGGCCACCAGCAGCACCCAGAAGACCACGCCGACCAGGGCGGGGGTGGGCGTGGGCAGCGGGAGCAGCCGACCGACGAGCAGCGGCTGGTAGAGGTCGCCGGGGACGTCGACGCGGGTGCGCACCCAGGGGGTGAAGACGACCAGGTCGGCGGCGACGAAGAGGTAGACGAGGGTGCGGAACGCGGCCACCCGGCCGCGCGGCACCGCCTCGGTGAGCCAGCCGGTCATCCGGCGGTCTCCCAGCGTACGGCCGTGCGGTCGGTCCACTTGCCGGTCGGGCGCCCGCCCCTGATGTCGTGCAGGCGGACCACGATGCGCACCTCCACCAGCCCCGGCGCGCCGGGGTGGCGTTCCGCATACGCCTCGGCGACGGTGCGCAGCAGGCTCGGGTCGGCGGCGTACCGAGCCTGCTGGCCCTCGATCTCGGCGCGGCGGATGCCGGTGGCGTCCTGGCCGAGCGACACGACCGCGCCGGTCCGGTCGACGCCCTCGACCCGGGTGTCGGGGGCGGGCGCGTCCGGCGGGTCGGAGGTGGAGTACATCCGGAACGGCCCGAACGGGAAGTCGTCGTCGGTGCCGTGCACGGTGCCGAGCAGGAGCAGCGCCAGCCCGAGCAGGGTGGCGCCCAGCCGGACGGCACGCCCGCGCGCGGTCAAGGTCTCCATCAGGTCGTGACGATACGGGAGTGAACCGGCCGGAAGTGTCCCTCAGTCGGCCATTTCCCGCTGCCCGTCCCGCCCGTCACCGGGTACGCGGACGCCGCCGGCCGGACCCCGTGAACGGGCCCGGCCGGCGGCGGAACGCGTGCCGTGCTCAGTGCTTGTGCTCGGCCAGCTTCTTGCGGACGTCGTCCATGTCCAGCTGCTCGACCTGCTCGATGAGGTTCTCCAGCGCCGACTCGGGCAGCGCGCCCGGCTGGGCGTACACGATGACGCCGTCGCGGATCGCCATCACGGTCGGGATGGAGCTGATGTTGAACTTGGCGCCCAGCTCCTGCTGCGCCTCCGTGTCGACCTTGCCGAAGACGATCTCCGGGTGCTTCTCCGAGGAGCGCTCGTAGACGGGGGCGAAGCGCTTGCACGGACCGCACCAGTCCGCCCAGAAGTCGAGCAGGACGATGCCGTCCTGGCCCGTCACCTCGTCGAAGTTGGCCGTGGTCAGCTCAACCGTTGCCATGTGCTCTCTCCGATCACCGCGGATTGCCGTACGTCCGGTGGAACCAAGGTCGATCCGTGGGAATTCCCGTGACCTGCGCGACGAAACGCCGGCCCGCCGGGGCGTGACCTGCGGCACATCGAACTTCATCTGTTCGTAACGTCGTGCGGAACGCAAGTGCAGGACGCATTTGCGTGACGGGACGTGATGGGAGCGTTTCCAACGAGATCACGCTCCGTTCCCGCTACGAATCAGTAACTTGCGTGCTGACAAGCGGTGATCCGGCCTGCGGAGATCGCTTACCGGGATGCTTCCGGTAACTCTGAGTATTGTTACGAAAAGATAAATGTGACGCCGGTCTCTGTTGGACCGGGGCCCGGTACGGCAGAATCTTTCACATCAGAGCGTGGGCGGCGGGTGCCGGGGAGGGCCCCGCCGCTCATTGCGTCTCCCCCCAGGTGGCGCCCGGTGTGACATTTCCGCCGCGCGAGCGCCCCGCCCCTTGCCTTAACCAGCGGTAAGGCATGCTGTGCCGAACTCCATCGCCGCCCGTCGAAGGGACCAGGATGCAGTTCGGCCGCTACTACGAGGAGTTCGAGGTCGGCGCGGTCTACCGGCACTGGCCGGGCAAGACCGTCACCGAGTACGACGACCACCTCTTCTGCCTGCTGACCATGAACCACCACCCGCTCCACCTGGACGCGCACTACGCGGAGTCCGCCTCCCAGTTCAAGCGCAACGTGGTGGTCGGCAACTACGTCTACTCGCTGCTGCTGGGCATGTCGGTGCCCGACGTCAGCGGCAAAGCGATCGCCAACCTGGAGATCGAGTCCCTGCGGCACGTCGCCCCGACCTTCCACGGCGACACGATCTACGGCGAGACAACGGTGCTGGACAAGCGCGAGTCGGCCTCCAAGCCGGACCGTGGCGTGGTCGCGGTGGAGACCCGCGGCTACAACCAGGACGGCACGCTGGTCTGCGTCTTCCGCCGCAAGGTCATGGTCCCGAAACAGGAGTACGCGGCCGCCGCCGTGCCGGACGGCGTCGACCCGGAGCGCCCGAGCTTCCCCGAGCCGCGCTGAGCCGGGCACCCGCCGCCCGGGTCCCGTTCCCCGTTCCGCGGGGACGGGACCCGGACCCTCCTGGCGGGGCATATGCTCTGGCTGGAGGTCCCCATGAGCCACTCCGTCGCCGGAGAGCCGCCCTCTGCCGGTCGCCGCGCCGCACCGCTCACCACCGCCGCCTACTCCGCGGCGGAGTGGGACCTGCTGACCGACCTGCCCGGCCGGGTCCTCGTCGCCGCCGCCTCGCCCGGCCCCGGCCGCCCGCCGCGCGGGGTCGCCGCCGGGCTGGCCGGCCTGGACGCGGTGGCCGCCGGCCGGGCCTTCGACAGTGATCTCATCCGCGCGGTGGTCACCGCCATCTACGCGCGTCACGACGGTGCCGGCGTCCGGCTCGAGCGCCTCACCGACCTGGTCGACCTGCTCGCCGCCGCCCGGGCCGCGGTGCGGGTGCTGCGCCGCCGCGCCGATCCGGCCGACTCCGCCGCGTACCGGCAGTGGGTGGAGTCGGTGGCCGCCCGGGTGTGCCGGGCCGGCGAGGCGTCGTCCAGCCCCGCCGACCGGCGCTTCCTGGACCGGCTGGCCGGCGCGCTCGACCTGCGCTGACGGCGCGCCCCGCCGGATGCGTACCCTCGGCAACCGTGACCGACGACCAGCTCGACGTGGGGGTGGGGCCGTGGCCCGGTGACCCGCCGGACGACCCGCGACTCGACCCGGAGCTGCTCGCCGCCGGCGACCGGCGCAACGTGGTGGACCGCTACCGCTACTGGCGGCGCGAGGCGGTGGTGGCCGACCTGGACCGGCGGCGGCACGACTTCCACGTGGCGATCGAGAACTGGCAGCACGACTTCAACATCGGCACCGTGGTCCGCAACGCCAACGCGTTCCTCGCCGCCGAGGTGCACATCGTCGGGCATCGGCGGTGGAACCGCCGGGGCGCCATGGTGACCGACCGCTACCAGCACGTCCGGCACCATCCGACGATCGAGGAGTTCGTCGTGTGGGCGGCCGGGGAGCGGCTGCCGGTGGTCGGCATCGACAACCTGCCCGGCTCCCGGCCGCTGGAGACCGCCGTCCTGCCGCGCCGCTGCGTGCTGCTCTTCGGCCAGGAGGGGCCGGGGCTGTCGCCGGTGGCCCGGACGGCCTGCGACGCGCTGTTCTCGATCGCCCAGTACGGCTCGACCCGCTCGATCAACGCGGGGGTGGCCAGCGGCATCGCCATGCACGCCTGGGTCCGGTCGTACGCCGGTCCGCCGCCCGGCTGACGCTCGGCGGATGTCTCGCCGGACGGAAATCCCATGTTCGTCGGCCCGCCCCGCTTGACGGCCGGGCGGCCCGGCGAGACGGTGAAGACGTGACTGTCGCGGTGAGTTGTCCGAGATGCGCGGGCCCGGTGCGCGAGCCGGACCTGATGCACGGCGAGTCCCGGTGCCTGCGCTGCGGCCCGGTCCCGCCCCTGCACGTGCCGGAGCACATCGGCGCCGAGATCATGGCGAGCGTGGTCGAGCGGGTGGCCGCCGACGGCGACACGCCCGACCGGCCCGGGATGCCGCTGTGGTGCCCGTGGCCGCTTCCACCGGGTTGGACGCTGACCGGCGTGGCCTGGGCCGGCGACGACCGGGCCGGCATCCGCGCCACGGTGGTCGCCTGCGCCGGCCCGGCGCCGCTCGACGGTGGACCGGCGGACCTGATCTTCGTCGCCGAGGAACCCGGGGTGGGGCTGGGTTCCCGCTTCGCGGGACTGCCCGGCCCCGATCCCGGGCCCCAGGTCGAGGCGGCGCTGACCGATCCCGGCCCTGGTCACCCGCAGCGTGTGCCGCACGCGAAGATCCGGGTGGCCGGCCATCCCACTCCACTGTGGCTCGTCCGGTCCGAAACGGATCGAAGCGCGTACGCCGGCGAGGCTCGGGGAATGTGGCTCCATGCGATAGCCTGGCCGGCGAGCGCGGGTTACCTCCTCGCGGAAGAAGTCGTCCTGCACGACCTCACCGAGTGGACACCGCCCGAGCTCGTGTACGGCGCACCGTCCCCGTACTTGCACGGGCAGGCCTGACCGGCCGGCACCGACGAGTCGGGGAACGGACGCAGATATTCACGGTAAGACACCATGCTGATACTCTGGGTGCCGCTGCGGTACTTGGACCCGGCTCCGCGCGAGAGGATGGCCCGCTATGGTCAAGAAGGTCCTCACCTGGGCCGGCATCGCATTCTTGATCTTCTTCGTCGCCTACCGACCCAACTCGGCAGCCGACGTGTTCAAGTCTCTCGGTGGCGGCATCATGGACATCGCGCAGGGCTTCGGTGATTTCTTCACCAACCTGGTCGCCTAGCCGGCCATGGGAAGCCCTTCCGGTCCCCCCTTCGACCCGGATGATCCCGACCGGGCACGCCGGGAGCGCGACACCGAGCCGATCCCCCGGATCGACCCGGACGACGGTCCCGGCTACGGCGCCGGCCCTGGCTACGGGGCCGGCCCCTCCCTCTCGGACGGTGCCGCGTTCGGCGACGGACCCGGCTTCGCCGGTGAGGGTCGTGCCGGCCGGGCCTGGGCGCGCGATCCGGAGGGCTACCCGGACCAGCCGATCTCCGAGGAGGAGTTGGCCGGTCTCCGGGTCGACGCCTCCGGCATGGCCCCGCGCCGGGTGCTGCCGTTGGAGGACGAGCCCAGTTCGCTGGTCGCGCGCTACCTCTTCCCCACCGAGCGCTACCGGGGCGAGTGGAAACGGCACTGGATCCACCTCAGCACACCGATCATCGTCGGCATCGCGGCCACGTTCGTGCTCGGCTACCTCTCCGGCTTCCTCGCCGGGCGGGACGTCGGCGCGCTGACCACGGTCGCGGTGCTGCTCTGGTTCGCGGTGATGGGCTGGGTCGCCTGGCGGGTCGCCGACTGGTGGTACGACCGGTTCATCCTGACCAACAAGCGGGTGATGGTGGTCAACGGCATCATCACCCGCCGGGTCGCGATGATGCCGCTGGTCCGGGTCACCGACATGAAGTACGAGCAGACCCCGACCGGCCGGGCCCTCAACTACGGCACGTTCGTGCTGGAGTCGGCGGGTCAGGAGCAGGCGCTCCGCGAGGTCAAGAACCTGCCCAACCCCAACGAGCTCTACCTGCGCGTGGTCGAGGAGATGTACGAGCCGCAGGCCGTCGAGGCGCGGCTGGGCAAGGAGGCCGACGAGGCCAAGGCCGACGACGGCGCCTGAAACTTTTCGTCCGAACATCGGAAGGACTGCGCACCTTTCGCCGTCGACCCGACCCACTCGGTCGTGGGAGCCTGCCAGGCAGGACGGGGGCGCGGAGGTGAGCGTGGCGAGCAGGGATCCGCTGGAGGAGGAGTTCCGCGAGTTCGTCGCGGCCCGGTCCGGCGCCCTGCTGCGCACCGCGTACCTGCTGGCCGGTGACTGGGCGACCGCCGAGGACCTGCTCCAGACCGCGCTGACCAAGACCTACCTGGCCTGGAAGCGACTCGGCGGGATCGACGCCATCGAGCCGTACACCCGCCGGGTCCTGGTCAACACGTCGACGAGCTGGTGGCGTCGCCGCTGGCACGGGGAACGGCCCACCGAGGTGCTGCCCGAGCGGGCCGGCGTCGACGAGATCGAGCACCAGCTCAACCGGGACGCGCTCTGGCGGCACCTGCAGGCGTTGCCCGCCCGGCAGCGGGCCGTGCTGGTGCTCCGCTTCTACGAGGACATGTCGGAGGCGCAGACGGCCGCCCTGCTGGAGATCTCCCCGGGGACGGTCAAGAGCCAGACCTCCCGGGCATTGAACACACTGCGCCGCCGCCTCGGCTCGGAAGCCGCCCTGGGCCTGCCGGGCGAGCCGGCCCCCACGCCCGCCCCGGCTCCCGCGACACCCCGGGTCTCGCCGGCCCCGACCGGTCCGCGGGTCGGGCGCGCCGCGACGGCACGGCAGCCCGCCACGCCACCGGCGTCCCACCTCCCGGGGCAGCCCGCCGCCCCCGCGCCACGCCCGGCCACGCCGCCGGCGGCGACCGTGCCGGCCCCGCCCCGCCCCGCCGCCCCGATCCCGGCGGAGACCCGATGAGTGGCACCCGGCCCTCCGGTGACAACCGAACCAGCAGCCCGGAGCGTCCACTCCCCGTGGGCGAGGACGAGCTGGAACGCGCGCTGCGGGAGACCCTGTCCCGCCGCGTCGACACGCCCGCGCCGCGCCGCGCCGACCCGGCGGGCGAGGTGCTGCGCCGGGCCCGCCGCGCCGGCCGTCGCCGGGCGCTCACCGGCCTGGCGCTGGCCGGCGTGGCGACCGTGCTGGTCACCACCGGCATGGCGCAGCTCAGCGGGCCGGGCGGGCGCGACGGCACGCCGACCGTGGTGCTCGGCGACCCGCCCGGGCTGTCCGTGTCCCCGCTGCCCACCGCGCCCACCCCGGTCTACCGGCCGGGCCCGGTCCGCGCCGAACTCGACCTGCTCGTCGGTGACAAACTGGACACCAGCGGCGGCCAGCGCCGGGAGCTGACCGGGGTGGGCGGCGTCGAACGGGCGCAGCGGATCCACGACGGGGAGGGCTGGCTGCTCACCTCCACGGCCACCGCCGCCGGCCGTACCCTCTGGTGGGTGTCGGCCGACGGCGGCGCGCCGCAGGTGATGCTCGCCGTCGCGGACGCGGTCGCGGTCTCGGCGGACGGCCGGCAGGTGGCCTGGCGGGACGGTACGGACCTGGTCGCCGCCGGCGTGGTCGCCGGCCAGCTCATCGCGCCCAGCCGGGTGGCCGCCCCACCCGGTGTCGTGCCGGTCGGCTTCACCGGCGACGACGTGCTCATCAGCCAGCCCGACCGGGGCGGCATGAGCATCTGGCGGCGGGCGATGGGCGGCGTGCCGGGCACCGCGAACCCGGACGTCCGCGCCGTCTACGGCACCCGGCCGGACGGCCGGCTCGTCGGCCTGGTCACCACCGGGTCGGCGCGGCAGCCCTGCGTGGCGCTGCTCGACGCGGCCCGCGGTCTCACCCCGACGCGGACCGGCTGTGTCGCCGGGCTGGCCGCCGACGGGCTCGGCGGCGTCTCACCCGACGGGCGGTGGCTGCTGGCGAACGGCACCGGCCGCACCGCCCTGCTGATCGACCTCGCCGACCCGGCCGCCTCCCCGGCGGCCCACCCGGCCGGCCCGCCGCTGGCCGGCGCGGTGGCCTGGACCCGGGCCGGCGTCGCGCTGCACGTGGACGCCGCGGGCGGGCTGGTCCGGGTCAAGCCCAGCCGCGTGCTGGCCGGCGAACGACCGACCCCGTCCACGCTCGACGGGATGGCGCCGGGGCAACGGCCGGTGGTGGTGGCCGACACCCCCGCACTGCCCGACGGGGCGTAGCGTCGGGCCGGTGAGCGTTCCCGCCCGCATCGACCTGCACAGCCACTCCACCGCGAGCGACGGCACGCTCGGCCCGGCCGAGCTGGTCCGGGCCGCCGCCGACGCCGGGCTCGACGTGGTGGCACTGACCGACCACGACACCACGGCGGGCTGGGCGGACGCCGTCGCCGCCCTGCCGCCCGGCCTCACCCTGATCCGCGGCGCCGAGCTGTCCTGCCGCTGGTCCGGCGCCGAGCCGGCGGTCCCGCTGCACCTGCTCGCGTACCTCTTCGACCCGGCCGAGCCGGAGCTGGCCGCGGAGCTGGCCCGGGTCCGGCAGGCCCGGGAGGAGCGCGGCGAGCGGATCGTCCGGCTGCTCCAGGCCGACGGCATCCCGGTGAGCTGGACGGCGATCCTGGCCGGGGCGGCCGGCGGGACGGTCGGCCGGCCGCACATCGCGCAGGCACTGATCCGGGCCGGCCTGGTCGCCACCACCACCGAGGCGTTCGGCCCGGACTGGCTGGGGGAGCGCTACCGGCTGCCCAAGGACGACATCGACGTGTTCCGCGCGGTCGCGCTGGTGCGGGCCGCCGGCGGGGTGCCCGTCTTCGCCCACCCGAGGGCCAGCCGGCGCGGCCGGATCGTGCCCGACGAGCTGATCGCGGCGTTGGCGGCAGCCGGCCTGGCCGGCCTGGAGGCCGACCACGAGGACCACAGCCCGGCCGAGCGGGAGCACGTCCGCCGGCTCGCCGCCGAGCTGGGGCTGCTGGTCACCGGCGCGTCGGACTTCCACGGCACGCACAAGACCGTCCGGCTCGGCGCGTACACCACCGCCCCCGAGGCGTACGAGCGGATCGTCGCACTGGCCCGGGGGGTGACCCCGGTCGCTTCAGGCTGAAGCGTTCCGGCGGCACGGCTACCGTGTCCGCGTGGATCTCAAGCTCTTCGGCGAGGTCTTCGTGACCCTGCTGGTGATCGTCGACCCGCCCGGAATGATGCCCATCTTCCTCGCGCTCACCGGGCCGCTGCCCGCCCGCGACCGGAACCGGGCCGCCTGGCAGGCCGTGGCCCTGGCGCTCGGGGTCATCGTGATCTTCGCGGTGGCGGGGCAGACCCTCCTGGCCTACCTGCACGTCGACCTGCCCGCGTTGCAGGCCGCCGGTGGCCTGCTGCTGGTGCTGGTCGCGCTGGAACTGCTGACCGGCAAGGCGGACGACCCGAGCCAGCAGGTCACCTCCAACATCGCGCTGGTGCCGCTGGGCACCCCGCTGCTCGCCGGTCCCGGCGCCATCGTGGCCACCATGCTGTTCGTGCAGCGGGCCGGTGGGGTCACCGACTACGTCGCCATCGCGCTCGCCATCGTCGCGGTGATGGTCGCGGTCTGGGTGGTGCTGCGCTTCTCCGGCGGGATCGTCAAGGTGCTCCGCCCGGGCGGCATCGAGGTGCTGACCCGGATCGCCGGCCTGCTGCTGGCCGCCATCGCGGTGCAGCTCATCGCGGACGCGATCGCCGCGTTCGTGACCGAGTACGTCAACAACGCCTGAGCGCCTGTCGTCCGCTGTCGGACCCGGATGGCAGGATCTGCGGTGTGCGACGACCCTCATCGACCGGCCGCCCCTCGCCGAGCAGCCGCCCCGCCAGCGGCCGGGCACCCCGACCCCGCACCGAGCAGGCCGAGCAGCTCGGCTTCGAGGGCATGCCGGAACGGCTCTTCGTCTGCACACCCAGCAAGCTCGGCGCCTACGCCGACTGCCCCCGGCGCTACCGCTACGCATACGTCGACCGGCCCGCCCCGCCGAAGGGGCCGCCGTGGGCGCACAACTCGCTCGGCGCCAGCGTCCACACCGCGCTCAAGAACTGGTATGCGCTGGCCGCCGACCGCCGCCGCCCCGAGGCGCTCGGCACGCTGCTCAAGGGCACCTGGGTGCGCGAGGGCTACCGCGACGACGAGCAGGAACGCGACGCCTTCCGGCGCGCGCTGACCTGGCTCGAGTCCTACGTGGCGGGCCTGGACCCGGCCGACGAGCCGGTCGGCGTGGAACGGGTGGTCGCGGTGAAGACAGCGGTGCTCGCCTTCAACGGCCGCACCGACCGGATCGACTCCCGCCCCGGCCCCGACGGCCGGCCCGAACTGGTCATCGTCGACTACAAGACCGGCCGCACCGGCCTCGACGCCGACGACGCGCGCGGCTCACAGGCACTCGCGCTCTACGCGTACGCCGCCGAGCGGGTGTTCCGGCGGCCGTGCCGCCGGGTCGAGCTGCACCACCTGCCCACCGGCACGGTCGCCGCGCACGAGCACACCCCGGAGTCGCTGGACCGCCAGCTCACCCGCGCGGAGCACACCGCCCGCGACATCATGGCCGCCGAGCGGGCGGTGGCCGACGGGACCGACCCCGACGAGGCGTTCCCCACCGAGGCGGGGCCGCGCTGCGGCTGGTGCGACTATCGGCGCACCTGCCCCACCGGCGCGCAGGTCCCCGGCAAGGAGCCGTGGTCGGCCGTCGAGCGCCTCACCGACGCCACCGACTGACCGCCTGTCTCAGGCCGCCGCGAGGCGGTCGGCACGTTCCATCGCGGCCTGCCGCAACGGCCCCTCGCGGTAGCGACGCGGCACCGCCGCCAGCGCGAGCCGCAACGCCCGCACGCCCACCTCCGCCGACAGCGCGGTGGTGGGCAGGCCCAACCCGCCGTAGAGCCGCAGCGCCCAAGGCGGCAGCAGACCCAGCGCGGTGCCGGCCACCCCGAGGTACGCCCAGCGCGGCGGGCCGAGACTCAGACCGAGCCGGGCCGGCCGGCTGAGTTTCCAGGGAATCGGCGGAGCGGTCAGGAACAGCGCGGTCTCGGCCGCCTCCCGGGTCATCCGCAGCTCCGGGCGTACGCCCCGGTAGTAGGCCTCGACCTCGGCGGCGGTGCCCGGCACCCCCGCCGGGTCCAGCCCGACCAGGGCCGCCGCCCGGCGCTGCTCGGTGTAGTAGCCGTCCACCTCGTCGTCGGTCAGCGCGAGGCCGGCCCGGCGGGCGGTGGTCACGAACGACTCGACCTCGGTGACGTGCACCCACCGCAGCAGGTCCGGCTCGTCGACGCGGAACTCCGCACCGGTGCCCGGGTCGGTGGCGCGCATCCGGGCGTGCAGCGTACGCAGCCGCCGGCCGGCCGCCTCCGCCTCGGCGGTGGTGCCGTAGATCGTCGTCTCCACGTAGGTCGCGGTCCGGAGCAGCCGGCCCCACGCGTCGGCGCGGTAGTTGCTGTTCTGCGCGACCCCGGCCATCGCGCGCGGGTGCAACGCCTGCAGGTAGAGCGAGCGCAGGCCGGCGACGATCAGGACCGGCTCCGCGTGCACCTTCCAGGTGACCGATCCCGGACCGAACAGGCCGATGTCGTCGGTGTCCACCGATCAAGAGTGCCACGCCGAGCGGGCACGCCCGGTCGGGCCGCTCAGTCGTCGACCGAACGACGGGACTGGCAGGCCGGGCAGAGACCCCAGAACGTCACTTCGGCCTCGTCGAGCTGGAAGCCGTGGGCCACGTTCGGGTCCAGGCACGGTGCGCTGCCGACCGCACAGTCGACATCGGCGATCGCGCCGCAGCCCCGGCACACCACGTGGTGGTGGTTGTCGCCCACGCGGGCCTCGTACCGGGCAGGACTGCCGGCCGGCTCGATCCGACGGGACAGGCCGGCGCGGGACAGCGCGCCCAGCACGTCGTAGACCGCCTGCGTGGAGACCGAGTCGAGCCGCTCCCGGACCCGCCGGGTGATCTCGTCGACCTCCAGGTGACCGCCGTCGGCGAGCACGGCCAGCACGGCGAGGCGCGGTCGGGTGACCCGCAGACCCCGCGACCGAAGCAGTTCCTCACCCGTGGCCATGCGTTCATGACAGCATGGAGTCGGCCGGGCCGACAAGTGAGCGGTCCTCGCGGGTGGTTGCGGCCACCGGGTGAACCGGCGCGGCGACCTGTGCGTGGATGCCGGTGTGGGGCAGCGCCGCGTCGTACGCTGACCGCGCCAATCCGTCCACTCGCCGGAGGTGTCGGTGTTCAGGGAAATCAACGGCCTCCCGGGCCACGTTCTGGTCATCCACGCCGTGGTGGTGCTGGTGCCACTGCTGGCCGTGCTCACCGTCGCGTACGGCGTGCTGCCCCGCTGGCGGTCCCGACTGGACTGGGCGGTGGCGGCGCTGGCCGTCGTCACCCCGATCACGGCCTGGGTGGCGACCCAGTCGGGCGAGGCGCTGGAGGAGGCGCTGCGGTCCCGGGGCTACCCGCCCGAGGGGCTTCAGAAGATCCACGAACACGCCGACTACGGCGAGACGCTGCTCTGGTTCACGCTCGGCCTGGCCGTGGCGGCGCTCCTGCTGCTGCTGTCCACCGCGGGCTTCGCCCGTACCCGGAACCTGCCCCGCTGGCTGCCGCTGGCGCTCACCGCCGTGGCCGCCGTGCTCGCCGTGTTCGCGCTGGTCTACGTCTACCTGACCGGCGACAGCGGCGCCAAGATGGTGTGGGACGGCATCGTCTGAGAGCGACCGGCAGTAGGTGTGGTGGGGCGAGCGTCGCGAGTTGGTGCGCTCCACCACCAACGCCTGCCGACCTGGATCGGTGCGGGCACGCCCTTGCGGGCGATCTCGCCGTGTAGTTGGAGTTCGTCGCTCCGCGCATAACAAGGTGCCCCTCTTGACCTCCGACGGCTGGTGGGCAGGTCAGTGGCTGAGCGTGATCCAGTAGCGGCGGACCCGGACGTGCCCGGTGTCGAGGATCCCCTGGAGCACGCCGCCCTGGCTCTCGATCGTGCGCGCCGAGGCGAGGTTGTCCTCCAGACAGGGAATGAGCACCCGGTGCAGACCCAGCACGGTGTGGGCCTCGCGGAGCATCTCACCCAGGGCCCACTTCGCCAGGCCGCGGCGGCGTGCGGAGGGACGTACGCCGTAGCCGATCTGGCCCAGGTCGTCGTCCTGCCAGTGCCGCATCGCGATCCCCCCGAGCACCTGCCCGTCCTCGACGATCCACCGGCAGGAGGCGTGCCGCTCGTCGGGGCATGGCGTCCCGGCCCCGTGGTCGAGCCGGACACATCGCCGCACCCAGTCGGCGAAGCCGTCGGGCGAGTCCAGGTCGTCTTCGGGGCCGATGCCGAAGCCGTCCTCGTGCAGACCGGGTCCCCAGTCTTCGCGGCAGTCCTGGAAGGCGGCATACAGGCTGGTGGTGGGCGATATCAGAGTTGGCATGCGAGCCACCGTAGCCACGGTCCGGGCCTCCGGCGATCCCCTCGAATCCGCTGTGGATCATGCCCACAGGCCGTCTCTGTCTTCGGCGAGGCCGCTTGCTTGGGGGAGTACGTGTGCGCTCTCCCGGGCGGTCCTCGGGGGTCTCAGGGTGAGTAAGTGACTACTTGCGAGGCGGGGCATCCCCGCGCGCGAGGGTTGAGCAGGGGTGAAGTGGGTGATCTGCGTCACAAGGTGGTCGCGGCACCGTCGGCGGGGGCGGCAACCACCGTCTTGACCTTGAGTGTTCGGCGCTCTCCACCGAGGGACCACCGGCGGAGAGCGGCTGGATCGCCAGGCGCGCAGTTCTGCGGCCCGGTCGGGCGAGCCGGGAATGCGCAGCAGCGAGCAGGCCGTCGCCGATGACGTGCCGGACGTGCTCGGCGGCGCTGCACCGACCGCGACGCAAAGATCGTGGACTTCTACCTGTACCTGCTGTACCTGGCAGTCGCCCTCGTTACCGTGCTGCCGGTCGTTCTGAGGGCTTAGAACAGCAACCGCGAGCAGAACAGGCACATCAGCAGCACCAGCACCACGCCGACGACCGCGCCGATGCCGTAGGTGAGCTGCTGAGCACGCTGTTCCGCGCGATCCATGGCGGCCATGTCCTGCGGCGGGAGCTGCCGGGGCGGGGGTGCCTGCACGTGCACCGGCGGCCGCCACCCGGGAGGCGGCGGCGTGCTCGGCGGCGGCCCCGCATACCCGCCGGCTGCCGGTCCGACCGAGTACGCGCCGGTAGGCGGTCCGCCGGCGTACCCGCCGGTTGCCGGCCAGCCCGTGTTGCCGGCGTTCTCCGGCCAGCCCGCGTACCTGCCGGTCGTCGGATCGACGCCGTTCCCGGCCGGGCCGGGCCACTCGCCGCCGGTCGCGGTCCAACCGCCGGCCGGTGCGGCCGGGGCCGGCCGGGCCCAGGGACTCTCCGCCGCGCCCAGGCGCGACCACGGGCTGGCACCCTCGACCACGCCGGTCCCGCCCGCAGAGGGCTCAGTCGTGCGCGACTCTTTCGTGTTGGCCTCGGTGGTGGGGCGCTCGGCCGGGTCCGTCGCGGTGGTGGACCACGTGGCCGTGTCGGCCGTGTCGGTCATGTCGGCCGTGCTGGTGTGCCGGTCCGCCGATCCGGTGTCCGGTCCCGGGTCGGTGTCGGTCGGCGGGTGGCCGATGCCGGGTGGAAGGTCCGCGCCCGTTCTCTCGCGGCGATCGGCTTCGGCGGGGCCGGCGTCGACGGTGGGACCTGTTTCCGCGGGCGTTTCGCCGTGGAGGTGGCTCACCCCCGTCGACCGATGATCAGCGGGCTGGTCCTCGGACGGTGTCCCGTCCGGGGCGGCCGGCTGCTCGGGGCGTCGCCAGGTCTCGTCGTCGGTGCTGCCACCGCTCGGCGTCGTCACGCCGACCGACGCTACCAACGCCGCGGCCGGTCGGCCGCCCGACGCGGCGAAGGCTGACCACGCACGCTCTCACGTTCGTAGCCACTCCGACCACCCACCCCACCGCGCCCGCCCGCCTCACCCCCCCGCCTAGCCCCCGCTGATTCACGGAAAGCGTGGCTATTGGGAGCGTAATAACCCCTCCTTCCGTGAATCAGCGGGCCGGGGCACCGAGGGTCGAGGTGGCTGCCTGGCGGCGGTATCGTTGCTGCTCGTGACCGAACCCGGCATCCGGGTCCCGCGCGGCGACGACGACCGCGTGGTCGACCTCAGCGACGATCTCGTGGTGCTGCCCGAGCAGACCACCGACGACACCGACCACGGTTGGGGCGAGCGCCCCGGCGACGACGACTGGCTGCTCGCCGAGCGGCCACCGCACTGGGGCTGACGAACACCACGGCTGCCCACGCCACGGCTGCCCACGCCACGGCTGCCCACGCCACGGCTGCCCACGCCACGGCTGCCCACGCCACGGCTGCCCACGCCACGGTTGACCTGCGCCTTGGTTGACCCACGCCATGGCTGATCTATGCCTTGGCTGACCCGGGCGCGCCGTGGTCAGCCGCGGACCACCACGGCGAAGCGGCTGCCCTCGGGCAGCCCGACCGCGCGCCGGGCCTGCTCGGGCGGGAGCGCCAGGTAGAGCGCGGATGAGCCGTCCACCGCCCCGCCGGCCCCCACCACGTCGAGCACCAGCGCGCGCGGTGCGAGCAGGGTGGGGTCCGGCGCCCCGCCGGCTGGCACGACCAGCAGATCTACGCGGGCACCCGGACGCAGCACCGCGAGGGCGGCCGGCTCGGCCAGCCGGATCGGCACGCCGACCGCCCCGTCGGGCAGCGGCGGAGCTCCCGAGGGCGAAGGATCGGCGGACGCCGTGGCCCCGGTGCGCGGAGGCGAGCCGGGCGGACAACCGGCCGGCGTCCTGAGCACCACGGCGGCCAACCCCAGCAGTACCGCGACCAGAGTCACCCGCACCAGCGTGCGGCGTCGGGGCAGACCGCGCCAGTGCACCGGCCGTAACGTCGGCTCCCGACCTGTCACCGCTGCCTCCCCGCCCGCCCGATCGACCCTCCGGCAGCAGGCTAGGCGGGCCCGGTGCCTCCGCGTCGGCCCGCCGGTCCCTCCTGTGGATAACCCGCCGCCCTGTGGACAACCTCGGCGGCGTCGGCGCACCCGCGTGCTCGGCGCACCCGGCAGCCATCTCGACGCCGGGTACCCCGCCCGCTGATTCACGGAAAGAGGGGTTAAAACGCGCCCGATAGCCACGCTTTCCGTGAATCAGCGCGCGGGGCGGAGGCGCGCGGGGCGGAGGCGCGCGGGGCGGAGGCGCGCGGGGCGGAGGCGCGCGGGGCGGAGGCGCGCGGAGCGGAGGCGCGAAGGGCGGAGGCGCGCGGAGCGGACGGAGCGGGCGGAGCGGAGGCGCGCGGGGAGGCGAGTGGAGCGGGCCGGACCGGGCCGGCGAGTTGGCCGGACCGGGCCGGCGAGTGGCGGCACGGGACGCGAAGACGTGCGCGGAAGTGGCCGCCCCCGGGCGGGGACGGCCACTGTCGGGCAGCGCGCGATCAGGAGGAGCTGGACGCCGCCGGCGCCTTGCTGGGAGTCGACCCGGAGCCCGAGCCGGACGAGCCTGAACCGGACGAGCCCGACCCCGAGGACGAGCCTGAACCGGACGAGCCCGACCCCGAGGACGAGCCCGACCCCGAGGACGAGGACGAACCGGACGACGACGAGTCGGACGAGGACGAGGACGAGTCGGACTTCCCCGGCTTGTTCGCGGTGCCCGGGGCGCTGTCGGAACCGGACGAACGGGAATCCGTCCGGTAGAAGCCGGAGCCCTTGAACACGATGCCGACCGAGTTGAAGAGCTTGCGCAGCCGCCCCTCACACGCGGGGCACTCGGTCAGCGGCTCGTCCGAGAAGGACTGCACCGCCTCGAGCTGGTGGCCGCACGCGGTGCAGGCGTACTGGTACGTGGGCACGTTCTCCTCCGGATCTCTGGCACGGCCGGTCTGGCACTCGTGGTCTTCGAGTGCCAATGGTGCGTCATGGCACCCGGATTCGTCCAGCGGAAGCGCCCGGCCCCACACCCGGCACCGCCACCAGCCGGTCCCCGGGCGTGATCACGTGGTGCACCGGCCGGTCGTGCGGGTCGGCGGGCACCGCGGTGACCAGCTCGCCGTCGTGCAGCAGCGCCACGGTGGGCACGGTGGCGGGCACCCGGGCCAGCGCGCGGTCGTACGAGCCGCCGCCCCGGCCCAGCCGGACGCCCCGGCGGTCCACCGCCAGCGCGGGCACCACCACCAGGCCCGCGCCGGCCACGGCGGCCAGGCCCCGCGGTGGGCCGGTCGGTTCGCGCAGTCCCCGGCCGGCGGCACGCAGCGACTCCCGACCGGCGTAGGCGGCCCAGTCCAGGTCCAGGTCGCCCCGCAGCACCGGCAGCAGCAGCTCCGCCTCGGGCGGCAGCGCGGCCCGCAGCACGTCCGGCAGGTCGTCCCCGCCGGGCTCGGAGGCGACCGGCGCGTACGCGGTCATCCGGGCCGGGCGCAGCCGGCGTACCAGGGCCACCAGCTCGGCCTGGACGGACGCCGCCGCGGCGGCGCGACGCGGCGCGGACAGCGACCGGCGGGCGGCGAGCAGCGCGACGCGCAGTTCCCGCTTCGCCTCGTGCACCTCATCCGAAAAATCCGGCACGCAACACTCCTGACGCAACGCTTGCCTACCGGTCGCTCTGTGTCAGCATCGCACCAAGGGCGCGGAACTTCCGGGGGGAAGCTTGACGCTACGCGGGCGGTTGACGGTGGCCTTCCTCGTGGTGGTCCTCGGCCCCGTCCTGCTCGGCGCGTTCTTCGTCGGCGCCACGCTCAGCACCGTCGACCGCAGCCGCGCCACCGAGCGGCTGGGCCTGGCCGCGGCCGGCGTGCGTACCTCGGTCGACGCGCTCTGCCAGCAACTACGCGCGGCGGCCGACGCGGTCGCGCTGGTGGCCGACCCGGCCGCCCGGCCGCGCGCCGCCGACCAGGTGGTCGGCCGGGGGTTGGCCGCGGCCGTGGTGATCGCCGACCCCGCCGGCCGGACCAGTTACGCCACCGCCGGTGGGCCGGCCGGCCCGTGGCAGGACTGCGTCGGCGTGCCGGCCGGCCGGGTGGGGGCGCTCGCCGTCCAGGTCCGGCTCCGCGACCCGGCCGGCGTCGACCTGGGTGCGGTCGCCGCCGCGCAGCCCGTCGACCCGGCCTTCGTGGCGCGGCTCGCGGCCGTGACCGGCGTCGGGGTCACCCTCCTCGACGCTCCCGGGCGGATCACCCACACGACCGAGAATCCCGGGGTACGCGCAGCGGTGCTGGCCGCCGCCCGCAAGGCGGCCGGGGACCGGGTGGCCGGCACCGGCGACGGGCGGTACGTGCGCCGGGTCGGGCCGTCCCCCGGGCAGCCGCTGCCGTTGGTGCTCTCGGTGCCGGCCCAGCGCCCGCCCGGCCTGTACGGCGCGCTGGTCGCCGCGGTGGCGCTGGCCGCGCTGCTGGCCGTGCTGGCCGCCTGGCGGCTGGCCCGGGTGACCACCCGGCCGCTGGTCGAGCTGGCCGCCGCGGTGGACCGGGTGGCGCACGGCGACCTGACCACGCGGGTACCGGTGCGCAGCCGCGACGAGATCGGGCGGCTGGCCGGCGCGTTCAACCGGATGACCCGGGAGACCGGCAGCTACGTGGCGGCGCTGACCAGCAGCCGGGACCAGCTCCGCAACCATCTCGTGGTGCTCGGCGACACGCTGGCCAGCACGCACGACCTGCAGCGCATCCTGCGGGTGATCCTGGACAGCGCGCTCGCCGGGACCGGGGCCCGGGCCGGCGCGGTACTGCTGCTCGACGGCCACGGCGTGCTGGTCGGCCAGTGCGTCGAGGGGCTGGCCGGGCGCTGGCCGACCGACGACCCGGCGGACCCGGCGACGCTGCGGGTGCCGGTCGGCACCGGTGTGGTCGGCGCGGTGGCGGCCACCGGCGAGCCGGTGCGGGGCCGGTGGACCGCACCGGAGACGCCGACCGGGGAGCCGACCTGCGAGACGTACGTGGCGGTGCCGTTCGCGGCCCCCGACCCGCGCGGCCCGGAGCGTCCCGGGCACCCGCCGGCCGACGGCGACCCGGCCGGCCCGCCCAGCGCCGCGCTCGGCGTGCTGGCCCTCTACGACCGGCTCGGCGGGCACGAGTTCGACGACGACGACCTGGTCACGCTGCGGACCTTCGCCGGCCACGCGGCGGTGGCGGTGGAGAACGTCCGGGTGCACGAGGAGGCGCAGCGGCTCTCCCTCACCGACCCGCTCACCGGGCTGTGGAACTACCGCTACCTGCGCGAGTCGATCCGGCGGGAGGTGGAACGGGCGAGCCGGTTCGGCCGGATGCTCAGTGTGCTCGCGCTCGACCTGGACCGGTTCAAGGACGTCAACGACACCTGGGGGCACGCCGCCGGGGACGCCGTGCTTGTCGAGTTCGCCCGCCGGGTACGCGGCGTGATCCGCGAGGTGGACCTCGCGTTCCGGCAGGGCGGTGAGGAGTTCGTGGTGCTGCTGCCGGAGACCGACGCCCGGGGCGCCACCATCGTCGCCGAGCGTCTCGGCGCGGTGGTGCGGGACCAGCCGGTGGTGGTCGACGGCCACGGCGACGAGCCGCTCCGGGTGCCGGTGACGGTGTCCGTCGGCATCGCCGTCTATCCCGACCACGCCGCCGGCGGCCAGCAGGTGCTCGACGCGGCCGACGACGCGCTCTACGCGGCGAAGGCGGCCGGGCGGGACGGCTTCCGGCTGGCGCCCGCAGCCGTCCCCGATCCGGTTCGCACCCAGGAGATTCCGGTGGTGGCCGTCACGGTCAGCCCGCCCGACGGGCTGCCCCGGGCCGGCGCGGCGGACCCGGCGGGCGCCGCACAGGGCGGCGCGTCTTCCGGTCCTCACCCGCCGCGGCAGAGCCGTGGCCGATAGTCTCGCGGCATGTCGGAGCACTCAGCGAACCCCTCAGCGACCCCCGGTCGCTCCCGTGCGGTCAAGGCCGTCATCCCGGCCGCCGGCCTGGCCACCCGGTTCCTGCCGGCCACCAAGGCGGTCCCGAAGGAGCTGCTGCCGGTCGTCGACCGGCCGGTTCTGCAGTACATCGTCGAGGAGGCCACCCAGGCCGGCATCACCGACGTGCTGCTGATCACCGGGCGCGGCAAGACCTCGATGGTCGACCACTTCGACCGGCGGCCCGACCTGGAGGAACGGCTCGCCAAGAAGCCCGAGCTGCTGGCCGCCGTCAAGCGCACCGAGGAACTGGCCGCCATCTACACCTGCCGCCAGCCGGAGCAGCTCGGCCTGGGCCACGCCGTCGGGTTCGCCGAGTCGCACGTCGGCGACGACGCCTTCGCGGTGCTGCTCGGCGACGAGTTCGTCAAGCCCTCCGAGCCGCTGCTGCCGGCCATGCTGGAGCTCCAGGCCCGCACCGGCGGCGTGGTGCTCGCGTTCTTCGAGGTCGACCCCGCCGAGACCAGCCGCTACGGCATCGCCTCGGTCGAGCCGGCCGAATCGGAGTACGCCGACATCGCCGAGGTCGTGAAGGTCACCGGCATGGTGGAGAAGCCCAGCCCGGAGGAGGCGCCCAGCAACCTGGCCGTCCTCGGCCGGTACGTGCTGCCGGGGCGGATCTTCGACGCGATCCGGCGCACCAAGCCGGGCAGCGGCGGCGAGATCCAGCTCACCGACGCGATGGAGCTGCTGCGGACCGAGGGGGTGCCGGTGCACGCCATCGTCTACCGGGGCACCCGCTACGACACCGGCATGCCGCTGGGCTACCTCCAGACCGTGGTCCAGATCGCCGCCGAGCGCGACGACCTGGGCGCCGAGTTCCGCAAGTGGCTCGCCGAGTTCGTCAACAAGGGCGACGAGACCGTCACCGACGCGGTCCTCAACGGCCTGCGCGACGCGTCCGGCGGTGCCAATACATGACCGCGACGGCCGACGCCGAGGCGGCCGCGAACGAGTTGACGCCGCTCGCCGACTACCTGGGCAGTGTGCTGCGCAGGTTACGCGCGCTGCCTCCGCTCGACCTCGACCTGACCCAGGCGTACGGCAACGTGCTCGCCGAGGACGTGGTCGCCCCGCACTCGTTCCCCGCCTTCGACCAGGCGGCGGTGGACGGGTACGCCGCGCGCTGGGAGGACATCTCCGGAGGGAGCCGGGGGCCGGGCTACGTCCCGGCCCCCTCCGGTATCCGCGGCGGGCGCAGCATCCGGCTGAACGTGGTCGGTGACCTGGGCGCGGCGAGTTGGCGCCCGGTCCGGCTCACCCCCGGCGCCTGCTTCTCGGTGGCGGCCGGGGCGCCGCTGCCGGTGGGCGCCGACGTGGTGGTGCCGGTGGAGTGGACCGACCAGGGCATGGCCGCGGTGGAGATCTTCCGCGCCCCCAAGCGCGGGTACGGCCTCCGCCGCGCCGGCGAGGAACTGGTCGCCGGCACGCTGCTCGCCCGCGCCGGCGCGTACGTCTCGCCGGCCCTGGTCGCGGTGTTCGCCGCCACCGGCATCGGGCACGTGGTGGTGCGGCCCAGCCCCCGCGTGGTCATCGTGGCCACCGGCGACGAACTGGTCGACGTGGGGCGGGGCAGCCAACCCGGCCAGGTGGTGGACACCAACTCGCACGCGTTGACCGCGGCGGCGGCCGAGGCGGGCGGGCTCGCGTACCGGGTCGGGATCTGCGACGACGACCCGGAGGCGCTGCGCGGCCTGCTGGAGGACCAGACGCTGCGGGCCGACCTGATCATCACCACCGGCGGCACCGGCACCGGGCCGGGCGACATGGTCCGCCGCATCCTGTCCCGCCGCGACGGCGGCCGGGCCGGGCCGGTGGCCTTCACCGAGGTGGCCCTCTATCCCGGCACGGCGCTGGGGTTCGGTACGGTCGGCGCCGAGGAGGTGCCGGTGGTGTGTCTTCCCGGTGAGCCCGGCGCGGCGCTGATCGGTTTCGAGGTGCTGGCCCGTCCGGCCATCCAACTGCTGGCCGGCGCCGAGCCGGTGTTCCGGCCCAGCGTGCGCGCGCACCTGCTGGAGACCGTCGCGTCGCCGGTGGGGCTGCGCGAGTTCCGCCCCGCGCACGTGGCCGAGCGGCGCGGCGGCGGCTACACGGTGCAGCCGTTGGCCGGTGGGCCGTACACGCTCTCCGGCCTGGCCGAGGCGAACGGCCTGCTGGTGCTCGGCGAGCGGGTCACCACCGCCGCCGCCGGCTCCACCGTGGACGTGTTGTTGCTGGACCGGCGTCGGTGATGTTCCGGCGGGCGCCGGGGTGGCCGGCGGTGCTGGTGGACGGTCCGGTGGTGCTGCGGCCGTACCGGCGTTCCGACGCGGTGACCTGGTCGACGATCCGGCGCGCGAACCGGGAGTGGCTGGCCCCGTGGGAGTCGCACGTGCCGGGCGGTTGGGACGCGACGAACTCGCCGGCCGCGTTCCGCCTGGTCCACGCCGACCAGCGGAAGTCGGCACGTACCGGTGACGGCATGCCGTTCGCGGTCTGCCTGCGCGAGGACGGGCAGGAGCGGCTGGTCGGGCACCTCAACGTGGGCAGCATCGTGCGGCGGGCGTTCTGCTCCGGGTACGTGGGCTACTGGGTGGACTCCCGGGTGGCCGGGCGGGGCGTGATCCCGACCGCTGTCGCGCTCGCCGTGGACCACGCGTTCGGCCCGGGTGGCCTGCACCGGATCGAGGTGAACATCCGGCCGGAGAACGTCCCGTCCCGGCGGGTGGTGGAGAAGCTCGGCTTCCGCGAGGAGGCCTACCACGTGCGGTACATGCACATCGACGGCGCCTGGCGGGACCACATCGGATACGCGATGACCGGCGAGGAAGTGGCCGCCGAGGGCGGTCTGCTGGCGCGGTGGCACCGCGTACGTGACAGCCGGCGCTGAGCCGTTCCGACCGTGACGCCCGGCGCGGCGCACGGTGAAGCGGGTCGGCGGCCCGTAACCTCAAGTAACTGCAAGCTGTGGCAAGCGCTGCCCGCCCGCATGATCTGCGCCGTTAACGAGAGTCGACGGAAGAAGTTGCGGCCGCGTGGCGCTCGCCCCGAACTTGGTGACGGGAGGGGTGAGGGTGCCGACGTCGGTGCTCCTCGCCGTCCTCGCCGCCGCCGGTCTGCTCGCTCTCGCTCCGGCGCTGGTCCGCCGGTACGACGCCACCGAGCGGCTGGTGGCGGAGCGGGCGCAGTCGACGGCGCGGGTGCTCCAGCGCCAGCGTCGTCGGCGCACCGTGCCCGGACGCCAGCCGGTGCATCCACCGCGTACCCTCGTCGTCACCTTGAGTGAAGATGCCGACACGGGCGGTCTGGCTCGTCCGGTCTCCGCGCCCCCCGTCCGGCGGCGCTCCGGCCGGCTCCGGCCCGTTTCGGCGGTCCCCGCGCAGTCCCGCCGACGGCACCCGCCCCGGCGCCGGCACACCCCGGCCGTCTACCGCCGACGTCGGGTGCTCGCCGCGCTGCTGCTGCTCAACCTGGTCGAGCTGGTCGGCGTGATGCTGGTCGGGCCCGGGTTCTGGATCAGCGTCTCGGTCACCGGCGCGCTGCTCGTCGCGTACGTCGTACACCTGCGGCAGCGGGCGCTGGCCGAGCGCCGGCGGCGGCGCGCGGACGCCCGGGAAGCGGCCTGGCTGGCCGCCCGCCAGGCCGAGGTGCGCCGCGAGCAGGCCCGGCGCGCGGCGGCCCGGCGGGAGGCACAGCGCCGGCTGGCCGCCCAGCGGGAGGCGGTCCGGCGTACCGCGATGGGCCTGGACCGGCCCGCGGACCTGCCGCCGGCCGCGAGCGGCGGCTCGGTGTCCTACCGGCGGGCCGGCGGCCTGCGCGGTCGTCCCTACCAGTCCGGCCGGGGCGCTTGACCGTCCTCGCCCCTGGCTTTTAGATCTTGGAAGATTTGGGCCCCTCCGGGGGCCGTTTCCTTCCAAGATCGCGGTGGGCGGCGGGGTGGTTCGCGTGGTGGGTGGGCAACCTGTTAGCCTTGTGCCGGCCCGCCCGGTGCAAGCCGGGTGGGACCGATGCTGGTTCGCCAGCGGAGGGGCTGTGGCGCAGACTGGTAGCGCACCTCGTTCGCATCGAGGGGGTCAGGGGTTCAAATCCCCTCAGCTCCACCCAGTTCGAAGGCCGTTTCCGCTCGTCGGAGACGGCCTTTCTCCGCATCATGGCGCGGGTGGGCCGGGTGAGGGTCAGTCGAACAGCCGGTCGAGCGCTTCCTGTTCGAGGTCGCGCCAGCGCTGGCAGTCCTTCAGCGCCTTGGCGATCTCCTTCTCGTCGAGGTGGTGGGCGCCTTCCTCGCGGATGCACGCGACGCTGAACGGGCCGCCGACCGACGGCGAGGTCTGCGCCAGCGCCTCCAGCACCCGCACCACGCCGTACTCGACGGCGCGCGTGGTCATCCGGAAGTGGGACAGCAGCGCGCCGGCCTGCTGGGCCATGGGCGCGCCGGAGCCGATGGCGTGGAAGCCCACGTCCTCGTAGCGGCCGATGAGCCCGTTGGGGTTGATCTCCACGATCCACGGCCCGCCCTGGCTGTAGCCGGCCGCGAGCAGGTACGCCGACACCCCGCCGCCGCTGCCCTCGCCGGGTACGTCCGGGATGTAGTTCGCATAGTGCTTCTTGAACACGGGCAGGACGCGCTCCTGCAACTCGTCGCCGATGTCGGGTGCTTCGAGGATGGCGGTGGCCGAGTCCTGGAGGAGGGGGCGCAGGTCGTTGAGCACTCCCCGCGCGCCGCTGCCGCCCCAGGCGGCGCAGGATCCCAGCGGGTGCAGCTTCTGGGCGGGGAAGCTCAGACCGCGGTCGCTCTCGGTGATCTGGGAGTCCGCGCCGATCACCACCCCGTCGCTGCAGACAACGGCGAGTACGACGGTCATGGGTCCTCCTGAGCAGGGGGTACGGGGTTGGGCCCGAGGTACCCGGCACCCCGCCCGCCTACACCCCGACAGGTGTCGGCCCGCCGTCAAGGCGTCGTCGCGCGTTCGGTCAAAGGCCGTCTCCCTCGTGGGAGACGGCCCTCTTCGACGGTGGGGTGAGCCAGGCGAGTGGTTGGCCGGTCAGTGCTGCGTCGGCGAGTCGCTGCGCGGAGGCGGTGGTGAGCGCGGCTCGACTGCTGTCGATCCACCGTTGGACGTTGTCGATGCCCTGGTGGCGGTATTCGACGGCTTGAACGAGGCATTCGAGTTTGTCGGCGTCCCGGGCGACAACGGCTTCGAGGGTTTCGCCGGCTTCGTACTCGGCTACGGCCGCAGTGATGGTGTCGGTGACGGCGGGCGGGCAGCCGGCCACCTGGTCTGCGGTGACTGCGGTATTCGGTGCGGCCTTGAGGTAGCGCTTGGCGATGTGTGGAATATCCGTGATGCGCGTTTCCTGAGTGTCGTGCAGAACGCAGAGCATGGTGGTCCGGGCGGGATCGGCTCCCTCCATGGCGGCGAGGACCATGCCGATCAGGGCGGTGCGGTGCGAGTGTTCGGCGATCGACTCGGGGTGCTTGACCCCGGCGAACCACCAGCCGGTACGAGCGGCGCGTTTCAGGACGCCGGCTTCGAAGATGAACCTCATCGCTGCGGCGTACTGGTCCTCGCTCATCTGCCCGTCCCTGTGCCGGTGATGCCCTCTGTACGCAGGCTGTAGACGACAGAGGTTAGTTCCTGGCGGGACTGCGCGGAGATCTGGGCGCTGTCGAGGACGGCGCCGGCACGGCTTGCGAGCACTTGTTCGGTCCTCGAGATGGGCGGCGCTCGGCGTCACGTAGCGTGGGCGTGGGTGTACCGTCCGATGTGGTGACCCGTTGGGGTGAAAGCTGGCGGGACCGCTGCCCAGTCCTCTACCTGGGAGTACGCCGTGTCGCCCATTGCTGACCCGCGCTTCGGTGCGGAGCTGCGCCGGCTGCGTACCGAGGCGCGGATCTCGCTTCGCGTTCTCGCGCAGGTGGTCTATCAGAGCAAGAGTCAGCTTCACGACCTGGAGGTTGGGCGACGGCGACCGAGCGAGGACATGGCGAGACGGCTGGATGACGCGCTCCACGCGGACGGCCGGCTGGTCGCGTTGGCGTGTCCGCCCGAGTTGCCGGAGGACGGTGCCCACCGCATTGCCTTCGCCGCTCGTCATCCCACCCGGACTGACCCGGCTACGGTCGATGCGCTCGCGGATCTTCTGGCCAGTCAACGCCGTCTTGACGATGTGCTTGGTGCTGCCGCTGTCATGCCGGCGGTCCGGGCGAACCTCGATCTCGTCAGCCACCTGGCCCGTGAGGCGCACGACGATCTGCGCGGCCGGCTGGTCGATCAGGCTGCGCAGTGGGCGCAGTTCGCCGGTTGGTTGGGTATCGCCGCTGGTGATCACAACTGGTCCCGGTACTGGCTGAATCAGGCGTTGGAGTGGACCGTGGAGAGCGGGCAGGACGCGTTGTTGGGCACGGTGCTGTCCTTTCGTGCCTATCTGGCCGGGCAGGTGGGGGACACCGGCACGCTGCTCGGAATGACCCGGGCGGCCCTGACCAAGCCGGGGATGTCGCCGGGGCAGTTCGCGTACGACCACTACCAACTTGCCCGCGCATGTGTCCTCGCTGACGATCGGCAGGCGGCGATCGACACTGCGGCGGCGGCCGACGAACGGGCGATAGCCGCCCTGGAACACAGGGGTGAGATGCCGCCGTGGGACTACTACCGCGACCGGGCGTTCTTCGACCTGGAGGCCGGCACCACTCGGGCCGCGCTTGGGCAGCATGAGCAGGCGGTGGCGTTGTTGACCGCCGGCCTCGACGGGTTGGACGCCGAATCGGCATCGGCCGACTGGACCGGCACCTATGTGTGCCATCTCGCCGGTGCGCAACTGGCCGTCGGTAAGCGGGACAGCGCAGCTCGGTCCGTGGAGCGGGCACGGTCGATCGCTGCCCGGAACCGGTCCGGTCGGTTGTCCGCTCTTGTCCGCCACCTGTCCGCGTCTGTGGACAACTGACCGGACGCGCCCTTCCTGGAACGTGATCGCCTGATCACCCGATGCTGTGACCAGCGGGTTCGCCATGCCCATCGGTATCGGTCAGGCATGACCCGCTTGGAGCCGGGTGCGGCGGTGTCGGTCCTTCCACGAGGACGCCGTCGTGCCCCTGCCAGCGGAGGTGGGCATGAGCGAGGCCCACGCCGACGATCCCGGCGGGGTCGGGTGCCGCTGGTGGAGGCGTACCGCGTGACGGCCGCGTTGCTGGTGAAGCTCGGTGCCCCCGACGTGGCGTGGCTGGCGGTGGACCGGGCGATGGCCGCCGCCACCGGTGACCGGGTGCTGGTGGCGGCCACTGCCGTGCAACTCGGTGAGGTGTTGCGCGCCTCGTCGCGGGCGCGGACGGCGAAGGCGGTGATGCTGGCCGCCGCGTACCGCATCGCCCCGCCGGTGGTCGAGTGCGGCGACCCGGCGGAGCTGTCGCTGTGCGGGACCCTGCTGGTGCAGGGCGCGCTGGCCGCTGCCCGCGACGGTGACGACCGCGCCGCCGCCGACCTGGTCGACGAGGCCGCGGAGATGGCGGCGCGGGTGGGGGACGGTCACGACCACCACCGGACCGGGTTCGGGCCCACGGCGGTCGAGCTTGCCCGGATCGCCGTCGCGGCGGTACGCGGTGACGCGGAGGAAGCCGTGACCCGGCACGAAGGGGTGATCACGCGGGACGGGTGGCGGTGGCTGGCCGCCGAGCATCGCGCCGCGTACCTGATCGACGTCGCCCGCGCGTACCTGCATGCCGGCGACGCGGTCGGTGCCGGCCGGATCCTGGTGGAGGCCGACCGGGTCGCACCGGCCGAGATCCGCCACCGACCGGGCGGCCGGGACGTCCTCGCCGAGGTTGCGCGTGATCTGCGCGCCCCGGCCACGCTCATCCATCTCGCCGCCGCGCTCGGGGTGGGCTGACCATGACCGCGCCGTTCCTGTCCCTGGCCCAGATCCGCAACCGGCTGGTCCTCACCGCCCGGTGGATCCTCCGCGATCACCGGCCCGGCTCCGACGGTCGCTGCCCGGTCTGCCGGACGGCGGGCTGCGCGGTGGCCGCTGCCGCCCATCGTCCTCCGCGCAGCCGTCTGCTGCCCGGGCTGGATCTCGCGGTAACGGCCTCGAATCGATTCGGGTCCTCCCGAGGAGCTCACGCATCAATACCTGCCGATTGACAATGTTTGGAATCCAAACTTACTCTCGCGCCGGGCGGGTGCGTGCCCCGCCTGACCCGTCCGCGCGCACACCACCACCCCGAAGGACCCACCATGTTCGGCTTCTTCCGTACCGCGAAACGGGCCCGACTACGTGTCGGCCTGGTCGCGGCCACCGCCGCGACGCTCGTGGCCGGCACCGCCCTGCTGGCGACCAACGCCCAGGCGGCGGCCGGCTGCCGCGTGACCTACACGACCACCAGCCAGTGGGCCGGCGGCTTCACCGCCAACGTCGACGTCACCAACCTCGGTGACCCGGTCAACGGCTGGACCCTGCGCTGGACGTTCCCGTCCGGGCAGCAGGTCACCCAGGCGTGGAACGCGACGGTCAGCTCCGCCGGCGCCCAGGCCACCGCCACCAACGTCAGCTACAACGGCGCGCTCGCCACCAACGGCAGCGTCTCGTTCGGCTTCAACGGCTCCTGGTCCGGCGCCAACACCGCGCCCACCTCGTTCGCGCTCAACGGCGTCACCTGCACCGGAAGCGTCGGCGGCACGACGCCGCCGCCCACCAGCACCACGCCCTCGCCGACCACCTCGCCGACCACCCGGCCGCCCACCACGCCGCCGCCGGCCGGCAACGCGATGGCCGCGGTCGCCGCCATGCAGCCCGGCTGGAACCTCGGCAACTCGTTCGACGCGGTCGGCGCGGACGAGACCGCGTGGGGCAACCCGCGGGTCACCGAGGCGCTGCTGGACAACGTGCGGGCGCAGGGCTTCAACAGCATCCGGATCCCGGTGACCTGGAGCAACCACCACGGTGGCGCGCCGAGCTACACCATCGACGCCGCCTGGCTGAGCCGGGTACGCGAGGTGGTCGGCTGGGCGCTCGCGGACGGCTTCTACGTCGTGATCAACATCCACCACGACTCGTGGCAGTGGATCAACACGATGCCCACCGACCGCACCACGGTGCTGAACCGCTACAACGCGCTCTGGACGCAGCTCGCCGCCGCGTTCCGCGACAGCTCGTCGAAGCTGGTGTTCGAGAGCGTCAACGAGCCGCAGTTCACCGGCAGCTCCGGTGACGCGCAGAACGCCACGCTGCTCAACGAGCTGAACACCTCGTTCCACCGGATCGTCCGCCAGTCCGGCGGCACCAACGCCACCCGGCTGCTCGTGCTGCCCACCCTGCACACCTCCGCCGAGCAGGCCCGGGTCGACGAGCTGGTCAGCACGTTCAACGCGCTGAACGACCCGAACCTGATCGCCACCGTGCACTTCTACGGCTACTGGCCGTTCAGCGTCAACATCGCCGGCGGCACCACGTTCGACGCCACCGTGCAGAAGGACCTGACCGACCAGTTCGACCGCGTCCACAACGCGTTCGTCTCGCGGAACATCCCGGTGATCATCGGGGAGTACGGCCTGCTCGGCTTCGACCGCCACACCGGCACCATCGAGCAGGGCGAGAAGCTCAAGTTCTTCGAGTTCCTCGGCTGGTACGCGCGCAGCCGCAAGCTCACCACCCAGCTCTGGGACAACGGCCAGCACTTCGACCGCACGTCCTTCGGGTGGAAGGACCCGGAGCTGTTCGCCCAGATCAGGTCGAGCTGGACCACCCGCTCCGGCACCGCGTCCAGCGACCAGGTGTACGTGCCGCGCACCGGCACGATCACCGCCAAGAGCCTGACGCTGAACCTCAACGGCACCACGTTCCAGGGGCTGCGGCAGGGCACCACCGACCTGGTCAACGGCACCGACTACACGGTCTCCGGCACCACGCTCACGCTGACCGCCCCGGCGCTGACCCGGCTGGTCGGCGCCCGCGCCTACGGGGTGAACGCCAACCTCCAGGCCCGCTTCTCCGCCGGCGTGCCGTGGCGGATCAGCATCATCACGTACGACCCGCCGGTGCTCGGCAACGCCACCGGCCCCACCAGCGGGTTCGACCTGCCGGCGCAGTTCCGCGGCGACCAGCTCGCCACCATGGAGGCGACGTACGCGGACGGCAGCAACGCCGGCCCGCAGAACTGGACCCCGTTCAAGGAGTTCGACGTGACCTTCGCGCCGAACTACAGCAGCAACACGATCACGCTGAAGCCGGAGTTCTTCGCCGAGGTCAACGACGGCCAGCGGGTCACCCTGACGTTCCACTTCTGGAGCGGCACGAAGGTGACCTACCACGTCACGAAGTCCGGCAGCACGGTCACCGGCACGGTCGGCTGACGACGACGGCGCGGCTCGCGGCGGTGGGCGTCGACACCGCCGCGAGCCGCCCCGGCATGGGAATCCCGGGCGGACCGATGACTTTCCGGGCCGACCACGGTCGACCGGAGCATGACCACACAGACACTTGACCTGCCCGACGTCGACCTCGTCTACGACGTGCACACCCCGGACACGACCACCCGCGGGCACCGGCCCCTCTTCATGATCGGCCAGCCGATGTGCGCCGACGGCTTCGGCGCGCTCGCCTCGTACTTCCCGGACCGGACCGTGATCACCTACGACCCGCGCGGGCTCGGCCGGAGCGTACGCCGGGACGGCCGTACCGACTCCGTACCCGAGGTGCAGGCCGCCGACGTGCGGGCCGTCGTCGATGCGCTCGGCGCGGGCCCGGTCGACATGTTCGCCAGCAGCGGCGGGGCGGTGACCGCGCTCGCCCTCGTCGCGGCGTACCCGGGCACGGTGGCCACGCTGGTGGCGCACGAGCCGCCGCTCGTCCCGCTGCTGCCCGACGCCGAGGCCGCCGCCCGGGCCATGGCGGCCTGCCAGGAGGCGTACCGGAAGAATGGCTGGGGCGCCGGCATGGCCGCGTTCGTGGCCATGACGTCGTGGCGCGGCGAGTTCACCGACGACTACTTCGCCCGGCCCGCGCCCGACCCGGCGGCGTTCGGGATGCCGGTCGAGGACGACGGCTCCCGGGACGACCCGCTGCTCTCCGAACGGTCGGCGGCGGTCATCAGGTACCGGCCGGACGTCGACGCGCTCCGCGCGACGCGGACCCGGCTCGTCATCGCGGTGGGCGAGGAATCGGCGGACACGTTCACCGGCCGCACGTCGGTGGCGACGGCCGAGCTGCTCGGCGGGCGGCCGGCGATCTTCCCGAGCCACCACGGTGGCTTCGTCGGCGGGGAGGGCGACTACGCCGGGCAGCCGGAGGCGTTCGCCCGCCGGCTGCGCGAGATCCTCGACGGACCGGGCTCCACGGGCGTCGCCGGGACTCAGACCCGGCGCAGCTCGGAGACCATCACCGGATAGGGGCCGGCCGGGGTGTCGGGGCCGGCCTGGTCCGCCGGGACCACGTTCTCCATCCGCAGCCGCAGCGTCGCCGGGTCGGCCGCGTCGAGCGTGATCCGCCACCCCCAACCGCCGGCGTACTCGGCGGCCAGCTCGACCACCGCCGGCCCGCCCGTCGCGCCGCTGAGGGTCATCGCGGTGGGCTGCTGGTGCCACGAGTCGCCCCACCAGGCGGCCAGCGAACCCGGCTGCTCGCCGACGGCGATCACGAGCAGGCCGTCCTGCGGCCCGTCGTCCGGATGCGCCCACGAGTACGCCACAGTGGTCAGGTGACCGCCGGCCGCGGTCGCCACGGTCAGCGTGGCCGGTGACTCGGCGAACGGCTCGGCCGGCAGCATTCGGAAACCGTTGGTGCCGGCCCAGGAACCGGCGGCGTCGGCGAGGATCACCGGCCCAGCATAGGGGCGCGAGGGCTGTCCCTCACGCCCCGTGCCGGCACGCCGGGGAGCCGTCAGTCGTCGCAGCCCACCCCGTCGCCGTCCCGGTCCAGGTCGTAGATGTCGCTGCCGATGACCCGGACCGGGCCGTCGACGTACGCGGGACCGTTGCCGCTGCCCCCGGAGCAGTCCACATCGCTCGCGATCGGCACGCAGGCCCCGCTGTAGTTCGGGTCGCACCTGCGGGTCTGCTTGGTGCCGACGGCGACCACCTGCGTGACCGGCTGCCGGGTGACCACCGAGCGGATCAGCTTCCGCGCGGTCGGCACGCCGTCGGTGACCGTCACCCGATAGGTCAGCGTGCGCACCCCGGCGACGCCGCGCGTGCGTACCTTCTTCGTCCCCTGCGGCAGGGTGGCGTCCTTCACCGTCCGGGTGGCGTAGGCGATCTTCGTGGTCGAGGTGACGGTCGTGGTCCGGACCTCGGGCGACGGTGGCGCGCTCGGGCTCGGGCTCGCCTCCGTCGGCGACGCGGCCGGGGGCGAGACGGAGGTCGCCGACGCGGCGACCGGCAGGGCCGGTGATGCCGCTGCCTCGACACCGGTCGTCGCGGACGTGGCCGGTGCGGCCTTCTTCCCGGCCGGGGCCGAGGGGGAGTCGCGGCCGGCGCCGATCGCCACGCCGCCGCAGCAGCACAGCACCAGCACGATCGAGGCCACGACCGCGACCTTCCCGCCACCGGGGAGCCGGCGCCACCAGGACTGCTTCGGAGCGGGGTACGCCGGGCTGTGCGGTGATGGGTTCGTCACGCACCACAGTCTGCTTGCGTACGCAACGATTGCCAGCGGTAAATCGGCGCGCTCCACATCGACGCTCCGACAGCGTCCGGCGACGACGAGTCGCGGGATTCGGACCACCCGGCGGGACCCGCCGGGCCGATCGGCCGGGCGCGACACTGCCATAGATCTTGGTACCTCGAGGGAGTGGCGGGACCACCCGAACGGCGTGGGGGCCGGTCCCGGGCGGGACCGGCCCCCACGTGCGGGGTCGCGCGGGGTCAGGGCTTCCAGGACCCGGCGGTACGCAGGTGGTGCTCGTACTCGACGACGCCGTTGCGGTCCTTGACGTCGAAGACGAGCTGACCGCTGCGCTTGGAGCCGACCGGCAGGTTGTTGCCGGAGGTCATCAGCTTGCCGCAGCCGGAGAACGCGCCCGCGATGCCGCTCTCCTCGGTGCCGTCCGCGCCCTTCCAGGTGAAGAAGAACGGGTTGATCGAGGCGGTGCCCTTGGTGACCTCGGCGGACACGTCGGCGATCAGGAACGTGCCGTTCTTCGGGCCGGACGCGTACTCCCGGCAGGCGGCGTCCTTGGTCCGGAAGTTGCCGACCGTGATCTCCAGCGTGCCCTCGTCGTCGCTGACGATCAGCTTGTCGCCGGCGGGCATGTTGAACGTCTCGTCGTCGGTCGTGCCCGGCTGCGGCGTGGCGGGCGGGGCGCCGGTCGGCGGAGGGTCGACCGGGTTGCTGTAGGTGATGCCCGGGGTGGGCAGCGTGTCGATCGCTTCCTTGGTCTTCTTCGCGCCGCTGTACAGCGCGAAGATGCCACCGCCGCAGCAGAGCAGCAGCAGGACCACCGCCACGATGCCGATCGTGAGCCAGACGTTGCGGCTGGACTTCTTCGCCGGCGGCCCGAACGGCTGCCCCGGGGGCGGCGGATACGGCCCGGGTGCCCCGTACGCCTCACCGCCCGGCGGCGGGTACTGCCCGCCCGGCGGCGGATACGGCGCACCGGACGTGGGCGGATACGGCGGCTGTGCGCCACCCGGCGGCGGGTAGCCGCCCGCCTGCGGGTACTCCCCACCCGGTGGCGGGTACCCCGCACCCGCCTGCGGGTACGCCCCGCCCGGCGGATACGGCGCGCCCGACGTCGGTGGCGCCGGCGGGAACGCCTCGGTGGACGGTGGCGGCGGGAACGCCTGGGTCGGCGGGGCGGGCGGGAACGCCTGGGTCGGCGGGGCCGGCGGGTACTGCTCGCCCGGCGTCGGCTGCGACGGGTAGGACGCCCCGAAGGCCGGCTGCGGCGGGAACGCCTGGGTCGGCGGCGCCGGCGGCCGCGGCGCCCCGGAGGTCGGCTGCGGCGGGAACGCCTCGGTCGCCGGGGCCGGCGGGAACGCCTCGGTCGGTGGGGTCGGCGGCTGCGGCGCACCCGAGATGGGGGCCGTCGGCGCGTCCGGGGCCGGCGGCGGCGCCCAGGGGCTGCCGGACACCGGCGGCATCGGCGCGGTGGGGAACGCCTGCGTCGGCGGTTCCTGCGGCTGCTGGTCCGGGTCCTGCGACCCGGAGGGAGGCTGAGGGTGGCTCACCGTACTCCTTGGGCACCTTCGGGAGATTTCAGTCGGGACGACGGTACAAGCCGGCCACAACGCCGCCGTCCGGCCCTCACCGACGTGCCAGGACGGCGGCGGTACGGATCAGGTCGTCGTCCACCGCGAACCGTCCGGTCATCGACGACGGCGGATCGGGCACCGGGGCGGCAGCGAGCCGGGCCGGTGCGATCTCCGCGTGGAACGTGCCCGCGTCGGGGTCGAGCGTGATCCGCGCGTCCGGGAAGCCGAGCCAGGTGCCGACGAGCGGGTACCAGACCTTGTAGACGGTCTCCTTGGCGCTGAACAGCACGGTCGGCCAGGGCAGCCCGGACGGCAGCCGGGCCAGGTCCGCCTCCTCGTCGGGGCGGCACACCTTCCGGCGTACCCCGGGGGTGAGCGGGCGGTGCCGCTCGGCGTCGATGCCGACCGCGCGGACGTCGGCGGCGTGGGCGACGGCCGCGGCGCAGTAGTCCCGGGTGTGGGTGATCGCCCCGACGACGCCGGCCGGCCAGACCGGGGCGCGGTCCGCGCCGGCGGGCACCGGCGTGGCCGGCAGGCCGAGCACGGTGAGCGCCCGGCGGGCGCAGACCCGGCCGGCGGTGAAGTCGCGCCGGCGGCTGGGCACCGCGCGGTCGCCCAGGGCGGCCCGCTCGGCCGGCAGCAACGCGCCGGACCAGTCGGCCGGGCCGGCCACCGCCACGGCGACGGCGGACGGCAACAAATCACGCACGAGCGTCAGTGGGTGACGGGAACACGCGGTGACCGTACCGTAACGGCGGAGCGCAGCGTGGCGCGGAAGGAACGTTGCGGGGGGAGGCAGCGTCGACATCGATGGAAGGAGTTGCCGATGGCCCCCGGTGTGGAGGCGTCGGAACCACGGTCCGGCGAGCACGTCCCCGTGACGCCCGACTGGACCTGCGGCTCGTGCGGCGACGACTGGCCCTGTGCCACCAAACGCCGGCACCTGCTGATCGAGTACCGGGTGGACCGGGCGTCGCTGAGCGTCTATCTCGGCTCCTGCCTGGCGGCCGCCACGCACGACCTGCGCACCGCGCCGGTCACCGCGTTGCAGGACCGGTTCATCGGCTGGGTGCCGCGCGGTCCGCGTACCGCCTGAGCCCCGCGCTTCCGGTGGCCGCCGCGTCGGGTTCACGGCGGCCACCGGAAGCGGTCTCAGCGGCGGCGGGGCCGCCGGGTGAGGGCGAAACCGACCACGCCGGCCACGGCGGCGAGCACCCCGCCCACGCTGGTCCACACCCAGCGCGAGCCGGCTTCGGGCAGCCAGCCGGTCAGGTCGGTCTCCTCCTCGGCGGCCGGCTCGGGCGTCGGCTCTGCGGTCAGCACCGTCCCGGCCCGGGTGTTCGGCACCAGCGGCGCCGCCAGCTCACCGTCGTCACCGGAAGCGCCGCCATCGTCGGTCACGCCGGCCAGCAGGTCCACCTCGATCGGCAGGCCCAGGTCCGGCTCGGGCAGGTCGGTGACGGAGAGCCGGACGTAGTAGGTGCCGGGCAGCGGGTCGCCGGACCACGGCTCGGCCCACGGCCGCACCCGGCGCAGCGTGCAGCCGAGCGTCACCCCGGTCGCCGCCGCGTCCGCGGTGGGGGTCTGCGCGCCGGCCGTGCACGCCTGCCGGCGGCGCAGCCCGTCGAAGACGTCGACCGTCCAGGTGGACGCGCCGGTGCGCGGCTTTCCGAAGGTGACCGTGACGCCGATCTCGTGCACCTGGCCGGCCTCGGCCCGGAACGACCAGTACAGGTGGTCGCCGGTCGAGGCGCCCACCCGTACCGGCTGGCCGGCGGTGATGGTCGTGGCGGTGAGGAACGAGGTGCCGGCCTTGGTCACGGTGGTCGCGCCCGGTGACGGGCTCGGCGCGGCGAGGGCCGCGCCGGGCGCGAGGGCGAGGCCGGCGGCGGCGGTCGCCGCGGCGACGCGGGTGAGGGTACGCATCCTCAGTTCTCCCTCCAGGTGGCGACCCACCAGCGGGTGAGCAGCCCGGCGACCAGCCCGGTGACGAGTCCGGCCAGGGTGAGCAGGAGCAGCAGGGCCCAGCCGCGGCCGAGGTCCGGCCCGTCCGGCGCGGGGGAGGCGGCGACCACGTCCACGGTCAGCTCCACCGGCATGCCCGGTTCGGCGCGGGTGCCGGCGCGGGCCGCGAAGGAGTTGCTGACCACCAGGCAGACGGTCCGGGTCGCGGACGTGCCGGTCGGGGTCGGCGTCGGGCTCGCCGCGTCCTCCTCCTCGGCGGCCGACCAGCGCAGGCCGGCCGAGACCACGTCGGTACGCCCGCTGCCGGCGTCGACGCCGCGCACCAGTTCCCGCCCGTCCGGCGCGGTGGCCCGCAGCAGCACGCCGTAGTCCGGGTTCACCGGCCGGTCCAGCGCGACGCTGACCGAGGCGCGCAGCTCCTGTCCAGGACGCACCGGCACCCGGTACCAGCGGTGCTCGGAGAACGCCTCGCGGTCGGTGTAGACGCCGGGGGCGAGCAGCGGCGCGTCCGCGCACGCCGCCGTGCCGCCGACCACCGCCGGGGCGACCGTGTACGTGTCGCGGGCCCGGTCGACCAGTTGCTTGATCCGGCCGGTCAGCTCGTCGGCGCTCTGCGCGGCGGTGTAGGTGCCGCCGGTGGCGCCGGCGATGCAGAGCAACTGCCGGCGTACCTTCTCGTCGGGGGCGAGGCCGAGCGTGTCGACCACCAGCCGGGTGCCCTGCGCGGCCAGCTCGCGGGCCACCTCGCACGGGTCGGGCGGGGCGCAGGTGTCCTCGCCGTCGGTGATCAGCACGATCCGGCGGGCGGTGCTGCCGGTGCCCAGGTCCTGCGCGGCGGAGCGCAGCGCCAGCCCGACCGGGGTGAAGCCGGTGGGGCGCAGCCCGGCGACGGCGGCCTTGGCCCCGGTCCGGTCCACCGGGCCGACCGGCACGATCTGCTGGGTGTCCCGGCAGCCCTGCTTCTTGTCCTTGCCCCGGTAGGTGGCGCCGAGCACCCGGATGCCGAGCTGCGTCTCGTCGGGCAGCCCGTCGACCACCTCGTTGAACGCCTGCTGGGCGACGCTGATCCGGCTGCGCCCGTCGATGTCACGGGCCCGCATCGAGCCGCTGACGTCGAGCACCAGCTCGACCTTGGGTGGCTCGGCGGCGGGTTCGGTGGTCTCGTCGTCGGCCCCGGCCGGGCTCGGACCGATCAGCGCGGTCGCCGCCAGCAGTCCCAACAGGACGGCCGTCGATCGTCTCTTGTTGATCACCGGGCGAAGTGTAGTGAGATCCACAGTGGAAGATCATCCGGGTGGGGGTCGGCCGGTGGGCCGGTCGACGATGATGTCGAAGTCGTAAGGTTCTCGGGGGATGACCCACCGTTAGCTGCCCGATGTAAACCTTTCGGGGGGTGGTGCGTCGGTCGGAAATCCGACTCGGCTGCACCCGTTGTGCGGTTGGCGCAGTGTGGTTAAGCTCTTCTTGCGCGCCCCAATCGCCCGCTTCCCCCGTGGCAGGCGATCGGGGCGCGCTTTTTTCTTGCCCCGGCCCGCCATGCAGATCGGCGGCGCGGACGCAATCGAATTACGGCCCGGTGGGGTGTCCCCACCGGGCCGTCGCGTGCGCGGCCACGCTCAGATCCAGCGACCGTCCAGCCACATCCGGGCGGACCAGTCCGCGTACGGCAGCAGCTTCCCCACGAAGATCGGATAGAAGTAGCCGAAACAGAGCGCGACCAGCAGCACGTAGGCGCCCGCGATGATGCCGCCCACCAGGCGGCGGTCACCGGTCTGCTCCTCGGTCGGCGGCGCGGACGTGCCGGTGACCGGCGCGGGGGTGACGATCGCGCCCAGCACGTAGACCACGGCGAGCACCAGGAACGGCACCGCCGGCGCGGCGTAGAACGAGAACATCGTCCGGCCGTCCAGGGCGAACCAGAACCAGGGCAGCAGCCCGGCGGCCGCGCTCAGCAGGATCGCCCCGGCCCGCCAGTCCCGCCGGGCCAGGCCCAGCCAGACGGTCGCGGCCAGCGCCGGCAGGAACGACCACCAGAGCAGCGGGGTGCCCAGCAGCAGCACCTCGGAGGCGCAGCTCGCCGCGCCGCAGTTGCCGTCGCCGGACCAGGAGAACGCCACCGGCCGGCCCAGCAGCAGCCACTGCCACGGCCAGGACTGGTATTTGTGCGGGTCGTCGAGCTGGGTGTGGAAGCCGTACGCGGCCTTGTGGTATTCCCACAGGTTGATCAGCGCGCCGATCACCGGCGTGTCGCTCAGGCCCTCGACGTTCGGGTAACGGGCGGCCAGGCGGTAGTAGCCGTCGTCGCTCAGCAGCCAGCCCGACCAGGTGGCCAGGTAGGTCACCACCATCAGCACGCCGGCCGCGAGCAGCCAGGGCAGCTCGTCGAGGACGGCGTCCCGCCACGGGTGGCGGACCCCGGCCGACCGGCGGACCCCGACCTCCCAGAGCAGCACCAGCAGCGCGAACGCCGGCACGAAGTAGAGCCCGCTCCACTTCACCGCGCAGGCACAGCCGAGCAGCACGCCGGCGAGCAGCCGCCACCACGGCCAGTTCCGCCAGCCCGACGCCGGCCGGCCGGCCCGCCCCCGCACCGTCGGGTCGAGCCCCGCCTCCAGCGCCCGCGCCCAGCGTCGCCGCCGGGCGTCCCGGTCGAGCACCAGCGCGCCGAACGCGGCCAGCACGAACAACAGCAGGAAGATGTCGAGGATCGCGGTGCGGGACAGCACCAGGTGGAAACCGTCCAGCGCGAGCAGCAGGCCCGCCGCGCAGCCGAGCGTGGTGGAGCGGAACATCCGCCGGCCGATCCGCACCAGCAGCAGCACCGACAGCGTGCCGCAGATTGCGGCGCCGAACCGCCAGCCGAACTCCGGGGCGGTGGTCATCAGGTGCCCCGGCACCGAGATGTTGGTCTCGGCGTCCTGGTAGCCGAAGGCCCACTCGCCGAGCCCGATCAGCCACTTGCCCAGCGGCGGGTGGACCACGTACGACGGGCCGTTGTCCTTGTAGTTCCACTCGACGCCACGGTCGATGAGCCCGTACGCGTCCTTGGCGTAGTAGGTCTCGTCGAAGATCTTGCCGGACGGGTGGCTGAGCCCGACGAAGCGCAGGATCGCGGCGATCGCCACCACCACGGCGGTGGCCAGCCACGCCTGCCCCCGCCCGAGGTGGTCGTCGACGGTGGCGAGCCGGCGTCGGACCGCGGCCGGGATTCCACCCCCGCCGTCATCGCCCGGCGAGCCGGCGGCCCGGTCGGTGGTGGAGGGCTCCTGTGCGGTCGAGGCACTCGTCACCCGGCGATCGTAGGCTGCGAGGGTGCCCGGTGGCGTCCATCGTCCCCGAAATTGGTACGACCATCGATGAAGGAGCGCACGCCGTGGGGGAAATGTCCGAGGTGGGACGGTTGGTGCTGCTCGGTGCGCCGCTGGGCAACCCGGCCGACGCGTCCGCCCGGTTCCGCGAGGTGCTCGCCACCGCCGACGTGGTCGCCGCCGAGGACACCCGCCGGCTCACCCGGCTGGCCCGCGACCTCGACGTCACCGTGCCCGGACGGATCGTCTCCTACTTCGAGGGCAACGAGGAACGGCGTACCCCGGAACTGGCCGAGGTGCTCACCGCCGGCTACACCATCGCCCTGGTCACCGACGGCGGCATGCCGAGCGTCTCCGACCCCGGCTACCGGCTGGTCCGGGCCGCGCTGGAGGCCGGCGTCCCGGTCACCGCCGCCCCCGGGCCGAGCGCGGTCACCACCGCGCTGGCGCTGTCCGGGCTGCCCTGCGACCGGTTCTGCTTCGAGGGCTTCCTGCCCCGCACCCCCGGCGCCCGCCGCTCCCGCCTGCGCGCGCTGGCCGGCGAGGAACGCACGCTGGTGCTCTTCGAGGCGACCCACCGGATCGCCGGGGCGCTCGCCGACCTCGCCGAGGCGTTCGGCCCGGACCGGCCCGCCGCGCTCTGCCGCGAGCTGACCAAGACCTACGAGGAAGTGGTCCGCCGACCCCTGGGCGAGCTGGCCGAGTGGGCCGCCGCCGGCGACGTGCGCGGCGAGATCACGCTGGTGGTGGCCGGCGCGTCACCGGAACCCGCCGCCCGGCCGGACGACGACACGCTGCGCGCCGCGGTCGACGGGCGCGAGGCGGCCGGGATGTCCCGGCGGGACGCGATCACCGAGGTCGCGACCGCGTACGGGCTGCGCCGCCGTGAGGTCTACGCCGTCGTGCACCGCTGAGCCTGGGCCTGGGCCTTGGCCTGGGCCTTGGTTAGGCGGGGGCCCCGCTTAACACCTCGCTGTTAAGCGGGGCCCCCGCCTCTACCGGAAGCGTTAAGCGGGGCCCCCTCCTTACACGCTCACCAGGCGGCGGTGAGGAAGCCGACGGTGATCAGCAGCGGGCCGGCCACGGCCAGGCCGACCGCCCAGCGCCGTTGCCGCGGGTCCGCCAACCGGGTCGCGCCGGTCCACCGGGCGATCCCGGCGGCGCAGCCCGCCACCAGCGCCAGCCCCAGCAGCCAGCGCAGGTGCCGCCCGACGCCCGAGTCGGCGTACGCGGTGGCGCCGCCCGGCCCGGTCATCCGGGCCGGCAGCGTGCTGCCGGTGGCGGTGTGCCCCGTCGGCACGCCGCTGACCCGTACGCCCTGGGCCTGGAAGCGGTCACCGTCGGCCTCGAAGATGCCCCGGCAGCGCTGGGTGAGTCCGCCGCCGACGCACTCGGTGATCATCACGGTGCCGCCGGTCGAGTGCCCCACCGCCAGCCAGAACGGGCCGGCGCTCACCCAGGCGAAGAACGCGGCGAGCAGGCTCAACGCCACCAGCACGGCGAGGCCGGTGGGCGGGTCCGGCGGGTGGACCGGGCGGGCCGTTTCCCGCCGGACGCGGATCCGGTCGGTCCGGCGGCGCGGCTCGTCGCGCAGCGGCGTGCCGTCCCAGTGCACCTCCTCGATCGGCGCCCAGCCGGTCGCCTCGTCGCCGGCCGGGGCGGACCGCCGCTGCCAGCGTGGCTGCCGGACCGGCACCCGGCGCGGCACGGCGTCCACCGGCGCGCCGGTGGTCGGCTCCACCTCCACCGGCGGGTCCGCCGGGTCGGCCCGGGGTTGCGGGGCGACCGGCGTGCCGCGCGCGGCGCGCGCGGACGCGGACGGTTCAGGCGCCGCTGGTCTGCTGGTCACGACGTTCATTCCACACCGGCATGCCGGGCCAGCCGGGCAGCTCAGGCCGCGTGTCGGCGACAAATCGGGCGTACGCCGGGCGCGCTCGCCCTATTGGTTCGCGGGCCGCCCGCGCCAATCACTAGGCTTGGCGCTCATGAGTCACGTTCTCGCCGCGGTCGCCTGGCCCTACGCCAACGGCCCGCGCCACATCGGCCACGTATCCGGATTCGGCGTTCCCTCCGACGTCTTCGCCCGGTACATGCGGATGGCCGGTCACGACGTGCTCATGGTCTCCGGCACCGACGAGCACGGCACCCCGATCCAGGTGCAGGCCGACGCCGAGGGGGTCACCCCGCGCGAGCTGGCCGACCGCTACAACCGGGTGATCGCCGAGGACCTCCGGGCGCTCGGCCTGTCGTACGACCTGTTCACCCGCACCACCACCCGCAACCACTACGCGGTGGTGCAGGAGCTGTTCACCGGGCTGCACCGCAACGGCTACATCGTCCCGAAGGTCACCACCGGGGCGATCTCCCCGTCCACCGGCCGCACCCTGCCGGACCGCTACATCGAGGGCACCTGCCCGATCTGCGGCTACGACAGCGCGCGCGGCGACCAGTGCGACAACTGCGGCAACCAGCTCGACCCGATCGACCTGATCGACCCGAAGTCGAAGATCAACGGCGAGACGCCGGAGTTCGTGGAGACCGAGCACTTCTTCCTCGACCTGCCCGCCCTCGCCGACGCGCTGCGGCAGTGGCTGGACACCCGGGAGGGCTGGCGTCCCAACGTGCTGCGGTTCTCCCGCAACCTGCTCGACGACCTCCAGCCCCGGGCCATCACCCGGGACCTGGAATGGGGCGTGCCGATCCCGCTCGACGGCTGGCAGGACCGCGCCGACAAGCGGATCTACGTCTGGTTCGACGCGGTGATCGGCTACCTGTCCGCCTCGATCGAGTGGGCCCGCCGCACCGGCGACCCCGAGGCGTGGCGGAAGTGGTGGTCGGCGGACGCCGAGGGGAAGGACGCGCTCGGCTACTACTTCATGGGCAAGGACAACATCGTCTTCCACTCGGTGATCTGGCCGGCGCTGCTCGGCGGCTACTCCGGCGCCGGCGCCCGCGACGGCGAGCCCGGCGCGCTGGGCCGGCTCAACCTGCCCACCGAGGTCGTCTCCAGCGAATACCTGACCATGGAGGGACGCAAGTTCTCCTCCTCCCGCAAGGTCGTCATCTACGTCCGGGACTTCCTGGAGCGGTACGACGCCGACGCGCTGCGCTACTTCATCGCCGTCGCCGGCCCGGAGAGCAACGACACGGACTTCACCTGGGCGGAGTTCCTCCGCCGCAACAACGACGAGCTGGTCGCCGGCTGGGGCAACCTGGTCAACCGGTCCGTCTCGATGGCGGCGAAGAACTTCGGCGCGATCCCGCCGGTCGACCCGGCCGGGCTCACCGACGCCGACCGGGCGCTGCTCGACGTCGCGCAGGCCGGCTTCGCCACCGTCGGCGACCTGATCGCCCGGCACCGGCAGAAGCAGGCCATCGGCGAGGCCATGAAGGTGGTCGCCGAGGCCAACAAGTATCTGTCCGAGCAGGCGCCCTGGAAGCTCAAGGGCGACGACGACAAGCCGCGGATGGGCACCATCCTGCACGTCGCGCTCCAGGTGGTCAGCGACGCCAACACGCTGCTCACCCCCTTCCTGCCGCACTCCGCCCAGAAGATCCACGAGCTGCTCGGCGGCACCGGCACGCACGCGCCGATGCCGGTGATCGAGGAGGTCGAGGACCTCGACGGCGGCCCGGCGTACCCGGTGCTGACCGGTGACTACACGGTCGGCGCGCGCTGGACGTCCGTACCCCTGGAGGCGGGTCGGCCGCTCGCGGCGCCCAAGCCGGTGTTCCGCAAGCTCGACCCGTCCATCGTCGACGAGGAACTGGCCCGCCTCGCGGGCTGACCACCGACGCGACGGCGGCCCCGGGGAACCCCCGGGGCCGCCCGTCGTCCGGGGTCAGGCCCGGGCCATGCTCGGCTTGCCGATGAACTCCATCAACGCGTTGTTGACCTCGGTCGGATGGGTCCACGGGATGCCGTGCGGGGCGCCCTTCAACGTGACCAGCTTGGCGTCGGACAGCATGTCCACCAGCCGCTGACCCGTCTTCGGGTACGGCAGCACCATGTCCTTGTCGCCCTGGATGATCAGCACCGGCACCCGGATGTTCGGCAGGTCGCCGCGGAAGTCGGTCTGCCAGGCGTCCACCGAGTCGTGGGTGCCCTTCGCGGACGCCTGCGCGCCGATCTGCCAGTGCGCGTGGTACGCCTCGTCGCTGACCAGCTTGCCCTTGTTCTCGCTGGCGTTGAAGAACGCGTCGCAGAACTGCGTCAGGTAGGCGAACCGGTCGGCGATGATCGCCTGCTGGAACCCGTCGAACAGGCTCTTCTCGACGCCCTCCGGATTGTCCGCGGTCTTCAGCAGGAACGGCGCCAACGGCGCCATCAGCACCGCGCGGTCCACCCGGTCCGACCCGTACGCGCCCAGGTAGCGGGTGACCTCGCCGGTGCCCATCGAGTGCCCGACCAGGATCGCGTTCCGCAGGTCCAGCTCGGTCATCAGCACGTCCAGATCGGCGGCGAACGTGTCGTAGTCGTAGCCGAACGCCGGCTGGGCGGAACTGCCGAACCCGCGCCGGTCGTACGTGATCACCCGATATCCGGCGGCGAGCAGCGGACCGCTCATCTTCTCCCAGGTCGCCCCGTTGAACGGGAAACCGTGGATCAGCACGATCGGCTGACCGGAACCGTGATCCTCGTAGTACAGGTCGATGGGTGCGGAGTTCTCCGTACCGACGGTGACGAAAGGCATGTCGGAATTCCCCCTCGCGTGGGTCTCGGACGCCCACGCCTTCCCGACCCGCCGCCGGCTATGCGTCGCGGCGTGGGTACGGCACGTCCACCACCCGGTCGTCGGTCAGCTCGCCACCCGGCGCCCACACCTCGTAGACACCCCGTTCGTGACACTGCGCCCCGGTCACCGCCACCGCGTCCGGATCCGGTCGTCGCAGCCGCAACCGCAGCCAGCCCGCCTCCTCCCGCAACACCAGACAGGGCACCCCGCGCCAGGTGGCCGTGCGCAGCCGCCGGGCCGCCGCGTCCACCGGATACCGGGCCGACCGGGTCATCGCCAGCACCCGGAACCCGCCGGGCTGGTCGGCCACCGCCTCGTACTCGGCCCCGGCGTACGCGCCGACCAGCCGGGTGGAGCGCGGCGCGTCACCGGTCGGCACGTACTCCTGGTCGGCCGCCAGCCCCGGCACCGCCGCCAGCAGGTGGCGCCACTGCGGGCCGGCCAGCCGCAGCCAGCCGCGCTGCTCCGCCTGATAGGTGTAGAGCACCACCTCCACCCCCTCCGCCGGGTAGGCGAGCAGCGTGGCGTTGGCCGGCATCGGCAGGTCGGCGAAGTCCCGGGTGACGAACTCCGGGACGAGCTGCCCGTCGCTCGGCACGAACCCGGTGCCCAGCACCGGCGGCCCGATCCGGTCGCGCGGCGGCAGGGCGGTCAGCCCGCGGTGCGCCGGGCCGACCGGGACGTCGTAGTCGGCCGGGTCGGCGGCCCGCCAGCGCAACGCGTACGCCACGTCGCCGCCCTCGGAGTCGCCCCGCAGCACCGCCAGCCCCGCCGGCGTCCGCAGGTGCGCCACGTCGTGCTCCCGGTAGCAGAAGCCGTGCGGCAACCAGCCCCGCACGTAACCGGCGAGCTGCCGGGCGGAGAGCACCTTCACCATCCGGGTGCCCGGCCGGATCACCGCCGACGCCCGCACCGCGGCCAGCGTCGGATCATCCGCCGCCGACGGCCGCTGGCTGAGCCGGTGCACGTACGCCCAGCCCCGGTCCCGGTGCACCGGCATCAGCAGCGGCGGGTCGGACTCCTCGGTCGGCTCGGCCGCCCCGTGCACCGCGTCCACCTCGGTCGCGTGCACGAACCGTCGCCACGGGTGGCCGCCCCCGGGCCGGGGACACCACTCGAAGCCGGGCGCCTCGTCGGCGCTGAACAGCTCGTACGCCGCGCCCCGGGCGAGCTCCTCGGCCGGGTGCACGCGCCCGTCGTACGTCACGCGCAACCCGGTCCGCTCGGAGGCGGCGCCGCCGGCGTGGTCGGTGACGGTCATTTCCGGGACGCTAGGCCGGCCAGATGTGGGGCGTGTGAACGGCCGGTGGCGGTCCGGGAACGCGGCCCGGCGCGGGTGTGTGATGCTGGCCGCGATGACCGAGCAGACCGAGACCCGCAAGCAGCGCGCCGCCCGCCGGGCCGGCGAGTTCCCGCCCGCCCCCGAGCCGCTGCCCGTGCCCGTGCTGGACAGCCACACCCACCTCGACATCACCGTCGGCGAGTACGGCACGCCACCGGGCGGCGCGGGCGGCGGCGACCCGGTCGCCGCCGCGATCGCGGTGGCCGCCGACGCCGGCGTGGACCGGCTCGTCCAGGTCGGCGTGGACGTCGCGTCGTCCGAGTGGAGCGCCGACGTCGCCGACCGGTACCCGGCGGTGCTGGCCACCGTGGCGCTGCACCCCAACGAGGCGCCCCGCCTCGGTGACCTGGACGAGGCGCTGCGCCGGATCGAGGCGCTGGCCGGGCAGGACCGGGTCCGTGGCGTCGGCGAGACCGGGATGGACTTCTTCCGCACCGGCGAGGCGGGCCGGGCCGCGCAGGAGGAGAGCTTCCGGGCGCACATCGCCATCGCCAAGCGCCACGGCAAGGCGCTCGTCATCCACGACCGGGACGCGCACGCCGACGTGCTGCGCATCCTCGACGACGAGGGCGCGCCGGACACCGTGGTGATGCACTGCTTCTCCGGCGACGCCGACTTCGCCCGCGCGTGCGTCCGCCGCGGCTTCCTGCTCAGCTTCGCCGGCACTGTCACGTTCGGCAGCGCCGCCGCGCTGCGGGAGGCCGCCGCCGTCACCCCGATCGAGCAGATGCTGGTGGAGACCGACGCGCCGTACCTGACCCCGATGCCGTACCGGGGCCGGCCGAACGCGTCGTACCTGATCCCGCTGACGGTCCGGTTCCTCGCCGACACCACCGGCACCGACCTGGACGAACTCTGCGCCGCCATCTCCGCCACCGGCGAGCGCGCGTTCGGCCCGTGGTGAAAGGATGCCCGGCGTGACCGGACTCCTCGGCCCGGCGGAGATCCGGGAACTGGCCGCGCGGCTCGGCGTCACGCCGACCAAGAAGCTCGGCCAGAACTTCGTGCACGACCCGAACACGGTGCGCCGGATCGTCACCACCGCCGGGCTGGCCCCGGACGACGTGGCGCTGGAGGTCGGGCCCGGGCTCGGCTCGCTCACGCTGGCGCTGCTGCCGGTCGCCGCGCACGTGCACGCCGTGGAACTCGACCCGGCGCTCGCCGCCGCGCTGCCCGGCACCGCCGACCGGTTCGCCGGCCCGGACGCCGCCCGGCTCACCGTGCACCCCGCCGACGCGCTGCGGATCGGCGCCGCCGACCTGGGCGACCCGGCGCCGACCGCGCTGGTGGCGAACCTGCCCTACAACGTGGCCGTGCCGGTGGTGCTGCACCTCCTCGCCGAACTGCCCACGCTGCGACACGGCCTGGTGATGGTGCAGAAGGAGGTCGCCGACCGGCTCGTCGCCGGTCCCGGCTCCAAGGTGTACGGCATCCCCTCGGTCAAACTCGCCTGGTACGCCCGGTCCCGCGCCGCCGGCAAGGTCCCGCCGAACGTGTTCTGGCCGGTGCCGAACGTCGACTCCGGGCTGGTCGCGTTCACCCGCCGGGAGCCGCCCCGCCCCGACGTGGCCCGCACGGCGGTCTTCGCGGTGGTCGACGCCGCGTTCGCCCAGCGCCGCAAGACGCTGCGCGCCGCGCTGGCCGGCTGGGCCGGCGGCGCGGACCGGGCCGCCGCGGCGCTCACCGCCGCCGGCGTGGACCCGGGCGCGCGCGGCGAGTCGCTCACCGTGGAGCAGTTCGCCGCCATCGCCGCGTCGGCCCCGGACGGCTCCGCCGGAGCCCAGTAGGCTGGCGCCGTTGCCCGACCCCGCCGAGGAGCTGACCGTGCAGAAGCCGTTCGACACCCGCCTTCGTCCACGGGAGCTCACCCGGTGACCGAGGCCTGGCGACCGGAGGACGAGGACGGGCAGCGGCGCGGGGCCAGCGGTCCGGTCAAGGTGCGGGTGCCCGCCAAGGTCAACCTGCACCTCGGGGTGGGGCCGCTGCGGCGGGACGGCTACCACGAGCTGAACACCGTCTACCACGCGATCTCCATCTACGACGAGCTGACCGCCCGCCGCGGCGACACGCTCGCGCTCACCATGGAGGGCGAGGGCGCCGGCGAGCTGGCCCTGGACGACACCAACCTGGTGCTGCGTGCCGCGCACGCCCTCGCCGGCTACGCCGGCGTCGCCCCGCACGCCCGGCTGCACCTGCGCAAGCACATCCCGCTGGCCGGTGGGCTGGCCGGCGGCAGCGCCGACGCGGCCGCCGCGCTGGTGGCCTGCGACGCGCTCTGGGGCACCGGCCTGTCCCGCGACGAGCTGGCCGGCATCGCCGCCGACCTCGGCTCCGACGTGCCGTTCCTGATCCACGGCGGCACCGCGCTCGGCACCGGCCGCGGCGAGGCGGTCAGCCCGGTGCTGGCGCGTCCCACCTCCTGGCACTGGGTGGTGGCCATGGCCGACGGCGGCCTCTCCACCCCCGCCGCCTACCGCGAGTTGGACCGGCTGCGTGACACCGGGGCCGCCGGCACGCCGCTGGGCAGCACCGACGCGCTGCTCGGCGCGCTGCGCCAGCGGGACCCGCGGGTGCTCGCCGCCACGCTCGGCAACGACCTCCAGGACGCCGCGCTCGCCATGCGCCCGGCGCTGGCCGGGACGCTCAAGGCCGGCGAGGCCGCCGGCGCGCTGGCCGGCATCGTCTCCGGCTCCGGGCCCACCTGCGTGTTCCTCGCCGCCGACGCCGCCGACGCGGAGCGGATCGCCGACGAGCTGACCGCCGCCGGGGTGTGCCGGGAGGCGCGGGTCGCCCACGGCCCGGTGCACGGCGCCCGGATCGTCTGAGGCCCCGTACCCTTGACCCAGGCGTCCCGGCCCCCGGGGCGCCTGAGTCATGAAAGGTGGGTCCGTGGCCAACATCGTCAACCTGGACCGGGTGTCCAAGGGGTACGGCGCCGCCGGGCCGCTGCTCACCGACGTCTCGCTCGGTCTCGACGACGCCGACCGGATCGGCGTGGTCGGCCTCAACGGCGCCGGCAAGTCGACGCTGCTGCGGATGCTCACCCGCACCGAGGAGCCCGACGACGGCCGGGTGACCCACCGCCGCGACCTGCGGGTGGCCTGGCTGCCGCAGCGCCTGGACCTGGCCGGAGACCTCACCGTGCGGGACGTGGTGCTCGGCACCGCGTGGCTCGGCGAGAGCATGGGCGCCGAGCACGAGTGGGCCGGCGACGCCGGGGTCCGGGCCATCCTCGACGGCCTCGGCATGCCCCACCTCGGTCTCGACGCCCCGGTCGGCACCATGTCCGGCGGGGAACGCCGCCGGGTCGCGCTCGCCGCGCTGCTGGTCCGCGACGCCGACCTGCTCGTCCTCGACGAGCCCACCAACCACCTCGACGTCGGCGGCGTCGACTGGCTGGCCCGGCACCTGGTCACCCGCAAGGGCACGCTCGTCGTGGTCACCCACGACCGCTGGTTCCTCGACGCCGTCTGCACCACCACCTGGGAGGTCGCCGACCAGACCGTCCGGGCGTACGAGGGCGGCTTCGCCGCGTGGACGCTGGCCCGCATCGAGCGGCAACGCATCGCCGCCGCCACCGAGGCCCGCCGGCAGAACCTGCTCCGCAAGGAGATCGCCTGGCTGCGCCGGGGCCCGCCGGCACGCACCTCCAAGCCCAAGTTCCGCATCGACGCCGCGAACGCGCTCATCGCCGACGTGCCGGAACCGCGCGACACCATGTCGCTGCAACGGCTCGCCACCGCCCGGCTCGGCAAGCAGGTGTACGACCTGGAGCACGTCACGCTGCACGCCGGCCCGAAGGAGATCCTGCGCGACACCACGTGGCAGGTCGGCCCCGGCGACCGGATCGCCGTCCTCGGCCGCAACGGCGCCGGCAAGACCACGCTGCTGCGGCTGCTCGCCGGCGTGACACGCGCCGACGGCGGGCGTTTCGCCGCCGGGCAGACCGTGCGGCCGGCGTTCCTCTCCCAGGAACTCGCCGAACTCCCCGGCCACCTGCGCGTGCTGGAGGCCGTCGAGGAGGTGGCCCGCCGGGTGCAGTTCGGCGACCGGGAGATCAGCGCGTCCCAGCTCGCCGAGATCTTCGGCTTCGACGACCGGCGGCTCTGGACCCCGGTGAGCGACCTGTCCGGCGGCGAGCGCCGCCGCCTCCAGATGCTGCGGCTGCTCGCCGGCGAGCCCAACGTGCTGTTGCTCGACGAGCCCACCAACGACCTGGACACCGACACGCTCGCCGCGCTGGAGGACCTGCTCGACTCCTGGCCCGGCACCATCGTGGTGGCCAGTCACGACCGCTACCTGATCGAGCGGGTCACCGACGTCGCGTACGGCATGTTCGGCGACGGGCGGCTCGTGCACCTGCCCGGCGGCGTCGACGAGTACCTGGCCCGCGCCGCCGCGGCCGGTGGCCCGGCGCCCGCCGACCTGACCCCGGGCACGGCCGCGCCGGCCCGCGACGGCATGTCCGCCGCCGAGGTACGCACCGCGAAGAAGGAACTCAACCGGCTGGAACGGCAGATCGCCAAGCTCGAACAGAAGGAGGCGAACCTGCACGAGCAGCTCGCCGCCAACGCCACCGACTACGCCCGCGTCGCCGAGCTGGACGCCCAGCTCAAGGAGGTGCGGGCCGAGCGGGACCGCACCGAGGAGACGTGGTTGGCACTGGCCGACGAGCTACCCGCCGGCTGAGGCGTGGGGGGTGTGCGGCGTCACTGACCGCCGTACGGGACAATCACCGGAGGAACCCTCATCCGAACGGTCTTGGAGACGCAGAGATGGCCCACACCCCCGTCAACCACCCCGCGCGGCCGATCTACCGGGCGATCGGCGGGCTCGTTGGTCTGTACTTCGTCGTCTTCGGCGGCCTCGGCATCATCGCCAGCGCCGGCAACGACTTCTTCGCGCAGGACGACACCAAGGTGCTCGGCCAGGGCACCAACATGGCCTACTCGTTGCTGTCGATCCTGATCGGCGTGGTGATCCTGGTCGGCACCGCGATCGGCCGCAACCTCGACGTCGCGATCAACCAGTGGCTGGCGTACACCCTGATGGTCGTCGGTCTGGCCGCGCTGGCGTTCCTCCAGACGGACGCCAACGTCCTCAACTTCTCGATCATGACCGACATCGTGATCCTGACCCTGTCGCTGGTGCTCCTGATGGTCGGCATGTACGGCAAGGTCGGCAGCACCGACGAGCAGGAGGCCTGGCAGAAGGCCCGCCTGGTGCTCTGATCCGATCTGTCCCGATGGCCCGGCGCGGTGCGCCGGGCCATCGGCGTTTTCCGGGACGGGAGCGGATGGCTCGGGCGACAATTGCCCCGAATCAGTCAGGCGACTGGAGGGCACCATGGCGCACTTCCCGGTGAACCACCCCGCGCGACCGCTCTACCGGCTGCTGTCCGGGCTCATCGGCCTCTACATCCTGGCCTTCGGCGTCTGGGGAGTGTTCGAGACCTGGGGTGACGGGTTGTTCAGCCGGGCGGACACCTACGCCCTCGGGCTGCGCACCAACCTGGCCTTCTCGCTGGTCTCGGTGGTCTTCGGCGCGGTCCTGATCGTCGGCGCGTCCCACCGCGACAACCTCGGGCACTACATGAACCTCACCGCCGGCGCGGTCTTCCTGGTCACCGGCATCCTGATGATGTCCGTGCTGCAGACCTCGGCGAACTTCCTGAACTTCTCGATGTCCACGGTCATCGTGTCGCTGCTGTTCGGGCTGATCCTGCTCGCCACCGGGCTCTACGACAAGGTCGGGCCGCCCGAGCACGCCGAGGAGGAGCGCCGCCGCCGCTACCACCCGCTCGCCGGGGGGAACCGCTAACCCGTGATCGGGCCGGGCTTCGACGCCAGGTGCGACAGGCCGTTCCAGGCCAGGTTCACCAGGTGCGCCGCCACCGTCTCCTTGCGTGGCTTGCGCACCTCCAGCCACCAACGCCCGGTCAACGCCACCATGCCGACCAGCGCCTGCGAGTAGAGCTCCGCCAGCTTCGGGTCGTACCCCCGGCTGGAGAACTCCGCGCCCAGAATGTGCTCCACCTGGTGCGCGACGTCGTTCATCACGCTGCTGAAGTTGCCCGTCGCCGACATCAGCGGCGACTCCCGGACCAGCACCCGGAACCCGCTGGTCTCCTCCTCGATGTAGGTCAGCAGCGTCAACGCGGCCTGCTCCAGCAGCTCCCGGGGATGCCCGGCGGTCAGCGCCGTGGTGATGCGGTCCAGCAGCGAACGGACCTCCCGGTCCACCACCACCGCGTAGAGCCCCTCCTTGCCGCCGAAGTGCTCGTAGACCACCGGCTTGGAGACCTTGGCCCGCGACGCCACCTCCTCGATCGAGGTGGCGTCGAACCCGCGCTCGGCGAAGATCTGCCGGGCGATCGAGATCAACTGCTCGCGCCGCTGCGCCGCGGACATCCGCACCCGGGGCTTGGCCGCCGGGACGGCCCGCCGGCGAGCGCGGTCGCTGCCGGGAACGTCGGTCACCCACCCCATCCTGCCAGGCCCGGCCCGCGCCGGCCGGCCGGCGACCAGTGTCGTACGTCTGTTCTAATCTTTCGTGCATGGTGGCCCGTGACGAACCTCCCGACGCGCCGACCTATCGCGGCTGGAAGACGGAGTTGTACGCCGAAGCGCTCGCGTTGCGGCGATCCGGCTCCCCGGTGGGGGAGATCGCGGAGCGGCTCCGGGTGTCCAAGTCGACGGCCTACCTCTGGACGCGGCATCTGCCGCTCGATCCCGAGGTGGTGAGCCGGCGGCGCCGGGTCGCCCAACGCGCCCGTTCCGATGCCCAGTGGGCGGCGCATCGCGCGGCTCGCGACGCGGCCCGCGCGGAGGGGGTCGCGGCGGCTGCCGGATGGGTGCGGCGGCTGGATCGACGCGAACTCCTGCTGGTCGGCGCGGCGATCTACTGGTGCGAGGGTGGAAAGGCCAAACCGTGGCGTCCGCATGACTGCCGGATCAAGTTCGTCAACAGTGATCCCATGCTGGTCGGGCTCTTCCTGCGCTTCCTGGACGCCGTCGAGGTGCCGCCCGACGACCGTCGCTTTCGCGTCAGCATCCACGAGACGGCGGACGCCGCCGCCGCGGTCCGGTGGTTGGCGGGGCAGGTCGGGGTGCCGGCGGAGCGTTTCCAGCGCACCACGATCAAGAGGCACCGCCCGACGACCACCCGTAAGAACGTCGGCGCTGGCTATCACGGTTGCCTGACCGTGCACGTGGTGGGCGGCAGTCGGCTCTACTGGCGGATCGAGGGGATCATGAAGGGAATGAGCAATGAAGATCCACCTCTCGACCGGTAAGGTGTAGGCAGCCGCCGGGCAGCGCCCTTTCTGCCCGTTTTCGACCATCCCGGGTCGTCTAATGGCAGGACGTCAGGTTTTGGTCCTGATTATAGGGGTTCGAATCCTCTCCCGGGAGCTTCTGCTCTTTGCCCTTCGTCGCGTGGTTAGCATGACCGCGAGACTGTCGCCGTCCCGACGGGAGCCACGTCGTGTCCCAGCCCCACCTCCGCACCGTTGTCGTGCTCGCCGCCGGTGAGGGCAAGCGGATGAAGTCGTCCGTGCCCAAGGTGCTGCACCCGCTGCTCGGCCGTACCCTGCTCGGTCACGTCCTGGCGGCGGCCGAGCCGCTCGGCGCGGACCGCACCGTGGTGGTGGTCGGCCACGGCGCCGACCAGGTGCGGGCGCACCTGACCGAGGTGGCCCCGGCGGCCACGCCGGTGCTCCAGGAGCGCCAGCTCGGCACCGGGCACGCGGTCCGCATCGCGCTGGACGCGGTGCCGGACGCGACCGGCACGCTCGTGGTGATCAACGGGGACGTGCCGCTGCTGCGGCCGGAGACCGTCGCGGCCCTGGTCGAGGCGCACGAGGGCGCCGCCGCCGCGGCGACCGTGCTGGCCGCCGAGGTGCCGGACCCGACCGGCCTGGGCCGGATCGTGCGGGACACGCAGGGACGGCTGGCGCAGATCGTCGAGGAGCGCGACGCCACGCCGCAGCAGCGCGCGCTGCGCGAGATCAACGCGGGCATCTACGCGTTCGACGCGACCCGGCTCCGGGCGGCGCTGGGCAAGCTCTCCACCGACAACGACCAGGGCGAGGAATACCTCACCGACGTCTTCGCGCTGCTCCGGGACGCGGGCGAGCCGGTGGCGGTGCACCGCGCGGCCGACCACGTGGAGACGCTGGGCTGCAACGACCGGGTCGAGCTGGCGGGGTTGCGCCGGCTGCTGCGCGACCGGGTGAACGAGGGTTGGATGCGTACCGGCGTGAGCATCCTCGACCCGCACACCACCTGGATCGACGTGACGGTGACGCTGGAGCGGGACGCCGTGATCGACCAGAACACCCAGTTGCAGGGCACCACCTCGGTCGGTGCGGGCGCGTCGGTCGGCCCGGACACCACGCTCGTCGACACCGCGGTGGGCGAGGGCGCGAGCGTGGTGCGCAGCCACGCGGTGGGCGCCGAGGTGGGCCCGCAGGCCAGCGTCGGTCCGTACGCGTACCTGCGGCCGGAGTCGCGGCTGGCCCGCAAGGCGAAGGTCGGCACGTTCGTGGAGACGAAGAAGGCGACGATCGGCGAGGGCTCGAAGGTGCCCCACCTGTCCTACGTCGGGGACGCGACGATCGGCGAGCACAGCAACATCGGCGCCGCCACGGTGTTCGTCAACTACGACGGGGTGCGCAAGCACCACACCACGATCGGCAGTCACGCGCGCACCGGGGCGGACAACATGTTCGTGGCGCCGGTGCGGGTGGGCGACGGCGCGTACACCGCGGCCGGTTCGGTGATCATCGCGGACGTGCCGGCGGGCGCGATGGCGGTGGCGCGTGGTCAGCAGCGCAACGTGGAGGGCTGGGTGCTGCGCAAGCGCGCCGGCACGGCGGCGGCGGACGCGGCGCGGCAGGCCCGGGAGGGTGCGTCGGAGGCGGGCGGGGCCGCAAGCGAAGGTGACTGAATCCACGGGGACCGCCGGGCCGTGGGTGGATCGGTGAACCCGGGGGATACTGCAACCGAACAGTCCCCGGCCCCGCCGGGCACCACCGACATACGGGAGCAGACGGGCCCATGGGCAGCATCGTCGCCGAGAACCGCAAGAGCCTGATGCTCTTCTCCGGAAGGGGTTTTCCGGAGCTGGCCAAGGAGATCGGTGAGGTGCTCGGCGTCGCGCCGACGCCCGCCGACGCGTACGAGTTCGCCAACGGTGAGATCTTCGTCCGGTTCAAGGACTCGGTCCGTGGTTCGGACGCCTTCGTGGTGCAGTCCGTGACGCACGGGGTGAACACGTGGGTCATGGAGACCCTGATCATGGTGGACGCGCTGAAGCGTGGTTCGGCCAAGCGGATCACCGTGGTGTTGCCGTTCTATCCCTACTCCCGGCAGGACAAGAAGCACCGGGGTCGGGAGCCGATCTCGGCGCGGCTGGTGGCCGACCTGCTGAAGACCGCGGGCGCGAACCGGATCCTCACCGTGGATCTGCACACCGCGCAGATCCAGGGCTTCTTCGACGGCCCGGTGGACCACCTGTTCGCGATGGACATCCTGGCCGAGTACGTGGAGCACAAGTACGCGGGCCGGCCGATGACGGTGGTGGCGCCGGATTCGGGCCGGGTGCGCGTGGCGGAGCGCTGGACGGACCGGCTGGGTGGTTGCCCGTTGGCGTTCATCCACAAGACCCGGGACCCGTTGAAGCCGAACCAGGTGGTGGCGAACCGCGTGGTGGGCGAGGTCGAGGGCCGGGTGTGCCTGATCGTGGACGACATGATCGACACCGGCGGCACGATCTCCAAGGCGGCGGACATCCTGAAGGAGTCGGGGGCGGCCGAGATCGTGGTCGCGTCGACGCACGCGCTGCTGTCGGACCCGGCGACCGAGCGGCTGAAGAACAGCCCGATCAGTGAGGTCGTGGTGACGAACACGCTGCCGCTGCCGCCGGAGAAGCAGCTCGACAAGTTGACAGTGCTGTCGATCGCCCCGCTGCTGGCGCGGGCGATCCGGGAGGTCTTCGACGACGGTTCGGTGACCACCCTCTTCGGTGGCCTGAGCTGAGCACTCCGGTCCGGTCGCCGGCATCGTCCGGCGGCCGGGCCGTTGCGCTGCGGACCGGCCGGCGCGGTGATAATGGGGGACTGCCGGCAGGCGCGGAAATCGCTCGGGTAGACTGGTGCGGTTGCCACGGCGAGGGTGCCCGGCGGGCTGCTGAATAGCACCGCGCGGAGGCGCCGTCATCGACGCGGTGCTCCGGGCGGTCGTTCATGACCTTGAGCCCCAGCGAGCCCCTCGCCCAGCACCGCCAGACGACAAGCCGCCGCAGCGAAGCATCAGGAGTTTCCCCGTGTCCGAGGTAAAGATCAGCGCCGAGCCCCGTACCGAGTTCGGCAAGGGTGGTGCCCGTCGTACCCGCCGGGCCGGCAAGGTGCCCGCCGTGCTGTACGGCCACGGCGAGAAGCCCAAGCACATCGCGTTGCCGGCCCGGGAGTTCGCCGCCGCGATCCGTAAGGGCGGCGCGAACCAGCTCTTCGCGATCGAGGTCAGCGACGGCACCCAGGTGCTGGCGCTGCCGAAGGCGATCCAGCGCGACCCGATCAAGGACACCTTCGAGCACGTGGACCTGCTGCTCGTCCGTCGTGGCGAGAAGGTCACCGTCGAGGTCCCGGTTCAGCTGACCGGTGAGGCCGCGAAGGACACCCTGATCGTGCACGACCACGACACGCTGTCGGTGACCGCCGACGCCACCAAGGTGCCGGACCACCTGGAGGCGTCGATCGAGGGCGCCGAGCCGGGCACCACGATCACCGCCGCCGACGTCGAGCTGCCGGCCGGCGTCGAGCTGGCCACCGACGACGAGACCGCTGTCGCCTCGGTGACCGCCGCCCCGACCGCCGAGCAGCTCGAGGCCACCCTCCCCGAGGTCGAGGAGGCCACCGAGGAGGCCGAGGCCGAGACCGGCGAGGAGACCGCCGAGTCGCCGGAGGGCGCTCCGGCCGGCGAGGGCGCCGAGGCCCCGGCCGAGGCGAAGACCGAGGCCTGATCGGTCCGCAGGCTGTGCGACAGGCGTCCCCGGTGTCCGGGGGCGCCTGTCGGCGTATCGGGGCGGGTCGTCGGGGAAGCGAGCGGGAAGGGGTGTCTCAGGTGACGGACGAGGCGGGGCCGTGGCTGGTGGTCGGCCTGGGCAACCCCGGTCGGGAGTACGCGAACAACCGGCACAACGTCGGGTTCATGGTGGCTGACCTGCTGGCCGCCCGGCTGGGCGCGAAGTTCGGCCGGCACAAGCGGGCGGTGGCGGAGGCGGCCGAGGGGCGGCTCGGGTTCGGCGGCCCGAAGCTGGTGCTGCTCAAGCCGTTGACCTACATGAACCTCTCCGGCGGCCCGGTGGCCGGGCTGGCGCAGTTCCACAAGATCCCGCCGGCCCGGGTGATCGCGGTGCACGACGAGCTGGACATCGGCTACGGCCAGGTGCGGGTGAAGTGCGGCGGCGGCGAGGGCGGCCACAACGGCCTGCGGTCGATGTCGAAGTCGCTGGGCACGAAGGACTACGTCCGGGTGCGGTTCGGCATCGGGCGGCCGCCGGGTCGGCAGGACCCGGCCGACTACGTACTCTCGGATTTCTCCGGCGCGGAGCGCAAGGAGCTGGAGTTCCTGGTCGACCGCGCGGCGGACGTGGTGGAGTCGGTGGTCACCAAGGGTGTGGAGCCGACGCAGAACCTGTACCACGGGGCTTGACCGGCGGGCCCCGCGCCGGCCGGTAGTCTGCGCCTCGCGACGTGAGCGAAGCCGGCGACGGGAGCGGTGACACCATGGGCAGTCCTCCGATGATCGACGGCGCGTTCGCCCGCTGGTTGGCGTCGCGGGCGGGGCAGGCGTTGACGGGTCTGCGCGCGGAGCTGGGCTTCGCGGACGCCGGGGCGCTGACGTCGGCCGGGGACAAGGTCTCGCACGACCTGATCCGGACCGAGCTGGCCCGGTGGCGCCCGGCGGACGCGGTGTTGTCGGAGGAGGACGAGGGCTCGCGGCTGGCCTGGACGGCCGAGGTGAGCCGCGAGGCGATGTCCCGGCTGACCGCGGACCGGGTGTGGATCATCGACCCGTTGGACGGCACCCGGGAGTACGCGGAGGAGGGGCGCGCGGACTGGGCGGTGCACGTGGCGCTCTGGTCGCGGCACGCGCCCACGCCGCACGGGCTGGTGGCGGGCGCGGTGGGCCTGCCGGCGCAGCACCGGGTGCTGGGCACGGACTACCCGCCGGCGTACCCGCCGATGACCTTGGAGGCGGCCACGGCGGGCAGCGGGCGGGCCATCCGATTGGCGGTCAGCCGTAGCCGTCCGCCGGTTTTCCTGACCGATCTGGCAGAGGACGTCGGCGCTCATCTGGTTCCGATGGGCTCGGCGGGTGCGAAGATCGCCGCGGTGGTGACCGGCGAGGTCGACGCGTACATCCACGCCGGCGGCCAGTACGAGTGGGACTCGGCCGCTCCGGTCGCTGTGGCGACGGCCACCGGACTGCACGCTTCCCGGATCGACGGTTCTGCGCTGAAATACAACGAGGCCGACCCGCGCCTACCCGATCTGCTGGTCTGCCGCAAGGATCTCGCGAGTCGGTTGCTTGCCGCGTTGCAGCGCCGTTCCGGGTAACCTGAGCGTTCTTCTTCACGACTCCGACCGGAAAGGTCTGGAATCCGATGTACGGATCCGAGCGAATCGAGTTCGTGTCATGACGGCCCCCGCCGCGTACCAGGTGTCGCACCTCGACGCGCTCGAGGCGGAGAGCATCTTCGTGATGCGCGAGGTCGTCGCCGAGATGGAGCGGCCGGTCCTGCTCTTCTCCGGTGGCAAGGACTCGATCGTGATGCTCCGGTTGGCGCAGAAGGCGTTCGCGCCGGCCAACATCCCGTTCCCGGTGATGCATGTGGACACCGGGCACAACTTCCCCGAGGTGCTCGACTACCGCGACCAGCGGGTGGCCGAGTTGGGCCTGCACCTCATCGTGGCCAGCGTGCCGGAGGCGCTGAACAAGGGCATGGTCCGCGAGTCGGCCGACGGCATGCGCAACCGCATCCAGACGCCGGTGCTGCTCGACGCGGTGGAGAAGCACCGCTTCGACGCGCTCTTCGGCGGCGCCCGACGGGACGAGGAGAAGGCCCGGGCCAAGGAGCGGGTGTTCAGCTTCCGCGACGAGTTCGGCCAGTGGGACCCGAAGAACCAGCGTCCGGAGCTGTGGTCGCTGTACAACGGCCGGCACCACCCCGGCGAGTCGATCCGGGTGTTCCCGCTCTCCAACTGGACCGAGCTGGACGTCTGGCACTACATCGCCCGGGAGCGGATCCCGCTGCCGGCGATCTACTTCGCGCACGAGCGCGAGGTGATCGAGCGCGACGGCATGTTCTACGCGGTCAACGAGTTCTTCCGGGCCCGCGCCGGTGAGCAGCCGTTCAAGGCCCAGGTGCGGTACCGGACCGTGGGTGACGCCTCCTGCACCGCGGCGGTCCGCTCGGACGCCGACACGGTGGAGAAGGTGATCGAGGAAGTGGCCGCCACCCGGATCACCGAGCGCGGCGCGACCCGCGGCGACGACCGGGTCAGCGAGGCCGCCATGGAGGACCGCAAGCGAGAGGGCTACTTCTGATGAGTGTCGACACCTGGGCACCGGCCGACGGGGAGACCGCCGCCCGGCCGATGGACCTGCTGCGGTTCGCCACCGCCGGCAGCGTCGACGACGGCAAGTCGACCCTGATCGGCCGGCTGCTGTACGACACCAAGTCGCTCTTCAGCGACCAGCTCGCCGCGGTCGAGGCGGTCAGCGCGGCGCGCGGCGACGAATACACCAACCTGGCGCTGCTCACCGACGGCCTGCGCGCCGAGCGGGAGCAGGGCATCACCATCGACGTGGCGTACCGCTACTTCGCCACGCCGCGGCGGAAGTTCATCATCGCCGACACCCCGGGGCACATCCAGTACACCCGGAACATGGTCACCGGCGCGTCCACGGCCGACCTGGCGCTGATCCTGGTGGACGCGCGCAAGGGCCTGGTGGAGCAGTCGCGCCGGCACGCGTTCCTCTGCTCGCTGCTGCGGGTGCCGCACCTGGTCCTGTGCGTCAACAAGATGGACCTGGTCGACTGGTCGCAGGAGGTCTTCGAGCGGATCGCCGACGAGTTCACCGCGTTCGCCGCGAAGCTCGACGCGCCGGACCTGACCGTGGTGCCGATCTCCGCGCTGCGCGGCGACAACATCGTCACCCGCTCCGAGAACATGCAGTGGTACGAAGGCCCCTCGCTGCTGCACCACCTGGAGCGGGTGCACATCGCCTCGGACCGGAACCTGGTCGACGTCCGGTTCCCGGTGCAGTACGTGATCCGGCCGCAGTCCACCACCGTCACCGACTACCGGGGCTACGCCGGTCAGGTGGCCTCGGGCGTGCTCAAGCCGGGTGACGAGGTGATGGTGCTGCCGTCCGGCTTCACCAGCCGGATCGCCGCGGTGGAGACGGCCGACGGCCCGGTGGACGAGGCGTTCCCGCCGATGTCGGTGACGGTCCGGCTGACCGACGAGATCGACATCTCCCGCGGTGACCTGATCTGCCGGCCGAACAACGCCCCGATGGTCGCGCAGGACATCGAGGCGATGATCTGCTGGATGGACGAGAGCCGGCCGTTGCAGGTCGGCGGCCGGTACGCGATCAAGCACACCACCCGTTCGGCGCGGACGATCGTGCGGGAGCTGCACTACCGGCTGGACATCAACTCGTTGCACCGGGACGAGACGGCGGCCGAGTTGAAGCTCAACGAGATCGGCCGGGTCCGGCTGCGCACCACGGTGCCGCTGCTCGCCGACGAGTACCGCCGCAACCGCACCACCGGCGGCTTCGTGATCATCGACGAATCCACCAACCGCACGGTAGGCGCCGGCATGATCGTCGAAGCCGCCTGACACCTCCCCGTCGCCCCCGTCGCCCTCGTCGCGCCCGTCGCGCTGATTCACGGAAAGAGTGGCCATCCGAGCGTGGATGGCCACTCTTTCCGTGAATCAGGGGCGTAGACCGGGGGAGACTGGGGGAGGGCGGGGGAGGGCGGGGAGGGCGGGGAGGGCGGGGAGGGCGGGTCAGGGGAGGCGGGTGACGCCGGGGGCGGGGAGGACGGTCAGGGTGCGGGGGGCGGCGAAGCCGCGCTCGGCGTAGGCCGCCGCCACGGCACGCGCCACCTCGTCGGCGGCGTCCGCGTCGACCAGGGCGAGCACGCAGCCGCCGAAGCCGCCGCCGGTCATCCGCGCGCCGTGCGCCCCGGCCGCCAGCGCCGCCTCGACCGCGGTGTCGATCTCCGGGACGGTGATCTCGAAGTCGTCGCGCATCGAGGCGTGCGAGGCGGTGAGCAGCGGACCGGTGTCGCGGACCCGGTCGGCGCGCAGCAACGCGACGGTGTCGAGCACCCGCTGGTTCTCGGTGACCACGTGCCGGACCCGGCGTCGGGTCTCGTCGTCGTCGAGGCGGGCCAGCGCCGCGTCGAGGCCGTCGGCGGGCACGTCGCGCAGGGCGGCCACCCCGAGCGTCGCGGCGGCCCGCTCGCAGCTCTTCCGCCGGGCCGCGTACTCGCCGTCGGCGTGCCGGTGCGGCGCGCGGGAGTCGACCACCAGCACGGCCAGCCCGGCCGCGTCCAGGTCGAACGGGATCTGCTCGACCTCCTCGGTGCGGCAGTCGAGGAACAGCGCGTGACCCGCGCGGCCCCGGACGACAGCGGACTGGTCCATGATCCCGGTGGGCGCGCCGACGTAGTCGTTCTCGGCGCGCTGGGCGAGCCGGGGCCAGCGTTCGGTGGGCAGGTCGAGCCCGCCGAGGTCGACCAGCGCGGCCAGCACCGCCGACTCGATGGCGGCCGACGAGGAGAGCCCGGAGCCGACCGGGACGTCGGAGGCGACGGCGAGCCGGGCGCCGGGCACGTCGAGGCCGGCGGCGCGCAGCGCCCACACCACCCCGGCCACGTAGGCCGCCCAGCCGTCGACCCGGCCGGGCTCGTCGGCCTCCGCCGCGCCGAACTCCACCGGTGCCTCGTCCAGCTCCGACCAGACCGTCCAGCGCCCGTCCGGGCCGGGCGCCGCGGCGACCACGGTACGCAGCGGCAGCGCGAAGGGCAGCACGAAGCCGTCGTTGTAGTCGGTGTGCTCGCCGATCAGGTTGACCCGCCCGGGAGCCGCCCAGCGGCCGACCGGCTCGGCGCCGTACCGCTGCCGGAAGCCGGCGGTGGCGCGCTCGGCGACGGTCACGACGGCTGTCCCGCGACGTGCGCCCGGTAGAACGCCCAGGCGTCGCCGACCATGTCGTGCAGGGTCGGCTTGGCCGGCACCCAGCCCAGCTCGTCGCGGGCCAGCGCGGACGACGCGACCAGCTCGGCGGGGTCGCCCTCGCGGCGTGGCGCCACCTCGACCGGCACCGGGTGGCCGGTGACCTCACGGACCACGTCGACGACCTGGCGGTTGGTGAAGCCGCTGCCGTTGCCCAGGTTGTAGATCCGGTGCCGGCCGGGCGTGGCGGCGTCGAGCGCGAGCAGGTGCGCGCGGGCCAGGTCTTCCACGTGGATGTAGTCGCGGACGCAGGTGCCGTCGACGGTCGGGTAGTCGTCGCCGAAGAGCTGGAGCTTCTCGCGCCGGCCGGCGGCCACGTCGAGCGCGATCGGGATGAGGTGCGTCTCCGGGTCGTGCCGTTCGCCGATCGCCGACCCGTCGCGCAGGTACGCCCCGGCGACGTTGAAGTAGCGCAGCGAGACGGCGCCCAGCTCGTGCGCGATCGCCTCGGACGTGAGCGCCATGTCGACGGCCAGCTTGGTCGCCCCGTACGTGTTGGTGGGGGCCTTGACGGCGGTCTCCGGGATGGGCAGCTCGATGGGGTTGCCGTAGACGGCGGCGGTCGAGGAGAAGACCATCCGGGGCACCCGGGCGGCGCGGACGGCGTCGATCAGGGCGATCGAGCCGACGGTGTTGGTGTGCCAGTAGAGCTCGGGGCGGATCATCGACTCGCCGGCGGCGATCAGGGCGGCGAAGTGCAGCACCCCGTCGAACCCGGCGTCCGGGGTGAGCACCCGGGCGGCCTCGTGCACGGGCAGGTCGACGTGGGTGGCGTCGGGGGCGAGCGCCTCGCGGTGGCCGGTGCGCAGGTCGTCCAGCACGGTCACCTGGTGGCCGTGGTCGAGCAGCATCCGGGTCACCACGCTGCCGATGTAGCCGGCGCCGCCGGTGACGAGCAGTTTCACGTCGATCCTCCTGCCTGGCCGCGTCCGTGTCGGCCGTCCGTGATCACCCTACGGCCGGCGGCGACGGCGCGACGGTCGAGTGAGCGTCACTCCATTCCATCACGATCCATCAGGATTGAACAGATCCGCACATCGGGCCGGCCGTGCGGCGGTCGCTGTCTACCATGCTTGTCATGCGGGAAGCGGGTGGTCCCGGGCCCCGGCGGCGACCGTCGGGGCGGTCCCGACGCGAATCCGGCCCGCTCGCCCGGGCCGTGGCCCGGCTCGTGGTGCGGGCCGCCGACGGCGCCACCCGGGTGGTGACCGACCTGCTCGGGGCCAGTCCCACCGCCGGGCGGGAACGGATCAGCGAGGCCGACCTGCGCGACCTGGTCGCCGCGAACACGCTGCTCGACCCGGACGAGCGGCGGATCATCGACGAGGTGCTGGTGGCCGGCGCGCGGCTGGTCCGCGAGGTGATGGTGCCCCGCACCGAGGTGGTCTTCCTCGCCGCCGGCCTGCCCGTGGCCGAGGCGCAGCGGCTGGTCCGGGCCGACCCGCACACCCGCTACCCGGTGGTGGACGGCACGCACGACGACGTGGTCGGCCTGGTGCACCTGCGGGACGTGCTGCTGCGCCCGGAACCGGCCGGCCGGGTCGCGGTCGGTGAGCTGACCCGCGAGGTGAAGCGGTTGCCGGGCAGCAAGCGGGTGCTCGCGGCGCTCACCGAGATGCGCCGGGAGGGGCACCACCTGGCCGTCGTGGTCGACGAGTACGGCGGCACCGCCGGCATCGTCACCTGCGAGGACCTGGTGGAGGAGCTGGTCGGGGAGATCCACGACGGGCGTCACGGCCCGCCCGACCCGGGGCCGGCCGGCCTGCCCGCCGTGGTCGACGGCCGGCTCAACCTGGCCGACTTCGCCGAACGCACCGGGGTGCCGCTACCCGCCGGCCCCTACGAGACGGTCGGCGGGTACGTGATGGCCGCGCTGGGCCGCCTGCCGGTGGTCGGCGACGAGGTGCCGGTGCGGGACGACCCGGCCGACGGTACGGATGCCGCCGATCCGGAGGGCTGGCTGCTGCGGGTGCTGGCGCTCGACGGCCGGCGGGTGTCCCGCCTGGCGGTCTCCGTACGCCGGCTGCCCGAGCCCCGGCGCGAGGTCAACGGCCCGCGCCCGCCCGTACCCGCCCGACCCGCCGGCCCGTCATGACGGACCCGGGGGCTTGCTGACAGAATTGCCGCCATGTCCGACGTACCCGCCCGCCCGCGCGTCTTCTCCGGCATCCAGCCGACGGCCGACTCGTTCCACCTCGGGAACTACCTGGGCGCGCTGCGGCACTGGGTGGCGCTGCAGGACAGCCACGAGGCGTTCTACTGCGTGGTCGACCTGCACGCGATCACCGCGGGGCACGACCCCGAGCTGCTCAAGCGACGCAGCCGGGTGGCGGCCGCGCAGCTCTTCGCGCTGGGCATCGACCCGGAGCGCAGCATCCTCTTCGCCCAGTCGCAGGTGCCCGAGCATCCGCAGCTGGCCTGGGTGCTCGGCTGCATCACCGGCTTCGGCGAGGCCGGCCGGATGACCCAGTTCAAGGACAAGTCGCAGAAGCAGGGCAGTGAGCGGGCCAGCGTGGGCCTGTTCACCTACCCGATCCTCCAGGCCGCCGACATCCTGCTCTACCAGGCGCACGCGGTGCCGGTCGGCGAGGACCAGCGGCAGCACCTGGAGCTCTCCCGCGACCTGGCCCAGCGGTTCAACTCGCTGTTCGGCCCGACCTTCACCGTGCCGGCGCCACACATCGTGAAGGACACCGCCAAGATCGTCGATCTGCAGGACCCGACGGCCAAGATGTCGAAGTCGTCCTCCTCCCCGGCCGGCATCATCGACCTGCTGGAAGATCCGGCCCGCTCGGCCAAGAAGATCCGCTCGGCGGTCACCGACACCGGCCGCGAGATCGTCTTCGACGCGACCGGGAAGCCGGGCGTCTCCAACCTGCTCACCATCTACTCCGCGCTCTCCGGCCGGAGCATCGACGACCTGGTCGCGGCGTACGACGGCAAGGGCTACGGCGATCTCAAGAAGGACCTCGCCGAGGTGGTGCGGGAGTTCGTCACCCCGGTCCAGGAGCGCACCAACGCCTACCTGGACGACCCGGCCCAGCTCGACAAGCTGCTCGCACAGGGCGCGGAGAAGGCCCGGGCGGTGGCGGCCGGCACCCTGCGCACCGTGTACGAGCGGGTCGGCTTCTTCCCCCCGGTGCGGTTCGAGTAGCGGCCCGGGGCGGCAACGGTGACGGTGACCGGAGGGATGGCGCGCAACGTGGCGGGCAGTGACGCAGCGCCGGGCGGCGGGGACACGATCCAGATCGGGATCGCGGTCGACGTGCCGGAGCCGTGGGGCGGGCTGCTCACCCGCCGCCGGGTCTCCGCCGGCGACCCGCAGGCCGTCCCGGCCCACGTCACCCTGCTCGGGCCCACCGAGATCCCGGTCCGCGCGCTGCCCGCGGTCGAGGAACACCTGAGCCGGGTGGCCGCCACGCACCTGCCGTTCACGCTGCACCTGCGCGGCACCGGCACGTTCCGCCCGGTCACCCAGGTGGTCTTCGTGACGGTGGCGGCCGGGATCAGCGAGTGCGAGCTGCTCGCCGCCGCCATCAACTCGGCCCCGGAGCTGCGGCGCGAGGCGCGCTTCCCCTACCACCCGCACGTCACAGTGGCCCAGGACGTGCCGCCCGAGGTGCTCGACAAGGCGTACGAGGACCTGGCCGACTTCTCCGCGCTGTTCGAGGTGGAGGCGTTCACGCTCTTCTCGCACAGCGGGGCGACCCGCTGGCAGCCGCGCCGCGACTTCCGGCTCGGCGGCCCGCGCTGAACACCCGGCCGGCCGGGCCGCCTCCGCCGGGGGCGGCGATCGGCGAGGATGACGGGGTGAACGTCTTCGGCCGGATCGAGGCGGCGATCGGGCGCCGGATCGACGCGGCCCGCGGTCGCTCGTCCGCGTTCGACCACCTCTGGCTGGCCGGGACGCTCTACGCCGACCTGCTCGCCGGGCGGCTCGCCGCCGCCATCGCCTACTACGGCTTCTTCGCCGTGTTCGCGCTCGCGCTGGTCGCGTACTGGATCTTCGGCGCGGTGCTGCGCGACAACGAGGAGGTCAGCCGCGCGGCGGGTGATTTCCTCCGGGAGAACCTGCCCTTCCTCGACCCGGCGCAGATCGCCGAGAGCAGCAACACCGTCGGCGTGGTCGGCCTGGTCATCCTGGTCTTCACCGGGATCGGCTGGGTGGAGGCGATCCGCTCGTCGCAGCGCCTCATGTACGGCTTCAACCAGCAGCCCGGCAACCTCGTGGTGCGCCGTTTGGTCGACCTGGGCGTGCTGGTCGCGGTCTTCGTGCTGCTCTTCGTCTCGGTCGCCGCCGTCGACGCGCTGGAGTCGCTGCTGCGTTTCCTGCTGCGCAGCACCGGCTCGGTCGGCCTGACCACGGTCAGCGCGGTGCTGAGCGTGCTGGTCAACGCCGTGCTCGCCGCCGCGTTGCTGCTGGCCGTGCCCCGGCTGCGGATGAGCCGCCGCCGGTTGCGCCCGGCCGTGCTGACCGTCGCGGTCGGCATCACGCTGCTCAACACCGTGGGGCGCTACTACGTGGTGCGCACCGAGCGGAATCCGGCGTACACGGTGGTGGCGACCGCCGTGGGCCTGCTGCTCTACCTCTACCTGCTCAACCAGATGGTGCTCTTCGGCGCCGCGCTGGCCGCCACCAGCCGCTACGGGCGGGTGGTCGACCTGGCCGAGGGCGGCGCGCGCGAGGTGGACGTGGAGGCGGACGTGCTCGACGAGGAGACCGACCCGGGCACCCCCGGGGGTGGGGGATGAGCCCGCGGATCCGGGTGGACGCGGAGTCGGCGACACCCCCGTACGAGCAGGTGCGCGCGCAGCTCGCGAGCGCCGTCTCCGACGGGCGGCTGGCGGTGGGCACCCGGCTGCCGGCGGTCCGGCAGCTCGCCGCCGACCTGGGGCTGGCGGTGAACACGGTGGCGCGGGCCTACCGCGAGCTGGAGGCCGCCGGGCTGGTGCAGACCCGGGGCCGGCACGGCACCGTGGTGGCCCCCGGACGCGACGACGCCACCGACCGGCTGCACCGGGCCGCCGCCGACTACGCGGCCGAGGCGCGTCGCCTGGGTGTGCCGCCGGAGCGGGCGGTCGCGCTGGTCCGGGCGGCGTTGGACGCCGGTACGCGTGGCTGACGGCGGTCGCCTGAGCGGGGAGACTCGGGGGATTGCGGTCCCCACGCGGGCGCGGAACGACGATGATGGGCCGGTGGGCGCACTCGTGACACTGGACCTGCCGGACGACTCGCCGATGCTGGGCCTGCCCTGGATCATCACGTTCGGCCCGCTGGCCGCCGAGGACGAGTGGGAGCCGGTGGTCTGCGGCCCGTACGAGCGGCCGCACGCGCTGGCGCTGGCCGAGGCGGTGGTGGCCGAGGAGCAGCTGATGGCGGTCGTGGAGCCGCTGCTGCCGGCGCTGACGCCGGAGGAGATCCGCGGCGAGATCGCCGCCGCGCAGATCGCCGCCACGGACGAGACCGACCAGGCCGACCTGTACGGCGACTTCGAGGACGTCATCGACGACGAGTTGGAGCTGGCCGCCGAACGTCAGCCGGAGCCGCAGCCGGCGAACCCGCCGGACTCCGACGAGGTCCGCGCCGGCTTCGCCCGGATCGCGGCGCTGCTCACCGCCAAGGGCGCCTGACCTCCGGCGCGGTTCCCGGACGGACATCGGCCCCCGGGAGCGGACTCCCGGGGGCCGGTGTCACCTCACCCCCCACCACAAGGGGTCGGCAGCCCAGCCGCCCGTCGGCGCGGAGCACAACGGACGACCAGGTCGTTGGCGGGTTACCCGGCTCAGCGCCGTTCGAACCACGCGGCTGCGTCCACCGGCAGGACGTGTCCGTCGCCCCGCTCGGTGAGGTCGGCGCTGGCGACGAGCGGCCGGCCGTGGCCGGCGACCGTCACGTCGGCGCCGCTGAGGTTGACCACGCAGGTCAGCTCCGTGTCCCCGGCGGCGCGGCGGAACGCCAGCACGCCCGGTTCGGTCTCCAGCCAGGTGATGCCGCCGAGGCCGGCCAGCGCCGGGTGCTCGCCCCGGATCCGCAGCGCCGCCCGGTACAGCTCCAGCGTCGAGCCGGGCACCCCGGACTGGGCGGCCACCGAGAGGGCCCGCCAGGTCGCCGGCGCCGGAAGCCAGCTCAGTTCGCTGCCGTCCGGCCCGAAGCCGTACGGGGCCAGCTCGCCGCTCCACGGGATCGGCACCCGGCAGCCGTCCCGACTCTCGCCGGTGCGCAGGAACGACGGGTCCTGGCGCAGCTCGTCCGGGAGGTCCAGCACCTCCGGCAGGCCCAGTTCCTCGCCCTGGTAGACGTACGCGCAGCCGGGCAGCGCGAACATCAGCAGCGCGGCGGCCCGGGCGCGGCGCAGGCCGACCTCGCCGTCGCCGTACCGGGTGACGTGGCGCTGCTTGTCGTGGTTGGAGAGCACCCAGGTGGTCGGCGCGCCGACGATGGTCGCCTCGGCCAGCGCCGTGTCGATCACCTTGCGGAACGAGTCGGCCGACCAGGTGGCTTCCAGGAAGTCGAAGCTGAATGCCTGGTGCAGCTCGTCCGGGCCGATGTAGCGGGCCAGCCGCTGCGGCGTCTCGGCCCAGGCCTCGGCGACCGCCATCCGGCCGCCCGGGTAGCTGTCCAGGATCGGCCGCCAGGCGCGGTAGATGTCGTGCACCTCGTCCTGGTCGAAGTAGGGCAGTCGGCCCTTGCCCAGCAGATCCGACTGGCGTTGCCCGGTGGTCATCGTGCTGAAGCCGACGTCCGGCAGGCCCTCGGCCTTGATCATCCCGTGTGCCACGTCGATCCGGAAGCCGTCGACGCCGCGGTCCAGCCAGAAGCGCAGGACGTCCTCGAACTCGGCCCGCACCTCGGGGTGGCGCCAGTTCAGGTCCGGCTGGGCCGGGTCGAACAGGTGCAGGTACCACTGGCCGTCGACCACCCGCGTCCAGGCCGGGCCGCCGAAGATGCTCTCCCAGTCGTTCGGGGGCAGCTCGCCCTGCTCGCCCTTGCCGTCGGCGAACAGGTAGCGCTCGCGCTCGGGTGAGCCCGGGCCGGCGGCGAGCGCCGCGGCGAACCAGGGGTGCGCGCTGGAGGTGTGGTTCGGCACCAGGTCGACGATGATCCGCAGGCCCAGGGCGTGCGCGTCGGTGATCATCTCGTCGAAGTCGGTGAGGTTGCCGAACAGCGGGTCGACGTCCCGGTAGTCGGCCACGTCGTAGCCGGCGTCGACCTGCGGCGAGGTGTAGAAGGGCGTCAGCCAGAGCGCGTTCACGCCCAGCTCGCGCAGGTAGGGCAGGCGCCCCCGGATGCCCTGGAGGTCACCGACGCCGTCGGAGTTCGCGTCCGCGAAGCTGCGGACGTAGACCTGGTAGACGACTGCGGACCGCCACCAGTCGTCGTCGGTGGCCAGGGGGGTGGGGGTGGGGGCGGAGGTCATCGGTGTCGATTCCCGTTCTGTGGCGGCGCAGGGTGTGTGAGCAGAATGCCGCGCCGACGCTGCAAGAGTCAAGCATTCCTTGCGCAAGAAATGACGCCGGTCACCCGTCAGCCCGCGCGGTCCCCCGTCACCCCCCGTCCCGCATCCCGAGACGCCCCCGGCCTTCCCCGCCCGCCCCTGCGCCCTCGATCTTGCACTTTCGGCCCCGGCTGCGGGCGATTCATCCCTTTCGCCGGGGCCCAACGTGCAAGATCGCCGGGATGGGGCGGGCGGGGTGGGTTAGGCGGGGATGGGGAGGGAGGGGGTGGGGGTGGGGCGTTGGCGTTTGGGGGTGGGGGTTGGTCTCGCCACGGCGGTGGAGCCGCGCACCACCAGCTCCGGGCGGAACAGGTATTCGGAGTTCGGGGACGGGTGCCCGTTGATCTCGTCGACCAGGGCCCGGACGGCGGCCACCGCCATCGCCGCGACCGGCTGGCGCACGGTGGTCAGCGGCGGGTCGGTGAAGGCCATCAGCGGGGAGTCGTCGTAGCCGACCACCGAGACGTCCTCGGGAACGGACCGGCCGCGCTGGCGGGCGGCCCGGATCGCGCCGAGCGCCATCAGGTCGGAGCCGCAGACCAGGCCGGTCACCCCGCGTTCGAGGAGCCGGCCGGCGGCGGCCTCGCCGCCCTCCACGCCGAACAGGGACAGCTCGGTCAGCTCGGTCAGGTCGTCGTCGGCGACGTCGGTGAGGCGCCGCATCGCGGCCTTGTAGCCGGCGACCTTGCGCTGCACCGGGACGAACCGGTCCGGACCGGTGATCAGGCCGATCCGCCGGTGCCCGAGCGCAACCAGGTGGGCGACCGCGAGTTCGGCGGACTCCCGGTCGTCGCAGGAGACGAACGGCGCGGGGATGCCCGGGGCGTACCCGTTGATCATGACGATCGGCAGCGGCCGGGCGAGCAGCGTGCGGTACCGGTCGTGGTCGGCCGCGGTGTCGGCGTGCAGGCCGGAGACGAAGACGATGCCGGAGACCTGCCGGTCCAGCAGCATCTCCACGTACTCGTCCTCGCGGACGCCGCCGGGCGTCTGGGTGCACAGCACCGGCGTATAGCCGGTGGGGGCCAGCGCGGACTCGATGATCTGGGCGAACGCCGGGAAGATCGGGTTGTCCAGCTCGGGCACGACCAGGCCGACCAACCCGGCGCTGCGTTTGCGCAGCCGGGCCGGACGTTCGTAGCCGAGCACGTCGAGGGCGGTGAGGACGGCCTGCCGGGTCTCCGGGGCCACTCCGGGGCGGTCGTTGAGCACCCGCGACACCGTGGCCTCGCTGACTTCGGCCTGTTGGGCGATGTCGGACAGTCGAGCGCGCATGGCGGCACTTTAGCTCAACGGCAAAGTCTTGCGTACACTTCTGCAAGCCCTTCCATTCTCTGCAACCTCTTGCTAACGTCCCCGCAACATGCGAGAGCAGCGGCGCAGCACCCCCGCGCCGGTCAGCAAGAAATTTCAGAGGTTCCCACTGGCGGTCGCCCTTCCCCCGGCGTGCCGCCATGACGACAGGAGTACCGATGCGCATCCGTACCGCGGGTGTGGTCGCCGTCCTCGGCCTGGCGCTCGCCGCGTCCGGCTGTGGTGACAGCGGCAGCGACAAGCCGGCCGCCGAGCAGTCCGCCACCAAGGCGACCGGCGGCAAGCTGGTCATCTGGGCCGACGACAAGCGCACCGCCGCCCTCAAGCCGTTCGCCGAGGAGTTCGGCAAGGAGAACGGCGTGACCGTCGAGGTGCAGGCCGTCTCCAAGGACCTGCAGACCAACTTCGTCACCGCCTCCCAGCAGGGCAGCGGCCCGGACGCCGTGGTCGGCGCGCACGACTGGATCGGCAACCTGGTCCAGAACGGCGCCATCGACCCGGTCCAGCTCACGGCCGAGCAGAAGGCCGGCTTCAACGAGACCGCGGTCAAGGCGGTCACCTTCAACGGCCAGCTCTACGGCGTGCCCTACGCCACCGAGAACCTGGCGCTGATCCGCAACACCGAGCTGGCCCCCGAGGCGCCGAAGACCATCGAGGACCTGGTCACCGCCGGCAAGAAGCTCAAGGCGGAGAAGAAGGCCAGCGAGATCCTCTGCCTCCAGTCCGGCCAGAACGGCGACGCGTACCACATCTACCCGCTGTACTCCTCGGCCGGCGGCTACCTGTTCGGCACCGCCGCCAACGGCGACTACGACCCGAAGGACCTGGGCGTGGGCAAGCCGGAGTCGATCGCCGCGTTCCAGAAGATCGCGAAGCTCGGCGAGAAGGGCGAGGGCGCGCTCAAGCGGTCCATCACCGGCGAGAACTCCATCGCCACCTTCACCGGCAAGAAGTGCGCCTTCCTGGTCTCCGGCCCGTGGGCCGTGGCCGACGCCAAGAAGGCCGGCATCAAGTACGACATCTCCCCGGTCCCCGGCTTCGCCGGTGGCAAGGAGGCCCAGCCGTTCGTGGGCGTCCAGGCGTTCTACGTGGCCGCCAAGGGCAAGAACAAGGCCCTGGCCCAGGAGTTCGTCACCAACTACGTGACCAAGCCCGAGCTGGCCGTCGCGCTGTACCAGGCTGAGCCGCGCCCGCCGGCGCTGACCGCCGCCTTCGACCAGGTCAAGGGCGAGGACCCGGACCTGGCGAAGTTCTCCGAGGCCGGCAAGAACGGCCAGGTGCTCCCGGCGATCCCGGCCATGGCCGCGATCTGGGACCCGTTCGGCAAGGCCGAGGCCGCCATCATCGGTGGCGCTGACCCGGCCAAGACGATCACGGCCGCTGGCAAGACCATCCAGGGTCAGATCAAGTAATGAGCGCGCCGCTGTCCGGCCCGGGGTCCGCCACGCGGACCCCGGGCCGGGAGCCCGCTCGTCCCGGGCTCCCGCGCACCTCGCGTACCGCGCGGAACCACGCGCCGATCACCGCGACCGGCCTCGTCGTCAAGGTGGTCCTGCTCGGCCTGGTGGCCGGGATCGCGCTCTGGGCGGCGTTCCCGCTCATCGAGGCCGAGCACTGGATCGGGCTGGGCGTCCTGGTGGCCACCACCGCCGGCCTGTTCTACCTCTACCTGGGCCGCCGGCACATCCCGGCCAAGTACCTGGTCCCCGGCACGCTCTTCCTGATCGCGTTCCAGGTGCTCCCGGTGCTCTTCACCGCGAGCACCGCGTTCACGAACTTCGGCGACGGCCACCGCGGCAGCAAGGACGACGCGGTCGTCGCCATCCAGACCTCCTCGGTGAAGCAGGTCCCCGGCTCGACCGAGTACGCGCTCACCATCGCCACCACCGGCGACCCGGCGACCGGCCCGCTGACCTTCCTGCTCAGCGACCCGAAGACCAAGGAGGTCTTCGCGGGCGACGCGGGCGGGCTGCGCCAGCTCGACGCCGGTGCCGTCACCGTCAGCAGCCTCAGCGGCAAGATCACCGCCGCGGACGGCTACACCGTGCTGAACATCGGGCAGGCCAGCAGCCGCAGCGACGCCGTCACCGCGCTGATCGTGCCGACCGACGACGGCGCGATCCGCTCCAACGGCCTCACCCGGGCCTACGAGGGCAAGGCGGCCCGGGCGTACGACGCCGGCTGCGACTGCATCACCGACAGCGAGAGCGGCAAGACCTGGACCGCCGACGAGAAGATCGGCTCCTTCGTCGCCGCCGACGGCGAGCGGCTCACCCAGGGCTGGAAGGTGAACGTCGGGCTGAAGAACTTCGGCGCGGTGCTCACCGATTCGAACATCTCCGGACCGTTCTTCGGCACGCTGGCGTGGAACTTCGCGTTCGCGGTCGGCTCCACCGGCTTCACCTTCCTGCTCGGCATGGCCATCGCGCTCGCGCTGCACTCGCCCCGGATGCGGGGCACCAACTTCTACCGGGTGCTGCTGATCCTCCCGTACGCGATGCCGTCGTTCGCGATGCTGCTGGTCTGGCGGGACATGTTCAACACCGACTTCGGCCTGCTCAACAACCTGTTCGGGCTGGACGTCGACTGGTTCGGCGGCGCCTGGTCGGCCCGCGTCGCGGTGCTGCTGGTGCAGCTCTGGCTCGGCTACCCGTACATGTTCCTGGTGGCCACCGGCGCGCTCCAGGCCATCCCGCGCGAGCTGACCGAGGCCACCTCGGTCGACGGGGCCAGCCCGTGGCAGTCGTTCAAGGCGGTCACCCTGCCGCTGCTGCTGGTGGCGCTCTCGCCGCTGCTGATCGCGTCGTTCGCGTACAACTTCAACAACGTCAACGCGATCCTGTTCACCACCGAGGGCGGGCCGTTCGCGCCGGACAACCCGCGCAACGGCGCCACCGACCTGCTGATCACCTACACCTACCGGCTGGCGTTCGGCGCGCAGGGCGCCGAGTACGGCCTGGCCGCCACCGTCTCGATCTTCATCTTCGCGATCGTGGCGACCGTCTCGGCGATCAGCTTCCGGCGTACCCGTAAGCAGGAGGAGGTGTACTCGTGACCAGCATCGCGGAAACACCGGCGGTCCGCCGCTCGCGCAGCCGGTGGTTCGCCCAGGTGGGTTGGCGGCATCTGGTCGGGGTGCTGGCGGTGCTGTTCAGCCTCTTCCCGATCATGTTCGTGATCTCCGCGGCGCTCAACCCGCTCGGCACGCTCTCCTCCACCGAGCTGCTGCCGACCGGGGCGTCGCTGGAGAACTTCACCAACCTGTTCGACCGGACCGCGTTCGGCCACTGGTTCCTCAACTCGCTGCTGCTGGCGGGCGTGGCCAGCTTCGCGTCGATCTTCCTGTCGGCGCTGGCCGCGTACGCGTTCTCCCGGATGCGGTTCGCCGGGCGGCGGATCGGCCTGCTCACGCTGCTGCTGATCCAGATGTTCCCGCAGTTCCTGGCCATCGTGGCGATCTTCCTGATCTTCACCACGATCACCGACCTGTACCCGTCGATCGGCTTCAACACCCCGTGGGGCCTGTTCCTGCTCTACATGGGTGGCGCGCTGGGCGCGAACACCTGGCTGATGAAGGGCTTCTTCGACACCCTGCCGAAGGAGCTGGACGAGTCGGCGACCATGGACGGCGCGTCGCACGTGCAGGTCTTCTTCCGGATCATGCTGCCGCTGGTGGCGCCGATCCTGGCGGTGACCGGCCTGCTCGCGTTCATCGGGTCGATCAACGAGTTCATCATCGCCAACGTGTTCCTCACCAACACCGAGTCGAAGACCCTCGCGGTCGGCATGTTCGGCCTGGTCGCGGGCGAACGCAACAACAACTTCGGGATGTTCGCGGCGGGCACGCTGCTCACCGCGATCCCCACCGTGCTGGTGTTCCAACTGCTCCAGCGCTACATCGTCTCCGGCCTCACCTCCGGAGCTGTCAAAGGCTGAGCCTCCTCGGCTCACGCTGCGGCAAGGGCGTCGTGTCGGCGTACACCGGAGCGGTTTGGAGGGCGGACCGCCGCGGTCGGGTGACCGATCGCGGCGGGCGCCCCACTCACTGTCGGTACGACGCGAAAGGCCGCACCATGTCCCTACAGCCGCACCACGACGGATCCGCCACCTACGTCCCGGAGCAGGAGCCCGCGCTCGGGCAGACCGTCCCCGTGTTCGTCCGGGTGCCGGCCGGCGCCGGCGTCGACCAGGTGCACCTGCGCACCACCGGCGACGGCGAACCACACTTCACCGAGGCGGTGGTCGACCGCACCACGAACGGTGACGTGTGGTGGCGGGCCGACGTCGAGGTCCGCAACCCGGTCAGCAACTACCGTTTCCTGCTCGACGGTGAGGCCGGCCCCCGCTGGCTCAACGCGGCCGGCATCGCCGACCACGACGTGCCGGACCACGGCGACTTCAAGCTGGTCAGCTACGCGCCGCCGCCGGCCTGGGCCCGGGACGCGGTGATCTACCAGATCTTCCCGGACCGGTTCGCCCGCTCGGCCGCCGCGGACGGCCGCACCACCCCGGACTGGGCCATCCCGTGCGACTGGGACACCCCGGTCATCGGCCGCGGCCCGGAGACGCCCCGCCAGTTCTACGGCGGCGACCTGGACGGCATCACCGAGCGCCTGGACCACCTGGACCGGCTCGGCGTCAACACGGTCTACCTCACGCCGATCTTCCCGGCCCGCTCCAACCACCGGTACGACGCGTCCAGCTTCGACACCGTCGACCCGCTGCTCGGCGGCGACGCGGCGCTGGTCCGGCTCGCCGACGCGGTGCGCGCCCGGGGCTGGCGGCTGCTCGGCGACATCACCAGCAACCACACCGGCGACGCCCACCGCTGGTTCACCGACGCGATCTCCGACGTCGACGCGTTGGAGCGGGACCTGTACTACTTCGACCTCGCGGGTGGGGACTACGAGTCGTGGAACGGGGTGAAGTCGCTGCCGAAGCTCAACTGGGGCAGCGCCGAACTGCGCCGCCGGTTCGCCACCGCCGAGGACTCGCTGCTGCGCCGCTGGCTGCGCCCGCCGTACGGGCTGGACGGGTGGCGGGTGGACGTGGCGAACATGACCGGCCGGCGGGGCGCCGACGCGTACACCCACGAGGTGGCGCGGCTGCTGCGCCAGGTGGTCGCCGAGACCCGGCCGGACGCGCTGCTGCTCGCCGAGCACGGTCACGACCACACCGGCGACCTGGACCGCGACGGCTGGCACGGGACGATGAACTACGTCGGGTTCACCGACCCGGTGTGGTCCTGGCTGCGCCAGGGCGACGACCCGGTGCCGAACTTCCTCGGCACCCCGGGCGGGGTCCGGCGGCGGGACGCGGACGCGGTGCTGGCGACCATGAACGCCTACCGGTCGCTGGTCTCCTGGCGGTCGTACACGCACTCGTGGCAGCTCCTCGGCTCGCACGACTCGGCCCGGATCCGCACCGTCGTCGGCGACGCGGCCCGGCAGGAGGTCGCGGCCGGGCTGCTCGCCACCATGCCGGGCACCCCGGTGATCTTCGCCGGTGACGAGCTGGGCCTGACCGGCCGGAACGGGGAGGGCTCGCGTACCCCGATGCCGTGGCACCGGCCGGAGAGCTGGGACCGGCGCACGTTCGACGCGTACCGGTCGCTGCTGGCGCTGCGTCGCGACGAGCCGGCGCTGCGGCACGGCGGCCTGCGCTGGGTGCACGCCGACGCGGACACGCTGGTCTTCCTCCGGGAGACGCCGACCGGCTCGGTGCTGGCGCTGGCCCGCCGCGCCCCCGGCGCCCCGGTGCACCTGGCCGGCCTGCCCGCCGCCGACAACATCTACGGCGGCGCCCCCGCCCTGCGCCCGGGTGCCGCGACCCTCCCCGCCGACGGCCCCACCTTCCAGCTCTGGCGCTGGTGAAAGGCGGGGGCCCCGGTTAACGCATTCTGCATAACCGGGGCCCCCGCCTAACACCTCAGCGCAGCAGCGCGCGGACGCCGGCGAGGTAGGTGGCGCGGTCCGGGGAGCCGGTGAGGATGCGCTGGGTGAAGTAGCCGGGCACCAGCCCGAACAGTGCCGCGCCGACGGCCGCCGGGTCGGCGTCGGGGGGCAGCTCACCGGCGTCGCGCGCCCGGGTCGCGGCGGTCACGAAGTGGCCGCGCAGCCGGGTGTACGTGGCGGCGACGAACTCGGCCAGCGCCGGGTCCCGCTGCGCCTCGCTCCACACCTGGAGTGCCAGCGGCAGCACGCCGTCCGGGCCGAGTTGGGTGTCGACGAAGGTCAGGGCGCGGTCCAGCACGTCGGTCAGCGGCAGCGGCGGCTCGGCGGTGGACAGGTCGGCGAAGGTCGCGTCGGCGGTGCCGATCACTGCCTGGGCGATGGCCGTGATCAGGTCGTTCTTGCTGGGGAAGTAGCGGTAGACCGCGCCGACCGAGAGCCCGGCCTCCTTGATCACGTCCTGCATCGAGGTGTGGTGGAAGCCGTCGCGCACGAAGCAGCGCCGGGCCGCGTCGAGGATCTGCTGGCGCCGGGCGGCGAGGTGCTGTTCGGAGACGCGTGGCACGACACACATGCTAAAGCGAACGTTCGTTCTTGACGAACGTTCGGCCGGCGCGCACGCTCAGCTCAAGAGAACGAACATTCGTTTTAAGGAGATGGCGATGCTGCGCTCCCGCTCGCCCTGGACCCTCACCGCGCTGCTCGTCGGCCTGGCGGTGGTGGTGCAGGCGCTGCTCGTACCGCTGTTCGCGGCACCCGCCGCGCACCTCGCGCCGCGCGACCTGCCGGTCGCCGTCGCCGGCCCGTCCCCGGCCGTCGCCGAGCTGACCGCCCGGCTGGCCGCCGTCGGCCCCGGCGCCTTCGCGGTCACCGCGCTGCCGGACGCGGCGGCGGCCGACCGGGCGCTGCGCGACCGGGAGGTCTACGCCGCGTTCGTGGCCGGCCCGGACGGTGTCGCGCTGCACACCGCGCCGGCCGCCAGCCCGACCGTGGCGGCCCTGCTCACCGACGCCGCCGGCCAGCTCGCGGCCGGCCGCCCGGTGCCGGTGACGACGGTCGTGCCGACCGACCCGGACGACCCGCGCGGGGCCGGGTTCGCGGCCGGCTTCCTGCCGCTGGCGCTCACCGGCATGCTGGCCGGCGCGCTGCTCACCCTGCTGGTCGCCGGCCGCCGCGCGCGGCTGGCCGGCCTGATCGGGTACGCGGTGCTCGCCGGCGCGGCCGGCGCCGCGGTGCTGCACGGCTGGCTCGGCCTGCTCGACGGCGACCCGTGGCGGGAGGCGGGCGCGATCGGACTGTTCTCGCTCGCCGCCGCCGGCACCGTGGCCGGTCTCGGCGCGCTGCTCGGCCGCGCCGGCCTCGGGCTCGGCGCGCTGCTGGTCTTCCTGGTCGGCAACCCGCTCTCCGCGGTCGCCGCCGCGCCCGAGCTGCTGCCGCAGCCGTGGGGGACGGTCGGGCAGTTCCTGCCGGTCGGCGCCGGCGGCACGCTGCTGCGCTCGGCGGCCTTCTTCGACGGCGCGGGCGCCGGCCGGCCGCTGGCGGTGCTGACCGGCTACGCGCTGGTCGGCCTGGCCCTGGTTTTGGTCGGTCGGCGGGCCGGGGCCGCCGGGGAGGTGACAGTGCCACCCGAGCCGGCCCAGGTCACGGTATGACGGCACCTGGGCGAGCTGACTACTACGCGGCGTCGTTGATGGGGGAGGATGGCCGGCGTGGAAGCTCTTCGACTGATCCTTCTCTACGTCCATCTGATCGGCTTCGCGCTGCTGCTCGGCGGCGGGATCGCCCAGTACGTCACCGGTCGCCTGCGGATCAACGCGGCCATGCTGTGGGGGGCGGTGATCCAGATCCTGACTGGTCTCGGACTCTCCGCACCCCTGCGCGACGGCGACGAACCGGCCCCGGCGAAGCTTGTTACCAAGTTGGTGCTCGCGCTGCTCATCTTCGTCATGGTCTTCTTCTCCCGTAAGCGGGAGGCCGTGAACCGTGGCCACTTCCTCGCGATCATCGGGTTGACGCTGCTCAACGCCGCGGTCGCGGTGTTCTGGCGGTAGCTCGCCGGCCACCGGGAGGGGCCCGGAAAACGGACGTTCGCGACACCTCAGCGCAGGTCTGTCGACACGAAAAGTGATCTGCCCCACCCAAGGGTTACACCGGGGTAACGGACGCTCAACAGTCGTGCACGATTGTCGGCCGGTGGGTGGGCGCGGGCGTACGCTCCCGTCCGTAACGTGGGACGCCGGCCGCATACCGCAGGCCGGCGCAAGGGCATGCGTACCGCGCACGACGCGGGCGCAATGGGAAGGAGACGTCTTGCGCTCTGTGCGTGGGATGCGGATCGCCTCCGCCTTCGTGGCGGGTGGCCTCGTGCTGGGCGCCGCCGCGTGTGGTGAGGCTCCGGACGACAGCAACGACAACGCCGGCGGCAACGGCGGCAAGAAGTACAGCGCCTGCATGGTGACCGACGTCGGCGGCATCGATGACAAGTCCTTCAACACCTCCGCCTGGAAGGGCCTTCAGGAGGCGAAGAAGGAGAACGACAACATCGAGATCAAGAACGTCCAGTCGAAGGCCGAGGCGGACTACGAGGTCAACCTCACCGGCTTCGTCAACCAGAAGTGCGACTTCATCCTGGCCGTCGGTGGCCTGATGCAGGACGCCACCAAGAAGGCCGCCGCCGCGAACCCGAACCAGCAGTTCGCGATCGTGGACGCCAACCCGGGCGTGGCGAACGTCTACCCGATGCAGTTCGACACCGCGCAGGCCGCGTTCCAGGCCGGCTACCTGGCCGCCGGGATGAGCAAGAGCGGCAAGGTGGGCACCTACGGCGGCCTGCCGATCCCGCCGGTCACCATCTTCATGGACGGCTTCGCCGACGGCGTGGCGTACTACAACAAGGCCAAGAACAAGAACGTCCAGGTGCTGGGCTGGGACAAGGCCACCCAGAAGGGCTCCTTCACCAACGACTTCGTCAAGCAGGACGAGGGCAAGAAGGTCTCCGACGCGCTGGTCGCCCAGGGCGCCGACATCGTGATGCCGGTCGCCGGTGGTGCCGGCCTCGGCACCACCGCCGCGGCCAAGGCCTCGGGCGGCAAGTACTCGGTCGTCTGGGTGGACGTCGACGGCTGCGAGAGCACCCCGGACTGCTCGGCGATCGTGACCACGGTCGTCAAGAACATCCCGGAGGCCGTCAAGGAGGCCGTGGTGAAGGCCGCCGGTGGCGAGAAGCTCCAGGCGCAGCCGGGCTTCGTCGGCACGCTGGCCAACACCGGTGTCTCGATCGCGCCGTACCACGACTTCGACAGCAAGGTCCCGGCGGACCTGAAGGCCGAGGTCGACAAGATCAAGGCGGACATCGCCGCCGGCACCATCACGGTCACCTCGAAGGCCCAGCCGACCAAGTGACCGCTCCGCCGGCCGCCGCGGTGAGATCATCGGCAGCGGGGCCGGCGGGCACCAGGTAGCACGATCCGGCCGTCCCGGGCGTACGGGGTCCGAACCCCGCGCCCCGGGGCGGCCGGTCACCTTCATCCCCCCACACCCCACCCGGCGCGGTGGCGGCGCGGCAGTAGCTACGCTGCACCATCGCTCGCACTCCAGGAGGTTGCGCTGAGACTCGAACTGCGCGGCATCACCAAGCGGTTCGGTGATCTGGTCGCCAACGACCACATCGACCTCACGGTGGAGCCTGGAGAGATCCACGCCCTGCTCGGCGAGAACGGCGCCGGCAAGTCGACCCTGATGAACGTGCTCTACGGGCTCTACCAGCCGGACGAGGGCGAGATCCTGGTCGACGGCAAGCCGCTGAAGCTGAAGGGGCCGTCGGACGCGATCGCCGCCGGGATCGGCATGGTGCACCAGCACTTCATGCTGGTGCCGGTCTTCACCGTGGCCGAGAACGTGATGCTCGGCGCCGAGCAGGTCAAGGTGCCCTTCGCCGGGTTCCTCGACCGTCGGCGGGCCCGGCGCGAGGTGGCCGAGGTCTCCGAGCGGTACAACCTCCGGGTCGACCCGGACGCGGTGATCGAGGACCTGCCGGTCGGCATCCAGCAGCGGGTGGAGATCGTCAAGGCCCTCACCCGCGACGTCGACCTGCTGATCCTCGACGAGCCGACGGCCGTGCTCACCCCGCAGGAGACCGACGAGCTGCTCACCGTCATGCGGTCGCTCAAGGCCGCCGGCAAGTCGATCGTGTTCATCACCCACAAACTGGGCGAGGTGAAGGCGATCGCGGACCGGATCACCGTGATCCGGCGCGGACGGACGGTCGGCACCGCCGAGCCGACCGCCAGCCGAGACGAGCTGGCCGCGCTGATGGTCGGCCGCAACGTCCGGCTGACCGTGGAGAAGCAGCCGGCCCAGCCGGGCAAGCCGATCCTGGAGGTCACCGGCCTGGTCGTCGACGACGACCGGCAGGTACGCGCCGTCGACGGCGTCGACCTGACCGTGCACGCCGGTGAGGTGCTCGGCGTCGCGGGTGTGCAGGGCAACGGCCAGACCGAGCTGATCGAGGCGATCATGGGCCTGCGCCCGGTGCTCGCCGGCACGATCAGCCTGGACGGCGAGGCGACGCAGGGCTGGTCGACGAAGAAGGTGCTCCGCGCCGGCGTCGGCTACGTGCCGGAGGACCGCAGCGTCGACGGCCTGGTCAAGGAGTTCTCCGTGGCGGAGAACCTGGTGCTGGACATCTACGACCGGCCGCCGTTCGGCAAGGGCCTGTCGCTGAAGCCGGACGCGATCGCGAAGTCGGCGAAGGAGCGGATCGAGCAGTTCGACGTCCGCACCTCGTCGGCGGACGCGGCGGTCGGCACGCTCTCCGGCGGCAACCAGCAGAAGGTGATCGTGGCCCGGGAGCTGTCCCGGCCGCTGAAGCTCTTCATCGCCGCCCAACCCACCCGGGGCGTGGACGTCGGCTCGATCGAGTTCATCCACAGCCGGGTCATCCGCGAGCGGGACGTCGGCACCGCGGTCATGGTGGTCTCCAGCGAGCTGGACGAGGTGATCGGCCTGGCCGACCGGATCGCGGTGATGTACCGCGGCCGGGTCATCGGCATCGTCGGCCCGGACACCCCGCGTGAGGAGATCGGCCTGCTGATGGCCGGCATCACCCCGGACACCGCGCCCGCGACCCCGCACGACGGCGACGCCGCGGCCACCCCGCGCGAGGGCGACGCCGCCCCGGCCCCCGAGGGCCCCGGCAACGAGGACGAGGCATGACGAACCCGAACCCGGCGTCGGGCTCCCCGGACAAGGAGCCGGCGACCGAGGCGCTCCAGGCGCGCGAGGAGGCTCGGGCGACGCCGACCGCGCCGGCCGGCGACACCGTGACGAAGCAGCCGCCGGTCGAGGAGCCCCGGCCCAGCCTGGGCAAGCTCTTCCTGGACAACCTCTGGGCGGCCAACACGGTCACCGTGACCGTGCTCGCGGTGGTGCTGGCGATGCTGGTCGGCGCGGTGCTGATCATCGTCTCCGACCCGGAGGTGCTGGCCACCTACGGCTACATCACCGCCCGACCGGCGGACGCGTTGAACGCGAGCTGGACCGTGGTCAGCGAGGCGTACGCGAACCTGTTCAAGGGCGCGGTCTTCGACCCGGACGCGGTCGGCTTCACCGCCGCGATGGGTCCGATCTCGGAGACGCTCACCTACACCGCGCCGCTGGTCTTCACCGGCCTGTCGGTGGCGCTGGCGTTCCGCGGCGGCCTGTTCAACATCGGCGCCCAGGGGCAGGCGACCATCGGCGTCATCCTGGCCGCGGTCGCCGGCTTCGCGCTGCCGCTGCCGCCCGGCGTGCACCTGCTGGTGGCGTTGATCGCCGGCGCGCTCGGCGGTGCGCTCTGGGGCTTCGTCCCGGGCATCCTCAAGGCGCGCACCGGCGCCCACGAGGTGATCAACACGATCATGCTGAACTACGTGGCGGTCTACTTCCTGTCCTGGATCATCGTCCAGAGCGGGGTGCAGAACCCGAACCGGTCGGACGCGATCAGCAAGCCGGTCGACTCCTCCGCGCAACTGCCCCGACTGCTCGGCGACAACCTGCGGGTGCACGCCGGCATCCTGCTCGCGGTGCTGGCCACCTGGTTCATCGCCTGGCTGCTCAACCGCTCCACGCTCGGCTTCGAGCTGCGCGCGGTGGGCGCGAACCCGGACGCCGCCCGGACCGCCGGCATCAGCGTCACCAAGACGTACGTGCTGGTGATGGTGATCGCGGGTCTGCTGGCCGGCCTCGGCGGCTCGAACATGGTGCTCGGCTCCACCGCCAACGCGCTGACCCCGCTCGTGATCGCCCAGATCGGCTTCGACGGCATCCTGGTCGCCCTGCTCGGCCGCGTGAAGCCGTGGGGCGTGCTGCTGGCCGCGCTGCTGTTCGGCGCGCTCCAGGCCGGCGGCAACCGGATGCAGTCGTACTCCGGGATCTCGCTGGAGCTGGTCACCGTGCTCCAGGCGCTCATCGTCATCTTCATCGCCGCGCCCGCCCTGGTGAAGGCGATCTTCCAGCTCCGGGCGGCCCGCGCCGCCCGGCTGCAGACGAGCCTCGCGAAGGGCTGGTGAGCATGTCCACCACCGCTGTCCCCGACGTCGCGGTCACCGCTGTCGACGAGGGTTTCTGGACGCGGGCCCGCAAGGCCGGCGCCGTCCTGCTGGCGCTGGGCGTGGTCGCGGCGGTGCTGTTCGGGGCGCTCGCCACCGACCAGCAGGCCCGCTTCACGCTCAGCGAGACCGAGGGCGGCGCCGCCCTGGAGATCAACGGTACGGTCGGCGCGATCCTGTTCGGCGTCATCGCCGCCGCCGCCGGGGCCGCGCTGCTGGCCGGCGTACCGAAGCGCTGGTTCACGCTGCTGCTCGGCGCCGGGCTGGTCGCCTTCGTGCTGAGCTTCCTGTGCTGGCAGGTCTCCGCCGCCCCCGAGGGGCGCAACTTCATGCCGCTGGTCAACATCGTGCGAGGCACGTTCATCCTGGCGCTGCCGCTGATCTTCGGTGCGCTGGCCGGCGTGCTCTGCGAGCGCTCCGGCGTGGTCAACGTGGCGATCGAGGGGCAGTTGCTGATGGGCGCGTTCTCCGGCGCGCTGTTCGGCAGCATCTCCGGCAGTGTCTGGGTGGGTCTGGTGGCCGCGGCGATCGGCGGCGCGTTCATCTCGCTGCTGCTGGCCGTGTTCGCCATCCGCTACCTGGTCGACCAGGTGGTCATGGGCATCGTGCTCAACCTGCTGGCGGTCGGCGTCACCGGCTTCCTCTACGAGCGGTTGATGGCGACCGACGCGGCGAAGTACAACAGCGCGCCACGCTTCAGCAACTGGGAGATCCCGCTGCTGAAGGACATCCCGCTGATCGGTCCGGCGCTGTTCCGCGGCAACATCTTCCTCTACCTGGGCCTGCTGCTGGTGCTGGTCATCCACCTGGCGCTGTTCCGGACCCGGTGGGGTCTGCGGACCCGGTCGGTGGGTGAGCACCCGACCGCCGCCGACACGCTCGGTGTGAAGGTGCTGCGGCTGCGCTACCGCAACGTGATCATGGCCGGGCTGGTGGCCGGCATCGGCGGGGCGTCGTACACGCTGGCGCTCTATTCGTTCACCAAGAACATGATCGGCGGTAAGGGCTTCATCGCCCTGGCCGCGCTGATCTTCGGCCGGTGGAGCCCGACCGGGGCGCTGCTCGCGGCGCTCTTCTTCGGCTTCGCCGACCAGCTCGCCACCTACCTGGGCGCGATCGGCAGCGGCATCCCGAGCCAGTTCCTGGCGATGCTGCCCTACCTGGCGACGATCCTGGCGGTGGCCGGGCTGGTCGGCCGGGTGCGGGCACCGGCCGCCGACGGCAAGCCGTACGTCAAGGGCTGACCTCGGTCCTTCGGTCCGCCCGCATCGAGCGGGCGGACCGAAGGAGGGTCAGCTGCTCATCGCCGCGGGCGGTGACGCCGGACCAGTGACGCGACGGCGGCGAGCGCGCAGGTGAACGCCGCGACCAGGGCGATGACGATGAGTGGGTTCACGAAGCCCGGGACCATGTCGACGAACTCCGAGCACCTGCGCTCCAGGGGCCAGTAGCGGCCGTGGCCGTACCGGCTGTCCCAGCTGCGGTAGTAGGAGAGGCACTTGTCTCTAGGGCTGTTGCCCCAGAACGTACTCATCTTCAAGAAGCCGTACAGGTAGGTCTGCCCGGCGGCGAACAGGAGGTAGGCGGCCGCGCGCGACCATCGCCGTACCCAGGTGCTCAGCTGTGCGGTCGCCAGGTGGACGAACAGGGCCTGCGGCACGACCGTCACGGGGGCGACGATCAGCATGAGGATGACCGGAAGCACGGGCCGATCCTTGCGCCTGTCGTCGGCCGGCGGGTAGCCGCACCGGCCTGGTGTCCTGATCGACGGGATTGTGCGGGTTGTCGAGCCGACCACGACCTGGTCGGTAGCTGGGTGAACCCGACCGTGGCGGTGCTGTCGGTGCTCGTGGCGGCCAGTCTTGGCGGCCTCGGACGGGCGGTGGTCCGCCGGCGTCGGTCGTCGGGCCGCCCGACGGAGGAAGCCCAGGTGAATGGGGCAGAATCGGTGCAATGAACGTTGACTGGGAGCAGCTGCGGGCCGCCGCCACCGAGGTGATGCGGCACGCGTACGTGCCGTACTCGAAGTTCCCGGTCGGGGCCGCCGCCCTGGTCGACGACGGCCGGATGGTGGTCGGCTGCAACGTGGAGAACGCCGCGTACGGAGTGGTGCTCTGCGCCGAGTGCGGCGTGGTCTCCTCGCTGCACGCCACCGGCGGCGGCCGGATCGTGGCGCTGTCCTGCGTCGACGCGACCGGCGAGCCGCTCATGCCGTGCGGCCGGTGCCGGCAGCTGCTCTGGGAGCAGGGCGGGCCGGAGTGCCTGATCGAGGCGAAGGGCGGCCCGCTGCGGATGGCCGAGCTGCTGCCGCACGCGTTCGACGTGGCGGACATCGAGGCGGTGACCGGCGAGCACCCGGTGCCGGTGGTGCCGGACCGGCTGGCCGCCTGGCGGGGACGCGGCACGGTGTTCGTGCACCCGGACCTCTCGGCCGGGCAGCAGGTCTGGACGGCGTACTGGGAGCGGTCGGCCGGGGACACCGAGGGCGCCGAGACCGGTGTGCTGGAGGAGGGCCCGACCTGGGACGATCCGGCCGGCGCGATCGAGTGGGGGGCGGCGCGGACGCCGCGCGTGGTCGTGGTGGACGCGTCGGGCGCGATCTTCTGGGCCGGTGAGGGTGAGCCTCCGTTGGAGATCCCTGGCCGTTGGGGTGGTTGAGGTGGGGGCCTGGGCCGACCGTGCCCGGCTCCGGGCGGACGCTCCTATGCCGCGTCAAGTGGTGGGGGTGGGTTTTCGAGGCGTCGGTAGAGGTCTCGGGCGACGTAGCGTTTGAGGCAGCGTTTGATTTCGCGGTCGGTTTTGCCTTGGGTGCGGCGGCGCTCGGCGTAGGCGCGGGTGTGTTCGTCGTGTTGTAGGCGGGTCAGGACGATGGTGTGCAGGGCGCGGTTGAGTTGGCGGTCGCCGGAGCGGTTGAGCCGGTAGCGGATGGTCTTGCCGGAGGATGCGGGGATCGGGGCGGCGCCGGCGAGCATGGCGAACGCGGCGTCGTTGCGGCAGCGTCCGGGGTGGGACCAGCTGGTGAGGATCGTGGCGGCGACGATCGGTCCCACGCCGGTCAGTTGCAGCAGGTCTGGGCGCCAGGATCGGACGATCGCGCGGATGGCCTTTTCGTGTTCGGTGGCTTCGGCTTCGAGGTAGCGGACGCGGCGGGCGAGGTCCCGTAACACGGTCAGGCTGGTGAACACGTCTACGTCGGCGCTGGTGGTGGGGCGGAGTCGGGTGGCGGTGGTGAGCATGAGTCGGGTGCTCTGGCCGCGGAAGCGGGCTCGCACCGTCTCGGGTGCGGTGATCACCATCGCGTGTAGTTGCCGCTGGGTGGTGGCGCTGGCTTCCACGGCGGCGCGACGGGCGGTCAGGCGCATCTGTAGTGCCGCCCGTTGTGAACCGGTTTTGGGCTGCGCCAGCCGGGTGCGGGCGAGGGCGTCGCGGGCGGCGCGTTCGGCGTCGATCGGGTCGGACTTCGCTCCGGTACGACGGGCTGGGCGCTGCGGTCGGTCCAGCTCGACGACTAGCTCACCGGCGTCGGCCAGGTGGCGGGCCAGGCCGGCGCCGTACCCGCCGGAGCCTTCCAGGGCCCAGGCCCGCAGCCCTGAGTGTCCGTCGGCCAAGGCCACCAGCTCGGCGTAGCCGTCGGGGTCGGCGCTCACCGTGGCCCGGGCCAGGACCCCGCCGGTGCGGGTGTCCAGCAGCGCGGCGGTGTGGGTGTCTGTGTGGGTGTCGACGCCGATGACGACCTCGACCAGATCTGCCAGCATGGACATGCGTTCTCTCCAAACCGTGGGGACGCAAGGGTCCGGTCCGGTGCGGAGATGGCAGGACTGTGATGAGACACGCCAGCCGCTAACTGGCGGTCAAGCTCCTGATCAGGCCAACGTCTCCCGCCGGGCCGGGTGCCGGCAGCAGCAGACGGACAAGTCCCGCCAAAGGCACAAAGCCAGTCAGGGTTGGAGTCACCTCTGCTGCTACCAGCCATCAGCCCATCACTTCCGGGAAGACCCGGCTAGCCTCACAGGCCGACCCGGCTAGCCTCACAGTCAGGCTTGATCCCTCCGCCGGGCACGGTCGGCCCAGGCCTGACGTGGTCACCGTTCGCGGGTCGGTGCGACCACGCGCGATTACTGATTGGATCTTGTGGTGAGTGCTTTTACGGCGGTTGACGTCATCCGGGCGAAGCGGGACGGGGGTGTGCTGAGCGACGGGCAGATCGACTGGGTGGTCGACGCGTACACCAAGGGGTTGGTGGCCGACGAGCAGATGTCGGCGCTGGCGATGGCGATCCTGTTGCGCGGCATGACCGGCCCGGAGATCGCCCGGTGGACCGCGGCCATGATCGCCAGCGGCGAGCGGCTGGACCTGTCGCCGGTGGCCCGGCCCACCGTCGACAAGCACTCCACCGGCGGCGTCGGTGACAAGATCACCCTGCCGTTGACCCCGCTGGTCGCGGCGTGCGGCGCGGCCGTCCCGCAGCTCTCCGGCCGGGGCCTCGGTCACACCGGCGGCACGCTGGACAAGCTGGAGTCGATCCCGGGCTGGCGGGCGGCGCTGAGCAACGACGAGTTCATCGCCCAGCTCCGCGACGTGGGCGCGGTGATCTGCGCGGCCGGCGACGGGCTCGCCCCGGCCGACCGCAAGTTGTACGCGCTGCGCGACGTCACCGGCACCGTCGAGGCGATCCCGCTGATCGCCAGCTCGATCATGAGCAAGAAGATCGCCGAGGGCACGGGCGCGCTGGTGCTCGACGTGAAGGTCGGCTCCGGCGCCTTCATGAAGAATGCCGACGACGCCCGCGAGCTGGCCCGCACCATGGTCGAGCTGGGCGGCGCGCACGGGGTGCGCACGGTCGCCCTGCTCACCGACATGTCCACCCCGCTCGGCCTGGCCGTCGGCAACGCGGTCGAGGTGACCGAGTCGGTGGAGGTGCTGGCCGGCGGTGGCCCGGCCGACGTGGTGGAGCTGACGTTGGCGCTGGCCCGGGAGATGCTCGACGTGGCCGGCCTGCCGGACGCCGACCCGGCCGCCGCGCTGCGCGACGGGCGGGCCATGGACGCGTGGCGCGCGATGATCCGGGCGCAGGGCGGCGACCCGGACGCCCCGATGCCGACCGCCAACGAGGTCGAGCTGGTCACCGCGGACGAGGACGGCTGGGTGGCCGAGGTCGACGCGTACGCGATCGGGGTGGCCGCCTGGCGGCTCGGCGCCGGCCGGGCCCGCAAGGAGGACCCGGTCAGCGTCCCGGCCGGCGTGGTGCTGCACAAGCGCCCCGGCGACCCGGTGCGCGTCGGCGACCCGCTGTTCGAGCTGCGCGCCGAGCACGCCGAGCGGATCCCGGCCGCGTTGGCGCAGGCGCGTGGGGCGTTCCGGGTGGCATCGGCGGCCCCGGCCACGACGCCGCTGGTCATCGAGCGGGTCGGTTGACCGGCCGCCATGGTGCCCGGCCGGTCGGAGCCGCTATCCTCGCAGGCCAGGGGGATCGGCCGGCGGCGAGCCGGGGCGAGCAGACAGGGACTGAGACGTTGCGCGTATCCGCTCCCGACCCCCGGGCCGTCCGTGAGGCGAGCCTCGACGAGCTGTCCCGGCTGGGTCTTCCGCTGCCCCCACCGCAGTTCCCGCTGGTCTGGGAGCCGGGCGACGAGATCGAGCTGCGTCCCACGCCGGAGATCGAGGCGCGCATCGCGGTGCTGCACCTGATCCTGGCCCGCTGTTTCGGGATGCCGCCGCAGGCCGCGATGAGCTGGCTGCTGGAGTCGCACCTGGTGGAGATGCTGACGCCACCGGAGTGGCAGTTCGTGATGGGCGGCCGGGGCGACCACCGGTCGTTCGTGCTGCACCACGACGCGCTCTTCTCGCTGGCCTGGGTGCTCGGCCTGAGCAAGCAGCTCGACCCGACAGTGCCGGTGGACGAGCGGTTGGTCGAGCGGATGCCGAACCTGGTCACCGGCGAGACGTTCGCGCAGTGGCGGGCCCGGATCCTGGCCGCCCCGCAGCATCCCGCCGACGCGGCCGCGCTGCTCGACCTGCACTACTGCCTGGACTGGGCCTATCTGGAGACCGAGCGGCTCGGTGGCACGCTGCCGGGGCTGGTGGACGCCAACGCGATCGGGCAGCGGCGGTGGGCGCTGGAGTGGGCGGTGGTGCTGCGCGGGCCGTACCACGACGAGCCCCCCGGTTGGGAAGAGGTCGACCTCTCCACCTAACGCGGGCGGTGCGTGGCGAGCCGGACGGCGAGCGTGACCGGCACCGGTTCGGGCAGCGCGGCGATCCGCGCGGCGAGCCGTTCCGGGTCGGCGTGCCAGGCGCTGGGACCCATCCCGACCAGCGTGGTGACCTCGGCGCGGGTCAGCGCCAGCCGGGCCCGGTGCTCGCCGGCGGCCTCCTCGACGAAGTGGCCGCCGAGGCTGCCGGCGACCCGGTCGGCCTTGGTCGGGTCCACCCGCAGCAGGCCGAGCGCGTCGACCAGTTCGGTGAGGTGGTCGGCGGCCGGGGTGACCACCAGCAGCGCGCCGGCCGGGTCGAGCACCCGGTGGAACTCCGGGCCGTTGCGCGGCGCGAACACGTTCAGCAGCACGGCCACGGACCGGTCGGCCAGCGGCAGCCGCTGCCAGGTGTCGGCCAGCGCGGCGGCGGCCCGCGGGTGGGCCCGGGCGGCGCGGCGCAGCGCCGGCTTGGAGACGTCCAGGGCCAGGCCGGCGGCGTCCGGCAGCGCCGCCAGCACCGCCGCGAGATAGTGCCCGGTTCCCGCGCCGGGCTCCACCACCAGCGGGTACGGCTGACCGGACGCGATCGGAGTCGCGGCGGCGGCCAGCGCGGCGGCGACCGTGTCGTAGTGGCCGGCGGCGAGGAAGTCGGCCCGGGCGGCGACCATCTCGGCGCTGTCCCCGCTGTGCGGGGCGCGGCCGGCGAGCAGGTTGACGTATCCCTGCCGGGCGGTGTCGAAGCTGTGCCCGCGTGGGCAGCGCAGCACGCGGGTGGTGCCGGCGGTGGATTCGGCCAGCGGCTCGCCGCAGACCGGGCAGCGCAGCCGGGTCAGCACCGGTGGGAGCAGGGCGGGAGCGGGTTCGGCCACCGGCAGATCCTATTCCGGTGCCGAGCGGATGGATCTAGATTGATGGCATGACGACGGATGCGCGGCTGTGGGAGCTGTTCGGTGGGCACGGGCGCGGTGTGCTGGTCACGCTGCGCCGGGACGGCCGCCCGCAGCTGTCGAACCTCGACTACCTGGCCGAGCCGGGGCTCCTCCGCTGCTCCACCACGGCCGGCCGGGCCAAGGTGCGCAACCTGCGTCGGGACCCCCGGGCCAGCTTCCACGTGACCACTGCCGACGGCGGGGCGTACGCGGTGGCCGAGGGCACGGTGACGCTCACCCCGCCGGCCGCCGCGATCGACGACGCGACGGTCGACGAGCTGGTCGAGGTCTACCGGGGCATCCGCGGCGAGCACCCGGACTGGGCCGACTACCGGGCCGCGATGGTGGCCGACGGCCGGCTGGTCGTGCGCCTGGCGGTGGAGCGGGTGTACGGCTGGCGTCCCTGAGCCGGTCCGGTGCCGGGCCGGCACCGCCGGTGACTAGGGTCTGAGCATGGTCGCAATCTCGTACCAGGACATCGTCAAGGCCCCGAAGGCGCTGCTGCACGATCACCTCGACGGCGGCCTGCGGCCCGCGACGATCGTCGAGCTGGCCGCCGAGGCCGGCCACGAACTGCCCACCACCGAGCCGGACGCGCTGGGCCGCTGGTTCGCCGAGGCGGCGAACTCCGGCTCGCTGGAACGCTACCTGGAGACGTTCGCGCACACGGTGGCCGTGATGCAGACCGCGTCCGCGCTGCGTCGGGTCGCCCGGGAGTGCGCGCTCGACCTGGCCGCCGACGGCGTGGTCTACGCCGAGGTCCGGTTCGCACCCGAGCAGCACCTGGAGCGCAACCTCACGCTGGACGAGGTGGTCGACGCGGTGGTGACCGGCTTCCGGGAGGGCAGCGCGCTGGCCGGCGAGGCGGGCACCCCGATCCGGGTCGGCACGCTGCTCACCGCGATGCGGCACGCCGCCCGCTCGCAGGAGATCGCCGAGCTGGCGGTGCGGCACCGGGACACCGGCGTGGTCGGCTTCGACATCGCCGGCGCGGAGGCCGGGTTCCCGCCCACCCGGCACCTGGACGCCTTCGAATACCTCCAGCGGGAGAACTTCCACTTCACCATCCACGCCGGCGAGGCGTTCGGGCTGCCGTCGATCTGGCAGGCGATCCAGTGGTGCGGGGCGGACCGGCTCGGCCACGGCGTCCGCATCGTCGACGACATCACGCCGGGCAGCCCGCCGGTGCTGGGCCGGCTGGCCGCGTACGTGCGGGACAAGCGCATCCCGCTGGAGCTGTGCCCGTCGTCGAACGTGCAGACCGGGGCGGCGGCGTCGATCGCCGACCACCCGATCGGGCTGCTGCGCGACCTGAGGTTCCGGGTGACGGTGAACACCGACAACCGGCTGATGAGCGGCACCTCGATGTCCCGCGAGATGGCCCTGCTGGTGGACGCGTTCGGCTACGGCTGGAAGGAACTCCAGTGGTTCACCATCAACGCGATGAAGAGCGCCTTCATCCCGTTCGACGAGCGGCTGCGGATCATCGACGAGGTGATCAAGCCGGCGTACGCCGAGCTGATCGGCTGATCACGGCCGGCGGGGGTGGCCGGCGAGCAGGGCGGCCACCCCGCGCAGCACCTCCCGGGCGCGGGCGGCCTCGGCGCCCAGCCCGGTCTGGCGGCGCAGCACGGCCGGCTCGGTCCGCAGCAGGGTGATCCCGCGCCGGATCAGCACCCGCGGGGCCTTGCGCTGTTCGGCCAGGTCACGGGCGAGCCGGCGGAGGAAGGTCGCGCCACGCGGGCGGCGCAGCGCGTACGCCCCGGCGAGCAGGCCCCGGCGCCGGCACTCGGCGACGATCTCGGCGGCGAAGATCCCTTCGGCGACGAAGAATGGCGATCCGTCGACGTCGAATGGCCGGGTGGCCACCCGTCGGTCCGCGCCGATCGCATAAACCGGCACTTCGGCCTTGCCCTCCCGAGCCAATCGGGCAATTGTTTCCACCGCCGTGTCCGCGTCCCAGGACAGGGGAGACTCCCAGTCCACCTGTCCGTTTCGGCGTGGGCACGTAGGGTCATCGCCGTCCTTGTAGAAGTCGTCCAGACAGAGCACCGGAAGTCCGGTTCGGTGCGCTATGTACGACTTTCCGGAGCCGGATGGGCCGGCGAGGAGGACGACGCGGTGCGGGTGTTCCATTACCTTCAGTGACTCCGGCCAGACGGATTGCTATCAAATTGCATCAACATCTCATCACACCTCCGGTGAGGGACAACCTGGGCTTTCTCTTTGCGGGGCGGCGTGATGGAATCTCGGAGGTCCGACCCGCCGGGTCGGACGCTCGGCGTTGCCCGCAGGTGACGCCGGACGCGGTTTTGCGAGGGCGGTGACGTGAGCAAACGGCCAACGACGGCGGGCTCCTTCCTGTCGCGCCTGCGCCGGCCGGCGAGCCGGCTGCGCGACATGCCGATCTGGTCCAAGCTCGGTCTGATCATGATCGTGCCGACCATCGCCACGGTCGTGGTGGGCACCAGCGGTCTGGTCGACCACCTGGAGACGCTCAACAATGCCAACCGGGCCGGCGACCTGGCCAGCCTGATCGGCTACTCGGGCGAACTGGCCGACACCATGCAGGACGAGCGGGTCGGCTCGGTGCTCTTCCTCGGTGCGAAGGAAGTCCAGACCCGGGCGCAGTACCAGGAGGCCTACAACCGGGCCAACCAGCGGGTGGACCAGGCGAAGGGTCCCTACCTGCGACAGCGGGGCGAGATCGACGACCTGCCGCGCAACTTCGCGGTCCGGCTGAACGAGATCGACGACCAGCTCAAGGACCTGCCCGCGACCCGCAGCCAGGTGCTGAACGGCAAGCTCAAGATCGACGAGGCGGAGAAGGCGTACGAGCGCCTGATCAACGACCTGCTGTCGATCCGCGACTCGGGCACCCAGCTCGCCGGTGACAACGACCTCAGCGACCGGATGCGCGCCGCGGGCGCGGTGGCCCGGCAGAAGGAATACCTGGCCCAGCGTCGGGTGGTCGTGCACCAGGCGCTCACCCAGGGGCAGTACAGCCCGGCGCTGCGCGAGCAGTTCATCGCCAGCGGCACCGCCCAGGCCCAGGCGCTCGCGACCTTCCGGTCCGTCGCCACCCCGGCCGACTCCGAGTTCTTCGACCAGACCGTCGAGGGCCCCGACCTGCGCAAGGCGGACAACCTCACCGGCTTCATGTCGGCGAACAACAGCGGCTCGATGAAGAACGTGCCGTTCGGGCCGGACCAGTGGGACCAGGCCATGGTCGGCAACGCCAAGCTGCTCCGCGCCGTCGAGTCCCGCCTCGACGGCAACGTGGTCCGGCAGGCCGACCAGCTGCGCTCGGACACCCAGCGCCAGGTGTTCCTGGAGACCGGCCTGCTGCTCACCATGCTGCTGCTGGCCATCCTCTTCGCCTACCTGGTCGCCCGCTCGATGGCCCGCTCGCTGCGCGACCTGCGCCAGGGCGCCCTGTCGGTGGCCCAGTACGGCCTGCCGCAGGCGGTGGCCCGGCTGCGCGACCCGCAGGTGACCGGTCAGCTCTCCCCGGTGCAGCTGGCCAACCAGATCGCCGAACCGCTGCCGGTGCGCAGCAAGGACGAGTTCGGCCAGGTGACCGAGGCGTTCAACGCCGTCCACCTGGAGGCGGTCCGGACCGCGGCCGAGCAGGCCGCCCTGCGCGCGTCCGTCGCGACCATGTTCGTCAACCTGGCCCGCCGCTCGCAGATCCTGGTCGACCGGCTGATCGGCCACCTCGACCGGCTGGAGCGCGGCGAGGAGGACCCGGACCGGCTCGCCGAGCTGTTCCAGCTCGACCACCTGGCCACCCGGATGCGCCGCAACGACGAGAACCTCCTGGTGCTCGCCGGCGCGGACTCCACCCGCGTGCAGCGCGAGCCGGCCGCCCTGATCGACGTGCTCCGCGCCGCCCAGTCCGAGGTCGAGCACTACACCCGGATCGAGTTCGGCGTGATCGACCGGGACATCGAGGTCGCCGCGCACGCGGTCAACGACCTGGTGCACCTGGTCGCCGAGTTGTTCGACAACGCCACCGCGTTCTCGCCGCCGGACTCGCACGTGATGGTGGAGGCCCGCCGGGTCGGCGACCGCGCCTCCCTCTACGTCGAGGACCGGGGCATCGGCATCAGCGCCGACCAGCTCCACGACCTGAACGAGCGGCTGGCCACGCCGCCGCAGGTGGACGTGGCCGTCTCCCGGATGATGGGCCTGGTCGTGGTGGCCCGACTGGCCGCCCGGCACGGCGTCCGGGTCGAGCTGCGTCCCGCCGCCGACCGGGGCACCGTCGCCGACGTGACGCTGCCCACCACGGTCCTGGTGCCGCGCGCTCTCGCCGGCCGGAGCGGCCCGACGCCCGCCCTTCCCGCCGCCGGTCCGCAGCAGCCCGGCCCGGCGCCCGCCTTCGGTCAGCCGGGCGGTGCGTTCGGTCAGCCCGGCGGTCCCGCGCCGGCCTTCGGCCAGCAGGGCGGCCCGGCGCCGGCCTTCGGCGCGTTCGCCGCGCTCGGCAACGGCCCGCACACCCCGCCGCCCGCGCCGCACCCCGGCACCTCCGGCAACCAGGTCACGCTCGGTGGGCGGTCCTTCGACCCGGCGCACCGCAACGGCGCCGGCACGCCGGCCAACGGCGGTCGCGCCATGCCGGCCTGGTCCGACCTGACCGGGGCCAACGCGAACGCCGGCGACGGCTACCCGCCGCGGTCGTCGAACGGCCAGCCGGTCGACCCGCTGCCCCAGCGGCGTCACCCGGGCGAGGGCGACCCGGGCACCAGCGGCCAGCAGCCGATGATCCCGCGGCAGCTGCCCAGCAGCCCCGAGGCGCGGCAGTACACGCCGCCGCCGGTGTCCGCGCCGCCGGTCCCGCCGGTGTCCGCGCCGCCGCTGCCACCGGTCTCCGGCGCCCCGGTGTCGGGTAACCCCTACCCGGGCCGCCCGGTCTCGGCCGTGCCGGTCTCCGGCCACCCGGTCTCGGGCGACCCGTACCCGGGCCGTCCGGTGTCGGGCGACCCGTACCCGGGGCGTCCGGCCTCGGGGGACGCGGACCCGTACCCGGGCCGTCCGCTGTCGGCGGCGCCGGTCTCCGGCCACCCGCTCCCGACCCGTCCGGTGTCGGCCGTGCCGGTGTCCGGCCAGCCCGAGGGTGGGAACCCGGTCTCCGCGCCGCCGGCCGGCCAACTGCCGTCGCGTCCGGCGCCCGCGCCGCACGTCGGCGCTCCGCCGGTCTGGCCACCGGTCGCCCCGGCCACGCCGGCTCCGGCTCCCGCGGTGCCCGAGCAGCTCTCCGCCGGCCTGGACATGACCACCGAGCTGCCGCGGGTTCCGCGGGCGGAGACGCCGTCCGCCGCCGCCCAGCAGCCCGCGGCCCAGCAGCCCGCCGCCCAGCAGCCGGCACCCGCGCCACGTCCGGCCGCGCCGCAACCGCAGCAGGCCGGCAACCGCCAGCGGTACGCGGACGAGACGATGGAGCTGCCGATCTTCCGGGAGCTCGAGTCCGCCTGGTTCCGCACCCGCCGGCCGGGCCCGACCGACGAGGCGGCGGCCCCGGCCACACCGGCGAACGGCGCCGCGACCCAGCAGTTCGCCAAGGTGGACACCGCCGGCCGGCCCGTGCCGCAGACGACATCCGCAACGACAGGCAACACACCGATGGCACCGACTCCGACAACCGGCGGAGCGCCGCGGGACAACCGGTCGGCGAACGGCACCGGTCGTCCCGCGTACGCCGGCGGGTTGCCCACCCGGCAGCCGACGGCGCCGCAGCAGTCCTCGCCCTGGCAGACCGCGGCCGACGACGGCTGGCGGGCCGCCTCGGCCGCGACCGAGGTGCCGGTGGCGGAGACCACCCGGAAGGGCCTGCCCAAGCGGACGCCGATGGCGCAGCTCGTGCCGGGCAGCATCGACAAGCCGTCGCCGGTGGCCCAGCGGCGGACGCCGGAGGCCGTCCGGGGTCTCCTCTCGGCCTACCATCGGGGCGTACAGCGGGGGCGTAACCACCCGACCGACAGCAACACGACCGGCCCGGAGGGCACTCCGGGGCGGCAGCAGTCCTCGCAGTCTGGCTCAGGCCCGGTGGCCGGGAGCGGGCAGAAGGAGCAACAAGGATGACTAGTACGCAGGATCTCGGATGGCTGCTCGCCAACTTCGCCGACCGGGTGCCCGGTGTGGCGCACGCGGTCGCGGTCTCGGCCGACGGCCTGCTTCTCGCCTCGTCCCGTGACCTTCCGCGGGACCGCGCCGACCAGCTCGCGGCGATCGCCTCCGGTCTGGTCAGCCTGACCCAGGGCGCGGCGCGCTGCTTCGAGGGCGGGGCGGTGCTGCAGACGGTGGTCGAGATGGACAACGGCTTCCTGTTCCTGATGTCCATCTCCGACGGCTCGTCGTTCGCGGTCCTCGCCGCGCGCAGCTGCGACGTGGGCCAGGTCGGCTACGAGATGGCCCTGCTCGTCGACCGGGTCGGCGACGCCCTGACCCCACAGCCGCGTACGGCTGTGGGGATGATGGGCTGAATGACGCGCTGGCCGGTGGGTCAGGAGCGGGAACAACCAGGACAGCGACGGATGTCACCGGGGCGAGCCGGTGCCGGGTGCGAGGGAGGTGAGCGGCGACATGGCGGATCGTGACGAGCCGACCGGAGCGTTGGTCCGGCCGTACGCCGTGACCCGTGGTCGTACCCGTCCCCGGCTCGACATCGCCCTGGAGGCACTCGTCGAGACGACGGTGCGCGGCCGAGCGATGGCCACCGGCAACGGTGGCCAAGGCCGTGAACACCAGTACATAGCCGCGTTGTGTGACGGACGCGTGCAGTCGCTCGCCGAGATCGCGGCGCGGATGCAGCTTCCGCTCGGCGTGGCCCGGGTGCTCATCGCCGACATGGCGACGGATGGCCTGGTCGCAGTCCACGAGCCGACCATTCTGGACGACTCTGACGACGCGGTGGGCACTGAATTGCTGGAGAGGGTGCTGAGTGGACTTCGCAGGCTCTGACATGTCGCACCGGCCGCCGGCCCCGAGCGGGCGCGTGACGTCGGCGAAGATCGTTATCGCCGGTGGTTTCGGCGTCGGCAAGACGACGCTGGTCGGCTCGGTCTCGGAGATCACGCCGCTGACCACGGAGGCGATCATGACCTCCGCCGGCGTCGGCGTCGACGACACCCGGCAGGTGCCGGGCAAGACGACGACCACGGTGGCGATGGACTTCGGTCGTATCTCGATCGACCGTGACCTGATCCTGTACCTGTTCGGTACGCCGGGTCAGACGCGGTTCTGGTTCATGTGGGACGAGTTGGTCCGGGGAGCGATCGGCGCGGTGGTGATGGTCGACACCCGTCGGCTCGCCGACTGCTTCGCCGCCATCGACTTCTTCGAGCACCGGCGGCTGCCGTACCTGGTGGCCATCAACTGCTTCGACGGCATGCAGTACCACGACCCGCAGGACGTCCGGGACGCGCTGGCGATCTCCCGCGACGTGCCGGTGGTGCCCTGCGACGCCCGTAACCGGGAGTCGACGAAGCACGTGCTGATCTCGCTGGTCGAGTACGTGCTCACCATGCGGCGTTCCCGGGCCGTCGCGCCCGCCTGACCGACGCGCGGAAGCGCCCGATGGCCGTGGGCCACCGGGCGCTTCCTGCCGTCCGCCGCCGGACGTGGGACGAGGCCACCCCGCACCGTCCTGCCGGGACCGTGCGGGGTGAGCGGTCAGGCGTACCGGGTCCAGCTGCCCTGGGACACCCGGTAGATGCCGAGCGAGTCGACCTCCATGCCCCCGTGCCGGTCCGCGCTGAACGCGTACCCGCCGGCGATGCCCTCGGTCATCTGGGTCTGCAGGAACGCCCGCAGCCGGCCCCGGTCGAGGCTGGTCGCCTTCCGGGCCGCCGCCGCGAGGAGTTGGAGCGCGTCCGCCGCGTACGGGGCGAAGCCGACCGAGGTGCCGTGCCGCTGGGTGTAGCGGTAGTCGAAGTCCCGCCGGGCCACCTGTGCGCCGCTGGTGGCGGTCAACGCGGAACCGCCCAGGCAGGCCGGGTGCACGGCGTACGCCCCCTCGACCGCCTTCGCGTTGGCGCCGCGCAGCGTGTCGTCCACCACCGCGCCGGCGTCGAAGAAGATCGTGCCGCGGTGACCGGCCCGCCGCAGCTCCCGGGCCGCGTCGCCGGAGTCGGGCGCGGTGCCCCAGACGATGACGGCGTCCGGGTCGCCGGCGGTGGCGCGTTCGGCGGCGGCGCGGAAGCTCTGCCCGGTCTCCGGCAGCCGCAGCGCGCGCGTCAGCTCCACGGTGCTGTTGCCCAGGGCCTCCCGCAGCGCCCGTACGCCCGAGTCGCCGTGCGGCCCGTCCGAGGCCAGCAGGGCCACCCGGCGGATCCGCTGGGACTCGAGCAGGTCCGTCATCCGGCGGGCCACGTCGATGCCGTCCGGAGTGAGCTTGAAGCTGAACGTGCGGTCGGCGAGCGGCAGCACGATGCGGTCGCCCTGGCCGAGCGCCAGGAACGGCGTCTTGAGCCGCTGGGCGGCCGTGGCGAGGGCCGTCGCCGTCTCCCCGAGGACGCCGCCGATCAGCGCATGCGCCCCGGCGCGGGTCAGGTCGGCGGCGTGCCGCGCGGCGACCTGCGGGTCGCTGCCGTTGTCCCGGATCTCCAACCGGACCGTCCGGAGCAGATTCCCGACCGGGATACCGGACCGGTTCAGCGACTCCGCCGTGATCTCCAGGGCCCGACGCTGGACCACGCCGAGCGCCGCGCCGCGACCGCTCAGCTCCAGGCTGACGCCGACGACCAGGTTCTGGTCACCGGGCGCGCTGCTGCTTCCGCCCTCGTCCGGCCGCTGCCCCTGCGGCCCGCAACCCGCGAGCAGCAGGCTGCCGGCCGCGCCCGCCAGGACGCCCCGACGGGTGAGCACGGTGGAGTCGAATGCCGGTGTCGCCAATGGAGTCGCCTTCCCACCCCGGCGAACAGGCGCCGCCGCTGGTCCGCCGGGTATGTTCCCGGCCGGCCGGACCCGACGTCAAATCGTCCGGGTGTGGGTAGGAACACGCCACCGGCGGCCCGGGTCAGGACCGGTAGCCCGCGGAACGGAACTCGTATTCCCGCTCGTCGTCGCGGTCGCCGGTGTCCCGGCTGAAGTCCCAGCCGCCGGCCGCCTCGCGACCGGGGCGACCGCCGACGGCGAAACCGCCGATCTCCTGGCCGCGACGCCAGCCCCGGAAGTAGCCGGTGGTGTTCTCGGCGAGGCTGGCCGCGTTGCGCACGATCCGCAGTGGACGCTCCTCGCGCAGCGGGGAGCCCGGCACCAGGTTGGCCTGCGGGACCCGCTTGGGCAGGCCCGCCTTCGTCTCCGCACCGATCGACGGGCGGGCCGCCTGCTCGGCGGCCTGCCAGCCGGTGTCGGCGGTGGACGTCCACTCCAGGTCGGCCTCGTCGCCGTGCCCGACGAACCAGGCCGACTTGGCCTGCGCGAAGATCAGCAGGTCGCCGTCACCCTCGTCGGAGACCGGCGGCGGCCGGTGCTCCTTCGGCGCGGGACGCCGTTCCAGCGGGGCGGGCAGCTCGGCGCGGGGTGCCGGCCGGCCGGCGTTGCCCCGGTCCACCAGCCGCAGCGGCGGATTGTCCAGCCCCGGGTCGGTCGGCCGCTCCGCCTCGGCGCGCTGCGCCCGGTCGGCCAGCGGCGGGCGCTCCGGCTCGCCGCGCAACGCCCGGTCGGCCAGCGGCGGCGGCTCCACCAGCCGCAGCATCGGCGGCTCCGGCGGCAGGTCGTCGGCGAGCCACGGTGGCGTGACGCGACCCGGGTCGCTCGGCGCGTCCACGCTCCGCCCGTACGGGTAGGCGGGTGCCTCCCGCTCCCGGTCGGCCTGGTCGTCGCTGTTGTTGACCAGCGGCCAGTTGGCGCGGGAACCCGGCGGGGCGGGCTCCGGCGCCGACGGACGCGCGGTCGGCACCGGAATGCTCAGATCGGTGGCGCTGAACCCGCCGGTCGGCGGCTCCGCGGCGGTCGGCCTGGGGCGCGGCGGGATGACGGTGCGCTGCCGCTCGGCCCGGGCCTTGTTGATCGCCGCGGTGGTCAGCGTCGGCCGGAACGGCTCGCCGGCCTCGGCCGGAGGCACCGTGCCACGCGAGGACGGGGGGATCGGCGTGATCCCCGGCGGCGGCGGGGGCGGCGCGGAGACCGGCCGGTTGGTCGGCCCGTCCACCCGCGACGGCAGGGGCGCGCCGGTCGGCTCGGGACGGCTCGGCGGCGCGGAGGTCGGCCGGCCCAGCGACGCGGCCGGGGCGACGGGGGTGACGGGTGCGGGGGCGACCGGCGGCGGCGTGACCGGCGCGGGCGCCACCGGCGGCGGGCCGAGCGGGCGGGGCACGGTCGGGCCGGTCGGCCCGGAGACCGGTTCCGGGCGGCTGCGCCGGCCACCGGGGACCGGCTCGGGGCGGCTGCGGCGGCCCGCCGGCTCGGTGGCGTCGAGGTCCGGCTCGGGGCGGCTGCGGCGGCCCGCCGGCTCGACGAGCGGCTCGGCCTGGGCCGGGCGGACCGGGCGCAGCCCCGCGGGCTGCGTCACGGCCAGCTCGTCGACCTGCTCGCCGCGGCGGGCGGCGGCCCGCCGACCGGTCGCCGGGGTCGGCGTGGTGCGCTCGGCCAGCGCGCCCACCAGCGCGTCGCAGCCGGCGTCCAGGGCGCGGACGGAGGCGACGGCCTGCCGCACCGTCTCGGCGACGGCGGCGGTGAGCGACCGGTTGACGGTGGCCCGGCGGGGCGTCTCGGAGATGGCGACGCGGAGCGCGGTCACCGCCTCGGTGACGGTGTCGGCGTCGGCCAGGCCCTCGGCGGCCAGGTGCGCGGAGACCGCGTCGGCGGCGGCGCCGAGGTCACGGCCCCGGCCCGAGGTGCCGGTCAGCATGCTCGGCTCGGGCAGCGCGTCGAGGACCGCCAGCGCGACCGGCTCGGCGGGATCGGGGTACGCGCGCAGCGCGGCCGGGTAGAGCTCGCGGAGCACCTCGCGCAGCGTCACCGCGGCCGAGTGCCGCCCGCTGGCCAGTGCCGCGTGGGCGGAGAGGACCTGCTTGTAGCCGGCCAGGTCACGCGGTGCCGGGAGCGTCACCGCGGAGAGCGCGCCGGCCTGGAGCGCCCGGGCCAGCCCGACCGCCCGGCGCTCGGCCGGCGGGGACTGCATCTCCTCCAGCGAGTCGTCGTCGGCGAACCGCTCGGCGAAGTCGTCGACGGAGTCGTCGTCGGCGATCGCCAACGGCCGACCGGCGGCGCTGAGCAGCGAGGTGACGGTGTGGTCGTCGCTGTCCGCGGCGATGGCCACGCCGCTCGGTCCGCCGGACCGCTCCACCAGCAGCGTGACCAGCCGGGCGTAGCCGGCGGGCTCGTCACCGATCTCACAGACGTGCAGCAGACGGCCTGCGTCGTCGACCACAGCGGACGTCAGCGTCGTTCCGGCCGAAGCCGTTCGGTCGGCCGGATCTGCCGAGGCCAGACCGCAGTACACGCGCACGAGCGCCACAGCGTCGTCCTCCTCCCGGGACACAGGTTGCTCTGCCAGAGACTGATGCTCCCCGGTCCGGGTCAGTCGCGCCAGTCCACAACGGCAGAGATCTTGCCGACAATGGTGCGCCAACCCAGACTTGCGGTTTGTGCCCCGATTTTCTTCAGCCGGCGACGACCCAGGAAACCACCGACCCCGCCGTTGACGGAAGCGCGCAGCGCCTCGTCCAGATCGTCCAGGCTGGAGCCGGCGGAGAGCATGTCCAGGACGGCCGGTAACCGCAGGGCGTACGCCAGGTCACGGGCGACTTCGCCGGCCTCGATCAGCAGCGCCGGATCCCACGCGTCGTGCCCGCCGCGCAGGTTCTCCACCACCAGGTCGAGCTCGTACGTGTCCTCGTCCAGCGGGGCCACGTCGGCCGGTTCGAGCCGTTCGGACAGTTCATTCCAGCTGTCCAGTTGAGAGAGGTCGTTGGGCGCGCCGGAACGGATGAAGGTGACGAGCGATTCCGGGGTCTTGAAGAGCAGCAGCCGCCCCTTGTGGGTGAGGAAGACCGGCACCTCCTCGTCACCCGCGGCGTCGTCGTCCTCGTCCGCCTCGTCGTCGTCCTCGGCCTCGGCCTCGGCGGCGGTGTCGGCGGCATCCGGGTCGGTGTCGGCGTCGGCCTTGCCGCGGCGGCGCTCCCCGTCGGGCTTTCCGTCCTCGTCGTCCTCCTCGGCGGAGAGGGCGGCGAACTCCTCGTCGAGGATCACCACCTCGTCGTCGTCCTCGGTCTCGACGACCTGGCGGCGGGCCAGGAAGGGGTCGTCCTGGTCGCGCTCGGCGACGTCGGTCGGGGTCAGCTCGCGCGCCGGCCGGTAGGCCCGCAGCGTGAAGCCGGTGCCGGCGGGCAGGGCGATCTCCACCGGGTCGATCCGCACCTCGTCCCAGAGGGCGCGGTCCGCCGCCGGGCGGTCGACCTCGACCTCGTCTGCTGCGGCCGAGGCGTCGGTGTCGTCGAGCTCGGGCTCGTCGGCGTCGGGCCGTTGGGGCGACTGGCGGGCCACGCTGACCTCCGTGTGCGTTCGGTTGCCCACCCGACGGCGTCGCGCCGCCGAGTGACTCTGCGCACATACCCTAGTGGGCAACCGGTTCCCACCGGGAGCCGCACCCCGGTGGCGTCCCGAACGCCCGACAAGTAGGCTTTCTACGCATGAAGGCGCAGGCGCTGCACGGACACCTGGACGCGCTGCTGCTGGCCGTGCTGGAGCAGGGCGCGCAGCACGGCTACGCGATCATCGAGGCGTTGCGGGCGCGCAGCGGCGGCACGCTGGACCTGCCCACCGGCACCATCTACCCGGCGCTGCGCCGGCTGGAACGCGCCGGCCTGGTGGCCAGCACGTGGAGCACCGTCAACGGCCGGGACCGCCGCACCTACCAGCTCACCGACGCCGGCGGCCGGGCACTCGCCGGGGAACGGGCCGGGTGGCGCGAGTTCAGCGCCACCGTCGGCCGCTTCCTCGGCCCGGCCGAGCCGCCGGCGACGCCGGCCTGAGCCGCCATCGTCACCCGCTGGCGAACCGCGGGGCGCGCGCGCTGAGCAGCCACCAGCGGGCCGACCGGGCCAGCGAGAACCAGGCCGCCGACGCCAGCACCGCCCCGATGATCATCGGTGGCCAGGTCAGCGCGGCATCCCACAGCCGGACCGACCAGCCGAACAGGACACCGCCGGCGAGCGCGCCGACCAGCAGCCCACCGGTCAACCCGAAGCCGGCCGCGCGGGCCGACCGGACGAGCCCTGGCGAATCCCGTCGGGCGGCGAGCGCGCCGAGCGCCAGCCCGGCCAGCGCCAGCCCCGCGATCACCCCCCAGATGCCGTGCATCGACGTGGCGAGCAGCAGGTAGCCCGCCGGCGGTCGGGGGCCGCCGCTCCAACTGGACCCGTGCCAGGTCAGATCACCGGCGGCGATCAGCACCACCGCGACCGCGAGCGTGCGCAGCGCCAGCCCGCGCAGCGCGCCGGCGGCCAACTCGGCCTGGAAGCCGGGCGCGAGCTGGGCGACGGTGCCGAACTCGGCCACCGCCCGCCGCTCGGCCTCCACCCGCGGCAGACCCCCCTCCCGGTACGCCTCGGCGGCGTCCTCCAGCGCGTGCCGCGCCTCGGTCAGCAGGTCGGCCTTGAGCCGGGTCGGCCCGTGCAGCCGCCCGGACAGCTCACGCAGTCGGTCCTCGACCCGTGCCGCACCGTGCTCCACCCGCATGGCACCAGCCTGCCACCGCCGGTCGACCGCCGCGTCGGGGAAATCCCCGGAGCCGGCTCAGGACGTGAACGCCAGATAGCCGCGCTCGGCCGCCTCCTGGCGCAGCCACTGGTCGCGGTACCAGCCGGGGCGTGCCACCAGCTCTTCGTGCCGGCCGCGCTGCACCACGCCGCCGCCCTCCAGCACCACGATCTCGTCCAGCCCGGCCAGGCCGCTGAGCCGGTGGCTGATCAGCAGCACCGAGTGTCCGGCCGGGGTGGCGGCCAGGGTGGAGGCGAGCACCGCGTCCGCCGCCGCCGGGTCGAGGCCCTCGGTCGGCTCGTCCAGCACCAGCACCGGCGGTGCGGCCAGCAGCGCCCGGGCCAGCGCCAACCGCTGCCGCTGCCCGCCGGAGAGCTGTGCGCCCTGCTCGCCGACCACGGTGTCCCAGCCCTCGGGCTGGTCGCGTACCCAGTCCAGCAGCCCGGCCGCCCGGGTCGCGTCGGCCAGCTCCGCCTCGCCGGCGTCCGGGCGCCCGAGCAGTAGGTTCTCCCGCACCGTGGCGTGGAAGACGTACGCCTCGGCGAGCAGGCCGCCGACCACCCGGGGCAGGTGCCCGGCCGGGTGGTCCGCCACCGGCACGCCGCCGACGGTGACCCGGCCGGCGTCGGGGCGGACCGCGCCGGTGAGCACCGCGGCCAGCGTGCTCTTGCCGGCCCCGCTCGGCCCGACCACGGCCACCCGGCGACCCGCCGGCAGGTCCAGGTCGAACCCGGCCAGCGCGGGCGCGGCGCCGGCCCGGTAGCGGACCGTCACCCCCTCGAACCGCACGTCGTGGCCGTCCGGTGTCGGTGCCGGGACGCCGGACGCGGCCGGGGTCGCGGGCTCGGTGAGCAGGTCGGCGACCCGGGTCAGCCCGGCCCGGAGCTGGGTCCGTTGCCGGGCGGCGGCGATCAGCCCGAGAGCCACCTCGACGGCGGCCAGCGTGCCCACCGCGAGCACCCCGACCAGCACCCCGCCCACGCCGGCGCGCAGCGCCACGACCACCACGGCGGCGGCGGTGAGGCCGCCCACCAGCACGCCGGTCCCGTCCACCGCGAAGCCGACCGCGGCGAGCCGGCGTTCCAGCCGGGCCAGCCGCCCGGCCCGCCCCTGCGCGGCGGCCAGCGCGGCGGCGGTCGCCCCGAACGCGGCCAGGTCGGCGGCGCCGTGGGTGAGGTCGACCGCGTCCACCGCGAGCGCGCCGCGCAACGGGGCCACCTCGTCGGCGGCCCGGCGGGTGAGTCGGGTGGCCAGCGCCGGCAGCGCCACCCCGGCCACCAGCAGGCCGGCCGCGAGCACCCCGGCGGCCGGCGGTGAGATCAGCGCGGCGGCACCGACGGCGAGCAGGCTGACCAGCGCCGCCGCCGCTCCCGGCACGAGCACCCGCAGGAGCAGGTCCTGCGCCGCCTCCACGTCGGACACCAGCCGGCTCAGGGCGTCGCCGGTGCGCCGGTCGGTGGCGTCGCGCCGGGCCGCGAGCGTGGCGAACACCCGGGCCCGGACGTCGGTGATCATGCGGAGTACGGCGTCGTGCCCGGCGAGTCGTTCGGTGTAGCGGAACACGCCCCGGCCGACCGCGAGCGCCCGGACCGCGACGATGGCCACGGTGAGCCGGTCCAGCGGCGGCCGGCCGGCGGCGCTCATCAGCAGCCAGGTGGCGGTGGCCATCAACGCCAACCCGGCGAACTCGGTGGCCGCGGCGAGCAGCCCGGCGCCCAGCAGCCGGCCCAGGTACGGCCGGGCCAGGCGCAGCACCGCCCGCTCGGCGCCGGGACGGATCGGTGCCGGCGGCTCCGGCGAGCCGGACGGCTCCACCGGGACCCCGGTCGGCCCGGCGGGCACCCGCCCCACCGGCGTGACGCCGTCGCCGGCGGTCACCGGGCCACCGCCGTGCGGGCGTCGCGGCCGGTCACCGTCGTGCGGGCGCGCGGGGTCACCGGGTCACCGCCGGGCCGGTGGCGGTCGGGCGCAGTTCGGTGACCCGGCCGTCGGAGACGCGCAGGATCCGGTCGGCGTCGGCCAGCAGCGCGGGCCGGTGCGCGACCAGCAGCGCGGTCCGGCCGGCGACCAGCCGGCGGGTGGCGTCCAGCACCACCGCCTCGCTGGCGCTGTCCAGCCGGGCGGTCGGCTCGTCGAGCAGCACCAGGGGGGCGTCCCGGAGGAACGCGCGGGCCAGCGCGACGCGCTGCCGCTGCCCGCTGGACAGGCCGTGGCCGTGCTCGCCGAGGCGGGTGTCGAGCCCGTCGGGCAGCGCGGTGACCACCTCGTCCAGCGCGGCGTCGGTGACGGCGGCGGCCAGCGCGTCCGGCGGCGTGTCCGGCGCGCCGAGGCGGATGTTGTCGGCGAGCGAACCGGCGAACAGGTGCGCCCGCTGCGGCACCCAGGCCACCTCGCGGCGCCAGGCGGCCAGGTCGGCGCCGGCGAGGTCGACGCCGTCGACGGTGACCCGCCCGGCGGTCGGCGCGACGAAGCCGAGGAGCAGGTTGAGCAGCGTGCTCTTGCCCGCGCCGCTGGGGCCGATGATCGCCACCCGGTCGCCGGGCCGGATGGTCAGCGTGACGTCGCGCAGCGCGGTCGTCCGGTCGTACGCGACTGTCACGCCCTCGAAGCGGATCTCGCCGCGGCCGTCCGGCGTCGCGGCCCCGGCGGCGGCCGGCGTGGTGGTCGCGGACAGCGTGAGCGCCTCGTCGAGCGCGGTGAGCCCCTCCATGCTGGCGTGGAACCGGCTGCCGGCGGCCCGCAGCGGCAGGTACGCCTCCGGGGTGAGCAGCAGCACCAGCAGCGCGGTGGAGAGCGTGATCCCGCCGCCGAGCAGCCGGAGCCCGACCGGCACCGCGACCAGCGCGACGGAGAGCGTGGCGATCAGCTCCAGCACCAGCGCGGAGAGGAACGCGATCCGCAGCGTCCGCATGGTGGCCTCGCGGTGGCCGTCGGCCATCCGGCGCACCACGTCGACCTGGGCCCGGGCCCGGCCGAACGCGCGCAGCGTGGGCAGCCCGGCGACCATGTCGAGGAAGTGCCCGCCGAGCAGCGACAGCCGCCGCCACTGCCGTTCCGTGGCGGCCTGCGCCTGCCAACCGAGCAGCGCGCCGAAGATCGGGATGAGCGGGAGGGTGAGCGCGATGATCAGCGCCGAGCTCCAGTCGGCGAACACGACCCGGGCCAGCACCGCCGCCGGCACTGTCACGCTCAGCACGAGCTGCGGCAGGTAGCCGGTGAAGTAGCTGTCGAGCGCGTCCAGACCGCGCCCGGCCAGCGTGGCGAGCTGCCCGGCCCGCCGGCCGGCGACCCAGGTGGGGCCGTGCCGGCCGACCGCGCGGAGCAGGTCGGCCCGGAGCGCCGCCTTGACCGTCGCGGCGGCCCGCGCCGCCACCGTGCCCTGCGCCCAGCTCACCAGCGCCCGGGCCGCGACCGCCGCCAGGAAACCGGCCAGCGCCGGCCGGTGCAGCCGCCCGTCGATCGCGGTGGCCAGCAGCGTGGCCAGCGCGGTGGCCTGGGCGACCACCAGCAGCGCGGTCAGGCCGCCCAGCACCGCGAGCACGGCGAGGTCGCGCCGGGCCGCGGGGACCCGGCGCAGCAGACGCGGATCGAACGGGCGGCGGTTCACCAGTACACCGGTGCCCGGCCGTCGATTCGTCCTCGGAACACCCACCAGCACATCGCCTGAAAGCCTAGTAGGGCCGGCACGAGCGGCAGCACGAGCCAGCCCAGCAGCGCCAGCGTCGGCCGGCTGGCGGCGGCCCCGGCGACGGTCAGCGAGGCCGCCGGGTCACCGGTGGCCACCAGGATCCGGGGCCAGAGCGCGGCGCCGACCAGCGGCGCGGGCAGCGCCAGCGCCGTCGCGGTCGCCGCGAACGCCACCGCGGCCCGGCCCCGGCGCAGCGCCGCGCGGGCCACCAGCAGCGCCGCCACCAGCGCCAACGGCAGGAGTACGGCGAGCGCCGGTCGCGCCACGGCGGCGCGTACCCGGTCGGAGAGCAGGCCCAGGACGGTGGTCGTGGCGACCGCGGTGAGCGCGGCGGGCACCAGGCCGCGGGCCAGCCGGGCGAGGGCCGGTGCGTCGGCGGGCGGCAGCCGGAGCGTGAGGAACGTCGCACCGTGCACCGCGACCAGGGCGAGCAGTGTCAGCCCGGCGGCGGCCACGAACGGGGTGACCACGTGGCCGACGCCGGCCACGTGCCCGTCGGCGGTGAGCGGCACGCCCTGGAGCAGGCCGCCGAGCAGCGCGCCCCAGCCCAGCGCCGCGAGCACGCTGCCGACCACCACCACCCGGTCCCAGCCGGCCCGGGCGGGGCCGCCGGTCGGTCGGCTGCGCAACTGCACGCCGGCGGTCACCAGCACCACCCCGGCGAGCGCGCCGAGCACCACCGGGTAGAAGCCGGCGAGCAGTTCCCCCTCCAGCGTGGGGAAGGCGCCGAACAGGATGCCGACGGCGGCCACCAGCCAGACCTCGTTGCCGAGGAAGAACGGCCCGACCGCGGTGAGCGCGGCCCGACCGGCGCCCGCTCCCGTGCGCCGGGCCAGCAGCAGGCCGACGCCGTAGTCGTAGCCGCCGAGCACCAGGTAGGCGGCGAAGAAGAGGCCGAGCAGGGCGTACCAGGCGAGTTCCACGGCGGGCTCCCTCAGGCGAACACGGGCTGGTGGTGGGCGTCGGTGTCGGGCGCGGGCGGGCGGCCCAACGCGGGATCGACCGCACCCCGGGCGGCGTGCCGGGCCAGCAGCGTCCCGTTGGTGACCGCGAGCGCGCCGAGCAGCAGGCCGAACCCGATCAGCGAGGTGAGCATCAGCCCGGGCGACACCGGCGAGACGGCCTGCGACGTGGGCAGCAGCCCGTACGCCACCCAGGGCTGGCGGCCCACCTCCCGGGCGATCCAGCCGAGCAGCACCGCCACGAACGGCAGCGGCAGGCCGAGCAGGACCAGCCAGAGCGGGAACCGCAGTCGGATGATCCAGTCGCGGAAGAGCAGCGGCAGCAGCAGCCAGACGCAACCCAGCGCGAAGCCGATCAGGATCATGAAGCCGAGGCCGACGCTGGACAGCACCGGCGGCTCCCAGTCGCCGGGGCCGAACCGGGCGGTCCAGTCGGCCACCATCGCGTCCCGCCCCGGGCCGCCGCCGAACTTGGTGGGCTGGAGCTGACCGACCGGGCCGAACTGGGCGAAGCCGAAGCCCTGTAACGCGCTCACCGCGAGCGCCGCGGTGACCAGGCCGAGCCGCAGCGAGGTGCGGAACAGCAGGAAGTCGGGGGTACGCCGGAGCAGGTGCCACGCGCTGACCGCGGCCATCAGCAGCCCGCCGGTGACCAGGCTCGCGGACACCACGTGGCCGAACGCGAAGCCGAACGTGGGGTTGGTGACCAGCGCGCCGAAGTCGGTGAGGTGGGCGACGCCGTCGCGTACCTCGTAGCCGACCGGGTGCTGGAGCCAGGCGTTCGCCACCATGATCCAGAACGCCGAGGCGTACGCGGTGAGCGCGACGCCCCAGAGCAGCGCCAGGTGCACGCCGCGCCGCAGCCGGTGCCAGCCGAAGATCCACATCCCGAGGAACGTGGACTCCAGGAAGAACGCGACGAGCGTCTCGATGGCCAGCGGCGCGCCGAACACGTTGCCCACGTAGCGCGACAGGCCGCTCCAGTTCAGCCCGAACTGGAACTCCATCACGATGCCGGTGGCGATGCCGAGCACGTAGTTGATCACGTAGAGCTGGCCCCAGAAGCGGGTCAGTCGCTCGTAGACCGGCTTGCCGGTGAGGTAGCCGGCGGTCTGGAGCCCGACCAGCAGGGTGACCAGGCCGAGCGTGACCACCACGAAGAGGAAGTGGATCGAGGTGGTGGTGGCGAACTGGAGGCGGGCGAGGAGCAGGGGGTCCATGGCGCGTTCTCCCACGGGTTGGCTCGCTTGTCGTAGTGAGGCTACACGTAGTTTTACTACCTATCAGGGCACCCGGACCCGGAGATGGCCCGTAGGGGTCCTCAGCTCAGGAAGAGGGAGATCGGCAGCGCCACCAGCGTGCCGGCGACCGCCAGCGCGGTGGCGCCCAGCACCCGGGGCGGGCGGTCCGCGACCAGCAGCCGCTGCACCCGTACGTCGAGATCACGGTCGCCGATGCCGAGCGTGCCGGCCGGCGTCACCCGGTGCCCGGCGGCGGCGAACCGGCGCAGCGCGCCGGCCAGCGGCTCGTCCGCGTGCAGCTCCCGCGCCTTGTCGTCGGCGCGCATCTCGACCAGCAGCGCCACCCGCGCGTGCGCGTCGCGCACCCAGCGGAACCAGGGCAGCGCCCGGCACAGCGCGGTGAACGGCAGCAGCACCAGATCGTGCCGCTCCTGGGCGTGCGCACGCTCGTGGGTGAGCACCGCCGCCAGCTCGGCCGGAGCCAGCAGGTCGACCGTGCCGGCGCTCACCACCACCCGGGGACGCACCCCGGGCAGGCAGTATGCCGCCGCGCTCGGATGGTCGAGCACCAGCGCGCCGGGCACCGTCGGATCGCGCCGGGCGACCAGGCTGAGCAGCTCCCGGTGCCGACGCTGGGCGCGAACCGCACCGTGCACGGCCCGCACGGTGGTGGTGACCAGCACCGCGCCGATGCCGAAGCCGACCCCGACGAGGCTCAGGTGCACCGCGCCCACCCCCGCCGGCAGCGTGCCGTGGGCCAGGTCGTCGCCGAGCGCCAGCAGCGCGCTCCCGGTCGGCCGGCGGTAGGCGGTGAGCCCGACCGCCATCGGCAACCCCATGGCGGAGAGCCCGAGCGCCAACCCGACCGCCTGCCAGCAGACGATCGCCACCCGCGGCGCGCGCCACGTCCACCGCGCGGCGGCGAGGACCTGCGCGGTCAGCCAGCAGGCCAGAATGGTCGCGGCGAAGTGCACGGCGTACGCCACGGCGGTCGCCCTACCGGTCCGTCGCCTCGTCGAGCGCCGGCCCACCAGCCCGCGGCTCCTCGATCCGCCCGCTCGCCCCGGCGCCGGCGGACCGGGCCGGGCCGGCGTCGGCGAGTCCGGCCTCGGCGGCGAGGGCGGAGCGGAGCACGTCCGCCTCCGTCCCGGTCACCGAGCGGGCGAAGCGCACCAACGCCGCGTCCCGACTGCCGCCGAGATCGAGCGCGTCGAGCATGAGTTGGGCGATGTGCGCCTCCCGGGTGGCGGCCGGCCGGTAGCGCCAGGCCCGCCCCTCCCGCTCGCGCTGCACCATGCCCTTGCCGGCGAGCCGGTCGAGCACCGTCATCACCGTGGTGTAGGCCAGCTCGCGCCCGTCCAGCGCGTCCGCGACCTCGCGCACGGTCACGCCGTCCGACGCGGCGGGCACCGCGTCCCACAGCACGTCCATCACCGCACGCTCAAGGTCCCCCAGCCGAGTCACCCGTCAATCCTACCCCCCGTAGTAGACCCGCCCACGCCCCCTCACCCCCCGCCCTGCTCTCCCCTGATTCACGGAAAGAGTGGCCATCCAGGCGCGGATGGCCACTCTTTCCGTGCATGTGCGCGGATCGTTCGAGGGATGCGGCGGGGTCAGACGCCCTTGGGGTGCCAGACGGTCTTGGTCTCCAGGAGGGTGGTCATCCGGGTCAGGCCCGGGTCGGCGTGCCAGTCGTGGTCGGCCGGGGCCGGCCGGAGCACCCGCTTGAGGTTCTCCGCGGCCTTGACCTCCAGCTCCGTCGCCAGGTCGGCGTCCGCGACGCCGGTCAGGTCGATCGCGTTGACGTCCATGTGCGCGGCCAGCGTCGGCGCCGTCTCGGTGATCCTCCCGGTGAGGATGTTCACCACGCCACCCGGCAGGTCGGAGGTGGCCAACACCTCGGCCAGCGTGACCGCCGCCAGCGGCGCCGCCGGGGAGGCGACCACCACCACCGTGTTGCCGGTGACGATCGCCGGGGCGATCACGCTCACCAGGCCGAGCAGCGCCGGCGCCTCGGGCGCCACCACGGCCACCACGCCGGTCGGCTCCGGCGCGGAGAGGTTGAAGTACGGCCCGGCCACCGGGTTCGCGCCGCCGTAGACCTGCGGGAGCTTGTCGGCCCAGCCGGCGTACCAGACCCAGCGGTCGATGGCCGCGTCGACCTCGTCGGCGGACGCGCCCAGCGCCACGAACTGGTCGCGCCGGCCCTCCAGCATCTCGGCGACCCGGTAGAGGATCTGACCCCGGTTGTACGCGGTCGCCCCGGCCCAGCCCTTCACCGCGGCCCGGGCGGCGACCACCGCGTCCCGCGCGTCCTTGCGGGAGGCCAACGACACGTTCGCGGATTGCACGAGATACGACCGTCCCGACTCGCTGCGCGGGAACTTCCCGCCGATGAAGAGCTTGTACGTCTTGCGTACCGCGACCCGCTCAGACATTGAGGTACGCCTCCAGCCCCTGCCGGCCGCCCTCGCGACCGTAGCCCGACTCCTGGTAGCCGCCGAACGGTGAGGTCGGGTCGAACTTGTTGAACGTGTTGGCCCACACCACCCCGGCGCGCAGCCGGTCGGCCACCCACAGGATCCGGGAGCCCTTGTCGGTCCAGACCCCGGCCGACAGCCCGTACGGCGTGTTGTTGGCCTTCTCGACGGCCTCCGCCGGGGTGCGGAACGTCAGCACGGACAGCACCGGGCCGAAGATCTCCTCGCGGGCGATCCGGTGCGCCTGGGTGACCCCGGTGAAGATGGTCGGCGCGAACCAGAACCCGCGGTCGGGCAGCTCGCACGGCGGCGACCAGCGCTCGGCCCCCTCGGCGGCCCCGACGTCGGACAGTTCGCGGATGCGGGCGAGCTGCTCGGCCGAGTTGATCGCGCCGATGTCGGTGTTCTTGTCCAGCGGGTCACCGACCCGCAGTCGGGCCATCCGGCGCTTGAGCGACTCCAGCACCTGGTCGGCGACCGACTCCTGGACCAGCAGCCGGGAGCCGGCGCAGCAGACGTGCCCCTGGTTGAAGAAGATGCCGTTGACGATCCCCTCGACCGCCTGGTCGATCGGGGCGTCGTCGAAGACGATGTTGGCGGCCTTGCCGCCCAGCTCCAGGGTGAGCTTCTTGCGGGTGCCGGCGACGGCACGGGCGATGGCCTTGCCGACCTCGGTGGAGCCGGTGAACGCGACCTTGTCCACGCCCGGGTGCTCGACCAGCGCGCGGCCGGTGTCGCCGGCGCCGGTGACGATGTTGACCACGCCGGCCGGCAGGTCGGCCTGCTGGCAGATCTCGGCGAACAGCAGCGCGGTCAGCGGGGTGGTCTCGGCTGGCTTCAGCACCACCGTGTTGCCGGCGGCGAGCGCCGGGGCGATCTTCCAGGCGAGCATGAGCAGCGGGAAGTTCCACGGGATGACCTGCGCGGCCACGCCGAGCGGCTTCGGGTCGGCCCCGAAACCGGCGTGCCCGAGCTTGTCGGCCCAGCCGGCGTAGTAGAAGAAGTGCGCGGCGACCAGCGGCAGGTCGACGTCGCGCGACTCCCTGATCGGCTTGCCGTTGTCGAGCGACTCCAGCACGGCCAGCTCGCGCGAGCGCTCCTGGACGATCCGGGCGATCCGGAACAGGTACTTGGCCCGGTCCCGGCCCGGCATCGGGCCCCAGACCTTCTCGTACGCCGTCCGGGCGGCCCGGACGGCGCGGTCCACGTCCGCGCTGCCGGCCTCGGCGACCTCGGCCAGGACCTCCTCGGAGGCCGGGTTGATCGACTTGAAGGTGCCGCCGTCGGCCGGGTCGACGAACTTTCCGTCGACGAAGAGCCCGTACGAGGGCTTGAGGTCGACCACCGAGCGCGACTCGGGGGCGGGTGCGTATTCGAACATCGCGTTCAGTCCAGGGTGAAGTAGTCGGGGCCGGCGTAGACACCGGTCGTCAGCTTGGTGCGCTGCATGAGCAGGTCGTTGAGCAGGCTGGACGCGCCGAACCGGAACCAGTCCGGGTCGAGCCAGTCGGCGCCGACCGTCTCGTTGACCATGACCAGGTACTTGATCGCGTCCTTGGTGTTCTTGATGCCGCCGGCCGGCTTCACGCCGACCTGCCGCCCGGTGGCGGCGCGGAAGTCGCGGACCGCCTCCAGCATCACCAGCGTCACCGGGAGCGTGGCCGCGACCGGGACCTTGCCGGTGGAGGTCTTGATGAAGTCGCCGCCGGCCAGCATGGCGAGCCAGGAGGCGCGTCGCACGTTGTCGTAGGTGGCCAGCTCGCCGGTCTCCAGGATCACCTTGAGGTGCGCGTCCCCGCACGCCTCCTTGGTGGCCACGATCTCGTCGTACACCTCGGCGTAGCGGCCGGCCAGGAACGCGCCGCGGTTGATCACCATGTCGATCTCGTCGGCGCCGGCCGCGACGGCGGCCCGGACGTCGGCGAGCTTGATCTCCAACGGCGCCTGCCCGGACGGGAACGCGGTCGCCACGCTGGCCAGGTGCACGCCGCTGCCGGCCAGCACCTCGGCCACGTACGGGACCATCGCCGGGTAGACGCAGACCGCGCCGACGTGCGGGCAGGACGGGTCGGACGGGTCGGGGCGCAGCGCCTTGGCGGCCAGCGCCCGCACCTTGCCCGGGGTGTCCGCCCCTTCCAGGGTGGTCAGGTCGACCATCCGGATGGCCAGGTCGATCGCCTGGGCCTTGGCGGTGGTCTTGATGGAGCGGGTGCCGAGCTGGGCCGCCCGCTGCTCCGCGCCGACCTGGTCCACGCCCGGCAGGCCGTGCAGGAAGGTCCGCAGAGCGGTTTCGGATCGTCCCAGCTCGGAGAGGTCCGACCGGGCCGACGTCGCTGTCGCCGTCATGCCCCGAATAGTACGCACCCGCGAGTCGAGTGATCTTGGTCACGGCGAAGCGGTCGTGGGTGCCGCACGTGAGCGGCGTCGCTGGTCCGCCCGCACCCGCCGTACGCCGGGCCGGGGACCGGTAGGTTGAGCGATCGTGGACGTACACGTCATTGACCATCCGCTCGCCCAGACGCGGCTGACCGCCATGCGGGACGCTCGGACCGACTCGTCGTCGTTCCGGGCGGCGCTGCGCGAACTCACCACCATGCTGGTGTACGAGGCCGCGCGCTCCTTCCCCGTCGAGAACTACTCGATCCAGACCCCGGTCACCGCCACCGAAGGCACCCGGCTGGCCAACCCGCCGCTGCTCGTACCGGTGCTGCGAGCCGGTCTCGGCATGGCCGACGCCGCGCTCGCCCTGGTGCCCGAGTCGTCGATGGGTTTCGTGGGCCTGGCCCGCGACGAGGAGACGTACGAGCCGCGGGCGTACATGGAGTCGCTGCCCCGGGACCTCAGCGGCCTGCCGGTGCTGGTGCTCGACCCGATGCTGGCCACCGGGGGCTCGCTGGAGCACTGCTGCCGGCTGCTCGCCGACCGGGGCTGCACCGACATCACCGTGCTCTGCGTGCTGGCCGCCCCGGTCGGCATCGAGCGGCTGAAGCGCAGCGGCCTGCCGCTGCGCCTGGTGACGGCGAGCATCGACGAGGGCCTGAACGACCGCATGTTCATCGTCCCCGGCCTGGGCGACGCCGGCGACCGCCAGTTCGGCGGCATGCCCCGCTTCTGACCCCCACCCACCCATTCCACCCCGCCCCACCCCGCCCTCACGTCGCCTGATTCACGGAAAGTGGCCCCATTCCCCCTCGAATAGGCCCTCTTTCCGTGAAACAGGCGGGGGGAGAGCGGGGGAGAGCGCGGGGGGAGCGCGGGGGGAGGGGGCGACGGCGGGGAGTTGGTGCGCGAGGGTGCGGGGAGGCGCTAGCGTTCCGGGCCATGACTGGTGTTGCGCTCGCCGAGGAGTTGCTCCTCCTCGCGTATGACGACGAATCCGGCAAGGCCGCCATGCCGCGGATCAGCCTGGACCTGGGCATGGCCGCGGCGGTGCTGGTCGAGCTGGCCCTGGCCGGCCGGGTCGCGTACGCGGACGGGAACCTGGCGGTGGTCGACCCGGCGCCGACCGGCGAGCCGATCGCGGACGCGGTGCTCGCCAAGATCGCCGCGGACACGCCGCACACGCCGTCCTCGTGGGTCCAGCGGCTGCGACACGGGCTGCGCGACCGGATCCTCGGCGACCTCTGCGAACGGGGCGTGGTCCGCGACGTCGACGAGACCGAGCTGGGCTTCATCCACGTGCACCGCTACCCGGTGGCGGACGGCTCGGTCGAGGCGGACATCCGGGGCCGGCTGGCCGACGCGCTGACCAGCGGGCAGCTCCCGGACGAGCGGACCGCCGCGCTCGCCACGCTGGTCGCGGTGCTGCGGATGGAGCCGGCGCTCGGGCTCACCGGCGCCGCCGCGGACGACGCCGGCAGGCGGCTGGAGGAGATCGCGGCCGGCGCCGGGTTCTCCGGCACGGTGAGCCTGGACGACAGCGTGGTACGCCCGTCGGTGAGCCTGGTCATCGCCGCGCTCGCCCAGGCCGTCGACGCCGCCCTCGGCAAGCGGCCCGTGCAAGGCGGGGGCCCCGCTTAACGTTTTCGGTAGAGGAAGGGGCCCCGCTTAACACCTGGTGTTAAGCGGGGCCCCTTCCTTGCATCCGGTTACAGGCCCAGGGCGGCGGCGATCTCGGTGCGCAGCTCGGTGACGGCCGCGCGGGCCCGGCGCCGGGCCGCCGGGACGTCGCCGTCGGTCACCGGCGCCACCACCTCCAGGTACGCCTTGAGCTTCGGCTCGGTGCCGGAGGGCCGGATCACCACCCGGGCGGCGTCGGTGCGCAGGATCACCACGTCCGCGTCGGGGAGCAGGTCGGACGCCTCGGCGACCGGCTGCCCGAGCAGCGCGGTCGGGGTGGCCGCCCGGATCCGCGCCATCGCGTCCGCGATCACCCGCAGGTCCTCCACCCGCACCGAGAGCTGGTCGGTGTGGTGCACGCCGAACTCGGCGGCCAGCTCGTCCAGCCGGTCGGTGAGCGTACGACCCTGAGCCTTCAGGCCGGCGGCCAGCTCGGCGACGGTCAACGCGGCGGTGATGCCGTCCTTGTCCCGGACGTGGCCGGGCGCGACGCAGTAGCCCAGCGCCTCCTCGTAGCCGTACACCAGCGGCTCCCGGCCGCCGCCGGCCCGGACGATCCACTTGAACCCGGTCAGCGTCTCGTCGTAGGGCAGCCCGCGCGCCTCGGCCATGGCCCGCAGCAGCGTCGACGAGACGATGGTGGTGGCGTACAGGCCGGTCACGCCGCGCCGCATCAGGTGGTCGGCGAGCAGCGCGCCCACCTCGTCGCCGCGCAGCATCCGCCAGGACCCGGCATCGCGTACGGCCACCGCGCACCGGTCCGCGTCCGGGTCGTTGGCGATCGCCAGGTCCGCGCCGGTGCGGTCGGCGAGCGCTACCAGCAGGTCCACCGCGCCCGGCTCCTCCGGGTTGGGGAAGTTGACGGTCGGGAACGCCGGATCCGGTTCCGCCTGCTCGGGCACCACCCCGGGCACGCCGAAGCCGGCCCGCGCGAACGCGGCGGTCAGCACCGCCGCGCCCACCCCGTGCAGCGGCGTGTACGCCACCTTCAGGTCGCGCGGCCCGGCCGGGTCCACCACCGCGGCGGCCCGGTCCACGTACGCGGCGACCAGCTCGTCGCCGAGCACCTGGCCGGCCGCGCCGAGCGGCACCTGGGCGAGCGGGCCGACCGCGCGGATGGCCGCCTCGATGCCGGCGTCGGCCGGCGGCACGATCTGCGCCCCCGCGCCCAGCTCACCGCCGAGCTGCGCGCCCAGGTAGACCTTGTAGCCGTTGTCCTGCGGCGGGTTGTGGCTGGCGGTGACCATCACGCCGGCGACGGCGCCGAGCTGCCGCACCGCGAACGCCAGCACCGGCGTGGGCAGCGGGCGGGGCAGCAGCAGCGCCGGCCGACCCGCGCCGGTGGCCACCTGCGCGGTGCGCTCGGCGAACGCCCGCGAGCCGCGCCGGGCGTCGTACCCGATCACCAGCGGGCCCTCGCCGCCCTGGGCGGCGAGCCAGCCGACCAGCCCGGCGGCGGCCCGAGTGACCACGGCGAGGTTCATCCCGTTGGGCCCGGCGCGCAGCGGGCCGCGCAGGCCGGCGGTGCCGAACGTCAGCGGGCCGGCGAACCGGTCGGCCAGCTCGGCGGCCGTGCCGGGCAGCCCGTCGAGGACGGCGCGCAGCTCGTCCCGGTCGGCCGGGTCGGGGTCGTCGGCGAGCCAGCGCTCGGCTGAAACGCGAAGGTCGTCAAGGTCAGTGGTGTCCGCCGCCATGGCCTCTTGATAGCACGGCGGCGGATCACCACAGGTCGTCGGCCTCGACTCAGTTGTCGGCCGGGAGCCGGAACGACCCGGCCATCGCGTCGAAGATCGGCTTGCTCTCGGCGAACCGCGCGTCGGTGGAGGAGAGGTAGAACGAGTAGACCTTGCCGTCGGAGACCAGTCCCCGCCAGATGCCGTGCCGCATGGCCTCGCCCTCGCCGCAGGTGTATTCGAGCTGGCCCGCGGTCTGGCCGGCGAGCGGCTGCTCAGAGACCGAGACCTCGGTGTAGGGGGCCGGGCAGGTCTTGCTCTTGGCGGTCTTGCTCTTCAGGTTGCGCGAGGCGAACTCGGCCCAACTGATCGAGGTGCCGCCCCACTCCTCGGCGATGACTCGCACCTTGCGGCCCTCGTCGTTCGGGTCGACGTAGTCGACGAAGAGGCCACCGGTCTGCCGCTGCCAGCCCTTCGGCACCTGAATGGTGATGCCCTTGACGGTCTGCTCCTGCATCTCCGGCGCGGCGGCGGCCGAGTTCGACGGCAGCGTGCCCACGATCGGCGGCGGCGCGTCGTCACCGCCCCCGCTGGTCAGCGCGATCACGCTCACCAGCAGCACCACGGCCAGGCCGCCGGCGGCGGCGAGCTGGACCTTGCGGGGCCACGCCTTGACCTTGCCGAGCAGACCCGAAGCCTTGCCACCGCCGACGGCGGGCGCGGTGGCCGGCGTGGTCCACGGCTGGCCGGTGCCCGGCACCGACCACTGCGCGCCACCGCCGTACACCGGCTGGGTGGCGTCGGCGCTGCCGCCGTAGGTGGCCGGCGCGCGGGTGGTGGTGGGGACATGCTGCGTGGCGTCCGAGCCCGACCCCAGCCGGACGGTCGGGTCCGGGGAGATGCGCTGGGTGGCCTCGGGCGCGTCCGGCCCGGACATCGCGCCGGTGGGCGTGTGCAGCGGGCCGGCGAGCGCGTCGGCGCTGGTCTCGTCGAGCGCCGCGGCGCCGGTCGCCGGCTTCGCGGCGGGGCGCTCCCCGCGTCGCAGCGCGGCGAGGCGGTCGGTGAGCGACTCGCTCGGGCCGATCATCGCCCGGCCGCCGATCTGCCCGCTGGGCTTCGGCTCCGGCGCGGCCGGCGGCGGCGTGGTCGGGCGCGGCACCGGCACCACCGCGTACGGGTCGGTGACCGAGTTGACCGCGGTGGCGGTGCTGGTCAGCGGCCCGGCGAGCAGCTCGCGCAGCATGGCCCGGGCCCGGTGCACGTCGAGGCGGCGGGCCGGGTCCTTCTCCAGCAGGCCCATCAGCACGCCGGTGAGCGCGCCGCTGCGCTGCGGCGTGGCCGGTGGGTCCTCCACCACGGCGTGCATGGTCTCGATCGGGTCGCCCTTGTCGAACGGGGGCCGGCCCTCGACCGCGGTGTAGAGCGTCACGCCGAGCGAGAACAGGTCGCTGGGCGGCCCGAACTCCTGGCCCATGGCCCGCTCGGGGGAGATGAAGTGCGGCGAGCCGAGCACCATGCCGGGCGTGGTGAGCTGCACGTCGGTGGGCATCCGGGCGACGCCGAAGTCGGTCAGCACGCAGCGCCCGTCGGAGCAGATCAGCACGTTGGCCGGCTTGACGTCGCGGTGCAGCACGCTGAGCGCGTGCGCCACCTCCAGCGCGCCGAGCAGCGCGATGCCGATCTTGGCGACCGCACGCGGCGCGACCGGGCCGTCCTCGATCACCATGTCGGCCAGGCTGCGGGCGTCCAGCAGCTCCATCACGATCCACGGCCGGCCGCCCTCGGTGACCACGTCGTAGACCTGCACCACGGCCGGGTGCTGGATCGCGGCGGCGGCGCGGGCCTCGCGCAGCGTCCGCTCGTAGAGCGCGTCGCGGTCGCTGGGGGCGAGCCCCGGCGGGAGGACGACCTCCTTGACCGCCACGTCTCGGCGCAGAAGTGTGTCTGTGGCCCGCCAGACCGTGCCCATGCCGCCGTTGCCCACCGGGGAGCGCAGCGAGTAGCGACCACCGATGGTGGTGCCGGGCGCCGCGCGTCCAGTGGGGGGACTGGCCGGTCCGCCGCTCCACGTCGGAATCTGAGTCACAGAAAAGCCACCGGGGGATATCGAGGGGGCTGGGACACAACCCCTCTATCTTGCTGGTTCCGACGCCCGATGCGAAACCCGACGCGGCGGGCGTTTACCTACTCGACGGTATGTGGCCAGCTACTCACCTCCGGTGGGCCGCCGGCTCCCGGTGTGCGGTATCCCTCACCCATCGGGCGGCGGTCGCGTCCTACCATCCGGTAATGAGCGATGCGCGGTCAAGCGAGTCGGGTTTCCCGATCAAGGGCGTCTACACGGCGGCCGACCTTCCGGCGGACCTGGACTCCCGACTCGGCGAGCCGGGCGACTACCCGTACACCCGCGGGGTCTACCCGACGATGTACACGTCCCGGCCGTGGACCATGCGGCAGTACGCCGGCTTCGGCACCGCCACCGAGAGCAACGCGCGCTACCACCAGCTGCTGCGGGCCGGCACCATGGGCCTGTCGGTCGCGTTCGACCTGCCCACCCAGATGGGGTACGACTCGGACGACCCGATCGCGCACGGCGAGGTGGGCAAGGTCGGCGTCGCCATCGACTCCATCGAGGACATGCGCACGCTCTTCGGCGGGATCCCGCTGGACAAGGTCTCCACCTCGATGACCATCAACGCGCCCGGCTCGGTGCTGCTGCTGCTCTACCAGCTCGTGGCGGAGGAGACCGGGGTGCCCGGCGCGGCGCTCAACGGGACCATCCAGAACGACATCCTCAAGGAGTACATCGCCCGGGGGACGTACATCTTCCCGCCGAAGCCCTCGCTGCGGCTGGTCGCCGACACCTTCGCCTACTGCCGGGCCGAGGTGCCGAAGTGGAACACCATCTCCATCTCCGGCTACCACATGGCCGAGGCCGGCGCCTCGCCCGCGCAGGAGATCGCGTTCACGCTGGCCAACGGCGTGGAGTACGTCCGGGCGGCGCTCGCGGCCGGGCTGGCCGTGGACGACTTCGCGCCCCGGCTGTCGTTCTTCTTCGTGGCCCGCACCACGCTGCTGGAGGAGGTCGCCAAGTTCCGCGCGGCCCGCCGCATCTGGGCCCGCCTGATGCGCGACGACTTCGGCGCGAAGAACCCGAAGTCGATGATGCTGCGGTTCCACACCCAGACCGCCGGCGTGCAGCTCACCGCGCAGCAGCCGGAGGTCAACCTGGTCCGGGTGGCGGTGCAGGGCCTGGGCGCGGTGCTCGGCGGCACCCAGTCGCTGCACACCAACAGCTTCGACGAGGCGATCGCGCTGCCCACCGAGAAGGCAGCCCGGCTGGCGCTGCGGACCCAGCAGGTGCTGGCGTACGAGACGGATCTCACCGCCACCGTCGACCCGTTCGCCGGGTCGTACGTGATCGAGGCGATGACCGACGAGCTGGAGTCGGCGGCGGTCGAGCTGATGGACCGGGTGTTCGACCACGGCTCGGCGGTGGACGCCATCGAGGCCGGCTTCCAGAAGCGGGAGATCGAGCAGTCCGCGTACCGGATCGCCCAGGAGATCGACGCGGGCGAGCGGGTGGTGGTCGGGCTCAACCGGTTCCGGGTCGACGAGGAGGAGCCGTACGAGCCGCTGCGGGTGGATCCGTCGATCGAGGCGGCCCAGGCGGATCGGCTGGCCAAGCTGCGTGCGGAGCGTGACTCGGGCGCGGTCGAGCGGGCGCTGGCCGAGCTGCGCGCCGCGGCCGAGGGCGACACGAACGTGCTCTATCCGATGAAGGAGGCGCTGCGCGCCCGGGCCACGGTCGGCGAGGTCTGCGGGACGCTGCGCGCCGTGTGGGGGATCCACCGGCCGAGTGACCGCTTCTGACCCGATCCCGGAGCCGGCGGCCGGGCAGCGGGATGCCCGCGCTCGCGGCCTTCACCCAGCGTTACCGCTGGGAAGAAGAGTCCGCTCGTGAACGGTATGCCTCTCAGTCATATTTATGACTGAGAGGCATACCGCTTCTGTCGTGGACATGTTTCCGAGCCGACACGCCCGGCGTCGGCGCGCCGCACCGGGCGTGTCGGGTCGTCGGCGTCGCGGGCCCGCCTCGCGCCCGGGTGTGCGATTTCGGAATGCGGGTAACCCGATCGGGTGAACGGGACGGACAGCATGTGCGGTCGGTCGGCGGACGGTCATGTCACCGTCGGGAGCCGCCCGGCAGCCGACTGTTGTCGGGCAAGTGTCGGAGCGGCAGTTAATTGCCGCGACTAATGCGACAATTCGGAACGACCACTCGACTTTTGGTAATCGATGAATCGGTTACGCGTTGTAGGAGGTGGGGGGCAGATGACGGCGTCCGACCGCGATCTACCTGCTGTCCCGCAGATATTCGAGCGCTCCCACCAGGGCATTCGTGACGCTGCGCGGTCCGACCGCTACCAGAAAGACGTTGCGCAGCGTCACCGTCGGGGGTCTAGGCTGTCTGCTGTCCTACCCGATGATCCATCCCTCTCAAGTGATCGAGAATTCGACGTGACGAGTGCGTTGACGCTGCCCTCGGGCGGCCCGCTGGCGTCGTCCCGGCCCGAGGCGCCGACCGGTTCCCAGCCCCTGCCCTTCGAGCTCGACCATCTGCTCGCGCTGCGGGTGCCCGGCCTCATCGCGACCCGCCGTCACATCCACTCCCACCCGGAACTGTCGGGCGAGGAGTTCGAGACGGCCGCCCTGGTGCACCGGGAGCTCTCCCTCGCCGGGCTGAGCCCGCGCATGCTGCCGAAGGGCAACGGCGTCATCTGCGACGTCGACGGTCGCCCCGACGGACCGGTGGTGGCGCTCCGCGCCGACATCGACGCGCTGCCGCTGAGCGACCCGAAGGACGTGCCGTACCGCTCCACCGTGGACGGCGTCTGCCACGCCTGCGGCCACGACGTGCACACCGCCGTGCTGCTCGGCGTCGGCATGCTGCTCGCCCAGCTCGCCGACCTCGGCCAGCTCGACGGTCGGGTGCGGCTCATCTTCCAGCCGGCCGAGGAGATCCTGCCCTGCGGCTCGCTGGAGGTCATCGAGGCCGGCGGCCTGGACGACGTGGTGCAGATCTTCGCGCTGCACTGCGACCCGAACCTGCCGGTCGGCAAGGTCGGCCTGCGGGTCGGCCCGATCACCGCCGCCGCCGACAACGTCACCGTCCGGCTCACCGGGCCGGGCGGGCACACCGCCCGGCCGCACCTGACCGTCGACCTGGTCGACGCGCTCGGCCGGCTGGTCACCGAGGTGCCGACGCTGATCAGTCGCCGGGTGCCGGCCAACAGCGGGCTGCTGCTGGTGTTCGGCCACGCCTCGGCCGGCACCCGCTACAACGTCATCCCCTCCGAGGCGTCCGCCGCCGGCACGCTGCGGGTGATGGACCGGGAGACCTGGGACCAGGCCCCCAAGATCGTGGCCCAGGTGGTGCGGGACGTGCTCGCCCCCACCGGCGCCACCGTCGACCTGGAATACCTCCGCGGTCGCCCGCCGGTGACCAACGACGCCGGGGCCATCGGCGTGCTCACCGCCGCCACCGCGTCGGCGCTCGGGCCGGAGGGCATCGCCGAGACGCCGCAGAGCATGGGTGGCGAGGACTTCTCCTGGTATCTGGAGCACGTGCCCGGCGCGCTCGCCCGCCTCGGCGTCGGCCGGAGCGGTCCCAACGTGGACCTGCACCGGGCCTCCTTCGACGTGGACGAGCGCGCCATCGAGGTGGGCGTACGCCTCATGGTCCAGACCGCGCTGCGGGCACTGGCGGCGGCGCGCTGACCGGGCCGCCGCCCGGCCCGACCGGCGGCGGTCCCATCGGGTACGGGCCGGGCGGCGGCGTCCGCCGGGCCCGCACCCGCCGCCGCCAGCGCAGCAGCAACCACAGCGGTACGCCGATCACCACCGCGAACGGCAGCACGGCGCCGAGCACGGTGAGCAGTACGCGAACCGAGGTGAGGAACACCGCCCAGCCGCCACCGAGGCCGGAGAGGAAGCCGAGGTCGGCGTCCTCCTCGGCGGTGCTGGCGTCCTGGCCCAGGAACGTCACCGTGATGGTGGAGAGCGCGGTCAGGTCGGCCAGCCGGCGCTTGCGTGCCTCCAACGCGGCCAGGTCCGCCTGCCGGGTGCCCACCTCGTTCTCCAGCGTCACGAGCTGGTCCACGGAACTCGCCTGGGCGAGCAACTTGCGGGCGCTCTCCACCCGGGCCCGCTGGGTGGCGATCCGGGCGTCCAGGTCGACCACCTGCTCGGTGACGTCCTCGGTGCGGATCTCCCGGCGTTCCTGCCGGCCGTAGCCGGCCAACTGGTCGATCACGCCGGCGAACCTGTCCGCCGGCACCCGCAGCGTCAGCACCGCCCGGGCGTCCGCGGACGAACTCGACCGGCGGTCACCGCCGACGAAGCCGCCGACCGCCGCCACCGCGGCGGTCGCCTCCCGCGCCGCGCGGTCCACGTCGTCCACCCGTACCTGCATCGTTCCGGTGTAGATGATGGACCGCTGGTCCACCCGCAGGTCGGCACCGCCGGTCCCGCCCGGCGCCGCCTGGTCGCGATCCGCCCCACCCTCGGCCGCCTGCGGCGCCTTCGCCGCCGAGTCGCCACCGCTGTCCCCACCGGCGCTGCACGCGCCCACGGCCAGCATCGCGGCCAGGCCCACCGCCACCAGGGACCCGCCCCGGAGTCGTCGTCCGCCCATTCCCCGCTCCGATCGTCGTCGGCCCCGCCGGTCGGGGCCGATACCTCGGACGCGACGCGTGGTCGCGCCGGTTCCGGCAGACTGCGCTGAGGACGTCACGATTCGATATTGGAGGAGTCACGATGCGGCTCACCAAGTACGCCCACTCCTGTCTCCGGCTGGAGCACGACGGGGGAGTGCTGGTCGTCGACCCCGGGGTCTTCAGCGACGCGGCCGAGGCGCTGGACGGGGCGGACGCGGTGCTGGTCACCCACGAGCATCCGGACCACGTGGACGTCGCCGCGCTGACCCGGGCGCTGGAGCGGCGGGCGGTGCCGGTGCACGGCCCGGCCTCGCTCGCCGGCGTGCTCGGCGACGCCGCCGAGGCGCTCGTGGTGGTCGCGCCGGGGGAGTCGTTCACCGCCGCGGGCGTGCCGGTGCGCGCGTACGGGGGCCAGCACGCCGTCATCCACCCGGACATCCCGGTGATCCCGAACCTGGGCTACCTGTTCGACGACACGGTCTACCACCCGGGCGACGCGTTGTTCGTCCCCGACGACATCCAGGTGGACACGCTGTTCGCCCCGATCCACGCGCCCTGGTCGAAGTTCTCCGAGGTGCTCGACTTCATCCGCGCGGTCGCCCCGCGCCGGGCGTACGCGCTGCACGACGGGCTGCTCAACGCCAACGGCTTCGGGATCCTGGACCGGCAGTACACCGCGATGTCCGGAACCGACTACCGCCGTCTGGAGCCGGGCACCCGGATCGATGCCTGACGTTCCGGCCGAGGTGGTCCGGCGGCTCTATGCCACGCCGCCGGAGAAGTTCGTCGCGGCCCGGGACGCCGCCGTCGCCCAGGCCCGCCAGGCCGGCGATCCGCGTACCGCCCGGGAGATCGGTCGGCTGCGCCGGCCCACGGTCGCGGCCTGGCTGGTCAACCTGCTCGCGATCCGGCGACCCGAGCTGGTCGCCGACCTGGCCCGGCTCGCCGAGTCGCTCCGCGCGGCGCAACGCGACCTGCGCGGCGGCAAGCTCCGGGAACTCTCCGCCCAGCGCCGCGCCGTCGTGGGCGCGCTGGTCGCCGAGGTACGCGAGCTGGCCGCCGCCGAACCCGCCGCGCCACCGGTCGGGAAGCTGCCGCTGGGCGAGGTGGAGGCGACGCTCAACGCCGCGCTCTCCGACACCGAGGTGGCCGAGCAGGTACGCGCCGGCCGGCTGCTGCGGGCCAGCCACTACGCCGGGTTCGGCGAGGTGCCCCGTCCGCAGCTCCGACTGGTGACCGGCGGCGAGGAGGAGACCGCCGGACCGGAACGGGCCGGGAGGTCCGGCGTACCGGACGGGGCCGGCAGGTCCGGCGTACCGGACGGGGCGACCGCGCGGGCCGACGCGCGGCGGGCCCGCGACGAGCGGGCGGCGCGGGCCGAACGGGCCGCCCGGCGACGGGCGGCGACCCGGGAACTGGCGAAGGCCCGCGCGGACCTGGACCGGGCCGAGCAGGAGCTGGCCGGCGCGGGCGCGGCCGAACGGGACGGCATGGCGACGCTGGACCGGATCGAGACCGAGCTGGCCGAGTTGGAGCGCCGCCGGGCCGTGGCCGAACAGGAGCTGAGCCGGGCCCGGCTGGCCCGTCGGGGCGCGGAACGGACGCTCACCGCCGCCCGTCGGCGGGCCGGCGAGGTGGAGGCCGTGTTGGAGGCGCTCGACGCCGAAGAGGGGGATGCCGAAGACGGTGACGACCGGGCAGACTGAGCGTGATGAACGGCCACGGTGGACGGACGGCGGACCGCCGATGACTCCCGAGCAGGTCGTCGCCGCCAGCAAACCACTGGTGCTGGAACTCGGGGAGGCGTTCTCCCGCTGCCCGTCCACGCTGCGCCGGGCCCGGCTGCTCGGCATCTCCGGGTGGGCCTTCTACATCACCGGGCGGGCCGGCGCGCTCGGCGACGTCCGCGCCGAGACGGTGGCCGCGACGCTCGGCTTCATCGCCCCGGAGGCGGTCGCGGACGGCTGGGACGCCTCGGCGCGGACGGTGCCGCCGCTGGAGGTGGCCGCCGCCAACCTGGCCGAGTGCTGCCGGTGGGGCGCGACCCGGCTGGGCGACGCACCCGGGGTGTCCCGGCTGGCCGGGCTGCTCGGCCGGGCCGTCGACGCGGCGGACGGCAGCGCCATGCCGCTCTTCGCCGCCTGGCGGGCCATGTCGATGCCGGCGCCCGACCCGTCCGCCGGCGCCCGCGCGGCCGTCGGCCTGCTGCTGCTGCGCGAGCACTTCGCCGGGGCGTACCTGCTGGCGGTGCGGGCCGCCGGGCTGACCCCGCTGGAGGCGGTGCTGGCCGGGCCGGAAGGGGAGGCGGGCGCCGCCGCCTGCGGGTGGGCGCCGCCGTACCCGCCGGTCGGGCCGCTGGTGCGGCGCCGGATCTGGGCCGAGGCGGTGACCGACCGCCTGGTGTCCCCGGCGTTCCACGCCCTCGGCCCGGCCGGCGGCACGGAACTGGTCGAGTTGCTCACCGCCGCGCGGCGGCACGCCCGGCGCGGATAATTGAGAGGCGCGACGGCCGGCCCGGCTGCCAGGATCGGCCGCGTGACGCTCCCCGCCGGTTGGACGGCCCGCCGCCCCACCCTCGACGACGTCCCCGCGATCCTGGCGGTGGTGCACGCCGCCGACACGTTCGCCGTGGGATACCCGGACTTCGACGCCGACGACGTGCGGGACGCGCTGACCGCGCCCTTCGTCGACCCGGCCGAGGATTCCTGGCTGGTCACCGACCCGGACGGGACGGCGGTGGCCTGGTCGATCCTGAGCAACCCGAGCGGCGTGGGCCGGGAGTGGGTGGACGTGCTCGTCGACCCGGTCCGGGGCGTCGAACTGCGTGCCCCGCTGCTGGCCCGGCTGCTCGACCGCGTCGCCGAACGGGCCGCCGCGCGCGGCGTGCCCGCGCTGACCGCGCGCACCGGCGCGTGCGCGCCGGAGACCCGCTGGGCGGGCGAGCTGGTCGAGGCCGGGTTCCACCGGGTCAAGCGGTACGTCCGGATGAGTCGCTCGCTGGCCGACCTGCCGGCCGAGCCGCCCCCGCCGACCGGGGTGACGGTCCGGCCGCTGCGCCCCGACGACGAGGCCGACCTGCGGCTGTTCCACCGGATCCACGACACCGCGTTCCGCGACACGCTCGACTACGAGCCGCTCGACTTCGCCCGCTGGCGGGAGCTGATCCCGGCGTACGGCAGGGTCTGGGACGAGTGGTTCGTGGCCGCTGTCGACGGCGAGCCGGCCGGGGCGTTGCAGTCCTCCGACCAGGCGGTGGACCAGGGCTCGGGCTGGGTCCGGACGCTGTCCGTGCTGCCGGCCCACCGGCGGCGTGGGGTGGGTGCGGCGCTGCTGCGCCGGGCCTTCGCGGTCTACGCGGCCAAGGGTCGCGTCCGGGCCGGGCTGGGCGTGGACCTGGCCAACCCGACCGCCCCGGTCACGCTCTACCGCTCGGTCGGGCTGGTGGAGGAGCGCTGGACCGACATATACGAGCGGACCGTGACCGCCCCGGGGGTGTGACCCGGGCCCCCCGTGCCGGGGTCGCCGAGCGGCCGGCCGGTCGTTCGGCGCACACTGTCGGGGTGGGAGACGCGCTACGCGGACGCCGTGCCGGTGGGGCGGGACCGCAGCTCGGTGACGTAGTCGTCCGGCGCGCCCGCCTTCTCCGCCGCGTTCGCGATCTCCGACAGATACCAGGAGGTCGGCAGGCCGCCCTCGTAGCCGTCGAAGACGTAGACCCACGCGGTCACGTCCCCGTCCAGCGTCGAGATGCGGACGGTCAGCTTGCGGTACGTCCCGGCGGTCACGCCCTCGATCTCGTCGAGCTGGGCGGCGTCGTACGGGTGGATGTCGTAGAGCGCCACGAAGACCCGGTCGCCCGGGGACTCGACCACGGTGCTGACCGAGCCCTCCCAGCCGATGACGTCCTCGCCCGCGAAGGTGAGCCGCCACCCCTCCAACCAGCCGGTGCCCACCATCGGCGAATGCGGGCAGTAGGCGCGCATGCGAGCGGGGTCCAGGTTTGAGCCGTAAGCGGCGTAGAGACGCACGGCGACGACGATAGCCCGGTCAGCGGGTGAGGGAGAATACGACGGTGCGTGTCGGGCACGACGGGGAGAAGAAAGTCACTGTGAGCACGGACGAGGGGCTGAAGCTGTGAGCCAGATCGTGATCATCGGCGGTGGGCCGGCCGGGTACGAGGCGGCGCTGGTCGCCGCCCAGCTGGACGCCGATGTCACAGTGGTCGAGGCGGAGGGCGCCGGCGGCGCCTGCGTGCTCTCCGACTGCGTGCCCTCCAAGACCTTCATCGCCAGCTCGGAGGTGGTCACCGGCTACCGGGACACCGAGGAGTTCGGGATCCACTCCGACGGCCTGGAGGCGGTCACCGTCGACGCCACGGCGGTGCACGAACGGGTCAAGCGGCTCGCCCTGGCCCAGTCCGCCGACATCCACGCCAAGCTGGTCAAGGCCGGGGTGGAGTTCGTCGCCGGCACGGCGCGGCTCGGCGAGGACACGCTCGGCCACACCCACCAGGTGATCGTCACCCCGGCCGACGGCTCGGCCGCGTACCCGGTCGGCGCCTCCACCGTGCTGGTCGCCACCGGCGCGACCCCGCGCCAGCTCCCCACCGCGCGGCCCGACGGCGAGCGGATCCTGACCTGGCGGCAGGTGTACGACCTGCCCGAGCTGCCCGAGCACCTGATCGTGGTCGGCTCCGGCGTCACCGGCGCCGAGTTCGCCAGCGCCTACCTGGCCATGGGTGTCCAGGTCACGCTGGTCTCCAGCCGGGACCGGGTGATGCCGCACGAGGACGCCGACGCCGCGATGGCGATCGAGCGGGTGTTCCGCAACCGGGGCATGAGCATCCTCAACAACTCCCGGGCCGAGGAGGTCCGCCGGGTCGGCGACGGCGTGGAGGTGGTGCTCTCCGACGGTCGGCAGGTCACCGGCTCGCACGCGCTGATCGCGGTCGGCTCGATCCCGAACACCGCCGACCTGGGCCTGGCGGAATATGGCGTCGAGCTGGCCCGGGGCGGCTACGTCACGGTCGACCGGGTCTCCCGCACCAACGTGCCGGGCGTCTACGCGGCCGGCGACTGCACCGGCGTGCTGCCGCTGGCCAGCGTCGCGGCCATGCAGGGCCGGATCGCGATGTGGCACGCGCTGGGCGAGGCGGTGCGGCCGCTGCGCCTGCGTACCGTGGCGGCGAACGTGTTCACCGACCCGGAGCTGGCCACCGTCGGCGTGTCGCAGGACGAGGTGGACGCCGGCAAGACCCCGGCCCGCCAGGTGATGCTGCCGCTGTCCGGCAACGCCCGGGCGAAGATGGACGACCTGGCCGACGGCTTCGTGAAGCTGTTCTGCCGGCCGGCCAGCGGTCAGGTGATCGGCGGCGTGGTGGTGGCGCCGAAGGCCAGTGAGCTGATCCTGCCGATCACCATGGCGGTGGAGAACAACCTCACCGTCAACGAGCTGGCCCAGACCATCACGATCTATCCGAGCCTGTCCGGCTCGATCACCGAGGCCGCCCGCCAGCTCATGCTGCACGAGCTGGAGTAGCGCGGCAGGGCCTCAGAGGTGCAGCTCGCCGGTCGCCGCCAGCGCGCAGCGACCGGTGAGGATGAGCAGGCGCGCGGTCAGGCCGATCACGGCGGGCACCGCAGCCAGGGCTATCTCGCCGAGGGCCAGCAGGCCGCTGCTCCGGGTTCCAGGCACGCGTCCAGCGTGTCGCTGGAGCGGGCCCCAGACGGATTCGGGACCACCACCCACCTCGATCCCCGGGTCACCCCTACCGGGGCGTCGGTGGAAGGCGTCAGGCCACGTCGAGCCGGATGTTTCCGATTCGGGCCACCACGTCGAGGTGGCCGCCCAGCCCGGTGACGTAGGCGCGCAGGATCTCCAGGTTGACGCTCTCTCCGTGCTCGATCTGGCTGATCCGGGCCTGAGACAGGCCTGCTGCTTCCGCCAGCTGAGCCTGTGTCATGCCCAGCTGTTTACGGATCTCCGCCAACTGCGCGCCGCTGACCGAGGCCAGCATCTGTTCCCTGAGCCGGCCGCGTCTGGCCACCCGATCGGCGTCGTCCCAGGAGGGGTCGACCTCCCGAGCCTTCGCCTTGACGTCCCGCCAGTTCGCCCAATCGGTCATGTCCGGTCTTCCTTCGAGCTGATCAAGTGTTCCTGGAACCGCTCGTCCGCCAACGGGATGGCGATCCGGTACCAACTCTGCCACCGCCCCGACTTGTCCCCGGCTACCAGGAACACGGCTTCGCGGAAGGGGTCGAACGCAAAGATCATGCGGACCTCCGACGAACCACTCGATCCTGGTCGTAACTCCTTCATGTGGTGATAGATGCTGCCCTTCAGCCGATCGACCAACGGCCGGCCAAGGGCCGGGCCGTGCTCTGCCAGCAGGTCGAGCGCCTCTTCGACGAGTTCGGCGGTGGTAAAACTTATGCTATTCAGGTTGCGGCGCACCGATGTTCTCGGAAATCGCGTGACTCAGTCGACCGGAGCCTCGGTCCGGGAGGGCGGCGGGTCCGACTCCTCGCCGGCCCGGTCGGGCCGTGCGCCGTCGACCGCGGCCAGCATCTGCTTCCTGAGCTGCCGGCGTCGGGCCACCCGCTCGGGGTCGTTCCAGGTGGGATCGAGCCGCCGGGCCTTCGCCCCGACGTCGCGCCAGTTCGTCCCGTCATTCATGATCGATTCTCCTCCGCTGTGGTCACGTGCTCGTGGCGTCGCTCCGGACGGCTGGGGCTGGCGGGTGCTGAGCCAGGTCATTCCCCAGCCGGCCGCCGCGAACCCGGCCGCGGCCAGGCCCGCGATCAGCAGCAGCCGCCACCCCGACCTGGTGAGCGCCGTGCCGCCCAGGTGACCGACGAGCGTGCCGTAGCCGGCCCAGCCGATGGCCGCCACCGCCTCGTAGCCCAGGAAGAGGCGGTACGGGTAGCGGCTGCGGCCGGCCGAGAAGCAGGCCGCCATCCGGCCACCCGGCACGAACCGGCAGAGCAGGATCACCAGCGGTCCGGGCTCGCGTAGCCGGCGGGTGGCCCGGGTGACGGCACGACGGGCCCGCCCCGGCGTCGCGTGCCGGGCCGCCCGCCGGGCCGGCGTGGTGCGGCCGAGCAGATAGCAGGCCAGATCGCCGACGAAGACGCCGGTCGCGCCAACCGCGATGGTGAGCGGCAGGCTGAGCCCGCCGTAGACGGTGAGCGCACCGCTGGTGATCATGACGACCTGGGTCGGCACCACCGGGACGAAGGCGTCGGCGACCAGCAGCGTCAACAGCAGCGCGTACGCCCACATGGGCGACGCGACGTGGGCGATGAGGTCAGCCATGACCGCCACCGGGCATCGGCCGGGGCGGCGGATCCGTGCGCACCGGCGTACCGTTGACGGGACGCGGCACCGGCGCCGTCGGGTCCCCCGTTCCCGATGCCCGAGCCGCCGCGGGTCGCCGGCAGGTCCCGTGCCGGCGACCCGCACCCCGCCTCCGCTGTTGGGCCTGCGACAGCACGCCTCCCGGAGCGCCCTCCCTCGATACGATCTTGGGCGCTAACAGCAATCCCGCACAGGAGGCTCCTCGATGGTTTCCACCCTGCTCCGGGGCGTGCTCGCCCTGACCCTGGCGGTCGGCGGCGGCGCGCTCGCCGTGGCCGGCCCGGCCGAGGCGGCGGCGGTCAAATACAAGAACTGCACCGCGCTCAACAAGACCTACAAGCACGGCGTCGGCAAGAAGGGCGCGAAGGACAAGGTGCGTGGCACCACCAAGCCGGTCACCAACTTCACGGTGTCCAACACCGTCTACGCGAAGAACACCCACCTCGACCGGGACAAGGACGGTGTCGCCTGCGAGAAGCGCTGACCCGCCACCGGCGGCGCGGACCGGAAATACGGTCGCGCCGTCCGGTCGGCCGGCCGTACGGTCACCGCATGCGCAGCGCGGTGAGGACCACGACGCCGGGGATTCCCGGCGCGCCGCACTGACGTTTCCGTCGACGAGGCCCCGGGGCGATCCGCTCCGGGGCCTCGCGGCGTTCCGGACCAGCTCGCCTCCGGGTCGTACCCGATCAAGGAGAGCGACATGATCGACCACCGCAGGCTCGGCCGGGACCTGGAGCTGTTCGTCTCCGATCCGCTCGCGGGCGCCGGGCTGCCGATCTGGCTGCCGGCCGGCGCCGCCGCCCGGCACGCCGTCGAGGAGTACGTGCGGGAGCTGGAGCGCCGGGCCGGCTACCGGCACGTCTACTCGCCGCCACTGGGCAAGCGGGAGCTGTTCGAGCGGTCCGGCCACCTGGGCTACTTCGCCGACGACATGTTCCCCCCGATGCGGCTGAGCGCCGACGACGAGTTCGTGCTCCGTCCGGCGCTCTGCCCGCACCACGCGCTGGTGTTCCGCGCCCGCGGCCGGTCCTACCGGGAGCTGCCGCTGCGGGTCGCCGAGCTGGGCGGGATGTATCGGGCGGAGCGTTCCGGCGTGCTCGGCGGGCTGTCCCGGGTGCGCGCCATCTCGCTGAACGACGCGCACAACTTCTGCGCGCTGGAACAGGTCGGCGACGAGGTCCGGGAGATCCTGCGGCTGATCCGCGAGGCGCACGCCGCGCTCGGCGTCCGGCCGGCCGGGTTCCGCCTGTCGCTGCGCGGGCCGGGGCAGCGGTACGTCGGCGACGACGCCGGCTGGGCGCGGGCCGAGGAACTGCTCCGCGCCGCGCTCGACGGGGTGGACGCCGTCGAGGCCCCCGGCGAGGCCGCGTTCTACGGTCCGAAGATCGACATCCAGATCGTGGACGCGGCCGGCCGGGAGTCGACCATCTCCACCGTGCAGCTCGACTTCGACAAGCCGGAGCGGTTCGACCTGTCGTACACCGACTCGGACGGGCGCCGGAAACGACCGGTGATGGTGCACCGGAGCCTCGTCGGCAGCATGGAGCGGCTGTTCGCGTACCTGATCGAGGTGCACCAGGGCGCGTTCCCGGCCTGGTACGCCCCGGTGCAGTTGCTCCTGCTCCCGGTCGACGACGCGCAGGCCGACGCGGCCCGGCGGCTGGGCCGGGAGGCGGAGGCGGCCGGCCTGCGGGTCGAGGTCGACGCCGGCGGCTCGCTCGGCGCCCGGATCCGGGACGCGTCCCGCCGGGGCGTCCCGTACGTCGGGGTGGTCGGCGCCCGGGAGGCGGCCGACGGTTCGGTGTCGCTGCGCCTGCGCGACGGGCGCGGGTTGGACCCGATGCCCGGCGCGGACGCGCTGGCCCTCATCGGCGCCGTGGTGGCGAGCCGGTCGGCCGGCCTGCTCCCGCCGGCCTGACCCGTCCGCGCCGCCCGGGTGACGGGCCGTCACCCGGGCGGCGCGTGATGTCCGGGCTGTCGCGGGATCCACGTCAGTTCCCGGCCGGCGTGCCGGCGGGACGCATCCCGGCCGGCGTGCCGGCGGGACGCATCCCGGCCGGCGGGCCGGCGGGTGCCGGCGCCGGCACCTCGTCGGAGATGACCGCGCCGGTGAACTGCGCCCGGTAGAGCCGGGCGTACGCGCCGCCGGCGGCCACGAGCTGGTCGTGGGTGCCCTGCTCGACGATCCGGCCCCGCTCCATCATCAGGATCAGGTCGGCGTCGCGGATGGTGGACAGCCGGTGCGCGATGACGAAGCTGGTCCGGTCCGAGCGCAGCGCCGCCATGGCGCGCTGGAGCAGCACCTCGGTCCGGGTGTCCACCGAGCTGGTCGCCTCGTCCAGGATCAGCAGCGACGGTTCGGCCAGGAACGCCCGGGCGATGGTGATGAGCTGCTTCTCACCGGCGCTGACGTTGCTGCCCTCCTCGTCGATCACGGTGTCGTAGCCGTCCGGCAGGCTGCGGACGAACCGGTCCACGAACGTCGCCCGGGAGGCGGCCAGGATCTCCTCCTCGGTGGCGTCCGGCCGGCCGTAGGCGATGTTGTCCCGGATGGTGCCGCCGAAGAGCCAGGTGTCCTGGAGCACCATGCCGATCCGGCCGCGCAGGTCGTCCCGGCGCATCGTGCTGATGTCCACCCCGTCCAGCGTGATCCGCCCGGCGTCCAGCTCGTAGAAGCGCATGACCAGGTTGACCAGGGTGGTCTTGCCGGCGCCGGTGGGACCGACGATGGCCACCGTGTGGCCGGGCTCGGCGACCAGGGAGAGGTCGTCGATCAGCGGCTTCTCCGGGTCGTAGCGGAAGGAGACGTGCGAGAACTCCACCCGGCCGTGCGGGTCGGCGATCCCGGCCGGCTCGGCGGGGTCGCGGGTCTGCTCGTCGGCGTCCAGCACCGCGAAGACCCGCTCGGCCGAGGCCACCCCGGACTGGAGCAGGTTGGCCATCGACGCGACCTGGGTGAGCGGCTGGGTGAACTGCCGCGAGTACTGGATGAACGCCTGCACGTCGCCGAGACTCATCGCGCCGGAGGCCACCCGCAGGCCGCCGACGACCGCGATCGCGACGTAGCTGAGGTTCCCGATGAAGAACATCGCCGGCATGATGATCCCGGAGACGAACTGCGCGCCGAAGCTGGCGTCGAACAGCTCGTCGTTCTTCCGGCGGAAGGCGGCCTCGACCTCCTTCTGCCGGCCGAACACCTTGACCAGCTCGTGCCCGGTGTACGCCTCCTCGATCTGCGCGTTCAGCTCGCCGGTGTGGGTCCACTGGGCGATGAACTTGCGCTGCGACCGCTTGGCGATCTGGCCGGTGACGATCACCGACAGCGGGATCGCGACCAGCGCCACCGACGCCAGCAGCGGCGAGATCCAGAACATCATCCCGAGTACGCCGACGACGGTGAGCAGCGAGGTGAGCAACTGGCTCAGCGTCTGCTGGAGCGTCTGCGAGATGTTGTCGATGTCGTTGGTGACCCGGCTCAGCAGCTCGCCGCGCGGCTGCTTGTCGAAGTAGGGCAGCGGCAGCCGGTTGAGCTTGTCCTCCACGTCGGCGCGCAGGCGCAGCACGGTGCGCTGCACCACCCCGTTGAGCACCCAGCCCTGCGCCCACATCAGGACGCTCGCGAGCACGTAGAGCGCGACCGCGAACGCCAGCACCCGGCCCAGCCGGGGGAAGTCGATGCCGGCGCCGGGCACCACGTCCATCCGGGCCAGCATGTCGGCGAAGTTGCCGTTGCCCGAGGCCCGGGCCGCGGCCACCGCCGCCTCGGTGCTGGTGCCGGGCGGCAGTTGCCGGCCGATCACGCCGTTGAAGATCAGGTCGGTGGCATGGCCGAGCACCTTCGGGCCGACCACGCTGAGCCCCACGCTGGCCAGCGCCAGCGCCAGCACGCCGGTGAGCTGGACCCGGTGCGGTCGCAGCCGACCCAGCAGCCGGCGGGCGGACGGCCCGAACCGCATCGCCTTCTCGGCCGGCATGCCCATGCTCATGTGCGGCGGGCCACCGGGCCGCCGCCCGGCCGCCGGCAGCCGCTTCGGCTCGGCCTGCTGCGGTACCGACGACCTAGTCATGCCGTGCTGATTGGGCATGCCCTCACGGCCCTCGCTCCGCTCGGTGCGTTCGCTCATGCCGTGCTGATTGGGCATGCCCTCACGGCCCTCGCTCCGCTCGGTGCGTTCGCTCATGCCGTGCTGGCCGGGCATGCCCTCACGGCCCTCGCTCCGCTCGGTGCGTTCGCTCATGCCGCCACCCCCGCGGTTTGCTGCGACGCCACGATCTCGGCGTACGTCGGGCAGTTCTCCAGCAGTTCGTCGTGTCGTCCCATGCCGACGACACCCCCGTCCTCGAGCACGATGATCTGGTCGGCGTCCACGATCGTGGAGACCCGCTGGGCCACGATCACCACCGCCGCGTCCGCGGTGACCGGCTTGAGCGCGGCCCGTAGCCGGGCGTCCGTGCCGAGGTCGAGCGCGGAGAAGGAGTCGTCGAAGAGGTAGATCTCCGGCTTGCGTACCAGCGCGCGGGCGATCGCCAGGCGTTGCCGCTGGCCGCCGGAGACGTTCGTGCCGCCCTGCGCGATCGGCGCGTCCAGCCCGCCCGGCATCTCGGCGACGAAGTCGCGCGCCTGGGCGATCTCCAGCGCCGTCCACAGGTCGGCGTCGGTGGCCTCCGGGTTGCCGTAGCGCAGGTTGCTCGCCACCGTGCCGCTGAACAGGTACGGCCGCTGCGGCACCAGCCCGATCCGACGCCACAGCTCGTCCGGGGCCAGTTCGCGCACGTCCACGCCGTCGACCAGAACCGCACCGGCGGTGGGGTCGACCAGCCGGGGGATCAGCGTCAGCAGGGTGGTCTTGCCGGCGCCGGTGGACCCGATGATCGCCGTGGTGCGGCCCGGCCGGGCCCGGAACGTGATGTCGTGCAGCACCGGCGCAGTGGCGCCCGGGTACTGGAAGCCGGCGCCGCGCAGTTCCAGCTCACCGCGGCCGGAGACCTCGGTCACCGGGTCGGGTGACGGCACCACCGACGAGTCGGTGTCCAGCACCTCCTGGATGCGTTCCGCGCACACCGCGGCGCGGGGCACCATCATCAGCATGAAGGTGGCCATCATGACCGCCATCAGGATCTGCATCAGGTAGGCCAGGAACGCGGTCAGCGCGCCGATCTGGATCTCACCGGAGTCGACCCGGGACGCGCCGAACCAGAGCACCGCGACGCTGGAGACGTTGAGCACCAGCATCACGATCGGGAAGATCAGCGCCTGGAGCCGGCCGATCCGCAGCGCGGTCGCGGTCAGTTCGGTGTTGGCCACCCGGAAGCGGTCGGTCTCGTACGGCTCGCGGACGAAGGCCCGAACCACCCGGATGCCGGTGATCTGCTCGCGCAGCACCCGGTTGACGGTGTCGATCCGGGTCTGCATGAGCCGGAAGCCGGGCACCATCCGACGGATGATCAGGCCCAGCGCGACGGCCAGCACCGGCACGCAGACCAGCATCAGCCAGGAGAGCCCGACGTCCTCGCGCAGCGCCATCACCACGCCGCCGATGCTCATGATCGGTGCGGCCACCAGCATGGTGCAGCTCAGCAGCACCAGCATCTGCACCTGCTGGACGTCGTTGGTGTTGCGGGTGATCAGCGACGGCGCGCCGAACCGGGCGACCTCGCGGGCGGAGAAGCGGTTGACGTGGCCGAAGATGGCGCCCCGGACGTCCCGCCCGAAGCCCATCGCGGTGCGGGCGCCGAGGTATACGGCGGCGATCGAGCAGGCGATCTGAAGCAGGCTGACCACCAGCATCCACCCGCCGGTACGCAGGATCTGGTCGGTGTCGCCGCGGGCGACGCCCCGGTCGATGATGTCGGCGTTCAGGCTGGGCAGGTAGAGCGAGGCCATCGTGCCGACGAACTGGAACGCCACCACGGCGGCCAGTAGTCGTCGGTAGGGGCGCAGGTGGGTTTGGAGCAGGCGGATCAGCACGGATGTCTCCCCGTTGGCGACTCGGTGTCGGACTCGCTGTCCCGGTTCAACCGACGGAGGTCCCCGTCGGACATGCCGGTGATGATTTCGGTCAGGAATTCGCGTATGATCGCGCGCTTGGCCGGGTCGGCGTCGACCGACGTCAGCGGGCGGTCGCTCTGGATCATGTCGATGATGGTGCGGGCGTGCTCGTGCCCCTTGTCGGTGAGCGTGAGCCGGACGGTGCGCCGGTCCTCGGGGCCGCGCCGCCGGCTGACGAAGCCGTCCCGCTCCAGCGTGTCCACGATGCCGGTGAGCGTCGCCGGTCGGACGAAGCACAGCTCGGCCATCTCCCGATGGGTGGCCTCGCCGGAGCGCAGCAGGATCATCAGCACGCGCATGCCGGCGGAGGTGAGGCCGTGGTGCTCGGCCAGGTAGCGCCCCCAGTGCTGCTCGACGACGTGGCCGGCGATGGAGACGAGCCGGCCGAGCGGCGCGTGCTGCAACGCGTCGGGGAAGCGGACGAGCGGTCCCATGTTCACGGCCGTCAGATTAGCGCCCGAATCATCAGGGCCCAAACTAATTACTGAGAATCACCTCAGCCGCGATCGGCGTCACCGCGCCGGGTCGTCGGCGGCTCGTCCGGCGCGGTGGCCACGTAGTCGCGCATCACGTCCGCGACCTCGCGCAGGAACGCGGCGGTGGCCTCGGCCTGCTCCGGGGTGAGCCGGGCGACCGCCCGGTCCACGCCGACCAGCATCGGGCGCAGCGCCTCCAGCACCTCGCCGACCGCGTGTTCGGTCACCTGGAGGCTCAGCCGTCGGCGGTCGTGCGGGTGCGGGGCGCGGGCGATGTGGCCGGCCCGCACCAGCCGGTCGACGAGCGTGGTGGCGGACGCGGACCGGATGCCGAGCCGGTTGCCCAGCTCGACCGGGCCCAGCGGCTCGGGGCTGGAGATCAGGTGGTCGATGGCGGCGGCGTCGGTCGCGCCGATGCCGAGGCGGCGGGCCAGCGCGGCCCGGGTGTCCCCGGCGACCCGCAGCATCTCGCGCAGGGCGCGGGCCGCTTCACTGCGCGGCGGCGGGCCGGTGGGCCCGGCCGGCCCGGTCTCCCCGGTTGACGGCACCCCCTCCATGGGTTAAAGGTAGCATCTCAGGTAGCTAGAAAATCTAGCTAAAAGGGGAGGGGTGTCATGCGCACCGACGGGCGCGGACGCTGGTTCGGACTGCTCGCCATCAGCCTCGGCGTGGCGATGATCATCGTGGACGCCACCATCGTGAACGTCGCGGTGCCGCAGATCATCCGGGACCTGGACATCACCTCCACCGACGCGCAGTGGGTCCAGGAGGCGTACACCCTGGTCTTCGCGTCGTTGCTGCTGGTCGCCGGCCGCTTCGCCGACCGGTCCGGACGGCGGCGGATGTTCGTCACCGGGGTGAGCGTCTTCGTGGTGGCCAGCGTGCTGGCCGCGTTCGCCGGCTCCGGCGAGGCGCTGATCGGCGCCCGGGTGCTCCAGGGCATCGGCGGCGCGATGATGCTGCCCACCTCGCTCTCCCTGCTCAACGCGAACTTCACCGGCCGGGAACGGGGCATCGCGTTCGCGGTCTGGGGCTCCACCATCGGTGGCGCGGCGGCGCTCGGGCCGCTGCTCGGCGGCTGGCTCACCACCACCTACTCCTGGCGGTGGGCGTTCGGCATCAACGTCCCGGTCAGTCTCGCCGTGATCGTGGGCACCCTGCTGCTGGTCGCCGAGTCCCGCGACGACCGCGCCGAACGCGGCGTCGACCTGCTCGGCGCACTGCTCTCCGTGGTCGGCATGACCGGTGTGGTGTTCGCGCTCATCGAGGGCCGCACCTACGGCTGGTGGGAGCGGGAACGGCCGTTCAGCCTGTTCGGCCTGGACTGGACCGCCTCGATCTCGCCGGTGCCGGTGGCGGCGCTGGCCGGACTGGCCGCGCTCGGCGTCTTCCTGGCCCAGCAGATCCGCCGCAACCGGGCCGGCCGGCCCGCGCTGCTCGACCTGTCGCTGTTCGGCATCGGCTCGTTCCGGAACGGCATCCTGGCCGCCGCGATCGTCAGCCTGGGCGAGTTCGGCCTGCTCTTCGCGCTGCCGCTGTGGTTCCAGAACGTGCTCGGCTACAGCGCCTTCCGCACCGGCCTGGCGTTGCTGCCGCTCGCCGTCGGCAGCTTCCTCGCCAGCGGCATCGGCGCGCCGCTCACCCAGCGCTGGGGCGCGGCCCGGGTGGTGCAGCTCGGCGTCGCCGCCGAACTGGTCGGCGTCGCCGGACTCGGCTTCGTGGTCGCGCCGGACACCCGCTGGTGGGCCCCGGTGGCGTTCCTGTTCGTCTACGGCGTCGGCGTCGGCCTGGCCACCGCGCAACTCACCGGCGTCTCGCTGGCCGAGGTGCCGGTCCGGCGCAGCGGGCAGGGTTCCGGCCTGCAGAGCACCGCCCGGCAGGTCGGCTCGGCGCTCGGCATCGCGGTGCTCGGCACCGTGCTCTTCGCCGGCCTCGGCGGGCTGCTCGGCGACCGGCTGGCCGACCAGCCCGGCCTCGACCCGGCCGGCCGGGACCAGGTGGTGACCGCCGTCAAGGAGAGCGCCGGCGCGGCGATCAGCGGGCTGGCGGCGGATCCGCGTACCGCGCCGGTCGCCGAGGAGGCGAAGGCGGCGTTCTCCGACGCCACCCGCTACGCGGCCTTCACCGCGGCCGGGTTCCTGCTGGTCGGCCTGCTCGCCTGCCTGCGCCTGCCGCGCGTACGAGCCGACGCGCCCCCCGCCGCCGCCGAACCCGCCCGGGTGTAAGGAGGGGCCCCCGCTTAACGCATTCCGCATAGGCGGGGGCCCCGCTTAACACCTGACGCTCACCAGCTCGTCGGCAGCGGCATGCCCTCGGTGTAGCCGGCGGTGCTCTGCACGCCGACCAACGCCCGCTCGTGGAACTCGTCCAGGCTGCGCGCGCCCGCGTAGGTGAACGCGCTGCGCACCCCGGAGACGATCTCGTCGATCAGGTCCTCCACGCCGGGTCGGGTCGGGTCGAGGTACATCCGGGCCGAGGAGATGCCCTCCTCGAAGATCGCCTTCCGGGCCCGGTCGAACGTGCTGTCCTCGGCGGTCCGGGCGCTCACCGCCCGGGACGAGGCCATGCCGAAGCTCTCCTTGTAGCGCCGGCCGTCGGCGTCGGTGTAGAGGTCGCCCGGGGACTCGTAGGTGCCGGCGAACCAGGAACCGATCATCACGTTCGAGGCCCCGGCGGCCAGCGCCAGCGCCACGTCCCGCGGGTGGCGGACGCCACCGTCGGCCCAGACGTGCCGGCCCAGCGAGCGGGCCGCCGCCGCGCAGTCGAGCACCGCGGAGAACTGGGGTCGGCCCACCCCGGTCATCATCCGGGTGGTGCACATCGCGCCCGGCCCGACGCCGACCTTCACGATGTCGGCGCCGGCCTCGACGAGGTCGCGTACCCCGTCGGCGGTGACCACGTTGCCGGCCGCGACCGGGACGCCCGGGTCGAGCTTGCGGACCGCCCGCAGCGCCTGCATCATCCGCTCCTGATGGCCGTGCGCGGTGTCCACGACCAGGGTGTCCACCCCGGCCTCCAGCAGCGCGGCGGCCTTGCCGGTGACGTCGCCGTTGATGCCCACCGCCGCCGCGACGCGCAGCTTGCCCCGGTCGTCGACCGCCGGCGTGTAGAGCGTCGCGCGCAGCGCGCCCGCGCGGGTCAGCACGCCGACCAGGCGGCCGTCGGCGTCCACCACCGGGGCGAGCCGCCGCCGGCCCGCGGAGAGCCGCTCGAATCCGGTACGCGGGTCCGCGTCCGCCGGCACGGTGTGCAGCTCGGTCGACATCACGTGCCGGAGCTGGGCGAAGCGGTCCACCCCCACGGTGTCCGCCTCGGTCACCACGCCGACCGGCCGGCCCTCGGTGTCGACCACGATCACCGCGCCGTGCGAGCGCTTCGGCAGCAGGTGGATGGCGTCGCCGACGGTGTCGGTCGGCCCGAGCGTGATCGCCGTGTCGTGCACCAGGTGCCGCTGCTTGACCCAGCCGACCACGTTGGCGACGACCTCGATCGGGATGTCCTGCGGAATCACCGCGACCGCGCCACGCCGGGCGACCGTCTCGGCCATCCGCCGGCCGGCGACCGCGGTCATGTTCGACACCACCAGCGGGACGGTGGTGCCGGTGCCGTCGCCGGAGGACAGGTCGACGTCGAGCCGGGAGCCCACCTCCGAACGGTTGGGCGCCATGAAGACGTCGTTGTAGGTCAGGTCGTGCGCGGGGACCGCGCCATGAAGGAACCGCACCCGGCCATCATTCCTGCTCCGGAGGTTCCCCGCCCCCGCCGGTGGCCGAGACCACCCGTCGCGCGAGGTGTTAACAAGGGGCCCCGCCTCTACCGGAGGCGTTAAGCGGGGGCCCCGCCTTACCCCTCGATGGTGCAGATGGGGGCGCCGGCGGTGATCACCGCGCCCACCTCGGCCGCCAAGCCGCTCACCGTGCCGGCCTTGTGCGCGTGCAGCGGCTGCTCCATCTTCATCGCCTCCAGCACCACGACCAGGTCACCCTCGGCGACCGTGTCGCCGTCGGCCACGGCGATCTTCACGATGGTGCCCTGCATCGGGGAGGCGAGCGTGTCCCCGCTGACCGCGGCGCCCGCCTTGCCCCCGCCACCCCGGCGGGCCGGCTTGCGGGCGGCGGGCGCGGCGGTCGGCGTACCCGCGCCGAGGCCGGCGGGGAGGACGACCTCCAGCCGCTTGCCGCCCACCTCGACCACGACGGTCTCGCGCTCGGCCGGGCCCTCGGCGGCGCCGGCGGTGGCCGTGAACGCCGGGACGGTGTTGTCCCAGCCGGTCTCGATCCACCGGGTGTGCACGGTGAACGGTTCGGCGGTGAACGCCGGGTCGCGGACCACCAGACGGTGGAACGGCAGCGCGGTGGCCATGCCGTCGACCACCATCTCGTCCAGCGCGCGGCGGGCCCGTTCCAGCGCCTCGGTACGCGTCTCGCCGACGATGATCACCTTGGCCAGCAGCGAGTCGAAGTTGCCGCCGATCACGTCGCCGGCCGAGATGCCGGTGTCCACCCGGACGCCGGGGCCGCTGGGCAGCCGCAGCGCGGTGACGGTGCCCGGCGCGGGCAGGAAGTTGCGGCCCGGGTCCTCGCCGTTGATGCGGAACTCGATGGCGTGCCCGCGCGGCGTCGGGTCCTCGGTGAGGCGCAGCTTCTCGCCGTCGGCGATGCGGAACTGCTCGCGCACCAGGTCGATGCCGGCGGTCTCCTCGGTCACCGGGTGCTCGACCTGGAGCCGGGTGTTGACCTCCAGGAAGGAGATGGTGCCGTCCGCGCCGACCAGGTATTCCACCGTGCCGGCACCGTGGTAGCCGGCCTCCCGGCAGATCGCCTTGGCGCTGTCGTGGATCTGGGCGCGCTGGGCGTCGGTGAGGAACGGCGCGGGCGCCTCCTCGACCAGCTTCTGGTGGCGGCGCTGGAGCGAGCAGTCGCGGGTGCCGACGACGATCACGTTGCCGTGCTGGTCGGCCAGCACCTGGGCCTCGACGTGGCGGGGCTGGTCCAGGTAGCGCTCGACGAAGCACTCGCCCCGGCCGAACGCGGCGACCGCCTCGCGGGTGGCCGACTCGAACAGGTGCGGGATCTCCTCCAGCGTGCGGGCCACCTTGAGGCCCCGGCCGCCGCCGCCGAACGCCGCCTTGATCGCGACCGGCAGCCCGTGCTCGGTGGCGAACGCGGTCACCTCGTCGGCGCCGGCCACCGGGTCGGGCGTGCCGGGCACCAGCGGCGCGCCGGCGCGCTGCGCGATGTGCCGGGCGGTCACCTTGTCGCCCAGGTCGCGGATCGCCTGCGGGGTGGGGCCGATCCAGGTCAACCCGGCGTCGATGACGGCCTGGGCGAAGTCGGCGTTCTCGGAGAGGAAGCCGTAGCCGGGGTGCACCGCGTCCGCGCCGGCCCGGGCGGCCACGTCGATCAGCTTGTCGATGCGCAGGTAGCTGTCGGCGGCGGTGTCGCCACCGAGGGCGTACGCCTCGTCGGCGAGCGTGGCGTGCAGGGCGTCCCGGTCGGAGTCCGCGTAGACGGCCACGCTGCCCAGCCCGGCGTCTCGGCAGGCGCGGATGACGCGGACGGCGATCTCGCCGCGGTTGGCGATGAGAACCTTGCGCACCTTGGGGGCTCCTCCCGGGAGGTCGATGCCGGGAGTGTATCGGCCGGGCTGCTGGCCCTAACGATCGCTCAGTGTGGGATGCCGCACTGTAGTCAAACTTGGTTATTACGCTTGTCGGGTGTCGGCGACGCGGATGATGATTCTGGGCCTGGTCAGGTGGATGCAGCCGGTGCACGGCTACGACGTGCGCCGCGAGTTGCTGAGTTGGAGTGCGGACAAATGGGCCAACGTGCAGCCCGGGTCGATCTACCATGCGCTGCGCAAGCTCACCGACGAAGGGCTGCTCCGGACCGTCTCGGTGGAGCAGGTGGGCGCCCGCCCGGCCCGCACCACGTACGAGGTGACGCCGAAGGGCGACGACGAGTTCGAGACGCTGCTGCGAGCCCAGTGGTGGCAGCTCCACGAGTCGCCGGACCCGTTCGCGGTGGCGTTCTCGTTCCTGCCGGCGATGCCGCGCGAGGAGGCGGCGGCGGCGCTGCGCAACCGGGCCAACCTGCTGCGCGCCGGCGTGGAGTCGATGCGCGCCTCGCTGGACTCCGACTGGGTACGGGCCCGCAAGCCGGTGCACGTCGGCTGGATGTTCGAGCTGTGGCTGGCCCGGACGGAGGCGGAGATGGCCTGGTGCGAGCGGATCGCGGAGCGGATCGAGTCCGGGGTGTCGTACCTGCCCGCCGGGATGGAACGGGCGGAGGGCTGGTCCGGCTGGACGGACGGCGAAACGAAATAATCAAAGTTGACCAAAGAAGTTATATCGCGTTAGCCTCGACGCGAACCGCTGACCGGTGGCCGGGCGCCCCCGGCCCGGACGACCAGGAGCAGAAATGATCGAGACCAGGGGGCTGCGGAAGTCGTTCCGCTCCCGCGCGGGTCGCGAGACGAAGACCGTGGACGCGGTCCGCGGCGTCAACCTCGACGTCGCCGAGGGGGAGATCTTCGGCTTCCTCGGGCCCAACGGCGCCGGTAAGACCACCACGCTGCGGATGCTCGCCACCCTCATCGAGCCGGACGGCGGCCAGGCCACCATCGCCGGCGCCGACCTGCGCAAGGACCCGGCCGGCGTGCGCCGCCGGATCGGCTACGTGCCGCAGGGCGGCAGCACCTGGGACGAGTCCAGCGCCCGCGAGGAGCTGGTGCTCCAGGCCCGCCTCTACGGCATCGGCAAGGCCGACGCGCACCGGCGGGCCGCCCGCGCGCTGGACGCGTTCCAGCTCAGCGACTACGCCGACCGCAAGTGCAAGACCTACTCCGGCGGCCAGCGCCGACGCGTCGAGATCGCGCTCGGCATCATCCACGAACCGAAGATCGTCTTCCTGGACGAGCCGACCACCGGCCTCGACCCGCAGAGCCGCGCCCACATGTGGGACGAGATCCGCCGGCTGCGCACCGAGGGAATGACCGTCTTCATCACCACGCACTACCTGGACGAGGCCGACGCGCTCTGCGACCGGATCGCGATCATGGACCACGGCGAGATCGTCGCGGAGGGCACCCCGGCCGAGCTGAAGCGCGAGATCTCCGGCGAGGTGGTGATCGTCGGCCTGGACGCCGCCACCACCCCGCACGCCGCCGAGCTGCTCGACACCGAGGCGTACGTGACCAAGCTGGAGACCGTCGACGAGGGCGGCCTGCGCCTCTACGTCGACGAGGGCGCCGTCGCCATCCCGCAGGTGCTGCGCCGCCTCGACCACGCCGGGCTGGAGCTGCGCTCGATCGAGCTGCACCGGCCCAGCCTCGACGACGTCTTCCTCACCAAGACCGGCCGCTCGCTGCGCGAGTCCTGAACCCCGGAGAAGCTGTCATGAAACTCGCCCGCGACACCTGGCTGATCTTCCAACGCCAGGCGCAGCTACTGCTGCGCAATCCCGTCTGGCTCTTCGTCGGCGTCTTCCAGCCGGTGATGTACCTGCTGCTCTTCGCCCCCCTGCTCAAGCCGGCCCTGAACGCGCCCACCCAGGCCGAGGCGTACAAGATCTTCGTGCCCGGTCTGCTGGTCCTGCTGGCCATCTTCGGCGGCCTGTTCCAGGGCTTCGGCCTGATCGCCGAACTGCGCGCCGGGGTGATCGAACGCTCCCGGGTCACCCCGGTCAGCCGGCTCGCCCTGCTGCTCGGCCGCTCCCTGCGCGACGTGGTCTCGCTGATCGCGCAGGCCGTCATCATCACCCTGCTGGCGGTCCTGTTCGACCTGCGGGTCTTCATCGGTTACCTGCTCCTGGCGTACCTGATGCTCGCCCTCATCGCGCTGATGACCTCGGCCGTCTCCTACGGCGTCGCCCTCAAGGTCAAGAGCGAGGACGCGCTCGCCCCGCTGATGAACACCGTCGCGCAGCCGGTGCTGCTGCTCTCCGGCATCCTGCTGCCGCTCACCTTCGCCCCCGGCTGGTTGCAGGGCGTGGCCAAGTGGAACCCGTTCTCCTGGGCGGTCGACGGCACCCGCGCGCTGTTCGGCGGCGACCTCGGCAACGACAAGGTCTGGCAGGGGCTCGGCATCATCGCGGTGCTCGCCGTCGCCGGCGTCGTCTGGGCCGCCCGGCAGTTCGCTCGCAGCGTGAGGTGAAAGGCGGGGCCCCCTTTTAACGCATTCGGTAGAGGAAGGGGCCCCGCTTAACACCCACGAGAGCTGCCTCTCATCGGGGGGCGGGGCACCGGCCCGCGGACGTACCGTCGGGCCGGTGCCCCGCCTCACCCGTGACCGGACGACCTGGCTGACCTACGCCCAGCTCGGCCTCTGGGGCTTCTTCCTCTACGGGTTCGGCCCCGTCGTACCGCTGCTCCGCGACGAACAGGGCACCAGCGCCGCGGTGGCCGGCCTGCACAGCACCGGCATCGCGGTCGGCGCGCTGGCCGGCGGCGCGCTCTTCGCCCCGGTCGCCCGCCGCTACGGTCGCGGCCCGGCCGTCTGGCTCGGCCTCGCCGGCGTGGCCGCCGGCGTCACCGCGCTCGGCGTGCTCCGCCCGCTGCCCGCCACCATCGCCGCCGTCGCGGTCGTCGCCACCTTCGGCATGATGGTGATCAGCGGCGTCAACGTGGTGCTCACCGCCCGGCACGGGCCCGCCGCGCCCGCCGCGCTCACCGAGGCCAACGCCGCCTGCGCCGGCATGGGCATCCTGGCGCCGCTGACCATCGGCGCCACCGTCGACGCGGGCCTGGGCTGGCGGCCGGTGATGGCCGTCGAGGTCGGGCTGATCACGCTGGTCGCGCTCGCCGCCCTGACCTTCCGGGTACGCACACCGCAGGCCGCCCCCGCTTCCGCGGCTACCGGGCCCCCCACCGAGGCCCCGCCACCCGGCCCCGGCTCCGGCAGGCGGGCGGCGTCGGGGCGGTTGCCGCGGGCGTACTGGATCGCCTGGGTGTTGATGTCGGTCACCGGCTCGATCGAGGTCTGCCTGTCCCTCTGGACTGCCGACGTGCTGCGGACCCACGCCGGGCTCAGCGCCGGTGGCGCGTCGGCGGCCGTCGCGGCGATCGTCTGCGGCATGTTCGCCGGCCGGCTCGCCGGGGGACGGGCGGCGCTGCGCTGGCCACCGGTGCCGCTGCTGCTCGGCGCGCTCACCGTGTCGCTCGCCGGGTTCACGCTGTTCTGGGCCAGCCCGGTCGGCTGGCTGGCGGTCACCGGCCTGGTCGTGCTCGGCCTGGGCAACGCCCTGCACTACCCGCTGGCGATCTCCATCGCGCTGGCGGTGGCCGGCACCGCCGCGGACCGGGCGGCGGGCTGGTCGTCGTACTCGATGGCGGTGGGTTTCGGGATCGCGCCGGTCGCGCTCGGGCGGGTGGCCGACGGCGTCGGACCGCACCCGGCCTTCCTGATGTTGCCCGGTTTCATCGCGGTGGCCGTGCTGCTGACCGTGCGCCTGGGCCGCGCCCTGCGCCCGGCCCTCCCCTGACCGACCCCACGTCGGCGAGGTGGCGGGGCCCGACGGTCCGGGACGCCGCCACCTCGGCGAGCTCTCAGCGCACCCGGGCGAGGGTGACCCCGTCGGCGATCGGCAGCATGACCGCCTCGACGCGGGCGTCGGCGACGACCTCGTCGTTGAAGGCGGCGATCGCCCGATCGTCCGCGTTGCGCGGGGCGAGCACCCGGCCGGCGCGGAGCGTGTTGTCGACCGCGATCACCGCGCCGGAACGCATCCGGGGCACCAACTCGTCCCAGTAGACCGGATAACCGACCTTGTCCGCGTCGATGAACGCGAAGTCGAGGTACCGCTCCCTGGGCAACTCCCGCAGCGTGTCCGCAGCCGGCCCGATGCGCAGGTCGATCCGGTCCTCGACGCCGGCCCGGGCCCAGTAACGGCGGGCCACCCCGGTGTACTCCGCGGAGATGTCGAAGCAGGTCAACCGGCCACCGTCGGCCAACCCGCGGGCGATCGCCAGCGAGGACAACCCGGTGAAGGTGCCCACCTCCACCGCCTGACGTACGCCCAGCAGCCGGGTCAGGAACGTCAGGAACGCCGCCTGCTCCGGCGCGACCTGCATGTCCGCCTCGGCCGGCAGGGCCGCCCGGGTCTCCTCGGCCAGCTCCCGGACGATGTCGTCGGGGGCGGACCCGTGGGCCACCAGGTACGCGTGCAGTTCCGGGGTCAGCGGCAACGGCTTCGTGGTCATGCCCGGACGTTAGCCGAGATGCTCGACCTCCTGGCCCCCCGGCGCGACCTTCGTCCACAGGTCGACGACGCTCAACCCCAGCTCGCCGAGGAGCCGGCGCAACAGCGGCAGGGACAACCCCACCACCGTGCCCGGGTCGCCCTCGATGCCGGTCAGGAACGCGCCGCCCAACCCGTCGATGGTGAACGCCCCGGCCACCGCCAACGGCTCACCCGTCGCCACGTACGCGGCGATCTCCTCGTCGCTGATGTCGGCGAAGTGCACCGTGGTCGAGGCGACCGCTTCCGCGCGCGCCTCCGGTGCCACGTCGATCACACAGTGCCCGGTGTGCAGCACGCCGCTGCGCCCGCGCATCCGCTGCCACCGCCGGGTCGCGTCGGCCGCGTCCGCCGGCTTGCCGAAGATCTCGCCGTCGAACGCGAGCACCGAATCGCAACCCAGCACCAGCGTGCGCTCGCCCGGGACGGAACGCAGCCGGCCGAGCACGGCCTGCGCCTTCAGGCGGGCCAGCTCGAGACACAGGTCCTCGGCCCGGTCGGTGACCACCTGCGACTCGTCGACACCGCTGACCAGCACGTCGGGCTCGATCCCGGCGGCCTGGAGCAGCTTGCGGCGGGCAGGACTCTGCGAGGCGAGTACGAGGCGCAACGGCACGGAGGTCGACACCCCGCCGACGCTACCGGCTCATCCTCGGCGGCGGGTCGTCGGCACGTCGGCGCCGCCGCCACACCAGATAGCCGCCGCCCACAGCCAGCAGCACACCGAGGGTCGCGAGGCCCCGAGCCGTGCTGCCGCCGTCGCCGGTGTCGGGTCCGGTCGCCGTCGAGGCCGGGGCGGTCACCCCGGTGGATTCGAAACCGAGTGGAGGGACGTCGGCGGTGAGCGCGGCGACCAGGTCGATGACCCCGTAGCCGTACTCGTCGTCCCGGCCGGGTGGTCCCTTGTCGATGGCGGTCGCGGTGAGCCGGTGTGCGACCTCCTGGGCGGGGAGGTGGGGATATTTCGAGCGGATCAGAGCAGCGGCCCCGGCAACGATCGCGGTGGCATCCGATGTGCCGGTGCCAACTCGGTAGCCCCCGTTCAGACCGGTGCTGTAGATGTCGACGGCGGGCGCAACCACGTCGATCTCCGGGCCCGTAACCGACACGGCAGCATGATTCCCTCGCTGGTCGGAGCCACCGACAGCGAGAACGCCTGGTTCGCTCGCTGGATAGCCAACGAGCGGAGACTTGCTTGCGTTGCCTGCTGCAGCCACAACAACGATATCAGCATTAATGGCAGATCTAATCGCTCGCTGCAATTGGGTGTCAGCTCCGCCGGCGGCCGAGATGCTGATCACCTGGGCGTGATGGGAGATCGCAAACTCGATGCCCTTCGCGAGAGCTTCCGAAGTTCCATCCTGATGAGTGGGGGACGCGTAGATTGGCAAGATCTTTGCCTTTGGTGCGATGCCGAGAGCCCCGCGCGCATGGTCCTTGCGGTCTGCGGCAATTAATCCAGCCATCCCAGTTCCATGCCCGTCTTGGTCGCTCAAGCCGTTGCCAGATCCTCCTGGGATGACGTCGGTGCCGGGAACGAGGTTGTCGGACAGGTCGGGGTGTGGAGCGACACCGCTGTCGGGAACGGCAACCAACACGCCTTCGCCCTGGCTTATGGCGTGGGCATTCGCTACTTTCAGGTAAGAAAGATGCCATTGGTGTTGGCTGGATATTGCATTCGCTACTGCAGTGCTTAGATCTTTACTGCCTGCCGATGTAAGAGCGATTGTCATTGTCAGTAGGCAGAACCATATCAACCTCACCGGGAGAATCCGATAGCAGGCCCTGGGTCGATTGGCCCCTCCTCGTCCGGAGCTTGCACTATAGGGTCAACGCCCTCATTAGTCTTCCAAGGATTATCGGGATCCCACGTGGTGGCTGACTCCTGGCTGCGGCGGTGAGCAAGCCGGCTCGATGGACCGAGAGCGTTGGGTCCTGCTGACGCCGGACTACCGCCGAGTGGATGAAGGCCCGAAAGGCTTCCCTGTTGAGGCTGACGGCCAGCGCCTGGCCGAGAACCTGCTCCTCCAGTCGGGGCAGTCCCGGCCGCCCCACCACCGATTACGCCGCCGACGGGATTTACCCGGCGAGGAGAACCGCCAGCAGGCTGCGTCAGACCCGAGTGAGGACTCCCACCGATGAGTCCTCCGAAAGGCGCTGGGCGTGGAGAACTGCCAGGGGAAATCGGGCTCCCGCTGACCCCCCCACGGAATGTCTCACCAGGCTGGATGGGCTGCATCTTTGAGGTAGGCCCGAACGGTCGCGAGGCCGGGGGAAGAATTGAGTTCGGGCTGACCGTTGGTGGCCCGCCTGAGACAGTCGTTGGGGTTGCCGGCATTGTGGGCGGCGGTGTTGGGTTAAGAGCGGTACCTGCACCGCCGAGGATTGGGCCAGCGCCGGGTGTTGGAGCGACTGGCACTGTTCGTGTCGCTGTTCGGGAACCTGTTGGCTTGCTGACAGGCGTGATCGAGACCGGGACGGGAATGATCGGCGGGATCGTTGGCACAGGGCCATCGACTCCTGTGGGTGCCTCGTCCATCTTTGGAACTGGCCTCGGCGGAGGCTGGCGCAGCATGACCTGGGCCTGTTGGAGTTCTCCGCTCAGCCCCGTCATCAACCCACGCGCCCGTACGTTCACCTGCTCCAGGTCGTCGTCAGTCACCGGGGGGCGTTCCGGCAGTCGGCTTCCGGCGACCGCCTTCGGATCGGCGATCGTCGCCTCGTACGCCTGCTTCTGCCGCAGCTTGTTCGCGTACTCGTCGTACAGCGGTTGCAGTTCGGTGCGGGCGCTGCCGATGGCGCGGGCGGCGGCGGCGAGCGCGTCGTAGTTCGCGGCGGCGGCGTCGTGGGTGTGCTGCACCCTATCGATGAGTTGGTCGAGTTCGCCGACGTACGCGCGGGCGGCGGCGTTGGTCTCGGGGGGCCACGCCTCGGCGAGCCCGCGCCGGTATTCCCGCAGCCGGCCGAGGTGGGCCAGCGCCAGGTCGCACACCTTGCGCCAGCCAGCGACCTGCTTCCACTGGCCGGTGGTGTCCTGGTCCTGGAGGCACGCCCACATGCTGAGCACGTCCATCAGTCGCCAGTCGGTGAGCCCGGAGGTGCGTCCGCCGCCCCGTTCGATCACGGCAGGACCACCCGCCCCTGGTCGGGTCCGGTGGGGTCGGCCAGTGGTGGGGTGGGGCGCGCGACGGCGGTGGTGGGGCCGGCGAGCGCCCGTTCGACGTCGCCGACCCGGGCGGAGGAGAAGGCGTCGGAGTCGTCGTAGCGGGCGGCGATCCGTCCGGCGGCCTCGGCGAGCCGGCCGGTGGCGGGTGCCAGGTCCCACACGGCGCTGACCGCTGCCTTCTGTGTCTCGTGGTGGGCCTGGAGGAACTGGACCAGCTCGATGAAGGCGTCGGCCGGGTTGGGCACCGGGGCCTTCATGTCGTCGGCGATGTACGACAGGTGGGGCGAGTAGTTGCGCGTGACCTCGTCCTGCAGCCGGTCGGCGAACTCTCGCATCTGTCGGATGTCGGCCTCGATGCCGCCGTAGTCGCGCAGCCAGCCGGCTGGCCGGTTGTCCTCCGGGATCATCGGACCTCCCTGCCCGTCACCGAACGGTCTCCCAGAGTGAGGTTAATGGCTCCACGCTGATCCCGGCAGCCCCGGTACGGCTCGCGTACGCGGGGAAGGTTTCAGCGGGGAAGGCCGGAGGCGCGCCACGCGCCGGGGCCGGCGACCGGCGTGGCGCCGGCCGGGCGGGCGCTGCGCGTCCAGTGCGACACGGGGGCCGGCGCGGCGGCCGGGACCGGGCGGGTGCGCACCACGATCGCGCCGACCAGGGCGGCCAGTTCCTCGGTGGTGGGCACGCCGCGGACGACCCGGAACATCGGCTCTTCGGCAGACATGACCCAAGGGTACGCGTCGCGAACTCGACCTTCGTCGTAGAGTGGCGTGCCGGCGGTGTGCGCGTCGGACCGGCCGGGTACCGTTTCTGCGATGTCGAACGCGCTTCCCCAACTCGTCGCTGACCGATACCGGCTCATCACGCCGCTCGGTCAGGGCGGCATGGGCCGCGTCTGGAAGGCGCGGGACGAGGTGCTGCACCGCGACGTCGCCATCAAGGAGCTGGTCCCGCCGCCCGGTCTCACCCCCGACGAGCGCCGCGAGATGCGGGAACGCTCGCTGCGCGAGGCGCGCGCGATCGCCCGGCTCAACAACGTCAACGTGGTCCGCATCTTCGACGTGCTGCGCACCGACGGCGACCCGTGGATCGTCATGGAGTACGTCGCGTCGAAGTCGTTGCAGGACACGATCGCCGAGGACGGCCCGGTCTCGGTGGCCAAGGCGGTCGAGATCGGTCTCGGCGTGCTGGGCGCGTTGAAGGCCGCGCACAAGGCCGGCATCATGCACCGCGACGTGAAGCCGGGCAACGTGCTGCTCGGCGAGGACGGGCGGGTGGTGCTCACCGACTTCGGCCTGGCCACGATTCCGGGCGACCCGAACGTGACCCGCACCGGCATGGTGCTGGGCTCACCGGCCTACATCTCCCCGGAGCGGGCGCGGGACGGCACCGCCGGGCCGGAGGCCGACCTGTGGTCGCTGGGCGCCACGCTCTACGCCGCCGTCGAGGGCAAGTCGCCGTACGCCCGCCCGTCGGCGATCGCCACGCTGGCCGCGCTCGCCACCGAGCCGATGCCGCCGCCGCGCAACGCCGGGCCGCTCAAGCCGGTGCTCCAGGGCCTGCTGCGCAAGGATCCGGACGAGCGGATCACCGCCGAGGTGGCGGAACGCATGCTGCGCAAGGTCGGCGGCCGGCGGGTCAAGGGCATCTCGCTGCTGGACGGCGTACGCCGGCCGGGGCCGAACGGTCCGCGGGCGCCGCGCCCGCCGCTGGTGCCCGCGCCGCGCCCGGCCGACGACCAGGTGGAACGCGCGTCCACCTCGGCGTCCGGGGTGGCCGCCGCCGCGAGCGGGGCGGTCGCCGATCCGACCGCGAAGGTGCCGGCGCCCACCTCCGACGCCGGCCCGACCGCGAAGGTGACCCTGCCGGTCGCCGATCCGACCACCAAGCTCGACGCCGATCCGCCGGTCGACGAGACGCGGGTGGACGACGCCGACCCGGCGCTCGACGAGACCCGGCTCGACGGCGAGCCGGTGGCCGCCGCTCCCGCCCCCGCCCCCGCGCCGCGCACGGCGCCGGTCAGTCCGGCTCCGGCCGACACCGCGCCGGTCAGTCCGGCGCCCGGCGGCGCGGTGTCGTCGACCGGCCGGGCGACCGTGCTGCCCGGCGTCAAGGCGGCGCCGAACCGACGCAACCTGCTGCTCGGCGCGCTGGTCCTGGTGCTGCTGGTCGGTCTGGCGGTGGCCGTGCCGCTGCTGAACAACGGCGACGACGACGGTGACGGCGGCGGCCCGACGGCTGGCTCCTCGGTGGCGTCGGCGGGCCCGCCCGCGCCGACGGCCAGCGTTTCGCCGAGTGCCAGCGCCTCGCCGAGCAGTGCGTCGGCCAGCCCGACGCCCTCGGCCAGCGCGTCGCCGTCGGCGTCGGCCTTCACGTTGCCGGCCGGTTGGAAGTACTACACCGGTTCCAACGGCTTCAAGGTGCCGATCCCGAACAACTTCGAGGCGAAGCCGAGCAACAACCAGGTCGTGCTCTACGAGGTCGGCGGCGCCCGCCGCGTCCTGTTCATGCAGTGGACGTCCCGCCCGCAGAAGGACGCGTACGCGGACTGGAAGGACCAGGAGCCGAACCGGCGCAACTACGTCAGCAACTACCAGTACCTCAGCATCACCCGGTGCGACTACTACCGGACCTGCGCCGACTGGGACTGGCTGGAGACGCGCAACGGTGGCACCCGCTTCCACGTGCGTAACCGGGGCGTGGCCACGGCCAGCAACCGGGGGTACGCGCTGCGCTGGGAGGTGCCGGCCAAGGACTGGCAGGCCAACCTGGCCGCGTTCGACGTCATCACCAAGGGTTTCGTGCCGGACCGGCAGAACTGACCAGGCGAATCCCGCGCCCGCGAAACTCGTTCGCATGACTTTCCGTAGTCGGGGGTATGAATACCCCCGACGACGAAGGAGGTGCGACATGGGTTACCGACGCAGGGATACCGGCCCCCGGCTGGCACTGTGGATGCTGGTCGCGCTCGGCGACGCCGTCCTGCTCCTGATCACCGCCGGGCTGTCCGCGCCGGTCGCGGTCCTCGGGGTGCTCACCCTGACCGTCGCCGGGGTGGCGGCGTGGCGCTGGGCCCGCCGGCCCGCCGCGGTGCCCGTGCCGGTCGCCGCGCGCCGCCGGGCCTGAGCTTCGATCAGACGGTACGACGGCAGCGGGACCGCCCCGGTTCGAGGCGATCCCGCTGCTGGACGCGTCCGTCAGGTGTTGTTGGCCAGCGCGATCAGGCGGGTCCGGTCGCCGTTCCAGTAGTTGCGGTCGACGTTGCCGCTGATCCCCGAGACGCTGCCGGTGGCGGTGTACTGCCAGAAGCTCCAGACCGGTGCGCCGGCCGGCAGCGTGCCGGCCGAGCTGGCCCAGCGGGCGAGCCACAGCGGGTGGTTGGCCCACGGGCCGGTCCAGCTTCCGGTGCACTGGTTCCACCAGCTCGTGGTGGTGTAGATGACCGCGTACCGGCCGGTGCGGGAGCGGTAGGTGTTGAGGAAGTCCTGGATCCAGTTGCGCATGCCGGTGGTGCTCAGGCCGTAGCAGTAGCCGCCGCTGTACGGGTTGGCCTCGATGTCCAGCGCGGCGGGCAGCGTCCGGCTGTCGGCGGACCAGGCGCCGCCGTTGCTGGCGAGGTAGCCGGCCTGGGTCGAGCCGGCGGAGAGGTTCGGCCGGGCGAAGTGGTACGCGCCCCGGATCACGCCGGCGTTGTAGGCGTTCACGTAGTTCGTGTTGAAGTTCGGGTCCTTGTAGCTGGTGCCCTCGGTGGCCTTGATGAAGGCGAACTGGATGCCCGCGTTGCGGACGCTGGTCCAGTTGATGGTGCCCTGGTAGCGGGAGACGTCGATGCCGGGCGTGGTCGCGGCGGCGGCCGGTCCGGCGGTCGCCACGAGGGCCGCGGCCGCGGTGGCGGCGACGGCCAGGCCGGCGGCGAGGAGCCGGCGTACGGAGAGTCTGGTACGGGCCATGGTGTGCCTCCAGAGGACGTCAACTGATTGACGACCATCTTTGGAGGTAAGTGCCCTAGATCGCAATAGGACGCAAGGAAATTTTCATCGCGGTCACCGGAGTGCGGCCGGATCCATGGCCCAGCGGAACGGCTCGGTCACCGTCAGTGTCTCACCGGCCTTCGCCACCGCGTCCTCGACGTAGTGCTCACCGTCGAGCCGGTGCAGCCGCAGCGAGTGGCTGTCGCCGTCCTGCTCGACCAGCAGATACCACGGGATCCGGGCGATCGCATAGAGCTGCATCTTGACCACCCGGTCGGCGGCGGCGTTACCGGGGGAGACGACTTCACACACCAGCCTGACCTCACCGGCCTCGATCACGGTGCCTTCGTCGTCCGTGTCGGCGACGACCACGTCGGGGATGACCATGCGATTGACGCCGAGCCGTACGTTCACCGCCTCGAACACCAACAATCCGAGCGGACGGGCAGCCCGGCGCAGGCTGTCCACCAGGTTCCAGGACACCAACTGGTGCCTCTTGCTCGGGGCAGGGGTCACGATCAGGCTCCCGTCGAGCAGTTCGATGCGGTCGAGGCCGTGGTCCAACGCGAGGTAGTCGGTCTCGGTCCACAGACCGATGTGTGACCTCGGCGGCTCCCACGGAGCTGCGCTCACGAACCTCACCTCCGCTCCGGTGCCTCGTCCGATCAGTCTCACACTCTATGAGACCCGGCCGATCGAACGACACGACTCCGGCCGGTAGGCTCCCCGCCCATGCCCCTGATCGACACGCTGCTGAGCGCCCAGCCGGACCCGCCGCCGCTGCTGGTGGTGCTCACCGCACTGGTCGCGCTCGCGGTGGTCGCCACCCGGCTGCCGTGGCGGATCGCCCGCAACGCGGTGACCATCGCCCACGAGGGCGGCCACGCGCTGGTGGCGCTGCTCACCGGTCGGCGGCTGCACGGCATCCGGCTGCACTCGGACACGTCCGGGCTGACGCTCTCCGCCGGCCGTCCCTCCGGGCCGGGCATGATCCTCACGTTGCTCGCCGGCTACGTCGCTCCGTCGCTGCTCGGCCTGGCCGGCGCCTGGCTGCTGGCCGGGAACCGGATCACGCTGCTGCTCTGGGTGGCGGTGGCGCTGCTGCTGGCCATGCTGGTGCTGATCCGCAACCTGTTCGGCGCGCTGTCGCTGCTTGTCACCGGTGGCCTGGTGCTCGCCGTCTCCTGGTACACCTCGCCCCAGGTCCAGGCCGCGTTCGCCTGGACGTCGGTCTGGTTCCTGCTGTTCGGCGGCGTACGCCCGGTGTTCGAACTGCGACGCCAGCGCAGCCGGGGCCGGATGCCGGAGTCGGACGCCGACCAGCTCGCCCGGCTCACACCGTTCCCGCCGCTGTTCTGGGTGGGCCTGTTCCTGCTGGTCAGCGTCGGTGCGCTGGTCGCCGGCGCGCTGCTGCTGGCCGGCCCGATCCTCGCCGACGCCGGCCTCACCGGCTGACCCGTCCCGCGTCCGGGCATCCGCCGCCCCGGCATGCCGCGCCGCGCCGCGCATCGCCGGCCGGGACGCGCCACGGCACGCGTCGTCCCGCCGGGACACGCGGCGGTCCCGGGCGGGACCCGGTCCGACGAGGCAGAATCGGACCGGTGCGATACGTGATCATCGGAGCCGGCGCGGTCGGCGGCACCATCGGCGTACTCCTGGCCGACGCCGGCCGCGACGTGACGTTGGTGGCCCGCGGCGCCCACCTGGACGCGCTGCGTGAGCGGGGGTTGACGCTGCGCACGCCGCGCGGCACGGTGACCGGCCGGCTGCCGGCGGTGGCCGGGCCTGAGGGCCCGCCGTTGCCGGCCGACACGGTGCTGGTCCTCACCGTGAAGTCGCAGGACACCGTCGCCGCGCTGGCCGCCTGGGTGGACGCGCCGGTGGAGGGCGGCGGGACGGCGGGCGAGCGGCTGCCGGTCGTGTTGGCCCAGAACGGGGTCGCCAACGAGCCGGCCGCGCTACGACTGTTCGCCCGCGTGCACCCGGTCTGCGTGTGGCTGCCCGCCACCCACCTGGAGCCGGGCGTGGTGGTCGCCAACGGGCACCCGCATCCGGGCATGCTGCACCTCGGGCGCTACCCGACCGGCGCCGACGACACCGACCGGGCGGTCGCCGCCGACCTGACCGCCGCCGGTTTCGTCGCCCCGGTCCGCGACGACGTGATGCGCTGGAAGTGCGGCAAGCTGCTGGCCAACCTCGGCAACGGCCTCCAGGCGCTGCTCGGCCGCGACGTGCCCGAGGCGCTGTCGACCCGGGTCCGGGCCGAGGGCGAGGCCGTGCTGGCCGCCGCCGGCATCCCGCACACGACCCGCGAGGAGGAGGCCGCCGAACGCGGGGACCGGGTGGCGCACCGGCCGGTCGACGGCGAGACCCGGTCCGGCGGTTCCACCTGGCAGAGTCTGGCCCGGGGTGCCGGCTCCGCCGAGGCCGACCACCTCAACGGCGAGATCGTGCTGCTCGGCCGCCTGCACGGGGTGCCGACCCCGGCCAACGCGGCGGTCCAGGTCGCCGTCCGGCGGGCGGTCCGCGAACGGATCCCGGCCGGCGAGTACCCGCCGGGCGAACTGGCGAAATTGATCGGCTGACCGGGCAACCCGAGCCGCGTCGCCAGGCGTGTCCCTGGCGAACACGGGGAGGTGGCAGTGCCCGACAGCGACGGCTTCGACGAGTTCTACCGCGGCAGCCGGCAACGGCTGCTCGGCTTCGTCTACGTGCTGACCGGTGACCTGGCCGAGGCGCAGGACGCTGTGCAGGAGGCGTACATCCGGGCCTGGCAGCGGTGGCCGACGGTGCGCGGGTACGACGACCCGGAGTCCTGGGTGCGGGTGGTGGCCAGCCGGATCGCGGTCAGCCGGTGGCGCAGCCTGCGCAGCCGGGCCCGCGCCTACCTCCGGCACGGGGCTGGCGACCACGTGCCGGCGCCGAGCACCGAGACGATGGACGTGGTGGCCGCGCTGCGCCGGCTGCCCGAGGCGCAGCGCACCGCCATCGCGATGCACTACCTGCTCGGCATGCCGGTCGCCGAGGTGGCCCGGGAGACCGAGGCGCCGGTCGGCACCGTCAAGGCCCGGCTGTCGAGGGGGCGGACGGCGCTCGCCGGGCTGCTCGCCGTCGTGGATCTGGAAGAGGAGGCGGCAGATGCCTGACGACGTCACGTTGGTGGAGTCACTGCACCGGGACCTTCGCGACGTCCAGTGGCTGGAGCCGGAGACGATCCGCGCCACGGCCCGGCGGCGCAGCCGGCGGACCGCGGCGTTGGCCGCCGTGTCGGTGGTGGTGGTCGCCGCGCTCGCCGCGACAGTGGTGGACCGCACCGGTGCCCCGCAGCCGCCCGCGGCCGGCGCCCTCGGCGGGTACGCGGAGATCCCGGTGGAGGCGATGCTGACCCCGGAGGACGTGCCGGTCCCGACCGGTGAGCAGCTCCGCGAGACCGCCCTCGACGAGCCGGTCCGGGTCGACGACGTCCTCCAGGTCTGCGCCCGCGCGCAAGGGCTGCCGGCGGAGGAGCCACGGTCGCGCTACTCCCGGGGGCAGACCACACTGGGGATGCCCCCGTCGCCTTCGTCGCAGAGCGGGGCGGTCCTCACCCAGGACGTCTACCGGATGGAGGCCGGCGCGGCACGCCGGTTCTTCGGCGACCTGGAGCGCACGGTGAAGGCCTGCGGCGCATGGCCGACAAGGGGCCGGATCTACACCGAGCGAGGCACGGTCGAGGCCGACGTGGTGCGCAGTTGGCGGATCACCGCGAGCGGCTTCGCCGGCGACCAGGCGGTGCTGCTCCGGCACACCGTCACGGAGCGGCTGGACCGGGCAACCGTCGAACCGCCCGGCCATTTCTCGTACTTCCGGCTGGTCGTGCGGGTGGGTGACCTGGTGACGGTCCTGGTGCCGACGCCATCGTTGAGCATCGAGGTACCGGGCACCGGGCTCTCCGAGGCGCAGTTGCTGGCAATGGCCCGGGTCGCGGCCGAGCGGATGTGCGTCGCCGCCAACCCCGGCTGCTGAACCAGGCCGGGTGTTAAGAAGGGGCCCCTGCTCTACGCGAGGCGTTAACAGGGGCCCCTTCCTTACACCTACAGCGGGATGTTGCCGTGCTTCTTCGGCGGCAGAGTCTCGCGCTTGGTCCGCAGCACCCGCAGCGCCCGCACGATCTGGGTCCGCGTCTCGTGCGGCGGGATCACCCCGTCGACGTACCCGCGCTCGGCGGCGATGTACGGGTTGGCGAGCGTGTCCTCGTACTCGGCGATCTTCTCGGCGCGGACGGCGGCCGGGTCCTCGGCGTTCGCCAGCTCGGCCCGGTAGAGGATGTTCACCGCGCCCTGCGCGCCCATCACCGCGATCTGCGCGGTCGGCCAGGCGAAGTTCAGGTCCGCGCCGAGGTGCTTGGAGCCCATCACGTCGTACGCGCCGCCGTACGCCTTGCGGGTGATCACGGTGACCTTGGGGACGGTGGCCTCGGCGTACGCGTAGATGAGCTTCGCGCCGCGTCGGATGATGCCGTCCCACTCCTGCCCGGTGCCGGGGAGGAAGCCGGGCACGTCCACGAACGTCAGCACCGGCACGTTGAACGCGTCGCAGGTACGCACGAAGCGGGCCGCCTTCTCCGACGCGGCGATGTCCAGCGTGCCGGCGAACTGCATCGGCTGGTTCGCCACCACGCCCACCGGGCGGCCCTCGACCCGGCCGAAGCCGACCACCATGTTCTGCGCGTACAGCGGCTGCACCTCCAGGAACTCGCCGTCGTCGAGGACGTGCTCGATGACCCGGTGCATGTCGTACGGCTGGTTGGCCGAGTCCGGGATCAGCGTGTCCAGCTCCCGGTCCTCGTCGGTGATGTCGAGGTCGGCCGGGGCGTCGAACACCACCGGCTCGTCCAGGTTGTTCGACGGCAGGTACGACAGCAGCGCCTTGACGTAGTCGATCGCATCGGACTCGTCGGCGCCGAGGTAGTGCGCGTTGCCGCTGCGGGCGTTGTGGGTGCGGGCGCCGCCCAGCTCCTCCATGCCGACGTCCTCGCCGGTCACCGTCTTGATCACGTCGGGGCCGGTGATGAACATGTGCGAGGTCTGGTCGACCATCACGGTGAAGTCGGTGACCGCCGGGGAGTAGACCGCCCCACCCGCGCACGGGCCCATGATCAGGGAGATCTGCGGGATGACGCCGCTGGCCCGCACGTTGCGGAAGAAGATCTCGCCGTAGAGGCCGAGCGAGGCGACGCCCTCCTGGATCCGCGCGCCGCCGGAGTCGTTGATGCCGACCACCGGGCAGCCGATCTTCATGGCCAGGTCCATCAGCTTCACGATCTTCTCGCCGAAGACCTCGCCGAGGGAGCCGCCGAAGACGGTGAAGTCCTGCGCGAACACGCAGACCTGCCGGCCGTCCACGGTGCCGTAGCCGGTCACCACGCCGTCGCCGTACGGGCGGGTCCGCTCCAGCCCGAAGTTCGTGGAGCGGTGCCGGGCGAACTCGTCCAGCTCGACGAACGAACCCTCGTCGAGGAGCATCCCGATCCGCTCCCGGGCGGTCTTCTTGCCTCGCGCGTGCTGCTTCTCGACCGCGCGCGCCGACCCGGCGTGCACCGCCTCGTCGAGCCGTCGCTCCAGGTCCGCCAGCTTGCCGGCGGTCGTGTGGATGGTGGTCCCGGTCTCGGTAGTCACCCGTGGAATATAACGATGGTTCAGGCGGGTGAGGCTGTGCAGTGCGCCTCATCCGGGCCGTAGGCTGGCGGGATGCCCGGCTCGCCGTACACCGATCTGGACCGCCCGCCGCTGTCGGCGGCCCGGCTGCGGCGCGCGCTGGTCGCGCCGCACGGGCCCTGGCGCCGGTTGGAGCTGCTGGCGGAGACCGGTTCGACGAACGCCGACGTGGTGGGCGCGGCGCGCGCCGGTGAGCCGGAGGGCCTGGTGGTGGTCGCCGAGCGGCAGACCGCCGGCCGGGGCCGGCGCGGCCGGGTCTGGCAGTCGCCGCCGCGCGCCGGCATCGCGGCCAGCGTCCTGCTGCGGCCCGGCGAGGCGGTCACCGAGCGCGGCTGGTCGCCGGTGCCGCCCACCGGGTACGGCTGGCTGCCGCTGCTGGCCGGCGTCGCGGTGGCCGAGGCGGTACGCCTGCTGGCCGAGCTGGACGCCCGGCTGAAGTGGCCCAACGACCTGTTGGTGGACGGCGCGAAGTGCGCCGGTGTGCTGGCCGAGGCGGTGCCCGGCGACGGTGCCGCGCCGCCCGCGATAGTGGTCGGCGTCGGCCTGAACGTGACGCTGCGCGCCGCCGAGCTGCCGGAGAACCCGACCGGGCTGCCGGCCACCTCGCTCCAGCTCGCCGGCGCCACCGCCACCGACCGGGACCCGCTGCTGCGTTCGCTGCTGCGTTCGCTCGCCGACTGGTACGCGCGCTGGCGCGACGCCGGGGGTGACGCGGTGGCCAGCGGGCTGCGCGACGCGTACCTGGCCGGGTGCGCCACGGTCGGCCGCCGGGTGCGGGTGCTGCTGCCGGACGGGCGCGAGGTGCACGGCACCGCGACCGGCGTCGACCCGGACGGCCAGCTCCTGGTCGACGCCGCCGGCGAGACGCTCCGCCTGGCCGCCGGCGACGTGCTGCACCTCCGGTGAAAGGCGGGGCCCCTGGTTAACGCCTCCGGTATAGGCGGGGGCCCCGCTTAACACCTCCCACCTCCCACCTCCGGCTCCCGCCCGCGCGGCCGATGCCGCCGGGGCGCACCGACCGGTTACGGTCAGCGCGTCCGGTTCTGCGAGGAGGTTGGAAGTGGCGTTCCCCGAAGACGTGCTCACCGAGGACGAGCACGTCGTGCTGCACCTGCACCCGCACTGGAAGGCCCTGATCCGGCCGATCCTGGTGCTGGCGCTCACCGTCGCGGCGGTGGTCGCCGGTTGGCTCCTGCTGCCCGACGGCGACGGCGGCACCATCGCGCTCTACGTGCTCGCCGGGCTCGGTCTGGTGCTGGTGCTCTCGTTCGGCCTGTGGCCGTTCCTGGTCTGGCGCACCACGCACTACCTCTTCACCAACGAGCGGGTGCTGCTCCAGGAGGGCGTGCTCTCCCGCAACCGGCGGGACCTGCCGCTGACCCGGATCAACGACCACGCCATGCACCAGCGTTTCGTGGAGCGGATGCTCGGCTGCGGCACGTTGACCATCGAGTCGGCCGGCGAGCGGGGCCAGTCGGTGCTGCGCGACGTGCCGCACGTGGACCGGGTGCAGACGAAGCTCTACGAGCTGGTCGAGGCCCACCACGACAAGCACAGCCTGGGTGACGGCGAGATGCGGGAGATGCTGGCCGACATGGCCGAGGGGAAGCCGCTCCGCGACCCCTCCTGACGGGTGCCGCCGTGGCGGGCGCGTCCGGTCAGCGGCGGGCGCGCCGGGACGGGAACTCGGCGGCCAGTTCGGCGTCCAGGCTGGCGCCGAGGGCCCCGCCCAGCGCGGCGTCGGCCGGGGCGGTACGCCCCTGGGGTGGGGTGTAGTCGCTCCTCGGGCGGCTCGCGCCGGGGGGCGGCTCCTCCTCTTCCAGCTCGCTGACCGATTCGGCCAGCTCGGCGACCGGGTCCATCTCGGCGACGTTGTCCCACTCGTCGCGCGGCACGTCGTGCCAGGTCTCCTCGGCGTGCTTCGGCACCGGCTGGAACACGAACGTGCGGTAGGACCAGAAGCGGAACAGGGTGGCCAGCAGGACGCCTACCGTCTTCGCCACGTTCAGGGCCAGCAGGCCGTGCACGCCGAGGCCGTACTTCGCCAGTGCCAGGACGCCGAGTTCGATGACCAGGCCGGCGCCGTTGAACAGGAAGAACAGGACGTATTCGCGCCTCAGCGCGGATTTCGGTCGATCCCGGTACGTCCAGTGCCGATTCATCAGATACGACGTGATCGTGGCGACGATGGTCGCGATCACGGTCGCCTTGAGTTGACCGTCCCGGAAGACCGTGAGTGCCAGCGCATTGAACACCGCGTAATTGATGACGGTGTTGATGCCGCCGACGATGCCGAACTTGGCCGCCTCGCGGATGAACTTCTGCCAGCGCTCGGGCAGCAGACGGACTCCAGGCATGCGGAACACCTTAGGGCAGTGGGCAGGGCCGGCTGGGCCCGGCGGGTATGGATGGGCGGCGCGTCACGCCCCGGACTCTCGATCTCGGCTCGGTGCCGGAACGGGGGGAGTTCCCGCCTCGACGAAGACGAATCGTCGGTACGACCAGAATCGGAACAGCGTCCCCAGGCCGGTGCCGACGATGAAGCTGGCGATGTTGTCGGCCAGCGGCGTCTGGAACACCGACGGCCAGATCGCGCCCAGGCCGTAGCGGCTGATCGCCAGGCAGGCCACCGCGATGCCGAGGCCCACGCCGTTGAAGAAGAAGAACAGCGCGTACTCACGGGCGGGGTTGGAGCGCTGGCGGTGCCGCCAGGTCCAGAACCGGTTGCCGAGGAAGGCGACCGTCGCGGCGATCACGGTGGAGATGGTCTTCGCCGCCAGCGGCGGCATGCCGCGACCGCTCGACAGGTAGTTGAAGAGCGCGAAGTCGACGAGGAAGGCGAAGCCGCCGACGGTGGCGAACTTGCTCAGCTCGTGGACGAGGTGACCGAAACGGTCGAGCAGCGCTCCGATCGGACCCCGACGGGTCGGCGGAGCCCCCGGTTGGTCCCCGGTCATCGTCGCGGCCACCCGCCGAGCGTACCGGTTGCACGGAAGGGGGACCGGCCGCAACGGCGAGTCGCCCGCGACAACTTCCACGCCGGTCGCCGCGGCCGGCCGCCGGGTCGGCGGCCCGGTCGCCCGTTTCGAATGCCGTGAGCAGAGCGTAACCGACCGTGCGAATGCGGGGAGCGCATCACGAAATCACGCGTCCGTGGACCGGGCCCGACGAAGGTTCACCGAAGGATTTGCGTGAAACTGCGCGCGAAAGCGGGTATCAGATCGTGTTGCCGCAGCGTGACCGTACCCTGTGCAGTTCTTCACAACCAGTACCACTGACTGGGAAGGCAGCCCGGTTTACGCTGAGCCCAATCCCAGGTTTCCACGACGGCGGCGCCTCGCCCGCCAGAACTCGTGCATCCCATAGATCGGTCAGCGTCGACCACAAGGAGATGTGACATGGTTGCTCCGGCTGTTGTTCGGGGTATCGATCAGGCCCCGACATCCCACCCCAAACTGCTCGCCTGGGTTCGTGAGGTCGCGGAACTGACCACCCCGGAACGGGTGGTCTGGGTGGACGGGTCCGACGAGGAGTGGCGTCGCCTCACCGACGAGCTCGTCTCCAACGGCACCCTGATCCGGCTGAACCCCGAGAAGAAGCCCAACTCGTTCTACGCGCGGACGGACCCGACGGACGTCGCCCGGGTCGAGGAACGCACCTTCATCTGCTCCGTCGACGAGGCGGACGCCGGCCCCACCAACAACTGGATGGCGCCGGCCGAGATGAAGCGGACGATGACGGAGCTCTACCGCGGCAGCATGCGCGGTCGCACCATGTACGTCATCCCGTTCTGCATGGGCCCGGTCGAGGCCGAGAACCCCATGTTCGGCGTCGAGATCACCGACAGCCCGTACGTGGTCGCCTCGATGCGGATCATGACCCGGATGGGGTCGTCGATCCTCGAGGCGATGGGCGAGGACGCCGACTTCGTGCACGCGCTGCACTCGATCGGCGCGCCGCTGGCGCCCGGCCAGCAGGACGTGGCCTGGCCGTGCAACGAGACCAAGTACATCTCGCACTTCCCGGAGACCCGGGAGATCTGGTCCTACGGCTCCGGCTACGGCGGCAACTCGCTGCTCGGCAAGAAGTGCTACTCGCTGCGGATCGCCAGCGTGATGGGGCGCGACGAGGGCTGGCTCGCCGAGCACATGCTGATCCTCAAGATCACCTCGCCGGAGGGCAAGGTCTACCACATCGCCGGCGCCTTCCCGTCGGCCTGCGGCAAGACCAACCTGGCCATGCTGGAGCCGACCATCCCGGGCTGGAAGGTCGAGACCATCGGCGACGACATCGCCTGGATGCGCTTCGGCCCGGACGGCCGCCTCTACGCCATCAACCCGGAGTACGGCCTGTTCGGCGTCGCGCCCGGCACCGACTGGAAGACCAACGCCAACGCGATGCGGACGCTGGACCGCGGCAACTCCGTCTTCACCAACGTCGCGCTCACCGACGACGGCGACATCTGGTGGGAGGGCATGGGTGAGCCGCCGGCGCACCTGATCGACTGGAAGGGCAACGACTGGACGCCGGAGAGCGAGCAGCTCTCCTCACACGCGAACAGCCGGTTCTGCACCCCGATCACGCAGTGCCCGATCCTGGCCGACGACTACTACGACCCGAACGGCGTGCCGATCGACGCGATCCTGTTCGGCGGCCGGCGGCGGGACACCATCCCGCTGGTCACCGAGGCGCGGGACTGGGTGCACGGCGTCTACCTGGGCGCGACGCTCTCCTCGGAGACCACCGCCGCCGCGTCCGGCGCGGTCGGCGTGGTGCGCCGCGACCCGATGGCCATGCTGCCGTTCATCGGCTACCACGCCGGTGACTACTTCCGGCACTGGATCGAGATGGGCAAGGGCACGGACGGCGACGCGGCCAAGCTGCCCAAGATCTACTACGTCAACTGGTTCCGCAAGGACGCCGAGGGCAGCTTCCTCTGGCCGGGCTTCGGCGAGAACTCCCGCGTCCTGAAGTGGGTCATCGAGCGGCTGGAGGGTCGCGCCGACGCGGTGGAGACCCCGATCGGCATGGTCCCGGCGCAGGACGCGCTGGACATCGACGGCCTCGACATGACCCCGGAGGACGTCCGGATCGCGCTGAAGGTCGACCCGGAGGAGTGGCGCAAGGAGCTGCCGCTGGTCACCGAGTGGTTCGAGAAGTTCGGCGACAAGCTCCCCGGCGTGCTCTGGGCCGAGCTGGACGCGCTGCGCGCCCGGCTGGACGTGGAGCCCCAGAAGTAACAGGTGTGCCGGTTGCCCGCGCCGGGCAACAACGGATGCCATGAGGACGGCCGCCGAACCTGTCGAGGTCCGGCGGCCGTCCGCCGTCCGGGCGCTGACCACGCTGCTCGCCGTCACGGCGGCCGCCACCGTCGTGGTCGAGCTGCTCAATTACTGGTACGCCCCGGAGCAGGAGTTCGGCCTCGCGGTCCGCACCGGCTGGGCGATGCTGCGCTCGCTGGGTTTCCTGATCCTGATCGGGCACGTGAACCGGGGTCGGGTCGCGGCCCGCCCGTTCGGCTTGATCCTGGCCGTGACCACCGTCTTCGCGGTGGGCCGCCTGATCGTGCCCAGGGCCGGGGTGCCGGCGTTGCCCGGCCTGGTGGGCTTCGCGGCGCTCACCGCGCTCTGCGTCGCCGTGGTGGTGCTGCTCTACCGCTCCGAGGCGGTCCGGGCGCACCTGGTCCGGCACCGCAAGGGCCTCGTCGTCGAGGGCGGCACGATCTCCTGGCGGGAGATGACGCCGAAGCGCCCGCAGGCGAACGGGTGGCTGCTCACCGCCCGGGTCGCCGCGTTCACCTACAGCCCGCTGATGCTGGTGCCGGCGCTGGTGGCGACCGGATCGCTGCTGGACGGCGGGATCGTCGCCGTGCCCGCGGTGCTGTTCTGGTTCGCCGCCGGCATCGCGGCCAGCTATGCGGTGCTGTTCTGCACCGCATTCCTGATGCGCGGCCGACAGTGGGCCCGCCGGGCGCTGGTCGTGGTGACGCTGGGCGTGCTCGCCGTCGACCTCCCGCTCTGCTGGTGGCTGCTCGGCTCCGACGGCCTGATCCGCGACGGCGCCCCCCTGCTGACCGCCGCCGCCCTCACCCTCTACTCCCTCCACCGCACCACCCCCTAACCCCACCCTGTCCCGCGTTGATCAAGAAGTTTGCGTCAACTTCGAGCCGCTCTCCGACGCAAACTCCTTGATCACCGCCGCTCATGGGGGTGGCGGCGGGTGGGGAGATCGAAACACCGACCCCATGGGGGTGGGCGCGGTGCGCGAGCCGGGAGGGGTGGGCGGGGGGAGGATGTGGGGTGGGGGTGGTGCGGTGGGTGGTGGTGCGGTGTGGGACGTCGTGGTGGTGGGGGCGGGGCCGGCGGGAGCGGCGGCGGCGCTCGCGGCGCGGCGGGCCGGGGCGGCGCGGGTGCTGCTGCTCGACCGGCACGACTTCCCGCGTGACAAGGCGTGCGGGGACGGGATCGCCGCGCATGCGCTGGACGTGCTCGCCGAGCTGGGCGTGACCGGGGCGGTCGAGGGATACCGGCCGCTGCCGGCACTGCGCCTGGTCGCGCCCGGCGGCGGCACGGTGGCCCGGGCGCTGCCCCGGCCCGCGTACACGGTGCCCCGGCGGGTGTTCGACGCGCGTCTGGTCGCGGCGGCGGTCGCGGCGGGGGCGGAGTTGCGGCGGCACACCGTACGCCGGGTGGAGGTGGGCGCCGACCGGGTGGTGCTCGACGGGGAGCTGGCCGCCCGGGCGGTCGTCGGGGCGGACGGCGCCGGCTCGGTGCTGCGGCGGGCGCTCGGGCACCCGGTGAACCCGGACCGGCACCTCGCGCTCGCCATCCGTGGCTACGCGCCCACGCCACCCGGGCCACCCGAGCAGCTCATCGTCACCTCGGCGGCGCGCTGGCCCGCGTACGCGTGGGCGTTTCCGATCGGCGACGGGCGGGCGAACGTCGGGTACGGGGAGGTGCTGCGCGGCGAGCCGCTGACCCGCGCGCACCTGCTGGAGCGGATGGCGGCGCTGCTGCCCGGCACCGACCCGGCCACGGTGACCGACCTGCGGGCGCACCACCTGCCGCTCTCCACGCACCGGCCGGCGCCGGGCCGGGGCCGGGTGGTGCTGGCCGGCGACGCGTTGTCGTTGATCAACCCGTTCACCGGCGAGGGCATCTTCTACGCGTTGCGCTCCGGCGCGCTGGCCGGGGCGGCGGCGGCCGACGCGCCCGCCGAGGCGGCCCGGCGGTACGCGGCGGCGCTGCGCGCCCGGCTCGGCACCCACCTGCGGCACAGCTCGACGGCTGCCTGGTTGGCCCGGCGGCGCTGGGTGGTGGACGCGGTGGTGGGCGCGGCCGGCCGGGACGAGCGCGTCTACCGGACGGTGGTGGAGCTGGGGCTCGGCGACGGCCGTCTGGACGCCCGCACGCTGGGCGCGATCGCCGCCGCGGTGCCGCGTCCGCGTCGGGTCGGGAGCGACGCGCCGTCCCGCGATGCGCCACCGCGGCACTGATCTTTTCCGCGGGTCGCTACCCTGCAAGTGATGACTCTGCGGAAACTTCTCTACTCCGTGTACGAGCGCCGGCTGACCGCGAAGCTCGCGGGCAAGCCCGTGCCCGCGCACGTCGGCGTGATGTGCGACGGCAACCGCAGGTGGGCCCGGGAGATGGGCTTCGTCGATCCGAACGACGGCCACCGGATGGGCGCCGAGCGGATCAAGGAGTTGCTTCGCTGGTGCGACGCGGCGGGCGTCGGGCACGTCACGCTCTGGCTGCTCTCCACCGACAACCTGTCCCGGCCGGCCACCGAGCTGGACCCGCTGCTCCAGATCATCGAGGATCTCACCACCGAGCTGGCCGAGGAGGGCAACCCCTGGCGGCTGCGCATGGTGGGCGCGCTCGACGTGCTGCCGGCGCAGCACGCGGCCGCGTTGAAGGCCGCCGAGGAGCGCACCCGCGACCGGGACGGCGGCGCGCAGGTCAACATCGCCGTGGGGTACGGCGGCCGGCGCGAGATCGCCGACGCGGTCCGCTCGTTGCTGCTGGAGCACGCGGCGCGCGGCGGCACGATCGAGGAACTGGCCACCACGCTCGACGTCGACCACATTTCCGAGCACCTCTACACCAAGGGCCTGCCGGACCCGGATCTGATCATCCGGACCAGTGGCGAGCAGCGGCTCTCCGGTTTCATGCTCTGGCAGAGCGCGCACTCGGAGTTCTACTTCTGCGAGCTGAACTGGCCCGACTTCCGCAAGGTCGACTTCCTCCGCGCCCTGCGTTCCTACGCCACCCGCCAGCGCCGCTACGGCGTCTGACGCCGCCCCTCGCCGCTGATCTTGCACTTTCGGCCCCTCGAGCGGGGCTTTTGCCCCCTTTGTTGGGGCAGCAAGTGCAAGATCGACGAGGCGGGTGGGGCGCAGGGGGTCAGGCGTCGAGGTGGGGGAGGGCGGCGGTGAGGAAGGCGCCCAGGGCGGCGGGGGAGTCCAGCGTCAGGTCGGCGGCGTCGGCGACCTCGTGACCGGTCTCCGGGTTGGCGACCGCCACGCACACGCCGAGGAAGTCGGGGTCGGTGGCGGCGCGGGCGCGCAGCGCGGCGAACGCCTTGATGTCGGAGACGTCGTCGCCGAAATACCACGCGCCGCCGGCGTCCCGGACCGCCTCACCGATGACCATGCCCTTGTCCCGGTCGACCGGGGGCTTGAGCTCCAGCACCATGCGGCCGGCCTGGCAGCGCAGTCCCAGCCGCTCGGCCCGGGCGCGGCCCCACTCCTGCACCAGGTCGCCGAGCTGCGGGGCGGTGCGCCAGTGCAGCGCGACGGAGAGGCGCTTGAACTCGACCAGCGCGCCGGGCGGCAACTCGGCCTGGGCCTGCTCGGCCAGCTCGGCCATGGTCGGCACCCAGGGCAGCGCGGCCGGCTCGGTGACCGTCTCGCCGCCGGAGTGGCTGTGCTCCAGGCCGTAGAGCCCGTACAGGTCGACGTCGGCGAGGCTGCCGAGATGGTCACGCAGGAACTCCACCGGGCGCGCGGAGACGATGGCGATCCGGCGTACGCGCGGGGCCAGTGCCGCCAACGCGGCGAGCACCTTCGGCGCGGGCCGGACCGCGGCGGGATCGTCGTCGACCGGCGCCAAGGTGCCGTCGAAGTCGAAGAAGAGCACCACGTCACCTGCCCGCGCGGCGGTGGCCCGCCACGCGTGCTCGGCGTTCAACGGAGTCTTCGGCTGCTGGTTGCCCAGATTCAACGGCGGCACGCGCGACAGCGTACCCCGCGCCGGGCGGCGTATTCGTGGCCGAGATGTGACGTCGGGACGACGTGGGGAGGTCAGCGTTCGGCGGCTCCTCGTCCCCGGCGCCCGAACGGCACCACGGCCGCTTCCTGCCCGTGGCTGAGCAGGTAGCCCTCCACGAAACCGGTGTTCCGGTCGCCGGTGTGCGCCTCGATCTCGTTGAGTCGCGCCACCAGGAACTCGGTGAGCGCGCTGACCCGGTCGTTGAGCCGGTCGTGCAACTCGGCCACGACGGCGAGGATCACCGCCGTGCCGGTCGTGGTGAGCGCGAGGAGATTGACGACCACGGGAAGCTGCCCGCCGTCCAGCACGCCGACCACCACGTTGCCGGTCACGCACGATGTCACCGACACCACCGCGACCACGACTGCCAACCATTTCAGGGTCATGGACAGACCCCTCCTTCTGTCCCGCAGGGCTGGGTTCGGCTGTGTCCCGTCCCCCCGCCGATGACGAGCCCCTAGCAGTACAAACGTGGACGCTAGCCGGTCCGATCCGGCCCCGAGGCGAAACGATCGGGACTGCCTTTCCGTTCTTTCGCCATCTGAGAACTAGCCGGCCTGTTTGCCCCTATTTCGGACATTTGCCGGCAGTGTTGGGCGATATGCGAGGTAGCGAATGGTTTCTCGAATGTGGAACTTCTCCGCGTCGGAGACGTTCGGGTCGACCAGTCGACGTAGCAGCGCCTCGACGTCCGGGTCCATCGGCGGCGGGGTGGGGGCGGTGCGGGAGCCGGTCGTCCGATCCCAGCCGAGTGCGGTGAACGCGGCGGCCGGATCGAGCCCGAGCCCCTCGCAGAACGCGACCACCCGCTCGGCCTCGGGGTCGCTCGCCCAGTCGCCGCGGACCCAGCGGTTGATGGTCTGACGGGAGACGCCGGTGCGCCGGGAGACCTCGGTGCCGCTCCAGGCCCGCATGGCACGCGCGTCGTCCAGGGCGCGGCGGACGAAGGTGGCAAAGGCGATTTTCCGTGCATTGGCCGTCTCGGTCACCCCGTGACGGTACGACCAGTCGCTCCCGCCGGGGTTGCTCGGCGCGCTGGTGTCACGCCTACGTGACGTCGACCCGGGCGTCCCGATCAACGATCCAGAACTGCTCCTGAGGGGTGTCACCCGGGCAGAATAGAGAGACACGAGGACGGCGGCAAGCCGACGAAAAGCTGATACTGTCACGCCCATGAGACAACTTACGGTGTGTCACGTGCTTGAGACGACGAGTGCTCACATGCGTCACTCCGCGGTTGCGGAGGGGGTGTCGTGACCGAACTCGCGACCCGCACCCAGGCCTTCGGGCTGATTGCGGACGGCGTCTCCGCCGGGCTGAGCGCGCCCTGGCGCCTCTACCTCGCCCGGGGTTGCCGATACCTCTCGCTCAGCGTCGGCGACCGGGAGGAGTGGGACGCCTGGCGGACCCACCTCGGCTGCCCCGAACTGAGCGTGCGGGTCTACGACTCCGGCGGCGAGATCCGCCGGGCCTCGGTGGCCGAGATCATCCTCGACGGGTGCCGGATCAGTGTCGAACTGGTCGAGGAGGTCAGCACCGCCGACCTGGAGCGGTTGCTGGTGGTCGACCCGCTCACCGGGCCGGACGAGCGATGAGCCGGGTGGCGGAGGTGGCCCGGTGAGCCCATTTCTCGCCGTCGTCCTCGTCCTGGTGCTCGGCTCCACCTGCTATGCCGCCGGCCGCCTGCACGGCCAGCTCAGCTACCGGATCGGCTACCGGTTCGGCTACCGGCAGGGCTACTTCGACGGCGATCGGGGCGCCTGGAACCGTCGGCGCCGGGACGCGCGGGCCGTCATCGCCTCGGCGCTGGCCGGTCCCGCCCCGACGGTGGTGACCTCGGTCGGGCGCGCGGGCCCGCCGTTCGCCGGCACCGCCGCGCCCGCCGCGGTCACCGCCCGCCCCGCCGCGCCGGCCGCACGGCCCGGGTCGCCGGCCGTACGGGTCACCGCGACCGCGCCGCTCGGCGGGGCCGCCCGCACCGGCACCACGTACACAGGGTCCTCGTTCGGCGCGACCGTCGCCGGCCCGAGGGCCGCGACCCTGGTCCGGCGCCAGGGCTGAGGCCCGCCCGGTACGCGCCGTGCACGCCCGCCGTCGTGGCGGACCGTCGCGGCGGCTCCGGCCCGGCCGGGATGCGCGCAGGGGGCATGCATCCCGGCCGGTTCCGGCGTGTTCACCGGTGATCCACCCGGGGCTCTAGCCGAGCGGGCCCCCGGGGATTAGCGTCTAGGCATGGCGCGGGGTTTTCCCGGGCCAGCCGGACAGCCCGGACCTGCGACCTCGCGCACGGGGCCCGCATCCGACCCCGTGTCCGCCGGGCACCGGAAGAGGCGGAACTCGGGTGGCCGGGTGCCCATCCGCGGAGCAGGCCTGTGACCACTCGCCGTACCCCCGCCGGAGCCGAGCCGACCCCGGCCGCGACCGCCCCGACCCGCCGGACCACGCGCAGCCGGCGGAGCGCCGCTGCCGCCACCGCCGGCACCGAGGAGCCCCGACCATCCGGTCCGGCCTTCGTCCTGGACACCTCGGTCCTCCTCTCCGACCCCGCGGCGTTCCACCGCTTCGCCGAGCACGAGGTGGTGCTGCCGCTGGTGGTCATCACGGAGCTGGAGGGCAAGCGGCACCACCCCGAGCTGGGCTGGTTCGCCCGCCAGTCGCTGCGCATGCTGGACGAGTTGCGGGTGCGGCACGGCCGGCTCGACCGTCCGGTGCCCGCCAACGACCAGGGCGGCACGCTGCGGGTGGAGCTGAACCACACCGACGACGGCGTGCTGCCGCCCGGCTTCCGCAACGAGTCGAACGACGCCCGGATCCTCTCGGTGGCGCTCAACCTCGCCGCCGAGGGGCGTGCGGTGACCCTGGTCAGCAAGGACATGCCGCTGCGGGTGAAGGCGGCCTCGGTCGGCCTGCGCGCGGACGAGTACCGGCACGGCCAGGCCAGCGACCCGACCTGGACCGGGATGGCCGAGCTGGAGCTGGGTGACGACGCGATCGGCCGGCTGTACGCGGGCGAGGCGCTGGACGTCGACGCCGCCGCGGGCCTGCCCTGCCACACCGGCCTGGTGCTGCACTCGTCGCGGGGCTCGGCGCTGGGGCGGGTGCTGCCCGACAAGACGGTGCGGCTGGTCCGCGGCGACCGGGAGGCGTTCGGCCTGCACGGGCGTTCGGCGGAGCAGCGGATCGCGCTCGACCTGCTGCTGGACGAGTCGATCGGCATCGTGTCGATGGGCGGCCGGGCCGGCACCGGCAAGTCGGCGCTGGCGCTCTGTGCCGGCCTGGAGGCGGTGATGGAGCGCCGCCGGCACAAGAAGGTGATCGTCTTCCGCCCGCTGTACGCGGTCGGCGGCCAGGAGTTGGGCTACCTGCCCGGCTCGGAGTCGGAGAAGATGTCGCCCTGGGCGCAGGCCGTGTTCGACACGCTGGGCGCGGTGGTGCACGAGAACGTGCTGGAGGAGGTCACCTCGCGCGGCCTGTTGGAGGTGCTGCCGCTCACCCACATCCGGGGCCGGAGCCTGCACGACGCGTTCGTCATCGTCGACGAGGCGCAGTCGCTGGAGCGGGGCGTCCTGCTCACCGTGCTGTCCCGGATCGGCCAGGGGTCGCGGGTGGTGCTGACCCACGACGTGGCGCAGCGCGACAACCTCCGGGTCGGGCGGCACGACGGCGTCACGGCGGTGATCGAGGCGCTGAAGGGCCATCCCCTCTTCGCGCACGTCACCCTCAGCCGGTCGGAGCGTTCCCCGATCGCGGCGATGGTGACCGACCTGCTGGAGGACATCCCGGGCTGACCGAGCCTTTTGCCCCACTTCGTCCCTATTTTCGATGTGGCGCAGATCACTTTTGCCGCCTGCGGTTTCCCACTCGCCTCACCGTGCGCGATGGTGTCCATCGAGCGTCACCGACAACTCCAGCACCTGGAGTTCCATTCGCCCCGGCAACTCGTCGAGCATTCTCCGCCACGACGGCGGGAGCCACGAGGGTCGGTGCGCCGGCGGAGACCGGTGGGTCGGGGCGCTCGCGGCACCCGGGCGCGGCCGTTCGGCCACGCGTGGTGCCGTGTCCCTGCCTCCGACGAAGGGAAACTTCGTGAGTCGGCTCTGGAGCCGGTTCGGCGCCCGTACGGCCGCTGTCGCGCTGCTCTCCGTGGGCGTCGCCGGTGGTTTCTACCTGGGCGAAGATCGTCAGACCCAGCAGCAGGGCCTGACCGCGCAGGTCGGCCGCGAGGTCGACCGGACCGAATACATCTACCAGCGCGAACGGCAGGCCGACCACCGCCTGCAGTCGTCCCGGCAGCGCGCCGCCGAATACCAGGCCAAGCTGCGGGCCAAGGAGGCGGCGAAGGAGGCTGCCGAGCGGGCCAAGGCCGCCGAGCGTGCCGCCGCGAACCGCAAGAAGGAGCGCGCCGAGGCGGAGGCCAAGGCCAAGGCCAAGGCGGAAGCCGAGGCCAAGAGCAAGCCGTACGACGGTCCGATCCCGGCGTCCTGCGCGGAGTACAGCGGCAACCGGAAGGTCGGCTGCGCGGTGATGCTGGACAAGGGCTTCGGCATCGACCAGTTCCCCTGTCTGGACAAGCTCTGGACGAAGGAGAGCGGCTGGAACCCGAAGGCCTCCAACAGCAGCTCCGGCGCGTACGGGATCCCGCAGGCGGTGCCCGGCAGCAAGATGAGCTCGGTGGCCGACGACTGGCGGACCAACCCGGCCACCCAGATCACCTGGGGCCTCGGCTACATCAAGGGCCGGTACGACACCCCGTGCGGCGCCTGGCAGCAGTCGCAGAGCGAGGGCTGGTACTGATCGCGGCGAACGGCGGCGGGAGGCGCGGGGATCCGCGTGTCCCGCCGCCGTCGTCTTCCCGCCCGAGTGGCGGTCCGCCGCATTTACTGATAGCTGTTGGTAGGTGACCTGGCAGGACAGCCCTCGCGGCGGAGACCCCCACCGGTTCGGCACCGACGCGTTCTACGCGTCGCTCGGCCGGGCGTTCGTCGCCATGTGCGCGGTCGTGCCGGTGCTGTTCCTCATCGAGGCGCTCGACGTCGGGTTGCGGCTCAACCTCGACGTCACCGCCGGCATCATCCCGCACCGGATCCAGGGCCTGGACGGCGTCTTCTTCTCGCCGTTCCTGCACGCCGGCTGGAACCACCTCTACAGCAACAGCATCCCGCTGATCCTGCTCGGCACGTTCGTGCTGGCCGCCGGCACCCGCCGGTTCCTCTGGTCCACCGCGGTGATCATCCTGGTCAGCGGGCTGGGCGTGTGGTTCACCGGCTCGCCCAGCTCGGTCGTGGTCGGCGCGAGCGGAGTGATCTTCGGTTATCTCGGCATCCTGCTCACCCGGGGTGTGGTGGAGCGGAGCTGGTGGAACTTCGCGGTGGTGCTGCTGGTCGGCCTGCTCTACGGCTGGCAGTTGCTGGGCATCCTTCCCACCGACGAGCTGATCTCCTGGCAGGGCCACCTGTTCGGGCTGCTCGGCGGCGTGGTCGCCGCGATCCTGTTCCGTCGCCGCGCCGACACCCGCATGTCGGACCCACTCGGGTCACCGCCGGTCACGCTGCCCTGACGACGCGTTGATCGATCGGCGGGACGTGCTTGATCCCGGCCGCCCGCCCGCCTACCGTCGGCAGCACGGGTTGATCCTGGCCGAAAGTGACGGTACGCCATGCGCGAGGTCGATGTCGCCGTGATCGGGGCCGGCCCGGCCGGGCTCTTCGCCGCCTACTACGCCGGGTTCCGCGGGCTCTCCGTGGCCGTGATCGACGCGCTGCCCGAGCCGGGTGGGCAGGTCACCGCGATGTACCCGGAGAAGCTGATCCTCGACGTCGCCGGCTTCCCCGCCGTCAAGGGCCGCGAGCTGGTCGCGAACCTGGTCGCCCAGGCCGCGCCCTACCACCCCGACTACCGCCTCGGCGTACGCGCGGAGAAGCTGTCCTACCTCGACGGCCGGCCGGTGCTCGGGCTGGCCGGCGGTGAGCAGCTCCGCTGCGGCGCGGTGGTGGTGACCGGTGGGCTGGGCAGCTTCACGCCCCGGCCGCTGCCGGTCGCGGAGAGCTTCACCGGCGGCGGGATCGTCTACTTCGTGCCCCAGCCGGTCAAGCTGACCGACCGGCACGTGCTCATCGTGGGCGGCGGCGACTCGGCGTTCGACTGGGCGGTCACGCTCGCGCCGCTGGCCCGGTCGGTGACGCTTGCGCACCGACGCGACCGCTTCCGCGCGCACGCCGCCACCGTCGAGCGGGTCCGGGCGCTGCCGGTGCGGGTGGTGGTCAACGCCGAGGTGAGCCGCCTGTACGGCGAGGAGCGCGTCACCGGCGCCGAGCTGACCGTTCGCGGTGGCGCGGTGGAGACGCTCCCGGTGGACACCGTGGTCGCCGCGCTCGGCTTCACCGCCGACCTGGGCCCACTCACCGAGTGGGGGCTGGCGCTGGACCGGCGGCACATCCTGGTCGACAGCGCCATGGCCACCAACCTGCCCCGGGTGTACGCGGCCGGCGACATCACCGAATATCCGGGCAAGGTCCGGCTGATCGCCACCGGCTTCGGCGAGGCGGCGACCGCCGTCAACAACGCGGCGGTCGCCATCGACCCGACCGCGCATCTCTTCCCCGGCCACTCCTCCGACGGCACCTGAGGTCAGTCGCCGGGCAGGCCGACCAGGTCGGCCATCAGGGCGACCTGGTGGTCGAAGTACTCGCCGCGGTGCGGCAACGCCCGGTTGATCCGGCCGAACAGCTCGAAGCTGATCAGCCCGAAGAGTTGCGTCCAGCCGGCCATCCCGCGCGCCATCAGCGCGGGCGACAGTGGCACCCCGGTCAGCGCGGTCAGCTCGGCCACGTCGCCGCGCAGCGGCTCGGGCAGTTCCTCGTCCGCCCGGTCGAGCCGGCCGGCGGCCACCCCGTCGCGCAGGATGCCGAGCAGCGTCATCGGGGGCCGTTGGGCCGGCGCGACCGTGTCGTCCGGGGCCGCGTAGCCGGGCACCGGGCTGCCGTAGAGCAGCGCGTACTCGGCGGGGTGGGCGAGCGCCCAGGCGCGCGCCGCGCGGCAGGCGGCGAGCCAGCGTCCGCGCAGGTCGTCCTGGTCGGCGGCGGCGTCGGCCGTCTCCACCGCGTCGCCGAGCGCGTCGTACGCCTCCAGGATCAGCGCGGTGAGCAGGTCGTCGCGGCTGGGGAAGTAGCGGTAGATCGCGGAGGAGACCATGCCGAGGTCCCGGGCGACGGCCCGCAGTGAGAGGTCCGCGCCGTCGGTGGCCAGGTGGCGACGGGCGACCGCCTTGATCTCTTCGATCATCCCGGCGCGGACCCGGGCGCGGAGCGAGGGAGCGACCATGCGCCCACTGTGCCACGGATGAGAGCGGCAATCAAAAGAGAGAGCACTGCTCTTGACTTTCCGTCGCTCCCCGAGTCATGCTCTTCTTCGAGAGCGGTGCTCTCCATTCGGACTACTGCTTCAGAAAAGGTGGACCTGACATGGCCCTGCACGTGATCGTCGGCGCCGGACCCGTCGGCACCGCCACCGCCCGACTTCTCGCCGAGCGCGGCGAGCGGGTGCGCGTGGTGACCCGGCGCGGCACCGGCCCGGAGCACCCGGCGGTCGAGCGGATCGCCGCCGACGCCGGCGACACCGACCGGCTCACCGCGCTGACCGAGGGCGCGGTCGCGCTGCACAACTGCGCCAACCCGGCGTACCACAGGTGGGCGACGGACTGGCCGCCGCTGGCCGCCGCGCTCCTCACCGCCGCCGAGCGCAGCGGCGCCGTGCTCGCCACCGTCGGCAACCTCTACGGCTACGGCCCGGTCGACGCGCCGATGACCGAGGCGACCCCGCTCGCCGCCACCGGCACCAAGGGCCGGATCCGCAACCGGATGTGGGCCGACGCCCTGGCCGCCCATCGCGCCGGTCGGGCCCGGGTCACCGAGGTACGCGGCTCCGACTACGTCGGCGTCGGCGGCACCTCGCTGGCCATGATGACGCTGCCCGCCGTGCTCGCCGGGCGGCGGGTGTTCCTGCCGGTCGAATGGGACGCGCCGCACACCTGGACGTACGTCCAGGACGTCGCCCGTACCCTGGTCGCCGCCGCCACCGACGCGCGGGCCTGGGGACGGGCCTGGCACGTGCCCAGCCCGCCGGCGGTCTCGATGCGGGAGCTGGCCGAGCGGTCGGCGACCCGGGCCGGCGCGCCGGCACCGAGGCTGATCCGGATGCCCTACCCGCTGCTCTGGGCGGCCGGCGTGGCCAACCCGTTCGCCCGGGAGCTGCGGGAGACCGCGCACCAGTTCGCCGGCCCGTTCGTGCTGGACTCGACCGCCGCCACCGCCACGCTCGGCATCGAGCCGACCCCGCTGGACCGGATCGTCGACGAGATGGTCACCGGCCTGCGCGCCCCGGCTCTGCGTTAGCCGGGCCCCCTGCTGACGCGTTGGTTAAGCGGGGGCCCCGCCTCTACCGGAGGCGTTAACCGGGGGCCCCGCCTTACCCCCGGCGGCGATGAGGACGGCCACCAGCGTCAGCGCGGCGCCGAGCAGGGTGTTGACGCCGGGGTGCGAGGCGGCGGTCGGCAGCACCACGTCCAGCAGCACCGCGCCGACGATCTGGCCGGCGATGGTGGCCAGGCCGAGCAGCAGCACCCCGGTGAACCGGACCAGCGCGGCGGCCAGCGCGATGAACACGATCCCGATCGGGCCACCGACATAGAGCCACGGCTCGTTCGGGAAGCCGCCGGCCGGCCGGCCGCGCACCGCCACCTCCACCGCGAACGTGGCGAGCAGCGCCACCGTGCCGACCGCGAAGTTGACGAGCGTGGCGGTCAACGCGCTGTCCGCCGCGGCCCGGACCTGGCCGTTCACCGCCTGCTGCCAGGCGATGCCCACCCCGGCGGCCAGCGGCAGCAGGGCCAGCGCCAGCGCGCCCGGGTCGCCGAGCCGGTCGCCCACCGCCAACAGCACGGCCAGCACGGTGAGCACCGCGCCGATCAGCCGGTTCGGGGTGACCGGCTGCCGTCCGGTCGGGCCGATGCCGGCGCGGTCGACCAGCAGGCTGCTGCCGGACTGCCCGGCCACCACCGCGACGGTGAAGACGGCCACGCCGAGCGCGCCGATGGTCAGCCCCTGCGTCGCCACCAGGAACGCGCCGCACACGCCGCCCAGGCACTGCCACGGCCGCAGCGTGCCGGTGCGCAGCGCGTCGCGCAGGGCGGCCAGCCCACGCCGGCCACCGGCGGTGGCCGGGACCAGCACCAGCAGGATCACCAGGCCGAGGCCGAACGAGACCACCGCGGCGGCGATCCCGTCGGCCAGCCGTACGCCCAACTCGCCGTTGATCCGGGACTGGAGCGCCACCAGGACGCCGGCGGCGGTGGCCAGCCCGACGCCGGCGATCCGCCGGCCGATCGACAGCGTCGGCCCCGCCGTCGGAGTCGCGGTCACTCCTGCTCGGCCAGCGGGCGCCCGTCGAAGTCGACCGACGAGTAGAGGGCGAGCTTCTCCAGCCGGTGGTACGAGTCGATCACCCGGATCGTGCCGCTCTTCGAGCGCATCACGATCGACTGGGTGTACGCCCCACCGGCCCGGTAGCGCACGCCGCGCAGCAGGTCGCCGGAGGTGACGCCGGTCGCCACGAAGAAGCAGTTGTCGCCGGTGACCAGGTCGTCGGTGAAGAGCACCCGGTCCAGGTCGTGCCCGGCGGCCAGTGCCTTCTCCCGTTCCTGGTCGTCCTTCGGCCAGAGCTTGGCCTGCATCATGCCGCCCATGCACTTCAGCGCGCAGGCCGCGGTGATGCCCTCGGGGGTGCCGCCGATGCCCATCAGCACGTCGATGTCGGACTCGCCACGGGCGGCCGCGATGGCGCCGGCGATGTCCCCGTCGGAGATGAGCCGAATGCCGGCGCCGGTGCGCCGGATCTGCTTCACCAGGTCGTCGTGGCGCGACCGGTCCAGCACGCAGACCGTCACCTCGGCGGTGTCGGTGCCCTTGACCTCGGCGATCCGCCGGATGTTCTCGGCCACCCCGGCGTTGATGTCGACCACGTCGGCGTACATCGGGCCGACCGCCAGCTTCTCCATGTAGAAGACCGCGCTCGGGTCGAACATCGCGCCGCGCTCGGCCACCGCCAGCACCGCGAGCGCGTTCGGCATGCCCTTGCTCATCAGCGTGGTGCCGTCGATCGGGTCGACCGCCACGTCCACCTCGGGACCGGTCCCGTCGCCGACCTCCTCGCCGTTGAAGAGCATCGGGGCGTTGTCCTTCTCGCCCTCGCCGATCACCACGACGCCGCGCATCGGGATCGAGTTGATCAGCTTGCGCATGGCGTCGACGGCGGCACCGTCGCCGCCCTCCTTGTCGCCCCGGCCGACCCAGCGGCCGGCGGCCATGGCCGCGGCCTCGGTGACCCGGACCAGATCGAGGGCGAGATTGCGGTCGAGATCCTGGGGCGTCCGCGTACCGGTGGTTGTCATGGCGGCCTCCTCCTCGCGACGTTGCGGGGTGGACCGGCGGGGATGCCGCCGGTTTTGTCGCTGATCCTCACACGATCTCAGGTTCGCCGCCCCGGCGGGGCGGAGGAGGCCAGGATCACCTCCCCCGTCGGGCTGCGACAATGGCCGGGTGGAACCCGCACAGCCTGCCGACCGCGTACCGTCCGACGCCACGCCGCCCGACGGCCAGCCGCCGGTGCGGCCCGGCGCCACCCCGCCGGACGGGCTGCCCGTGGGCCGGGAGAAGGCCCGCTCCGAGCGGTCCCCGAAGGACATGGTGCTGTCGCTGCTGATCCTGCTGGTCCCGATCGCCCTGCTGATCGCGTTCTACCGGGGCTTCCTGGGCGGCGACTCGCCGGTCACCGTCGACCCGGCGCCGGCGCTGGAGCAGGCCCGCGCGGCCAACGCCTTCCCGGTCGCCGCGCCCTCCGGGCTGGGCGACGACTGGCGTACGGTCAACGCCCGCTTCCGGACCGAGACGGACGGCGCCACGCTGCGGATCGGGTACGTGACCCCGGAAGGCCGGGGCGCGCAGCTCGTGGAGAGCAACGTGCCGGCGGAGAAGCTGCTGCCGGCCGAGCTGAGCGACGGCCAGCCGCAGGGTCCGGCCGACCTGCCGGACGGGCTGAGCTGGCAGCGGTACACCGCCCGCGGCAACGAGCAGGCGCTCGTCCTGCTGGAGCCGAACCGCACGGTGATCGTGGTCGGCGACGCCGGGGAGGCGGAGCTGCGTCGGCTCGCCACCTCGCTGCGCTGACGGCCCCCGGTCGGGGGAGCGGGATTGCGGAACGCCGCTTCAGGGAACAGAAGGGACACGATCCCGGACGACCACCTGGAGAGGTTGACGTGAAGATACGACGCTTCAGCGCCACCGCGTTCGCCGCGGCGCTGCTCATTCCCGGCCTGGCGGCCTGCAACGGCAACGGCACGTCCGACGCCTCCGCGACCCCGAGCGCCGGCGCCTCCGGCAGCGTCGCCCCCAGCGCCACGGCGTCCGGCAGCGCGGCCAAGCAGGCGCTGCTCGACTCCACGAACGCGATCCGGGAGGGCAACTTCCGGTTCGCCATGACGGGTGCCGGCTCCACCGCCGAGGGGCAGGTGCACGAGCCCAGCCAGAGCGCCGAGATGCGGATGACGATCGGCGACCCGTCGTCGGACCTGATGATGAAGCTGGACCTCGTCCACGCCAAGCCGGACAGCTGGGTCAAGCTGGAGCTGGGCGGCACCGCCGCCAACCAGATCCCCGGCGTGAAGAACCTCAACACCGGCAAGTACCAGCACCTCGACCAGAGCCGGATCAAGGGCAACCGGGCGCTGGGCTTCGACTTCGAGAAGGTCGACCCGGCCGGCAGTGCGGTGCTCACCCAGGGCGTCACCGACGTCCGGCAGACCGGTGATGGCGCGTACGAGGGCACCGTGGACGTGTCGAAGGCCGCCGAGGCGGGCTCGCTCGACCCGGCCGTGATCACCGCGCTCGGGGCGCAGGCCCAGTCGGTGCCGTTCACCGCCAAGGTCGACCCGCAGGGCCGGCTCAGCGAGCTGGTGCTCAAGATCCCGGCCGCCGGCCAGAGCGCCGCGCAGGACGTGAAGATCACCTACACCGACTACGGCAACGCCGCGGCGGCCCAGAAGCCCCCGGCCGACCAGGTCGTCGAGGCGCCGCCGGAGCTCTACAACCTGTTCAACTGACCGGAGGTCGTCCGGAGCACCTAGCACTTTTTCGCGGTATACCTCAGAGGCATAAATATGCCTCTGAGGTATACCGCGTTCCGGTGACATGGTTCCGGCCCCAGCCATGCTCAGCCGGCCCGGCCCGGCCCGGCCCGGCCCGCAGCCGTCCGGCCCTCGGCCGGACACGCCCCCTCGGCCGGACCCGCGCGGACGCTGATCGCGGTTGGTTACTCCTCGGCGCGCTGCCGGGCGGCGTCGATGCGGTCCCGGGCGCCGTCCAGCCAGCGCTGGCAGATGCCGGCGAGCTGCTCGCCCCGCTCCCACAGGGCCAGCGACTCCTCCAGCGAGGTGCCGCCCGCCTCCAGCCGTTCCACCACCGAGGCCAGCTCGGCGCGCGCCTGCTCGTAGCTGAGCTGCTCGTCCTTGGTCTTCTCAGTCATCGGTCCCATTCCATCAGCCGTCGACGGTGGCGGTCAGCTCGCCCTCGGCGAGGCGTACCCGCAGTGGATCGCCCTTGGCCACCTCGGACGCCGCGCGGACCACGTGGCCGTCGGCGCGCTGGACGATGGCGTAGCCACGGTCGAGCGTGGCCGCCGGGGAGAGCGCACGCAGCCGGGCCAGCGTGTGCCGCAGGTCGTCGTCGGCGGCGCCCAGCCGGTGCTCCAGGCACCGGCCGGCGCGGTCGCGCAGCGCGGTGACCTCGACGGCGCGCTGGTCGACCATCACCCGCGGCCGGGCCAGCACCGGGCGGGAGCGGAGCAGGTCGACCCGGTGCTGCTCGCGATCCACGAGATGGCGCACGGCCCGCTCCAGCCGGGACCGGGCCTGCCCGATCAGGCGGACCTCCTCCGACAGGTCGGGCACGATCCGCTTCGCCGCGTCGGTGGGCGTGGAGGCGCGGACGTCGGCCACGTAGTCGAGCAGCGGCGCGTCGGTCTCGTGGCCGATCGCGCTGACCACCGGCGTGCGGCAGGCGAAGACCGCCCGGCACAGCGCCTCGTCGGAGAAGGGCAGCAGATCCTCGATGCCGCCACCGCCGCGGGCGATGACGATCACGTCGACCGTCGGGTCGGCGTCGAGCACCTTGAGCGCGCCGACGATGTCGGGCACCGCGCCGGACCCCTGCACCGCCACGTTGACGGTGCGGAAGTCGACCGCCGGCCAGCGGCGGCGGGCATTGGTCAGCACGTCGCGCTCGGCCGCCGAGGCCCGCCCGGTGATCAGGCCGACCCGGCCCGGCAGGAACGGGAGCCGCCGCTTGCGGGACCTGTCGAACAGCCCCTCGGCGGCCAGCAGCTTCTTGAGCTTCTCCAGCCGGGCCAGCAGCTCGCCGAGACCGACCTGGCGGATCTCGTCGGCGCGCAGGCTCAGCGTGCCCCGCGCGGCATAGAACTCGGGCTTGGCGTGCAGCACCACCCGGGCGCCCTCGCGCAGCTCCGGCGCGCCCGCGTCGAGCACGTCACGGTTGGTGGTGACGGTCAGGCTGAGATCGGCCGACGGGTCACGCAGGGTGAGGAACACGGTGGCCGCGCCGGGCCGTCGGCTGATCTGCGCCACCTGGCCGTCGACCCACACCCAGCCGAGCCGGGCGATCCAGGCGCCGACCTTCTGGCTGACCACCCGCACCGGCCACGGCTCCTCGGGCGTGCTCCGGTCCTGGGGCGTGCTCCGGCCCACCTCACCCGTGCTCACCCCGCCCACCCTACGGCCCGGGCCCGACAGGCCAGGCGACGGCGCTGCCGGCGCACGTACGATGGTCGGGTGACTGACGCTGAGACGACTCCCCGGACCGGCAAGCGCGTGCTCCTGGCCAAGCCCCGCGGCTACTGCGCCGGGGTGGACCGGGCGGTGCAGACCGTCGAGGAGGCGCTGAAGCTCTACGGCGCGCCGATCTACGTCCGCAAGCAGATCGTGCACAACAAGCACGTGGTGCGCACGCTGGAGGCGAAGGGCGCGATCTTCGTGGAGGAGAACGAGGAGGTGCCGGAGGGCGCCACCGTCATCTTCTCCGCCCACGGCGTCGCCCCCGAGGTCTACGAGCAGGCCAAGGAGCGCTCGCTGAAGGCGATCGACGCCACCTGCCCGCTGGTCACCAAGGTGCACCACGAGGCCCGGCGGTTCGCCCAGCAGGACTACGACATCCTGCTCATCGGGCACGAGGGGCACGAGGAGGTCATCGGCACCGCCGGCGAGGCCCCCGCCCACATCCAGCTCGTCGACGGCCCGGACAGCGTCGACCAGGTCACCGTGCGTGACCCGGAGAAGGTGGTGTGGCTCTCCCAGACCACGCTCTCGGTCGACGAGACGCTGGAGACCGTGGCCCGGCTCAAGCAGCGTCTGCCGCTGCTCCAGTCGCCGCCCAGCGACGACATCTGCTACGCCACCTCCAACCGCCAGCACGTGGTCAAGGAGATCGCCCCCGAGTGCGACGTGGTGATCGTGGTCGGCTCGCGCAACTCCTCGAACTCGGTCCGCCTGGTCGAGGTGGCGCTGGACGCCGGCGCCCGCGCCGGCCACCTGGTCGACTTCGCCCACGAGATCGACGACGCCTGGCTGGCCGGCGCACGCACCGTGGGGCTGACCTCCGGCGCGAGCGTGCCGGACGACCTGGTCCAGGACGTGCTCGCGCACCTGGCCGAGCGCGGCTTCGTCGACGTGGAGGAGATCACCACCGCCGACGAGCGGCTGACGTTCTCACTGCCGCAGGAGCTCAAGCGCGACATGAAGGCCGCGGCGGCGCGCGGCTGACCGGGAACGGATCCGGCGTCCCACGCGTCCAACCGACCATGAAGACTCCTCGGACGGCGCTCGTCGCCCTGCTCACCGGTGTCGCGCTGACCGCCTGCGCCGGCCCGGGTGACGAGCCCGTCGGCCCCAGCCCGAGCCCGACGGGAGCCGCCCCGGTGACCAGCCAGCCCGACCCCGTACCCAGCACCGGCCCGAGCCGCCCCAACCCGACCTGGAAGGGCGGCCCGTCGACGCCGCCCGGCGTCGGTGGCACCACGCTCAGCGGCACCATCCGCGCCGGCGTCGAGCCGAACTGCCTGCTGCTCGACGACCACCTGCTGGTCGGCGGCCCGCGCGACCTGCTCAAGGCCGGCGCCAAGGTGGAGGTCACCGGTCGTCCCGAGCCGGGCATGATGACCACCTGCCAGCAGGGCACCCCGTTCGTGGTCGAGTCGGCCCGCCCCGCCTGACCCGCGTACGGCAGGAGCCCCGCCCCCCGGGAAGGGGGACGGGGCTCCCGTCGTGACAGCGGCTAGTTGACCGCGTGGATCTCCACCGAACCGCGGCCGACGACCGCGCCCTCGGTGGTGGTGACGGCCATGTCACCGAAGAGCTCCCGGCCGGCGGCCGGGGTGGAGAGGGCGGTCACCGCACCGGTGAGGGTGGCGGTGGCGCCGTTGGCCAGGGACAGCGGCGTGGCCGGCGCGGAGAGCGAACCCAGCGCCGGGGACGCGAACGAGTCACGGTAGTCGTACGCCGTGCCGCCCGCGGCGACCGCGTAGCCCTCGATGACCACCCGATAGGTGGCGGCCACCGGGTTGGCCAGCGTGACGGCCTCCTCCGAGTCGCCGTCGGCCGAGCGGCCCACCTCGGTGGTGCCCCGGAAGATGTACAGGTCCAGGTCGGCACCGAGGTCGGCGGTGTTGCCGATCCGGGCGGAGAACGAGGTGGTCCCGGCTGGGATGTCCACCGTGTACTCCTGGGTGGCGCCCTCGGTGATGGTCGGCCGCTCGGCGCGCACGCTGGACAGCGGGCCGCCGACGCCGGTCACCTGGACCGGGCCGAACGTGTTGGTCAGGTTCCAGCTCACCGGGGCCGGCGTGCCGGCGGTCACCGACGGCAGCTCGACCACGGCCGGCTCCACCTGCACGCCCTGCACGCGGGCCTGAATGGTGAACGGGTTGTCCAGCGCCGGCGAGGTGCGTCGCGCCTCCACCTCGATCTCCCAGACGCCCGGGATCGGGTTCTGGTAGTCGCGCTCCTGCGGCTTGCAGGCGGCGGCGTCGGAGAAGTTGGTGTAGCAGGCGGTGCTGGCGGTGCTCTCGACCGGCACGCCGTACGGGTTGATGGCGATGAACCGGGTCTGCGAGCCGGTGGCGATGCCGGACAGGTTGACCTGGAGCGCGCCCGCGCCCTGCGGAACCGTCACGAAGTACGACGTGAAGCCGTTCCGCTCGACCGAGCCGTTGGCCGAGTACGAGTACGCCGGGCCGGTCACCGCGTTCGAGGCGACCACGACGGTGGCGACCTCGAAGTCGACCACCGAGGTGGCCGGGTCGTCGACGGTCATGATCGCGCCGTGCGCGCCGACGGTCATCGGCTTGGCCTTCACCTTGACGGTGACGGTCGAGTTGAGCGGCAGCCAGACCTCCTTGGGGGCGGTCCAGGTGCCGTCGTTGCCGCGGAAGTCGACCAGGTGCTTGACGCCCTTGTTCGGGCCGCTGGTGCGGGTCAGCTTGACCTCGTAGTAGCGGCCCTCCTTGGCCTTCTGCCCACCCCGGTCGGCGGCGCAGCGGTTGTAGACGCCGGTGCCCACGTTCGGGTTCGGCACGAACGTGCCGGAGGCCCGGTCGTAGCGGGTCAGGTTCGGCGACAGCTCGGTGCAGACCGCGGCCTCGGAGGTGTAGGTGCGGGTCTGCACGCCGGCGGCGAGCAGGCTCCACGCGTCGGGCACGTTGACCATGCCGTAGCCCTGGGCGTACGTCGGGACGTCCGCGATCGGCTTGGCCGAGGTGTAGACGGCCCGGCGCAGCGCGGCCGGGGTGACGCCGGTGCCGGTCGCCTTCGCGGCGGACAGCAGCAGCGCGGCGGCGCCGGTGGCCTGCGGCGAGGCCATCGAGGTGCCGTTCAGCATCTGGTAGCCCGGGGGCAGCGGGTAGCCCGCCTCCGGCACCGGACCGCCGGCCTGCCAGGTCGGCGCGGTGGAGATGGCCGAGCCGGGGGCGGTGATGTTCGGCTTGAAGCCGCCGTCCTCACGCGGGCCGCGGGAGGAGAAGTTGAACAGCCAGTTGTCCTTGCGGACCACCGAGCCGTAGTTGGCCAGCCAGGTGTCCTTGCTGACGTTCGCGGCGACGCTGACCACGTCGGTGGCGACCGACGGGTCGCCGACGGTGTTCAGGCCCGGGCCGGAGTTGCCGGCCGAGATGAACAGCTGCACACCGTAGGTGTTGATCAGGTCGTTGTAGAGCACGGCGCGCGCGTTCGCGCCGTCGTTCAGCGCCGGCAGGCCGCCGATCGACATGTTCACCACGTCGACCTTGCGGTTGATCACCAGGTCGACCATGCCGGTGGTGAGCGCCGCGGCGGTGCAGCCGCCGCCCCACGAGCAGGCCCGGGCGGAGACCAGCTTGGCGCCCGGGGCGGCGCCGTCGAAGGCGCTGTTGCCCAGCATGTCGTTGGCGGCGGTGATGCCGGCGACGTGCGTGCCGTGGGTGCTCTCGACGATGCCGATGTTGACGTAGTCGACCAGGCCGGGACCGCCGACCGGGGTGGTGTCGACGTTGCGCCGGTACTCGACCACGAACGGGATCTGCTCCCGTACGGCGGTGGCCGCGTTGTCGGTGCCGAACTGGCCGACCTGGAACTTCTCCTTGTACGGCCGCATCACCACGTCGTCGGTGAAGTCGTTGTTCTGGTTCACGTCGACGCGGATGTCGCCGTTGGCCGGGTTGTAGAGGATGCCCCAGGCGTCGGTGGTGTCCCCGTCCCGGTTGACGTCGCCCCGCGCGTCGCTGCCGGCGGTGATGTTCTCGCGGAACACGTTGAACCTGTAGGTGCCGGCCGGCGCCGTCCAGGTGCCCAGCGAGTTGCTGAACGACGGGCCGGTGACCTCGGTGGTCATCGGACGCCAGGAGGCGTCCTCGAGCGGGTCGGTCGCGGTGACCCAGTCGACGATCTTGCGCTCGCCGGTGGTGGTCTGCTGGAGGGCCGGCTGGTTCAGGTCCACACCGGAGTCCATGATGCCGATGGTGACGCCGCGGCCGTCCCACTCCGGGTGGGCGGCCTTGAACGCCTCCGCGCCGGTCTCGTTGGTCGGCATGTACGGGTTGACCGCGCCGGTGTCCGCACCGGGGCCGGCCAGCGTCTCACCCTGCTCGGCGGCCTTGGCGCCGTTCGGGGCGGCTTCCGGGGCCGGGTCGGGGAGCGTGATGGTCTCGTCGAGGTCGACGGCGGCGACGCCGGGCAGCGTGGCGGCCTTGAGCGCCTTGGCGGTGGGCACCTTGGCCAGCACGTAGCCGACCTGGTCGTACCGCTGGCTGACGGTGGCGCCGAGGCCGGTCAGGCCGTCGACGACCTTCTTGGCCGAGCCCTTCCTCGCCGCGATGATCATCGTGACGGTCGGCGCGTGCTTCGCCTCGGCCGCGTCGAGCAGCTTGGCGTCGTGGGCGCCCAGGGCCTTCGCGGCGGTCGGCTGCGAGGGTTGGGGGGCGGCAGGGGCCGCGCTCGCGGTTGCGGCGCCACCCCCGACGGTCATGGCCCCGGCCGCGAGGACCGAGGCGAAGAGCGCGGCGGAGGGACGCCGGCTCCGATTGCGGGGTTGACTCACGTTCTCTTCCTCCAGAGAACAGGGCCCTTCGAGGGACAGGGCGCGTGTGACGCAGATCCTTCGTGTCGCGTCGAGTCGTGTCACTACCGGGAATGGGTTTGTGACCACTCCGTGACAAGGATCGGCCGTCATCGTCACGCCGACCGTGTTAGACGTCGATGCCTGCCGGCCGTTCGGCCGATGTGGACGGGCCGTTCAACAGCTCCGGCGCCTGCGGCTGCCGGGGTGCCAGCTCGACCTGGGCCGGGGTGGCCAGCTCGTCGCCGGAGACGCCCAGCTCGGCCAGCTTGCGCGCGCTGACCAGCACCCGGGCCTCCAGCGAGCCGACCGCCCGGTTGTATGCCGTCACCGCCCCGCTCAGCGAACTGCCCAGCTTGCCGACGTGGTCGCCCAGCGTGGACAGCCGCCCGTACAGCTCGCGGGCCAACGAGTGGACGGTGGCCGCGTTGCGCGCCAGCACCTCCTGCCGCCAGGAGTAGGCGACCGTGCGCAGCAACGCCACCAGCGTGGCCGGGGTGGCCAGCACCACGTTGCGGGCGAACGCGTGCTCAAGCAGCGAGGGGTCGCGTTGCAACGCCACGTCGAGGAACGGGTCGGCCGGCACGAACAGCACCACGAACTCGGGCGTCTGGTCGAAGGCGGTCCAGTAGGACTTGGCGGCCAGGCTGTCCACGTGGGCGCGTAGGTGCCGGGCGTGCGCGTCGAGCTGGGTGTCGCGCCCGCGCTCGTCGCGCGCCTCCATCGCGGTCAGGTAGGCGTCGAACGGCGCCTTGGCGTCGACCACCACCGTGCGCCCGCCGTGCAGCCGCACCACCAGGTCGGGGCGGACCCCCTGGTGGTCGGTGGCGGCGGTGACCTGCTCGCTGAAGTCGCAGTGCTCCAGCATGCCGGCCGCCTCGACGATCCGCCGGAGCTGGTGCTCGCCCCAGCGACCCCGCACCTGCGGCGCGCGCAGCGCGGCGACCAACTGCTTGGTCTCGGTGCGCAGCTCACCGGAGACCGTGCTCATCGCGCGCACCTGCTCACGCAGCTCGGCGTAGGCGTCGACCCGGTCGTGCTCCAGCTCGGCGACGCGTTGCTCGTAGCGGCGCAGCGAGTCGTGCAGCGGCGCGACCGCGCGCGCCACCGCCTCCTGGGACTGCGCGGTCGCCTCGTAGCTGAGCGCCCGCATGGACTGCTCCAGCCGCCCCTCGCCCTCCCGGGTGGCCGCCAGCGTCGCCTCCAGCCGGGCCACCTCGGCCGCCGACCGGCCCCGCGCCGCCAGCCAGCCCACCGCGCCGCCGGCGGCGAGGCAGAGCACCACCACGGCCAGCGTCGAGAAGCTCATGCCGAAGAGCTTGCCAAACGGGTACGACGTGCGCGCGCTGGGTACGTTCGAGGTCATGGAAGGTGCCCTGTGGCTGTTCCTGATCCTGATGCTCGGAGGTGCGTTCGTGTTCTGGCGGTGGGGGAGCAGGTCCCGACGGGCGAACGAGCTGGCGGACGCGCGCGCCGAGGCGCAGCGCTGGTACGAGCGGCTCGGTGGCCAGTTGATGAACCTGCACGGTGACCTGCCGGCGGTGCGCCAGGCGCTGGCCGACGCGGGTGAGCGCTACAACGCCGCCGGTTCGCAGCTCGAGCAGGCGCGCACCCCGCACCAGTTCGCGCTGGCACGGGAGACCGCGCTGGAAGGGCTGGCGTACATCCGGGCGGCGCGGACGGCGATGGGCATCGACCCGGGCCCGGAGCTGCCGCCGCTGGCCGCCGCGCGCGGGGTCGGGCAGCTCACCAGGGAACGCGAGGTGAACGTGCAGGGCCAGACGTTCCGGGCCGGCCCGCAGCCGGGCAACCACACGCCCTACTACTATCCCGGCGGCCACATGCAGGGCCGGCCGGTGCCGGCCGGCTGGTACTCGACGCCGTGGTGGAAGACCGCGTTGGGCGCGGGCGCCGGTGTGCTCGGCGGCATGCTGATCGCGGACGCGCTCTTCTCGCCCGCGTTCGCCGACCCGGGCTACGGCTACGAGTCCGGCTACCAGGAGGGCTTCCAGGACGGGTTCGGCGACGGCCAGGACTACGGCGACCCGGGCGGCGGCGACGTCGGCGGCCAGGGCGACTACGCCGGCGGCCAGGGCGATTTCGGTGGCGGCGACTTCGGTGGCGGCGACTTCGGCGGGGACTTCGGTGGCGGCGATTTCGGTGGCGGCGACTGGTAGCCCGCGCCGCTGGTGTTAAAAGGGGCCCCCGCCTATGCAGAATGCGTTAAGCGGGGGCCCCTCCTTACCGCTCAGCCGGTGTTGCGCATGCCGGCGGCGATGCCGTTGACGGTGGTCAGCAGCGCGCGCTCCAGCGCCGTACCGTCGTTCGGGGCGCGCCGGCCGCCCGGCGCGGTCGCCACCGCCCGCCCGGCGGCGCCGGACTCGCGATACTGCCGCAGCAACGCCACCTGAAGGTGGTGCAGCGGCTCCAGGTAGGTGTCCCGCACCGCGAGCGTGCGCTGGAGGACGGGCGAGTTCTCCAGCAGGGCCGGCGAGGCGGTGACCGCCAGCACCTCCCGCTTGGTCAGCTCGTACTCCTCCTCGATCTTGGCGAAGATCGGGTGCAGCGGCTTCGGGACCAGCGTCTCCACGTAGCGGCGGGCGATGCTGAGATCGGTCTTGGTCAGCATCATCTCGACGTTCGACAGGAACGTGCGGAAGAAGTGCCAGTTCCGGTTCATCTCGGCGAGCACGTCCGCCAGCCCGGCCTCCCGCGCGGCGGCCAGCCCGGAACCGACGCCGAACCAGCCCGGCACGATCTGCCGGGTCTGCGTCCAGCCGAACACCCACGGAATGGCGCGCAGGCCGGACAGGCCGGCGCCGGTGTTCGGCCGCTTCGCCGGCCGGGAGCCGATGTTCAACGCGCCGAGCAGCTCGGTCGGCGTGGACGCCCAGAAGTAGGCCGGCAGGTCCGGGTCCTCGACCAGCGACCGGTAGGACCGGAAGGCGGAGGAGGACACCACGTCCATCGCCGCGTCCCAGCGCTCCAGCATCTCGGCCGGCTGCCGGGGCGCGGTGTGCAGCAGCGTGGCCTGGAGCACGGCGGCCACGGTCAGCTCCAGGTTCTCCCGGGCCAGCGCCGGCAGCGTGTACTTGTCGGAGATGACCTCGCCCTGCTCGGTCACCTTGATCGCGCCGTCCAGCGTGCCGTACGGCTGGGCCAGGATCGCCTCGTGCGTGGGGCCGCCGCCCCGACCGACCGTCCCGCCCCGGCCGTGGAACAGCCGCAGGTGTACGCCGTGCCGGGCGGCCACGTCACGCAGCGCGCGCTGGGCCCGGTGGATCGACCACTGGCTGGTGGTGATGCCGGCCTCCTTGTTCGAGTCGGAGTAGCCCAGCATCACCTCCTGCACGTCGCCCCGCGCCGCGACCAGCGCCCGGTAGGCCGGCAGCGACAGCAGCTCGTCGAGCAGCTCACCGCCGGCGTTCAGCTCGGCCGGAGTCTCCAGCAGCGGCACGATGCCGACCCGGGCCCGCCCGCTCTGCACGTCGACCAGGCCGGCCTCGCGGGCCAGCACCACCGCGGCGAGCACGTCGTCCACGCCCAGCGTCATCGAGATGATGTACGACTCGATGACCTCGGGACCGAACCGGTCCTGCGCCTCGCGGATCGCGGAGAACACGTCGAACGTCTTGCGGGCCGACTCGGTGAGCGGGCTGTCCTGGGTGGAGAGCGGCCGGCGGCCGGTCAGCTCGTCGGCGAGCAGCTTGGTGCGCTCCAGCCGGGTCAGCGACGGGTAGTCGGAGACCTCGCCGACCGTCTCGTAGAGCTGCGCCAGCACCTCGTGGTGCTTCTCGGCGTGCTCCCGGATGTCCATGGTGGCCAGGTGCAGCCCGAACGCGGAGACCGTACGGATGGTGGAGGCCAGCCGCCCCACGGCGGTGAGCTGCCCGGAGTTGCGGGCCAGCGAGGCGCGCAGCAGCTCCAGGTCGGCGATCAGCTCGGTCGAACCCCGGTAGTCGCGGCCCGGCACGTGCGGCGTGCCGGCGCGCAGCCGCTCCCGGGTGTTGGCCAGCTTCGCCTTCACGCACCGGGCCTTGAGGCGGTAGGGCTCCTCGGCGTTGACCCGGCGGAACCGGGGCGCCACCTCGGGCAGCGCGTCCAGGTCCTTGGCCAGGCTGGCGGAGAGGTCGAGCGAGACCGCGCGCAGCCGGCGGGAGACGCTGACCTCGCTGATCAGCTCGTCCATCGCCTTCTCGGTGGCCTCGATGCCGTGCTCGTGCTGGATGCGCAGCACCTCGCGGGTGACCGTCGGGGTGACGAACGGGTTGCCGTCGCGGTCACCGCCGATCCAGGTGCCGAACGTCAGCGGGCGGGCCGTCGGCGACGTCTCCACGCCGAGCGTGCGCAGCGTGTCGGCCAGGTCGTCGAGGACCTGCGGGGCGGCCTCGGCGTGCAGGTCGCGCAGGTAGTAGATGGCGTTGCGGGCCTCGTCGGTCGGGTCCGGCCGGTCGAGCCGCAGCTCGTCGGTCTGCCACATCAGATCGAGCAGCTCGGCGAGACGGCGGTTGGCCGGGCCCTCGTCGCTGGCGCCGTAGAGGATGGCGTTGGCGGTCTCGGCGTCCAGCTCGTCGGCGACCGCGCGCAGCTTGGACAGGATGGACCGGCGGGCCGCCTCGGTGGGGTGGGCGGTGAAGACCGGGCGGACGGCCAGCCGGCGGGCCGCGGCGGCGATCTCCTCGGCCGGCACGCCGCGCTCGGCGATCATCTTGGCCGCCTGGTCCAGCCAGCCGCCGTGGGTGGCGCGGCGGCGGCGCAGGTCGCGGGCGCGGTGCACCTGCTCGGTGATGTTCGCCAGGTGGAAGTAGGTGGAGAAGGCGCGGGCCAGCTTCGTGCCGGTGGTGACGTCGAGCCCGGCAAGACGCTGCGCGGCGGCCGGTGCGTCGGAGCGGACCTGGGCGCGGATCTCCTCGACCAGGTCGAGCAGCGGGCGGCCCTCCTGGCGGGCCAGGGTCTGCCCGAGCAGCGTGCCGAGGCGGCGGATGTCGGCCCGGAGAGCGGCGTCGGGGCCGTCGTGGTCGTGCTGGTCGGTCACGGGTGCGCTCCTTACGCGAGGACGAAGGACAGCGCTGTCCGACTCCCCTGGATGGTATCCGCGCGGGCCCCGGACGGAGGAGGGGGACGGCGTGATGATCTGCACTCTGGGACGGGCCGACCGGTCATCGGTCGACGGCGGCGTGCCGTCCCGTACCGGCCCGCGCAGCCCGTCGCCGGGCCCGGAACACCGTGGCGGTGAGCAGCCCGACCACGCCGACGACCACCCAGACCAGCAGCCCGGTCAGCGCCCAGCCGCCGCCGCGCCAGTCGAAGTAGATCGCCGACTTCAGCAGGTCGGTGGCGAGCCCGGGCACGTTCCAGCGGTGCATCCCGCGCAGGAACGCGGGCAGGAACTCGGGCGCGTAGATGCCGCCGGAGCCGGGGTTGCCGAGCACCACCAGCAGCAGGATCACCAGGCCGGTGCCGAGCAGCCCGAGCCACGCCTGCACGGCCGCCGCGACCATCCCGGCGGCGAACGCGGCCAGCGCGCCGACCACCGCGATGGTCGGAACGTCGTGGTCGAACACGTCCAGCACCGGCCCGACCAGCACCGCGCCGATGATGCCGAGCAGGATGGAGTGCACCGCGAGCGTGGCGATCCGCAGCCCGGCCCGGCGCAGCCCGCGCGGGCTGGTGCCGAGCGAGATGCCCAGCGCGGTGGAGGCCAGGTAGCCGCCGAGCACCACGCCGACCGCCAGGTAGAACGGGACCAGGCCGCGCGGGTCGCCGGTCGACACCGGCACCTCGTCGGTGACCTGCAACGGCACGCCGGCCTGCTGGGCGGCCTGAGTGAACACGTCGGTGACGAGTTCGGTGGCGGCGGGCGCGCCGGCGCTGGCCGTGGTGAGGCTCAGGCCGCCGGGGGTGGAACCGAGCACCGCGTACACCGACCGGTCGTTGAGGCCGTCGTCGGCGCGGGCCCGGCTGTCGTACCCGATCGGTTTGATCGTGTCGGTGCGGGCGCGGACGGCGGTCATCACGGCCTGCGCCTGCTGGTCGGAGGTCACCACGGCGACCGGCAGGTCGCGCGGTTCCGGCTTGTGCAGCGCGCCGACGTAGGCCGCGATGAACGCGCTGGCCAGCGCCAGGGTGCCGAGCACCAGCGCCGCCGTGCGGGGCAGCCAGTCCCGGGTCCGCAGCTCCGGCTCGTCGTCCACGCGCCCAGCCTATGGCCGAAAATCGCTGGTGCGGGCCGATAGCGTCGGATCATGACGCCGCCGCGTTACCCCACCAAGCCGCAGCCGGGCTACCGGGTCGCGGTCGTCTCGCCCTCCGCCGGCCTGCCGGGTCTCTTCCCCCACGTGTACGAGTTGGGCCTGCGCCGGCTCCGCGACGAGCTGGGTCTGGTGCCGGTGGAGTACCCGACCACCCGGCAGATGGGCGCCGACCCGCGCGACCGGGCCCGCGACCTGACCGCCGCGTTCGCCGACCCGACGATCACGGCGGTGCTCGCCACCGTCGGCGGCGACGACCTGATCACGGTCACCCCGTTCCTCGACGACGACGTGCTGCAGGCCAACCCGAAGCCCTACTTCGGCTACTCCGACAACACCAACGTGCTCAACCACCTCTACCGGCTCGGGATCGTGGCGTTCCACGGCGGGTCGGTGCTGGTGCACCTCGGCCGGCCCGGCCGCCCGCACCCGCTGACGTTCGACTCGCTGCGCGCCGCGCTGTTCACCACCGGCTGGTACGACCTGACGCCGGCCACCGAGTGGGGCGACCAGCCGCTCGACTGGCGCGACCCGGCGACGCTGACCGAGGAGCCACCGATGCTGCCCGGCGAGGGCTGGCGCTGGCACGGGCCGGCCCGGGTGGTGCAGGGCCGCACCTGGGGCGGCAACCTGGAGATCGTGCACTGGCTGGCGGCAGCTGGCCGGGTGCCGTCCGCCGCCGAGCTGGCCGGCTCGGTGCTGCTGCTGGAGACCTCGCAGGAGATGCCGCCGGCCAAGGAGGTCTTCCGGATGGTGCGGAACCTGGGCGAGCGCGGCCTGCTGGCCGGCTTCCCGGCGATCGTGGTCGGCCGGCCCAAGGCGTGGTACTTCGACCGGCCGCTGTCCGTCGCGGAGCGACTGGCCTGGGGCGAGGCGCAGCGGGCGGCGATCCTGCGGGCGCTCGGGCCCTACACCGACGAGCCGGTGGTGGTCTTCGACGTCGACCTCGGGCACACCGACCCACAGGTGATCATCCCGTACGGCGGGGAGATCCGGGTCGACGCCGTCGACCGCCGCATCGCCGTGCGCTACTGACCCCGCACGAACACGCCTTCGCCCTGCCGGCCCTCGATCAGCCCCTCGGCTTTCAGGATCAGCAAGGCGGTGCGGACCGATCCGTAGGAGACGCCATACGTTTCGATCAGTCCCTGCGTCGTGGGTAGCTGATCTCCCGGCTTCAACGTTCCCGCTTTGATCTGGTTGCGGATGGCCGACGCCACCTGCTCGTACTTTGGTGTGTTCACGGTGACTCCCTGGCTCGCGGAGCCAAGTAGATCACCGGAAATCGACAGCGTCTACAACGTCGACAGTGTCGACAATGTCGACGGAGAGCGACAGGCTCTGGCCTGCTTGCCCTGGCTCGCAACCGGGTGGGTGTCGTCAGATGAGGCGGCCCGGGGCGGAGGTGGCACTCCGCTCCCCGGGCCTTGACCGGGAAGGACGCCCCGGCCCATGAGCAACCTACCGAACAACGCCCACCCGCCCTGGTGTCTGTGCGGCCCGGGCTGCGCCGACGGGCAACGGCCTGCACCTGTCCCGCCTCGTCGGCACGGCGGTCCGGGGCGACGAGGTGATCCAGGCCGGCATCGGCCGGACGTCGGCCCCACGTCACCGGTCGGTCTGCTACTCGAGTTCTCCGCCGGTGCGGACGTCGAGCGGTGGCCGCTCGACCTGCCGCATCCCGCGCGCTGGTCCGCGCGTCCCAGCGCCTGCTCCGCCGCCTGGACCCAACACTGTCCCGCGCCGCCTAACTCCCCACCCCTGTCGCTCGCTCGGTGGAACACCATGAGTGTCTCGGCCCTCGTTTGACACCCATGGCGTTCCACTCACCGCGTCGGAGGGCGGTCAGTGGAACACCATGGGTGTCTCGGCTCCCGTATGGCACCCACGGCGTTCCACTCACCGCGTCGGTGCTTCGGGAAGACGGGTGTTGGCGTGCCGGTGCGGCCGTTACTTCGGGGGAATGAAGTGACGCGGTTCGGCGGTGAACCGGTAACCCGTCGGCGGTAGCGCGCCCAGGCCGGTCAGGTGTTCCACGATCGGGATGCCGGCGGCCAGGAGCGTGGTCCGGCCGGCCGGGAATGGGCGGGTGATCAAGGAGTTTGCGTCGCCCACGGAGATCGACTCCGACGCAAACTCCTTGATCACGCCGAAGAAGTGGGGTGGGAGCGGGAAAGGGGGCGTGATCATGAGGTTGACGGCATCGATGGAGACCAACGTCGCTGTCAGCTTCATGATCACCTCATCGGGGGTGAGGGGTGTCCTACTGATCTGGGAGTTGTGGTACCTGCGATAACGGCACGAAGCCGACATTGGTGGGGCCACAGCTCCAAGATCGACGGAAAGCTGGCGGGTGGGGGGCGGGACAGAGCGGCGCGGGGGGCGGGGCGGGTCAGGCGTCGACGGTGGCGAAGGCGCGGACCGGGAACGTGCCCATGCCGGCCACCCTCGGTGGGGCGGCGGTGAACCGGAACCCGCTCGGTGGCAGCTCGGACAGGCCGGTCAGATGTTCCACGATCGGAATGCCGGCGGCCAGCAGCGTGCTGTGTGCCGGGCGCTCACCGGCCGCCGCCGCGGTCATGTCGTCGATGTTGATCGAGTCGATGCCCACCAGCGTCGCGCCGGCCTCGACCAGCCAGGAAGCACCGTCACCGGTCAGGAACGGCGCCTCCGCGGCGGCGTACCGGTCGGTGCCGAAGTGCGTGTCCCAGCCGGTGTGCAGCAGCACCGCCCGCCCGGCCACCTCGTACGGGGCGAGCAGCAGGCGGTCCACCGCGCGGACCCCGGCGGGGACGCGTACCACCAGGCCGGGCAGGTCGGCCAGCCGATCCAGGGGCACCCCGGCCAGGTCGGGGCCGTCCGCGAAGCGGTGCGACGGCGTGTCCACGTACGTGCCGGTGTTGGCGATCATGTCGATGCGCCCGACGTGGAACTCGACGCCCGGCGCATACCGTTCCCGGGACGTCTCCCGGGTGAGCCAGTCGGTGATCCGCGGCGCCGGCCAGCCGGGCAGCGTGACCAGGCCGTCGGTGATCTCGTGACTCAGCTCGACCAGACGTCGCCCGTCGGCGGCCGGGACGGCGGTGCCGCGCCCGCCCTTGTGCGGCTCCTCGACGACGGTCCGGTTGCTGATCCGCACCTCGCCGACCATGAGCAGCCCGAGGTGCCGGACCAGCAACGCGGCCAGCTCGTCGTCGGTGATCTCGGGGCCGGGCACGTCCAGCCGGAACCCGTCGGTGCGCAGGCCGCCACCGTTGACGAAGTCCACCTCGGCGTCGAAGACCGCCCGATACTCACCCATCCATCCACCGCACCACGCCCCCTCCACCCCGTCAAGAAGCGCCGCAGATTCACGGAGCTTGTCTCATCCTGTTTGTGCTGGTCGGGGGGTCTTGACGATGGTGTGGTGGGTGTCGAGTCGCTGACCACGGGCGTGGTGATCTCCGCGGTGATCATCTGCCGGGTGCGGGCCGGTGTGCGGGCGTGGCGTCCAGGCATGAAGGAGGCCCTCGGCGAGGATCGCTGGTCGTGACACACATCAATCTGCCCGCCGAGGGCCCGGCACTGGTCTATCAGGCCCGGTTGCCGTTGTCGACCCAGACCCTGACGATCGCCGGACAGGCCCTGCGGCGCCACCGGCGCGAGGTGAGGTCACGGTGGCGCAAACTACCCGACCTGACCTGCGTCCTGATCGTTCTCGCCGTGCTACGCAAGGGAGAACGACCGGCTGACCT